>NZ_JAEDOS010000011.1:0-103024 GCF_017872495.1 Ruegeria sp. HKCCE4148
CAGCCGCTGACCGTGTCCAGAGCATCCTTGTACTCGCTGTCATAAACCGGATAAGCCTTGGGCTGTCGGATAACCGCACAATCGATAACATCACCGGCCTTGGCCAAACCGAGTTTTTCAAGCTCTTCACTGGCAAGATGCTTGAGATCCTTGTCAGCGGATGACCACAACCCGTCACCTTTCTGGCAGAAATACTCCATCCCGATCGACGCGGTGTTCTGATCGGGCAGCATTTCCTTGGACCAGGCCCGGAAATTCTGGATACGACCAACCTTCACCTTGGGGCTGTGGATGTAGATCCAGTTGTCCGGGAACGGGTCAGCATGATCCAGAATCAGGGTCACGATCAGGAAATCGCGATACCGCAGGCGGTCTGCCGCCTCGACAACCTCGGGCGGCGGCGGCGGATCAAAAGCATGGATCAGATCGCGCACCGCCATGGAATTGATGAACTCCGTGCCTTCCACCCTCTCAATGTGTTTTTCGCCGTCTTCAGTCCAATGGCGTACATCAATCGAGGTGACCCGATTGCCCTCGCGATTCACCTTGATCACTTCGGAATGGGTTTCGACCGACCCGCCCTTTTCCTTGATCAGATCCCGGGTCTTTTCCCACATCATACCAGGACCCAGACGGGGGTATTGGAATTCTTCAATCAGGCTGGCCGTGTCATTTGCGCCCGAAATAGCGTTCCAGACCGCTTTGGGCAAAGACAGGTTCTTGATCCGCTGCGCAGCCCAGTCCGCCCGGATTTCCGAGGGCGGGATACCCCAGACTTTCTTGGTGTAGCTGTGGAAGAAATGCATATAAAGCCGCCCGCCAAAGCGGTTGATCACCCATTCTTCAAAGGTATCTTCCTGCGGCTTGGGCCGCAGCTTCCATTTAATGAAGCTGCCGATGATCTTATAGGTCTCATAAGGACCGATATTGCCCAGAGCGTTGAAGATGCGCAGCGGATAATCATAAAATTTGTTGCGGTAGAAGATGCGGCTCAGGCGTTGCACGGTGATAAAGTCATCGCCCATCACTTCGTGCCACATATCCTCGACTTCCTGCACCTTGGTAAAAAACCGGTGCCCGCCAATATCGAAGCGGTAGCCTTTGTGCGTTTCGGTTCGCGAAATGCCCCCCACCATATCCGAGGCCTCAAAAACCCTGGGAACATGCGTATCACTCAGCTTCTGGAGTTCGTAGGCGGCGGTCAGACCCGCTGGCCCACCCCCTATAACTACGACTGGAACAATATTTTTTGGCAAATCACTAACATCCATACAAAAACCCTTATCTCACGGTACAAGAGGTTATCGTCGATTCACAACAAATTCCTAATGGCCCCCAAAAAGGAATGCCTGCCCGCCGTTTCTTTCTCCTTGTGCAGGACGAAATGGAAGCATGGGTAAGCTGGCCCTGACAGCACTCGAGCCCAAAGACCCGGACCGCTTGGAAGCCTCGATCAGCTCTCCTGAAAACGGGTGTCCGGCTTGCAGGGAACACAATCGCGGGCGCCTTCTAGGCAGCGGATGAGGCTTTCAACGTATTGAATAGTAAAATAGTTATTCATCTTGGAAACCACCTTGCCACGTTTCGAAATAACCATTGTCAAACCCGACACGCCGCTGCGACGGGTACCATGTCTCCGACCCACTGCGCCATCTATTCGTATCTCAGAATATGCTACGATCTGCCCATAGCTCTGACGCGGGAGGGCGCATCAACAATACCCGCCCATCCATCATATTGTGCATACCCAGACACCAGAGCACCCGGAAATCGGATGCATCATGACTCGGAGCCTTGTGAATCTTGACATGGGCGAACCGCTCCCGTCCTACTGCTTGCGAGAGTTTGTAGGATCAAGTCACGCCGGGTCCGGGTTCAGGACCTGAAAATTGGTGGCTGGCTTCGTTGTTAACGAGGGAGCAATTTTATGAAGTGCGTTATTCTGGCCGGTGGTTTAGGGACCCGGCTCAGCGAAGAAACCGTCAGGATACCGAAACCCATGGTCGAGATCGGGGGAAAACCGATCATCTGGCATATCATGAAAATCTATGCCGCCCACGGCATTACCGATTTCATCGTCTGCCTTGGCTACAAAGGTTATGTCATCAAGGAATACTTTGCGAATTTCTTTCTGCACAGCTCGGACGTCACGATCGATCTGGCCAATGGCGGGCTTGAGATTGCAAACAGCAAATCGGAACCGTGGCGCGTGACGCTGGTCGATACCGGCGAGGATAGCCAGACGGGGGGACGACTGCGTCGCGTCATGCATCTGCTCAAGGATGAAGAGGCCTTTTGCATGACCTATGGCGACGGGGTCGGGAATGTCGATATCAGCGCGCTGGTCGCGTTCCACAAAAGCCACGGCAAACGCGCCACACTCACCGCAGTCGTACCGCCAGGCCGTTTCGGCGCGCTGGAACTGGCCAGCGATCAGATCGAGCGTTTCGCCGAAAAGCCGGGCGGTGACGGTGGCTTTATCAATGGCGGGTTCTTCGTGCTGCATCCTTCGGTTGGTGAGCTTCTGGACGAGGACGGCGCGATCTGGGAACGCGCCCCGCTTGAAACACTGGCCGCAGAAGGCGATCTGATGGCGTTTCGTCACAGAGGCTTCTGGCAGCCGATGGATACGCTCCGCGACCGCCGTCAGCTTGAAGCGCGCTGGCAGGAAGGCAATGCTCCATGGAAGGTCTGGGAATGACGCTGGGTTCCGCTCCGAAAATTATCCTGCTTGGCAATCTGGGCTATATTGGCCCGGTCGTGGCTGCGGCCTTGCGAAGATCTTATCCCAACGCCAATCTGATCGGCCTTGATCCCGGGTTTTTCTCGGACAGGTTGACCACGCATGATGCGTGGCCCGAACGGGTTCTGAACCAGCAAATCATCGCGGATATTCGCGACATTGACGCGTCGCTGTTTCAGGGGGCGGATGCGGTTGTTGCGCTGGCGGCCATCTCGAACGATCCGATGGGCGCACGGTTCGAAACCGTCACCACGGAAATCAATCAGGACGCCATTGTCCACGCTGCACATCTGGCCGCCGAGGCCAGGGTGTCGCGCTTTGTCTTCGCCTCCAGCTGTTCGGTCTATGGCTTTGCCGAGGGCGACGCACGATCCGAGGATGCGCCCCTGAACCCACTGACGGCCTATGCCCGCAGTAAGATCGGGACTGAGCGCGCGCTTGAGGCCATGGACACGCCGGGTATGCTGCGTACCGCGCTGCGGTTTGCCACCGCCTGCGGACCTTCACCCCGGCTGCGGCTGGATCTGGTGCTAAATGACTTCGCCGCCTGCGCCACCACCGCAGGCAAGATCACCGTGCTCAGCGATGGCAGCCCGTGGCGGCCGCTGATCGATGTGCGCGACATGGCCCGGGCCATCGACTGGGCCATCTCCCGGACCGAAGATGCCGGAGGTCAATGGCTGGCGGTCAATGCCGGGTCGGATGTGTGGAATTATCAGATCCGCGATCTGGCGCAGGCCGTGGCCGAGGCGGTCCCCGGGGCCAGTTATTCGATCAATCCCGACGCCTCACCCGACAACCGTTCGTACAAGGTCGACTTTTCGCTCTACAAACAGCTGGCACCCGAACACCAGCCAGAGCAGACGCTTGAAGGAACCATCCGGGACCTGTTGCAATTGCTGAACGACATCAACTTTGGCGATGCCGATTTCAGATCGTCACCGCTGATGCGGCTTAAGGCGCTCGAAGAGCATATCCGCAATGGAACGCTGAGCGAGGATCTGCGCTGGAGGATGCCGCAATGACAAAGCCCGCTTGCCGAAGCTGCGGTGCAGCCCTGACCCAGACTCTGGTCGATCTGGGGCTTTCACCGCTGGCTAATTCCTATGTCCCGCCCGAGCGTGCTGGCACCGCCTGTCCGCGCTACCCGCTGCATGCCTGGGTCTGTAACAATTGCCATCTAGTGCAGGTCGAAGATGCCGTGCCAGCGGACGAGATATTCAATGCGGATTACGCCTATTTCTCCAGCTATTCGGACAGCTGGCTGGCCCATGCCAAGGCTTATGTCGAAAGGATGGTCGATCGGTTTGATCTGGGGCCGGATGATCTGGTGATCGAGATCGCCTCGAATGACGGATATCTGCTGCAGTATTTCGTCGAGAAAGGCATCCCGGTTCTGGGGATTGAACCTTCAGGTAGCGTGGCGGCAGCGGCCGAAGAAAAAGGCGTGCGCACGCTGGTCGACTATTTCGGCAAGGCACTGGCGCAAAAGGTTGCTGCGGCAGAAAAACCTCCAGCGTTGATCGCTTCGGCCAATGTTCTGGCGCATGTGCCCGACATCAACGATTTCGTCGCCGGGATCGCCACGCTTCTGACGGGTGATGCGGTCTATACGGTCGAATTCCCTCACCTTCTGAACCTGATCAACGAAGTCCAGTTCGATACGATCTATCACGAACACTACTCCTATCTGTCACTGCTGGCGGTCGAGGCAATCTTTGCCAAGGCGGGCCTGCGTGTGTTTGACGTTGAAGAACTGCCAACCCATGGCGGATCGCTGCGGGTGTTCGCCTGCCTTGAAGGCGCCAGCCACCCCGAAGGATCTGGTGTGGCCAAGGTCCGCGCGGATGAGGCCGCAGCGCAGTTCGACCGGCCTGAGGGTTATATGAATTTCACCACGCAGGTCGAAGCGCTGCGCGACGGATTGCTTGCTTTTCTGCGCGAAGCAAATGCCAGGGGGGACACCGTTGCCGCCTATGGTGCCGCCGCCAAGGGCAACACGCTGTTGAATTATGCCGGGATCGGCCCCGATCTGATCTCTTACTGCGTTGATCGCAACCCGGCCAAGCAGAACACGCTGCTGCCCGGCAGCCATATCCCTGTGCACGGGGTCGAAGCGCTGCGCGAGACGCCGCCGGATTACGTGCTGATCCTGCCCTGGAACATCCGGGACGAGGTCACGGATCAACTGTCCGACCTGAAGGCGCAGGGCACCCGGTTCGTGACCGCCGTGCCGGAGGTCAGGATCAGCTGATGGCACGGGTTCTACTGACCGGGGCCACCGGCCTGATTGGACGCGCGACAGTCCCGGCTCTGACAAAGGCGGGTCATGAGGTGGTGACGCTGGGCCGCAACCCGGCAAGCGACATCGCCTGCGATCTGCTGGACCCCGGTGCCACCACAACAGCCCTCGAAGCGGCCCGCGCCAGCCATCTGGTTCATCTGGCATGGCATGACGGCTCGCGCGACCGCTGGACTTCTGCGGCCAATCTGGACTGTATGGCCGCCACGTTGCATTTGGTGCGGGAATTCGCGCGAACAGGCGGCCAACGCGCAGTCTGCGCCGGAAGCTGCGCCGAATATGACTGGTCCATACCAGACCTGACCGAAGCAACGCCTTTGCGGCCACGCACCTTGTATGGCGCGGCCAAGGCCGGAACCGGTCTGGCGCTGTGTGCAGGGCAGGGCTCGCTTGGCCTGTCACTGGCCTGGGCTCGTATCTTTTTTGTTTACGGATCAGGCGAACCGCCGGGGAGGTTGTTCGGCGACCTGATTTCGAACCTCAAAGCGGGCCAACCCGTAGATTGCACCGATGGACTGCAAGAGCGCGACTTCCTGCATGTAAATGATCTGGCCCGCGCTCTGTTACAACTGCTGGAGACGAATGTGACCGGCGCTGTCAATGTCGCCAGCGGCACCGCAATCCCGGTTCGGGACCTGATTTCAGAGGTGGCAAACCAGATGCGCCGGCCCGACCTGATCCGATTGGGTGCGATCACGCGCGCAGCAGATGATCCGGCCCGGTTGGCGGCGGATGTGGGCCGGTTGCAGCATGAGGCCGGATTTGTGCCGCAACATGATATCACCTCGGGCGTGGCCGATATTCTTAGATCCGAAGGGGGGCAGACTTGAAGAAACTGCTTGTTCCCCGCAAGAAATCTTTCATGCGCTTTGCCATGGTCGGCGTATTGAACACGGCGTTCGGCTATGCGCTCTTCACCATTCTCAATCTGTCCGGCTTGCCCCCACAAGTCGCGCTGGTGATCTCGTTTTCCGGTGGGGTTCTGTGGAATTTCATGACCCATGCGCGCCTTGTATTCGATACCAAGGGCCTGGGTCGGTTGCCATTTTATATCCTGTCCTATCTGGTGGTTTATGCATTCAATGCCCTGTCTCTGGAGGGTCTGCTGTCCGTGGGATTTCAACCAATCATTGCGCAGGGGATAATCGTCCTTCCGGCCGCAATCTTGGCCTTCATCCTGATTTCCCGGGTGCTGACAGATCGCTTTCCATGGCAACAGGAGGTGTAAAAAATGCTTGAATATAATATTCTGGCTTAAAAGCCATTGAAGACCGAACTGACCATGGAGTCTGAAATTTGACATAAGAACTGTACCGCGAGGATAGTTAACTAATGCGTCTTTACCTTGCCGATCTCGGCCACAACCTCGTTACTGCAACATCGGACACCTACCCGTTGGGTGTCGGAAATCTTGCGACTTTCGCCCAAGCTTATGCAAAAAGCCCAACGCCAATTGATGCTGCGATCTTCCGTGACCCCCAAGAGCTCAAAGCTGCAATCGACACAGCTCCGCCCGACGTAATTGGCTTTTCCAGCTATTCCTGGAACCACCATCTCGCCCTGTCATTTGCCGACTATGTGAAAACGGTC
Source organism: Ruegeria sp. HKCCE4148 (assembly GCF_017872495.1). Lineage (NCBI taxonomy): Bacteria > Pseudomonadati > Pseudomonadota > Alphaproteobacteria > Rhodobacterales > Roseobacteraceae > Ruegeria > Ruegeria sp. HKCCE4148. Next base: position 6,636 of record NZ_JAEDOS010000011.1, read on the forward strand.
AATCCCAACATTCTGACCCTGATGGGTGGCCCCAACTTTCCACTGACCGAAGATGAGCAGGAAAGCTGGATCCGGACCATGCCACAGATCGACATGCATGTACGCGGCCCCACCTATGAAGGTGAGCGCGCCTTTCTAAGCACGTTGCAGCGTTTCATCGATGTCGGCGGCCAGCGCGAAGGCATGTGGGAAGAAGCCGTCGATGGCGCGCTTTATGTACATCCCAAAACCGGAGAGATCCTGCGCGGGGGCGAACCGCCCCGCATCCGTGATCTGGACGAAATTCCATCGCCCTATCTGGCCGGGCTGATGGACAAGTTCTTTGACACCGGCCTGTTTGCACTGATGCAACTGGCACGCGGCTGTCCGTTTACCTGTGCCTTCTGCAACTCGGCGGTCAAATCGAACTCGAAAGTCTTCCGCCATTCGTTTGAACGCACCAAGGCCGATCTGGATTACATCGTGGCTCGTATCAACCACGCCAGCCCGCTCTGTTTTGCTGACGACAATTTCGGCATGTATGTGCAGGATGAAGAGGTGGCCGATTATTTGGGGCATCTGATGGACCGGTACGACTGGCCCAAATACATCCGGACAACCACAGGCAAGAACCGCGGCGACCGGATCATCAAGGTGATGCGCAAGGCCAAGGGTCGCTTGCCGATGACCTCATCGGTTCAGTCTCTAAATCCGGAAGTTCTGAAGAACATCAAACGCGACAATATCAGTCTGGATACCTATGCCGAGGTACAGCAGGAGCTTCATTCAAAGGGAATGCAGTCCTATGGCGAACTGATCCTGTGTATGCCGGGCGAAACCAAGGAATCCTTTATGGATGCGGTGGACAAGCTGATCGAAACCGGTGTCAGCCGGGTGGCTGCACATCAGTTGATGCTGTTGCACGGTGCACCGCTGGCCAATCCCGACAGCCGCGAGAAATTCGGGTTCAAGACCCTGCACCGGGTCGTCGCCCGATGCCTGGGCAAATATACAGGCCCAACCGTGGTCGAGACCGAAGAAATGGTGGTCCAGTCCGAGAATTTCTCGTTCCAGGATTATCTCGACACCCGTGTTTTCCATCTGCTGCTGACGATCTTCTATTACGAAGACAATTTTGAAGAAGCCTTCCGGCTGGCTCGGTCCCGTGGCATCCGTCCCTTCCTGATCGTCAAGCATATGCAGGAAATTCTCGATCAGGCCCCCCAGCCCTTCCGGGATGCGGTGGCCGGTTATCTGGCAGAAAACCAGCAGGAACTGTTCGAAACCCGCGCCGATTGTGTCGCCTGGGCACAGAAAAATTACGATGATCTGATCAGCGGCGAGTTGGGAGGCAATCTGCTCAGCAAATACTCGATGATTGGCCGGTTCATCGTGCTGGACGAAGCACTTGATTTCCTGAAACGGGCGATCAGTGATCTTCTGGACAAGGATGACCACGAAGCGCACGAGATGCTCGACACGATCATCAATTACTACAGCGCCGTGATGCTGCATGTGCCTTTCTCGGAAACTCTGGAACACGAACCGGTCTGGAGCTCGTCCTTCGATCTCGAGGCCTGGCGGAATTCGGGATATGAAGGTGTGCTGCAGGACTATCAGTTCGACGCGCCCCGCGAATTCCAGACCCAGGTTGATCAAAGGGTGAAAGCCACCCTGCTGACCCGCATCGAGACCTTTGGCGAACATGCCTCGGGGCTGGGTCGGTTCACCCGGACGATGTTTGCCAAGGATTTCCGGCGCAACTTCGTACCGAGTGAAAATCAGCATGCGGCCGAATAGGCCCGCGGGCCTATTCGCTATCCCCCAGATAGACAACCTCGCGCCGGGGAAAGGCTGCTATGATGGCTGCGTTCTGCTCAGGCCCCATATCGCGCAGGAAAATCGGCTTACCCTCGGGCAGAAACGGGTCGTTGAGATAAAGCGCTGATCCGATATTGGCATTTGTCGAAACAAAAACCAGAGCATTGCTCAGCTCTGCGGCCTGTGCCTGACGCCTGATGTCGTCGGTAAAGCCACCGTACCCATCGTATTTCGAGACCCCACGCCATGAAGTGAAACTGACGACCGAGACTACGCAAAGCAGCAGGACGATACAGTGCAGGCGACCGTGATACTGGTCCGGCAGCCGGTCTTTGACCGCCTCGATCCCAGCCGCTGAAAGAACCAGAAACGGTAAAAGTGCCGTATGCCAGTAACGTGGTCCCAGATAAAAAGTGCCGGTGAACCAATAGAAGAACAGCACACCCACAAGGGCCACCAGGATCACCAGCATGGCCCGGTCGAATCCGGTCAGGCGCTTGCGCCAGATGAAGACAATCCAAATCGGAACCAGCGATCCGAAGGTCCAGCCCAGAAGTTCAAGGTTGAGCGAGGCAATCCCGTTGATCAGGTTCAGCAAACCCTCGGCCGGGCTGTGGCCAACCCAGATATCCAACGCGCCCCAGCTTTTGGCGGGTGGTCCCACATTGGGGCCGAAACCGAACGCATTTTTCGTGTCGGGCCAGAGCCGGCTCAGGTAATCGGATTGCGGGGTCAGCAGCATATCGCCGGTGGTCCCATAATTGAGCAGCAAAAAAACGGACCCGGATACGACACCACCCACGGCGCAGGCTAGAACCTGTCCAATCCCTGCGGGCAAGCGTCGCAGCAACCACAAACCAGTCAGCCCGCCGACAATCAATCCGTCCAGTGGTCTGGTCACAAAGCCCCACCCCAACGCCAGCCCGGCAATAAACGCCAACAGGATCGCCCGCCTCGCTGAACCTTCTCCGGCCCGGATCAGACACCACCAGGCCAAAAGTATCACGACCAGCATCACGGAATGCGTCATCAGCGTGGCCCCGATAGCCAGCACCCAGGGCGAGGTCGCCATCAGCAGCGCGACCAGATCCGCGCGTTCCCTGCTGACGGTCCGGCGGACGATGTCATGGGCCAGCCAGACCGATATTCCGGTCAGGATCGGATTGATCACCCAGGGTGCCCCGATCAAAACTCCAAGGCTCAGAACAATGGCCCAGCCTTGTGCCGGGACACTGATCCATTTGCCCTCGTGCACTTCGAGAAGATAATATTCCAGTGCGGGTTGTGCGGCTTCGGGCGGGACCGGAGCCCAGAGCGTACCAGCCGCGAAGGTCCGTGCCTGAAAGAGATAGGCCAGTTCATCCTCGACATGGGGAACACGGTCGAACGCCGTCCAGGCAAGGACGGCACTGGCCACTGCCGCAAAACTCGCCAGAGCGGCCACCGGGATACGCGGCATGCGATCGGGACCTGCCACGGCGAACATGGCGACCAGCGTGGCTATCTGAACAAGAGATAATGCACCGCCAACACCGATCTGCAGTCCGAAGGCCACGTAATAGCCATAGGCCACATAAGGTGTTGCGGACAGGCAGAAAACCGCGATCAGAACCATCAGAAGAAACAGGCGGACAATCCCTGCTTCAGCGACAAGGCCACGGATGGCTGCCTGACGACCCGCAGACCGCAGCAGCACAAGACTGGTCAGTGCGGCCTGCGCCGCCAGTATCGCCAGCATGAGCAGGTTCTCGAGTGGGTCGGTCGAAATCTCAAGCCGCGGAAACCACAGGGGCTGGGTAAGCCACAACCGGGCTGAACTACCTAAAAGAACCATCGCGCCCAGAAGCCCAAACAGAGTCTGCCCACGCGCCCGAAACACAGCCAACAAAAGCACGGCAGCGGCAACCATGGCAACAAACCAGATGCGCAACTCGGCCAACGTGGCATTTGTGACCGGTGCATCCATGGCCCAAACGGGACCGGCACACAGGGTCAACACCAATGCAAGGCAGAAGCAACATGACGGAGCCATCATGCCAGATGCTCTTCGTGAACCAAGGCCGGGTCCCGTGCAGGACCTTCAATATTGATCCTCTCCTGCTCAGTTACGATGGGCCCACCGCGCACCTGATTATGGATTGAGGTGATGTATTCGCCCAACATCCCAATGAACAGCATCTGAATGCCAGACAAGAAAAACAGGGATACGATGATAGTGGTTGTCCCGCGCGGTGCCTGATCGGGATTGACGAAGAAAAGCACTACGGAAATAAGTGAAAACAGAATGCAGCTGATGGCGATCACCAGCCCACTGATCGTGCAGAACCGCATCGGAGCGCGCGTGAAGGAAAAGATCGCGTTCAACGCCTGATCTGTCAGCGCCAGCAGGCTGTGTTTCGACAGTCCCCTTGCGCGAGCCTTCCAGACATAGGGTTTAATAATCCGGCGAAAGCCGCAGCTTGCGATGATGCCACGGATGTAGGGATAGTGATCCTTATGCGCCAGCACCGCCTTCAGAACCTTGCGGTCAATTAGCTGAAACTCTCCGACCGACGGCTCCAGCCAGACATCCGACAGGCCATTGACGATCCGATAGAAAAGGCCACGTGCGTTGCGCATCACAAACCCTTCCTCGCGGGTGCTGCGGGCACCGGCCACCACGTCATAACCGCTTTCCCACAGCTCGACGAATTCCGGGATCAGCTCGGGCGGGTCCTGCAGATCAACAGGTAGCATGACGACGATCCCGTCGCCGGTCGCATAGCGCAGCCCGTTGAAAGTTGAGCGGAACACCCCGAAATTGCGAGCGTTGACCACAACCTTCACGTCCTGATCCTGTGCAGCAATCTCGCGCAGGATGTCCACGGTTCGGTCCGAAGAGGCATTGTCGATGAAGATATGCTCGCGCTTGTAGCCCGGCAGTTCCTTGTCGAAAATTGCCTTTACAGTCTCATAACAATTCGCCACGTTGTCTTCTTCATTGAAGCATGGCGAAACAATAGAAATTGTTTTCATAGCTTTATTTAACATCAAACAGCACCGCTTATCCCACCAATACCCGGGTATATTCATACCATCCCGCGAAGTTCGGGATTCGCACAACACTTAAACCGCAGAAATATCGTGAAATAATGTGCACTCACGGCAACATAGAAAGCCAAATCCGCTTTGCTTTTACAACAATGCCGTATAGCCATTGTTTCCTGTACATTTACGCCGCTTAGTATGAACCAGAATTGTTACCAAGAGCTATTCAGATGAACCGCAAAATCCGTAATGCACTCTTTAAGCTCCACACCTGGCTGGGTCTGCACCTGTCTCTGTTTTTTTTGTTCATGTTTCTGACCGGTACGTTGCTTGTTGCCGCGATCGAAATTGAAAAGATCGGTCGTCCAAACATCTGGACCATGATGACCAAAGAAGATCGCACCGCCAGTTTCGGCATGATCTATGATGGTGTCAAAGAGGCTCATCCAGAGAGCAGTATCTCTTTGGTGATCAAACGCCAGACTCCATGGTTTGTGGATCACACTCTGGGTCGCACGGGATGGGGCGAAAAGGTGGGGTTCTGGACAGACCCTGTGACCGGTGCAGTTGTAGAGGAAACACGATCTCTGGGCTTTCGTTCGATTATGCGCGACCTGCATGACACGTTCCTGACACAACAGCGAATTATCTTCATGTTGATATGCGCCACATCAGTCGTACTGCTGTTTCAGATCATCAGCGGCCTAATCACCTATCGACGCTTCTGGAGAGGGTTCTTCCGCTGGCCCAACAGTTCGGGAGGGGTGCGTTCTTGGGCTGGTGGAGCACACCGGTTAACAGCTGTCTGGACAGCACCGCTGCTGATCCTGATTTCCGTAACCAGTTTCTATTTTCTGCTGGGTAGTCTGGGCTTTGACGGCACACGCCCGAAACCCGAAGCGCCAACCCCGCGCGACACGGCACTACCTGCCAATTTTGATTCAGCCCTCATTGCTCAGGCTGAAGCGCGCGCCCGCGCTGCTTTGCCCGGGCTTGAGCCATTCCTTATGTTCGTGCCCGAAAAGAAAACTGACAGTCTTGGTTTCTCAGGACCAGTAAAGGGATATTCAGGTTTCTTTGGTCCTGGAAGTGTGTCCATCGACCCGGTAACCCTCAAGGTTCTGGGCGCCTTCACACCACATGACGTCAAGGGTTTTGCCTATTGGAAACCTTTGATGAACATGCTGCATTTTGGAACTTGGGGCGGTGCTTTCTCGATGACGCTTTGGATCGTACTCGGGCTGATCGCCACCGGCCTCGCCTATACCGGAGCCTTGATTTTTGCTGCCCGCCTGGTCCCAGATACCGCGCATCGTGGTTCAGTCCGGCGCATATGGCACGGTCTGGGATGGACCCGATGGGCCTATGTGTTGTTGCTCGCGGGCATTTTGTTCACTGCCTTTTATCGCTTTGGCCCGAATTCTTATGACAAGACCAGAGCATTCCCAACCGACGCGCCTGGCACAGTTGCTCGGTTGATCATGCGTGCCCCGCTCAGGCGTGACGCTACTCTCGATATCGAGTTACTAATTGGCGAACCAGATGTTCAGTCTGCAGTTATCAAGGTTAACGGTGAGGCGCCACCAACAGTTGATTTTGTACATTATGATGACAAGGCCAGAGCCTATTTTAAGCTCAATCCCGCTGCAACAGAAAACAACATTGTTGCTCACCTTCAAAAATCTGACGGCGGGGAGAAAACCGTCAATTTCCGCCTCGGCGCACCGATTTGGTAGCTGCGCGCTCCGCCAATCAACCAATATGGGCGGCGCATCATTATGCACTACCCCTTGGCTTCTTGCGGATCGGTGTCAGGGCCTGTTTTCTCTTGCATGCGCACCATTGCGATCAGCAGACGTAACCTTTCGCGCAAAAACAAAACAGCCAATAGGCAATAAACAATAATCCCAATCACAGTACCGGTCAGAAGGATCAGAATCTGAGATTTACCGTCGATTTGCCACACAACTCCAAGTACCGACGCTGCCATTCCTGCGGATAGCAAAAACGGTGCAAAGTGCTGCTGCGCCAGGGTCAGGCCGGACAGCCCTGCAATATGCCCCAGATTGGCGAATTTGAGCGGCCAGATCAGCAGAAAAATAGCCACAAAACCGGCGGTGACGACGGGCAAACCATACGGGGCCAGCACCACAATCACCACCGCCGCCAGCGCCACTTCGAACCAGGACAGAACCGCCAGACGCCCGGCCTGACCTGCCGCCAGACAAAAGGTCTGCTGCACCTTTTCGGCGCACAGATACATGCCAAACACCGACATCAGGCTCAGGACCGGAGCGGCCGGAGCCCATTTCTGACCGAACAGCAACACCAGCGCGGGTTCCGACAGAACCGCCAGCCCGGCAAAGGCAGGGAAGGCGAAAAACCCGGTCAGGCGCATGACATCCATCAGCAAATCCGCCGCCTGGCCACCATCGCGCGCCGCCGCGCCAAAGGCGGGCTGCGCCACGGTGCGCAGCGGTGTGATCATAAGAAACGCGGCTGTCTCGATCACACGCCAGGCAATAGCATAATATCCCGCCTGCACCGGCCCCAGCATCGCGCCGATGATCACCGCTGGGGACTGCACCGCAGCCAGTTCGGCTGCGCGCAAGCCCAAAATCCGATGACCAAAATGCAGGATTGCCCGCATGTGATCCCGCGACACGTCAAGGGCCGGGCGCCAGGACACCGCGCCCCATGCCATCACGATGTTGGTGGCCGTCATCGCCAGCCGCTGACCGACCAAGCTCCAGACCCCGTATCCGGCCACTGCCATGCCAATTCCCACGATCCCGCCGACCGCCGCGCCAAGCGCTGCGCGGATGGCCAGAACGCGGAACCGCATTTCCCGGCGCAGGATCGCCACCGGCACCGCCGTCAGTGAAATCATCAGCACCGTTGGGGACAATCCGATCAACAATTCGCGCGCAATCGGCTCATTGTAGAAATCTGCGACCGGTCCCGCGCCCAGATACAACACGATCGTCAGCACGCCCCCCAGCAGCGTCAACAGCCAGAAAACTGAGTTCAACCGCTCTGGCGACAGCGCGTCACGGGTCAGCAGAATGTCGGAAATCGTTTCGCGCACCAGGAATTCGGAAAACAGCACAAAGGCCGCTACCATCGCCAGCAGGCCAAAGGCCTCAACCCCTAAAATACGGGCAAGAATGGCAAAAATGATGAAGTTGAACGCCTGCTCGACCCAGATACCAGCCGACATCCAGGCAACTCCGCTGCTGAAACTTTGTCGCCCTGACATCCGTTTCCTTCCTGCCACCCAAACCTCACCATGTGCCAGGCGGCACATGCCTCAAACACTCACACCTGCTGCGCGCAGTATACGTAAATACAAACTTGACGCCTTAACGGTCGAATTTGGTCAAATTTATTGTCTATGTTCAGTCTGTACGTGTTCGAATACTATACACAATACAGGGAATTATGCCCGTCGCGTTCAATGCCCTGCGCGCGTTTGGCAGCAGGGTCCGGGACAGGGATTATTGAGTGAATAAAAGGTTTTCATTTTCATGAACAAAGTCGCAGAGCCGATGGAAACGAACAGCACCACATGCGAAGAGCTGATCGCATCGGAAACCGCCGGCATGAGCCTGAGCGTGGTCATCCCCGCGTTCAACGAAGAAAACGCCGTGCGCCACACGGTCGAGGATGTGCGCACCCACCTTGAACCGCTGGGCATCCCCTACGAGATCATCGTGGTGGACGATGCCAGCCAGGATAATACCCGCGCCGAGGCCGAGGCCAGCGGAGCCACCGTCACCTTCAACGACGTGAATTCAGGCTACGGTGCCAGCCTCAAGCGTGGGGTGCGGATGGCGCAGTATGAGTATGTCGCCATTCTGGACGCCGACAGCACTTATCCCGCACGCTATCTGCCCGGCATGCTGGCCATGTGCCGCGATCAGGATATGGTGGTCGGCGACCGGGGGGCGGCGATGAAAAACGTGCCGCTGCTGCGCAGACCGGCCAAGAAATTCCTGTTCGCCTTTGCGTCGTTCCTGGCCGAGCGCAAGATCAACGATCTGAACTCGGGCCTGCGCGTGTTCCGCAAATCCGAGCTGATCCCGTTCCTGCCGCTGCTGCCGCAGAACTTCTCGTTCACCACCACGATCACGCTGTGCATGACCTCGAATGGCAAGCGGATGATCTATACGCCGATCGAATATGGCAAACGGGTGGGAAAGTCGAAAATCCGGCCGATTGATTTCCTGAACTTCATCATCCTGATCCTGCGCATCAGCACGCTGTTCAATCCGCTGCGGGTGTTCATCCCGCTGGGTCTGGCGTTTTTCACATTGGGCACAGTGAAATTCATTATCGACATGTTCTACTGGAACCTCAGTGAAACGGCGGTGTTCTCGTTCCTGGCGGCGATCATGATCTGGTCGCTGGGGCTGATCGCCGACATGATCTCGCGGCTGCATCTGAGACCCTGACAGGAGCGGCGGTATGCTTTCCGATCCAAGTCAACGGCGCTGGCTGATCCGGGTTGCCGGATCGGTCGTGGTGCTGGCGATCCTGTTCTGGATTCTGCCTGCTGATGCAATCGTGGCCGCGCTGAAGGCAATCCCGATCTGGGTATTTCTATGCGTGCTGGTCCTGTTCCTGCTGGCCCATGTCGCGGCGGCGCTGAAATGGTGGCTGCTTCTGGGGCGCGGATTTGCGGCCCCGCTGGCCATCCGGGCGCATTTTGCCGGGTTAGCGGCCAATCTGTGCCTGCCCGGAGCAATCGGAGGTGACACGGTACGCGCCGGCCTGGCGCAAGCGGCAATGAAGGACGGCGCGCAGGTTGTTGCGGGCGCAACCGTGGATCGGCTGATCGACATGGTGGCCCTGCTGACACTCTCTTGTCTGGGGCTGGTCCTGACATGGGAAAGCGTTGCGGGCGGGCATATGATCTGGCCTGTAGCTCTGGTCTTGCTGGCGGCGCTGGTGGGCATGGTCGCTTTGCCGCGCCTGCTGCCCCTGCCCTGGCGCTATGTGCCGTCCCTGCCCGGCAAGGGCTTTGCCCATCGCCTATCCGAGGCGCTGGCCGGGATGGGGCGCAAGCCCGGAAAGCTGGCTGTAGCTTTCATCGCATCTGTGCTGATTCAGCTGTTGCTGATCCTGCTGGCCTGGTGGCTGGCCATTGCGGCGGGGGTCGATGTGGCGGCGGGCCCTTGGATATTCGCCTGGCCACTGGCCAAGATCATTGCCGTGCTGCCGGTATCCCTGAACGGGCTGGGCCTGCGCGAGGCGACGCTGGCCGGTTTTCTGGCCCCCTTTGGTGCCAGCGCCGCCGCGGTCGTGGCCGCCGGGCTGGTCTGGCAAGTTGTTTTGTTCACGGCGGGCGGGTTAGGCGCGCTGGTTCTGACCATGTCCGGGATGCGGTTCAGCACCCCGGCAAGTTCCCAGAAGGAAGAGTGCAAGTGACGGATGTTTCCCGACCCAATGGCGACAAGCCTGAAATCATCATCCTCGGCGCCGGACCGGCTGGTCTGGCCGCTGCCCATGCCCTCACCGGGCAGGCCAAGGTCACCGTGATCGAACGTGCGCCTGTTGCGGGCGGCAATTCGGCCTCGTTCCCGGTCGAAGGTGTGATCTGCGACTATGGCTCGCACCGGTTTCATCCGGCGGCCGAGCCCGAGGTTCTGGCCGATGTAAAAGCCCTGCTAGGGGACGACTTGCTGCTGCGCCCCCGCCATGGGCGCATCCGGCTGGGCGGCAAATGGATTCACTTTCCGCTGAAATTGACCGATGCGCTGTTACGCCTGCCCAAACCCTTTGCCGCGTCGCTGATCGGGGACATGGCGCTGAAACCCTTCCGCAAGAAAAGCGAAGGTCCCGAGACATTCTCGACCGTGCTCTATGACGGGCTGGGACCGACGATTTCGGACAATTTCTATTTCCCTTACGTACGCAAGCTGTGGGGTCTGGATCCGGACAAGCTGGCGGTGAAACTGGCGGAACGGCGGGTGGGCAGCGGCTCGGTCGGCAAGATCCTGATGAAGATGCTGCGCCTGCTGCCGGGTCTGCGCAGCGAAACGGCGGGGCGGTTCTTTTATCCGCGCAAGGGGTTCGGGCAGATCTCGGACGCGATGCGGAACAGTGCGGAAAGCAACGGTGCCAGCTTTCTGTTCAACACTGAAATCACCGCCATCGATAGGGACGGCAACCGCATCACCGGGTTGACGATCCGCGACGAAGATGGCGAGCGGAAGCTGACCGGCGATCTGATCCTGTCGACCATCCCGCTAACCGGGCTGACGCGCCTGATCGGCGACGCTCCGGCCGAGGTGGTCGAAGCCGCCCGCGCGATCCGGTTCCGGGGCATGATCCTGCTGTACCTGGTGCTTGAGACCGACCAGTTCACCGAGTTCGATGCGCATTACTTCCCCGAACTGTCGATCCCGATCAGCCGCATGTCAGAACCCAAGAACTATAACGCCAGTGGCGAGCCGAAGGGCGTCACTGTTCTGTGTGCCGAGCTGCCCTGCGACCCGGATGAAAAATGGTGGTCCATGTCCGACGAGGAACTGGGGCAGGAATTCACCAAATGGCTGGGCCAGCTGGGCTTGCCCGTCACGGTACCGGTGCGCCGCTGCGAAACCCGGCGGCTGAGCCATGCCTATCCGGTTTACGATGTGGGTTATGAAGAGCGGTTTGATACGGTGGATCAATGGCTCTCAGATATGGACGGATTGCTCGTATTTGGACGGCAGGGCCTTTTTGCGCACGATAATACGCACCACGCTTTTGCCATGGCCTATGGCGCGGCAGATTGCATTGACGGCAATGGCCATGTCTACCGCGCGAAATGGAACAAATACCGCGAGGTCTTTGCCACCCATGTGGTGGAAGACTGATCCATGTCCGCCTGGCAGGCCGATATCCTGATGTATCATTCGATCTCGGATGCGCCGGGGCCGACCTCGATTGCACCCGAGGTGTTCAAAGCCCAGATGCAGGTGCTTGCGGACTCGGGCCTGCCGGTGGTCACACCTGATGCGCTGGCCAACCCGCCTGCCCCGCGCGTGGTTATCATCAGCTTCGATGACGGGTTCGAAGATTTCGCCGACACCGCCTGGCCGATCCTGCGCGATCATAATTTCACCCCGATCGTCTATCTGCCCTCGGGTCGGATGGGCGGCAGTGACAGCTGGGCCGGGGGCAACATCCCCACCCGCCCCCTGATGGATTGGGACAGGATCGAAACCCTGGCAGGGGAAGGCGTTTGTTTTGGAGCGCATAGTGTCAGCCACCCAGATCTGTCGACGCTGGATGCAGAGGCGTTGGAAGAAGAAGTCACCGGATCCGGGCAGGATATAGCTGCCCGGCTTGGCCAGCCTGTCCGGCATTTCGCACCGCCCTATGGCGTGTCGAACAACAGCGTGCTCAGGCAGATCGCGTTGCATTACGACACCTCGGTCGGCACAAGGCTGGGTGTCGCCGGACCGAAAGATGACATCCACGACCTGCCCCGGCTCGAGATGTTCTATTTCACCGACATCGCCCGCTGGCAGGCGCATCTTGCCGGGCGCGGCTGGCCCTATCTTGCGGCGCGCAAAATGATGCGTGGTTTGCGGGCGGCCATTCGGGGGAAGCCTTGGTGAGCAAACCTTTTTTTATCCGCGACTATAGCCGGAGGCGCGGGACAGATTGTACACTCCGGCACAGTGGTTCAGAACAAGTGATAGGTATATAGATATGCATATTCTGGTGACCGGCGGGGCCGGATTTATCGGCTCTCATCTGGCGGAAAGACTGATTGGGGACGGCCATACCGTCACGGTTCTTGATGACCTGTCGACCGGGCTCATGTCCAATCTGGCCAGCGTTGCTGATCACCCGGGGTTCACCTTCGTCAAAGGCAGTATCCTGGATCGCCAGCAGGTCGCCGATCTGGTCGGACCAGCAGATGTGGTGTTCCATCTGGCAGCGGCCGTTGGGGTTAAGCTGATCATGGATGAACCCAGCCGGTCGATCCTGACCAATGTTGCGGGCACGGAAAACGTGCTGGATGCCGCGCTGGTGGACAAGACGCATACTTTCATCGCTTCCAGTTCCGAGGTTTATGGCAAAAGCACCAATTTCCCCTTTCAGGAAGAAGGCGACCTGACCATCGGCGCCACCCGCAACCTGCGATGGTCTTATGCCTGCGCCAAGACGCTGGACGAATTTCTGGCGCTGGCCCATGCGCGGGAATCCGACCTGCCTGTCACGGTGCTGCGGTTCTTCAACACCACCGGCCCACGTCAGACCGGGCGCTACGGGATGGTACTGCCGAATTTCGTGAAATCCGCGTTGGAAGGCGCGCCGCTGATGGTGCACGGCACTGGCGAGCAATCGCGCTGCTTCGGCCATGTGGCGGATGTGGTCGAGGCCATGTGCCGTCTGATGACCCTGCCCGAGGCACGCGGTGACGTGTTCAATGTCGGCACCGATCAGGAGGTCACGATCCGCGAACTGGCCGAGCAGGTCATTCGAACAACCAGCTCGACCTCGGAAATCCAATTCGTCCCCTATGACACCGTCTACCCCGAAGGGTTCGAGGACATGCAGCGCCGCCTGCCCGATGTCTCGAAACTGCAAAGGGTCACCGGGTTCCGTCCGATGCGGACGCTGCAACAGATCATCGATGATATCGTTGCCGAGATGACCCGCCCGGTTCCCGCATGAGGGCGCATCTGTCAGTGCAGACGGGCCGCACCCCGTGACCGATCTTGTCATCGGGTCGGGGCCAGCAGGTATATCGGTGGCCATTGCCCTTCTGAACCGCGGTCGTCAGGTTTTGATGATAGACGGAGGGGAAGAACTTGAAGCCTCTGCACGGGAGCGTCGCGACCAGATGGCGGCCTCAGATCCTGAGGACTGGTCTGCGAGTGATATTCGGGCCTGGCAGGCCCCTCAGTTAGACACGCCGCCCGGACAGGTGCGCCGGTTCGGGTCCGATTTTGCCATGGTGCCAGGTGCAGAAACACTGGTTGCGCCGGATCAGATCGGACTACGCGCCTCACACGCGGCGGGGGGGTTATCCAACCTTTGGGGATCGGCAATCCTGCCCAACCGGGATACAGATATCACCGACTGGCCGCTGAGCGCGCAGGATCTGGCACCGCATTACCGGGCGGTTGCCAAATTTCTGCCGGTGAGCGGGCGAGAGGATGCATTGCAGGCCCTGTTCCCCGCCTTTCCGATGCAGAACCGGGTTCCGTTGACCCCGTCGCCTCAGGCCGGGCACATTCTGCACCGTCTGAAGCAACAGCGAACCAGCCTTGCGGGGTTGGGGGCATCTGCCGGGATGGCACGCCTGGCTGTGGATCCGGGTTGCCGCTACTGCGGCCAGTGTCTGCATGGGTGCCCTTGGGGGCATATTTATTCGGCCAGACAAACACTTGAGGCTCTGCGCCACCACACGGCGTTCCGCTACCGCAGCGGCCTTGCCCATGCATTCGAGGAGCAGGCCGATCATGTCACTGTCCGGCTGGATGGCGGCGAGAGCCTGAAGGCCGAGCGTGTTTTTGTCGCCGCAGGCGTTCTGGAAACGGCGCGTTTGCTGCTGTTGTCTTCGGCGGATCCGGCAGCACGCCTGCAATTACAGGACAGCCAGCATTTCTTTCTGCCCAGCCTGCACCGCTGGCGTGCCCCACGCCGCCCCGATCAAGCCCCCTATCACACCCTGCCGCAGATTTTCATCGAGCTGGATGACCCCGATCTCTCTCCCCATCTGGTGCACAGCCAGATCTATACCTGGAATGAGTTCTATGCCCAGGATTTGATCCGTAGCTATGGTGCGAAACTGCCCGGTTCGGCCCCTATATGGCATATGCTGGCACGTCGGTTGATCGTGGCGCAGGCATTTCTGCATTCCGACCATTCCGCACGCATAGATCTGACCCTGGCCCCTGACGGGCGGCTTGTGTCCACTATCCAGACCAATGAGGCCACCGAACAGATCATGGCGCGGGCCACATCCCGTCTGGCGCAGATACTGAAGCTGGCCGGGTTGGTATCGCTCAAATTTGCCCGCCGCCCCGGTGCTGTGGGGTCCAGCTTTCATGTCGGCGGCTCAGTGCCCATGGCTCAAACGCCCCACACAGGACAGTCGGATATTCTGGGTCGGCCCAAAGGACTGTCGCGGGTACACCTTGTCGATGCTTCAAGCCTGCCCAGCATTCCGGCCACAACCATCACCTTCTCGGTCATGGCCAATGCCCACCGGATTGGAACGTTGGCCCCCTGACGCCTAACCAACCAGCCTAGTCCAATTCCCGAACGAGGCGAATGGCATGCCCATAGCCACGGTTGTAGTGATGTGGCCCAACACGGAAAGCCGATCGGTTCTGCCAGCCCGGGGAAGCCGGACCGCCTCCACGAACTGTCCGAAATTCGCACGCATCCTGCACATAAGGAGAGCCGTCGATTTTCACGGGATCGTGATAGGCTTCATAGCAATCTTCGACCCACTCAAATCCGTTGCCATGCATATCATAGAGCCCAAAATCATTGGGTGGATGCTGACCGACGGGTCCAGGCTTGCGCTCAGACCATATAGAGGAACAGTTGACACAGATCGCGTTGTTCTTGCCAATGTCGTTGCCCCATGGGAACCGCGTTACCGAGCCGGCCCGGGCCGCGTATTCCCATTCGGCATCCGTTGGCAAACGATAGGTGTACCCGGTCTTCGCGCTCAGATAAGCGGCATATGCTTTTGCGTCACTCCACTCGACCTCGGTCATAGGCTGATCGTCGCGATAGCTCGCTCCCCAGTCGGGAAGAAACGAAGCACGCCCGGTTATTGATGACCATTCCGGGTCTTCCTGAGCCTGCCGCCACTGCCCATACGTAATCTCATAGCGAGAGTATGCCAACGGACGTGAAATGTGCACCAGACGCCTCGGACCCTCGCGGTTAACCAGCTTCAACTGAGCCCGAAGGGGCGTGTGACTAAACAGATGTGCATGGCGGCCCTTTTCAAAAATCGGAGAACCCAGCAGGAAATAGCCCTTTGGAACCTCAATCATTTCTGGGCAGTCTGTGCAGTCGCGAAAGACTCGGCCGGGTGTAACCATCTGAAAACCAGGCTGATGTAATGGAAGAAACTGAGATGTTATAAAAAGTGCGGTTCGTTGCAGCGTTGAAAGATCTGGTTCAGGCAACTGGTCCTGATCCGTGGTTGCGCGCATGGTGGTTTCAAGATCGCGCAGCGCGGTGTTGGCAACAACGATCATTAAGATGACCCCAGCCAGCAGCACAAGGACCACCAAAAATCCCGACAACATAATTCCGAACAATTGCAATACCCATCGGGCAATTCGCCACCAAATAGAGCTTTTCTCCGGGCCGATCGACATTCTATTACGTGTCATTGAAAAGCCTTTCCTGATTGTCCCGAAGGTTGGCAGGCATTTGATTTGCGGATCCGAACTCAAACGCCCCAGCCTCCAGCGCCGTGGCCAGCGCGCGGTTACCTTTACCATGCGCAGCACGGGCTAGAGCGGCCCCATACGCCTCAAGCACCGAGGTTTCGTGCCAGATAGCCAGAAACGCCTTGCGCGCGGCAGCACCCTGCCTCACACGTCGGTCGGGATGATGTTGCAGGTAGCTCATCGCGGCGATCAGATCGTCCTCGGTCTCAAACAGCGATCCGCCGCTTGCGCGCTCGACGATTTCAGGGAAAGGTCCCAGTCGGCGTGCGATGACGGGCGTGCCCAGTCGGAAACTTTCGATCAGGATGATGCCGAAGGTCTCATAACACACCGACGGCACGATCAGCCCGATGGCCCCACGGTAATAGGCGTTAAGCTCTTCCAGTGTCTTGCGGCCCAGGAATTTGATCCGGTCATTGCCTGCGGCCTGTGCCTTCAGCTCATCTGCGTAATCACCATCGCCCAGGATCAGCAGGTCAGCATCGGGATAGCGGTCAAAGGCCGGGAACACGTCCTGCAACCCCTTGATCTTTTCCAGCCGCCCAACAAACAGGAAATAAGGGCGGTCATGTGCTGCCGGCTCCGGCAAGGCACTCTGCTCCAGATCGGGCAGGAAATAGGGCAACACCTGCATCTCCTGACGCAGGCCAAACTCGCGATGTTTGGAACGGCTAAATTCGCTTTTGGCGACGATCAGATCCATGTGGTCCAGCGCCCGGTCCAGCGCACCGGTATAACGCCACAGCTGCGGCGGGCGTTTGTAATTCAGCACACAGCGCAGGCACTGACGGTCGTCACACAGCTCGCGCCCGTGCCGCCATAGAACGTGGGTTGGACAGACCAACCAGTGTTCATGCGCTTCATAAACCTTCAGCCCTTCGCCCATCGGCAATAGGCCCGGTCCGCCGATCAGGGATGTGTTGTTGTGCCAGATGATATCCGGCTGCCGTTCGGCCAGTATCTCGCGGATGCGGGCAGCATGGACAACCGGTCGGCCAAGCTGCTGGGTCAGCAGGTTCGACATCATGCCATTGCGGCTGCGCAACCCGATCCGGCGAATTCCATCGGGCTCGCCCGCGGGCTGGGGTTTGCCGCCGAGGATCAGATAACTGTCTTCGTCATGCACCACGGTCACGTCATGACCTCGTGCCACAAGCGCCCTTGCCATACGCTGAATCCCGACGGCGTCACCGCCAAAGGAATAGGGTGGGTAAAATGTGGTGAACATTAAAATGCGCAAAGACTGCATGCGAATTATACCGGGCTACTAATAACTATCCGGTATGAAACACGATCCCTGCGGCAATCGAAAGGCACAAGTCACGCCTCTATCCGGTTGACGACCGGTGTTGCGGGCTTGCTGCAGATAAATGCAAGCTGCGCTGCTTGGCCATCATGACATGGGCAAATACCATGCGCGTGGTATGATCGCACGATTGTTGAGAAATTTGGCCAAACCTACATCAGATGCAGACCACCCCTTCTTCAAACTCTCTTCACGTCGTTGAAATGGGCTCCCAGTTTGGCATGGGCGGTATCACCAGGCATATCCTCGGGTTGAGCACCTGGCTGGAGGCGCGGAACCACCGCATCACACTAGCAGGCACTGCCGATATCTGGGCGGGCCCAGACCGCGGCGCCGGATTTCTGGACTTGCCCATCCGCTATGTCGCAGGTGAAGGCGGCAATATCGTCAAACGGTTGGGCCATACGGCCGACGCAGCTTGGCGATTGCGGCGCTGGCTGGTGGAAAATCCCGTCGACCTGATTCATTGCCATGAATCCGCACCTGCTCTAGTAGCCAATCTGGCCCGTACCAAGCGGCGCATCCCAGTGGCCGTCACCTATCATGGGTCGGAACCCGAGCGGATCGCCGCATTTGGCCGCATTGCTGCCAAATGCGATCTAGTGATTACGCCTAGCCATCGGTCCGCCGAAGATCTGGCCACCATCGGCAAGGTGCCAAAGGACAAGTTGAAGGTGATCGGCCTCGGCGTCTCGCGCCCACCCGAGGACAGCGCCGAGGACATCGCGAACCTGCGGGCCAAGCTGCTTGGGGATGGTGAGCGGGTGATCCTCACACTGGCGCGCCTGCAACCACAAAAAGGGATCGATATCCTGATCGATTGCGTCACCCGGATGCAGGAAACCCACCCCGGTTACCGCTTCGTCGTTGCAGGCGACGGACCGGATGAGGCTAAGCTGCATGCTCTGGCGCAGGAAAAAGGGCTAGGCAAACATCTGCAATTCATCGGGCGGACCGATAAACCGATCCGCCATCTGCGCGCGGCGGACCTGTTCCTGCTGACCTCACGGTGGGAGGCCCTGCCCTTCACCATCGCCGAGGCGTTTCAGGCCGGAACACCAGCCGTGGCCACAGCCTGTTCCGGCGTGGTCGAACTGATCGACGACAGCGTTGGTGCGGTGGTGCCCATCGGCGATATCGACGCGATCTGCACGGCTGTGGCAGATGTGCTGGCGGATGAGGGGCGCCGGCAAACTCTTGCGGAAAACGCCCTGAAACGCAGCCGGGAGGATCGGTTCGACCCGGATTGGGTGCATCATCAGTTTGAGAAAACCTATTACGATCTGGCCGGGCGGCACCGCAGCTGACGCATCATATGCCGCGCGCGCGCTCTGCTGTGACCTTCTCGGCAATCCGCGCCCCTGCGCGGGCTGACAAGGCCATGATGGTCAGGCCGGGATTCTGGAACGGATTGGTCGGGAACGACGCCGAGTCCGTGACATGGACATTGGGGCAATCAAACACTTCAAGGTTCCTGTTAAGCACATGTCGGGCAGGATCATCTCCCATGCATGCCCCTCCGGTTTCATGGATCGATGACCCCGGCCGTAAGGCGCCGTCGGGGGTATAGACCAGCGGCCCGGCCATCTTGTAGGCCAGCTTCGACACCAGGCTTTCGCGCCCCAGCAGGTCATCGGGCAGGCCGAAGGTTTGCGACACGTCCTTCAGGGTGTCTTTCATATCCTGCACCATCGCGCGTTCATTGTCGGAA
This sequence comes from Ruegeria sp. HKCCE4148, assembly GCF_017872495.1. Taxonomy (NCBI): domain Bacteria; kingdom Pseudomonadati; phylum Pseudomonadota; class Alphaproteobacteria; order Rhodobacterales; family Roseobacteraceae; genus Ruegeria; species Ruegeria sp. HKCCE4148. The sequence goes on from NZ_JAEDOS010000011.1 coordinate 25,906, forward strand.
TGGCGCAGCGTGACTTTTGGCGCGGGAACGCCCCAGGCATCGCGTTTGTTGGGGTCAAGCTCTATCCGGTTTTCAGCACGCGGCAGAACCTCTCCGATTGCCATGAAAAACCAGCCGGGTTCGATCCGCCCGACGGACCCCAGCAGCGAATAGCTGCGCAGAAACCGGCAATCCTCGCGCTTACCGCGATTGCGAAAACCGGGAATATAAATGCCGGATTGGGCGCCGAAATCATACGGATCATGATCCGACCCCAGCCCTTCGATCTCGGACATAGTGCCTGCCCGAAAAACCATCAGATGATCCGACAGGTAGCGCCCCAGATTACCTGATGAATTGCCCAGACCCTTCTCATGACGCGGCCCGTGGGAATTCAGCAAAAGCCGCACGGATTCAATGGTCGAGGCGCAAACCGCAATCACCCGCGCCCTCACGGTATGCTCCTGCCCGCTGGCCGCGTCGATATAGCGAACCCCGGTTGCCAAACCCGTCTGCGCATCGGTTTCGATCTTTGACACCACCGCCCCGCTGCGCAGCTCGAAATTCCCTGACGCCTGTGCCGCCGTCAGGGGCAGAGGCGTCCGCGCCGGCACATGGCGGATGATCCGACAGGTGGTGGCGGGGCGATCCGGCCATTTTTGCGCAAGCTCGGCCATGAGCGCGCGTTCGGCCTTGGTCAGCGGGTGCGGGGCGTCGTAAATTCCATCGGGCAGGTTTTCGATTTGCGCCGCCTCGCCCGCGACACCCAGAAACTGTTCGACCCGGCCATACCAAGGGTCGAGGTCGGCATAGGAAATCGGCCAGCTGTCCCCGAACCCATCCTGTTCGGCGGCCTTGAATTCCTGATCCGAAAGGCGCAACGCATTGCGCCCCCACAGATGCAGCCGCCCGCCGACCTGACGGGACCGGAACCAGTTGAAATGGGCGCCGGATGGCGTAGTGTAGGGATTCTGTCGGTCATTGACGAACAGATGCCCGGTCAAAGGCGTGAAGGACATGCAGCGCGCCTGAACATGCTGCCCCCGCAGGATCGCCATGACACGGCTGAGGATGCTGACGCGGGATCCGCCTGCCCGGTCGCTGTCGGGGAAATCATCCTTGGGGTCCAGCGCGCGCCCGGCCTCCAGCATCAATGTCCGGCAGCCGCGCTCGCTTGTTTCCTTCGCAACCCATCCCCCGGCGGCGCCGGAGCCAATGACGATAACGTCGTATTCTGGCCCGGGTGCCTGCATCGCTCAGGGCCTGCGCGTGATGTAGCCCCAGACCTCACCACAGGTCCAGGCAATGGTCAGGATGATGATATAGGGCAGCGCTGTCAGATACCGCAGAAACCGCCCCTTGCTGGCTTGTGTCAGGCCATGGCGCACCCACAGAACCGGCGGGATCAGCGGGCTGGACACGATATAGGCCAGCCGTTTCGGACCGCTCATATGCATCGCCCGGATATGGCCGAACAGACGGCCCCAATGAAACCGCTCGGGCAATAGCTGGCCCAGCCGAGCCGGAGGGCGGACATGATCGACAACCAGCTCATTGGACAGCAACAGCTCTTCGCCCTGTTCGATCAGAAACCAGTGGACGACCGGCTCGCGGAACCGCTCTTTCCACAGATGGCGGGTCGCCTCGAGCGCCTTCCGACTGTAGGTCACGTTCACGTCCGAAACCCATTCCGCCGGGCCGCTGTAAAACGGCAGACCATAGCGGCCAAAATCGGTCACATAGAACGCCCAGTTGAGCAGCGAGACCGGTTCCTTGCAGTCGATGGCCCCGCCAATGACATTCTTGCCGGTTTCCGCATGCAGGCGCATGACGGTGCGGGCCCAGTCAGGATGCGGATGCCCGCGATCTTCGAGGATCGCGATCACGTCACCGGTGGCGGCAGCCAGCCCGGCGGCCCGGCGGCGGTCAAACAGCTCATGCTGACCCGCCTCGGATGTAATGGGGCGGGCGGGCGTGATCGGCCCGAGGTCCAGAAAATTCACCTCCGGAAACTCCGCTGCATAATCGGCGGCATCCGAAACGCTCGCATCATAAGGCACGATGATATCCAGCGGCGGCGGGTCTTCGAATGCGGCGACCGACATCAGGAAATCGCGCAGATACGTGCTGCCATCGACAATGGTCACAACAATGGAAAGCGTTGGATGATCTGTCATCGCAAGCTCCTGCAACTAAAAAAGTCCTGCCTCTTCAAGGCAGATACTGACAAGGCCCGGCCGGGATGCCAAGCGCCGTCTGGAAACCGGTCGGATGTCATGCGGCCATGTCCCCCAACGCCTCAAGCGTCACCGGCTGGCCGGATGCACTGCTTTCGCGCACCGCATCCGCAACCTCGATCGCCCGCAGGGCAGCGTGGCCATCGGAAATACGCAAACCGGTCTGCCCCGCACAAAGCCCGACAAATTCCTGCAGCTCATCGGCAAAGGACAGCAGCGCCGTGGTTTTCCAGGATTTCAGCTTTTCCCGCAGCATGATCCCCGGATAACGACGATGCTGGCGGGTGGGCTTGCCGCCCGGACGATCCATGGTAATCAACAATGTCTCCATCGGCGCATAGGCGCCGCGCACCATGCCCTTGCTGCCATAAACCTCGATCTGGCTTTTGTAGCCTTTCCAGTCCGTCCAAGTCGCCTGGTAGATCGCTGGGATGCCGTCAGGATTTTTTAAGATGGCCATCGCATTGTCTTCAGAACCGGGTTCATTCCAGACTTGTTCGGTAGCAACGCCGTAAACGCTGGTGATTTCACCCAGCATGTGGCGGGCCATGTCGGTCATGTGGATGCCCACGTCCCACAGCGCCCCGCCGCCCGAAATGTCGGATTTGTATTCCCAGTCATGCACAAATTTCGTCAGCCCCTCATGCCCGCCATAGATACGCATATGATCGATCTCTCCGATCTGGCCAGACCTGATGACATCCTTCACGTATGAGAAGGCCGGGTAATAGCGCATGTTGAACCCACCGCCCAAAGCCTTGCCCGCCGCCCGGGCCGCTGCAACGATCCTACGGCTGACCTCTGCCGTGGTGGCCAGCGGCTTTTCCGCCAGAACATGCAGCCCCCGCTCAAATGCGGTGATGCACAAAGGTTCGCGTACATGCGCCGGGGTCGAAATAACGACCGCATCCATGGCAACATCAAAAAACCTGCCCGCATCGGTAAAAGCCGGTGCACCACTGGCAACGGCTTCGGCGAGCTGCATGTCCATATCTAAAACGGCGGCAAGCGTGGTGTCGGGGTTGTCGATAATGGTCTGCACGCGCATCTGCCCGATCTTGCCGGCAGCACCGATCACACCGATCTTCATAAAATTCCTCACTCAAAAACCATGGGATGTCACACCCCGGACATCTATAACAGCAGATCATCTGTTAGCGGAGTAGCATGCACAACCACCCTGCGCTAGGCTTCTGAGGCGCAACGATTTCATGCCTTGATTTAAATTGAAGAAGGATTGGCAACAGTGAACTTCACAAGCTTGGAAAAACTACAGGGGCAGATGGTCTTTGTCACCGGCGCAACGGGATTCCTTGGGGCGCGTCTGGTTCCAGCCCTTCTGGAGAACGGGGCACGGGTCACAGCCCTATTGCGCAACCGTCACGGCGCGAGCGATCTGGAGGCGAAAGGCGTCAATGTCGTCACCGCAGCATTGGGCGATCGGACAGCAATCATGGAGGCCCTACGCGATCACGATGTACTGGTGCATCTGGCCTATGACGTGCGCGCCACTTCCGAGAAGAACCTGTCGGATTTCACCGCGCTCATTGGCGCAGCAGGGGACACTGACATCGGGCGGATCGTCCATACCAGCTCTATCGTAGTCTATGATGTCTGGCCCAATGAAAGCTTGGATGAAACCAGCCCCATGCAACGCCCCGGCGGCAGCCCCTACCGTCAGGCCAAGATCGAGATGGAAAAACAGCTGATGGCCGGGCCGATCCCGGCGGCCATCCTGCAACCGACCTTGATTTACGGGCCCGGCAGCGCCCTATGGACCGATCAGCTGACGGAAAACCTTGCCGCCGGAACACAGATCCTGTCACAGCCCGAAGGCCTGTGTAATGCCGTGTTCGTCGACGATGTGGTGCAAGCCATCCTCAGGGCGGCGGTGCTGGCGGATCTGGGCCAGGAACGCTTTGTCATCTCAGGACCTGAGCCAGTGGCCTGGTCTGACCTGTTGTTGGGCTATTCCCGGATCATCGGCAAGGGCGAGCTGCGGTTTGAACCATATCAGAGCCTCTCGGATCGGCTGGGACCCGAACCCGATCACGACGCGGGCCCCGAGACCCTTTCGGTTGCGCCCAGGATCGGCGCATTTGGCCGTGCCCTGCTGGGGCGCGAGCGGTTTGAGACGCTGGTACGCACTATTAAAAGGCGCGTGTCCTCCGGCGATGGTGCTACCTATCCCGACCGACATCTGCTGGAGCTTTTTGCCTCCAAAGGCGAGTGCAGCATCGCACATGCACAGGAACGGCTGGGCTATCAGCCCGACTATCCGCTTGAAAAAGGATTGGCGGCGACAGCAGACTATTTGCGGGGCCGGTATGGCTGACGCCATGCCCGTCATTTGAAACGCAACCGCATGGTCCGGATTTTAGGACCGCTATCAAGGCAAGAACATGCTGCATATCGGTGTAGATGCCAGTTCCTGGGAAAATGAACGTGGCTTTGGACGCTTCACCCGCAATCTGATCCCCGCGCTCGCGGCCCGGCAGACAGGGTTCCGCTATACGCTGCTGTTCGATCAGGAACCGACACGCCCCGTGCCCGAAGGAGTAGATGTCAGGATCGCCGGATCGGAAAAGTCGATGTCAGAGGCCTCCTCTGGCGCTTCGGCACGCGGCGGGGCGGATTTGATGACCATGGCCAGATCCGCGCGGCAGATGGACTGCGATCTGTTCTTCTACCCGGCGGTCTATTCCTATTTCCCGCAACTGACCCGGCGGCCGTCGGTCGTGTGTTTTCACGACACTATTCCCGAACGCTTTCCCGATCTGATCTTTCCCAAAAAGCTGAACTTCCGCCTGTGGCAGGCGAAATGCTGGCTGGCTAAGAAACAGGCTACGCGGATCATGACAATCTCGCAGGCGTCTGCCGATGATCTGGAACGCATCCTGCGCATTCCCGCCGCGCACACCGACATCATCACTGAAGGGGCCGAGCCGGTCTTTCGGCAAATCCAGGACACACAGCTTCTGGCGCAGACGCGTCAGGCATATGGCGTTCCGCTCGATGCTCGTTTGCTCGTCTATGTGGGTGGGTTCAACCGGCACAAGAACGTGCTGCGCCTGATCGAGGCGATGCCGGCCATTCTGGATCATGTGCCAAATGCACGTCTGACCATTGTCGGACGTACCATCGGCGCGCGGTTCTGGGACAATGTCGAAGACCTTAAGGCCAGCTCCGCTGCTGACGCCGCCCGGTCGGAAAGCATAGTCTTTACCGGCGAGATCGATGATGAGCAACTTGCCGCCTTGCTGAACGCCGCCGACGCACTGGTCTTCCCGTCGCTCTGGGAGGGCTTCGGCCTGCCCGCGCTTGAAGCGATGTCCTGCGGCACGCCGGTTCTGTCCTCGGATCGCGGCAGCCTTCCGGAAGTAGTGGGCAATGGCGGGCTGTATTTCGATCCCCTGTCCAGCCAAGCCCTGGCCAACCAAGCCATCCGCCTGCTGCGCGAACCGGGCCTGCAAAACGACCTGTCGCAAAAGGCGCTGTTACAGGCTTCGGGCTTTAGCTGGGACAAGGGCGCCGAACTGGCCGAGGCGTCGTTTCGGAATGCGTTGCACCCGAAATGACAAAAAATCCGCCCGGCCTGACTTTATCAAAGGTCTATCAACAGTATTGCCGTGACTCAAAAATTAAGCCCTTTCGGGAAACACGGCACTGCAGCCTAAGGCCGGGCGGACAAATATGTTGGATTCGCACCCGTTCCGCCCTATCCGTGGAAAAGGTGGGGCCTTCCGCCGTCCGCATCGCGAATTGATTTCAGTGTGACTTTGTACGATCAGGATAGATTATGAACTACGAAACCTCGCACCATCAGTCCCTCAAGCAGCTTATCGCGGCGCGCGATGCGCGGGTTGCCGTGGTTGGGCTGGGCTATGTCGGCCTGCCGCTGGCGCTGACGGCTTATGATAAGGGGTTCGACACCACCGGCGTTGACCTCAACCCCGATCGGGTGGCGCGGATCAATCAGGGCGATCAGGTCATCTCGTACCTGGAACAGGACCGGATCGCGCAGGCGGTGACCAGCGGCAAATTCCGTGCGACGCAGGACGCCGCAGCACTTGCCGAGGCCGATATCATCCTGATCTGCGTTCCGACCCCGCTGACCGACGCACAAGACCCGGACATGCGTTTTGTCGCGGCTGCCGCACAAACCATGGCACAGCATCTGCGCCCCGGTCAGATGGTAGTGCTGGAAAGCAGCGTCTGGCCCGGTGCCACAACGACATTGGTTCAGCCGATCCTCGAAGCGGGCGGTCTGCGGGCGGGTTCCGATTTCTTCCTGGCCTTCTCGCCCGAGCGCGAAGACCCCGGCAATGACAAGTTCGACACGCACAGCATTCCCAAGGTGGTCGGTGCCGACGATCCGCAATCGCGGCAACTGGTCGAGGATTTCTATCGCGCCATCGTCACCAGCGCCGTGCCGGTGAGTTCAGCCGCCACAGCCGAGGCTGTGAAGCTGGTCGAAAACAGCTTTCGCACCGTCAATATTGCGCTGGTCAACGAGTTGAAGACCGCACTTGAAGCAATGGACGTGGATGTCTGGGAAGTAATCGAAGCTGCGGCGACCAAGCCGTTTGGCTTCATGCCCTTCTATCCCGGTCCTGGAATTGGTGGGGCCTGCATCCCGGTGTCTCCGGCCTATCTGGCCTGGCGCGCCGCGGATGCAGGATCTGATACGCCGCTGATCAATCTGGCCCGCACCAGCAATGACGCGGTGCCAGAGATGCTGGCAGCACGAATGGCAGCCGAGTTGGCCGCGCGCAACGGGTCCGCGCTGGCGGAAACCGGGCAGCCCCTGACCGGGCAGCGCATCCTGCTGATGGGCATCGCCTATAAGCGCGATGTCGAGGATACCCGCCGCAGCCCGGCGCTGGTGTTGCTGGACGAGTTGGAAAAGCTTGGGGCCGAGGTCGAGTATCACGACCCTTATTTCCCGCGCCTGCCCGAAGGCGGCGAATACCCGCAACTGGCGGGCCGAACCTCGCAGCCGCTGACGGCAGACAACCTGAAACGCTATGCCGCCGTGGCCGTGATCACCGATCACAGCGCCCCGGATTACGATCTGGTTGCACGTGAAGCGGCGCTGGTTTTTGATACGCGCAATGTCTTTGAAAAAGCGGGGATCAAGGTGACGGACGGGCGTTTGGTCAAGATGTGACCCTCCGGGGCCACCCAGCAAACCTTTGATCCTTCAATGGCCAAAGCGCACGCTCGTCTGCCATTCCATCCAAATGATCGCGGATTGACAGAGCGGTGCCATAGGCGGACCTTTGCACATTTTCAGGGGTCCTCGGCGTTCTATATTGCTGTAACAAAAGTTTTAAGGAACTATCTGCTCAGACATATTCATGTCTCAATAAATTATAAGCAGTGTTGCGCGAGTAGTGGAGCAAAGCTCCGTCAGGTAAAAATAACCAAATTTTAACCCTTAGTGGTCCAAAGTTTTGCCATGATTTCATCGCGGAATCATTTTGGGTATTTGCCCAATGGCATAGCTGCACCCGCTCGGGGACTAGCCAGACCAAGACCAGAGCTGGAGGACTTGGAGAACATGATCGGAGTTATCGGAATAGCCATTCTTGTCGGCCTGTGCGCCGCTGGGATTGCTTTGTTCTCCGGCGCGTCCATTCTTATGGTACTGGGCAGCTACATCCTCTTTGGCTGGCTCTTCATCATTGCTGCCCTCATCGTTGTTATCGCGGTCAAAATCGTGAAGAGACGCGTGCAGAAACAAAACCCTGCTTATTCCAGCTAAGCGTTTAGTCCCGCCCGGCGACCCGCTTGGCCACATAGCCCAGAAATGCCCGTTGCGGGTTCCTGATCTGTGGGCGCCCCGATGCGGCCCAATAAGCCAACCAATCCGCCTCCAGCGCATAGACATCGCGGCCCGGCGCCATAGCCCGGGCTTCTTCCAGCGCCTCTGAGGGCAAGATCGGCTTGTCCGGTCCCTCGACCACCTGACCGCGGCGGGTAAAGCGGATCAGGTCGCCGGGCTCTTCGGTCATCTCATAATCGGGCAGATGATCGGCCGCGATCATGTCGCGGATCATCTTACGGAACACCCGCCGGGGTGAGGCCGAGCCCGACTTCTTCAGCAGCACCTCGACCGAAATCCGCCATTCGGGCTGGCGGCCACAATGCTTACGCGCCAGTTCATAAATCCGACGCTCAAGCGGTTTGCGCAGACGGAAATAGTCGCGGCTGAGGGTCAGAACCGATTTCGCCAGCACCGCCCGAAACAGCCAGTCCGACAGTTTCACGCTGACGCTGACCATCCGGCCCGCCCGGGTATGGCGGACGATCTCCCAGCTTTCGATCAGACCGAACCCAGTGGTGGTCTCTTTCTCACCGGTGACGATGTTGGTGGTAATCCTTGTACCGGCCAGCCGCTCGAACGCCTCGCGCAGACGCTTGTAACCGTCACCGCTGGTTTCGCGGTTGGTGGCCACCAGCAGATCATGCGCCTTCAGATGTAACACCCGGCTGACGGTCCGGCCCGCATTGATCGCCGCCATCAGCTGACTGATACAGAAGATCAGGATGTCCTTGTCGTGGATCGTTGCCAAACCACGCACCGACGGCGTCACAGTAATCTCGACCCCGTTATGTTCGTAATTCAGAATCCGCCGGTCCGGCCGGGTCGAGAGCGAAAACATCGGATGCTCCATCGACCCCATATCTGTCTTGGGCAGCGCATCGAAGATATCGCATACAAAAAAATCGCCCGTTGGGTGCCGGTCAGGCAACAACGCCCCTGACCCGCTCATACTGCCCTGCCCATATGTCCTGCCCGAATCTTTGTTCGTGGTTTTATTGACGCTTACCGTAGAGTTATCCACAGGAAGCGTAAAGCCGCCGGAACGTGGGTTCAGAGTCACTGCAACGTGGGTTCAGAGTCACCCTATCGTGGGATCAGATTCACTAGTGAACTCAAAAATCGCAGAAATCTATTTCTTTTCTTATAGTTACAAGAATTAAAATTCGGCTGTAACTACTAAAATAACAGGATTCTAACTGGATATTTTTTTACCTCACTCTCAAAAGCAGCGTTTCAAAGGTATTTACCCCTTATTTTTGCTTAGAAAATTCGGTTTTGTGCTCACAATGCTTCCATATGCTTCATTTTGCGGTATATTACCAAAAACATAGCACATGGGCAGATTTTCAATGCGAGCAGCACCGTCCGAAGGGCTTCCCCCCTATTTCAATATCGATCCTGATCTGGCCCATGCTGAGTTGGGCGAACCAACCGGAACCCATGAGTTCTCGCAGATTGCAGATGCCTGCGCCCGAGGGCGGGCAGATCTGGCAAACCGGGGTCTTGAAGAAGATGGACAGAAAAAACTGCGCCTGTTTTCAACTTGGGAAATCACCAAATATCTGATCCCTGTTGCCCCCGCCCATTTTCGACGGGTGTTAAAGAGCAACCAGGATTTACCACAGGGACAGTCCGAGACGGAAGGTGGCGCCAAGTGGTTCACCCTGGATGAGGTTCTGCGGCTGCGCACACATTTTGCATCAGAAGGATCCAAAGCAAAAGAATACCGTCCCTACCGACCCAAAGGGTTGCCGGCCAAGATTGTCTCGGTGGCCAATTTCAAAGGCGGCGTCGGCAAGACCTCGACCTGCGCGCATCTTGCAATGTCTGCTGCTTTGGACGGCTACAAGGTACTGGTCATTGATCTGGACAGCCAGGGCTCGATGACGTCGATCTTCGGCGGCAAGGTCAGCGATGAATGGCAGACGGTATTTCCCCTGCTCGCCCGTCATTACGCCACCCATCTGCGCCGCGACAATCAGGGGCGGCTTGACCGGGGTGAAGCGCCGCATCCGATTGACGATACCCTGTCCGAGGCGCTGAAAACCCGCAACAGCGACCTGATCCAGGCCACTCATTGGCCGAATATCGATCTGATCGGCGCTCAGCTGAACCTCTACTGGGCCGAGTTTCAAATTCCGGTCTGGCGGATGCAAGGCCGCAGCTGGAAGCTGTGGGATGCACTGACCGACACGCTGGACGAGGATGGGGTGCTGGACGACTATGACATCATCTTCATCGATACCCCCCCTGCCCTCGGCTATCTGACGATCAACGGGCTGGCGGCCTCGGATGTCCTGCTGGTGCCCATGGGGGCCTCGTTTCTGGAATTCGACTCCACCGGTCGGTTCTTCGACATGCTGCATTCAACGTTCCAGTCCATTGAGGATGGAGAGAACATGGCCGCCCGCGCGCTTGGACGGCCCGAGATGGCGTTTCAGTGGGACGCGGTGCGCACAATCATCACCCGCTATGACGGCAGCCAGCAGGCCGAGCTGGCGGGATTGATGCAAGCCTATCTGGGCCGCACCCTGTCGCCACACTGGCAGGGCTACACGGCGCTGATTGGTCAGGCCGGGGAACAAGTCAACGGCATCTACGAGGCGGATTACCGCGATTTCAACCGCGAGACCTATGTGCGCGGGCGAGAAACCTTTGATGCCACCTATGCTTCGTTCAAGAAGCTGTTGATTGGCGTTTGGCGGGGTGAAGAGCGGGCCCAGCAGGCCGAAGAGGCGGGAACACCGGAATTGTCGCTCTGAGTGCGATGTTTCGCGCGCGAAACACGTCTTCTATGACACGAAACAGAGTCTGATCCGAGCAGGAGAAAAAGTGATGGCCAAACGCAAACGACTGACCCCAGCCCGGCCGGATTATCTGGAAGACAATCGCCCTGCCCCCGGGTTGAACCCCATGTCCCCCGCTGAGACACCCCGCGCCGCGCCGCCGGTTGCACAGGTGGCCGGGGCCACGGCTGCCCAGGCCGCTTTGGAAGAGCTGTCCGGAGAATTGCGTGCCGCCCGGGCCGAAGGTCGTTTGGTGCAGGACCTGCCGCTGGACGCCATCGAGGAGACCTATCTGGTGCGTGATCGGTTGGCGGCTGATGACGCGGATATGGAGGCGCTGAAGGAAAGCCTGAAGGCACGCGGGCAGCAAACACCGATCGAGGTCGTGGAATTGACCGAAGGGCAGTATGGCCTGATCTCGGGTTGGCGGCGCATGACTGCGCTGCGGGCGCTGGTACAGGAGACGGGCGAGCCCCGCTTTGAAACTGTGCGCGCTTTCCTCAGACAGCCGCAGAGCGCCTCGGACGCGTATGTGGCCATGGTCGAGGAAAACGAAATCCGTGTCGGGCTTAGCTATTACGAGCGCGCCCGGATCGTAGCCCGTGCGGCTGAGCAGGGCGTTTACCCGGACGAGGCTGCTGCCCTGCGCGGTTTGTTTGCATCGGCCAGCCGGGCCAAACGATCAAAGATTGGTTCGTTCATCGCGATCTATCAGGCGTTGGATGATCATCTACAGTTCCCTTCGGCCATTCCTGAACGATTGGGGCTGTCGATTGCCAAGGTCCTGAAGGACGATCCAAAGGCGGTATCTGCGCTTATCAAAACGCTGGGTAAAGCCGGGGCCGAGACATCGGAGGCAGAGTTGTCTGCCCTGACACAGGCAGTGAATAGCAGCAGCTCAGAACGCGGGAATTCATCTGTATCAGACTCTGATACATCCCCTAAAGAGACAATAGGAAACATTCAGCTGAAGCCGAACCGGAACGGAACGCAGATCATTCTTTCTGGTCGGGGAATGTCTGAAGCATTCCTGGCGGACCTGCGGGCTTGGTTACAATCCCGCGACAGCTAATGTTTCGCGCGCGAAACACTGGTCAGGGTATGGTCTGAGCCTCGGTTGCTTCCCATTCCGTTCCATTGAAGCGTTCGACGATGACAGCCTGATATTCGAACCTGCCAAGACGCTGCGCATAGTGGCATCGCCCTCCGAGCGGAACGCCCGGATCCTCAAGCGTGAAGATAGCCATCTTTTCCTGGCCATCAACATTTTCCAGTCGAAAGCGCGTGGCGGCGCCTGCAAGAGGCAGAACCTCGCAGGCGGGGCGTTGCCAGACAAGCATGTCTTCGGTTCGACACAGTGCTTCATCATGTCCGACATCGATACAATCGACCTGCTCTTTCAGGCCGGATGAAGATTCTAAACAGACGTGAACGGTGTGGCCGTCGAGAAAGACCGCGCCTGTTTCCGGAAAGGCAGGGCACGGTATGGGGCTGTCAGCGACAAAGACCGGTTCCATCGGGCGACCATAAAGTTCGGTGAAGATCCCCGGCACTGGGTTGTTACGGTGAAAGACGGTCCAACCCAGAAGGCCACCCCAACTGAGTTCGGGATAGTCCAGCCCGCCCGAGATGCGAAAGTTTGTACCGTCAAAGCCTGGGGTCTCTGAGACTTGTTTAAAGATTGCGTGTGCGGTTGCGGTGTCGCGCCTCCCAGTTTCCACTTGGTCCATCCAGACCATGAGACTCAGTGTTACTGAGACAGCCATGAGACCTGCGGCACCGCCTTTGAGCAGCGCACCAATGACAGAGCCGCGTTGCCACCAGCCGCACAACTGGCCCGAACAGAGCAAAACGGAGAACATCGCGAAGGGCAGATAAGCCACCACGCGTCCTGGCATCCAGAGGCTTGTATATGCAAACCATGCGATCACCGGCAGAATGAAGAGCCCCGCAAAGGCACCAAATGCCACCCGCACCGCAGGGACAAGGCCAGCTGCCCGCAAGGCGCGGAGCGCCGCCCATCCGGATGCCAGCAGTGTCATTGCCAGAGTGGCTGCGTAAATCAGTTGGATAATCCAAGGGGTGTGTTGAAACCCACCTGAGTGCAATCGTTTCCAGAAGGATGGTAATACCGCCAGTTTTTGCAGAATCTGGTCTGAGCTTGGTTGGCTGAAGCGGGTGACTTCTCCGGTATGGGAACTAAGGCCTACAGCGATCCGCCACTCCAGTAGATAGACGAGAATGGCACAGACAGACCCAATCAAGGCTATTAGGACAGCCCGCGTAACGATTTTCGGGGTAGACTTGTCATACCGCATGATCTGAAGTGCGATGAATAGGGCTCCGAATGGGGCGAATGGCTGATAGATCGCGCAGGAAAAAGCCAGCATTTGTATTGCGAGAAAGGCGCGGGCAAACCAGCCGAGACCGATTGGTCGTTCGGCAAGATACCAGAAGATGCAATAAGCCTGCAGGGACAGTGCGAGTGCCAGTGGAAACGCGAAGACGTGCGATGAGAAATTCAGCGCATCGATCATGTAGATGTGGCAAATGCTAAGGCTGAAAATCACGGTCGCGGTGAGTGGGACTTGGGGCTCATCGATTATAGTTCGTGCTAGGACCCATGAAATCCAGAACAGGCAGACAAAGGCGAGGGCAGCCTGAATGGGTGTCAGGAACCGCTCCCCCATGGCAAATACATAAAGCGCTTCCATTGCCCATCTGCCTTCTTCAGTGGTCCAGTTGAGAGGCATACCGCCTGCGGGTGCCCCCTGAAGTTGTCGCCAGTCATCAGGGTTGTACCCGTCCAGCAACAACCCCGGCAGGGTTGCGATGCAGAAAACAACTGCGCTTAGCACAAAGGACTGCAAAACGGTCAGATTGACATTATTGAACACTGAAATACTCCGAACCCACTTAATCAATTAGCAGCCTATTATCAGGATATGCGCTTGAGAAGCTTTGGTTTCCTAAGCCCCTTTTTGCTATGCTTTCACTCTGTTTCATTCGTGGTCGTGTTGGGAGGGGGCAAAACAAATTTCGCTGTGCTCTCCCCATTACTTCATCCAAGAGAAAACAAAATCATGAGATACGTAACCAGATTGGTGAGGGGTAGTTAGCGAGAATATCAAATCTGGTAACCAAAATATGTGCCAGCGAATGCCCGTAGGGTTGGATTTCAAAAAGCGGGTTTTCACCCCAACAAATCTGTCGCCGGGTTTTCGGCAATATCGACATCGTCATAATATTTCTGCGCCTGCGCCATCGAGCGGTGCAGGGACAGGCGCATGGCGGCCTGGATCGGCGCTCCGTCGAGTGCGGCCTGGGTCAGAAACCCAGAGCGCAGCCCATGGGGTGAGGCGAAGTCGTCCGGCAGCCCGGCCAGTTTCAGCCGGTGACGAACGATCTGTGCGATCGCATCCGGGGACAGACGGCGACTTAGTACCCGATCGGCCTTGGAGACGGGGCGGAACAAGGGGCCGTCTTGAATCTCACCGACCTCGATCCAATGCACCAGTGCCTGCGCGGCACGGCCCTTCAGCACCAGCCGCGGGGTTTCGCCCTTGGCTGTGGTCTTGGTCTCCAGCAGCGAGAGCCAGACTAGCCCGGTCTTGTCGAATTCCTTGAGAGAGACATCCTCGCGCCTCAGCCCGGTGAGTTCCGACCGGCGGCGACCGCCGGAGGCCCAACCCAGCATCAGCAGCGCCCGGTCGCGGCAGTCGCGCCGGGAACCCCGGCAGGTAGCCAGCAGCAGCTCGAGGATGTCGCGGGTGATCGGATGCTGCGACTTTGGGGCAGGGGGCCGGGCGGCGGCGCGGCGCGCCTTGGCCCGGGCCTGTTTCACCTGTGGCGCCTCGAATGGGGAGGGGAGGTTCTTCATCCGGTGAAACGCCAACCAGGACGCAATCCGCCGGTCCAGTGTCGACGGGGCCGGGCAGGCGAGGGACCTGCGCAGCCCCTGAGCAATCAGCGCTTCTGCGGTTTCGCGCGCCACATCCTTTTCTGTTGCGTCATTCAGATTGCGGGCGTGATCGAGAATGAAGGCAAGTGCAGTGGTCTCGGATTCCGGCCAATCCAGTGCCGCGCCGCACCGGGCGGCCTTCCACGCCGTTACATAGAGCAAATCGCGCTCATAGGCCCTGAGCGTGTTGGCGGGTGTGCCGCGGACATAGAGATCGGTCAGGGCGTCCTGGTCAGACTGCGACAGGGCAGGGGAGGGGCCGGGGAGATAGGGCTCAGGGGTGCTCATACGGCCCGTTCTGCGCCCATTCCCCCACAAAATCAATTATTCATGATAAGGGATACTTATCGAATGTAAATTAAGTTTTTCAAAACTACAAAAGAAACGCGCAAAAAGATAGTATATTGCACACTAATTCTATTGATCTTTTAATATAAAGAGTTTCCGGGGAACTATCACAGATATATCCGCCGACAACTTAACTCCATGGATGCCTCCGGTCAGGTTGTCTGCAAATCCGCAATGGAACATTGGGGTCAGCAGGAGAAGCCTACACCTTCAGAGCCTAAAACAGAGGTTTGCAGAACGTCAGGCGCCAAGAGCCTTACTTCCGCTCCAGCCCAAGCACCGCACGTGCGTTTTGAACAACCTGCATCCTTTTTCCAAATCGTTCTTCACCAGCGTTGCTGAAGTGGTCGCCATCCGACCAGAAAAGGACATCACAGGATAAGAAGTCTTCCGGGAAAGACAGTTTGAGCAAGTTGTGCTGTGACATGAACTCTACTGGCGATGCTGAAAGTGTTTCGGCGATTGTAGCTTCGAGTTTCAAAAATACCTCTTCCGTTCCGGGCCGAAGCATATAAGGGTATTCACATCCCGCCTTCCGAATATAAGTTGGCTGAACATGTGGCTCGATCCGGGGAGATAGCCAGACTGTCGGAATATGGGATGCGATGTGTTCCAGATAGTCCTTTACGGCCTGAACATAACCCATGTGGGGTTCAAAACGGGGTACGGGTTCATTTGGCGACAACCTTTCGAACATACGCCTTCCGCCTAAATCAAACCCGGCCCCGTGCAATAGATAAAAACCGGCCTGCTCAAAGACGGCGAATTCAAAGACATTTGGGTGATATTCAATGAACTCGGCAAGTTCTATGTAGGCGCAACCGGGCAAAAGCGTATGCGGGCGACAGCCGCCTGAGACAACTCCGATTATGAAGGGCTCATTGGCCTGTGATGTGGTTATAACCGCGCCATAAAGATCAATTGCGTGACTGTCGCCCAGAACGAGAATTCCGGGGCCATACTTCTGTGCGCAGTCGATGACACGCTGGCGTACGGTCTCATCAACCATGCGGACGTCGAAGACGCAGTTGCCATTGTCAAAGCGCGACAACGCATTGGCGAGTTGTTCGTTATATGCATGCTCGATCAGGGTAAGCATGTGTTTTTCTGCCTCAGGCATCCGGGCCAGATAGGCGTT
Organism: Ruegeria sp. HKCCE4148; assembly: GCF_017872495.1. Lineage (NCBI taxonomy): Bacteria > Pseudomonadati > Pseudomonadota > Alphaproteobacteria > Rhodobacterales > Roseobacteraceae > Ruegeria > Ruegeria sp. HKCCE4148. The sequence goes on from NZ_JAEDOS010000011.1 coordinate 42,185, forward strand.
GCGCCAGCCTTTTGTCATCTGTCCCCAGACGCCGAATGCCACAAACAACAATGTGACCGTGACTGCCAGGATGAAAACCGGCCTCCGGGGAATTGAATGCGGGCCAGAAGTCCGGCGGAACGGTGTTTCAACGTAGCGCCAGCTTAGATACGCGATCACGAATGTCAGAATGATCAGGCAGAGGAGAACAGTTGGCGATGGGGCCCATGGTGTCCAGAGACGGGCGAAGGCAAAAAGCGGTTGATGCCAAAGATAGGCACTGTAGCTGATAAGCCCGAGACCGACAAATACAGGCTTGGCCAACAATTTGCCCGTTGCTGTTGTCGATCCGGCAAACAGGATCACTAAGACTGTACCGCCGACCGGAAGCAGGGCATAGACCGATGGAAATGGCGTCGCCTCATGGAAGATGAAAATGGAGCTCCCGATCATCACGACACCCAATGCGGCCAGCAAATCATGGGAGGCTGCGCCACGTCGCAGGATCATGGCGCAGAACGATCCGACCAACAGCTCCCAGGCACGCGTCGGCGCAAGAAAGAATGTGGCGCTTGGTGCATTTCGCGAACCCCATTCGCACAGCGCAAAGCTGAGCAGGGCCAAAAACACCAAGATGGGAACAAGCAGTTTTCTTCTATAGGTCCACAACAGCAGCAAAAGCAGCGGGAATACGATATAAAACTGCTCTTCGACCGCGAGACTCCAAGTGTGAAGGAGCGGCTTCTCTTCCGAGTCGAGATCGAAATAACCGCTTTCAACCCAGAACAATACGTTCGAAGCAAAAAGGCCGACGGCCGCGACGCTTTGAGCAAAATTCTTTGCTTCCGTTGGGGTCATTAGGAAAATCGCCACCGGTATGCAGGTGGCAACCATAACCGTAAGAGCGGGCAGAATGCGCCGCGCACGGCGCTCATAGAATTTCAGAAGAGAAAACGTACCTGCTTTGAGTTCCTTGAGAAGGATAGAGGTAATCAGATAACCCGAAATTACGAAAAAGACATCGACGCCAACAAAACCGCCTTTGAAGAGTGAAAAACCAGCGTGAAAAAATACAACTGGCACCACCGCGATCGCGCGTAATCCATCTACTTCGGGGCGGTAATTCATTTCTTCGGAAACTGGAAACTGATTACTAATGGCGGGGACTCAGGAAGAATATAAAAAGTGTAGATGAACGTGACCTGTCGGATGTTGTAATGCTAAGTTCATGTTCGTAGCAACTCAAAAAATTCACATGGTCTAATTGTACCCGAAGACGAGCCTGTACCGTCAGAATCCTATGCAGTTTAGCATCCGCTTTTAGCGATAGCCCTTAAGGCCTTCTCTCCAAGAGATCGTGATACATAGCGTGACCATCCCAAGAAGTAAGCTTCTCCATTCTCTGCTCTGTTGACAAATGTCGCTACCATTTTACCAGCGCCATCGAGCACGAAAATACGGCCACGGTTTGCTTCTTCGAAAATCACGTGCCCGGATGGTGTGAAATCCTGCAAGCCTTCGGAAACAGTTGCGGCCCCTACGCTTTTCAATACTTCTCGAAATGGGCTTTCCACTGAGCCCGTCTTGAAATCGTAGATCAAGATTTCACTAACACCTTCTACTCGTGCACCAAGCCCACGATCGTAGGCGTTGTTGTTGAATACAGCGATCCGGTGATCATCGAGGATGTCAACATCGTGCTGTGACAACCACGGCCCCGCCTTTGACCAGATGATTTCTCGGGTTGATGGGCGATAAAGTGCGACAAGTGACGGAGTGCGAAGACTCAAAAACAGGTCGCCTTTTTGCCAGTGTGGCCCGCTAGTTAGAACGGGCTCAATGTCGTTCAAGTGCATTGGGTCGCTGTAGAAATGAGCGGCGGGAAACAGCAGATGGCGCAAACCGTTCTGGACCAAAATCTCATCCAACGCCTCTTCAACAAGCACCTCGCCTTTGGAGCTCACCTGCACCAAAGTGTCGCGGGCAAATTTAGGTGACAGATCCTCGGGCCGCTCGTCTAGTTGATAGCTTGGAATCCAGAAACCGCCTTCACCGTCTGAACTTGTCGAATGATGAAACAGATATTCACTTAGCGACCACTCGATGTCACCGCAAGGTGACATCATAAATAACGGTGCATTATGGTTTTTGAGCAGAAGACGGCCGTCTTCGGTCAAGTAGGGGTGAATATAGCGAAAATAGGCATTGTTCCAGTTTTCGTAGCTTGCAACCCCATCAAATTCCGGAAGCCGATCAACCGTAGCCAATAGCATTTCAGGTTTTGGCGACCAGGTTCGGTGGACTTCTCCGGTTTCAAGCGACATCAATTCAATTTCGTGCTGCGTTTGATCGCCGTTATACCGGCTCAGCAGCAAATACCCGGTTAGTCCATTAGAACCGGGAGGCTGTATCCAGGACCACCCATCGGGCAAATCGTCATCGGGAGGAAGACGAAGAAAGGGCATCATTTTGGTGTCAGGCCGCCCAAATTTCTTGAAGGCTTGCCACGTGTTTTCGGGTATTTCGGCAAGCGTCATCGCTGCCTTTCCTATCTCTCCGAAATGAGCACTGCCAAGCTCTTTTCTGCCCCGCTCTTCATCGAGAACGATAGCGCCAAACAAGAGCATGCAAAGAAAGCCCGCGACCAGACACAGCCCCAGAATCCAAATCTCGACTTTCTTAAAAACCAACCTTTCCATCACAGGTTTCATCCTTGAGATGTTGGGGTTTTGGCAACAAAATCGGCATAGTTTCGAGTTTGGATCGCACTTTAGTACAAAAACATCTTTGTTAAAAGCGGAATGGCGTTGACTTTAAAACCTGCCAGTCGAACCATCAGTCCGTTCCCTTAGAGACTTTAGTTTGAGTGATGCATTGATGATGAGTGATTTCCCCGAATTTAAGGAAAATTATAGTCTGGTAAGCTCTGGAGAACCCGATGCGAATGGAAATTTCCGGTTTGCAGGTCTGTGGTGTTTCCCATCGACGCGAGGAAGAGCTGTCAGTGCTGATGCCTCAACAATACAAAGAGAATGGGCGAATCGTCAGGGATTGGGGGACATTTTCCATATGAAATCGTCTGCGCTAGCATTTTGTTTAATTGCACTGCCTAAGTGCGGAGCGCTTTTGCAAGACGGTCGGCGAACAGTCGCGACGAACCCTGATATTGTTGGTTTTGATTGATGCCCCGGATCGAGGCAAATGTGACCGGAGACGCCCTATGACCCAACACTCCCGAGAGATTGGCCGTCATGATCTGGCCGTGCTTCTGTTCATCCTGCTCTTTGCCGCAGTGCTCAGAACCGCCGGGCTGAACGCGCCGTTGTGGTATGATGAGATCTGGACAGTCGATACGCATGTTCGTCTGCCCTGGGGTGAGATGATGGGTGAATATTCAATGAACCATCATTACTTCTTCAGCATGAAGGCCAAGCTGTTTTCCCAGATCTTTGGAGAAGAAGCCTGGGTCTATCGCTTTCCGGCTGCTCTGTTTGGTGTCGGCACCGTCGGGGCGATCTGGTGGCTGGCAAAAGACGTGGCCGGAACCTGGACCGCTCATATATCCGCTTTGCTGGTAGCGCTTTCCTACCATCAGGTCTGGTTTTCACAAAATGCTCGCGGATACACCGAACTGGCGTTCTGGAGTGTGCTGGGCCTCATTCTGTTTCTACGGGGTGTGAAACGCCCGGTCATTGGCATTTGGGTCGGTTTCGGGCTGACGGCGGCTGCAGCGGTTTTCACTCATCTGACGGGTGCGTTTTTCTTTGTCGCTTTGGGGTTTGTCTGGCTGCTGTCTCTGACGACCGGGTTTGGCCGGGGCGGCTTGACCCGGGCATGGGTGGTGCAGCCGCTAATCGGTGTGACCATCGCGGTGGTTCTTATCCTGTTGGCGTATCTGCCAATTCTGCCCAGTCTCGTGGGTACCATGAGCGAGGTTTCGGCGACCTCTGCTGTTGATCCTATGCAGGAATATCAAAACCCGCTCTGGACTATTATAGAGGGCTTGCGGACGGCCGTTGGAAATACAGGGCCGCTGACTCTGGTCGTTGCTATTGGCGGGCTGGTGGCTATTGCGTTTGGTGCGGTAGGCACACATGCGACACAACCGCTATTTTTCCCGTCTATCGTGGCGCATGTCGTGGTAACACTGATCATCTTGTTGTCGCTTGAGATGCGAATCTGGCCGCGGTTTTTTTTCGTTGATATTGCGCCTGTCATCCTTCTTGTTGTGGTTGGTTGTGGGTTTGGCTCGCGTGTTGTGGCGGGGACGCTCAGGCGTCCCGGGCTCGAGCAACCGTTGTTTGCCATTGGTGTTCTGGCAATAACTGCTCTCTCCGTGGTGTTGGTACAGCGGAACTACGTGGCCCCCAAGCAGGATCTGGCCGGGGCTTTTGCGCTGGTTGAGAACACACGACGCCCGTCCGAGCGGGTCTATGCCATCAATCCAGGGGGTCCGATCTTCGAAAACCATTTTAACGCAGACTGGACGACTATCGGCGACTCCACACATTACAGCAAGGCGATGTCTCAGCCCGGACCTGTAGCGCTGGTCGTTCTGTTCCCCAATCGGATGTTTCGCACCATCCCGGAGCTGGCCCGCGATGCCGAAGGGAGGCTGGATTTCGTACACGGTTTTGCCGGAACACTCGGGGATGGCGACGTGTTGGTCTATCGGCGCAAGTAAGTGGTACCTGGGGATCCAGGCCGTCCCCCTGTCATGGCATCCTGTTTCTTCGTTACTATTAAGATATGAACATGTTGCTTTAAAGTGGGATTAGAGGCACGATTTCTTGAACGTGTATTTTTAGTGTAAATGTCTATGAGGTTCTACAAGAGTCGCTCTTGCTAAACTAAAATTTGGGTGATTTCTGGCTAAGTGAGACAGGGCTGTCGCATAGTATGAAGCGTTTTTTTGAAGAGTTATCCGCGCGCCTGTTTTGGTCTTGCCTGATTTTCACCGTTTTGTTCGGTGCCGTGTTGTACGGCATCTTCGCGCAGATAAAACACTGGCCGCCTGTGCCGCAACTGCGGACTGCGTATAATGTGCTATTTATCGAGAAAACCCTGACCAGTTCGGCTGATCAGAAACATCTCCAGCCGTCCCGCGGGCAAGGCGAAGGCGTTACCGTCAACACAAAGCCCGACAGTTCCGACACCATCCTGATGCTTGGTTTTTTTGAGGGCGAGAACCAGGCGCGGCTGGTTAATCGCAACGGTAATGTCATCCGAAAATGGTCGTTGAATTACCATGAGCATTTTCCGGATGCTGAGACCCGCCCATGCACAATGTTGACACCACTATTGACGGATGTGCATGGTGCCGTGCTGACCCCGCGTGGAGATTTAATCTTCAATTATGAGTATTGCGGAACTGTTAAGTTGGATCAGTGCAGCAACATAATCTGGACGATCAATGAGAAAACGCATCATTCGCTGATCGAGGCCGAAGGCGGGGGGTATCTGCTCCTCAGCCGCGATGAATGGAAGGCAGCGGACGAACCGGAACGCTTCCCGCCGTTCTCTACCCCAGCCACCAATCAGCTTATTTCCGAGGATCTTATCCTGAGGCTCGACGAACATGGAGAAATCCTTGAGCGATTTTCGATTCCAGAAATCATTTTCGACAGCGGCTTATCCGCCCTGCTTACGGCGTCTGGGCAAACGTTCAAATCGTCTAAAGTTGCACGGGGAGAGCTTGTTCATGCTAACAAGATCGCCGAGCTACCGACCGCACTGGCCGGAAAATTTCCCCTGTTTACTCCTGGGGATTGGGCTATTTCCATGCGCGGTCTGAACCTGATCGTAGTCGTGGATTCCAAAACGAAAGCTGTGAAATGGTATCAGACAGGCCCCTGGGTACGTCAACACGATCCGGAGTTTCGCCCGGATGGTAAGATATCCGTCTTCAATAATAACGCCTATCTGACGTCTTATGATGAACTAGAAAAGACGCGGCTGAGTGCGCCTCGCGATACCAACATCATGCTGATTGACCCTGTCAGCCGCGAAACGGAAATCGCGTATGGCAGCAGACCCGGCCAGGAGATGCTTTCGGTTGTTCGTGGCCAGCATGAAATTTTGAGTGATGGTGGTATGCTGATAACAGAATTTGACGCTGGACGGGTCTTAGAGGTGACAGCGGAGGGCGATATTGTGTGGGAATACGTCAATCGTTTCGACGACGATTTTGTTGGGGAAATAACCAACTCAAAATTATATTCCGCGGAATTTTTCCAAACGAAATGGGGAGAGTGCGAGTCATGAATTGGTTTTTAAAACATCACATCGGGCGCCATCCGACCATGCTATTTCGATGCCTCGGGATGCTGTTTCTTGCTCTGCCGAGTCCGGCTTTTGCTTATATCGGTCCTGGAGCGGGCTTGGGAGCGATTGCCGTTACGATTGCCGTTCTCTTGGGCGTTCTCTTTCTTATTGTCGGGCTTGTGTGGTTTCCGCTCAAACGGCTGATAAAAAAACGGAAAGAGAGCGCCGAACAGGATAACGAGCTAGATCCGTCGCAATGATAATAATTCTTGCTGTTTCGTTGCTTGCCGTAGGCGGGTTTGCGTTTGTTCTTTGGCGCACGAATATTTTTGAGACTGCAAACGATGTTGTAAGCACCAGCATGACGGGTGTGACGTCTTTGATGGACAGCCAACTTTCTGATTACGCTAAAGAACAGGCGGTACGGCGTGCCGGACTAAAGTTGATTGTTGGAGGTTTCAACATTGCCTGGCGTGTCGTCTTGGCGTTGGCAGCTGCGGGGTTGCCTATTTTTTTGGCTGAGTACTTTGGGGTGACGACCAGCAGTGCAGTTTTTGATGTCATGCTGCGGCTTGATTACATTGTTATTGTTTCGATTGTTGCCATTGCGGCGGTGAAGACCATTCAGTGGCTTCGCCCTGTGGCGGCAGCGCATGATGCCGATAACACGCTGTATTCCCCTGTTGAGCAATTCGTTCATAGTATGGCGTTTTCTGGCCCTGTAGTTCTGAAAGCAGCTGCGTGGGCCGAAGAAAAACTGTCCTCCCAATCTCATGCCGAAGAAGTCACACGGCCTGTTTTTGTAACGTCGCTGGCCCGCGGTGGTACCACAGCGGTTTTGAATGCGCTGCATGATGCGTCTGAAATCGCAACACATATTTATCGGGACATGCCTTTTCTGACGGCCCCCCTTCTCTGGAACCGGCTGGCCGGTGGACAGCGAAGAGGGGTGCGTCGTCGCCAGCGCGCGCATGGAGATGGTCTTGAGATTGATTTGGACAGCCCGGAGGCTTTTGAAGAAGTCATCTGGAAAATGTTCTGGCCGCAACATTATCAGGCTTCTTCAATCCCGCTCTGGACGGCAGAAAACACTAACCTCGAAGCGGATCAGTTCCTCCGTCGGCACATGTCTAAAATCGTCCGCGCACGGTCTGTTCAGGCCGGTCCGGAGGTGCCGCGCAAAACACGCTATTGTTCGAAGAACAACGCCAATATCGCCCGGATTCCCTATCTGCTGAATGCCTTTCCAGATTGCAGGATCGTTGTGCCGGTCCGGCGCCCGGAAAGCCATGCCCATTCTCTGTTACGGCAGCACAGGAATTTCTGCACACAACAATCCGAAGATGTCTTCATCGCACGTTATATGGCGGATATCGGCCACTACGAGTTTGGCAAGATTCACAAACCCTTTCTGTTTTCGGGGTTTGATCCTGAACGGTACAGCGCGGATACGATCGATTACTGGCTTGATTACTGGACGCATGCGTTTCGACATGTACTCAGACATAGGGATAAGTGCATCATTCTTCTTCAGGACAATCTGCGGTCGTCTCCGGGTGGGACAATGACGGCGCTATATCAAGCTCTCGACCTTGAACCGGGCGAGCATGATTTCGGGCGTTATTTCCATTCGAAACAGGATTTGGCTGATACGAAAATATTCGCCCAAGGCAAGTTTCGCGATGCGTTGGACGTATATGACGAGCTGGAGAAATGCGCTCTCAGCTTTTCCTGATTGTTATTTGCAGGGCAAAACTGACGTCGCTGGATTTTGGCTGCCTTAGAAACCACCTTTGAAACCCTGACCCGGTAGCAGACTGGTGACGATCCTTTTGCGGTTTTACTGTTCGCAGGACGGTATGGCGTCAAAGTAATCGGGCGGAACGTGAACGGCTGTCGTGATGATAGAATTATGCTTGTCAGTCAGGATATTCGATATTTCGCGAACCAGTTCGCCATCTACCGTCACCTCAATGACCCTGCCCTCCATTGGCGACGCAATCAGCCAGTTTCCATTTGGCAGTCGTTCCTGCTGCCCCATGATATGACTGTCGAAAACCAGTTCAGTCCCACCAAACTTGTCTCGTACTTTGCCGGTGTTCATGTCCATTTCGATAATAGAAGACCGACGGCGTTCGGTGTTGTTTGAGTATACCGTAATCGTGCCGTCAGGATGGAAATCCGCATCATGCTGATGCTCCCATGGACCCGCCTGAAACCACTTCAGACGTTTTGTCTCGCGATCAACAACCCCAACAAGATCAATTGATCTATGTGACATTATAAGATCGCCTGCAGAGAACTCAGGGAAGGCGTCGGCCCATGCCGCAGGTAAAACTTCCACATCATTGGGGTGAATGATGTCGGGGATTTCATCTACACCAGCGTCCCAACGCCATTTGAAGCCGTGCGGAATGCGAAAGGCCAGTTGTGCGTTGGGGTCAGGAAGAATAACGTCTTTTGCCAAGTCGATGCTCTCAAGCGTTTCACCGGTTTCCTCATCGATCCGAGTCATCTGCTGATCATGGCCGCCATCCCAGAATTTGGATGTCCAGGTCCAGAATCCGCCAAGGTCGGGATCTTCAGTCAGCGAATGGTGAAACACCATATCTGTACGCCGCCAGACGATGCCTCCGCAGGCGTCAAACCTTGCCATACCCATGTTGTCATCGAAATTGGCAAGGATCGAACCATCAGGCAGAGGGCGAATGGCATGAACGAATTCGCCTTCGTTTCCACTATCGATAACCTTGGAATGGTCGATCTTCCACGTGTGCAGCACGTTGCCTTTGGTATCAATGAGTTCAGTAATATAGCCCGGGTCAGGATTTGCGATCCGATTGATCAACACAAATCCGGGCGCGATTTTATCGGGTCGATGGGCGACGTATGCATCCGATGGCATTCGATCCGGGCGGTGGAGATAAGTTCCGCCAGGGACGACATATCCGGTGGACCTCCAAGACTTTACGACTTCCCGGGACTGATTGAGAATTTTCCAAGGTGCCCATTCCTTGTGGGTCGTCCACATGCCCACAGCGAATGAAAAGATGGCAATCAGTAAGATCGCTGAGATGTATGAAACAATACGCATTCGCAAAACCCGACTTTAAATAGTCTTTGTACTTGTCCTCTGCTGTTCGAACCAAGTCAACGTGGGAGTCCTGGCGCGATGAACTTGTTTCGAAATACTGTACCCTTTGGGCCGAATGTATCAAATTGTTCGCAATATGGAGATCTTTTTAGTGGGGCAACAACCGGCGTTATCAACCGCGAGCACGTTACATGCCCTATGAAGAACTTGGGGCGGTAGCTGACCATAGTAAGCATCCACGTGTTTATTTGTTTTCATCGAATTTCAGACCAAGGCTGCTTTCAACGACGTAAAGTGGGCGCTTTCGGGCTTCTTCATAAAGGCGTCCCAAATATTCTCCGATCACGCCAAGTACGACGAGTTGGAGGCCGCCGATGAGCAGAACAGCAACCATTAATGAGGCATAGCCGGGCACATCTACTCCGTGGGTCAGGGTGCGCATGATCAGAAAAAGGCCATAAATGATCGCCCCCATTGCCGTTAGCATCCCGACGTAGCCTGCCACTCGCAAAGGAACTGTGCTAAATCCGGTGATGCCGTCCAATGCGAAGTTCCAAAGGCGCCAATAATTGAACTTGGTCTCCCCAGCTGCGCGCTCTGGCCGGTCGTAAGTGATTTCGGCATGTCGAAATCCGACCCAGGCAAAAAGACCTTTCATAAAGCGGTTCTGCTCGCGTAACTGAACAATAACGCGCACCACGCGCTGATCCATAAGGCGAAAATCACCGGTATTGGCCGGGATAGATACACCTGAAAGTCGGTTAATGACTTGATAGAACTTGGTCGCCGACCAGCGCTTCATCGCGGTATCGGTGTTGCGGCGGCGTCGGACGGCGTAAACAACATCAAACCCTTCACGCCATTTTTTGAGGAACGTTTCAATCAGCTCGGGTGGGTCCTGTAAATCCGCGTCTATAGGAACAACAGCCTTTCCCAAAGCGACGTCGAGTCCAGCCGTCAATGCAATTTCCTTGCCGAAGTTACGCGAAAAATTCAGAACCTTGATGCGATCATCACGCGCGTGTGCTTCCGTCAAAAGTTCCGCTGTTCCATCAGTACTTCCGTCATTTACACAGATGATTTCATAGCTTTCCCCCAAATGTTCCAAGATACGTCTCAAACGATCAAACAAGACCGGCAGGACGTCTTCTTCATTGAACACCGGTACAACGAGGCTGAGTGTGGGAACGTCTTGATCCGCAACGTTTGCCTGAGGCGAAGATGTAGTAGTGTTCTTATTCAACGGCTCCATGGCGAGTGTCTTTTCTGCTAGGTCTGGATTACGTGATCATGGTTTTATAACAGGCTCAAAGAGTTCCGTGTCGGACCGCGAGTTTTCAATTGTCAGTGTCGGTTTGCAATCACAAGTTTGCAGCAGTATCACGTAGCAATCCGGGGGCGGATACCCCTGAAACCATGAAAAGTTATGGGCAGGACCAGACCGATCTATCGACATAACCCAGAGGATATCGCCGGGCTTCTTCGATGAGCGCGGCAGAGCGTGTTCCCGCAACGAACACCATCTCCCAGACAATCTCCCCGTCCGGTGTGAATTCGAAAACGCGTCCTGACATGCTCTCGGTTACCAGAATGTTATCGTTGGGCAGCGCCTGGTGTGTGCCCATAATGAAGCTGAAAAACCGCTGATCATCCGTCTTTGGGTAGATTGTCTCAGCCAGACTGGTCACGGGGTCGAAACGAAGCACGCGGGCCCCTACGAAATCGCGCCCTGGCATTCGCCGCCCGCTGCCATTGTCAAAGACTGTGATAGTCCCATCCGGAGCGATGTCCGGATCGTGCTGTTGCACCCATGGCCCGTGTTGCATCCAGACGATCTTGTTGCTGGATTTGTTCAGCACAGTCAGTGCGTTGAGATTGCGCATGGAAAGTAGCAGGTCGCCTGGTTCTGATCCGGGAAGCCGGGCACTTAATGCCGGGGTTACAACCTCAATGTCGTTCAGGTGTATTGGATCTAGGTCTTCCTCGTTTAGCCCGTAGATAATGTCGAATTCCTGACGTTGGGCCAGCCAGTCGAGCGCGGGTTCCAGGATCGGGACGTCTTCTATGACGCGACCGTCCGTATCGATCAGGAGTGCAGAATCGGCGTAATAATTGTCAGCTTCTAGGATTGCCTCTATCGAAGCTCCTGGGAGCCTATATTCCTCAGCGACAGTTGCAGGGTCGCGTTTGTTTGGAATCCAGTAGGTCCCGTCCGGGTTTTCTGTGATCGAGTGGTGGGTCATGTGGTCAACGGTCCAGATCACATCGCCGCAAGGGCCAAGGCGTGCGGTGCCACGCTCGGCAAAATTGACGAGGATAGAGCCGTCCTTTTCGAGGGCAATTCCCTGAGTATGGTACCCCTTCGAACCTTTGGGAATGCGGCTCTCGGGCAGGATGTGGGTCGGCTTGGGCCAGATTGAGAGAAAATCGAGCGGCCATTCCTGTAAGAGCGTGCCATCTGCGTCATAGGCACGGGCCTTGATCCCCTCGTCAAACATGCCTTGCATGACCGTGATCCCGGCCCAGCTGCGCTCGGGGTCGTGTTTGACGAGGCCCACACCTTCATAACGGCGCGGCATCCAGCGGTGATCCCGATACCACGGTCCGCGGACCAGTTCCTTTGCCGTGTTTTTAACGTTGCGGACCACAGCAGTTGGTGGCAGGTCCAGAACCGCGACTGAGACACCTGCCAGAAAAGCAAGTATCGCACCGCTTATGAGAAAGATGGCAAACCCAATCAGATTCCTGCGTTCCATGTAGTTTCACTCCCGCTTATTGCCCGTCTCGAAAATCTCTTCCAGCGTTCGCGCGTCACTGGCATTACGCTCAACGGCCCAGGTCTGCCCGGGTGCGGCGATCTTATGTTCAATGCGCAATGTCGAGAATGGCCTGTCTGTATTCGCGACAAACCGGTGGCAGAGGCCGTTCATCCAAGTCTCGCGCGCCTGCCAGTTAAAGCGATTGGACCGGACTCGGTGCCCTGCTTGGTTCAACTGCGTTGCGACGATCTGACCTTTGCCGGGGTCAATATCCGTACAGGTCCTGCCGACCAGAACGGCCATACCGTCAGCATAGCAGACCGCCCCGCCCTTGCCCGCGTTGAGAGGAAAGCAGGTGGAACGCGCTGGGAGCGGGGCTGAGGCTTCGAGACAGACAAAAAGCGTGCCATCGGCCATGAAAACCGAACCCTCCGCCGGGAAGGCGGGGCAGGTTCTTGGAGTTGCAAGCGCCGAGCTGGCATAATCCGCCGCCCCATAGCGGACCTGAAAGATCGAGTTTATGTCGATGCCTCGATGAAAGGTGCTGGGGGTGTGAAAATCGCCGAAGCTTAGTTTCGAATAAGACGGAGCACCAACAGAACGGATCGGAACGGACCGGACATCGAAGCCTTCAAGGGGATCAGCCCGGGTTACAATCGCGTCGGCCAAGGCCACGTCCTGTTCCGCGACACGCTGAAACAGCGGCCACAGACGCGATGAGGTAAACGCCTGCGTGACGCCAAAGACCAGCACCAGAGCTAGCCCTCCGACCGGCATCAGTCGGGATACAGCGCGACTGTCCATTCCTTGCACAATGACAGTGGTAGAGGCCAGCACGACACCGGCGAAGACAAAGCCCATGAAACCGATGCTACGCGCGATGAAATAGGGCTCCGGATAAAGGAACCAGATCAGAACCGGCAGGATAAAAAACGCTCCGAGCCCGCCCAGAAGTACGCGAAACGCTCCCAGCCATCCCCCGCCGCGCAGCGCGTGCGGCGCCAAACAAGCGGTCAATGCCGCCAGCAGAACCACTCCGCAGGCCGCAGCGGTGGAAAGCAGAAACAGGCCGCGATAGGGCTGGTGCAGACCCAGAAGCCCTCCGTTGTGGATCGACCGCTCAAGCCGCGGTAGTGTAGAGAGTTTGTCGAACACTGTGGCCATGTCCATCCTGGCGGAAAAGCGGAAATTGGCATCGAGATCCAGCAGGGTCAGCGTGGCCGACAATTGGAGCCGGTACAGGATCAGCGCCGCGACCGAGACAACGGTCACCTGCAGTAGGCAGAACAGGCTTTGTCTGTGATCGAACCGATCCACCCGGATCAGCACCGTGGCTGGAACAAGGAGGCCCAGCAGGGCGTAGCTTTGATAAAACCCCATCGAGATAGACAAGAGTTCAGCCGCTACGATCAGGCGCAGGATCATGCGGGGGACTGACCCCGCTTTGACTGGTTCGATAAGCGCCATGGCCGCGAGAGATGTGAAAAGGCCAAGGCTGAACCATGGCGCAAGCGTCTGGTAATGCAGGATTTCCGTCAGGTAGACATGCGAAAACCCGGCCAGAAAGACCGCTAGGATTGCTGTGATAGTCATTGCGGGACCTGCCGGTCGCGTGGATCGGCGCGCGATCAGAACAGAAATCCCGAACAGCGCCACAAAGATGATGGCTATCAACAGCGCGATCGGGGCGGTTTTGCCAACAAAAACCTCATGGGCCCAATGGGTGGCCCAGCGGCCATGAATCTCGGCAAACCCGTTTGCGCGCCCGGCCGCAAACCGCCACTCATCCGGGTTCAAGCCGGATTGCGCAATGCCGAGCCCGGCGGTTGGTAAGAAAATCAGCGCCGCCAGCGCTGCTGTTATTGGCAACAAAATCCGAAAAGGGACTTTGGCATCGGTCATTGCAAAACCCATTTATGAGCGCCACTAAACAATACCTTCCATCAAACTCTGACTTTGATACTAAGCGATTTTCCCGTCCTCTGTCACTTTTATCGCCCCGCGATCAAGCAACACAATGGCCACAGTTCCAATTTACGTTCATTGACCGACACATTGTAAAACCGTTCGAGATTTGGGATCAAAACTCTAAGACGGCGAAAGCGCCGGAAGGGATTGTTGTAACGATGGACAAAGTTCAGACGCCGGACGCGGAGCAACATCGGATACAGGCCGAGGTTGGCCTGTCAATTGTGGTGCCCTGTTTCAACGAAGAAGACGTGCTGCCGGAACTTGTCCGCCGGGCCAGTGCTGTGGCCGTAGAGTGTTTCGGGATGTCCTGGGAGCTGATCCTCGTAGATGACGGATCAACAGATCGGACGCGTTGGATGATCACCGAGCTTGCGCAAACCCGGCCCAATATCCGGGCGGTGATCCTATCGCGCAATCATGGGCACCAAAAGGCGCTTTCGGCCGGCCTGGCTTATGTGCGCGGGGGCCGGATTCTGGTGCTGGACGCCGATCTACAGGACCCGCCGGAACTTTTGCCCGAGATGCTGGCCCTGATGCAAGACGGGGCCGATGTCGTGTATGGCCAGCGTCGGCAGCGCGCGGGCGAGACCGCCGCCAAACGGGCGACAGCCGCATCGTTCTATCGCCTCCTCGACCGGCTGACCGATGTCGATATCCCGCTGGACACCGGCGATTTTCGTCTGATGTCCCGCACGGTGGTCGACTATCTGAACGCCATGCCTGAAGAAGATCGCTTTATTCGCGGCATGGTCAGTTGGCTCGGTTTCCGGCAGGTGCCTTTGCTGTATGATCGAGCCGAGCGTTTCGCCGGGGAAACCAAGTATCCGTTTAAAAAGATGCTGCAGTTGGCCGTCGATGCAATTACCGGGTTCTCTATCGTTCCACTGCGGCTGGCGACATGGCTGGCACTTTTTACAACCTTTCTGGGGGCGTTGCTCATTGTCTGGGTTCTGTTTAGGTGGTTTACCGGTGATGTGGTCTCGGGCTGGTCTTCGGTTATGGTGGTTGTCCTGCTGGTGAGCTCAGTTCAGCTCCTGACAATCGGAATCCTTGGCGAATATATTGGCAGGTTGTATTTACAGAGCAAACGTCGCCCCCATTTTGTCGTGGAGCGCGTCATTTCAGGTTCGGAAGAGTCATTGTGAAGCCCATTGATTTAAGAAGTATTGTGGCCTTTGGGGTCGTCGGCGTTCTTGCCACGATCACCCATGCTGTGGTTGCGATTGCGTTGATAGAAATAGGGTTTTTGCATCCGTTTTCGGCAAATGCATTTGGTTTCGGAGCTGGATTTTTAGTGTCCTATTTCGGACACCATCGGTTCAGCTTTCAGTCCGAGGCGGATCACCGGCAGGCCATGCCGCGATTTCTGACAATTGCGGGAATTGGTCTGTTCCTAAATCAAGCAATTGTCTACGCGTTGGTTAATCTGGCTGGTCTCAGCTATTTCTTGGCCCTCACGGTGATCATCGCGACAGTTCCGACGCTCACTTATCTCGCATCCCGCCGGTGGGCTTTTGCTAATTAGCAGTCAAACAGTGTGGAGCCTGAATTCATTTGATTGATCGTACTACCTAAAACGTTTTTGGAAGTATTTGAGACAGAGATGAGGGATTATCTATGTTCTGCGACGACATGGCCCGGCCATTTTTTGTCCAGTCAGATATCGGTGATCATGGTTGCGTCTTGGGTTCAAAGAGTTCTGCGCTGGCCCGCAATTTTTTGATTTTTAGTATCGGCTTATAGTCACTAAGGACTTCGCGCCTAACATCGGATACGGGGGGCTTCCCTTCACCGGGCCATGTGACCAGCCAGACGCGGGCAGCTGGGTGGGCGCGCAAAGCTGACTCATGCTCAGATACGATAAAATTAGCGTCGTTAATGTAATAGAACAGGGGTGTATCAGTCCAGTCGCGTGTCTGCCGCATAAACACAAGGTCATCAGGGCGCATTTCAGGTAGCATCGCCTGCGCAATTCCCTGGTAATCGTTGGGAGCGCCGGGCTTTTGGGCGGCATAGGGTATGCTGAAAGCAAATACGATGACGCACATCCCTACCGATGCCAGCTTGAGGGTGGTGTTCCGGAACATCCAGACGGCACCCGCGGCACAGAGGATCAGAAGATAGGGTATGAAGAGTAAAAAGGCCCGGTTGGCTAGAACATATACTTCGTAGGATGTCACAAAAAGGATCAGTGGCGAAACCACTGCAAGAAGCCATAAGAGCCAGGTTCTTTCTTGTGGGTAGCGTAGGGTCTTCGACGGTAGTCTGGGGACCAGCGCGCGCCAAGTCGTGCCTATGGCAGGAATAAGGAGTGCAAAAAAGGGTAAAACGGACATTGCCATCAGCGCCTCGGTCCGACGGTGTGCGATTGAGGCAAGCCAAAGCATGAAACAGGCCGAACCAACGGCAGCAAAACTCAAAACCCAAAAAGGGACGTTTCGCTCTATGCTTACGACCGGTGCTTCGCGCTTTGGTGCTTTTAGGCTGGCTGCAAGCAGCAGCAGAGAAAAGGCGAGAAGAAGCCAGGTCCAGATCGGCTCAATCTGCAGCATCGGAATGATGCGATGATCTTTTGCAAAAAGAAATCCGAAAGAGAAATATTCAATCAGAAAATCAGGTTCCGGATCGCGGGCTGCGGCTTTGCGCGCGCGGTAGGCGATATGGGTCAGCGCTGGAGCGGACAGGATGAAGGCTAGAGCCTGAATCTGAAGTAGCCGAGGCCCCCGTCTTAGAATAATCCAATGTGAAAGTTGCCCGGCCTCCTTCGCGGGCTGGGGTAAAACGAGTATTGCCCAGAACAGGTGAATTAAGATTAACGGCCAGAAGAACTCGACTGTCAGAATTCCGGCCAAGACCGAAGCGATATAAGCTATCTCGATTTTGGGTCTTGGCTTGCGCGTCCTGACAAGGGATATCAAAAGCCAGGTTGCCAAGAGTGACAGGAAGGTGCCTGCGACATACATGCGAGCCAGCTGGCTCCAGTAGATATGAAAGCCATGGAGTGCCAGCAATAAAGCAGCCAGACAGGCCACGGTCGATCCGAATACGCTTCGCGCGATCAGGAAAATCAGCGGGATGGTGCCCAAGGCAAACAGGACACCCGGAAACCGTAGTGCGAGATGAGAGGTTCCGAACGCTTTGGTCCAGCCCAACATGGCCACATACCACCCCATTGGGTGCGGTTCGTCATGAAAGTGCCACCAGATCGTTTCCATAAGCCCAAGCCGTGGGGGGGGTTCGGAGATGTCGGGAACAAGGGGGATGCCAGGAACGTAGATTTCCGGATGAGAAAGACTGCGGTATTCAATCCCCCATAACCGTAAAATAACCGCCAGTACAATTACGATTACCAGCGCAATGAAAACGACTAAGTTTCGGTGTTCACGCCCAGTTTGGAAAATACTATTTTTTTTGACTGTGCTCATGATGCTCGTCTGGAAAAACAAGTGTAGGTAGTTAGTCATAAGATCGAAGATGTTTGGTTAATATTACGATAAGCCCCGAGTATTTAAAGATATTTGTAGAGGGGGCACATAGAAAATATTCGACTGTATTTATGAGTTGCCCTGTCAGAACTGTGCTTAGGCAGGGATACCTTTTTGTCTTTGCCGGAGATTGACTTGAATGATCTGGATTCTGATTATCCACTCTTTAAATTGGTATAGATAGTACACCGTTCGAACTAAGAATTATTTTCGAGTTGGATATTTATTTACCAATGATGAACCAGCATTGAGACGGTCAATTTCACTACCGGGGCGTACTCCATATTCATGAAAGCCGTTCGCCTGTCCGGTTGCGTAGTAGATGAATTCACGATCGTAGTACCCAGGCGCTGAAGGAGACTGGTCCTGAATGATGACATTGTTGAGCACCACCCAGTCCTTTTGATTTTTGTAGCCGATGATGCCTCCGACCGCGTTTTGTTCAATTACAACATAGGTCGAGCCAGAGACATTGATACGCGGAACCGTGACTTTTCCCTTCTCGGCACGACGGACTCGGATGACCGAGTTTTTGCGGATCGAAAGATTGTCGATCCCATGAACGGAAATGCCATGAGTATGCGCGTTGTAGATCATGTTGTTTTCGATCAGCACATTCTGATGGCGCAACATTGGATTCCCTAAATTCTTGCCGTCGCCGCCCATCCAGATTGTTTGGGCATAATCCCCGGCGCCGATGTCAAAAATGTTGTTGCGGATGACGATGTCAGTACTTCGCTGGTTTGAACTACGCAGAATCTGGATCATGTCACGGTGATCCTTATTACCCTTCACGCCCCGAAAATTATGCAGGCGGTTGGCTTCGATCACCAGCCCGTCAATCACACCAAGCGCTATGCCGTCCGACCGGATATCAGAAAAGTCATTACCAATAATTGTAAGGTCGACAACGCTGTCCCCGGTTAGTGCTTTCCACCACTTCCGAAAGATCGAATGCGTGATGTTGATGCTTAAGCTATTCCGGATACGCAGCCCGCGCCCGTGTCCGGCGCCTGATCGGTGGCCACCATCGAATACCGAATTGGTAATAGTGATGTTCCGGCTCTCCAGAATACTAAAACGATTAGCCGAGTCCTTGTGACCCTTTGAATACTCATAGTCGAAGAACAAACCGTCAAGCGCGACATTCTTAGCTTTTTTTAAGCGTAATTCAGTAAAGCAGGCCGGCGACCCGGGAGCCACTGATTGGATTGTGACAAGGTTTTGGAAAGCTTTGTTGATTTTCAGAGGGCCGTAATTCCCGCCCTGCAATGTGAGTGTTTCGCCACCTTTGGCATTTCTGATTGCCGCTGAAAGCTCTGACGCGTTTCTGATGATCTGTCCGGTGTTTGTGCCAGATGCAAGTGTCGCGATCCTTGGCCCGGTACAGACTTGAGCGGCAGAGGGCGGTGTCGGTAAAGTGAGCAGGAACACAAAAATGCAGATCAGAGTTCCAACAGAGCTCAATTTGTTTCGCATGAAGGACCTGTTTTTATCACATTTGCCACCTGTAAAAGGCTACGGGCATGAGTGAGTCGTGTCCATAACAGCGTACTGCGCAAAGTATCGGCGGTTATGGGGGGATCGCACGAGTTTACGCAACGGCATCGGGCAATTCGTTGCCTATTCTCCGAATAGATACGCGAGGACACGCCGGAATGGTGGCATTTCTGTGTCTATTGTTGCGGGAGGGGAATCAATTTGGCAAATCGACAAGTACCGCTAAGGGAAGGGGAACAATTCCCGGTATCGAGTATCGAGTTCACTCGGAAATGAAGGCAAAAAGGGCAGTATTGTCCTAAAGCAGGCAACAATTTCCAAACATAGCCATATTCCGGCCAATCTGTCGCCTTTGTGCGACTGTTCCATCCGTCCTGGGTGAGCGGGATCTTGTGCGCTGAAACTCACAGCGCCTATGAAACAGAAGGTGAGATATGTCGACGACTATCACGGTGACCTCTGCGGCAGAGCTGAACCAAGCTTTGTCACAGGCGACAGGTGGGGAAACCATCCTCCTAGCGGCAGGCAATTATGGTAAGCTAAGCCTAAAGAACGCTCAATATGCATCCAACGTAACACTCAAGTCCGCGGATCCAAACGCGCTGGCGAGCTTTTCCGAGGTCTACCTGACGAACTCCTCGAACATTACGTTCGACGAGATCAAGTTCGATTATACTTTCAGTCAGGGAGATGCGAACCATACCACCAAGTTCCTGATCAGCAGCAGCAACAATATTACCATCGACAACTCAGTTTTTGATGGGGACTTCGCCAGCGGCACCGGAACCAATGCAGATGGTACCGGTTTTGGCAAGGGGCTGGTGATCCGAGACTCGAGCAGTATCGATGTCATCAATACAGAATTCCATTCCTGGTGGAAGGCCCTGGGTGCGTCCAGATCAACTGACATCAACTTCTCCGGAAACAATATCCACACAATCCGGTCGGACGGTATTTCGCTCGGCGAAGTTCAGAACGTTCTTATCGAGAATAACTATATTCATGACTTCGGCGGAGCAGCAGGGTCCGGTGACCATCGCGACATGATCCAGATTCAGCGCTCCAACGGAACCGGTAGTAGCGATATCACCATCCGCAACAACATTCTCGACATGGGAACGGGTGACTATACGCAGGGTATCTGGGCTGGGCAGGACAAGGCCAGCTATTCAGATGCTGCGGACTGGAACTACAACATCGTTATCGAGAATAACGTCCTTTACAATGCCCATGCAAATGGCATCGCCGTGCATATGACCAACGGGTTGACGATCGACAGTAACACGTTGATTACCGTGCCGTCGCAACAGACCGGCGGTGTGGCTACGCCCAAGATCATCGTTGGGGGAAGTTCCAAGAACGTGACGGTTGAACAAAACGTCACGCCTTCTGTCGTTGGGTATACAGGCCAGAGCGACTGGATTGTTCAGGACAATGCCATCATTCAGAACAGGGACCCGTCGCTTCCTGACCATTACGACTTCATGTTCACCTACATTGCGACGGCCGCTATTGACGGGTACAACCAATATGGTGTTATCCCCGGCAGTAAGGTGGATTTGTTGGACGCCGGATCAAGTCTGGTTGATCTCTATCCGCTTGACTACGATAGCTGGGTTGGAAGTTCCAGTACCACAGTGGTTAACCCCGGCGGTTCGGGAACAAACAACACAGGCACGACCTCGCCTGACAGTGGTACATCGACTCCGACAGCACCTGACAGTGGCACATCGACTCCGACAGCACCTGACAGTGGTACATCGACTCCGACAGCACCTGACAGTGGTACATCGACCTCATCTCTGATGGTTTTTGATGATTTCGTTTTGGATATTGCCGGATTGCCGCACAATGGTCAGGCAGAATTGAGAGACGATGCCCAAATCATCAATACAGTAGACGGCCCCACCGTGCATCTCGACGGTCATAAGGATCAGGTAAAGATTGGACGGTTGCACCAGTTCGAGAATTCAGATCAGCTTGCCTTTAAGGTTGAGTTCGCCCGCGATGAAGCCGACGGTGATGCACAGCGGCTGGTCTGGAACAAGGGGCACGTAGGGCTGACTCTGGTTGGCGACGGCCTTAAGGCGCATGTCAAGAATAACGACGGCAAGTTCCATGAAGGTTTCCATGTTGAAAACCTGGGTCTGAACGACACAGAAACGCATGAGATCATCTTGATGGTCGACGAGGTCGAGGACCGCTTGCAGGTTTTGGTCGACGGCGAGGTTGTGCTCGACGTAACAGATGTCGATTTCGATTTTACCGGCGGCCGGGAATGGGGTTGGGACATTGGTTTCAGCAACAACCGTTATGCCGATGGCAACCTCAGTGGTTTTGCGATCGATGACGAGGTGCAGTTCGTCGATACCATGGGTGGATCTGTTGATATGCTGGCCTGACGACCAAGGGCCTTGACAGTAATGAGAACAGTGGAACGGCAGATCGGGTATTATAGATCTGCCCTTTCGATTTTTGCCAGATGCATTGTCAAACCTGTTACGACTCCTGCATATGGTGTGTATTGGGTTGAAGGTTTTCTGTCATGATTTTGTCGGACCGTCATAGCTTCGTATTCGTGCATGTGCCGAAATGCGCCGGAACTTCGGTGAGGGCGGCTGTTTTGCCTTACCACGATGCAGATGAACGGTTTCTGAAAACGGTTGAGCGACATCCAGAACTTGGTGAAATTGATTTCCGCCACCTACCGCTGTATCTTTTACGCGATCTCGATCCGGAAGCTTTTGAAAAGCTGAAGATCTATGACAGCTATGCGTTGTTGCGTGATCCGTTTCAAAGATTCCAGTCAGCCATGGCGCAAAGAGCTAAGATGTACCTGGGTCATGAATTTGCGCAACTCGGGGAAAAAGAGATCCGTGCCGAGTTTTACCGCGTGCAAGAGTATCTGCTGTCAGAACCTCATGTGATTGGGCCAGAGTTTATTCATTTTGCTCGGCAGTCAGATTTCGTGCGGATTGGCGATGAGCGTTTTGTGTTCAACCTTTTTCCGGTCGAGCGCCTAGATTTGTTTGCCCAGGCACTTTCCACTCATATCGGTGCGGAAACGCTGCAATTGGGGCATGCTAACAAAACAAAAGTGTTTCGTCATCCACAACTGAAACATGTCGCCCGAACCAGTAGTGTGCTAGCCCGGCGGATGCTTCCCGGTCCGGTGCATGAGACGTTACGCCGGTCAGCACGGCGAGTGCTTATGAAACCAGTCAACAGGGCCGAGCAACCGGTTTTTGATGAGCCAGAGATAAGAGATTTTATCGCCAACTATTACGAGGCTGATGTTGCTCTGTACAAAGAGGTTCAGGCAGACATGGCCATTTATAGCCTAAATCAGCAGAGAATGTGATCAGGGGCTGCCGTTGCTGGCTTCCAGAAGCTTGCGAGCAGCAGCAATGCGATCCTCACTCCAGTTCCAGCGAAGTTTCTGCACTGGTGCGGCGCCAGATTTGAGCACTGCAGCAGTTTCTTCCACGTTGCTGTTGTGTGTCACCGCGTCATGTACCAAATGCGGGCCATAGCAACTGAGTTTAGGTACTTCGTTGAAAGCGCGCCGGAACGTACGGCTTGTCAGATACAGATAGTCGATCATGATATGTGGCCAGTAATAATTATGTGGCTTTGCTCGGCCTTCCCAATAGCCAAAGCTCGCTTCCTCCCATAGAGAGATGAATTTACCTTCTGGTTCAGAAGCAAGAAACCAGTTTGTCATTGACCGGCGTATGCCAGGCCAGATGAACCAGAGATCGTTTTTAGTCCATGTAAAGGCAAAAAAACCCCGCTGAGCCGCGACTGGAAGCCAGTTGTCAAGCGGGGTCAGGCAATATGTTGTCGCATCCGCCCAGACGCCCCCCTGTTGTCTCAGGAGTCTCAGTCTTAGTAAATCGGCATATGACTGGACCGGTAATTTCGACGGGTCATGGCGCAAATCGGCGATCAGTGCCGCGCTTTTAGTATCCAGAACGTGAATGTCCCAGTCTGGGTTATGAAAACGCCATGACGCGATGCATTCCTTGACCAAATCAGGAGCGTTTTCTTCGCCTCGATCCCAGTAAATCCAGATCTTCTTAGGTATTGGGCGTGGCGCGGATTGAGCAAAGTGGTTGGGTTTTCCATTCAGTTTCTTGCGGGTACGCCGCACAATTGTCGGCAGCATACGGGCCCACACAATCAGAACGAACAGCCAAGTCCAAGGCTTAACAGTGCGCATACATACTCCATTACACATTTTACCAATCTTCTAATCGCCACTCAAATTTTGCACCAGCCACGGGTGGTATATCATTGGATTTCCGGTGAAGGCCTCAGCTCATAGTGGTGGGGTGGCAACAATAAGGCTTAAAACAGGTCATTGTCGGATGACAGGTCTCAAGATGCCGCCGCATTTGTAGATCTATTGTAAACAGCGGTCAGAAACGTATGATTCTAAGGGATTGGGTTCTGAGCCCGAAAGGTAAATATTATGGCGATTGTATCGCGGGTTTTAAAAGCCGTTTATTTCGATATCACGAAGGTTGGCAGCAGCAGTCTGAAAGAAACATTTTGGGAACTAGATCATGGCGAACCCTTTAAGGGGCGCGGGATCAAGCGCGTCGTTAACAACCTGCATTGGCGGCTCGCGAGCGCCAAACTGATCCCGCCGCGCAATATTCATGAACAGGATGGCTATCGCACGCAGATTTTTTCTAAGGCCGTCGTGCCCGAGGGGTATACGACATTCACGCTAGTACGCGATCCAGTTGCCAGAATCAGATCGGCTTGGAGAGATAAAGTACACCGAAATCAGTTCCGATGGCGCAACGAAGAGATGGACATCGAAAACGAAGATTTGCCACTCGACCCGACATTTGGCGAGTTCATCGATCATTTCAATGAATACCGCGCGGTCAGTCGCCCGGTGCGCGTGCATACAACACCATATTCATGGCATCTGGGGAATGACATAAGTCTCTTCGATCATGTGTTCCGATTGGAAGCGGTGGAGGAGATGAATGCGTTTTTGAGTAATCGGCTGGGCAGACCGTTCCCAGTGCAGCATGTGAATAAATCCGGGGCCGGTCGGCGCGACAATACACTTACTCCTCGGCAAATTGATGCTTTGCTTCAAATCACCCAAGAGGACTACTCTTTGCTTGGGGATATTTATGATATCAAAATGGCTGAGAAAAGCCTCGCCGCGTGATGATGTCGGGGCGAAAGAAGAAAGACTGATGCAATGGCATATGTCGCACAAAGCGGGACCCGAATAGTAGGGCAGGCGGAAGCCGCCTCGCCCAACCGTCTTCTCATTGCGCTTTTGCTCATATCGCTTGTGATGCCATTCTTCTTTTTTCTGGGTGGCCTGCGGCTGAGCATGTACCGTTTATATTTGCTCGTTTTTGGGCTTTTTTTTCTAATACGCTGGGTCAATGGCTCAGCGGGGCGGCTGCGTACCCCCGATATTATGGTGATTATCGCCAGCTTCTGGATGATGGGGGGGCTTTTCGTCAATCACGGGGCCAATCGGTTCGAATTTGCGGGTATTTTGGTGATCGAGACGATCATCCCCTACCTCGCTGCGCGCGTGCTGATCCGGAACCTTGCCTCGTTCCGGACTTTTGTGTGGTGGTATTTTCTGATTGTGGCTTTGCTGTTGCCATTTGCGCTCTACGAAAACAAAACTGGGGACCCGATCCTTCTCGATTTCTTCCGCGGCATTCTCTCGGTATATGCCGACGTTGCTCAGGAGCCCAGATTAGGTTTAGAGCGCGCGCAAACCACGATGCCCCATCCAATTTTGTTTGGGGTGTTTTGTGCTCCTGCTTTTGCCCTCACGTGGTACACACTCAGCCCGGAAGGGGCGCTTTTCAATCAAATCCGCCGACCGCTTGTTGTTGGGGTCGCGGTCTTCAGTTCATTGTCTTCCGGGGCGTTCATGGGAGTGCTGTTGCAAGCCTTTCTGATTGGTTGGGATGAGGTTTTGAAAAACATCAAAAACCGCTGGAAAATCTTTGCCTATATTTTCGGCGCTCTTTATGTCGCGCTGGAACTGGCATCGAACCGGAATGCGTTTCAGATCATCGCAACCGAGATGACGTTTTCACCGGGCTCCGCTTGGAACAGAATTCATATATTCAACCATGCGATTGATGATGTGTTCAGAAACCCGATCTTTGGCATTGGCCTGGGTGACTGGACTCGTCCACATTGGCTGCGACCAAGTGTCGACAATTTCTGGCTGCTTGTAGCACTACGCTACGGAATTCTGCCTTGGTTCTTGCTGACGCTTTCGGCGGTTCTGATCTGCTGGAAAGCCATTATTGCTCCGTTGTCCGGAGAACATGCACGGATACGACGTGGGTATTTGATTGCATTCATCAGTATGGTTGTCTCTGCTTTCACAGTCCATCTGTGGGACGCGACATATTGCGTTTTCATGTTTCTGATGGGGGCCGGAGTATGGCTCTCTGATCCCGAGTGTGTGCAGGAAATTGCAGACGAGGGTAATGCGCCTAAAACAGCAAGACGAAAGATTAGATATACAAGATTTCCTAGCCCTACTGCGGATGTATCTTCATAGAACAGGCCATCACCGTCATCCGGTGGTTGTCCAGCGTTTCTGAGCCATCCGCACAGCACGCCGCAGACGGCGCAGGGGTGGCATGCGGTTTGATAATACCAAGCGTATTTCCTCATTGCTCATGTCGCCACGTAGGGAAGTCCGAGGTCGTAGAAAGCTCTTACACCGAAAACTACCGCCGTCACTGGACCATATGGTTGTGTATCCGGCTGCCTTCAACGCACGCAGCACACGCGCGTCATAGAGGCCAAAAGGGATGCCTGCTTCGGTAATCGCATGGCCGCAGATATCCTCAAGCCGGGCGCGCGAGGCGCGTAATTCGTGTTTCAGATCGGCATCACTCAGCGTGGGCCAAGCGGTGTGATCGATGCCATGACTACCGATCGTCATGCCTGTCTCCGAGAGCGTCCGCAGATGGGTCTTGTCCAGAGATCCGGGGTTCCCGATCCGCCCGGTTAGCATAAAAAACCGCGCTCGGAGTCCTAGGCTTTGCAATGCAGGCAGGGCAATGTCATGATCCGACAGATTGCCGTCGTCAAAGGTGATTTCGAAATTCGCGGGGGCCTTGACCACATGAGACAGAACCTGCTCGAACTGTTCGGGCGAGACCCAGAATGGGGCCTCACCGGGATCGAGGGAGCGTCCGGGTTCACCGATGCCGTGGAAGTTGAGACCTGTTTTATGTGTCATCTGCGAGCTTTCATGCGCGTATGAACCGTCTCGGCGGTTCGGATAAGGGACGTGGTAAGGCCCGAGGGTTGAAATTCATAGGGGCCGGGGGCGATGACTTCGCTACCTCCCGTTCGTAATTTGAAACGCGTCACGCTAGGATTGCTATCGACATCAATGCCGCCCAGATCGAACCAGCGCAGCCCATGGGCCTTGCAGTGCAGGATGGCCTGCCACATCAGGTAGTGCCCGGCATTGAGCCGCCGTCCGGCCTCGGACGTGGCTCCGAACAGATAGACGCCATTGGTGCCCGCCTGCCCGATCGTCATGGCCCCCACATCGGCCCCGTCCTGCCGCGCGAACAGAACCTCATGGCTGAAATCCGGGCCGTTCAGCGGATAGTAGAATTCGGGCGGGATGTCCGGGCTGAACCCCTTGGCGGCCTGTACCTGTTGATAGAGGCTGTGAAACCGGTCCGCGCAGGCCGCAATCGACCGGATTTCAAGCTCCATTCCCGATTTCAAGGCGTTGCGCAGAGGGTTGCGCCATTTGCCGTGTAGGGTGCGCATCAGGGCGTCTTCATCCTGTTCGCAATCGATAATGACTGTCCGGTAAGGCGCGGAGCGGTCCGTTGAGGCAAAACCGGCCTCGGTCGCTATACGGTCTACCGCAGACACATCACGCAGGGTCGAGGCAGGCAGCCGCAGCCGCAGGATATGGCCGCTTTTCTGCGCATATGCGCGCAGGGCGGCGAATACAGCCTTTAGGTCTTCTGCCCCGCAGCCGCGCTGCAACAGAGGCCCTGCCGCGATCCAGACGATACCGCGCCCCAGGCCCGGCACCGGCTTGAGGCGCAGGCAGGCGGCGGCGACAGGTTGGCCGGTCTGATCCAACAGGGTGACGAATTGCGCCTTGGCTCCGATCCGCTGCGCTGCGGCCTGCGCGTAAGACAGGGTCTGTTCATAGGTCAGGTCGTGGAAACCGGCACTGATCTGGGGCCAGTCTGAGGCGGTGACGGTCTGCAGGGTCAAAGGGTCGGTCATAGCCGCGTCCGTATCCAACTGGTCCAGAGTCTGCCGGGCCTCAGCCCCAGCCGGGGCCGGAACTTCAGGAACCAGGCACGGTAGTAAAACAGGTGCAGCGCATCTGCCCACCATAGCAAAACCCGCGCCCGCAGCCGCGCTTTGGGCCGGTCAGAAGCCAGCACGATGTTATGGATCGGGATCAGTTCACCGCCGTAACTCAGCTTGTATTCGTATTCTCCCGCACCGGCTTCGACCAGTTTAATACCCTCCCCGATCAGCCCTTCCACCCGTTCGACCAGCCCGACGCGGCCCAGCCCGATTTTTGCAAATTCAGGGTCGATTTCGCGCGCATTCAGCCACCAATAGGCCTTGTTGCCCAGCGTATAGCGGAGTTGGCTCGACAACAGCCTATCGCCCTGCCATTGCTCATCGATCATGGCCTGCCCCTTGGGGGCCAGCCGGTGCAGCAGGCCACGGTAGAATGCGGCAGCGAAACGCCAGTCCGAGAAATGCCCACCCTTTCCTGCGGCCTGCCATTGCTTTGTGTGCAGCGTGATGAACCTGTCCATCATCGGATCGACCATATCCGGGGTCGAACTGATATTCCTGAGTGGTGTGGTTTCAGTTAGGCGCTTGATATCCCGCCTTACCTCGCGCCTGCGGCTTTTCGACAGCGCTTTCATGAAGCCGTCAAAGCTGTCGGGCAGGTCCATCAAGGTGTGCCCGCGCGGGCTGTCGTCGCGCAGTATGGACAGCCCTTCGGCGGCGCGGAGGCTGTCCAGCTGTGCCGCCCGCTCTGATAACGGCGAAAGGCTGATGGCGGCACAGTTCAGCTGATGTGTCAGATGATCGAAAACGGACCGCAGGACGGTCTGCTCGTGACCGGCGGCAATGGGCAGGGCCATGACCGCGAAATTGGTGTCGACACCCGCCAGCCGGGCGACACGCACCGTAACCGGGCCAGCCCAGATCGTTTCGATGCAAAAGGGTAGTGCCCCGACCAGCTCTGCCCCGTCCCGGATCAGAAAGCAGACCGGACGGCGGCTGGCAGCAAAGGTCTTGCCATAGTGATCCCACCAGACGGCCTGCCAGTCACTTAGGAAATAGATATCGGCCCCGGTCGCAGCGATCAGATCATCCCATTCCGCCTTGGCGGCGAGCGTCTGGGCCGGTGCTTCGACGCACTCAATCGGGCATCCGGCCTGGGTTGAAACCGCATCCATCACGTGGCCGGTTCCTGACCGAAAAGGTGATACCGGATGGCAGCCCCCGACAGCCGCAGGCGGGCGGCGCGCTCCGGCGTTCTGCGTAGCAGGTTCATCAGCCCGAAAGCGACTCCGCGCAGCAGCGCGCTGGTCACAAAGATCGCGCGCGTGGCTAATTCCCCGTTGCGGCCATAATGCTTTCTGGCATAGATCGTCTTGCTTTTCTGTTTTTGTACATACATGCGCGACTTGATCTGAGCGGTGCTTTTGGACCCGCCCTCAAGGTGCAGAATCCGGGCTTCGGGGGCGAAGACGCAGCGCCATCCGGCTTTGCGGATGCGGCGGCACCAATCGGCCTCTTCGGAGTAGATGAAGAACGCGTCGTCCAGCAGGCCTACCTTTTCGAACACGGGACGCGGCACCATCATGAACATTCCGGACACCACATCCACATCGCGTTGTGTCATCCGGTCCCAGCCGCCGTATTCAGGCCAGGAGAACAGTCGCCTCAGCCCAAACTCGATCACCGCCAGGCTCAGCGGTCCCGGATCGGCAAAGCAGGTCAGCTGGATTGTTTCGGGGTCTTCGAAAACCTGACATCCGACACATCCAACATCCGGATGTGCATCAAGCCACTCGCTCATGACGTCGATCGCGCGATCCAGAATGATCGTATCGGGGTTGAGCAGCAGTAGCTTGTCGCCGGTCGCGATTTCCAGCCCTTGATTGTTGGCTGCGGCAAAGCCGTGGTTGTCGATATTAGCGATTAACTTCACATCGGGAAAACTGTTGCGGATCATGTCTTGCGATCCGTCTGTCGATGCGTTGTCTACTACGATCACTTCATGTGGCCGGGTGGTTTGATTTTTTATTGATTTGAGACAATCATGCAAAATAGCCCTAGTATTCCAGCTTACGATAACAATCGAAATGGCACATCCTGACTGCACTGGATCGCGATTTGAATACATGGCAGCGTTAATCCTGCTAAACGAGTTACAAATGAACGACTATTGGGCAACTGCATCATGATTTTGGGTTTGAAGCCATAGTCGCCGCAAATAATATTCCGGGTATTGATGTAATACTGCATATCGGGCGGGTTTCCTGCCAGCGCATAAAGAAAGTAATGGTGGATGGATATTGATTGCCTAGACGCTCTGACCGATGTGCAGATGTCAGAGTGGCGCGATTTTCTCGCCCAAGCCCGCCATCAGCACCCCCGCCAAGATCCCCGTTTTGCCGAGGTGGAACGGGCAATGGGCCATCCGGTGATGTTTGCCACCGGACGGCGGGACGGCAGGCTGTGTGCGGTGGGGATTTTTGTGCTGCAGCCCAACCGGCTGGTGCTCGGGCGTATGGCTGTGGCCTCGGCGCTGAGCGGGCCGGTCTGTGACAGCGCATCGGATATGATCGCCTTCCTGCAGGGGCTGGCTGGGCAGGACCATCTGGCCAAGGTCGATGCGCTGCGGATCACGCCCTATTGGCTGGAACAGGAAGCAGACGATCTGGCCGCTGCGCTGGCGCAGGCAGGGTTCCGGATCAGCGATCCCAAACCGCATCGTGACACCGGTATGATCGACCTGACCCTGACCGAGGACGACCTGCGCGCCTCATTCTCGCGCAGCGCTCGGCGCAAGGTGAGGCTGGTCGATAAATCCGATATCGAGATCCGCACCGCCACCCGGTTCGAAGAGGCTGAGACCTTTTTTGAACGGCTAAATACGCTGGTGATCGCACGCCACAATCTGACTCCGATTCCACGGGCCGAATATGAGGCCGGGTTTCGCCATGTCTTCAACGATCCGTCCATTGGCGTGGTCTTCAACGCCTATCACGGGGATGTCTTTCTGGGCGGGCTTCTGCTGTATCGCAGCGGCACCACCGCGCATGCCCGCCGCTATGTCGCCGACCCCGAGGCCGCGCGGGACGTGGGCAATCTGCGGGTTGCGCCCGCCCTGTGGCTTGAGGGCATGTTCTGGGCCAAACGCGCAGGCTGTACCCGGTTCGATGTCGAAGGCTTCCTACCGGTGGAAGACAAGAGCCATCCGAATTTCAACGTCTATGAATACAAGCGCGAATTCAAACCGACCCATGTCCGGCGCATCGCGGAACATACGCTGGTTCTGAATGCGGCCAGTCATTCGGCAAATGCCCTGCCGGGGCAGGTTAAGAACGAGTTGAAGCGCCTGTTTCCGCAATTGCGCCAGCTCAGCCCGAAGCGGCTGCTGTCGGCGCGCAGACGCTGAGGGGGGCGGGATATGAGTCAGGAACCGCTTGTCTCTTACAGCAGTTGGCGTGCCAAATATCTGAACCTGATCGTCTCGTGCCTGTTGTCGCCGTTGGAGTTTGTTCTGGAACAGCGGGCCCGGTCCGATGATCAGCCGATCTGTTTCATCGTCGGGCCGCCCCGGTCGGGGTCGACGCTGCTGTATGAGCTGATGGTGACCCGGTTTCAGTGCGGGTATTTCTCGAACCTGGCCAAGCGGCTGTTCCGCGTGCCGGTTGCCGCAACCTGGCTGTGCCGCAAGGTGATGCGGGATCGGCAGGGGTCGTTCGACAGTGTCTATGGTGAGCTTGAGGGCAACGCCGCCCCCAGCGAGGCCGGGCGGGTCTGGGCGCATTGGATGCCTTATGCCGCCCCCTATCTGCTGGATAAACCCGGGCTGACACCGGCCCGGATGCGCCGCAAACTGGCAGCCATCGGCCGGATCGCGGGCAGGCCCATGATCGTCAAGAACATGATCCTGCAATCGGATTTCCCTTTGCTGCTGAAAACCTTTCCGAACGCGGTGTTCATCTACATAGATCGGGATTGGGCGGATAACGCACACTCACTTGTGCGGGCGCGGCAGGACAAGGCGTCGATGGATGCCTCGGGTTGGTGGTCGCTGCGCCCGACCGGGTGGCAGGCCTATGCCGATGCCGATCCGGTCACACAATCCTGCGCGCAGGTTGTGCTGAGCCATCGTGATCTGGTGGCAGGCTTCAATACGCTGGATCATCCGGATCGGGTCCTGAAAATCAGCTATGAAGCCTTGTGTACCGAGCCCGAGCGCGCCCTCTCGGACATGGAGGCCTTCTTCGTGCAGAACGGCCTGGATGTCATGCGCAAACCGGCCCCGCAGCCCCTGCCCGGCATCACCATCCGCCGGCAGCCCGAGGATGAAACCCGGTCGCAGATCATGGCCCGTCTGGATAAGATCAAAGCGGACGCGGCGGCGTGATCGGGAAAGAGAACACATATGGCGCATAATACGGCCCCTTTGAATTGCAGTGACCCGTCGATGCGGTTTGCGCGGCTGTTTCAGCGCGACCCCGATGGCGGGTTCACGCGGCTGTTCGAAGGCCGTCAGGTGCATTGGAGCTTTAACACCCGGGTCGCCATCCGCGCGGGGTGTGATCTGCTGGGCCTGCGCCCCGGGGATGAGGTGCTGGTGCCTGCCTATAATTGCGGCTCAGAGGTTGATCCGCTGATCCATGCCGGGCTGTCGGTACGCCTGTATCCGGTTGCGCAGGATTTGCGCATTGATCCGGTCCGGGTTGAGCCTTTGATCACCGACCGGACACGGGCGATCTATGTCACGCATTACTTCGGGATCATCCAGCCGGAACTGACAGCGATCCGGGCGCTTTGCGACAGGCGTGGATTGCGGATGATCGAAGATTGCGCGCTGAGCCTGCTTAGCGGCGCAGCCCCCGCCGAAGGCCGTGCGGGCGATGTGTCGGTCTTCTGTTTCTATAAATTCGTCCCGGTGCTGGAAGGGGGCGCTCTGGTCGTGAATGCCCCTGATCTGGGCACGGCCTCTCCGTTTTCACGCCCGGCCCCGGGAAAGATCGTCGCAAAGACATTGGTGCGGTCTGCTTTGGTCAATGTGTTGGGGGCGGACCGGGCGCAAAGCCTGAAGCGCGCTTTGCGCAACGGGGCGGACACGGCGAAACCAGCTGATCTGCCCTCGGATGAAATGGATGACATCCCGTGGCACTATTATTTCAACCCAGGCCTGCAAAACCGCCGGATCAGTGCCTTTGCCTTGCGGCCGCTTCGGTCGTTTTCGGTGGCGGATATCATTGCCACCCGGCAGGCCAATTGGCACCATTATCGCGAAGTTCTGGACGGGGTGCAGGGTGTTACGCTGCTGAAATCGGATCTTGAGCTGGGGACCTGCCCGCTGAACATGCCGCTTCTAGTGGCGGATCGGGACCGGGTCGCCCGCGATCTGCAGGCGCGCGGCATCGGTGCCACGCCTTGGTGGGCGGGGTTCAACCGCAATCTGGACTGGACCGGTCAGGACGAGGCGATGGCGCTGAAAAACAACGTGCTGTCCCTGCCGCTGCACCAGTTTCTCGGTTCTGCGCATCTTGAGCATATTGTCACCCAACTTCGGCAGGTTTTGTAGAGATCTTACGCTCTTTGACGGCGGAGGTGGCCACGTAAACGCGCCAGGAGGGAAAATACAAGTGTTTCGAACCCTTCCGGTCGACCAGCCATAGCCCACAGGGCGATATGGACTGCCGGATAGACAATCATGCCAACAGCGATTTTAGTCAGCACGATAACCAGGGTGCGGGGCACATGAACTCCAGAGTGCAAGGCGAAGTCAGTGGCTATAACCGCCCCGGTCATAGCAGCGCAAGATAGAAAGCTGCGCCAGCCAACAGTTAATGGCTCAAAGAAACCACCGTCTCCAAATCGTTTGGCTATGATCAGCGTTGCAAACAATGCGGCCAGATTAGCCACCCCCGCAGCGATTAGGGCACCGTTAAATCCATATTGCACGCCGACCCACATCACGGCGCAGACGACCACCAGAAGAATCGTGTTTCTATAGAAAAGTAGAGGTGTAGATCCTTCGATATAAACGGCTGAACGAACATTGGCCTGCAGAGCGTTTAACGCGTACAGGGGCGCAAGAACCCAAACAACCTGAGCCGCTGCGATCCATTTGAAGCCGAGACCAATCCGAATTACGTCCTGAGAGACCAGTGCAAAGCCGACACTGACCGGCAACAAAATAGCTAGGAACCCGGCGTTGATTTTCCGGAAACCTTCTTTGCTCTGATTGGTTTTTCGGGAGAGATCAGCAAGGCCGGGATAGACTACTCGTAGAATTGGCGTGAAAAGCTGATGGGTAACGACATTGACTAGCCGTGTTCCAATTCGGAACAGGCCGGCGTCGGCCAGCCCCAAGGTGCCGCCGATAATCAGTTGTGGTGCGTTGGCGCTTAAAAACTGTGCAAGCTGCGCCCCGATGGACCATGATGAAAACGACAGGCTCTCACGCCATTGAGACAAGGACAGCCTGGGAAGCATGGGGGCAATGGAAAAGGTCCAAACCCCACGTATCGCCTGGCCAGCAAAGGTTGCTACAACGATGGCCCAGTAATCTCTCCAGTACCAAGACAAGATGATGGCAAGCATAGCGTAGACGATACGGCTAAAGGTTTCCTCCCCGGCGGCATAACCAAAACGCAAGCCACGCTCAAATAGCAGAAAACGTGGGCTTTTTATGGCAATGACCAGTGACATGGCCGAAAGTACAGGCATTAATTCTGAAAGAGCTGGAATCCCCATCAAATCGACTAGAGGGCGCGCTGCCCAAAAAACAATGGCCGCGATGATTCCGAAGATGATCTGGAACGAGAATACTGTGTCCAAGTGTTCAAACGTCACATTTTCAAGCCGAATGAGAACCATTCCGATCTGGCGTTGGAACATTTCCAGCAAAGCTGTAGCGATTAGAAAATATGCGATGATACCAAAATCTTCAGGCGTTAGTAGGCGCGCTGTAACAGCAAGTGTAACAAACCCCAAACCTTGACGAAACAGACCAGACGCCAGCAACGTGGCTACCCCAACTGCTAGCGCAGAGCGGCGGGAGAGAGCACTGGGGGTTGGGTCAGAACGAGGGACTTGTTGCACGTGCACAAAATTTCCGTTTGTTGGATAAAAACCAAGTTTTCACGTCAATGTTTCCTTCACGGCTTCTGTCAAGCTTGTGCCATGAACCGAAGAATCCTAAATCTGGCCATCTGTCGAACTGACTGATAGTCAAATCAAGAAAGGGTTCTGTATATCGAGTTCTCATTTTTTTTATTCACAGTTAGAAGGTTGCGTAATGTTTTTTAGAACGTCTCCGATGCGTGTCAGAAATTTGCATCACATTTCAAGGTGAATTTTCATCAGTTTCTCAGATTAGACTCTGACTATTCAAGGGTGCCTGATATTTCTTTTTGGCGGCAATAAGAACGGCAGCCGCCAGTCATTAAACGGTAAGGCAGTATGAAGATTGCGATTTTTGGGTTGGGGTATGTGGGGTTCACGGCTTCGTGCTGTCTGACCCGCGAGGGACACGAGGTAATCGGCATCGATGTGAATGCCGACAAGGTGTCCGAAATCAACGCCGGGCAGCCCCCGATCAAGGAACCCAAAGTGGCCGAGCTGCTGACCAAGGCGCTGGCAAAGAACCTGATCCGGGCCACGATTGAAATGCCGGACCTCTCGGATGTGGAGCTGGCCATTGTCTGTGTCGGCACGCCCAGTTCCACAGATGGCTCGCATAACATGAGTTTTGTGGCCGAGGTGACGCGCCAAATTGCTGAAACCGTATCGCCGGACCGGGCGCGGCCTCTGACCGTGGCCTATCGTTCGACCTTCCGGCCGGGCACCGTGCGGCAGCTGATCGAGCCGATCTTTCAAAGCTATCTGGGCGATCAAACGGCGCAGGCGGTTGAGATTGTCTATAACCCCGAATTCCTGCGCGAGGCTTCGGCGGTGGATGATTTCTTCAACCCGCCCAAGATCGTTGTCGGTACGGTCGATGGCAACCGCTCGGCGGTGATGGATGAAATGCACGAAGGGCTGGATGCGCCGGTGTTCTATACCGCCTTTGAAGAGGCCGAGATCACCAAATTCGTCGACAATACCTGGCACGCCACCAAGGTGGCCTTCGCCAATGAGGTCGGCCGCATCTGCCACAGCATGGGCGTATCCGCCAAAACCATGCACGAGATTTTCGTCTCGGATACCAAGCTGAACATCTCAGCCTATTACACCCGTCCGGGGGGCGCGTTCGGGGGCTCGTGCCTGCCCAAGGATGTGCGGGCGCTGCAGCATATCGCGGGCGAGGTTGGGGCGCATACCCATCTGATCGACAGCCTGTTGCAGACCAATCAGGCGCACAAGACCTATCAGGCGCAGGATATCATGGCGCGGTTGCCTGACGGGGGCCGGGTGCTGATGGCGGGGCTGGCCTTCAAGGCCGGAACCGACGATCTGCGCGAAAGCCCCAATGTCGATATCGCCCGGCGCCTGTTACAGGCAGGTTATCAGCTGTCGGTCTATGACCCGGCCATCAAGCCTGCCGATCTGCGCGGACAGAACCTGGGCTATGCCTTTACCCATTTGCCCAATGTGGGCAGCCTGCTGGTGGATCGCGCCACGGCCGAGGCCGGACCCTGGGATCTGGTGGTTGGATCAAACCGGATCGTGAATGACCTGAACCTTGGCGATACAGAGGTGCTAAGAACCTATGAATATGACTAGCCCCGTATCCGCCGTTCAGCCGATCTCGTTCGAAGAGCTGCGCCAGAACCAGCCCCTGAAGGGGTTGAAGGTTCTGATCGTGGTGGAAAACCTGCCCGTGCCCTTCGACCGCCGCGTGTGGATGGAGGCGCGCACGCTGGCCGCCGCAGGCGCGTTGGTCTCGGTCATCTGTCCCACCGGCAAGGGGCACGAGGAGCGTGTCTGGGAAGACGAAGGCATCAAGGTCTATCGCCACCCGCTGCCATTGGATGCCAGCGGCGCGCTGGGGTATCTGTTGGAATATGGCGCGGCGCTGTTCTGGGAAAGCTGGCTGGCACTGAAGATCAAGTTTACCCGCGGTTTTCACGTCATCCATGGCTGCAACCCGCCTGACCTGATCTTTCTGGTGGCGCTGCCCTTCAAGCTGTTTGGCGTGCGCTATCTGTTCGACCACCACGACATCAACCCCGAGCTTTATGAGGCCAAGTTCGATAAGCGCGGCTTTTTCTGGAAGCTGATGAAGACGTTCGAACGGCTGACCTTCGCCTCGGCCCGGGTGTCGATTGCCACCAATGAAAGCTATCGCAAGATCGCCATCGAACGCGGCGGCATGGCGCCCGAGGATGTGTTTATCGTCCGCTCAGGCCCCGATCTCAGCCGGTTGCAGCACCTGCCGCCGAACCCGGACTGGCGCAATGGGCGCAAATATATGGTCGGCTATGTCGGCGTCATGGGCGATCAGGAAGGCATCGATCTGCTGCTGGAATCCGTGGCGCATCTGGTGCAGGTTCAGGGGCGCGACGACATTCAGTTCTGCCTTGTGGGCGGCGGCCCCAGCTTGGACAAGCTGAAGCAGCAATCCGTTGATATGGGCCTGTCGAACTATGTTACTTTCACCGGCCGTGCACCGGATCAGGATCTGTTTGAAATCCTGTCGACCGCCGATGTCTGCGTGAACCCGGACCGGGTGAACGAGATGAATGACAAATCCACCATGAACAAGATCCTGGAATACATGGCGTTCGAAAAACCCATCGTTCAGTTCGACGTGACCGAAGGGCGGTTCTCGGCGCAGGAGGCCTCGCTTTATGTCAAGGCCAATGATCCAGTGGATATGGCCGACAAGATCACCGAACTGCTGGCGGATGACGAGCGCCGCGCTGTCATGGGCCGTTATGGGCGTGCCCGGGTCGAGGCCGAAATGGCCTGGCCCCATCAGGTGCCCGCGCTGATTGCGGCGTATAGGCGGATCTGGAAGGGCTAAGATCCAAAAGTCGCTTGTTGGCACCCTTTCGTTTAGGTGCTCTTATTTAAGTTCAAGCTTTCGACAACTCGACTTTTCCAGTCGAGCTTGGTGATTATGACAGGATAAGGTGGTTGCGTTACAAAGTAATGTGGGCATTGATTGATTGGGTAGGGCTTCCGGCGTCGTTCCTTGTTCGTCTGCCCTTGGACACACCGCAGAATTTGTCGAGTGCAATCAAGGTAAACCTAAAGCCTGATTTTATCTTAAGTCAAAATGGCACGAATTGCGGCAAGCGGTTCAGGCTGGGTTCCATGAACCGCTGCAGCCTTGCATCCGCATCTGCTTCAGTTTCATCGGGTAGGATCGGGGTTACAAAGCGCACCAAGGCCCCATCGGTGCGGCCCATGGTAAAACCGTCCTGAACCACACTCATCTTGGCGCGGAAATCATTGACCATGCGTTTGCCGCGCTGTTCGAACCAGTAATAGACTAGCTGTTTTGACAGCTCTTTCTGGATTACCGCGCGATTTACGGTGAAGCTGCCATAAGGTGTATCGCCCGGATTTATCTCATAAGGCTCGAGGCTGAAGATTTCCCAGCCTCCTACCGGCAGGCAAACCTCGGGCGAATGGATGCCGTCGCCATCGGTCTGCTTGTTGTAGAAGGCCACGAACATGTTCACGAAATCACCCGACCCGCTGTCGATATAGGTGGCGTGGAGATAATCGCTTGCGCCCAACGTGCGTTCGACCTGTGGGTTAAGGCTGGTGGGTGAGCCGGACCAGTCGCCCAACTGGCGCGGATAGAGGACAAAGGGATCGCGCTCGATCGGCTTTACTTCCGAGGCAGGCCGAAAGGTCCAGGCGGTTGAAACCGCAAGTGTCAAAAGGGCCGCGATAGCCAGTGCTACCGACGCACGGATGCTTAAGATACGCAGAGCGATGGGGGCCAACCCCTGGGTGTCCAGATCGATTGTTTCGGCAAAGGGTTGCGGATTCGGGGTCAGACGCTGCAGCCCGATGGCCATCAGGAACAGAATGGCCACGCAGAGCAGGAAGATGATCCAGCCTTCGAAGAAATGCATGAAGCCTTCGGCATGTTCGATGCCGTGATGGTTGACCAGCACACCGATCACACCGATACGGACCGAGTTCATCAGTACTGTCAGAGGCGCGGCTGAAACCAGCAGAACCACCTTGTGCCAGATCGGGCCGCGGTAAAGCAGGGCAAAGAGATACGAGAAGCTGAGGATCGGGAACAGGTAACGCAGGCCTGAACAGGCCTCGGCCACCTGCAGCTTGTAGACGCCCAGATCGATGATGTTGCCTTCGATAAAGACCGAAACACCAGCCATCTGCACGAACCACACGCCCAGCTCGGATGAAATCCATTGCAGGAAGATCGTCAGCTTCCAATAGACGAACTGCGGCAGGGGCAGCATGAACACCAGATGCAGCACGGGCAGCTGATGGTATTTGCCCCGCTGCCAGCCGAATACGGTTAGCATAACGCCGCCCACCCAGATGATCATGGCATAGGTGACGATGTCGGGGATGCGGGCCAGATTGCCCAGAATGGCGATGATCAGGGCCACGGCAATCACCGCCACACCGGGCCAGCGATCGCGCACAACCGGATTGGGTGGCGGCATATCCCGCAATTCGCGCAGGAACAGATACAGCGAAATGATCGGGATCAGCGGACCATGGCTATATTCGGGGGTGCTCCACGCAGCCCCTAGCGACACGATCCCGATCCAAAAGATCGGCATCGAGCCAAGCAGTAACAGGACAAACCAGAACAGCCCGACGGTGTTTATCACCGGCAGGCCGCCTCGGGCCGCTTCAATGATATTGTCGCGGCCGTTTTTCGAATCGAAACGATGCATCACTGCCCATCATGCATAATAAAGTTTTATCTTGAATTACGTGGGTTGCGGATCGCAAGATTTTGAACGGATTCCGGTACAATAGAAGCTCTCTGGTGGCATTTGTTCGGTATTGGAAATCGTCCCAGAGAGGTTCAGGGTTTGAGCGTGAAACGCCGCCCGAGTGTTAGGAAGACTGCGTTTGAAGAGGCCTTAAAGCCATTCTGATCATCCATCTCATATTGGTACCCTATGTTCATCGCCCAGTCTTTTGTGATCGCTCGGGTGTAGGAAGCGTTGAACGTGCCGCGCTGACGTGGGTTAGCGGGGCCAGACCCTTCATTTTCTTGGTCGATGAAGTTGAGGCTGAAAGACAGGCCAGAGAGCGGGTTGATTAGATAGTCATACGTCAGGAAGGCGACTGTTTGGCGAGTTTCCACACTCTGAGTGCTGGTGCCTACCCGGCGTTGAATCGTTGCCCCAATCCGAGAACTGGCCAGCTGGTAGCTGTAGTCAATCTGTCCGATTGGAGTGACTTCGTCAAACGGCCCCCGGGTAAACCCGATATTGTATCCGAATGTTCCGCTAGCTCGTTGGTAACTTCGACCAAAAGTGGCGTTGATTCTGGCGCCGTTGACGCCGAAGGTCTGGTCAAACTGAACATCTGCGGTCCCATCCGGCAGAGTTTTGTTCCAAGAAAAGCGCCAAACGTAGTCTTCTGTTATATTATTTGTATTGGTCGCGCGTTGTGTGTCATCGACTTGGCTGTAGCCAACGTTTGCGCTGAATGTCGTAATGGAAGACACGTTATATGTCCCGCCGACCGATACGACCGTCGTTTTCCGGTCAGTTAGCGCAGTGTCATCAGCTACGAATTCTCTGTAGTTAACGTTCACGTTCCCCTGAAAAACCGGAGAAATCTGCATTAATACTGTTGCGTTGTAATCATCGGCCCTGTTGTCGAACAAGTTAGGATCGATTGTGTTCGTATAACTGCGTTCGCGGTGATTGTAGACGAACCGGAAACCCAAGGGGTCGTTCAGACCTGTTTGCCAGTCCAGATTTCCGCGGGTATTTACCTGATCGCCTATGGTGCCGATTACGTCGGAGGCGTCGATGATGCCATCTAGGTTGGTGTCGGTCAGTGATCGGTTAAAAGCAAGATCTCTCTCGCGATATTCTGCAAGCAAGCTCAATTGGCTGTTGGCGCGGGTTCGTTGATAGGTCAACCGTGAAAACGGATCTGAAAAGTCGGCCTCTGTCCCGATAATCGGTTCATTGGCTATTCGGTACAGCCCAGATAGATCGAATGTCAGTGTCGAATCTGGCGTCTGGTTCACAATCCCCAAAGCCAGCGTATTTTCCCACCAGGTGGTGGAGCCAAGCGACGGGTCAGTCAGGCGCAGGTTATCATCATGCCTGAGTGAGGAAAGGAAATCCAATGTAACGCTTAGCCCGGTTCCAGTACCAATTTGCTGACCGGTCTGGCCGACCCGTCGGGCGGGGTTTCGTTGGGCTTGTTGCGAAATGAGTTGTTGGCTGGGTGTTTGCGTGACACGAGAAGACGGAACTGCCGTCTGCTGCGCAGTAGTTTGTTGGCTGGACGTCAGTACTTGCTGTCCGGATGCCGGCGTTAGCGAAACTATAAAAGCAAGCCCGCCGCCTAATGCGGTGGACAGCCTGAATTTGGATTTCCCCACCTGTATCAGCCCCTATTCAAACAAGCGGCGCGATGGCACTACAACGACGTCTCCAGTCTTCAGCACTGTATTGCCCTGGATTCCACCTCCCGATCCATTGTAGTTATAGATATATTTATTCACCACGCCTGTTTTACTGTCAGCTCTGCGCAATTCGATGCGCTTGCGAGCCGCGAAATTGGTCAGGCCTCCGGCCTGAGCCAAAATCTGAAGAATGGTAGTACCTTCGGTCGCCAAAAACTTTCCAGGTATGTTGACCTCTCCCATTATAAAGATGTCAATCGACGGTCCCGTCACACCAGCCGTACCTGGAATCAGTGATGGCGCAAGTGACGCGATAGAGATAAAAACAGTTGGTGGCGCATTGAAGTTGGACGCCAACGCCGACGACAGAGATGAACTTAGCCCCGTGGTGGATTGGCCAGCGGCCCTGAGCGATCCGGCAAGAGGGAAGTTGATGGAACCATCCGGCAGGACCAAAACAGTGCGGTTGAGGGTGGGATCTTCCAGAACCTCTACCTGAAGCGCGTCGCCCGGTTGAATTTGGTAATTTTGGGCCCACGCACTGGTTGAGACCACCAAGGAAATCACAAGAGTGATAAACGTTCCGATTACCGTCCGCATATTCAAATCTCTCACTTTTTTTTGTTTATGCCGGTTTCTAATGTGTGAAACAATTGCTCATGTTTCCGGAGCCCGCGAGATGCGGCAGAAATGCAGCGGAATCCGCGTCGGGATGTTACTGTCCCGGGTTTTCTGCGACACTGACCCTTTCAATTTCAGTTTCTAGTGAAGGTGAAACTTCAAGTGGAATACCCGTTGCTTGCGCCGCCCTGTACGCACGTAAAGCGTCCTCCCGCCTGTCAACGGCGGCATAGGCCTTGCCAAGATGATAAAGAACCTGTGGGTGATCAGGTATCGCCTGCGCTGCGGATTCAAGATACATCACCGCCTTTTCATAATTTCCCAACCGATAGGCGATCCAGCCGTAGGTGTCCTGAAATGCGGGGTTGCGAGTCCCTTGGAGGCGTCGCGCTATGACATAGGCGCGCTGAAGGCTTGCCTCATCGCTGCGATGCGTTGTCAGCAGGCTTGCTAAGTTATTGGCGACGACCAGAGAGCGGTTGCTTAGCGGATAAAGCTTTTCATAGACCGCAATAGCTTGGTCCAGATCCCCGGCGCGTTCGTAATCTGTGGCCTGCAGCATTAGGAGATCGGGGCTTTCGGGTAACGTAGCCAGTGCCTCATCCAAGATGTCGCGCGCCTTTTCCGGCTCGTTCTGTCCGTTCGCAAGCATGTGCAGCGACAGCCACGCCCGCGTAGTGGACGGCGCATCATCAAGGATCTCGCGATAGAGTTGTTCGGCTTCATCAATTTTATTTTGATTTGCCAAAGCGTTGGCCTTGATCAATCGTACCTGCAGAGAGTCGGGGTTTCTTGCAAGTAGTTCATCAAGACGAGCGAACGCGGCGTTGGTTTGTCCCAGTGTCAACATCGTACGAACAAGCGCGATATCGGCTGGCAGGCCGAATTCGGGATCATTTGCCAGTTCGTCTAATAGGGCCTTAAGATCGCCGATCCGATCCTGAGCTGCGAGCATTTGCGCCTTTAGTTCATTGGCCAAACGCCGGGCTTCGGGGGTGTTCAACTTGCGAATTGACTGCTGTACGACGTCCATGCGATCCCAATCCTGAATGTTCAGGTAAACCTCGCCCAGCAAGAACAGAAGATCGGGCTCTTCCGGGGCTTGGCGGAGCGCATCAAGTAGAACGCGTTCCGCGATTTCCGCATCGCCGTCGATAATCAGGAACCGGGCATACTGCAGTGTCTCCTTCGGCGCGTTCTGGGATAATTCTGTCGCCAGTGCTAGCATTTCACCCATAAGCTGCCGGTCTCCATTGCGCTCATGGGCTTGGGCCATCAGGGTCATCAGTTGTGGATCGCGCGGTGCCTGACCAAGTGCTTCGCGTAAATAAAGGATGGCATCGCCGGTATTATCTTCTTCGATCAGCCAGGAGGCTTTGAATTTAATAGCATCCACTTGGGTGGAATCTTCTGCGAGGATCTTTTCAATCAGGGCGCGCGCCTCGTCAGATTCGCCCGCCTGAAACAGGATTCTGGCAAACTCGACTTCATTCTCACGGGTTTGGGTGGTTCTTTCGGCGTTTTTAAGTAACTCTCGCATCTCAGCGATCGCGGCGTCTTTGTCACCAGAGCGGGATTTCAGAGCTGCTAGTGTTGTCCGAAACCGGGAAATGTTGGGCCCGCCCTGTGCGATGATTGTGTCCATTTCGGCAATTGCCGCTGTAGTGCTGCGATGCTCGTCCAGAAACGCGATCAGCCTCTGGGCTGGCATATGATCTTCGTCCTGCACATTGACCTTAGCACGCAACATCTGTTCGGCTGCGTCTAGATTGTTCTCATCTATATAATGCTGCACAAGCATCTGTTCGATGCCTTCATCGTCTGGAAATATCACGGCCATCTGTTTGAGCAGCGCCTCAATTTCGGTAGATTTCTCTAGCTCTTGTAGAGCACGAAGCCGAATTCCGTAAAGGTTTCCCTGGTCTGGAGCTATGGACAGAGCAGCCTCTGTTTCTTCAAGCACGCCCGCCCAGTCTTGATCCCGGATTAGGTGATCAATCACGACTTGCCGCGCAGTAATCAGTGCTGGATCGGCCCTAACCATCTTGCGGGCTGTATCAACGGTGAAGTCCACGCCGACAGTGTCGCCGTTTCTGACCGCATCGGTATAGGCCAGCGTATTATTAATGGATTTGATGCCAACGTCGTCTGGCGCCAACTCGGCGGCCACTGCGCCGAAACGCCGGACATCTTCCCAATTGCCCAATGCGAGAGCCATTTCGGCAAGGCTACGCTGCCCTTCAAGGTTATCCGGATACTGTTCCACCAACCGCAGATATTGGCCGTAGGCGGCGGATACATTGCCCCTTTCTCGCTGCACTCGTGCAAAGGTTAGCCGGGCTTCTTTATGCTGACCATTCAGCTTAAAGACATTTTTAAATTCAATCAGCGC
The DNA here is from genome assembly GCF_017872495.1 of Ruegeria sp. HKCCE4148. Classification (NCBI taxonomy): domain Bacteria; kingdom Pseudomonadati; phylum Pseudomonadota; class Alphaproteobacteria; order Rhodobacterales; family Roseobacteraceae; genus Ruegeria; species Ruegeria sp. HKCCE4148. Next base: position 86,082 of record NZ_JAEDOS010000011.1, read on the forward strand.
GCGTTCCACGTCACCTGCTTCCAGATGCGCCAAACCAGCTTGGAAATGCGCCTCTGCCCGTTCTTCTGCCGTGTCGCATGCGCTTAGAAACAAGGTTAGGGCAAGGCAGGTCACTGCTAGTTTTTTGCCGATTGGGGTTCTGGTTTTGCCCATTGCTGCGCTCCCACGTAAACTACGAAAGGCACGCAATCAGCGGACACGTCCGGTTGCGTGCCAGGGCCTCAGCAGCCGGTGCCGCGCAGAACAACCGAGAAGGTCCGGATCACAATGGTAATATCCGTGCCAAATGACATGCACTTCCAGTATTCAGTATCATGATACGCGCGCTCGGCGAATGAGGATTGATTGCGTTTGGACACCTGCCATGGTCCTGACAAACCCGGACGCATAGAATAATAGAATTTTCCGGGATAAAGGTCTTGCTGGTTTACCATCATTGGGCGAGGGCCGACCATGGACATCTCACCCATTAAGACATTCCAGAACTGCGGTAGTTCATCCATCGAGGATTTGCGCAGCAACGACCCAAACTTGATGATGCGAGGATCGTTACGGAGTTTTTGGTTCCGATCCCATTCATCCTTGGCTTCGGGATAGGCATCTAGATGCTTCTGGAGCACCGCATCAGCGTCATGCACCATTGTGCGCATTTTAAGGAGTTTAAAAACCTTGCCATTTCTGCCAACTCGCTCCTGTCGGTAAAACGGTGTCACGCCCTGACAAACCAGAAATACGGCCAGAAGGACAATCATCGGAACGACGAATGGCGCTGCAAGCAGCGTAAACGCAATATCAAAGATGCGTTTTCCCACACCTCTGTAGAACCCCGAATATTGCACTGAGGTTGGCATAACAGAGATGCTAGAGTAGCCCGCGCCAGCGTCGGCCACGTCTTTTGAATGACTTGTCACTATTTAAACCCCCAACACACACTAATACTCTCGAACCACTTACCAAACTCAGGAACAGAACACGCTCGACCTCAACTACATATACTAAAAGTCTTGTATTTTATGTCACTTCGACCCTGCGCTTACTCGCTCGCGAGGTCACTTTCCTGTAACTAAGTGTTAACAAATTCAGTCTGGCTTGCAAAACATTAATACGAACATGCACACCTCAGAGCCACTGAATACGGGCATTTTCTAACGGTATCGTGAAACTTTGCCTGACTGATCTGTTGAAAGTTACCGAATTATCGTTTCTTCCATAGTGACAATCGATGAAATTTTGTGCTTTTGAGCCTGAAATTGGGCTCTCCGAGGCCTTTTTCCCGTGCTCAGGCCTGATTTCTGCGGCTCCTTCGCCGAGCCTTTTTCCAAAGACGTAAATGGAAACAATTTCGGGAAATACATCTGATTGAGGGGGAGTGCAGGTCAATTCACCGCGTGTGCAGTTTAGTGGTGCCTACTATCTTGATTTTGTGGCAAAGTCGTACCCAAGTACTTTTTGTTTATGTGATGTGTTCTTTATGTGAAGGATTTCTGGTGGTTCAGAGTATGAGTTCGGATAATCTCCAGGGGGCCGGTGCAAGGTTTGACAAGGCGGAAGGTAACCGAGGTACAATGGCGTCCAGCGACGGGTTTTATCTAGATTATTTCGGGCTCAACCAACGGCCTTTCACACTGCTTCCAGATCCCGGATTCATGTACTGGTCACCGCTGCACAAGCGCGGCTATTCAGTGCTGCAATTCGGCATAATGAGCTGTGCGCCAATTACAGTGCTGACGGGTGAGATTGGGGCAGGGAAAACAACCCTAGTACAGCATCTTCTAAGTGAAATGGAAAATTCGATCACCGTTGGGCTGATCTCAAATGCGCAAGGCGGCCGGGGAGAGCTGTTACAATGGGTCCTACATGCTTTAGGCTTGCCAATTGACAACGACGCCCCCTACGTACAGCTGTTCCGGGAGTTACAGGATTTCTTGGTCGCGGAATATGCCGAAGGGCGGCGTGTGGTTCTGATCTTTGACGAGGCGCAGAACCTGACTGTCGAAGGTTTGGAAGAAATCCGCATGCTGACCAATATCAATGCAAACACGGATGAGCTGATTCAGCTTGTTTTGGTTGGCCAGCCTGAATTGCGCGACATGGTTCTGGATCCCAAGATGCGCCAGCTAACGCAGCGTGTGGCCGCGAGTTTTCATCTGGAGCGGATGGATGAAGCGTCAGTTGAAGCCTATATTAGACACAGGATGAAAACGGCTGGCGGTTCGGGCGGCGAATTTTCAGAAGAAGCGTGTAAGTTGATCTTTCAGCAGACTCGCGGTGTCCCTCGCCTGGTGAATCAGTTTTGCGATTTCGCCCTACTCTACGCTTGGACCAATGAGGCAGAAAAGGTTGATGAGGGGGTTGTAAATCAAGTGATCGACGACGGCGTGTTCTTTGGAGGAAATTCACTCGAAAAGGAGCTGATAGTCTGACATGAGTCCTGTTCGTTACTACTCCTCCATTTTTTTGAGGCGGCTTCCGTACTTCCTGATTGTCGCAACAATTGTTTCAGCGGTTTCGATCTCGGTCGCGATGACCTTGCCGCCGACTTATGTTTCAAATATGCGATTGATCGTTGAATCTCCACAAATTCCGGGAAATCTTGCCGCCAGTACGGTCAACACGCCCGCGTTTGAACAGCTACAGATTATTGAACAACGCCTGCTGACACGGCCGGTTCTGCTGGACATTTCACGGAAGTTTGCCGTCTTGCCGGATCAGGATAATGCTAGTCCCGATGAAATTTTAAACGAACTGCGCTCAAAAACCCGGATCCGTATTGCTTCGGGTCGCAATCAGGCCAATTTGATGACCATTACATTTGAAGGTCGAACTGGCCAAATTGCGGCTGGTGTTCTGAATGAGTATCTGACAGAAATCCAGAAGCTTGATGTTTCCTACCGCAAGGATCGGGCCTCAGATACATTGGAGTTCTTTGAGCAAGAAGTTGAACGTCTGGGCGATGAACTCGACAAACGCAGTGCGAGTATTCTTCAGTTTCAGAATGAGAACTCGGATGCTCTGCCCACCAGTTTGCAATTCCGCATGGCTCAGCAGGGGTCGTTGCAGACCAGCCTTCAGCAAACTGATCAGCAGATTTTCACTCTTCAGACCCAACGCGAAAAGCTGTTGGAAATTTATAGAACAACGGGTCAGATTACGACCGCAGGACAACAGCCTCAAACACAGGCTCAACAACAATTGAGCCAATTACGTAATCAGCTTGACACACAACGAGGAATTTATTCCGAAACTAGCCCGCAGATCAGATTTTTGCGTGGCCGGATTAGCAGCCTGGAAGAAATTGTCGCAGCAGAGCAAGCCACTAGCGCAGCGTCAGCTAGCACCCAAACTGGCAATTCTACGCTCGACCTTCAACTGGCTCAGATCGATTCACAAATTGCAGCTCTCGAAGACCAGCGTGCAGTTACCGAAGAGCGCTTGGAAAAGGTGACGCTGACCATCGATCAGACTCCCGCCAACGCAATTACGCTGGCGGAATTGCAGCGGGATCACGCCAATATCCAAGCCCAATACAATACTGCAGTCAGCCGCCTTGCATCGGCCTCGACCGGGGAACGCATTGAGGTCACTTCACAGGGGCAGCGTATTTCGGTAATAGAACATCCCTCCGTCCCGAGCGCGCCGAGCAAACCGGATCGATTGATGATTGCGGGTGGCGGTACAGCCGCAGGTATAATGATGGGTCTGGGACTTGTTGTTTTGCTGGAGCTTCTGAACCGGGCGGCGCGTCGACCGGAAGACCTAATCAACAAGCTGAATGTCTGGCCGATCGCAACTATTCCATACGTTCGGTCTCGGGGCGAAGTGATAAGGCAACGAATTGTTTGGGTGGCGGTAATTCTGGCGATTATGATTGGGGTGCCGGCAGGGGTGTGGGCGTTGCATACTTATTATCTGCCTTTGGATCTGATTGCCGAGCAGTTAATCAACAAGCTGGAGGTTTATTGGTGATTTCCGTTCTCATTAAGTTAGGGAGGGTATAGTGGACCGTCTTCAACAGGCGATTCAGAAAGCCCGTGAGGCGCGCGACAGTCGCCAGCCACAACCTCTGCCGTTAACTGACGAGCAGCGTGATGTTCCCGAGGGGAAAGCTGATGAAGATATCTGGATGGCTGTGCCAGAGATCACAATTGAATCACGCCTCATATCAAGCAACCGCCTGATGTCATATCATGCTGGGCCAGCTGCTACGCCCTATGACATGTTGCGAACCAAGATGCTGCAGCAGATTTTATCCAATGGGTGGCGTCGTGTGGCGCTAACCTCCCCTTATAGTGGATGCGGTAAGAGTACAGCAGCGGCGAACCTAGCCTTCAGTCTGGGGCGTCAGGAAGATTTACGCACGATTGTGATCGATTTTGACATGCGGCGCATGGGGCTGTCCGAAATATTAAAACAGACCGGTGCGCACAATATGGCTGACGTGATTCAAGGAAAAGTGCCGTTCCATGAGCAGGCATTACGCCACGGAAATAATGTGATTTTTGGGCTAAACTATTCTCCGACGCGCCACCCAGCAGAAATTTTACAAAGCCGTCGGACAATCGAGATGCTTGAGCAGCTTGAGGCTAAATATAAACCCGATATCATTCTCTTCGACACGCCTCCGCTAATGGCAAGTGATGACAGTCATGGGTTCCTGCGAAATGTTGATTGCGCGCTGCTTCTGGCAGCGGCCGAAGAGACCAGCATTGATCATATTGATGTCGCCGAGCAGCAGCTTGCGGAACTTACAAAGGTCATGGGGATTGTTCTGAATAAATGCCGTTACATCAGCGGAGCTTTTGGTAATGAGTACGGCTCCTATTGATCTGGCTTTTGCAGATGCAGTTATCATTCCTCATTATAATGACCTGCCTAGGCTGGAACGCTGCCTTTACGCCCTTAAAGAGAATAATCTAACGGATACAGAAGTCGTCGTCGTTGATAATGCCTCGCCGGTTTCCTTGGAGGGGATCCAGCGGCTTTTCCCCGAGGTGCGGTTCGTGGTGGAATCCCAAAAAGGTGCGGCCCATGCCCGCAATCGCGGCGTTGCCGAAACCACCGCTCAGAGGTTGTTTTTTATTGATGCCGATTGTGTACCGGCGTCTGATTGGTTGGAGGTTGGTCGCTCGATTTCTGATCGGGCCGATCTGATTGGTGGGCGGGTCGATGTATTTGACGAAACGCCGGCGCCGCGCAGCGGGGCCGAAGCATTTGAAGCAGTGTTTGCTTTCAACTTTCGCCGATATATCGAGGTCCAGGGCTTTTCTGGCGCAGGCAACCTACTTACGCGGCGTGATGTCTTCAACACGATCGGTGGGTTCATCAATGGCGTGTCCGAAGATCGGGAATGGACCATGCGGGCGGTGGCCCGAGGTTATAGCCTGATCTACGAAGATACATTTCGGGTCAGTCATCCCTCAAGGCAGGATTGGCCTGCACTAAAGGCCAAATGGCGGCGGACGACACAGGAAGCGTACCAGTTGAATGGAAATGGGATGACCGCACGTTTGCGATGGATGATCCGTGGGCTGGCCATGCCCGCGAGCGCGATCGTACATACGCCCAAAGTCATCTCCAGTGGCAAGCTTGCTTCGGCCAGCGAGATTTTGCTAGCAATCACAACGTTGTTTCGCCTCAGATGCCAGCGGATGATCTGGATGTTGCGCCAGGCAACAGGTGGTACGATCTGATCAGGCTAAATGAAAAGGGACCGCGGAAACGGCCCCTCGTCAAAAATGCAGGGTTGTCTGTGTAATCAGGCCGTCTTGCGGCGGCGTGCGACAGCCAAACCACCCAGTGCAGTCAGAAGCAGCAGTCCACCAGCAGGCAGCGGAACGGCAGCCACGTCAAAGTCAAAACCCACATTACCGCCAGTATTTGCAACACCAGCCCAAGAGAATACAAGGTTTTGACCGCTAGTGTTTGCGGCAGTGAAGGTCGAGTTAAGTGTAGTTACGCCAGTAAGGACAGCAGCCGTCGAAATTACACTGTTTGTCGCGGCATCAATCCAGCTCATGCTCAAACCGGTAAACGCTTTAGATACATTCAAGGTCACCGATGCATTCGCCTTGCTGAGAAGCGGGGTAAGAGGCGATGTAAAGTTGACTGAATACGTACCTGGTCCTGTTCCACCGGGTTGCGACGTGTCAACGATGACGTTGCCTATAAAAGCATTATCGGACGTGATGTCATAGCTACCACCAGCAGATACCGAGGTCAGCGCACTAGCTGAACCGGCCATTGTCACAACCGCAGCAAGAGCCACCGCCACCATTTTGAAAGATTTTAGCATCAAATTCCCACCCTACTTTTTACATATCTTCGAACGTGCAGAAGTCACACATGACCTACCTTCAAATATTAATAGTTCATTTACATATCATTACGAAGACTTTTTTGGATAATTCTGGCTTTTTCATGGCAACGTGGCGTTCCGTCCAGAATAATACCCCTGCAATCTAAGGTTTGTTTCCAATTCTTGAACATATTGCGTCCAAATCTTGGCGAAGCTTGCTTTAAACCCGTTCGATTCTGCAGGTGAGGTCTATGTCCATGGACTTGATTCTGATGCCGAGATGCGAGCGGACCTGCTGCGTTCAGTAGCAAGCACGCCACACACGATCGGAAACATTAACACAAACAAGTGACCTATTGTACTTGCGAAAGGCTTGTAAATCGCGCTTGACGGAAAAAGGCACAGAATGGAAAGACCGGCGGGATTTGTCATTAGAAGAGTCTAAGGATTCGTGTAGCGTTGATGTGTTTTTAAACGAAGTTCAGGCATACGTTCTTGATCTAAATTTGCTGACTGGCTTTTTGTTTGCTGTGTACGCCTATTAAAGAGAAGATGATGCGAATGGGCGCTGATCAGAAAACAGCTGCAAAAATGCACGCTGCCATGGTTGTTAGGGAGTTGTAGAACAGCAATGAACGCGCATGAATTCTCTGGAAGATTGCCCAGACGGTTCAGGGCTTTTCTGCTGCTTGCAGCGACGCTGATCGTCTGTCTTGCGATCCTGCCAATCAACCGCGGCCCGCTTTATTATTTTGATACCGGAAGCTATTTCCGGCAAGGCGATGCGGCGCTGTCAATGATCCTGCCCACACCGAAAACGGAGGAAGCGGGGGGCGTGACAAGCAATGGCCAGCAGAATGCACCCGGTAAAGCGGATGAGACAACGGGCGGGTCACGTTCTATCGTCTATGCGCTTCTGGTTGCGGCCTTCTGGCGGGTTGATGCACTGGCAGGTATTGTTGGCGTACATATGGCCATGCTGCTGCTTGCCGTCTGGCTGGCAATGCGCGCGCTACAGCGCGCTGGTCAGGCCGGGCATGGCACACTGAAGCTAGTGACAATTCCGTTGTTGGCAGGTGCGACGACCTCGTTGCCATTTTACATTGCCTATGTCATGCCGGATATTTTTGCATCGATCATGTTGATTCTGATTGCTGCAGCTACGGCTGCAGGCCGCCACATGCATTGGGTGGAATGGCTGGGTGCTATGGTGCTGGCAGCATTTGCCGTGACGCTGCACCCGTCTCATCTGGGCATCGCAGTGCTGATGGTGCCCTTTGTCTTGATGACATGCTTGCTGCATATCGGTCAGGGACGATGGCTCGCAGTGGGGTTCACCGTAGGCATTGTTGTAATGGGCATAGTCGAACGTAAAACATTTGAGTTCGCGACCGAAACCGTGGCGAGAAAAGAGGTGGTTTATACACCCTACATCACAGCACGATTGATCGTTGATGGCCCCGGTCTGGCCTACCTAGATGACGTTTGCCCTCAATCCGATCTGGCAACCTGTGCTCTACATGAAGCGCTATCCTGGTCTGACGATCCGTATCGGATGACCGCTACTCATATCATTTTCGAACAATCCGAGCGGCTTGGATCATTCCGGTTGATGCCTGTCGATGATCAACAGGCTGTCGCTGCAGAACAGCGGGCTTTCTTTCTGCGAGTGCTAGCGGCGCGACCGTTCGGAACAATATTCGCCTTGAGTCAAAACGCGATGACGCAGCTTGGGATGAACAGCATTAAAATGACTATTCCGAATAAGGCCGTCATTAACAATGCCAAATCGCTATCCGGCCTGCCCGAGGAAAGACTTGGAGTACTGAACAACGTTGTGTTAACGCGCGATCAGTCTTGGCTTAGATCTGCGAATTTCATTCATTCGGCGATCTACCTGGTTTCTGCGGCATCCGTGATCGTATTGTTGCTATGGCCCGAACGCGTTGCGCCTCCGCTGAAGCTGTTTGCGTTGTTCATTCTGATCGGAATAGCGATCAATGCGCTGGTCTGTGGTGGGGTCTCGCAACCCGCAGACCGATATGGTGCTCGCGTGATGTGGTTGCTGCCCTTCATAGCTGCCTTTCTTTTTCTTGTTCAACGATCATCAGCGCCGCAAGGCACGGCCGGAGAAGCCCCATGACGTCAGATCAATCCCCTACCATCAGTGTGATCATGCCCGCCTTCAGGGCCGAACACCTGTTGCCGCGCGTCCTGCCTCCATTAATTGAAATGCTGAATACCGGTCAGGTGCAGCAGGTTCTGGTGGTGGATGACCAATCCCCCGACGGCACCGCGGCGCTGGCACGCGAGATGGGGGCAACCGTGCTGACCACGCCCGTCAATGGCGGCCCCGGCGCGGCCCGCAATCTGGCCGCGCAGCAGGCCACGGGCGATATCCTGTGGTTTGTGGATTCCGATGTCGTCGCCTGGCCGGACGGGCCCGAGCATATTCGCCGGGCGATGTCCGAAGACAATGTGGGCGCCGTGTTTGGATCTTATGACGATGCCCCGGACGGGCAGGCGTGGTTTTCGCGCTACAAGAACCTTCTGCACCGCTATCACCATCAGCGCGCGCAGCGCGAGGCACGTACCTTCTGGGCCGGCTGCGGCGCGATCCGGCGCGATGTGTTTCTTGAGGTCGGTGGCTTCGATGTGAAAACCTACGAGATCCCCTCGATCGAAGATATCGAACTGGGCTACCGGATCGCGGCTACCGGTCGCCGCATCCTGGTCGAGCCGCTTTTGCAGGGCAAGCACCTGAAAGTCTGGACCATCCGCAACAGCCTGAGCACCGATATCTTCTGCCGCGCTCTGCCCTGGGCCCGGCTGATGATCTCGCGCGAGGGGCTGACGGATGACCTGAATACGTCGATGGCCGAGCGGGCGCGGGCCGCAATCGCTGGGCTGTTGCTGCTATCTCTTCTGGCTTTACCGTTCTGGCCCGGGACCTGGCCCCTGCCCCTGCTGTTACTGGCAACCGCCCTAGTCGCCAACTTTGATCTGGTCCGCGCCATGGCCGGACATGGCGGGCCATGGTTTGGGTTCAAATGCCTGCTCTACCATCAGGTCTATTACGTCTATTCCGCCACCGTCTATGTCTGGTGCCTGTTCGAATATCACGTACTGGGACAAAAGCAGAAACTACGCGTCACGCGAAACTGACAGATCGCGTGACATGGCTGATTAACCGGACGGGGCTCAGAACTGCTTGGCAGGCAACTGTTCGAACGGCAGTTTCTCGACCTGATCGAAACGCGGGTTGCTTTCGTGCACATAGAACGTGTCGTAAAGCGAATTGCGCACAAAGTGATACCCGTTGGCAAACAGCAACTCGTTGAGCTCGGGCGTAGGGCGCTCGATTGTCATCGCCAGGAAGCGGTACTTGTCGAACGGGAAATTGCGCAGAATCCGTGTCTCGGACCCTTCGACATCTAGGCTGAAATAGTCGATGTCCTTTGGCGCGTCATAGCGGTCGAACACCTCCTCCAGAGGTACCGCCTCTACAGTGACAACCTTGCCCTTCTCGCGGAACCTTGCCAGTTTCGCGGCGCGGCGCTCGGTCATGTTGTCGGCTTCCTCCACCAGCAGGCTGCTGCGCTGGCCGTCGATCATGAATTCCAACTGGCCCGGTTCGGGGTCGACGGCCAGCGGGACCGGCGTGGCCGAACGATGATGCCAGTTGATGATCTTGTTGTAATTGACCGGATTGGGCTCGATCAGCAACCCGGTCCAGCCATAATGCTTTTCCAAGGCAAAGGTATTGGAATCGGAAAACCCGTCCGCAGCACCCAGTTCGACAAAAAATCCGTTGCGTTTGCCGTTATAGACTTCGTTGATCACCCACATGTCCTGCCCACGGTCCGAAACCTGCTTGGGCATGTAACCAAGATTATTCATGGCAAATCGGCGGCTGAAATTCCGGGTACTGACCACACCGATATAAGCGAAATAGGCTGGCTTCTGGAGGAGTGGATAGGTTTCAACCAGCTTGGTGAGATTCTGCTTCATAAAGTTCTCCACTTAACCGCCCGCTTTTGGCTTTTCGGGCAAAAACATTGTTGCACAGACATCGGCTACTTTAACCCTGCAATTTTCGCGATATCCCACACCGGGTACAGTGTTTCGCGCGTTCCACGCCCGAAAATTGTGTCGAATGGCACGTGATAGACACGCGCAATGCTGATCGGAACGTCGGCGTTCCCAAAGTCGCTTTCGTAAGCGGCCCGATCACGCATCACCAGTATCCGATCTTCGACCGCTTCGCCGATCATGACCTCTCCGTCTTGCAGAGGTTCGGATGCGGCACGGATGAAATAGTCCGCGACGGTGTTGTCCGGCGCGGGCATTCCGGCATGCACATAAACCGAAAGCCCACCGGCCATATAGCGGTTTTCAAGCTCGGCCTGTGTCCAGATTGGCGGGAAGGCTTTATCGAGCAGCGCCTGCACGACGCGTATCTCGTCCAGATCAGGGAACGGAGCGGTCTCTGTTTCAATGGTAATGCGATGCCCCAAGTCCCGCGTCAGGGTAAACGGGCGCAATGATTCCGGCCAACTGATCCAGGCACTGACCATCACCCCGGCCAGAGCACAGACCAGCGCCGGTGCAGGCGCAGCCTGAACCGGGCGCAGGCGCCAGAAAACGATCAGCGGAATGACTGCGGCGGGTGCGAAATGATGCGGAAGGATGCGATAGGCCTGAACATAGAAAAACAGAACATAGGCGATAACAGTCAGGGTCAGGGCTTTGGAAAGCTTGTCCTGCCAGCGCCACGCCAGCAATGCGAGACCGGGCAATATTCCGCAGGGCAGCAGCCAGAACAGGAACCGTCCGGTATCAAAGATCGTGACGTACCGCAGGCGGCGCAGGATGCTGCCCGTGTTGAACTCGCTGGACACACCTGTCAACCCCGACGACCGCAGCCCCATTTCAAGCAGCGATGCCAGGATCACGACGCCAACGGCGATCACTCCTCCGGCGATCACCTGCCGGAACGGCAAAGGCCGGGTCAGCAGGAGATAGGAAATCAGGAAGAAACCAATCAGCAGAATACCGTTCGGCGCGGTCAGCAACGCCAGCGTGGACACAACCGCCATCCAGCCAAATCTCCGCTCGGTAAAGAACAGGATATAGCCCAACACCCCCAGCAAAATCATCGGTTCGCGGGTCATGGGCAAGGCGATATCAGCAAAATACGGATTATAGGACGGGTTGAACGCCATCACGAAGGAAAACAACAGCAGGGCCGCTCCCAACCCTAAAACGGTCCGTGGGTCAGTACGCCCTTCGGAGTCGCGAACAAAGGACAGCATCATCCCAAATAGGACCGAAACCCCTGGTAAATATGCGAGACGGATAGAGACTTCATGGCCCCCAAAGAACCTCATGAACCCGGTTTGCAGGAAGGTTTCCGTCATCATCTTGGGGGTTGGGTAGCCTCCTAGTCCTCCTGCTTCCGGCGGCCAGAAGGGTGAACCACGGGTCATGAACAGTATTGCGTTCAGAAAGCTGTGCGCCCCGTCATCGTTTAGTGCCTCCCAATAGAATTTGGGACTCATCAAAATCAACACTCCAAGCGGCAGCAGGATCATACCTGCTAAATCCCACCACCTGCCCTGAAGGATAGCCGGACAGGGTCGGGCGGCGATCAGGCCAATGCCGGGCAGGCAGAGTAGAACAATTAGACAAATGAAAGCCGTCCCAACCATCGGAATGCCACTGACTGCCTGCAGGGCGGCTGCAAAAGCAGGCACACCAAACAAAGACAGCGTAAACCCCTTGAGTAAGCAGTGCTCAAAACGGTCCTCAGACGCGGCAACTCCCCACATCAAGAACAGACCGGGAGACACAAATAGCATCGAAGCCGATATCGCGACCAGCGGAACCCAGACATAAAGAAACAGAGCGTCACTTGCGACAAAATAGGGCGATGCACCGTCCGCCAGAGCGACCTTTTCCGCCAGTGATTCCGCAACATCCCGACCAGCCAGCACAATGGAAGCCAGAACAATGAGAAATATTAAAAGGCGCAACACCATCACGTCTTATTCAAACTCATAAAAACACAGTAGTCGATGATTGTTCAATGGAAGGTATATATGCCCTGACTACCCAACTAAATGAAACATCCTTCAATCAACCAATTTACTGATAACACGTAACCCTCAGTGCGTTGCGAGTTTTGTACCAGTTGGGCTTCTTGAATATGCAATTATACGCCAATGAATCAAACCACGAGGTATTGATGCATTTGTGGAAACAAAAAACCGCGGTCGCGTTACTCCTATTCCGCAATCCTTCCAGGCAGCATGACCGTCACCCGCGCACCACCCAAAGACGATTTCCCTGTGTGAACCGACCCACCATAAAGCTCGGCAATATCCTGAACAATCAAAAGGCCCAGCCCATGTTCATTCTCACCCTCACCTCCGGCCCCGTGCGAAGGTGACTTTGGCATTGTCTGACTGCGCTCCATACCTGGTCCATTATCTTCTACACTTAAAGCGATCATACCTTTCCCGTTGATAGGGGCTGATATGTGCACCCGGGTTTCTGCCCAGTAACAAGCATTTTCGAGCAAATTTCCAAGGATTTCCTGAATGTCAGCCACTTCGCCGAGAAACAGGGTTCCCTCATCGATGTTGTTTTCAATTTCAGGCATCCGATCTCTGAAAATGACACCAAGCGCATAGACCACGTCTTCGGCACTGGACCGCACGGGCGAAGATTTCCCATAAGGACGTTCGGTCCGCGCGCGGCTGAGGTTGCGCTTGATCACACGTGTCATACGGTCAACAAGGTCTGCCACCTGATCTCGCTTGTCGCCGTTCAGATTCTCGGCGACACGGATCAATGCGGCCAGCGGTGTTTTTAATCCATGCGCCAGCTCCGCATTTTTTCTGCGTGTTTTTTCAAGATTCATATTGTTACGTCTATGCAAGGCGCGCAACTCCTCGACCACTGGAATCAGATCAGGCGGCCAGTTCCGCCCGTCAATGATCGCATCGTTTTGGCGCATAGATTTGACCGACTCACTGAGCCGCTTGAGCGGCTTGAGACCCCGGTTAACCGTTGAGTAAACCGCAATCGATACCATCAGAGCGAGCCCGATGAATATCAGAGCAATTAACCTGACCGCATGGTCTATCTCCTCTGTCACACGTTTCATCGGTGCTGCGATCCGAAAGGTTATTCCATCCTCGGGGTTTGTTCCAGGAAACCCCTGCGACAAGCCGCGTACAACGCCACCCTCCGGGCTTTCAAAGTTCCCTTTCCCCTCGTTTGGAATAGCCAGAATTTGGCTGTCTTCATTGACCGGTCCCAGTGAGGGTGACTGCAACAGAATTCTAGGAGGGCCGTCGCCCTGATCCTGTGTTAGTTGCCACAGCCAGTTCTCACCAGCGACATCATAAAGCCCACGTCCAACGGGCCCTGATAGTTTGGTCTGTTTCCCGTTCAGAGTAATCCTTCCGGATTCGATCAACATATCCTGAGCAAGCAGGAGGTCCAATTCTACAAGCTCATATGTCCGGTATAGCAGAATGCAGATTGTGGCCCCGACCCCTAGGATGGCGCAACAGATTGCAATCGTCGCAAGCGAAACACGTCGCGTAATCGTGGCCCAGTCATGCATCATTTGTGGGTACGCGATAACCGTGCCCGCGCACGGTTTCTACAAGTGATGGCGAAATCTTACGGCGCAAACGCGAGACAAGAACATCAATCACATTCGAGTTCAGATTTATGTCTTCGGCATAGATATACTCAATCAGAGCCGCCCGGCTAACAACCGAGCCTGCATGGCGAGCAAGATGCTCCAGAGCGCGAAATTCAAAAGCCGTAAGAGACACGTTGCGCCCTTTATAAAAGGCAGCCTTTTCATCAGGCAAAACGGACAGGTCTCCAACATCAATCGATGGCGTACCACGCCCGCTTGCTCGCCGCACCAAAGCTTCGAGGCGGGCCATGAGTTCTTCAGAATGAAACGGTTTTGACAAGTAATCATCCGCACCACTCCGCAAGCCCGAAACGATGTCATTCCAGCTGTCGCGTGCCGACAGGATTAAAACTGGTGCCGCCATGTTGCGGCTCCGCCATTCGCGCAGGATCGAAAGCCCGTCTAAGCCAGGCAACCCTAGATCCAGGACAATTGCATCCCAGTCTTCGGTTTCACCTAGAAACAATGCATCATTCCCGTTTTCAGCCAGCTTTACGATGTCACCCCGTGTACGCATCAGACGGTCAAGATCGTTGCGCAGTGTATCATCGTCTTCGGCAACTAGTATTTTCATCAAACCCTCACACTGCATCAGGACTAAACATGAATGGGGGATGACAGGGCCGGACATGCGCCATTCACGCCCCTCAATTTATATTTCACCGGAGCCGTTGTCGAAAGTGATCCTTTCGCAATGAACAAAATTTACCCACTAACCCATGTGATACCGGAGTTTCGAATGAGTGGCCTGTTTGGTATCCGCCCTGAGAATGGCGCTCGTACCCCTGACAGCGTGCGGGTGCGACAAAGTGCGTTCTCAATCCGCCATCGTAGTTTGGATGCCTGTAATACTGTCACGGAACCAGGCTTGGGCTTGGCGCCGCAGCCTTTTAACGATTCAATGGATCTCTACAGCCTTGTTTATAGTGGTGGAATCCGCAACGTCAGATTTCTGCGCACCAAACTCGAGAAACTGGGGGTTGCGTTCCGTACAACCTCAGACGCCGAAGTTGTTCTGCACAGCCTAGTTCAATGGGGAGAAGAAGCGCTGATGCGGTTCGAAGGGATGTTTGCACTGGCATTTATTGATCGGCGGAGCCACCGCCTCCTACTGGCCCGGGACCGTTTCGGAATGAAGCCCCTCTACTGGGCGCAGGGCATGACCGAAGACGGCCCAGCCTTTCTGTTCGCCTCGGAAATAAAAGCATTTGAACCTTGGATGGCCCTGCAGCCTGACCTCGACACGATGGCCGGGTATCTGCTGGGCTACAACAATCCGATCCGTGGTTCGACCTTTTACCAGAACGTTCGAAGTCTAACACCAGGAAGCCGCCTGTGGTATGATGGGTCAGAGAAGGTTGACATTGCGCCTTTCTTCCAATTGACCGATTTTCTTGATCTTAATGAGATGGCGCGGCTCGATAATCTGCCGGCGGCGGAAATCGTTGATGAATTTGCCGATCTCATGCACAGATCCTTAACCGCACATTTACCTGTTGATGCGCGGATCGGGGCCTTCTGTTCGGATGGGGTCGAGACCTCTCTGATCGCGGCTATCTCTGCGAGCCAACACCACAAAATTCCCTTAATCCACGTCAATGTAGGAAGCAATCGGACCGGGGCGGAGGCAGCCCGAGACCTTAGCAAAAGCCTTAAATTGGACCTACATATCGCCAAAGTCGAAGAACAGGATGTTATCGACATGATCCCACAGACAATGCGGCACTATGAGATTCCGTTCGCCTCCCACTCTAATGGCGCAGCGCTGATAAAGGCGTCTCAACTTGCCGCTGATGCGGGAATAACGGAGCTATTGTCTGGTGGCGGATCGGATGTATTATTCAATGGTTATCCGTTGCTTGCGAGGAAGTACCTAGTGGATGGTTGTAAGCAGAGGATCTTCGCGCTCATGTCCGGGATGCGGGCTTTCTCCGGAATGGGCCCTCTCCAATTGGGGCGCGCAGAGAAAGCTAACAGTGTTCTGAATGGTGCCGTAATTACCGAGGATACACTGGCTGTCCAACGTAATCTTAAAGCTTTGCCCGACAGGTTTATAGATCGCGGCAAACAGTTGATGTTGGAGTACATGCATGAACCTCTGCGCGCAATTCTGCATCGCAATGAAGCAATGGGCATGTCCGCCGGGGTCGAGACCCGGTTTCCGTTTCTCGACACCCGGATCGCCCGTTTCGGAATTAACCTGCCAACGCGGTACAAGCTCAAAGCATCACCGTTTGCTTTCGACAAAGTCCACCCCTTTATCCGCACGAAATGGGTCGTGCGAGAAGTCACCAAACGATATGTTCCGCACACCCTGAGTCGACGTATTGGAAGCGGGTCTGGAGCCACCGTGTTTCAGCGGTTGGACATCCGTTCTGAGTATTTCAGAAACGGTCAGTTGCAAGACCTGTTCAGCCTGACCAACACCCAAATGGAAGAGACGATCCTCAGCACGGACCCCGATCTGAAGCTGCGATTGCTGCTAGCCGAAGTCTGGTTGCGGTGCCGGTTGTACCATCAGGACGAAGCGCAGGAAACGACCAGATTGCACGACTACATCAACATTTTGCCTGACGGATATCGCCCGACCTGCTCAGCTTGTGCTAAGCCTGCAAATGCTGTCGTCCCCGGTTGAGACATAGACTCAGGTTGCGGTTCTGTTACGGAGGTTTTTGTTTGGTTCCGACTTTTTCTTGGTGTCGGCCTCGAACTCTTCGTGATAGGACCGCTCGACATTCACATCCCACACATCATTGTTCTCACCCATGATATTGCGGGCAGCATACATCGCCGACAGCATCGAGTGATCCTGATTGTTGTAGCGGTGTAGGCCATTGCGACCAACAGTCTGGAAGTTCTTGAGCGTGTTCAGCCAGCCGCTGACCGTGTCCAGAGCATCCTTGTACTCGCTGTCATAAACCGGATAAG
>NZ_JAEDOS010000012.1:0-89185 GCF_017872495.1 Ruegeria sp. HKCCE4148
TGTGTCACCGCCGCTTCCGCAGCGTCCCAGCGCCTCAGCAGCGCCGGTGAAGGGGGTTCTAAGGTTTACTCCCAAAACCCGCAACCCAAAAAAACAAAAAATCAAAAGTTTTTCTCTGATGCAGATTTTTATACTTAAAATCAATTAGATATGATGGAATTCTCTCGCCCAAAACCGCCTAAACCAGCCAAGAACACTCGAAACTTCAGAGCCCTGCCCCCTTATGCACACGGTTAACCACAGACTCGGCGTCGATTCAGGCGGAGTCTGCAGTTTTGCTTCCGGAAACGAGTCTTGGAGTCGGCAAACGCAAGGCAAGAAGTGTGAGAATGATCGTCAGATAGACAAGCGGCTCGATCTGGAACCCTTTGGCCAGCATCACGAAGTGTAAGGCACCCAACAGAGCGACTGGGTACACCAAACGGTGGAGCTTGCGCCAACGCGTCCCTAACCTGCGCACCGACCAATTGTTGGAAGTCACCGCCAGCGGCACCATAAGAAGGAAGGCCGCCATGCCGACCGTGATATAAGGACGCTTGAGAATATCCGCCCAAATCTGACTGGGAAGCTGTACATCCAAGATCAGCCAAACAAGAAGATGCAGACTGACATATGAAAATGTCAGCACTCCAATCGCGCGCCGGAACTTCATCAGGTTCAGACCCGCAATCCGGCGCAGGGGCGTGATTGCCAGACCAGCGATCAAAAGTTGCAGGGCCAGTTCGCCATAGCGATGCTCCAGCGCTTCGATCGGGTCGATACCCAGCCCCCCGGACAGGCCGAGGTAAAACAGCCAGGGCGCAGGTAGCGCGCCAAGCAGGTAAATGGCCCATACCGGAATACGGCGGAATATCTGGTTCACGGCCTGCATGGGCTTAGTAGTTTTTGGCCAGATCCAAGCCTTCATACAGGCTGGCGACCTCTTCCTCGTAGCCGTTGAACATGAGAGTGGGGATTCGTTTGGCAAACAGACCGCCGCCAATGCGACGCTCGGACGCCTGAGACCAACGCGGATGATCAACCTTCGGATTCACATTGCTGTAAAACCCGTATTCGCGGGGGTTCGACATGTTCCAGCTTGTGGGCGGCTCTACATCGGTCAGCGTGATGCGCACGATCGATTTGATCGACTTGAACCCGTATTTCCACGGAACCACCAAACGCAAAGGCGCGCCATTCTGGTTCGGAATCGTTTTCCCGTAAATTCCGGTGGCTATGAACGTCAGAGGGTGCATCGCCTCATCCAGACGCAAGCCTTCACGATACGGCCATTCAAGAATGGGGAAGCGTGTTCCGGGCATCTCATCCGGGCGGTACGCGGTTTCAAAGGCCACATATTTCGCACTCTCCTGAACTCCGGCCATATTCAGCAGGTCGGCGAGTTCGAAACCGTTCCACGGAATGACCATTGACCACGCTTCAACACAACGGAAACGATAGATCCGCTCTTCGATGGTCATCTCAGACAGAATATCCTTAAAGTCATACTCACCCGGGCGATCCACCAAGCCGTCGATCTTGACGCTCCAGGGTTCGGTCACAAGAGAACCGGCATACTTAGCAGGGTCATCTTTTCCGGTCCCGAACTCATAATAGTTGTTGTAGCTCGTGATCTCTTCCCATGTATTCGGTTCCAACGCGTCTTGCGCTGCAGCCGGGCGCGCCATCGCGGTTAGCCCAACACCTGCCAGACCGGCCATCACCTGCCGCCGGTTCAGGAACGCCGCCTTTGGCGTGACGTCGGCTTGTGTCAAAGTATTGGTCCAGCGATGCGCCATGTATGTCTCCGTCGTGTCCACGTGTCAGTCTTGACTTAATGCGCTGATAGCACAGCGCCAGCGAAACAGGCGTAACGATTGAGCGAAGTGACTGTAACGTTCTCAAATCGGACGCCTCGAAAAGACCGGAGCATTCTGCCTGTTCAGCTCTTCTTTTCGACTGCTTTGGCCGAGCTATTTATCGGAAACCTTTACAAAAGCGCCTACCGGACTGCACTCTGTCACGCAGGCATCGCACGCGTTCCTGCGCGTTGCTTGTCTGTTATTGTAGCCGTTTCGCCGCAAAAGGGAGGAAGAACTATGTGTGACATCTGTGTAATGAATGCCGTCAAGGACAGGATGCTGTCTCGGCGCGGGTTCTTCAAAGCTGCAGCTGCGACAGGCGTTGCCGCCGTCGCAACCGGTGGTACGGCCCCCGCATCGCTGGCCGCAGGACATGGCGGCATCGAGGATATGACCCACACGCTCAGCCCGGAATTTCCGACATGGGGCGGTGACCCTGGCATTTCGGCAGAACAGGCTTTCAACTTTGCAGATCACGGTTTCAACCTGTTCAATTTGTCGATCAATGAACACACAGGCACCCATATCGACGCCCCGCTGCACTTTTCCGCGGATGGCACATCGGTCGATGAGATCCCGGTCAACGACCTGGTCGCGCCATTATGTGTAGTCGATATCGCCGCCCGCGCGGCTGAGGACGCAGACACACGAGTCACGCCAGACGATCTGAAGGCATGGATATCGGCGAACGGAGACATCCCTGACGGTGCCTGCGTGGCGATGCATTCCGGCTGGGGCGGAAAAACAGCCACAGATGAATTCCGCAACTTCGATGGCGAAGCGCAGCACTATCCCGGCTTTCATGTCGAAGCGGCGCAGATGCTGATGGAAGATACCGGCGCGCGGTCGATTGCTGTGGATACGCTGTCGCTGGATCACGGCATGTCGGCAGATTTTGCCACCCATTATGCGTGGCTGCCTTCAGGCCGGTTTGGGATTGAATGCCTGGCCAATCTGGATCGGGTGCCGCCATCCGGCGCGACGCTGGTCATAGGCGCGCCAAAACACGCAGGCGGTACTGGCGGCCCAGCGCGGATTTTTGCGCTAGTGTAAAAAACTGCACAAAATAAAATTAAGGCTCACCCTGATGGTGAGCCTGTTTTGAACTGATCCCCAGCTGTCAGGATGTTCTGCTTGACCTAAAGGTACCTTGAGCAATCAAGGTGCCTCGGGAAAGCCAGATTGAATCAGAAAGTCCCGATCATGCACATCCTGACCGTCCTTGACCATCCAGACCCAAACTCATTTACCGCCGCCGCAGCGCGGATGTTCATGGATGGTGCGAAGGCAGCCGGTCACACGACAGAATTTGCTGACTTGCATGCCGAGGAATTCGATCCGCGTTGGACTGTGGCGGACATAGAGGGGG
Source organism: Ruegeria sp. HKCCE4148 (assembly GCF_017872495.1). Lineage (NCBI taxonomy): Bacteria > Pseudomonadati > Pseudomonadota > Alphaproteobacteria > Rhodobacterales > Roseobacteraceae > Ruegeria > Ruegeria sp. HKCCE4148. The sequence continues at coordinate 3,211 of NZ_JAEDOS010000012.1, forward strand.
ATTCGGCGTCCGCACCACTTGCAGACATACGATACGAGCAAGAACGTATCTCTCGCTCGGATGCTATCTGTCTCGCGTTTCCGCTTTTCTGGTGGGGAATGCCGTCAATGATGAAAGGTTGGGTTGACCGCGTCTGGTCATGGGGTTGGGCATATGATCAGTTGGATGATCGCGAAAAATCGCTGCAACGGCCCAGATCCGGGGTCTTGCTGATACCCGCTGGCGCGCGATCCGACGAAATGGAGGACGCCGGATATCTGAATGCAATGGAAACCCTCTGGACACAGGGCACATTCGGATATTTTGGGTTCTCGCCCCGCAAGCTGGAAATCCTCTGTGGATCCACAGGGTCAGAAGAACGTCGCGAAGCCCTTCTGGAGCAAAGCTACAACGCAGGTCTGACCATACCGCCACCTCGGCAGCCCAGAGGTTTATGGGCGCAATGGAACATCAGGCATTGATATATGGTAGATGCTGAAAAAAGACCCGCTGAAACAGCGGGTCTCTCTTTCCGTTTTGATCAATGCACCACGGCATCATCCGGGCGAGGTCGGTCTGACGTGCCCAAACGGTCGCCTATGATCAGACCATCGGTTCCGGCGGTCACCGGAACGGTCTCTCCATCCTTGATCTCGCCGGCCAGCAGCGCTTCGGCCAGCGGGTTCTGCAAGGCGCGCTGAATCACACGCTTCAAGGGACGCGCGCCAAAGACCGGATCATAGCCTTCATTGGCCAGCCACTCCTTGGCACCGTCGTCCAGCACCAGCTCGATCTTGCGAGCAGCCAGTCGTTTCTGCAGACGCGCCATCTGGATATCAACGATGCCATCCATATCGGCCCGCTTGAGCCGGTCAAAGATGATGGTCTCGTCCAGACGGTTCAGGAACTCGGGCCGGAAATGCGCCCGGACCGCATCCATCACGTCACGCCGCGCTTGCGCGCTGTCCGCACCTTCGGGCAACTGGCTCAGCGCCTGAGAGCCGAGGTTCGAGGTCAGGATGATCAGCGTCTGCTTGAAGTCCACGGTGCGGCCCTGACCATCGGTCAGAACGCCATCATCCAGAACCTGCAACAGCACGTTGAACACATCAGGGTGCGCTTTTTCGACCTCGTCAAACAACACAACCTGATAGGGCCTGCGCCGTACGGCTTCGGTCAGCACACCGCCTTCGTCATAGCCGACATAGCCCGGAGGGGCACCTATCAGACGGGCAACCGCATGTTTTTCCATGAACTCGGACATATCGATGCGGACCATCGCATTGTCGTCGTCGAACAGGAAATTCGCCACGGCTTTGGTCAGCTCTGTCTTACCCACACCGGTCGGGCCAAGGAACAAGAACGAGCCCAGCGGACGACCTTCGTCGTTCAGCCCCGCACGCGCACGACGTACGGCATTGGCGACAGCGGTCACCGCTGCATCCTGACCGATCACGCGAGAATGCAGATCATCTTCCATCCGCAGCAACTTCTCGCGCTCACCTTCCAGCATTTTCGAGGTCGGAATACCCGTCCAGCGTTCGACCACAGCAGCGATCTGCGTCGGGCGCACCGTTTCCTCGGCCATCATGGCGTTGCTTTCGGCGTTTTCGGCCTCGGTCAGCTTTTTCTCAAGCTCTGGGATGACGCCATAGGACAGCTCACCGGCCTTGGCCAGGTTACCTTCGCGCTTGGCGATTTCCAGATCAGCCCGCGCTTTGTCGAGCTGCTCTTTCAGATCACGGGCACCAGCCAGCTTGTCGCGTTCGGCCTGCCATTGGGCCGTCATCTCGGCAGATTTCTCCTGCAGGTCGGCCAGATCCTTTTGCAAGGTTTCCAGACGGTCCTTCGAGGCCGCGTCGTCTTCAAGCTTCAGCGCCTCTTCCTCGATCTGCATCTGCAGGATCTGGCGATCCAGCTGGTCGAGCTCTTCCGGCTTACTATCCACCTCCATCCGCAGGCGCGACGCTGCCTCATCAACAAGGTCGATGGCTTTATCTGGCAGGAACCTGTCAGTGATATAGCGATGCGAGAGCGTCGCCGCCGACACCAATGCCGAATCCGAGATGCGCACGCCATGGTGCAGCTCGTACTTTTCCTTGATGCCCCGCAGGATGCTGATCGTATCCTCGACGGTTGGCTCGGTCACCATCACGGGCTGGAACCGGCGCGCAAGGGCCGCGTCTTTTTCAACATATTTACGGTACTCATCCAGCGTGGTCGCGCCGATACAATGCAGCTCACCCCGGGCAAGCGCGGGCTTGATCAGGTTGGCGGCGTCCATCGCGCCGTCGGACTTCCCGGCCCCAACCAGCGTATGCATCTCATCGATGAACAGAATGATCTCACCAGCGGCCTCGGTCACTTCGGTCAGAACGGCCTTCAGTCGTTCTTCGAACTCACCACGGTACTTCGCACCAGCAATCAGCGCGCCCATGTCGAGCGCGAGCAGCTTCTTGTCCTTCAGCGATTCCGGCACGTCGCCGTTGACGATGCGCAGGGCCATTCCCTCGGCAATCGCGGTTTTACCCACGCCAGGTTCCCCGATCAGAACCGGGTTGTTCTTGGTGCGGCGCGACAGAACCTGCATCGAGCGGCGGATTTCCTCATCCCGCCCGATGATCGGGTCAATCTTACCTTCAGCCGCAGCTTCAGTCAGATCGCGCGCATATTTCTTGAGCGCGTCATAGCCCTCTTCCGCCGATGCGGTATCAGCGGTGCGACCCTTGCGGATGTCATTGATCGCCTCATTGAGTTTCTGGGCAGACACCGCACCAGCCTCCAAAGCGTCCTTAGCTTTGGATTTCACCATGCACAGCGCCATCAGCACCCGTTCAACCGGCACAAAGCTATCGCCCGCTTTGGTGGCGATCTTCTCAGCCTCGTCCAGAACTTTGGCGGTCTGTCCGTCCATGTAAATCTGGCTCGCGTCGCCGCTGACCTTCGGGATTTTGCCCATCGCGACGTCCAGCGCCTCGACCACGCGGTTGGGCGCGCCGCCAGCACGTGTGATCAGGTTGCTCGCCAGCCCCTGATCGTCATCCATCAATGCTTTGAGTATATGTGTTGGCTCCAGCCTCTGGTGCCCCTCGCGCAGCGCAATGGTCTGCGCAGCCTGCACGAATCCCCGTGCCCGCTCGGTGAACTTGTTCAAGTCCATGATATTCTCCTTTTCCAAGCGCCCCGTTTTGACATGCCCGCTTGGCGGCACATATCGGTCGAAGCCTCACATTCAATCTGGGAAATATCTTTGCCGGTTCAAGAGGCTAAGACGCAGAAATCGCCGTCATTCGCGCTGTATGGTGTAGACGGTGTAACCTCCGGTCTCGGCGACCTGAACCGCACCCAGATCATCCACGAGGGACTGTGCCGCCGCGCTTCCTGTCGGGCATGACACCAGATCAGCCGTATGGTCCAGGAATTCCACGGTAAAACCCGTTTCGCCCGTAAGCTGGCACCAATCATCCTCGGACCTGTAGCCACCCACAAGACGCAGATCATCATTTGTGGGTGCAGGAGCAGCCCCGGTTTCCGGTGTTTCGGGCGGGGTTTCGTCACATGCAGCCAGCGCAACCAATACGCCCAGCACAACCAGCTTTTTCATTTTCTGTCCCTTGCTGTGAAATCAAATACTCAATACCCGGCACGATAGCACAAAATGAACGTGCCCGCGCCCGGCTTCGAAGATGGACAGAACCGCCCGAACCCGCTAGGAGGCAGACGTTTGCCAAAAAGGAGCGCCCCATGTCCGATGATCGCCTTATCGTCGCCCTCGATGTCCCTAACGCCCTGCAGGGTCTGGCCATGGCTGAACGGCTGGGCGACAGCGTGTCCTTCTACAAGATCGGCTTGGGCATGTTGACGGGTGGCGGGCTGGCTTTGGCCAATGAGCTGAAACAGGACCACGACAAACGTATCTTTCTGGACATGAAACTGTTCGACATTGGCAATACGGTTGAAAACGCAGTGCGGGGGCTGGCGCAGTTCGATCTGGATTTCCTGACTGTACATGGCGACCCACATGTTGTGCGCGCCGCCAAAGAAGGTGCATCGGGCAAGGATTTGAAAATCCTTGCTGTGACCATCCTGACTTCGCTGAACCGCGACGATCTGGACGCCAGCCTGATCAAAGCTGGCGACGTGCAGGACCTGGTGGTCGAACGCGCAGCCAAAGCGCTGGAGGCCGGGGCTGATGGCGTTATCGCCAGCCCGCAGGAGGCTGCCCTGATCCGCGCACTGCCTCAGGCCGACGGTCGCCTGATTGTCACCCCCGGTGTGCGTCCAGCAGGCGCAGCACTTGGTGATCAGAAACGAGTAGCAACACCGGCCAACGCGATTCGGAATGGTGCGGATCACATCGTCGTGGGCCGTCCGATTTATCAGGCAGAAGATCCAAAAACCGCCGCCGAGGCTGTTCTGGCCGAGTTAAATTCTCTGAAAGTGCACTGACCATTTCAAGTGTTTCGGACGGTTTTCGTGTTCGAGTTTCACCGCAACAAGTTGACGTTGCGTCAATTTTTTGCAGAACCGCGCCAAATCGTCCCTGTGCCAGAAAACACACATTCAAAAGGTGAGTTTTGGCGACACGGCCTTCCACCTATCGAAAACCGAAAAACTTAGCGATTCTTTGGGGAAGTTACTCCCCAACGGACCATTTCTTCCTGAGGTTCGTTACTTCCCCCCGCCACATTGCGGGGGGTTTTCTTTTCCTCAATGACCTATGATCGAAGTTGAGGAATGTTATAAAGAAACCCCAAGCCAACTGCGGAGCGCATGAGGACGCAGATGCCCGGTCTTTGCCGAGATTGCCTGACACCTTCAAGGAACGAACGTCGCTGTGCAGCCTGCGGCAGCCCAAGGGTCAAGTCGCACCCTGAACTGTTTGACCTGTCCATCGCGCATATGGATTGCGACGCCTTCTACGCATCAGTGGAAAAGCGTGACAATCCCGAGCTTGCGGACAAGCCCGTCATCATAGGTGGCGGGAAGCGGGGAGTTGTATCGACGGCGTGTTATGTGGCGCGCATACGCGGCGTCCGATCGGCGATGCCCATGTTCAAGGCTATCCAACTCTGCCCCGAAGCCGTCGTGATCAAACCACGCATGTCTGTGTATGCCGAAGTATCGCGCGAGATACGCGCCATGATGGATGAATTGACGCCGGTCGTGGAACCGCTGTCTCTGGACGAGGCATTCATGGATCTTTCCGGCACCGAGCGATTGCACGGGGTACCCCCCGCGATCATGCTGGCGCGGCTGGTCAAACGAATGAAGGAAGAGTTGGGCGTGACCGGCTCTATCGGGCTGAGCCACAACAAATTCCTCGCCAAGGTCGCGTCTGATCTCGACAAGCCGCGCGGCTTCTCTGTGATCGGCAAAGCCGAGACGGCAGATTTTCTGAACGACAAACCTGTGCGGCTGATCTGGGGTATTGGCCCCGCAGCGCAAGAGTCGCTGGAACGGGCCGGGATTCGAAGCTTCAACGATTTGCTGCGGTGGGATCAGGAGGCGCTCACCGCGCGCTTTGGAGCGATGGGGTATCGCCTGTGGCATCTGGCCCGGGGACAGGACAAACGGCGTGTCTCGGCCCATGAGCCTATGAAATCCATCAGCAACGAGACCACATTTTTCGAAGACACAGCTAACCCTGAAATTTTAGACGGACATCTGTGGCGCATGGCCCTGAAAGTCTCGGACCGGGCCAAGGCCAAGGATCTTGCAGGGCGGGTTGTCACGCTCAAGCTCAAGAAGGCCAATCACAAAACCCTGACAAGACGCGTGTCCCTTCGGGATGCGACGCAGATTGCCGACCGGATCTATCGCACGGCAAAGGGGCTGTTCGATCAGGTGGGTGATCAGGGACCCTATCGGCTTTTGGGATGCGGCCTGTCTGATCTGTGCCCGGCTGATCAAGCTGATATGTCGGGTGATCTGCTTGATCCTGGTGCATCCCGCAGATCGCAGGCTGAACGTGCAACTGACGAGATCCGCCAAAGGTTCGGCTCAGACGCCATTGTGAAAGGTCGCGCGCTGCGCTGAGGTTATTCGGCCGCCAGACGAACCGAGTCCGCTCCGATGTTGGCAATCTCGCGCACCACCTGCCGCAGAAGTTTCGCAAACGCCATGAAATTGGAGTTTGGTGCGATCCTCTCTTCGTCCATATAGAGTGCGCGGTCGATCTCGATCTGGATTGCATGCTGATGGCGACCGGGACGTCCGTAAGTCTGAGTGACATAAGCCCCGGCAAACGGTGCATTGCGCGCCACGTTCAGACCTGCCGAAACAAAGGCCGATTCAACCAGATCCACAATTTCCGAAGACGCCGACGCGCCAAACCGATCCCCCAGCACGATTTCGGGCCGCTTGCTGCGGGCTGTACCGGCCATCGAAACCGCCTCATGCGGCATAGAATGGCAATCCACCAAAATCGCCTGACCGAACTTTTCATGCGATTCGTTCAGCAAAGACTTCAATCTCGCGTGATAAGGGCGCCAGTAGGTGTCGATACGCAGCCGCGCCTCATCCATGGTCAGCTTTCCACTGTAGATCGCCCGACCATTGGCCACGACGCGGGGAATCACCCCCAGCCCCGAAGCGACCCGCGGATTATGTCCATGCCGGCGCGCGCCGCTGATCAGGGCGGGGTCAAGTTCATCCAGGCTGCGATTCAAATCCAGATATGCGCGGGGCATGGCCGCTTTGATCAATGGCGCACCGCATTCAGCAGCAGGCGCAAATAGTTGATCCACAAAGGCATCTTCGGATGAACGAATCACGTTTTGGTTCAGAACCGAACGCTTCAGAAAGGCCGCCGGATACTCTCGCCCGCTATGAGGGGACGAAAAAACCACGCATGAACTGCGGTTTTCGGGCATATCCAATACAAAGGCTGCGTTCTGCATGATTTCTCCATGTTCGTAATCAACATAGACTGGAAAATTGTTCTTCCAAACCCCTTGAACCCCTGAACGACTCCTTTTATAGACCCCGCTACCGGCGCGGTGATCCGCGCCCCATTTCGTTATGGGGCTGGGCACGCAAAGGGAAAGTGGGCGGTTAGCTCAGCGGTAGAGCACTTCGTTGACATCGAAGGGGTCACAAGTTCGATCCTTGTACCGCCCACCATCGTTTCACTGTTCCGGGTTTCCGGGGCACCCGCTAACCCAGGCGCTGGCCACGTCCTTGATGAAGGCGCCGCAGATTGGAGACAGACCCATGAAGGTCAAGAACTCGCTCCGCTCGCTCAAGAACCGGCACCGTGACTGCCGTATTGTGCGTCGCAAAGGCCGCGTCTACGTGATCAACAAGACGCAGCGCAAGTTCAAAGCCCGCCAAGGCTAAGAACTGCGAAAAATCGTTTTCAGAAACCGCGCCTTCGAGCGCGGTTTTTTTTGTTTTTTTGGCACCTTTATCGTGAAAAGAATCCTGAAAATTAGAGAAAAGCAGACTTGCGACCATTTTGACCAAGTAAAACTGTCGGAATTTCTTGCATCCAATGTGAAATAGTATAATTGAGCAAAACAGTCGGGTTAATCTCCGACACGAAATTCAATTGTTGGAGTACACTATGCTGAAATCCACAACCTGCCTGGCTGCCGCCCTGTCGGCATTGGTTGCCACCACCGCTGTCGCTGAAGGTGAACTGAACCTGTATTCATCGCGCCACTATGACACTGACGAGCGCCTCTACACCGATTTCGAAGAGGCCACTGGCATCACCATCAACCGAATCGAAGGCAAGGCCGACGAGCTGATCGCGCGGATGGAAGCAGAAGGCGCCAACTCGCCCGCAGACGTAATGCTGACCGTTGACACCTCACGTCTGGCGCGCGCCAAGGACGCTGGTATCCTGCAGTCGATCGAAAGCGCAACTCTGGAAGAGCGTATTCCTGGTAACCTGCAAGACAGTGACAATCAGTGGTTCGGCTTTTCGCAGCGTGGTCGGATTATTTTCTACAACAAGGAAAACGTCACCAACCCACCGGCCACCTATGCCGATCTGGCCAAGCCGGAATACAAGGGTCTGATCTGCATCCGGTCTTCGACCAACACGTACAACCAAACCCTGTTGGCATCGATCATTACCCATGAAGGCGCGGATGCGGCCAAAGCCTGGGCAGAAGGTATCGTCGCCAACATGGCACGTGATCCACAGGGGGGTGACACCGACCAGCTACGCGGCATCGTTTCGGGTGAATGTGACATCGCTGTATCGAACACGTATTACTTTGCGCGCGCGGTCCGCAAAGATGTCAAAGGTCTTTCGGCGGATCGCGACATGATCGGCTGGGCTTTCCCCAACCAGGACAGCTATGGCGCGCACATGAACCTGTCGGGCGGCGGCGTTGCGGCACATGCACCGAACAAGGAAAACGCGGTCCTGTTCCTTGAATATTTGGCAAGCGATCAGGCGCAGCAGTACTTCTCTGCGGGGAACGATGAATACCCGGCCGTTTCAAGCGTCGAATTGGCCGAGTCGGTTGCCACCCTGGGTGAGTTCAAGGCTGACGAAGTGAACCTGTCCGAGGTTGCCAAGAACATCCCCGAAGCGCAAAAGATCTTTAACGAGGTTGGCTGGAAGTAACCGCCCAAATCGTTAATACCCATGAAGGGCGCGAGATTCTCGCGCTCTTTTTTGTTTACATTTTGTTTATTTCGTATAATTTTTCTCATATCTGAGAAATTTTCTACTAACTGCCTATGCTCGACACCCTTTCAAATCGCCTTGCCAATCGACTGAATGAGCTGCGTCGCGGGCGCGGGTGGTCTCTGGACCAGTTGTCTGAACACAGCGGCATAAGCCGTGCCACACTATCTCGTATGGAAAAAGGTGATGTAAGCCCAACGGCAGAAAACCTTGGCCGTCTCTGCGCGGCTTACGACTTGCCGATGTCACGTCTGCTTATGATGGTCGAGGACAGTTTTGACCCCAAGATCCCGTTTGAACGCCAAGCCGAATGGAGCGACCCTGAAACAGGCTACACCCGCCGTGCAGTGTCCCCCCCCGCGAATGGTCTGAACGCCGAAGTGGTGGAAGGCCACCTGCCTCGGAACACGGTCATCACCTATGATACGCCCCCCAAATCCGGGCAAGAGCATCACCTCATTCTGGTCGACGGCGCGCTTACGCTGACGGTCGACGGAACACCACACACCCTGAACGCAGGGGATTGTATGCGTTATCACCTGTCTGGCCCGACCCGGTTCGAAACAGGCACAACGCGGGGCGCCCGGTATCTTCTGGTGCTGGTATGATCACACGTTTAACCGGATCCGAATTTGATGCGGCACTGGATGACCTGACCGTGATTCTGCACACCTGTGTTCATGACGGGGCCAGTATTGGCTTTATCCTGCCGTTCACCCAAGAAGACGCGCGCTACTATTGGCAACAAAACGTGCGGCCCGGCGTGAACGCAGGTGCATTGGAAATCTTTGCAGCGTATGACGGTCCACGCGTTGTGGGCACCGCGCAATTGATACCAGCGGCAATGCCCAACCAACCCCACCGTGCCGATGTGGCCAAGCTTTTGGTTCATCCGAACGCCAGGCGCCGCGGATATGGCCGCGCTTTGATGGAGACCCTATTTCAACGCGCGCGCGACTTGCACCGCTCGACTTTGGTGCTGGACACACGCAGCACCGATCCCTCTCGGTTGCTGTACGAAAGCCTTGGGTTTCAGATTGTGGGGGAAATACCAAAATATTGCCAAAACCCGTTCGAACCCAGGTTGGAGCCGACGACATACATGTACAAAGACCTGTCCGCCTGACGGTGGACTGCGTGATTACTCGGCTGCCGCGACCTTTGCGGGAAACTTGTTGGGCAGCAGCCCCAAACCACGCGCGTTCCGAATATCGGCCAGAAGGTCGCGCTCGGCCGCTTCGAACAAATCCTCGGGATCATCCAGAACAAAATAGCCCATCTGATGCATGTCGATACGGTACGGTGTTCGCAAGATGGTTAGGATATCGAACGGGTCCCGATCTGGAATGTCACTGCTCACGGCATAAACCAGCTCGGTCGGAGAAGACGCTAAGCCCGATCCCAGTGCTTTGATCTGGCCATCCTGGCGGCGTAAACCAAACTCGATGGAAAACCAGTACAACCTGATCAGCCAAGCGTAATCCGCATCTGTCGCCTGCTGGCCTGCCTGCCCGATGGCGTGGCTAAACGCGGCAAAACGCGGGTCGCTCAGCAATGGGGTGTGACCGAAGATCTCGTGAAAGATATCCGGTTCTTCGATATAGTCGAAATCCTCGCGCGACCGGATAAACGAAGCTGCGGGAAAAACGCGATCCGCCAGCATACCGAAAAAAGTCTTGAAACCGATCAGCGCCGGTACTGGCTGCACCCGCCACCCCGTCAGGTCCAGCAACCGATCCGAGATATCCGCGCAGCACGGCACCTTGGTTTTGGGCAAGTCCAGCCGGGCAAGCCCGTCCAGGTATTCGCGCGCCATATAGCGCTGCACATTATCCGCCTGCGCTGCGTAAAGATCGGCCCAGACAGCGTTTTCTTCGTCGGTATAGGCTATGCGGCCGCGCGCGTCAGCGACCTTGGCAACGTACTTGGTCGATTTGGGCATCCGTTTCCTCCTGCTTAAATACAGGATACCGCGCCCGGCGCGGTGGATTTGTTTTGATAACTGAATTTATTTCACTAAAATGAAACAATTAATCCGGTTGGTGACAATAAGTGAAACAAATGCTTCATCCTGCTGATATAGATATTCTCCGAGAGCTTCAGATCAGTGGACGTCTGTCGATGCAGGAACTGGCAGATCGAACCGGGTTGTCGGCCTCGCAATGCTGGCGACGAGTACGCGATCTTGAAGCAAGCGGAGTGGTCACGGGTTATCGCGCGCAGGTACCAGCTAAGGCCGTTGGCCTGAATGCCATCGCCTATGTCCATGTCGCGCTCAAAGATCACCAGGAAAAGAGCATCGCGGATTTTCTGCGTCTGGTCGAAACAGAGCCGCAGATCGTCGAATGCGCCTCGATCACCGGGGATCATGATTTCATCCTAAAGGTCTACGCCAAGACGCCCGAGGATCTGGAGGTGTTTATCATGCAACGTTTGTTGAAATCTGGTCTTGTTCGCGACACCCGAAGCAATTTTGTTCTTCGGCAAACCAAGACCCGAGGACCTTTACCGATACTATAGGGGCGACGGGCGTCCGTTTGAAATCGGTCATGGCCGTCACTACAAAAAACGCCCGGTCACCTGAAGTGGCGCCCGGGCGATCCATGCTTGGTTTCAAAAAACCGTGTTTAGAAGTGCGCCGACTTCGTGCCAGCTGGTTTTTCAACCGAAGGCGCGAACTTAGTCAGGTCGATGCCTTCAACAGCGGTCTTGTATTCGTCGATATTGGGCGTCCGACCCAAAATGGCAGACAACACCACAACCGGGGTCGAGGCCAGCAGGCTTTCGCCTTTCTTGTCGGGTGCATCGGCCACGACGCGGCCCTGGAACAGACGGGTCGAGGTGGCCAGAACAGTGTCACCCTTGGCGGCTTTTTCCTGGTTGCCCATGCAAAGGTTACAGCCGGGGCGTTCGAGATACAGGATATTCTCGTACTCGGTGCGCGCCTTCTGTTTTGGGAACAGGTCGTCAAACTCGAAGCCCGAGTATTTTTCAAGCACTTCCCAGTCGCCTTCTTCCTTCAGCTCATCGATGATGTTGTAAGTCGGGGCCGCGACCACCAGCGGTGCCTTGAATTCGACTTTACCGGTTTCCTTTTCTAGGTTCTTCAACATCTGGGCAACGATCTTGATGTCACCCTTATGCACCATGCAAGAGCCGACAAAGCCCAGATCCACATGCTTTTCAGCGTTGTAGTATGAAATCGGGCGGATCGTATCGTGGGTGTACCGCTTAGAGACATCGGCGTTATTCACGTCGGGGTCAGCGATCATTGGTTCGTTGATCTGGTCCAGATCCACAACAACCTCGGCAAAGTATTTTGCGTTATCATCGGGTTGCAGCGCCGGTTTTTCACCAGACTTGATCTGAGCAATACGCGCATCAGCAATGTTGATCAGCTTTTGCAGCATGCCGTTTTCATGCTCCATGCCTTTGTCGATCATGATCTGGATGCGTGACTTGGCCAATTCCAGCGAACCGATCAGGGTCTCGTCATTCGAGATACAGACCGAAGCCTTGGCCTTCATCTCGGCCGTCCAGTCGGTGAAGGTGAACGCTTGGTCCGCCAACAGCGTACCGATATGAACCTCGATCACCCGGCCTTGGAAGACGTTATCTCCGTGCTGTTCTAACATCTGCGCCTGTGTGGCGTGAACCACGTCGCGGAAATCCATGTGATCCGCCATTTGGCCCTTGAAGGTCACCTTGACCGATTCCGGGATCGGCATCGATGCTTCACCCGTTGCCAGTGCCAGCGCCACGGTGCCCGAGTCGGCCCCAAAGGCCACACCTTTGGACATACGCGTGTGGCTATCTCCGCCGATAATGACCGACCAGTCGTCCACGGTGATGTCGTTCAGCACCTTGTGGATCACGTCGGTCATCGAATGATAGACGCCTTTCGGGTCACGACCGGTGACAAGGCCGAAGTCATTCATGAACTTCATCAGACGCGGCGTGTTGGCTTGCGCCTTGGCGTCCCAGACCGACGCAGTGTGACAGCCGGACTGATAAGCCCCATCAACAATCGGGGACACAACAGTAGCTGCCATCGCCTCAAGTTCTTGCATGGTCATCAGGCCAGTGGTGTCCTGCGACCCAACGATGTTGACCTTCACGCGCACGTCCGATCCGGCGTGCAGGGTCTTGCCCGGCGTTGTGCCGACCGCGTTCTTGTTAAAGATCTTCTCGACAGCGGTCAGGCCCTGACCTTCATGGCTGATTTCTTTGGACGGAGCAAAGACCAAAGGCGCTTCGACGCCCAGCGTTTCGGCCGCAAATGTTTGCAGCTTCTTTCCAAAGACAATGGCGTAAGAGCCCCCGGCCTTCATGAATTCCACTTTTTGCGGGGTAAAGGACGAGGACACGTCAACCAGCTCATCGCCATCCTCGCTCAGCAGCTTGTGGTCTTTGGTGTTGATCTTCAGAACTGTGCCTGTGGCGACCGAATACTTTTCTTCCAAGATCGGGTTGCCATCGTTGTTCAGGATCGCGTTGCCGTCTTCGTCCACCTTCTTGACCCAATTTTTCAGGTCAAGACCGACGCCGCCGGTCACACCGACGGTGGTCAGGAAGATCGGAGAGATGCCGTTTGTACCCGCAACAATTGGGGCAAAATTGACAAAGGGCACATATGGGCTGGCCTGCTTACCCGTCCACAACGCCACATTGTTCACGCCGGACATACGCGAGGAACCTACACCCATGGTACCCTTTTCAGCAATCAGCATGACGCGTTTGCCGGGGTGCTGAAGCTTTAGATCCTGGATTTCCTGCTGCGCCTTTTCCGAGATCAGGCACTTGCCGTGCAATTCGCGGTCAGCACGCGAATGCGCCTGGTTGCCTGGTGACAGAAGGTCCGTAGAAATGTCGCCCTCGGCAGCCACATATGTGACGATTTCAATTTCTTCGTCGATGTCAGGCAGCTTGGTAAAAAACTCAGCCTTGGCGTAGCTTTCCAGAATGTCCCGCGCGATTGTGTTGCCGGCCTCAAGCGCGGCCTTCAGACGGTTTGTGTCCGCATCATAAAGGAAGACCTGCGTTTTCAATACCTCGGCTGCCTTGCCTGCGATTGCAGCATCATCACCCAGCGCAAGATCCAGAAGAACCTCGACCGAGGGGCCACCTTTCATGTGCGACAGCAGTTCGAACGCAAAGTCCTGCGAGATTTCTTCGACGTCAGCTTCGCCCAGAATGATCTCTTTCAGAAAGCTAGCCTTTTCGCCGGCCGCGCTGGTTGTGCCGGGCAGCGTGTTGTAGATGAAATAGTTCAGCGAGTCTGCGCGATGGTCGTTCTGGGGATCACGGATCTGATCAATGATTTCCTTCGCCAAAGCCCCGTCATCGATGGGTTTAGGGCTCAGGCCCTGCTCTTTGCGGGTTTCGATTTCATTCAGGTAATCAGTATAGAGGCTCATGACGGGTCCGACCATTTAGCTGGGTGTACCGGCAGTCAAAAGGCCGGCACTTTCAATTTGTATGCGGCGGTATACTAAAACTGCGCCGCATGCAAGCCCCAGACCTGCGACCCGGTGTCCTGAGCCGGTTGCAGCCTGCCAAGGTCGTTACCATCGCAAGCGCGGGATGAAGAGGTCTGTTAAGACGAATCGTCCCCAAAGGCTGTAATCAACGCCTGCGCCAACGGCAAGGAAGAGTAGCCAAACCGGGATGGCGTCAGACCCATCCGTAGAACAACCATGTCATGCGAGGGGAAAACGCCGATGAACTGACCATCGTGCCCCTGCAGCCAATAGGCATCTTCGAACGGTGGAAAATCTCCGGGGGCTTCCAACCAAAGGTGCCCTTTGGCATAGCGCCCGTCCGAGGCATCAACAGGCTCGACCATCCAGTCCACAAAACCTTCGGGCAAGATCCGGGCGCCGTCCCAAACTCCCTTTTGCAACAAAAGCTGACCAAACCGGGCCCAGTCACGGGCCGTGGCATACATATAGCTGGACCCGATAAACGTATCGTTGGCATCTGTCTCAAGGATCGCCGAGGCCATACCCAGTGGCGTAAACAGAGCCGTTTGCGGATATGTCAGCCCACCGTCAGGCAGCTTATCCTGCCACACCCGCGAAAGAACCGTGGTTGTTCCCGAGGAATAATTGAAGTCTGTGCCGGGTTTGGCTTCGGGCACTCGTTCCGCTGCAAAGGCAGCCATATCATTACCGAGATACAGCATCCGCGTGACGTCCGAAACGTCGCCATATTCCTCGTCCCATTGCAAGCCGCCGGTCATGGACAACATATCGGCCACAGTAATGCCCCGGCGCGCATCCTCGGCCCAGTCCGGAAAACTGTCGACCAGATTGTCCGCAAGGCTCATCCGACCGGTTTCAACTAAAGTGCCGATCAATCCAGCCGTTATCGTTTTGGTCATGGACCAACCCAGCAGTGGGGTTTGCGCGTCGAACCCATCGGCATACGTCTCGGTCACAATGCGCCCATTTCGAACTACCACGACAGCGCGATATCCTTCGCCAAGCAAAGCCTCGTCAGACATGATGCTTTGAATCTGCGGGTCCTGCGACAGCGCAACATCATCGCCTGCTGGCCAAAGGCCTTGTGCGGGGCGATTGGGGGGAACCAACGACTGATCACTCAGGACCGCATCATGAACATTGGTGCAGCCCAGCCCTTCGCGGAACTGCGATGTCGCCGGGGCAAAGAACCGAAACAGCCGCGCTTGCACCGATTGCGCCTCTTGATCAACGTCGATCGAGACCTGCTTGAGCAGCGGATGCCCCGGTGCCTGCACATCAACGGCCAGCACCTCATCAGGGTCTCGTCCGGCAATGAAAACGTTCGAACAGACGATTTTGGCAGAGTAATTTGTGCCAACCTTCAACAGATCCGGTGGCGCGACAAGCAGGTACCCAATCAAGCCTGCTCCACCCACAAACGTCAAAACGCCAAGTGTTTTCACTATTTTCCCGAACATCCGACAGTGCCGCCCATATTGTCTTCCTGCCACGCGACGTTAGAGGCAACCGAGCAACGGTTTCTAGACTTCCGTTACGTATAAACCTGATGTCATCGGGCCAGGCTTGAAACGAAATACCTGTTTTGATCTGGCGCACTCTCCCAAACCCAAACTGGCACCAACACTGCATGGAATGCGAGCTACGACCACAGAGGGTCGCAAAGTGACGTGACCCGTTAGATGGCCCGTGTTAGTGGCCATTTGAAAGGACGCTCCATGACCGAAGGCCAAAAGTTGCAAAACCCGACAGCTGGTATTGTTTTCATTCTGATCGGAATTTTGGCAATTTCTGTCAACGACATGGTGATCAAGTTTCTGTCGGGTGGTTACCCTTTGCATCAAATGGTCTTCACGAGATCGCTGATCGGAATCGGGTTCAGTTTGGCCCTGGTGCAGATGGAAGGCGGTTGGAAAATCTTGAAAACAGATCAGCCGGGGCTCCACCTTTTGCGAGGAGCGCTCATCGTCGTTGCCAATCTGACGTTCTTTACAGCCTTGGCTGTTATGCCTCTGGCCGAAGCGACTGCGGTGTTCTTTGTCGCGCCCTTGATGATAACGCTGCTCAGCATCCCATTACTCGGGGAAAAAGTTGGCCCCATGCGAATTGGTGCCGTAATTGTAGGTTTCGTAGGCGTTATAATAATGACTCGCCCGTGGGAGGCCGGTGGCACACGTGACGTTGGCCTGGTGATGTACGCCCTTCCGGTTGTCGCGGCTTTTACCTACGCGCTTAACAACGTGCTTACCCGCTTACTTGGCGCAAAATCCAAAGCCTCGGCTATGGCTGTCTACATTCAAACGTGTTTCATCGTCGTCAGCTTGTTATTCTGGTCGGTGGCGGGAGATGGACGTTTCGCCTCAGCGTTCGAGAACGAAAGCCTGGTTTTTCTACTTCGAGCCTGGGTCTGGCCAGAAGGTACCGATCGGTGGTTGTTTGTCGGGCTTGGGTTTAATTCCGCGATCATCGGCTATTGCCTGGGCCAGGCTTACCGTTTGGCAGATGCTGCCACGGTGGCTCCATTTGAATATGTCGGCCTTCCAATGGCGATTTTTTGGGGATGGGCAATCTGGGGCGAATTGCCAAACCTGCCGGTCGCAATTGGTATCACGCTGATCTTGGGATCGGGATTGTTTGTCTTCTTGCGTGAGCGCCAAAAGAAAAGAAACGTGGTTTCACAAAAGCGCGTGCACCGCCGCTATTAACGGCCCAAGCTGGTTGATCGGCCGGGTCGCACATGGCCGCGACGCGAAATCGGATTGGCTTACTCGGCCCCGCCAGGATAAATAAACCCATTCACCGGGTAGAAACTACCGTACTGGCCCGGCTGGCTTTCGACCCGGACCATCGTCCAGTCGTTGTTTTTTGACACATCCCTGACGCCCATTTTCAAGGATACCTTGTTACGGTGCCAATTGGCGTGATTCACGATGACTTCCCGTTCGGTGACAATGTCAGACACCACGGCCACATGGCCAAGTGGCATACCGCGCGTTGCCCGAAAGGACATAACCGCACCAACAACCGGCTCATTGCCTCGTGCAAAACTATTGCGTGCTTTCCCCCACCAATCCTTTGCATTACCTCGGATTTCGATTCCGCTCAGGGTACGTGCGTAGGGCACACACCAAACTCTTTGCCCCCGAGCGTGTTTTTTCGAGACCTCTTGAAGCGCCACTAGCTGACGTTCCGGATCGAGATCCGCGTCGCTCGGGCTTTGCGCGCAGGCCGAGACAAACGCAAAAAATCCCATCGCAATCACAGCGCGGGATGTGCCGGTCAGCAGCGGCCAAATCGTCGTTTTGCTGGTCCTGTTTAGCAAGAAACTTCGGTGTAGGTTTGAGTGGTGAAGAAGTTTTAAGGCGATAATGCGCGTTATGAAAAGAGCCCTGTTAAGCTCCGGCAGAAATTCGCCGGTTTCCCATTACACTTTTGCACTGGAGTTACACACATGTCCGACTGTTGGCGGCTCACCCCGGACATGGCCGTTCTGTGGGTATGTGCAAAACACATCGCAAATCTACAACCCAATGCAGGTATGCTCATAACGCTGCATGGCACCACTGACTTCCTTGCAGAAAGCCTTTGAATCTGGCCCACAAGTTTGGGCATTCACCATTTCGGTGTCGACTTACACGTGATCAACCCCACACGAGGGGTCCAATTTGATTGCTAGTGAACAACCGGCCTTTAGTGCAGCTGGACAGTGTTTTCCGGGGCCGACGAACGAATGACCTTAAAACATTTAGACATCAGAATATCAGCAATGCATGATAGTTTCGGTCACCGAGTTGCGTCTTTTGGCGTAAATTTTCAGATCCCGGAATCCTGTTTTGGTTCCAAAAAATAGCTACGAGGTGAATAATGAACCTTGCACATTCTGAGGGTCGAACATGAGTGGCCCTGCGCAGCCCTTGATCCGGTTGTCGTCAGCGCGACCGTTCTTGAGCACGTTGAATACTGCCTGTCCGGACGCCGATGAATTGCTAACACGCTTGGGAATTTCTCGATCCTCGTGCGATGAGCCCGAAGCACATAGCCACCCAATAGTTACGTATCATCTGTTTGAAGAGGTGGAAGCCGCCACAAACGACATTGATCTACCGGGGAAGCTTGGCGCTTTTCTAACGCCATTCGAAATTGCCGCGACTGAGCATTCCGGTTCAACTGAGCACCACCTGAACATCTATGGCAGACCCGCCGTTATGTCTGAGAAACGGTGTTTCGAGACACCTTTCGTTCCGGTGCAATTAGTGGCGTTTTTTGCCTGCTTGTTTTCAGAGATTGCTGCAAGAGTTGCCGGGAGTAGTTGGTCTGCCGACAATACGTTGGTAAACGTAAGCGATCCCAACGCATTACTAGATGACTTCAAAGGTTCCAAACCAATCCTGACACAACTGACCAAATTGACTTGCGTGGACGAGGGCACAAAACACAATGGAATTGCTTGATCCTATAGAAATCGACAGCTTTGGCGCCGTTACAATTGGGATATTGGTCTATTTCCTCGGTGCACGGCTGACCCGTCGCTATGCCGTCCTGTCCAAGTACAGCATCCCAGAACCCGTCAGCGGAGGCCTCTTGGCCGCCGTTCTGGCTCTGCTTGTAGTTTTGGCCACGGGCCGGGCGATAAGTTACGAACTAAGCGCCAGAGATTTCTTGCTGGTCTACTTTTTCACAACAGTTGGTCTCAACGCCCGTTTCGCTGACCTGCTCAAAGGTGGGCCCCTTCTTGTGCTCATGCTAGGGCTCACGATTGCCTTTATGCTCGTGCAGAATGTGGTTGGCATGGTTGGTGCGCTCGTGTTCGGTTTGCCGTCACAAGCAGGTGTGCTGTTGGGCACCGCATCTTTGATTGGTGGTCACGGCACAGCCATTGCCTGGGGCCCAACCGTAGAAAACAGCTATCAAGTCACTGGCGCTTCAGAACTGGGAATAGCCACTGCCACAGTTGGTCTGATTTTAGCCAGCGTTCTGGGCGGTCCCATCGCCCGATTTCTCATCCAAAAGAACGATCTGACAAGTGCCCCGGACGTTGAAGAGGAGGTCGCGACGGTTGCGGAACCAGCCACCGACCAACCATCGACCCTGACCCATGTTGACCTGATGAATTGCGTGCTCTGGATTCACGTCGCCATTGGAATTGGATATTCAGCCTTCGAAGCACTTGAGGCGGCGGGGATCAAACTGCCTTTATTCGTACCCTGCCTTTTAACTGGTATCCTGCTATCGAACTTGTTGCCGCCGCTGCTTCCAAAGCTCTCATGGCCGGCGCGAACCCCTGCGATGAACGTGATTTCCGAATTCAGCCTGTCCGTGTTCTTGGCAATGTCGCTGATGAGCATGGAGTTATGGACCCTTGCCAGCAGCGCTGGCGTGCTGATCACAACCATGCTCTTGCAATCCATTGCGGCTGTAGCGTTCATCATTTTCATCGTCTTCCGTCTGATGGGGAAAAACTATTTCGCAGCTGTGATATCGGCAGGGTTCGCTGGTTTCTCTTTGGGCGCAACGCCAACCGCCATCGCAAACATGACTGCGGTCACACAACGCTATGGTCCTTCGCCAGTCGCGTTCATAGTGTTGCCGTTAGTCTCAGCGTTTTTTGTGGATTTGGCCAACGCGTTCATCATTCAGTGGTTCCTTGGATTTGGGTAGAGCACTGTGTTGCGCCAACGGGCTTGAAGTAAGCTCTGCAAACAAATGCCTGTTTTCCTCTCAGAACGTCCAGCCAGTTACCCCAGACCAGAGCTGCTTGGATTGCCAGATGACCAACCATCGGCTTAAGCGCGTTGAATTCTGTCCACAAAGAAACTCTGTGACTTCTATCGTATGCCCTTTAAACTGCGATCTTGTGTGTTTCATTGGTTTGCGCGGGAGCTCGAACGCAGGTGGATGGGAAGAGGACATCGGAAGAAGCCGGAAGTTCAGCGTCGTCATCTGCGCACAGTGTGGGGCTCAGCGCGGATGATCAGCAGGCGCGGTTCGAAGCAACCGCACGGGTTATGCAAGCGATCTCCGAGACCAAGGATGATGTACAGCCGGTATGCGACCTGATTGTAACACTGGCAAAAGATCTCTGTGATGCCTTTTTTGCTGGTCTGGTTCTTGGACGCGAAGGGGATGCGCGTCAGAAACTGGTTGCCAGCGTCAATCTACACCCGGATATCCAACAGCTCTGGCGCGACGGCAAGTATACGATGGAGCCGGGCAACTCGATCGTAACTGACACTATTCTCAGCGGTGAGACCAGACGCGTTGTCGACATGGGCGACACCGATTTCCATAGATCAGGAGATGAGCGCTTTAAGCTCATTGTCGACACGCATGGGTGCCGGAGCAATCTGTTTGTCCCGTTAAAGGTAGGTGGCAGCGCAATCGGTTGCCTGATGCTGGCACGGAACGAAGTGAGACCATACTCTGACGATCAGGTGCAGCTGGTTGAAACTTTCGCCGCTCAGGCGGTCATCGCGATAGAAAATGTTCGCCAGTTCAGCGAGTTGCAGGCCCAATTGGCTCGCGAAGGTGCCACGCGCGACGTTTTGGAGACGATCACCCGGTCTCGGGATGATGAAGCACCGGTATTTCAGACGATCTTGGAAAATACGGCCCGGCTTTGCGAAACGGACGTAGCTACATTGAGCCTCGTAAATGAGGCGGGAACCCATCTGGAATATGCGGCCCATTTTGGCGATCAATTGGCCACATATAAAGTCGGCGTGGATCGTTGGTCTTTGGATTCGAATTTACAGATTGCCGAAGCCGTGCGGGAAGCGCGGGTCATTCACAATGTCGATTTGCGCCAGACAGACCACTACATCAACGGGGATCGTTGGCGCCGCCAATTGGTTGATGAAGAAGGCGTCCGATCGTTTCTGACGGTTCCTTTGATGTCTGCGGATGGTGATCCTGTAGGCGTCATCGGGATTTACCGTCGGGAAGTGCGGCCCTTTACAGACAGCGAGATTTCTTTGGTCGAAGGCTTTGCGGCGCAGGCTGTGATCGCAATCGACAATACCCGCCAAATGAAAGAGCTGCGCTCTCAATTGGAACGGCAAACGGCGACACAGGAGGTACTGAGTGTCATCAGCAAAAGCCGTGACAATGACGCACGAGTCTTTGAAGCCGTGCTTCAGCAGGCCACGGAAATCTGTGACGCGGATCAGGCGGCGCTGGTTTTGGTCAACGCTGCGGGAACCCACATTCAATTGGCCGGTGCATGGGGGCACGATAGAACCGACGTTGAATTAGGAGAGGAGTGGCCTCTTGATGGTTCGGTCACGGCAGCGGCGGCGATACGAAATTGCAAGGTTGTACGTGTCGAGGACATCGCCGACACCGAGTTCTACCGCTCGGGTGATCCTACGGCTGTTACAATGGTCGAAATCGAAGGCATCAGGTCACGGGTTGTTGTGCCCTTGATGCAGGGGGAACAGGCGATCGGTGCTATTGCGGTTAGCCGCCGCGAGGTCCGCCCGTTTTCTGATCCCGACGTGCAATTCATCGAAGAGTTCGCCAAACACGCAGTCATAGCGATAGAAAATACGCGCCAATTTCGAGAGGTTCAGGAACGGCTAGAGCGCGAAAAAGCATCGCGAGAAATCCTCGAAGTCATAAGCCGCAGCCGCGATGACGAAAGACCTGTATTCCAAAGCATTCTCGAAAACTCCAGCCGTTTGTGCAAAGCGCCGTTGGCCTTTTTATGTGTCGCTGATCACGAACGCGGTCTCGCAACGATCCCGGCCAATATTGGCGCAAGAACCGATTTTGACGAAGCGCTCAAAAACTTTGTAGAGCCGCTAACGCGCACTGAATTAATTGCGATCAAACCAATGATCGATGGCGAGGTCATTCGCCAGGACGACATCGCGGACGATCCTCTTTACTTTAGGGATCGTGACCCAAAACGGGTTCAGATGGTTGAGATTGAAGGAGCCCGCTCGGTTCTGGCGGTTCCGTTGATGAAGAACGGCACCGGTCTCGGGGTGATCGTGCTCTATCGTCGTGAAGTTGCACCTTTCTCAGACGACGATGTGGCTCTGGTCCAAACCTTTGCAGCTCAAGCCGTAATCGCAATGGAAAACGTCCGCCAGTTCCGGGAAGTGCAGGATCGGACAGCCGAAGTAACGCAAGCCTTGGAATACCAGACCGCCACCTCTGACGTGTTGTCGGTCATCTCGCGATCTCCAGACGAGCTGAGACCGGTGCTCGAAGAAATCCTGAGGGTCGCAAGCCGAATCTGCGAACCAAAATACGCCGCTATTTCCTTCCTGAATCCCGAAGACGGCCTTTATCACACTGACATCATGCTCGATTTTGACAGCGAATTCATGAAATTCATGAAAGCTAACCCGGTGCCAGCAGGACACGGGAGCGGCATTGGTCAAACAGCTGCACGAGGCGAAACAGTCTATTACAAGGATACCGAGGCGGACGAGTACAAATGGAAAGAGGCCGCGCGCATCGGGAATTACCGTTCGCTCCTGGGCGTACCACTGATCAAGGGCAAAGCTGTGGTCGGAGTGATAGTCTTGTGCCACGACAAAGTCGCACCGTTTGATGCAAAGCAAATCGCCCTTTTAGAAACTTTTGCGGCTCAGGCCGTAATCGCGATCAACAATACTCAGCTGTTCGAAGAAGTTCAGGCCCGTACAGCCGAAGTTGAAGAGACACTGAAGTACCAGACAGCCACATCTGAGGTGCTTGATGTCATCTCCCGGTCACCCAACGATCTACCGCCTGTGTTGGATGCAATCCTGGAGGTATCGTCGCGCATCTGCTCGCCAGAGTATGCGTTCTTTGCCATGCGAGATGCCGACGATGGGCTTTATCGCGTGGTTGTGTCCCATAATGTAAGCGACGCGTTCCTGGATTTCTTGTCAAACAACCCAATAGCTCCTGACGAAGGTTCATGTATAGGGCGAACCGCGTTGCATGGAGAAACGGTCTATATCGAGGATACTCGGAACGATGCCTCTTACACGTGGAAAGAAGCCGCGGAGATAGGAGATTACCTTACTACATTGGGGGTCCCACTTGTCAAAAATGGTCGCACGCTTGGTGTTATTGTTATGGCACACAGGCAGGCGTCGGCATTTAGCGGCAAACAGATCAACCTTCTGGAAACATTCGCGTCCCAGGCCCTGATTGCTATCAACAACACGCAGCTCTTCGAGGAAGTGCAAAGGCGCACGGCAGAAGTTGAAGAATCGCTGGAGTATCAAAAGGCCACGAGTGAAGTACTCGAAGTTATTTCCCGATCTCCGGACGCCTTAGAGCCGGTATTGGAAGCGTTGCTTGCCGTTTCGTCCCGTATTTGCCGCCTTCAAGATGCTTTCGTGGCGCTGAAGAAACCTGAAGATGGCAAGTACCATTTCTTTGCTGGCCACAACGTGTCAGACGCATTCACCGACTTTATCAAAATGCACCCATTTGAACCGGGGGAAACATCTGCAACTGCACGGGCGCTGTTGTATGGGCGCGCCGATTACGTCGAAGATACTCAGGCCGATCCCAATTATGATCCAGTTCTGAAGTCGAACCTCGACGGTTATCGATCCGTCCTTTCGGTACCGTTGATACGTGACGGCGACACAATTGGTGTCATCAGCATGGGGAGCAGAACCCCCGCGGCTTTTGACGAGAAGCAAATCAAGCAGATGGAAACTTTTGCGTCGCAAGCGATAATCGCCATTCAAAACTCGCAGCTTTTCAATGACACGCAAACTGCACTTGCCCGCCAAACAGCAAGTGCGGACGTTCTCAGAGCTATTTCTGAATCCCCAACCGATACCAAACCAGTATTCGAGAAGATTGTCGGACTGGCAACGACGCTGATAGACTGCGACCTGGCTATTGCCATTCAAGCCAATAGAACTGAGATTTGGCAAGTCGCTGTCGCAACTCCTCAAGGTGTGGAAGAAGTCAAGTGGACGGATCGGCTTCCGATTGATCCCGAGGACAATTTACCTTCCTGGTCGATCAAAAGTGGTAAGACGCTAAACATGCCAAAGTGGCGCTACGACGAATTACCGCGGCGCGACAAAAAAATCTTTCGCGAAAAGGGATTTAAATCGTCTTTGATGGTGCCCTTGATGCGCGGGAAAGACTGTTTCGGCAACTTGGTATTTATTCGAAAGACGTCAAAGGTTTTTACGGACGACGAAGTGTCGATTGCCGAGTCTTTTGCAGATCAGGCCATCATCGCGCTGGAAAACGTGCGCTTGTTTAACGAGACTCAAGCTTCTTTGGCGCGTCAGACTGCGAGTGCGGACATTCTACGGGTGATCAGCCAATCTCCTGACGACATCAAACCTGTCTTCGAGGCCATTGCAGAGGCGGGCGTACGGCTGGTTTCCTGTGACATGGTAGCCGCCATGACGGCGCAAGATAATACGTTCGAGGTTCTGGCAAGGGTCAGTGCAGAAGGAGTTGCCACCCTTGAAGGCAACCAAAGTTTTCCGATCGACCCGGATCCGATGTCCAGCTTTCCTGCTCAGGTTCTTCATCACAAGAAGATGCTTCATCTGCCCGATTGGGACACGATCGAGCTCTCGCCATTCGAACAGATTACGTATGATCGGCATGGCGTTCGCGCCGCTTTGTTGCTGCCCCTGATGAAAGGCAAAGCGTGTCTGGGCGTGTTGGTGTTCGCTCGGAAAACAGCCGGGGCTTTCACCAAAGATGAAATCGACCTCGCGTACTCGTTTGCGGATCAGGCGGTAATTGCCATCGAGAACGTGCGCCTATTCCGTGAGGCCGAAGAGGCGCGAAAGGCCGCTGAGGAAGCAAACGAAGCAAAAAGTGCTTTCTTGGCGACAATGTCCCACGAAATTCGAACTCCCATGAATGCCGTAATCGGGATGAGCGGGCTGTTGATGGACACAGAGCTGGATGCCGAGCAAAGTGACTATGCGAATACGATCCGCGATAGTGGCGATGCGCTTTTGGGTATCATTAACGAAATCCTCGATTTTTCAAAAATTGAAGCTGGACAGATGGATATCGAGAACCATCCGTTCGACCTGCGCGAATGTATAGAAAGCGCGCTCGATTTAGTCAGCGGCAAGGCTGCCGAGAAACAACTCGATTTGGCCTATGAGTTCGATGACTCACTCCCCCAGGCGATCAGCGCGGACCTGACCAGATTGCGGCAAATTTTGCTGAATCTTCTCTCTAACGCTGTGAAATTCACCGAAAGCGGAGAAGTGGTTCTGTCAGTTGAGCAATCTGCCGAGGTAAACGGATCACTGGAGCTGACGTTTAGAGTCCGAGACACAGGTATCGGCCTATCTAAAAAGGGTATGAGCCGCCTATTTCAGTCTTTCAGCCAGGCAGACAGTTCAACGACCCGCAAATATGGCGGCACTGGTCTGGGTCTTGCGATCTCGAAACGCCTCGCCGAACTTATGGGAGGGACCATGTGGGCTGAAAGCGAAGGAGAGGGAAACGGTTCCACCTTTGTTTTCAAGATTCAGGCAAAACCTGCAAAACCAGTTAAGCCGTCCTCCCGCAATCTTGTCGGCCCTCAGCCTGAACTTGAAGGCAAACGCATTTTGATGGTCGACGATAATGCCACCAATCGCAAAATCCTGTCTCTTCAAACCGAGAAATGGGGCACCCGGACCACGACGTGTGCATCTCCGTCAGAAGCGCTGAGTATACTTGGAGAAGGCATCGAGTTCGATTTAGCAGTTCTAGACATGCATATGCCTGAAATGGATGGGGTAGAGCTTGCCAAACAGATACGCGCCAAGAAGCCTGGGTTGCCACTAATCCTTTTCAGTTCACTTGGCCCGCGCGAAATAGATTTGGAGGATGGGCTTTTTGCTGCCAACCTTGCCAAACCTTTGCGCCAATCCCACCTGTTCGATACCCTGGTCACACTGTTCGCGACTGAAAAGCTGCGCGTAAAGCCGTCAAAACCACAGGACAAACCCCAAACCGATCCGGACATGGCAACGCGCCATCCACTGCGAATTTTGCTGGCAGAGGATAATTTGGTGAACCAGAAACTTGCACTCCGCCTGCTGGAACAGATGGGCTATCGCGCTGATTTGGCCAGCAACGGTGCCGAGGCTGTCGAAAGCGTCAACCGGCAGACATACGATGTCGTTTTCATGGATGTGCAAATGCCCGAGATGGATGGGCTTGAAGCGTCTCGCCGTATCAACAAAGCGCATCCGGATGGAAGCCGTCCTCGCATAGTCGCGATGACCGCCAACGCCATGCAGGGCGACCGTGAGATGTGTCTGGAAGCAGGGATGGACGACTATATCACCAAACCGATCCGCGTGCCTGTCCTCATCGAAGCCCTATTAAATTGCCCCAGAACAAGAAGGTGATCCATGACAGACAGCCCGATTGATCATGAAATCTTCATGGAGCTAAAGGACGCCACAGGCGAAGAGTTTGCAGCAGAGCTTGTGAACACCTTTCTCGACGAAGCGCCAAGTATGATTGGCGAATTGAAAGCGGCCGCGAACGAAGCCGATGCCGACCGATACCGCCGTGCTGCACATTCTATCAAGTCGAACGCCAACACGTTCGGTGCAACGGCTCTTGCCGAACTGGCCAGGAAAGTCGAACTGGGAGAACTGCCCGAAGCCGGAGACTTAACAGAAGCTGCCGCTTTAGAGACCGCCCTCGCCACTGCAGCTACTGCCCTACGGAGCCTGATTGATGTCTGACGCCCCCGGTCATTTGCTCATCGTCGACGACAACAAGGTCAATCGCTTGCTTTTATCTCGCAGTGTAGAACTCTTGGGCCATCAAGCATCGGTCGCGGAAAACGGCCGAGTGGCGATGGAGATGTTGTCTGGTCAGCCATTTGACTTGCTTTTGCTGGATATCGAGATGCCGGAAATGGACGGTTTCCAGGTTCTTGAAGCTGTCAAATCGGACACCGAACTGCGGGATTTGCCAGTGATCGTGACGTCGTCTGTTGAGGGACTCGACAATGTCGTACGCTGCATTGAATTGGGTGCCGAAGACTACCTGCCGAAACCAGTCAACAAGACACTTCTCAGTGCGCGCGTCTCCAGCGGCCTTGAAAAGAAAAGACTCAGGGACGAACAAAAGCGACTGCTAGAGCGTTTTGCAACAACTGAGGTGGCCCAAGACCTACAGGAATCTGGCTTTGCCATAGGTGGTAAGCGCGCCAATGCTTCGGTTCTATTTTGTGATATTCGCGGCTTTACGACCTTGTCGGAAAACCTCGCTCCTGAGGATACGATTGACCTGCTCAACACCTTTTACACCTTGATGTTTGAGGCAGTTACCAGCAATGGCGGGATTGTCAGCCTGATGCTGGGTGACGGGTTGATGGCTCTTTTCGGAGTTCCGCAGCCCCTGCCCAACTCGGCGCAAAGTGCAGTGGCGGCAGGACATGAAATGCACAACATGATCGAGATGTTAAATCTCGAACGGCGCGCAGAAGAGAAAAGCGACCTAAAGATCGGTATCGGAATAGCGACTGGCGAAGTCGTCGCTGGCTATGCCGGGACAGACAACCGGGCGACGTATACTTGTATCGGATCGACCGTAAACCTTGCTGCGCGCCTGGAAGCAGAAACGCAGAAAACCGGAAGCCGGATGTTGATTGATCAAGAAACCTTCGATCTTTTGGAAGGGGCTGACGTGTTGCAGACATTTGGTGGCACCAGGATCAAAGGTTTCTCTGATCCGATCGATATTCATGCGCTTTGACCATTCGCGCAGCGCAGTGGGTGAACTCCGTTATTCAATGAACTCAAAATTTATGAAGCAACGCCATGAGCACACCGGCACGGGTTTAGCAGACAGGTAACTATCGAGACCTGTCCAAGCGTCATCAGCTAGGACTTCGTGCAATTCGAAAACTTGGGCGTTACTTCGGCTCAAGAAGCTTTTCCAGTTCGACACCTTGGTTTGCGGCGCTCGAAAGTACGGCTTCGCGCAACGCCTTACTGCGCTTAACAAGCCTCCGGAATTTTTCTTCATCCAAAACCAATAAGGTCGTGGGTACAATCGCTTGGACGGAGGCGCGGCGTTTTTGGCGGAGCAATAATTCAGCTTGCCCAAAAATTTCACCCCTACCCAACCGCCAACTCTGGCCGCCCATCTCCAATTCAACTGCTCCTGACGCAATGAAGTACACGCTTCGCGCCGGAGCGTTTTTTTGGATGACAACTTCGCCTGCCTCAACATAGCGCGTCTTCAAAGCGCGGACGAGCTTTCTAAGCCTCGCGGGATCCACGTCTGAGAATACGGGCAATTGTTTTACAAGCTCGGTGGCCCGCGGTGCAATGTCGATCCTTGGGCGTTCTTCTTCCTTTGCACGTTTCGCGGAAACATCATTCAAGAGTACGGAATAGAGTTCTGCACCTATGAGCCCTTCATCGAACATTTCGGTGTACTCTCGTTCTTCCAGCCGCAGAGCAATTCGGCGAATGAAACGACGCTGAACTTCTTCTGCAAAACCCGGGTACTGAAGCTGAAGGCCGTCAAGAGCTGTATCGACATATTCTGCGCGCCGATCAACAAGCTCCCTTAGAATGTCCGTCACCCTTCGCCCATGTATTCGGCGAATGCGTCGTTCTAAAAACCGATAAACGTCCCGCAGAACGAGGCGTTGTGCAAGCAAGACTTCAAAACGGTGCGCGGTCACACGGGCAAGTGGTGTTTGCAGCCGGAGCTTGTTGTTTAAAAAAGCGGCAATGCGAAACAAACGTCCGTAGTCCACAGTGCGACGTGCCGCTCGCAAGTATCCCGTGCGGCCCTGCAAGCGTGTTGCTTCAATAAGCCGGTCAATATCCAGAAGCGCCTTTTCGGCCAGTCGAATAGAAAGTGATCTGTCGCGCATGTGGCTAAGAACAAAATTTCGTTCCGCTCCTGCCAGGGCAAGGAGGCCCAGGGTTACGCGGTCCCGGTCAAGAATGTCTTTGCGCTCTTCGGCCGAGCGAACCTCTGTTTCCAGTCTTTGCCCGAACTGAACAGCTTCAGACCTGATGATTTCCGGATTCAGTTCGTAGCTCGCAGTTGTTTTTTCCACATCTTCCCGAACTGTCTGGAGCGACACAGCAACAACCTGGCGGGACAAGGCTTCGTCTACTGATGAAAGCTTATCGAGCCCAAGGCGACGTATGAAGGGCCTGAGAGTCGGCCCTTGAACGATCAGGGTAAATAGGGTGAAACCCGTCGCGAGGATACCAACGGCGCGTTGCGTCTCGGCGGCGACTTGATTGTTCTCGGTGACAGCAAGCGCCAATGCCAGCGTCACCGCACCTCGCATACCGCCCCAGAGTATTGCGTAACGAAACGGACGTTCCACAAGTGGTGAAACACGTACGAGTGACAAAAATGGCAGAAAACCAAACAGAATGAAGACCCGCGCGGCAACTGCGGCAACAATCACAACCAAGATCAGCACAAAGTCTGTCCACTGAACACCGCTTAACAGTTTGGGGATTAAAAGCGCCGCTAAAATGAAGATCAAAGCTCCGGCCCAATGCGCAAGAACGTCCCATACATCTGTGAGGCTTGTCCAAGCTTGGGGGGTCAGTCGGCCGGGCGCAGATAGGTTCAATGTGATCCCAGACACAACAACCGCGATTACACCCGACGCGCCGACACTCTGCTCTGCAATGACATATGTCAGATAAGGTAAGGCAATGGAGATCGAGATTTGAGCGAGCTCGAAACCTTCAATCAAGTTCATCAACCATAAGCTGGAACGCGCGAGAACCCATCCTGTCACAGCCCCCCCAACCAAAAGTAACGGAAACTGAACCAAAGCATCTTGCGGTCGCGGGTCGGGCGCGCCGACCATGACGAATCCTATGAACAGTCCAAATAGGGCGATTGCGGCTGCATCGTTCAAAAGGCTCTCGCCTTCGATTATTCGCGCCAGTCTTTGCGGGGCGGCAATCGAGCGAAAGATGCTAACAACCGCCGATGGGTCCGTCGTTGAAATGATGGCGCCCAGCAGCAGGCAAGCAACGGTAGGAAGGGAACTAACTGCCGCAAGAGCAAACCCAACGGTGAATGTCGCCACAAATACCGCGACAATAGCCAGAACGAGTATCGGCACCCAGTCGTCCAGCATACGTCGCAAGTTCATACCCAACGTCGCCTGAAAGAGTAGCGTGGGCAAAAAAATGTAAAGAAACACATTCGCGCGGATTGGAAACCCGAGGATTGCTTCCGCCACCGGGTTCATCACTTCCGTCAGATCAGTCTGAAGGAAAAAGGTCGCGGCAACACCAATTATGATGCCTAGAACCGCAAGAACGACGCTGTATGGAATTTGAAGGCGTGCCGCAACTGGCTCGGCAAGGCCGATAACCACGAAAAGCGAAGCAACCACTGTTGTTACAAGAACAATGTCCATCAAACGTCGCCTGTTATGATGTCACGAGGCACGCTTTCATTCGCGCTCACGCGGATCACCCCCGTAAGATTCATCAGTCCTTGGGGAGCTGGCATTACGTGGAATGTTTCATTCCATACAGACTTTATCCTTAAGAACATGGGGTTCTTGTAGGATACAGGTTCTGAAAATTCGATTGCCTGAGCGGATAGAGCAAAGCGCCACCTTTCGTTTTTGGCTTCGACATCTTGCCGATGACTCTCGCCAGCTTCACCAGCATAGTGGTTGAAATCCTTCACGGTAAAACCTTTTCAAGTGCAGCCGCTTCCCCAATTACGTCGGCAAGCCGTCAGAGTATCTATCAAAAAAACTAAAGCTGAGACCCGATTGGTAAAATACTTAGAAATCCGGCGACTATATGATCCCAGGCCGACCCCGTCGGCTCTGATCGATATTCGAGAACGTTGCCATCCTCTCCTCTTGTCGTCCATTTTAGTTGACCAGCTTGCTCTAGCGTCACGTTATAAGTGTATCCGGGTAGCGCCTCGTCCAAAACACCCATGGTTTGCGTGGTCAAGGTCGGCGAATCTATCAGAATTCCCATTTCCGTGTTTATGTTGACAGAACGCGGATCCCAGTTGAACGATCCCACAAACAAGTAACGGTCATCAACTGCGAATGCCTTGGAATGTAAGCCCGACCTGGACTGAGCCCAGTTGATACCGCGGCGTTGGACCTGATAGGCGTCAGGCCGTAGCTCGTAGAGTTCTACTCCACCGCGTAATAGTGCTCGGCGTTTTTTGGCATAGTGCGCATAAACGGGTGCGACATCGTTAGATGCCAGGGAATTGGTTACAACCTTTACGTCGACACCGCGGCTTTCTAGTTCGGTCAGCCATTTCACACCATTGTTGCGCGGCACGAAATAGGCGGACACGATATTCACTTCACTGCTGGCATTCTCGAAATACGGAAGCAATTGAGACGCAAGAATTGGATCTGAGTTCTCGAGACCTGCGGCTTTTGAAGGCGGATCAGCATACAGTTTTGCGGGCAACCAATCCAATGATAGGGCTCCGTCCGCAAAATTCTCTTTTGCTGACTTTCTGAGGGCCGCGCCGTACTGCGTTTGCTTCGCTTTCTCGACCAGTTCATTCAACATGCGGCGCGCATCACCAAGATCAAATTCTTCAGGTTCACCAACGACCACACGCGCAGGAACGGCGAACTCGCTGTTCCAATACGCATCGAAACTGCGGGAGACCTCACTTACAACAGGACCTGCTGCCAATACGTCCAAATCTGCGTAGTTCATTTCCTTCCGTGCCAGAAAATACTCGGCACCGATGTTTCTGCCACCCACTATTGTAAACACGTTGTCAGCCGTCATGGACTTGTTGTGCATTCTGCGATTGATGCGTTTGAAATCTGTCAGCCCTGCAATCAGCAGGCTTTGATCCCTCCAAAACGGGTTGAACAGCCTGATCTCTATGTTCTTGTGGTTGTCCAAAGCGGCGGTCATCGCGTCATAGCTGGACGTATCCATGTCATCCAGCAGAAGCCGGACACGAACACCCCGATCTGCTGCCTGCAACAGACTGGCTGCGAATAGGTGGCCCGTGGGGTCGTCGTGCAGAAGGTAATATTGTGCGTCAATTGTTCGCTCGGCTGCAGCGGCCATCAACAGCCGAGAGACAAGCGCTTCTTCCCCATCACTGATTAGCTTGACACCCGACCGACCGTCTTTGGGGTCGCCAAGCCGGTTGGCTGCCTGTCCCAAAGTTGTATTTGCACTCGCTGGCAGCGAAGCCGTCACTGTCTTTTCATATGTACGTGTTTTGGGGGCACAAGCGACCAGTGCAACCGTGCAGAATAGATAAACCACGAATTTCCACGGCGCCATCGACATCCTCCAAAACCCATGCCCTAGGTGACTACGACGGGGCACGCGATTGCAAGTTTGTTCTTTGAAGCCATTGGTTGTTTCTTTTGCCGGTGTTGTATTCGCAGGAGTTTTGTCGCTGACCTCTGGAGTCGCGATTTTGACTCTATCCCATTTCAAACGCACTCTGACATCAGCCAAGTGGGGACGGGAGCAATGCCTCACCAAGAGAACAGAAATGACCCCACCCCGGATTCTGCGCCGCAAGCCGCGGTATGTGGCTCTGTTCCCTGTGGGTTTCCTGCCCACCACAAGGTCCCGTTCGAATTTGTTTGATAAATTCTAATTCAACACAGGTGGTTGAGCCAAGCTCACCTATGGAGCGCACGTGCTGCCCGATCTAAAAGGCCTCTCTTATCTGGGCGCGCTGGTCTATTTCCACGACGCCGCTGAAAGCCTGAGCTTTTTGCGCGCCACCCAGGCGCTGAACGCGGCGCCATCGGATAACCGCGCTGGAAGACGCCAAGCCGCTGTTTGACACCAAGGCCAACCCGGTCGCTGCGCTTGGCGCCCAGATCGGCGAGGCGTTCTGGAAAGAGGCGCTTCCGCACATCCATTAACGCGACCGCTCGACCTGGCGTCACTGGCTGAACGCGGTCGGCGCTCCGACCGACTTTGCCGAGCGAGGCTAAGTGCTGACAAACCCCATATGGTTCGGGAGGCGGCGGGTTACAGACGGGGCATCGCCATCGGCTTTTTCCCTTTATTGACAAGTTCCTTGACCAGTGGCGGCTTGACGGCGTCGGAACGCAATCGATCAGTTCGAACCGGGGCTATTTCTGCAGGTGAATTCTGGCGCCAGACTGCAGGCCGAGGCCTTCGTCGACTGAGTTGCGGGTCAGGCGGAAGAGTTGATGGTTCGGCCTTAGGCTCAGGACCTGAACCGCTCCAACACGTTCCGGGTGATCTGTTCGACCTGCCAGTCCCGCCGGGTGAGGCCCATGACCCATTCACAGGTGGCGGCGTTGAAAATCTCTCCCTCGCCGCGCGCCCAATGCAGGATCACGCCGTTACCGCGGGTGCTACGGTCCAACGAGTCCTGTGTGATCTCGCCAAAAACGGTCTGCGCTTTGAACTGCGCGTCGTCGTCGCCGATATAGACTGTTTCGCCCCACACCCCATGCGCGGGTTCCACATTGGTGGCGAGCCCAAGGGCCAGTATCTGGATTGCCGGGTCCGCCCCGTCGCTGCCGGTGGGAAAGGGCAAGCCGTCCTCCATCCGGTAGTCCACCCCGTCGACTTCGTAGCCAAAGATGCGAGAGGCCGCGCCCAGCTGATCGCCATAACCCAACTGCGTGTCCTGGAACGCCCAATGTTCGGGCCGGTAGACCGTGAAACCACCACTGCCCTGGCCGACGCAGCGGCCCAGGCCGGCATAGACGCCTTTCAGCCCGTTTGCGCCGAAAGTCTGGGCTCCCGGCCAGTTCACCGGGTCCACCTCCCACGCCGCCGTGACCAGATGCGCCTGATCGGTTCCGATCAGAGGATCGCGTTCGGCGTTGTATTTGTAGCAAATCTGGGTGCGGCCTTCGTCCTCGATCCGGGTTTGCCACAGGAAGTTGCCACCAAACCGCGCGACCCGCCCGCCTGCATCAACATAGGCGTCGACCGCATGACGCATATTGGCGGACCAGTATTCGTCGTGACCCACGAAAATCACGCATTTGTAGCGGCTGAGTAGCTCTGGATCAGCGTCGAGGTCATGTTGGGTCGCATAGTCCAGTTCGAAACCCTGCGCCTCGGCCCAGCGCGCGAAATGGCGTTCGTAACTGGCCCAGCCGGCGGAAGCGTATTTCTTGGAATAGCCATAGGCATAGGCCCATTCCATGTAGGGATATCGCACCATGCCGCCGGGCACATGCGGAGCCTCGGGCACCGCGCGGGGGGCGCCTTCGGGCAGTTTGCAGAACCCCCGCGTCCACGGGCGCTGGGTGGAAACGACCGGTGAGAATTCATTGCCTTCGGGTCCGTGGATTCCTTCGTAATGGTTCGAGCCACCCCAGCAGTTATAGGCCAGCCAAGTGCCTGTTGCGCAGACCAGCAGGTACGGCGCCGGGGGTCTTTCGGCCGCGCGGCGCAGCAGGAACAGGTGATGTTCTTCAACCCGGTCTCCATCGCGTTCTGCGCTGAGTGTGACCAGATAGCCGCCCTCGCGCCAGCCTTCCGGAATGGTGAAGTAATAGGAACCTTTCCACCCGCAACCGCTGACGGAACACTCGACGGGCGTGTCCTGATGCACGCCGGTTAGCCCGGTTTCGGACAGCAGCGGTTCATAACGCAGTCCGTCGCGTCCCATCTCCACGTTCCACTGCGCCGCGGTGGTCGACACCCGCAACGTCACTGTGTCACCTGGGGCATAGGTCATCCGGTCGGTATACCCCCAGATCTCAAGCACTGCGTCATCGCGCGCCGGACCGATATAATAGTTGTCCAGGATATGCCGCGCCTTGGCCCGCGTGCGGGGCGTCGTGGCAGGGCCTGGCCTTTCCGAGCGTGTCATCTCACCATCCTATTCCGGCAGATATTTTTCGGACCAGCTTTCGCTTACTGTTCCAGCAGTGATCATTGCCTTGATCTGGTCGCCAGAGAAGCCGATTTCGTTCAGAATCCGACGTGTGTCGGATCCGTATTTGGGCATTGGCCCAGGGATCCCGATCGCCGCGCGCGCAGGACGAACCGCATTTGGCGCCACCAGATCACACCAGCGGCCCATCGGATGCTGGTTGTGTCGGATCACGCTAAAGGTATTCCCCGCCAGGTCGATTTGCCCCTCACTCTCAGGCTGCAAAACCGCATCGCGGGTTTCATGCAGCGATCGCAACGGCATTGCTGTGGCAGAACTTCCGGCAAAAGCCTGCGCCCAGTGAGCCGCGTCGTGAATTGCGAACCGGTCTGAAAGTGCTGCAACCATTTCTTCTTCAGGTATCTTGGCCAGGTCAGCCAGTTCCGGCACGCGCATCAGCGCGCCTCGTTCCTCGGTGGGGGCCGCAAAAAACATCCAATCATCTGCAGCCCGGTAGCAGTGATAAAACGGACCCCAGCCCAAGGCCTCGCGTCCTGAAGGTTCATCAAAAGGGGCACGGCCGTCAAAATCGTACATCAATTGCGCCTGTATTAGATTTCCCGCACCGGCCAGCGCAGCACGGGCAATGCCGCCTTTGCCGGTCTTTTCAAGCCGCAGAAGTGCCGCCCCCAGAGCTACGCAGGCACAGAACCCGGTCAATACGTCGATGGTTCCGAAGTGCGCGTGTTCTTCAGGCGTTTGCATACCACCGCCAAAACGCACCATGACCCCGGTCGCGGCCTGAGCCAGGTCATCGTAGCCCAGGTGATCAGATTTCGGACCGCGTGCTGGACCGCCAAAGGCGTCAAGCTGTACCAGAATCAGGCGCGGGTTGATGGCTGCAAGCTGCGTTTCACCCAAACCCAAGGCATCGCGCTGTTCGTCAGTGCCGTTCATGGTGATCACGTCTGATCTCTTGATCAGTTTGCGCAAGGCCACCTGCCCATCCTCTGAGCGCAGGTTCAACAGGACACTTTCCTTGCCGCGATGCGCATGCAAACCGAAAACGACAGTGTTCCAGGGATCAACCGAAGGTTCCACCGGCTGCACGGACGTCACTTGCGCTCCGAAGCGGGCCAGGGTCGATCCGATGGTCGGACCGGCGATTACGTTGGTCAGGTCCAGCACCTTCAACCCGTCGAGCCAGCCTCCCGCGCTGTCGCCGCCTTTTCCCGTCCGGGGAGCCTCAGCCAGGATGTCGGTCAAAGGGGCGCTATCTGAATCCGGCCCCGGACGTTTGACCAAGGCACCCTCATCTCCGGCCAACCACGCTACGTTCCCCATCTGCCGCATGGCACCATGGCGCGGGTCGTCGACCTCCAGCACCAAACCTGAGGCCAGCGCATGAGGATCCGCCAGCCATTCCCTGGTAAATCGTTGCGCCGTGGCTGGCGCCTTGGCCGCGCCAAACAGGACCTCCCATTCTTGCGAGGGCTTGGTCAGAAACGCAGCCTTCATGGCTGCTGACACGCGCGCCCGGTCCCGGTCGCCAACGGGGTAGTTGCGCAGGGACCAGTCATCCGGCCAGTCCACCGTATCCAGATAAGCATCGAAATCAGGCAACTCATCCGCCAGTTCTTTCAGGCCCAGCGTCTCCAACACCCGACGTGGATGTGTTTTGACGCTGCCCGCCACGACATAGAACCCACGCCCGTCCGCGCAGGTATAAGTGCGGTAGAACGGATCCAGGAACTCTTCCAGCTCACCAAAGCTGAGGTCCATGGACAGACCTTCGGCCGCACGCCGGTCAAGCTCTAACTCACGCGGGGATTTGTAACGTTCGGGGTAATCCTCGATCTGTTCACAGTTATAGACCAACCCCTCCAGCAGCGAAGAGGCCAGCGGAACCTCAATGTGCTCTCCTCCATTGCGGTTCCGGGCAAGCAGCGCAAATTGAACCGCCATTGCGCCGAATGCCGCCCCATAAGCCGAAGCAAGCGTCAGCGGAGTAAAGGACGGGTTGATCCCCATCAATCGCCGGTTCAGGCCCATATCAGTGAACTGCCCAGTACGCGCAGCGATTACGGCCTCCCAGGCTGGCAGATCTGCCAGAGCCGGGTCTGTCGAGGCGAAGCCTGGCAAGGACAGCGACACGATGCGCGGGTTGATTTCGCGCAGTGCCTCAGGCTCCAGACCCAACCGCTCCATCACACCGGGTCGGAAGTTTTCGATCACCACATCAGCGCGCGCGACCAGTTCGCGTGCCGTCCTCAGGTCCGCCTCGGTTTTCAGATCCAAAGTCACCGCAGTTTTCCCCCGCGACAGCATGTCGGTGGCGGGGTCCTTCAGCCGCGGCCCACCGGGCGGGTCGATGCGGATCACGTCAGCCCCCATATCGGCCAACATCATGCCGACCAAGGGACCAGCCAGATATTGGCCAAAATCAAGCACACGGATGTGGTCAAGGGGCCGTGTCGTCATATCAACCTATCTCCTTGTCGGGCTTCTAGCACTGAACTGACGTTACGATTGCGTTTCCGAAGCCGCCGAACCAATATTGCCAAAAAACGCGCGGATTCTGCCAAGATGGCTCCACTCACCATCACAGTTCTTTTGTCGGAGCGGTTCTCTAACATCGTCCTCGCCTGCCTGCTGGAACCTCTGCGTGTTGTGCGCGACAGCGGTGGGGCAGACATCCGGTGGACAATTCTGACGGTGAATGACGCGCCTGTGACCAGCTCAAGCGGCATTCGGGTTGCGCCAGACGACTGCCTTAAACACATGGAAGCGGCCAACCTGACGCTAATCGTAGGCGGGGATGACTTCCGCAAAGAGGCCGCAGAAAAACAACTCTCACGGCAGCTGCGCCCTCTGCTGCGGTCAGGAGTGGTGATCGGAGCAGACACTGGCGCATGGCTGATGGCAACCTTGGGGTTGCTTAACGGTCGACGGGCAACCATTCACTGGCAGCTCTTTGACGAGTTTTCTGAAAGCTTTCTGGCCACTGCGGTATCACCTGACCGGTTTGTGCAAGATGGGCGGTTTTGGACCTGTGGCAGTGCGGCAACCGCGCTTGATCTGATTCTGGAATTTATTACTGGCCACTTCGGGGCCGCCGCTGCGCAAGAGGCGGCGGCCATGTTCCTGCAGGACAACACAACTGCGCAACTTTCCGGCTCCGCGCTGCATGGGCTCCGCGCCTTCGGCTCCGAGAAGCTGCGTATGCTGTCCGCCAGGATGGCTGACACGCTGGAAAAACCCCTGCCTCTGGCCGAGCTTGCGGCCTGCGCCAACATGTCTGAACGCAGTCTGGCGCGCCTGTTCCACCAAGAACTCGGAGTGTCCCCTGGACGGCACTACCAGGCCATGCGCCTGACACGTGCGCGTGATCTGAGCACACACACCCGGCTGAGCATCGAGGAAATCGCCCTGCGCTGCGGCTTTTCTTCAGGCTCGGGGCTGCGCAGGGCATTTCAAAAGCAATATGGCCAGCCGATCCGAAGGAGAACCGGCAGCCCCCCGTAGCGGGCGTCCACGGCAGAGTCATTTCTGTGTTCAGGATCAGACATGGTCCTCGTTTGCGCTTGGCTGCTGGTAGAGTACGTTTGAATTGAGGTTGCGTCAAAACCACCAGCCTTGATTGGATGGCCGAGGTTTTCGCGAAATCAACGTCCTGAGACAAGACAACCTCAAGTTTCACAATGGCTGGCATCCGAGGTGAAACTAGGAACCTGACCTTCAGTAGAAACCAATCTCGCTGACATCTACGCGGGCCTCGTGATCGTGCCCGTAGGCTACAACTCCAACTGAAGTGATTTCGTCAGCAATGGGAGTAGCACGCAACATGGCACCTGAAGCCTTGA
The DNA here is from genome assembly GCF_017872495.1 of Ruegeria sp. HKCCE4148. Taxonomy (NCBI): domain Bacteria; kingdom Pseudomonadati; phylum Pseudomonadota; class Alphaproteobacteria; order Rhodobacterales; family Roseobacteraceae; genus Ruegeria; species Ruegeria sp. HKCCE4148. Next base: position 41,976 of record NZ_JAEDOS010000012.1, read on the forward strand.
AACCTGACAGAGGTAAATGAACTTCGGTCCAATCGTCAGAAGTTGCGAACTCGGCCTGATAGTATTGCCACGGTAGCACTGTGCCACGCGTTCTGAGGTGAACAAAGTAATGTTCGCCGTTCCCCCGCACCAATAACCTGACACCTGATACACCATCATCCGGTCGATCAGACAACTTGCGTCGGAACTGGATGAAGCCCCCGTTATTTTCTGTACTCACGGTTCCGGTCAACCGTGCGAATGCAACATCACCTTCCGAACGAAACTGCACGTGCCCTGAAGAAACTCCTCCCATCACCGTGTCGGCAACGTAGTCCCAACGCGTCTCCGGAGACTTGGAGAAGTCTTCAGTCAGTTTTCCATCAGCCTGAGCCATTGTGCATCCGATGATAACAAGACCTGAAACAAGTCCAATGAAGTTGGCTCGCATATTGTTCCTTCTCAGTTCAGTAGCGCAATTGAAAGGTTCAGCGCCGTGGCAAATGCAACCCATGCGAAGTACGGCAGGAAGGCCAGCGCGGAGACACGATCAGAGTGCCTGACCCGAGCAATGAACGTGGCGATGACAGCCAACAACGCAACAATAACCACAAGGGCAAACCACGGCAGCTGCAGAACGAAAAAGGTTGGAGACCACAAAAAGTTAAGACCCATCTGCGCCCACCAAAGATTCATTGCGGTCGAGCTTCGGTCTGTTTCGAACTGACGCCAACCGACCATGGCAATCAATACATAAAGCACAGTCCAGACCAGGCCAAATATCCAATTTGGTGGATTGAAAGCCGGTTTAGAAAGCTGCGCGTACCATTCGTCAGGTGCAGTCAGTGTCCCAATCAGGATGCCGCCGCCCACCACAAGCGCAAGGAATGCTATGCGGATCAACCAGTTCGACATTGTAGGATAGCTTTCAGCAGTCCTTGGTCGTCACTTTAACAAATGCTTCGGAAGAGAAGATCGCAGTACTGGTCTCACCCTCATCGGTAAATGACACCGTGGCGCCTTCGATCTCTGACCCTGTTACGGTGATTTCGCGTTGCCCGATAGTGTCATCGACATCAATGGTAAAGGAGAGTTTGTCCCCGGCTGCGAGGGAGGCGATCTCAAGTTCAATTGCATCTTGCCCGTCCACGACCGCGGGAATTTGTCGCAAGGCATCCGCACCCTCAACGAATTCAAGCGGTTGGAAGACCTCTACACCCGCACCCTTTTCGGTAACGTCGAAAATCAAACGTCCGGCAGATTGCGACAAGTCAATTTTGACGGTCGAGGCTTCTACTTCGCAAGCTCCGACGTTTGTCAGAACAAAACGGTCTTTGGGTGCGCCTTCTATAAAGAGAATTTGTACACCAGCCTGAAGCGAAGTGGCTGCAAATAATCCAAAGGTCGCCGCAAGAATACTCTTCGGGAGCATATTTATCTCCTTGCTTAAAGGTTCTTGATAGATACGCTTCGACGGGTTTCTTGGATCAGACTTATGCCCTTAAGCTTTCGTGGTTCAGCCGACAAGACCTTTCGAAGTTCCATGCACCGCTGTCCTAAGGATTACGTCAAAACATGCCATTGTCATTCTCACTGTTTGCTGGAACTTCCTGAAGAACATCCCAGTGCTCGACAACCTTTCCTTCAGCATCCAGGCGAATGATATCGATCCCTGCGTACTCGAGACCATCGGGCCAGATTCGATGGCAATGCAGAATAAGCGCGCCGATTGACTTGGGACGGAGCATTGTTTCCAAGGTTATTGCCGAATTCACCCAAGAGAACCCTGCCATCTCAATCGAACTGTCCCTCTCAGACGGCTACGTCGACCTTGTAGGCCAGGGTTTTGACCTCGCCGTTCGCTTCGGCAACATCACAGACAGCTCGTTCAGATTGCGAAATCTAGGAAGCTACCAACGGTTCGTATGTGCATCCCCTAGTTACCTAACCTCATTTGGAACGCCTGAAAAACCAGAAGATCTATTAAACTACAACTGCTTGGTCATGAGGTTTGGCGACATGATCGACAACGTTTGGGAGTTTGGATCAGGACCAAATGCCCAGCGCGTATCAGTAAAAGGAAATCGAATAGTCAATGATGGTTCACTCATCCGCGATTGGGCGATTGCAGGCCATGGGGTCGTATTGAAGTCGGAGCTGGATGTCGGCGACGATGTTCGATCTGGCAGACTTGTTTCTGTCTTGCGCGACTTCCTCCCGCCGCCGAAACCTTTGCAAATGATGTTCCCGCCTAGCCGAGCCCAACCACGTCGCGTAACGGCCTTAGCTGAGCATATGCGCCGCAAATTTGGTGTGAGTTGAGGCCGCAAGGGAAGACATAAAATCGCTTCTGCGATTGGCTGCGCTGTTCAAGCCTGTCCTATCAAATTATTCGAAGAGGAACCTCTAAGGCGTGGTTCAGAAGAACCATCAGCAGCAGCCTTTTTGGACGGGAACTGTTGCAAAGTCGAACATCTTTCAAAGGCGACCATTCCGACGGATTGCAGCAACTGATAGCCGCTAGGTTTGCTCAATGAATCTCAAGGTCGCGTGTGCTAGCTCTGTGCCAGCATCTTCTTGAATGAAATGCCCCGCTTTAGGCACAACGATATGATTTTGACCAGATGCCCCAGGGATCGACTTTTGGAACATTTTGTCTACTCCTGCCATGACCCTATCGTCTTCTCCAAAAACAGTCAGAAACGGAGTGTTCAGAGTCTTGAGGGTTTCCCATGCGGCTCGGTTGGCTTCAGAAGCTGGGTTGTCGGGTTTGTCGGGCACCAACATTGGAAACTGCCGAGCGCCTGCCAAATAGCGTGAATCCGGGAACGGTGCGTTGTAGGCTGCAACCTCTTCGTCGGAAATCTTGGATGTTGTGCCGCCGAATACGATCCGGCCCGAATTAAATTCAGGCACAGATTGTGAGTATTCCCGCCATGAAAGAAATGCCTCGCCCAAGGGTGTGTCACCAGTGGGCAAGGCCGTGTTCGCCACAACCACACGTGAGAACCGCTCGGGCATACGCGCAACCAACCGCAAGCCTATGAGGCCGCCCCAGTCCTGGCAAACCAATGTGATGCCCGTCAGGTCAACTTTCCGCAACCACTCGGACATCCAGTCTACGTGGCGTTGGTAGGTGTAATCGGATCGCTCAGTTGGCTTGTCCGACCGTCCAAACCCAATCAAATCAGGAGCCAGAACTCGATGGCCCGCATCTTTGAATAACGGAATCATGCGCCGATACAAGAAGCACCAGGTTGGCTCTCCATGCATCAACAATACTGGCGGTGCCTGTGTCGGCCCCTCGTCCAAATAGTGCATTCGGAGACGACCGTCTTCGGTATCATCCACATCAAGATAGTGTGGGCCAAATGTGAAATCTGGCAACCCGTCAAACCGATGGCCCGGTGTACGAAGGAACTTCATAGTGAACTCTCCAAGAATGTCGACGGTCTTGGCAAAGTAACAATGATCGATAAAACAAAATCGGTCCAGTTCCCGCGTATATCGACTTCATGATTGTATGAGTTCGACGCTTTTCTTCGCTCCATCGCAGCAAACGTACTCATTGCGAAGGTCTCGTATCTTCTGCTCCAACACTAAAGTTTGGTCTCAAAAACCTCATTTATGAGTTCGCCTGAGTTGAAGCAGAGCAGATCTGTTCGGACCGCCGAGAGGCGGCTCAGAAGAAAAGGGCAAGCCCGGTCATTGAGACAACCAAGAAAAGGAGAGTCATGATTCCACCTGAGCGAACGAAATCGACCACCCGGTAGCCTGCTGGACCCATGATCAACGCGTTCACTTGGTGTGTTGGGATCAAAAACGAGTTGGACGTTGAAATTGCCACGGTGAGAGCAAATACAGCCGGGTTACCACCCGCCGATACGGCAATAGAAACTGCTAGCGGCACCAGCAGAACAGTTGCACCTACGTTGGACATGACCAGCGTAAACGCCGTTGCCAAAACGGCGATTCCTGCTTGCAGCGACCATATCGGCCACCCTTGAAGGAGGGCCAACACATGCGCTGCAATCCAATCCGCTGTGCCGGTGTTTTGAACTGCCTGGCCCAACGGGATCAGCGAAGCGAGTAGAAAAACTGTACTCCAACTAATCGACTCGTAGGCTTCGTCAATCGAGAGCACCCGGCTCAATACCATCCCAATAGCGCCGATCAACAGGCACAATGACAAGCGCAGATCAGAGAACAGAATTAAGCTTAACGCTATTAGGAAGAAGGCGAGCGCCCATCCGACCTTGTGTGGCCGTAGCTCTTCCTGGGGAAAATCCGAAGTTACAACGACAAAATCCCTGTCCGACTTCAACCGTGTCAGGCGGTCCCACTGCACGTGAACCACACACGTATCACCGGACTGCAAAGGGACTTGCCCGATATGCGTTGCAGCATGATCTTCGGTTTCAACGTGGCTCAGTGTTTCTTCACCACGCTGAATGGCTAACAAAGACAAACCGTGTGTCTGACGCAGGCGCAGATCAATCGGAGTTTGGCCAATAACCGATGAACCGGGCGGGATAACAACCTCAGCCACGCCCGATTGGGTCGCGGCGAAATCATCCGCAAAGACATCTAGTTGGGGAAGTATCTCTAAGCCGTAAGGCTCAGCGAACTGTTGCGCAACCACCCGGCGCAGGCCAAGTACTGCAAGCCGCGCTGGCGCTTCGATCTTGGTATCAGCCATCGGCGCGATGACCTTGTGGCCGCGATAGGATGTGCCAAGAATGTACATGTTATGGGCGACCATTAAATCCGCAAGCGTTTGCCCGATGATGATCGAGCCTTCAGGGACACGTATTTCGAACATATCGGCCCTAAGCCCGTAGGTGTTTTCGACATAGGTCTGCATGGACCGAGCCGAGCTTGCGTCTTCTCCACGCTCCCGCTGCGCTGGAAGGACCCAACGACCAAAAAGCACAAAGTAAAGCACCCCCGTCAGCACCAGCATCACACCGATAGGCGTGACTGAAAACAACCCAAATGTCTCCATTTGTTGGTCAGCCGGAAGGGATGAATTTGCCGATACAATCAGGTCATTCAACAGGATAAGAGGCGACGACCCGACTAAGGTGATCGTACCACCCAGTATTGCGCAAAACCCCATGGGCATCAGCAACCTACTCATCGGGATTTCCGTACGTGCCGAGATGCGGCTAACAACAGGCAGAAAAAGCGCAGCAGCTCCAACGTTCTGCATGAAGGAGCTTATGACACCAACCGTTGTTGATGTTATGGGAATTATCCGAGCCTCAGTCGTGCCACCATTCTTGAGGATCAAGGCCGCGACCTTTGACATCAGTCCAGTCTTATCAAGCCCAGCCCCAATTACCATTACTGCGATGATGGACATCACGGCGTTCGAGGAAAAACCTTCAAAGAGCTTGGAGATATCGGCTAAATTACCTAGCCCCGGCAGATAGCTCAGTGCGCCAAGCAGTACCATTACAAGAATTGCTGCAACATCGATCCGTATAATCTCGGTAACAAAAAGAAAGACCGTAAAAGACAATAGACTCAGTACGGCTATCATTTCGTAGGTCAGTGTTGGTAATTCCATGTCGTACCCTCCAACCTGAAATTACCTGACTAGCAGTGAATACGAAGGACCAGCTCCGCGCAGCAGATAAGGCCAAAATCCATCAGGCCGGCTCACGCAGCTCGTTTTTTCGGACGTGGTATCTGGTGAAACCTGGATTTCGCCAACCAAAAGAGACGCTGATGACAAACTCATAAGCCTCTCTTAGACGTCGCAATGCGAAATGAACTTTCACTATTGCTCGATTGTAAACACATAAATTTGCCGTGTCGTCATCATTCATTTTCAATCAATTTTCTTGCTAAATCGGGTAGGCTTTGTGAAAGCCGCCACGAAAACGGGTGCTAGAACAAACGCTGCCAAGACTCAGAAAACATGACGCAAGCCGACGAACGCATCATCGCGACCAACGTCCACTTCTATGATTGACATCTCCGCCAAGCCTCCAGGTGAGTAGGCTTCGAACTTGGACTGTGGTTCTGCAAATACGAAAGTACATTGCGTAAGCAAACGGCGACTTCCGAGGCGGCTGATCTAAACCATAATTTTGGCTGCATTGCTCCGTTTCGATACGAAAGCTCAAGCTCCGATTGGGAACCCAGAACAGACCTGACGGCGCTACATTTGCTGCATTCTTTCACCAGCGTGCGTGGTTGCGACCGTCTTATTGATCCGCCTTTGGCGCGTTGTTGGGTTCTTTGCGACCTTAATCCACCGCAGGACGTTGCGTCGGTAAGACGGGGGCAATTGCTCCCATTTATCTAGGTCCAATTCAACTGATAAATCATCTGGAACGATCAGGGCATCGACGTCGTCAAAAAAATTCCAAAGCCCGAACGCTTTACTGGCTTGTATAGAAGCCTCTCCTGCGGGGTGCATTAAGCCGTTTTGCCTGAGGCGCTCTGCTCTGTCCTTGTAACTTTTAGACCACGCTTGTTGTTTTCGCGGGCTGATAAGTTGCGCCGTCCGGTCTTTGTCGACTGTAAATCGTCTTCCATCAATCCAACCATGCGCAATAAGCGCATCCAGCACCTCGTCCCGACTGACATATTTCTGTGGATGTGCGGCCTTCCACGTGATCAGTCGGACGCTCTCACGCTGGGCAAAATGCGTGCTTAGCCAGTCCCAAAGCTGATCACTGGATGCGACCTCAATATCCGTCATGCGCCACTATAGAGTTCATGCTCATTCCATCCGTCCCAGAAAGGCTTCAGCCGTCGATACATGCTTGGTTTTGACCTCTGGCGACATGCGCTCAGCCGTACGGCACATCATCGCCCAGCGGGGATTGCCAGCCAGTATATCGCTGTGTTTCAGGATAAAGCGCCAATATAGACCGTCCCATATATCGGCCCAGGGCCCCTTGCCCCAATGGCTCATTTTGCGAACATAGTTTGAACCCGAAAAGTACGGCTTGGTGGTGATCAACCCGCCATCGGCATGCTGGCTCATCGCGTAGGCATTGGGAACCATAACCCAATCATAGCTGTCGACGAACATTTCCATGAACCAGCGATAGACATCGTTGGGATCAATCTCGCACAGAAACATGAAACCGCCCAGAACCATGAGACGTTCAATATGGTGGCAATACCCTGTCCTAAGCACCCTTTTGATTGTGTCGTCTAGCGGATCAATGCCAGTGGTTCCGTCGTAGAATGCGCGGGGTATGGCGCGGTGATGACCCCAATGATTTGTCGTACGCATCGGTACACCCAGGCTTTCATATGTCGCGCGCATAAACTCACGCCAGCCAATGATCTGGCGGATGAAACCTTCTACTGAATTCAGGGGAATGCCCTTGCGATCCGCATGCGCCAAGGCAGCATCCAAAACTTGTCTTGGTGTCAGCAATCCAATGTTCAAAGCAGGCGTGAGAACGGCATGCCACAGCCAGTTTTCGCCCTCAACAATGGCATCTTCATAGTCGCCAAAGTGATTGAACCGCCGTTCCAGAAACTGCGCCAGCCAATCGGACGCAGCTTTGTGCGATGTCGGATAATACAACTTATCCAAGCTGCCCAGTGCATCTGGAAACTCAGCAAGAACACTTGCTTTTGCGGCTTCATCAACGGCGTCATGGGCGGGCCAATCGATCCAAGGCAGGCTGCCCAACAGCGCCTTGGGCACTTTTTTGCGGTTTTCCTCGTCAAAGCTCCATTGTCCGCCAGTTGGTTGATCGCCGTCCATCAAAACATTCAAGCGGCGGCGTTGGCTTTCGTAGAACTCTGCCATGAACCAGCGTTTGCGACTGGCAGACCAATCCAGATTGTCGGCTTGAGTGTTCAAAAAGCCGGGCGATGGCAGGATATCGAGCGTGATATTGGTTTTGCCAGCCGCTGCCCGTAAGCGTTTTTCTGCAATGAAGTCTACCGGATCAGCCATGACTATTCTGCTGACACTGCGGTCACGCAGACTTTGAAACAGGCGCAGGCATGCTCCCGATTGCCGCTCAAAGGGCCAAATCGCTGCATCAAATCCTCTGGCGACCAAGCTATCGCGATAGCGCGCCATAGAGGCACGGTGCAACCACAGCTTTTGCTTGTGCATCTTGGCCGGATAACACGCATCGCCAAAAAACAGCGGGTCTTCAAAAAGAACAACAGTGTCTGGGCGGGCGACCAGACCCGGGTGTTGCGCAAACAATTGATTGGGAAGCAGAAGAGCGGCAGTGGACACGGGCTATGGCCTTAATTGGCTGGCCAGGTTCAATTGGCCCAGAATCGACGGGATCTTCTTTCGAAGACCAAAGAATCCGGCCTTTGCATGAGTCCATGTCACAGCGTCGTAAGGTCGTATTATCCGGTTCAAAGACAGACCAGCGTCCCTCAATAGGGGTTCCGCACGATCCAATCGTGACCGAGTGGGACCGACAGGCGCATAGGCTGTCGCAATGGTTTTGACACCGGCATTCCGTGCTGCCTCGATCAACGGACCACTCCAATCCTCGGCGGATTGCAGGCGCTTTCCGTGAGGTTCCAGGGCGCTGTTCATCGCGCCTTCGGCAAAATCCGTTACGGCGCCTGCAATCGGGTTCGGAGACCGGCCATGCGTCGCCAAAAGTCCAATCGCGGCAGCAGGCGATGCCGGCATTACGCATTCACCTGTCAGATCATCCTCGGTCAAAAGCATAAGGTAAGGGCCCTCTGGGGGCTTTTGCGGCATCAGAAGCGGAATGAACGGGTGTTCTGCTGTCTCGGTCAGAGGTTCCGCGAATTTGGCGAGGCCTTTTGGTTGAAACTGTCCGTCGGTGTATTTGGCAATATTGTCCGGACGCGCGAGGTAGGTTTTGCCTTTCGTGTGCAATCCGCCAACCCATCGCCAACTCAGCGTGTTCGACGCGGGATCGCCATCCAGCAAATGCCGCAAAAAGAAATCCGCGCCAAGCTGCCAGGGTATGCGGAGTGTAAAAATCCAGATGGATGCAAACCACATTCGCGCATGGTTATGAAGGTAGCCGGTCGTCACCAGTTCCCGTGCCCAATGATCGAAACAGTCGATGCCGGTATTGCCATTCACTGCATCGTTGAAACGGTTGTCCAGACCCGCATCATTTGCCAGCCTCTCACAAGCGTTCAACAGATCCCGCTGATACTGTGCCCAGACGCTGGGCCGCTGTTCCAGCCAGCCCTTGAAGTATGTGCGCCAGAACACTTCTTGTACGAACTTCTCCGCCGCGTCGGAATTACGGGACGCTAGTACAGTTGCCAGTAGCTCTTGTTCCGTTATCAAACGGTGGCGCAGCCAAGGTGACAAACCCGATACATTGCTGCGCTGATCGGTCCCAAAATCGTAGTTCCGCTTACCCGCATAATGGCGACCGGCGCGTCCCACGAACTGCTTCAACCTTTTAAGGCCATGGGTTCGTGTGGGCTTGAAACTGAACGTCTCTTTCGCTTCTGCAAGTTCGGGAAAAATCTCGGTCATGCGGCCGACCTGCATTTCTTCGAGCAGTATTTCACTTGATCCCAAACGTTTTCCCATTTCTTGCGCCAGGTGAAAGGGCGCTGGCAGACCGGGCAGATTTTCTGGGGCAAATCGGCTTTCTTCCGCATCCTCATCATTTGTCCCCCAAAGGCAGGCCGAGTTGCTCTTGATCTTGAGACGACCGCGCATCTTTGCGCGCAGTCCGTCTGGTCTTTCGGCTCGCGTGTTTTGTCGCGATGTCGCGCGCTTCCGAGCGAAACACCGCACTCCGGCGGACGCCCCACACCCGCTCGCGCGCGGCTTTGGCTGCTGCGAGATGGTCAAAAATACGCTCTGGATAATGCGCTCCGATGACGTGTTTCCTGTCCGGGGCTTTCCAGGGTTCGTGGATGTGCCGATCCGAAATATCGGCCAGTTCCGGCACCCATGTCCGAATGAACACCCCTTCTGGATCCTGATCATATCCCTGCTTAACTGGATTATAGATGCGCACGGTATTGATGCCGGTGGTGCCTGATTGCATTTGCACCTGGTTCCAGTGAATGCCCGGCTCATAGTCGGTAAACATGCGCGCCAAATGCTGACCAGGGGCTCTCCAATCCAGCCAAAGATGATAGCTCGCAGTCGCCATCACCATTGCGCGCATCCGAAAATTGAGCCACCCCGTTGCTTGCAACGACCGCATGCATGCGTCCAAAAACGGATATCCCGTTTCGCCTTTGGACCAAGCAGCCAAAAGCGCGCCATCTGGCGCTTTTGGTCGAAGCCCGTCGTAGAGCCGATGCAGATTTTCAAACTCAATTCGAGGCTCATCCTCGAGTTTCTGAATGAAATGGCAATGCCAATGCAATCGGCCCGAGAACGAGCGAAGCGATTTGCGCCAGTCCTTTGCTTGCGGCGGCAATCTGCGTCTTTGCCTTTCAGTCGCTTGCGATACCTCGCGCATCGAAAGCGCGCCCCAAGCCAAGTGGGGCGACAGCCGCGAACACGCGACGGCCCCCGCCAAGGGGCTGGACATTTGGCGTTGGTATCTTTTGCCACGGCGGGTCAGAAAACTGTTCAGCCGTTCCAAACCCGCAGCTCGTCCCCCGACCTGACGACCAACGCACAGATCATCCCGCAAGCCGAGATCGCGCGCCGTGGGAATATACCCCGGTTCTATGTCGATAGGCTCTAGCGCAACTGGTGACGAAACGGGCAATGCCATAAACTTGTCCCAACCTTCCGCCCAGCCGTCGCGAGACTTGAGCCTGCGAAAAACGCCGTGGTTCTGCACTTCGTGCCACTGCACACCATGATCCCTGCACCATGCCGCGACCTGACGGTCCCGCTGATACGTCCAGTTATTTCCTGTTTCCTCGTGTGACCAAAGTACGTCGACTAGACCACGATCCTTCAACTCGGATAGGACCGACACAATTTGCCCGGTGCGCACAACAAGAGGCTGGCCAAGTTCCCCAAGGTCTTTTCGCAGTCCCGCGATTGTCTCAGCAACAAAGTTCCAATGCCGTGTTGACGCGTCGGGTTGCTGCCAAAGCTCAGGCTCAACCACATAGAGTGGTAGAACTGTTCCGACCTCGGACGCTTGCGCCAGTGCCGGGTGATCATTTACCCGTAAATCCCGTTTGAACCAAACGACCTGCACGATACCTCCGTTTTTCAAATATTGTACGCATGGCCGCAAACAATGGATCTTTGTTCCAATCTCCTCCGCATTTCGCTGTTGACGTGGCATTTGCACAGACGCAATTGGCCTTAGGCACTTGAAGGTCGGAAGTTGCCGCGAACTCACTGATGAGAGCTTGGCCAGGAGTACGGGACCTAGGCAAACGTGAAATCGAATAGTGACGGCTCCGAGCTCTAAAACACCAAGCAAAGAAACGGGTTAGCCAAACTCTACTTTGTTCGAACGTCTGATTTCTGAGCACACGTTAAAGAGACCACCCCGACGAACTTTACGCTGCAAAGCAGCGTCGGCATTCTTGGCAGTGCACCCCAAACCATTCACCCCCAGATCACTGCAAACGAGAGAAAGCAATATTCAAACAGAACCATCTTGTTTGCGCGTCCAAAGCGTTAAGTTTGGCTGACAGCATCCTTAGTTGCGGCTTCATAACGCACCTGAGTGCAGCTGGTGACCCCTCGTTTCTTCGGTTTTTGCGCTAGCTCTTGCGAACGTATGGGCGAAACCCAAGAGACAAGGCCAAACAAAATGTACAATTCGGATAATGATGAGGTTGCGCTCACATCTGATGATGCCGGTCAATCTCTTGCTACGGTGTACTACGACGGATCTTGCCCACTTTGCTCCGTTGAGATCAGGCACTATGCTTCTTGCGAGGGCGCTGAACGTGTGCGGTTCGTTGACGTTTCAAAATCCAATGCTCTTATTGATGCAAATCTAACGCGGCAAGAAGCAATGGATCGATTCACTGTGCGTCGACCAGATGGAGAACTTGTATCCGGTGCGCGCGGGTTCACGGAACTCTGGGGCACTTTACCCAAATGGCGTTGGCTAGCACGTGTGGCAAGCATTCCGGGGGTAACGCCTCTGCTAGAGCTTGCATACCGGATTTTCCTGCCCCTAAGGCCGACGTTTTCGAGGATCGCGTATCGGGTCGGAGCGGAGCCGGTTAACAGGACGGGTTCGTCGACGTGATCAACTTACACGATGGTCATTTCTAAAGCCGGGTTTGGTTCGTCAAAGGGGTTCTCGAACCCGAGCCTGGCAACATTCGCATCGCACTTGCGCATTGTTTTGGGTTGGTCGCGCATATCGGTGACACTGGTTTGTAATTGTTCGGCTTGCTGGTTTGGAGTAAATTGTGGTCGTTCAGATGACGTACTTTTCAAGAAGCGTCTTCACGGGAAGCGAGGCGTTTAATCGCGTGGCTAATAAGAACATACCCCCAATCTTTCGCTGAAGGTAAAGAATGTCCATTGGCAGCTGGGGCGGGATATACCCGGCCGCGGCCAGGGCCATACTTTCTTTGTTCAGGTGGTTGGAGAGCGTTCGATCAGAAAAATCAAATTCATTCTCGGATAGGATTGCGTCAAAAACGCTGCGGATCATTCCAAGGATTCGGTCGTCAAATGGGCCATCACCTTCAATAAGCTTCAGTTGTATAGCAGCCTTACGAAGCGCCGCACCGTCTTCAAGCAAACCGGCGCGCAACAGATCCACATATCCATCTATTGCAGATGGTTGCAGTGCGCGTGCCGCGCCAAAATCCAAGAGACTGATTTTTCCATTGGATGGGTTGTATCGGTAGTTGGCAAAATTCGGATCGCTTTGCATGATCCCGAACTCGAAAACCTCGCGCAGCGTGAGCTGGACCAAGGCTTCTGAGACTCGATTGCGGTCCTCGCTGGTCGCATCACCCACGGCTTCGATAGGGCGACCTTCCAGAAAGGACATCGTTAGAACTTCTGGCGTACTCCAATCTGGATAGAACTCCGGGATTTCAAACGCTTCATCATTCTGCAAGAGGTCAGCAAAGTGGCGCAGGTGCTGTCCCTCGCGTTCATAATCGGTTTCTTCATGCAGTTGACTTCGCGCCTCTTGGATATACGGATCCAGATCAAAGCTCTTGGGAAGCAAACCTGACATGCGAACCAGAGTCGCGACATTGGCCACATCGCTGTCGATACTACGAGCTATTCCCGGATACTGCACTTTGATCGCCACATCGCGCCCGTCTTTCAATGTCGCACGATGTACTTGCCCGATACTCGCTGCCGCCATGGGCCTTACATCGAAGGCTTGGAAGGATTTTCGCCAATCTGGACCCCAGGCTCGGTTCAGGACGTCACGCAATTGTTTCGGCGGCATGAAATGCGCCTGATCTCGCAGTCGCGCCATGATGTCAGCCAGTTCAGACGGCAAGACCTCACCTGCATCCATCGAAATCAACTGACCCACCTTCATCGCGGCCCCACGCATACGCGCAAGCTGATCCGCAACGCGTGTCACGTTGCCGGGTGTCATCAGCAAACCACGCATATCGGGTCGCGCACCGCGACCGATCTCTCTTAGCGCGCGGACTGCCACGTTCCCCGCAATGCCTGCCGTCATGCCGCTCAAACCGGCAACACGGACCAAACGGCTTGTAGGAACAGCCAAAGGGGAAGGCGAGGTTTTAGGGTCGGTCATCAATACTCACCAAAATTCCGTTCCCGGAGCACCTTTGATGCGACCCTTCAAGTTTTCGGTGACCCAGCCTCCATAGAAGTCCCCGGGTTGCGGGATCACCCGGTACTCACCAACAAAACAAGCGTCCATAAGTCCGGCGTAAAAGGCGAGATAGCCCTTAATCTGTTCAAATCTGGTGGTTGGTGCAGCATAACTCCACGCAGCTTTCTTTGCCGCGGCCGCCCCGCTCTGAACGTCCCAGTAGCTCGCAACACCCTTCCACTCGCAGTACGATTTACCCGAGGTCTTTGTCAGAACGGCATCAATGTCTTGCGGCGGGATATAATACGTAGGGGCGTGATGGGTTTCGAGAACCTGAAACGCCTGATCGGTCTCCACGATGGTTTGACCGCCGAGTTCGATCCGCATCCGATGGGGTACAGCCCGTAGCGCAGGTGGTCGCGGATAGTCTTGGACGTTTTCAGTTGTCCAACCTGTCATTTCGAACCTTGGTTATGAATCGGTTGTTCCATCTTCGAACTAGCGCGCGACCAACGCTATTCTAGCAGAAAAGCTGTCAGCACATGGCGGGTGAACTTGCACCACAATTGAGCTTAGTATCAGCTTTGAGCGGACGGCATTTTTTGACCGGCGTTGCAGACCGAGAAACCGAAATGTGTGTCTTATGTCTACCAGTTCGCCAACAGTTCGCCCATGCGCTCTAGGCCAAGGTCAAGGTTGGCAGCAGCCCCTCCCCCCACACCCAGTCGGATGTGGTTTTGCATCCCGTAAGACGAGCCCGGCAAAAGAAATGTCCGATAGGGATCGGCGAGCAAGCGTTTGGCAAAAACATCGCCATCAATCCCGTCGAGCCGTGCCAATCCAATCAATCCAGCCTGAGGTTTGACCCAATTCAGGCGGGGCTGATCGGCAACATACCGATCAAGGCTTTCCAGTGTCTCAATCCCTGCTGCCCGCGCAGTTTTTATAGCCTGATTGTATCGGTCAGGCCGCAGGGCAATTTCGGCAATAACTTCGCCGAGAATATTCATAATCTCGCTAGAGTTTTCCCGCAGAACAATAGCGTCCCAAATCAGATCAGGATCACGGCATATCATCCAGCCGGTGCGCAGCCCTTGAAGACCCAATGCCTTGGAAACGCTGCCCGTCGTGATACCCCTAGGATACAAACCGGCGATCGAAGGGGCGCGAGACCCGTCCCACTCCAATCCCGCGTAAACCTCGTCAACAACCAGCCAAGCGCCGACGCGATCTGCAATTTGGACAAGCCTTTCCAGCTCTGCTTGTGTCATCAACTGCCCGGTGGGGTTATTGGGGTTGGTTATAAAGATGAGCCGCGTGCGCGCTGTTACTGCGGACTCAACTTCGTCTAGCGGCAATACCCAACCAGAGCTTTCTTCTCGGTCGACAACTTTTAGCGTCGCGCCAACTGCCTCTGCCAATACGCCCGCTTGTGGCCAGCCCGGGCGTTCCGTTACGACTTCGTCGCCCGGTTGGACCAATTGCATGAATGCAAGATAATTGGCTTCTGCTGCGCCAGCGGTGATCAGGACGTCGTCTGGCTTGCAAACATCAGACAAGCCAGCGCGGTCCAAGACATGTCGTCGTAAAGCAGGCAGACCCCGAAAGCTCTTTTGGTTCCAATCCAACGGCAGCGCTGGATCCAGCGCATCCATGAACTCACCCAAAAGCGGCGACGCGGACAAGGAAAACCCAATGAAGGCATCTGGATCCGCTTCTGTGGTATCCAGTAGGTATTGAAAAAGTGTGTGTATCTTGACTTTCATGCTCTACTCAAAATCCTTTTAGTTAATCCGGGAGAGAGTCTGTGCAAGCAAAGGGATTTGTCAAAGGGCGACCGATTGACCTAGCAGTTTTGGACTACGGTCTGTTCAAGGTCCATTCCACTGGCCGTATCATAGGGATCTGCGGGTTTCTCGTTCGGACAGATTTGGGAGAAGCTATACTCATCGACACTGGATTTCCCGAAAAATACGCGACCGATACCGACGCCGCAGTCAAAGAAGATCGATTGTACGAGTTCGGCGAGGTCTTGAAGTGTGAACCAGACAACCTGCCAAGCGCACAACTGGCAAAACTCGGGCTTACTCCGTCAGACATTACACTACAGATTTGTACGCACACCCACATCGACCACATCGGCGCTTTGGGCGACTTTCCAAGCAGTCCAATTCTTATCTCTGCTGCGGAGCGAGCCTTACCCCGCCCGTTGTACTGGGGCGATATGCGGCCTTTGGAATGGCCCGATCAGGATTACCTGGTTGTTGATGACGACGTAGAGATTGCGCCAGGTATCTTCGTTTTGATGGCACCCGGTCATGCGCCTGGCCAGATCGCGGTAATGGTCGATCTTCCGTCAGGGACGGTTTTACTAACCAGTGATGCGATTTCCCGACCAACAGAAATCGACGAGAAGTTTGCCGGGTCTTGGGACGAGGATTCAGCGATTGCCAGCGCAGACAGGTTGATGCGTCTGGCATCCGAGCGAGATGCATTTGTAATTTACGGGCATTGTCCAAAGCAGTGGCCCGTTCTGAAGAAAGCTCCAGAAGTCTACCGTTGATCCCAAGCTGTGGACCATTTTCCCAAAAAGTGATGTCGCACCTCAGAGTTATCTGACGTCGCGCCCTTGGTTCAGAACAATCACATTTCCACTGGAAACGTCACCAGCCGGCGAAATGAGAAAACCAACCCAAGAGGCGATTTGCTCAGGTAGCATCGCGCGACCATGCGGCATGGCACTAACGGCTTTCTCCAAGACGTCCTTGGTTAAGACATTGAACAACGGTGTCTCAGTCATGGCAGGAGCCAGCGAATTTACGCAGATTTTTTCATGTGCATATCGACGGGCGAGGTCTTTCGTTAGGGTATCCATCGCAGCCTTTGACGCCCGGTAATGGGGAGGGTCGAACACATCGAAATTGTAAGCTCCATTCGATGAGATGTTTACAATCTTCTTGACGCCTTCGCGTTCCAACATCAACTGAACCGCCTGCTGGCAACAATTGAATGCAGAGTTAAAGTTGATTGCCATCTGCTGTTCGAGTTCTTCGGGCAGAATGTGCGGGAAGTCAGACATGAAGCAGGTGCCCGCGTTGTTTACCAAAGCATCTAGACCGCCATACTCTGACCTAATTCCATCAAACGTATGAGCGATAGCAATGGGATCCGTTAAGTCAACGCAGATAGGCGTGAAATCCGAACCTAACTCCGCTGCCATTTCACCTAGGCCCTCCTCGTTGAGGTCCAGTCCAAACACGTGGAACCCATCTGCCCGCAGTTGGCGGCAGATGGCCTGACCCATCCCTCCTGCAGCGCCGGTCACAACCGCTGTTTTCATAGTCAGCACTCCCACATTGGCATGATTTTGGGTACTTCGAATTAAAGAAGGAAACTCACAACCCTTTTATCCGAAAGCCGCAAAAGTCAATTGTACTTGAATTCAGTGCATTTCCGTTTTGGGCTCAAGCTAGACTTCGCAAAGTCCGCTTTCTACGCATCGCAGACCTTCGCGAGAATCCAAGGTTCCTTAAGGAGGCCCTTTGCGGCATCGAGCAACGCACAGGACCATAACCGCAACGACTACGCCAAAACTGATTCAATTCACCGCTAATGCACACAATCACGCAGCGCAAAACTATGGACAAACTACGCAAATTTTTGCGGTGCACGAAATGTTATGTGCAAACCCACAAGCGTGTAGGATGCCGCGTAGGTGTTCGCGTCGCTTCTCAAAATCATTTAGAAATTTTACGCGCAGCAGCCCAAAGAAATTCGCACCGATTGCCCAAAACAATTCGCGATCCAATCTCGCTTGTGAGCTCCTAAGGGAGAGACCAAAAGCTGATCTGCAAATCGCCCCCGCCCGCAGATAGCTTGGCGGAATTCCATCCATCTGCATCTTTACTCATTTACAAATCAAAACATTCATTTTATTGATTGTGTATGAATGGAGATGCATTTTCACGACGCAGATTCTTGTGTAGCGCCGCTTGTATCGCAGCGCTTGGAGTACAATCCAGGTTCGTGAGGGCAGAGTTACAACTCGGTGCTTCGGCTCGCATGACAACCATATCAGACGGGTACCTGTCCTTGCCTCCGGATATGGTCTTTGGCGCCATGCCGCAGGCAGAACTCAGGCAGCTTTTGGACAACTACAAGGTGGACGCGACCAAATACGAGCCAGAGTGCAACGTGGCGCTTTATCGAGATGATCAAAACACGGTGCTGTTCGATGTGGGAGCTGGGCCAGATTTCATGCCCACTTCTGGTAAGCTTCTGGAAGCTCTTGAAACAACCAACCTGTCGCCCGAAGACATCTCGCACGTGATCTTCACCCATGCGCACCCGGATCACATTTGGGGCGTTTTGGATGATTTCGACGACCTTCTGTTCCCGAACGCTACGCATCACTTTGGCCGTAATGAGTGGGATTATTGGTGGAACCCCTCAACAGTGGATACCATTGGAGAAGATCGCGCTGCGTTCGCAGTAGGCGCAAAGCGGCGTATGGCAGCAATTGAGGATCAGGTCGCGTTCTTTGACGACGGGCAAGAGATCCTTCCCGGTATCGCCGCGCGCGCAAGCTATGGACACACGCCCGGTCACATGGCGTTTGAAATTCGCAGCAGCAGTGAATCCGTGATGGTTGTCGGCGACGCGTTGGGAAATCCACACGTAGCTTTTGAACGCCCCGACTGGCCCAGCGGGACGGATCAGGATCCACAGGCGGCCGCAGCAACTCGGAATTCGTTGCTGGATCAGATTTCCCACGGGCAAATGAAAACAATTGGTTTCCACCTGCCGAATGGTGGAATCGGCCGGGTCGAGAAGACTGGGTCTGCCTATAAGTACATTGGAGAGCCATAAAGATGCGATCGCTGGCGATTGTCTTGGCCCTGGGCACACAAGCTTGGGCAAGCGAGGATATTGCAGACCAATACCCTCAAAGTGTGCTGTATTCCAAACCGGTCGAATACATCCCCGGCGTCTATTCCGCCATTGGTGCAACCGCACCGCCGACCTACGAGAACTCTGGTCATAACAACAATCTCAGTTTTATCGTAACCGGGGAGGGCGTGGTCGTTATAAACGGCGGCGCGGCCTATGGGCTTGCTGAAGCGCTTCACCAAGAAATTCAGGCAATCACGGATCAGCCGGTTAAGCTTGTCTTCAACGAGAATGGTCAGGGGCACGCGATGCTTGGCAACGCATACTGGTCAGAGCTCGGTATTCCGATCATCGCCCATTCGGATGCTGCGGCTGAATTCGAGGAATATGGCTCTCAGATCCTTGAAGGAATGCAACGGTACAATCAGGACAAGGCGGAAGGAACCGTCCTGGCAGGCCCAACCGAGACATTCGAGGATGAATACGTTGTTGAAATGGGTGATTTCCGGATTGAGGCCAAATATCTCGGGCCGGCCCATAGCCCCGGTGATATATCGGTTTGGCTGCCGAACCAAAGCCTTGTCATCGCGGGTGACATGGCGTTTCACGAGCGAATGCTACCGATCTTTCAAGAGACCTATACTGCGGATTGGCTTGAGACCTGGGACAACGAGTTCGAAGCTTTGGGAGCCACATACGTCATCCCCGGACATGGTCATCCGACGAACATGGATCAGGTGCGCCGTTATACACGCGACTACCTGATCTATCTGCGCGGCAAGATCAAAGAGCATATGGATGCCGGCGGCGATCTGACCGAGGCTTACTATGTCGATCAATCACCTTTCGCCCATTTGGACACGTTTGAGGAACTGGCGACAAAAAATGCCGGGCGAGTATTTGAACAAATGGAATTCGAATGACTCAGGACGTTTGAGGAACAGGTATTCGCCTCAATAACTTATGCGTGCTGATCGCTCCTACCCACATGAAGAAAACGGCAAGCCACGCCGTCAATGACAGGGCGGACCCTCCCGAAAGCCCTGCGCCCACAGCGCAACCCCCGGCCAGCATGGCTCCAAACCCCATGAGGACAGCTCCAACAAGGTAGCGTTCCATCGGAGTATCCGGGCCAAACCGTTCGATCTTCCACTCCCCTGCAGTTAGGGCTGAGCCTGCGGCACCAATTGCTACGCCTGGAACAAGGCCGATACCAAAAGACAAAACAACGTTCCTCTCCGCAACCAAGCTCATTAGTGTATCCGTGGCCGGTCCGGTAAATGTGACTGACGACACGGGCACGACGTCAAAAGATGCTTGCGCGATCGCAAATGTCATCAACCAGCCAAGCGCCACCGCCAAACCAACGCCGGCGGCTGTTATGATCCTGATAGGCGCAACTCGCCGGTGGAACGCAAATGCAATTGCCGAAACCAACCCCAAAGCTGCAACGGCTGTATAAGCCACTGGTGAAAATCCAAGTATTTCTGAAAGATCTCTCGAGGCGCCTCCTGAGACAGTCCAGATCCCGGAAAGCAATTCGCGGGCAGGACTAAGAACGCCCGTGTAAGCAGCCTGAGCCACTAAGGTTAAAACCAATCCAGTAATCAAGGCGCGCAGATTACCGCAGGAGGCCAATACCAACAGGCGAGATGCACACCCGCGCGCCAGAACCATTCCAACGCCGAACATCGCCCCACCAATTATTGCTCCGCTAAGGCTGCCCGTCGACGCGATCGCGCGTGTCTCGGAAAGGTTCAACCACTTAAACGCGACAAAGGCCTGTACTAAGGTGAGCGCTGCGGTGAAGGCGATCAGCCAAACCGCCAGGCGAGGACCAAGCTCGCCTTCGGCGACTTCGATGGTCGACGCTCGCAAACAAAAGTGAGACTTCTGGGCCATCACGCCGAACAGGATACCAACAAGCGCACCGCCAAATGCCAAAGCGCCAGGGTCTCCCAACAAATCGATGAGCCTTTCCATCAACAGAAACTCTCACTTCGTTGCTTGCGCGTCCTTGTCTTCGGTCAAGCTGTCATTGTCATTGCGCGGCCATTGGCCTGCGGGCCAATTGACATTGCGTCCATAATTCACCCAAAGCAGATACCAGTCGATCCACGTCTTCGGTGGAATGCACTGGGGAAGGTGTAATCCGTAGACGTTCCGTTCCCTTGGGGACGGTTGGATAGTTGATCGGCTGGATGTAGATTCCATAGTCACGCATCAGCACGTCAGAGATGAAGCGGCACTTGACCGGATCGCCGACCATGACCGGAATGATGTGACTTGGGTTCGGTGTATGCGGAATGCCCAAATCGTCCAGCCTGTCTCGTACCTCGCGCACGCGCTGCTGGTGCAAATGTCGTTCCGAATTGCTTTGCTTCAGGTGCCGAACCGAAGCGGCAGCTCCTGCGGCCACGGCGGGAGGCAATGCAGTGGTGAAGATAAAACCACTGGCAAAGGATCGGACAAAATCCACCAGCTCTTTCGACGCCGCGATGTATCCACCAACTACGCCGAACGCCTTGCCCAATGTCCCCTCAATGACGGTTAGCCGATCCATCAGGCCTTCGCGTTCGGCAATGCCTCCGCCGCGCGGTCCATAAAGCCCTACGGCGTGAACCTCATCCAAATAGGTCATCGCGCCATAGCGATCCGCCAGATCACAGATCTCGGCAATTGGTGCAATGTCGCCATCCATGGAATAGACGCTTTCGAACGCAATGAGCTTCGGTGCATTGGCAGGCAATTCAGCAAGGTGCCTTTCAAGGTCCGCCACGTCGTTGTGTTTCCAGATACGCTTCTGGCACCGACTGTGGCGAATGCCCTCGATCATCGAGGCATGGTTCAACTCGTCAGACAGGACTGTGATGCCAGGAATGCGAGACGCCAAGGTTCCCAAAGCAGCCCAGTTCGAGACGTACCCGGAGGTGAACAGCAATGCAGCGTCCTTGCCGTGTAAGTCAGCAAGCTCCTGCTCGAGCAAAACATGCTGGTGGGTGGTTCCAGAGATATTCCGCGTTCCGCCTGCCCCGGCACCACACTCATCGATCACCTTGTGCATTGCTACAATAACACTGGGGTGCTGACCCATCCCCAGATAATCATTAGAGCACCACACAGTGACTTTCTCGGGACCATTTTCCGCGTAGCTACGCGCTGTCGGGAACGCGCCACACTGCCTTTCGAGATCCGCAAAGACCCGGTAGTTCCCTTCCTCTTGAAGCTGGTCGAGTTGACCACGAAAAAACTGCTGGTAGTTCATTTCAGTTCCCAACGGCTTCTTCTACGATCCCGGACAACAGGGTCTGAACCTTTTGCATTGGTCCATCAGGATAGCTTCGGTATCCAACCATCACACCATTGTCGTCTTCGGCTACAAAAATCCCATAGGGGCAGAAGCCAATATTCATTGGGTCGGCTTCCATGACCTCGCGCGAGATTTTTGCCGAGCAGAAAATGAAGATATCCGCGGCCGCAAATATTTGCTTGTCGCTGCCAACATCTGCGCCTGTTCGATTCAGCATTTCCCCAACATGGCTCACATAGTCGATGACCAGTCCCTGTCCCACAATCGCGGACTCGACTGCAAATGTCGCGTCATCAAAACTACCGTCGAAGGGGGTAGTGATGATCTCTTCTGCAAGCCCTTGGCTCGCCAGAACAGTGGAAAACGCGGCCGCGGCGATAAAGTGTTTCATGGTTTTAGTCCTCCTCCTGAACCGCATTTTCTCAGATTGATCATCGGGGTCTTTGACACCGGTCAAAGCCCCCGATTGCCTCAACCAAACATGTCCGACGTGATACCGGCGTACCAACCAAGAGACTCTTCGTAAGTTGCTTTCCTGAGGTCGGCATCTTCTCCGGTCTGGCTAATAAAGCCGTCAACTTTGGCAATCTTCTCAGGTGTCGCCTCGTAGGTTGCGCCAACCTTAACGCCATCATTGGTATCGATCAGCGACCAACATGTGTTCGAGAACTTGGCCGGGAATACTTTAGACCCGGTCAACGCACTTCGCACGGCGTTCGCGCAAACTTTCGCCTGACTGTTTGCCGAAAACCCGGATTTCGGCATGTCACCCTGCTGGCTGGCATCACCAAGAACATATATGTCCGGATCGGCTTTGGAGGACATGTCCGCAGCGTTTACTGGTGCCCAGTTGCCGTCGGTTACTCCTGCCATTTCCGCAATGCGGCCGGCTTTCATCGCTGGGATTACATTGCAGACATCAACCTTTGTCTCTTCGCCGTCGATGGTCACCGTCATTGCATCCGGATTCACGGATACATTGCCACCGCCGAAATCTTCGCCGATCCAGTCAACCATTCCTTCATAGTTGTTTCCCCAGCCTTCTTGGAACAACGCCATTTTCGAGAACTTTGGCTTCGGGTCGGCCACAATGATCTTTGCTGTCGGATTATTCTTCTTCAAAACATGCGCAACCATCGAAGTCCGCTCATATGGCCCAGGCGGGCAACGGAAGGGGTTAGGAGGAGCGACCATCGCGAAGGTACCACCTTCGGGCATTGCCATGATTTGCGCTTTCAAAAGCTCTGTCTGTGAACCAGCTTTATAAGCATGCGGCATCTTATTCTGGGCCGAGACGTCCCAGCCCTCGACCGCTCCATCTACAAAGTCGATACCCGGGCTTAGAATCAGCTTGTCATAGGGAATTGACCCGCCACCCGCCAAGGAAACCGTCTTGGCATCGCGGTCGACCCCAGTGGCCCAATCATGCACGACGTTGATACCGTAGTTCGCGGCAAGCGTGCCATAGCTGTGAGCGATGTCCGATAGCTCCTGAAAACCTCCTAAATAAAGGTTTGAGAAGAAACAGGTGTAATAGGTCCGAGACGGCTCGATCAGCGTCACGTCGACCTCTCCTTTGCTGTCCTTTGCGATGTACCGCGCGGCAGTTGCACCGCCCGCACCGCCACCAACAACCACTACTCGGGGCTTGCCTTGAGCCAGCACCATCGGAGCAGATAGCCCGGCGGCCACGACCCCGGCGGCTCCAAGAAATACTCGTCTATTGAGTGTCATCGCGTTTCCTCCCCTTAGGCACTTTCACTCTGGATTATTGAAGTATGCGGCCAATGCCGCGATCTCGTCATTGCTCAGCCGCCCGGCGATCATTTGCATGACTGGATGTGGCCGCTGTTTGTCCTTGTAAGCGTGCATAGCGACTACGAAGTCTTCGTCAGGCCAATACACAATCGAAGGAATGCCCTCATCGCCTCCTTCGATCTGGTGGCATGTTGTACATTCGCTGCTGAGATATGCGCCGTACTCAGGATCTCCTTGTATCGCCAGAATCGCGGGATCGATCGAATGATCCGTTCCTTTCGCCGTTGGGTCCGCTTCTGGGATGTCCTGAGGATTGTCAGAAAACGCCCGCAAATAGGCGACCACGTTGGCTCGGTCTTCCGGGTCCTTCAAACCGCGAAAACTCATCCTCGTGCCTGACGCAAATGCGCGTGGATTTTCGATGTAGGCGGACAGTGTGTCAGCGTGCCATTCCAGACCCGAGTTGCCCGCGCGCACAAGGCTCTTGGAGTAGTTGAAACCCTCCAGTCCTGCGGCCTTACGCCCAAAAACACCGTTCAAGTGCGGCCCGATTTTGTTTTCGGCTCCTTCGCCGACCTGATGGCAGCCTTGGCATTGGGCGAACACCACTTTCCCTGCTTCCGCGTCGCCAAGGTCTTCTGTTGCGTGGGTCGATGGAGCGATCGAAACCAATACCGTTGCGCAGGTTAAAAGGAACGACCACCGCATGATCAGCTTCCGAACGACTTTAGGTAGACGATCACAGCTTCAATATCGTCTGGTTTCTTAAGCCCGGCGAAAGACATGCGCGTGCCTTTCATGTAGTCTTTGGGTTTTGTCAGGAAGGCCGCCATTTCTTCATCAGTCCAAATGAGACCTGTCTCGGCCGCAGCGTTCATAGCTTTGGAGTATTTGAAACCTTCTACCGACCCTGCGTTGGACCCAATAATTCCGTTCAACGCTGGTCCCGTGCTATGCTTTGCACCTTCACCGACCTGATGGCAGGACTTACACTTCTTGAAGACCTTTTCTCCGGCGGCGAGAAGGTCCGCTGATTGGTCAGACTCTTCGATTTCCTGAACAGCCAGTGTTGCGGCGGCCTCTTCCTCAGGCTTTGGCGCTGCGGCTGGAATGAACGAGGGCCCTTCCGCCGTGAACGTCGGCAACCCGTCCGCGCTGGCTTCATTCATGACCGAATTCGAACCGCCTTCTGGTGGCGTCTCAACCAGAAAGACAGAACGCATAGTAACCGATGCCTCTGTTTTGCAGTTCTCCATGCAAGGCTCTTCTCGCCATTCCGCGTATTCCGTCTCGGGTCGAACATCGACAACAAAACCGTCCATATTGTACATCTCGAAATCGGCGAAGTTTTCGTTGCTGAGAACGAAATCGTCATCCACCAGATCATTGGAATAAAGGATGTAGGCGACAATTGCGTATGTCTCGTCCGCTGTCAGCGTGCCCGCTTCACCAAACGGCATCGACCGAGAAATGTAATCCCAGGCGGTGGACAAATGCGGCCAATAGGACCCAACGGTTTTTACAGGATCTTCATCTGCAAGTGTATCGAAACCACCTGCCAGAACAGGCCAATTGTCGGCACCTTCGGCAAACTCGCCGTGACAAGACGCGCAACGGTCGACAAACACTTCTTCTCCGGTCCAGACATCGCCTGATCCAACCGGCAAGCCACGCCCGTCGGGCAAGACGTCAACGTCCCATGCCGCGATCTCTTCCTCCAGAGCAGGACGTCCAAGCCCATAAGTGCCATCCTGGCTGGGCGCGGGTGCGGTCAGGTTCATCCCGGTTGCGACCCGCTCGGCCGCCGCTGTCTGGATTTCTTCAACCTTGGCCACCAGTTCGGCAGCCCGGCTGGCCTCTGCTTGCGCGTTTTCCTGGGCTTTCGCTGCGTGCGCCTCAACCTGGCTGATCCGGGTTTCCAGGGTTTCTATCTGCGATTGGCCGTAATTCCGGTTCGCAATAGCCACAGCCGCCGCAAGCACCAACGCTGTGCCGCCAAATACGGGCAGGAAAACATGACTAAGAGACTTCGACATTCTCAGCGATCCCTTCTGCGCTCACGTACCAAGTCTGGATACAGTTGTTGTGGTAGACCGAGTTCTCTCCGCGCTTTTCGCGCAGTTGGTCTTTGGTCGGCTGAACATAGCCGGTTTCGTCTATCGCCCGGGCCTGCAAAAGCATTGGTGCTCCGTCCCAGTTCGTGTCGAGATAGAAGCGCGTCAAAGCCTTGCTGTCGCCCTGCTTGCCAAGACGCGCTGTCTCCCAGGTAATCCCACCGTCCTTGGACACATCAACCCGCGAAATTTGCCCGTGGCCTGACCAGGCAAGCCCGGAAATGACCAAGGGTCCCGGTCCGTGTTTGATGGGCATTTGCGGGCTGGGTGAAGTAATGACGGATTTTGCATCCATCACCCAAGTCCATTTCTGGGCTGTGCCATCGGCGTAGACATCGGTGTACTTTGATGTTTCTTCACGGCTTTCGACCGCCATATCGACGACTTCGATCCGGCGCAGCCACTTGACCCACATGTTGCCTTCCCAGCCAGGAACAACCAGTCGCACAGGATATCCGTGCTCCATGCGCAGCGCTTCACCATTTGCCTTGAAAGCCACCAACACGTCATCCAGTGCTTTTTCCATCGGGATGGAGCGGCCATTGGATGACGCGTCTGCGCCTTCAACATAGACCCATTTGTCGGGTGAGATATCAGCGCCTGCTTCCTGCAACAGCGTCCGCAGCGGAACGCCGGTGTATTCCATGTTGTGAATCATGCCGTGGGTGAACTGGACGCCATTGAGTTGAGCACCAGCCCACTCCATACCGGTGTTCGCCGCACATTCGCAGAAATACACATGGTTTTCGCGCGGGAACCGCTCGATGTCGTCGTAAGTAAATACAAGCGGGCGATCGACCAGCCCGTTGATCATCAGACGATAATCCTCCTTGCGCAACTCGATCGCGCCCGAGTGATGACGCTCAAATGCGCAACCTTGCGGAGTGATCGTGCCATCAAGCGCGTGGATTGGTGTAAAGTTGATCGACGAAATCGGAGAGGCGGTCAGCCATTCCACGTTGCGGCGCACAACATGGGATTCAAAACTGATCGGCATGCCATAAGGTGACTCATCGACACCGGCACCTGTGTAAGACGCCCAATCCTGCAGCTCTGTTATCAGAGGATCGGGCGTGTCTGCCACTGCCGCACCCGCAACTGATCCTGCGGCGACCGCTGCACTGCCTTTCAGGAAGGCCCGGCGGGACGGTTTGAACGCGTCATCCATATCTCTTAGGTCTCCATCTGTTTCTTAAGCACCGACAACATCGACACTGGTGTTCTCTTGCACCGTTACGGTGCCAAGGTTGCGAATGTGGCTTTCGACGACATCCCAGATCGGCGGGCCTTCAGTGCCTTCGTTGACACTGGCCCAACCAGCCACGACGTAGGTTTTCGACGGATCAATCGCTTCACCCGTTTTGAGCAGGGTCATTTCGCTGATCCGCTGCCCTTGTGGTTTGGTCACATCGATGCGGTAGCCAAGCCCACCGACACGGACCATATCGCCGCCCTGCTGATAGTAGGGATCGGGATTGAACAGGTTGTCACCGACATCCTCAAGGATCACATGGATGAATTCGCCCGTCATTTCTGTGCGATAGGCATTGGGATACGACATCGATGTGACGTTCCAGACGTCTTCACGCGTGATGTCCTGCCCCGGCAGGATTGAGGGTCCCCAACGGACGCCAGGCGACATCGCGATGTCTGCCTCACGCTCTTTGATCAGGGCATCGCAAATCAGGTCATCCCAGGTGCCGTTGAAATTGCCGCGGCGGTAGAGCAACGAATCCGTTTTGCCAATCACCTCACTCAGCGCAGCCTCGTGAGGCGCGCGCTGATCATTTATCAGAGCAGTGATCGCAGGATCAGGAGCGATGACGTCCGAGAAGATCGGGATCAGCTTGTGCTTCAGCCCCATCATCTGCCCGTCCCTCACGTCGAGATCCACGCGGCTGACGAACTTGCCGTTCGAGCCAGACGCGATGATATGCGTTTTACCGACCAGAACCGGCTCGGGCAGGGCGTCATGCGTGTGACCGCTGAGGATCACGTCGATCCCTTGCACGCGGCCTGCCATCTTCTTATCCACGTCAAAACCATTGTGGCTGAGGACGACAACGACATCGGCACCGGCATCGCGAACCTCGTCCACCATGGCCTGCATGTTTTCATCCCGGATACCGAATGAATATTCTGGGAACATCCAGCCTGGGTTCGCGATTGGCATGTAAGGAAACGCTTGCCCGATCACGGCGACCTTTGCACCGCCCCGATCAAAAAACTTATAGGGTTGGAACAATTCTGCAGGTTCGTCCCACTCGGCATCAAAGATGTTCTGACCCAAGGCCGCGAAGGGCAAACCTTCGACGATTTCGTTAACCCTGTCGCTGCCCAACGTGAACTCCCAATGGAAGGTCATAGCATCGGGTTTCAGAGCGTTCATGACATTGACCATGTCCTGACCGGCCGTCTGATAGCAGGTGTAAGAACCGTGCCAGGTATCGCCCCCATCCAATAAAAGGGCATCAGGACGGTCGGCACGAATGGCGTTGATGACAGTTGAGACCCGGTCCAATCCACCGACCCGACCGTAGGTCTTGGCCAGCGCAGAGAAATCATTGTAGGTCAGCGCATAGGCCGACGGGCTTCCATCTTCGATCCCGTAGGCCTTGCGGAACGCCGCCCCTGTGACATGCGGCATCTGCCCTCGCGCATCGCCAATACCCAAGTTTATCTCAGGTTCACGGAAATAGATCGGCTTGAGTTGCGCGTGGATGTCGGTGACATGGATCAGGCTGATATTGCCGAAGGTCTCGAACTCCAGCAGTTGATCCTGCGTGAGGCTTTGCTGCGCAGCAACCTTGGCCCAGTTGCCAAACCCGGACGCCCCATAAAGAGCCGAGGCTGCCATTGAAACCTGCAAGAAGTCACGTCGAGAAATCATCTATCCGCTTTCCTGTAACACATATAAATGTGTGAATGTTATTTTCCTGAAAATCCCGCGCAGGACATTGCCCACGCGGGTCGTTCGTTATTGACGTACTGCTGGAGTTTCGACTGAAAGCCCGTTGCCACGCGAGGCCACATAGAGCTCAAGCGCACGGAACTCGTCCGATCCTTCGGCAAAAGTTTCCGCCCGCGTATCGCGAATACAGCCGCGGAAACGATTGTGGCGCGAGATCAGCTTGGCTTGTTTCAGACGATATGTCGGGAACCCATTGATCATGCCCTGGCTCAGGTGGTCGGCACGGATCATGTTGCCCCAGTTGTCTTCATGACAATTGGCGCAGCTAAGCTCCAGCTGACCATAGCGGGTGTAATACATCTCTTTGCCCTGTTCCCAATACGGGGCGGCATCGCCATCAATCGCGACATTCATTGGCATCCCGCGTGATTGCAGACCGATCAAAGCGACCATGCCCTGCATATCGCCCCCGGACCATTTCCAGGCATCGGCTTCCATGCGGTCCGTGCGGCACTTGTTGATCAGATCTTCCATGACGACCAGCTTACCAGTTTCGGCATCCACTTTCGGCATGGACGCCTGCAATCCCTTGAAGCTTTCCGCCCCATCGTGGCATGAGGCACAGCTCTCGCCAGCGGCGCCATCAACGGTCTCGAAGAGATCGGCGGCCTGATCGACGAAGATCATTGCAGGATTGTCGAAGTCATCAATTTGAAGCGCTTGCGTTTCATCCGTGCGAAAATGCCAACCCGAATAGATCGTGTCCAAATTTTCCAGATGTGCCGGAGCTTCGGTAACCGAAGTCATGTCCAACTCATCATTGATCACCAAATTGTCTTCGTCCGGTCCAGCCATCGCTGCAGCCGGGAAAACCAGAATTGCCGCGATCGCCGTAAGTGCCTTGGTATTCATTGCGTTCCTCCCTTGGTGGATCAGCGCCAGTTCCTCCTACCAGCGCTGATCTGCCTTAGTGGTCGAGCCGTCAGGCGATCTCGATCGTTTTCTTCTCATCGTAGACAGAGCCGTCATCATCGTACCAAGTGAAGACAAACTCACCGGCCTCGGGCACAGTCGCTTCGAACTGGAAATACGGGTTGGTCGAAATCGCCGGCTCCATCGTCACATCAACCACCATTTCTCCATTAAACTCGCAAGTGAAACGGTTGATGATCGAACGCGGGATGACGTTGCCTTCTTTGTCTTTACGCTGGCCGCTTTCCATCTTGTGGCTGATCAATGTCTTGATCGTAACGGTTTCGCCAGCAGCGGCTGTCTTTGGAACCTTGACGCGGGGTTTTACACCGGAAGCCATTGATTAATCTCCTGTTCTTCGAGGCGCGCGTGGCGATCAGCCGCCGCAGCCGCCGATTGTCACTTTTACGGTCGCAGACGCTTTGGCAAAGCTGCCATCTGCCATCTTCGCCACGGCAATGACATCCTGCGTTCCGGCAAGACGGATGCGGGTTGATGCGGCTTGCTCAGCAGCCAACGGACCGAAATTGAAGGTTGCAACGCCCGGTTCGGGGTTACCTGCAGCCACGATGAGAATTGCAGCTGCGCCCGGAGCACTGACTTCGATAGGTACAGTATTACCGTTTTCTGCGATTTCCGGTGCAGTCAATGTAACACCGCCGTCGGCCACATCTGCCCCGCCTGTAAATGCCGCAATGGCATCCTCAGCAGCTGCATTTGCCCGAAGCGGCATAATTGTCAGGAACGCGGCGCCCAGCCCAAGGGCCAGTGTCTCGCGGCGAGAGAGTTCCATTTTCAATCTCCTTTGATTCTTCGAAAATCCGCGCCTGAAAGCGCAGCTATTCTTCTTTCAGGGTCGCTAGAAACGCGACCACATCCTCGATTTCTTGTGCTGTCAGGATCGACGTCAAAGGCGCGGTTGGGGCTTTTCCGGTATAGGCGTCGCCCGGGCGGATATAGCCGTCATCCTTGTAGAACGCAGGCATCACCGTGCCTTCGAACGTCATCTTGGCATTTGCGACCAATCCGCGAAGTTCTGCTTCGGTCCAACGATCACCGGCGCCATCCAGCATTGGACCAACTTCGCCATGGAACGGGATGTCGGCCAAAGCCGAAACCGCGTGGCACGCGACGCAGTTGCCTTTTGACTTGTCCCCAACGATGAGCGCGCCATTAGCCGCGTCGCCAGCAGCACCGGTCAACGAAGCCTCAATGGCACCATAGTCGTCATAGGTTACGTCTTGCGGGTCTGTTTCTGCCGCAAATGCGGCAACGCCTGTCATTGCGCAGACCAATGTTAAGAGTCTCAGCTTCATGATCCCTCCCATTTGCTAACACGCCGACGGCGCCTTGCGACCCAAAGCCTTTGTGTACCGTAGTCGACGAGTACCGGTTGTCGCAACATTAAATTCATAATAATGAATTTTTTATTTATAACGGCAGCACTCAATCCTGAGAAACATTGTTTCGCTCTTGAATGCGCCGCGCATGATAACGTTGGAAATCTTCACCATTATCAAGCTCATATCGTTTTTCCTCGACCCAGGTGAAAAGGTCTAAGGTTGTTCCCTTTGAGAACGCTCCGGGCATAACAGCGACCGCAGCATCGATGGCTGTAGCGTCTTCTGGCACCTCTTCCGGCAGAAATACGAGCGTCGGGGTGAACAGAATCCCCCATTTTCGCATCAGCGCTCTTTGCTCATTTTCTTCCCCGTCAAAGTCGATGGCTGCGGTGCTGCCATGCAAATCCAGTTGGACGACAAAGAAATTCTCTTCGATGAACGCTGCAAGGTCAGGCTGGGGGAACACTTCTTCATGCATTTTCTTGCAATAGATGCAGCCTTGTTGCTCAATGAATAAAACCAACCGCTTGTCTTCGCTTGACGCCTCTTCAAGATCCTCACGAAGGTCTTTGAACGTGTCGCGCATCCACGGCGTTTTATGCAAACCGTCGTCGCCCAGTTCAGCGGCGAAAACTGCCCCGCCGATCAGACAAGCGATCAATACTGACAAAACTCGTTTCATGTCTTCCTCCCGAATTAACCAATGGCTGCCAGCCAAGGCATATGGTCGAGCATCCATTGTGCGACGTGATTGATGGAGTTGGTTGCGATGAGGATGCCGAAGAGCACCAGAAAGCCACCCATTGCCTTTTCGATGAGGGGCAAGTGCTTTCTGAACCGTGCCATCCATTGCATGAAGGGGCGGACCAGGAAGGCTGCCAGAACAAACGGTGCGGTCATTCCAACCCCGTAGACGAATAAAAGCACCGCTCCACGCCAGGCCGTTTCGGTTCCGGCCGCTGTAAACAGGATCGCGGCGAGCACCGGCCCAACACAGGGTGTCCAGCCAAAAGCAAACGCCAATCCAAGAACATATGCCCCAACAAGGCTTACATTTGATGTATCACCAACATCCGCTCGAAATTGGCGATAAAGGAAGCCGATGCGGATAATCCCCAAGAAATGCATGCCCATCACAATGATGATGGCCGCGGCGATCCAACGCAGGATGTCAAAATACTCTCGTACCAATTGCCCGAATATCGAAGCCGTCGCACCCAGCGCCATGAAGATCGTAATGATCCCGGCTGCAAATGCTATCGCAGAAAGCGTTGCCTTGCGACGAACGCCGCTGGGAATTGTAGAACCCGCAGATATCTGATCAATCCCGACGCCGGCCAGATAGCTAAGATAAAACGGCACGATAGGTAGGATGCAGGGCGACAGGAAAGACAACAGTCCTGCGACCAAAGCTCCTGCAAATGTAATGTCGAGCATGGTCAAATCTGTCCTGGCACGCTATCATTCACACATTCAAAATAATAAAAATATGTCGCTGCGGTCAATCGGAGCTTGAGATGCGTCACCTACTTCTGCTTTTGCTTGCAATCACGTTGCTTGTTTCTCCTGTGGTTTTACGGGCAGAAATAACGCTTTTGATGGCCGAGGAAGATGGGTGTATGTGGTGCGCACGTTGGGACGCCGAAATCTCGGAGATTTACCCCAAGACACCAGAAGGACATGCCGCTCCACTTCAGCGCATCGATCTCCACGCGGCTATGCCTGACGGCGTCGCATTGGAGCGCCCTCTCTACTACTCGCCAACCTTTGTTCTGCTGGACAATGGCCAAGAGGTCGGCCGGATCGAAGGCTATCCCGGCGAAGATTTTTTCTGGGGGTTGCTGGGCGTTTTGCTGCGTGACGCGGGGATATCGATTGAGACCTCTGGATAATCTGCGGCGCATTACATAAACTGTTATGAATGCGTGAAGCCAAGAAAGCGAGGCAATCTTGTTGGACAAACCATCGAAACTGCCAGTGTTCACAAAGGACATGTGCGCAGAAGACCTGGACAGAATGATGGAGAATGCTCAGACGGCGTCGAGTTTCCTCAAGGCAATTAGCCATGAAGGGCGCCTTATGATCTTATGCTACCTGTCCTCGGGTGAAAAATCTGTCACGCAGATGGAAGAAATGCTCTCGGCACGCCAGGCCGCCGTTTCTCAGCAACTTTCTCGCTTACGCTTTGAGGGCTTGGTCAAAACACGACGCGAGGGGAAAACGATCTACTACAGATTGGCGGATGATCGATCGACACAGATCCTGGAAGTCGTTTACGATCTATTCTGCAGGGAGAAGTAGAAGCCGCCAAAATACCCGCCAGCTTTGGGAGGAGACTGGCAATGTTTGAAGCATTGGGAGACGCCAACACCGTCGCCCTGATCGGTTTGATCGGTGGTATTGTGTTGGGCTTGGCCGCACGCATTGGCCGTTTTTGCACGTTGGGTGCAATCGAGGACTACCTTTACGCAGATGATGACCGGCGGCTGCGCATGTGGGCAATTGCGATCGGCGTAGCAATTGTCGGCAGCCACTCAGCCATGGCTTTAGGGTGGCTGGACCCTGTTGGAACAAGGTATCTTGCACAGACCTGGAACCCACTTGGGTCGATCGTGGGTGGTCTCATGTTCGGTTACGGAATGGCCATCAGCGGAAACTGTGGCTATGGCGCGCTGGCAAGGCTTGGAGGCGGCGACCTTCGATCATTCGTCATCGTTTTGATTATGGGTCTGTCTGCTTACGTTGTCATGTCCGGGCCCCTTGCATATTTGCGCGTTTGGGTCTTCCCCGAGGAAATGGATCTTGAAGGCCCCCAGAGCATTAGCTTCCTTGCCGAACAACTGACCTCTATCCCAGCTTGGCTCATTGGCGTGGTCATTGGCGTTGCGTTGATGATTTTCGCCTTGGCAAACCAGCGCTTCCGCCGCAATCCCGCACAGGTGTTTTGGGGATCTGTGGTTGGGCTGGCGATCGTATCTGGGTGGCTCGGCACGAATTGGGTTGCGACGCATGGTTTCGATGGTGAGCCAGTTCAAACCCACACCTTCGCTGCGCCCCTTGGCGACACAATATTCTACCTTATGACAGCCTCCGGAAACACTTTGTCCTTTGCGGTCGGATCAGTCTCCGGCGTTCTCATTGGTGCATTTTTGGGGTCCTGGTCCAAAGGTCATTTCCGATGGGAAGCATGCGAGGATCCACGTGAACTCAAGCGCCAGATGCTCGGCGCGGCGATTATGGGGCCAGGCGCGATCATCGCGGTCGGTTGTAGCGTCGGACAAGGTATATCTGCCTTCTCACTTTTGGCTTACAGCGCGCCTGTAACATTCGCTGCCATCTTCGCCGGTGCGGCGCTTGGCTTGAAACAACTCGTGTCTGGACTGTCCTTCATAACCGAGCGTTGAATTCACAGTTCAAATCAGAATTCACGTTTGGAGGACGGTTTCGGCGGTTCTCTATCGTTCAGAATCCGATCACCTTTGAAGGCACATAGTCGGTCAGCCAAGGCTATCCACCAGGACGGCTGGAAACTCACGTCGATATTGCAGGAGGTGATCCGTTTGACAGGCTCAACAATCCATTGATTATGTGCGCATGACCAAAGCTCAACGACCGCCAAAACCAAAACCCATTCCTTACACCCCGGAGCCGAACCGCTATGAGCGGATGGTGTATCGGCGATGTGGGCGGTCTGGTGTGAAGCTTCCTATTGTCAGCCTGGGCCTTTGGCATAATTTTGGCGCAGACTCCACACACGAAATCAAGCGCGCCATGTGTCGGACCGCGTTTGATCATGGGATCACGCACTTTGATCTGGCGAACAACTACGGTCCACCACCCGGTTCAGCCGAAGAGGCATTTGGCGAGATCCTCAAAACGGATTTCGCGGGTTACAGGGATGAGCTGATCATTTCCTCCAAAGCCGGCTACGACATGTGGCCGGGACCCTACGGAGAATGGGGGTCGCGCAAGTACATGATCGCGTCCTGTGACCAATCACTCGCGCGCATGGGGCTTGATTACGTCGACATCTTTTATTCCCACCGCTTTGACCCTGACACCCCGCTCGAAGAGACGATGGGCGCGTTGGATCATATCGTACGGTCGGGTCGCGCGCTGTACGCAGGTATCTCGAGCTACAACTCCCAACGCACGCGCGAGGCGGTAAAAATTCTCAACGACCTTGGGACACCTTGTCTGATTCACCAACCTTCTTACAATCTGCTCAACCGTTGGGTGGAGCGTGACGGTTTACTCGATACTCTGGACGATCTTGGGGTGGGATCGATTGCTTTCACGCCACTGGCACAAGGCATTCTAACGTCAAAATACCTACGCGATATTCCGGATGGCAGCCGTGCTACACAAGGAAAGTCACTGCTTGATGGAATGATCAACGAGCGGTCTCTGGCAAGTGTCCGTGCTCTGAACGAAATGGCTTTGGCACGCGGGCAGACCCTGGCGCAAATGGCCCTGGCCTGGGTGCTCAGAAGTGGGCGCGTGACGACCGCCCTTATTGGTGCGTCCCGCCCGGAACAAATCGTAGATTGCGCAGGCGTTGTTGATAATCTCGACTTCAGCGCTGACGAGTTGAAAAAGATCGATGAAATCAGTTCGGAAGAAGATATCAATTTGTGGGCGCGGTCTTCAGAAACAGAATGATCGTCCTTAGAACGTACGCAATGCCACGGCCTACAGAGCTTTAGACTAACGGCGGGTCCAACTTCTTCAGTTTACCCAAACAACTATCAAGAGCGATCGGCCCAAAGCGGCCATCTGCGACAGCCGCATCGAAGGTCCGCTTTGAGCCCAAAGCGGACTGAAATGTGCTCGCCAAAAATGAAGTGCGGCGATAGACATTCTCTTGAGCGGTCTAACCCATCACTAAATGCATTCACCGCCATCGATAACCAAGGCTTGCCCCGTCATAAAAGCGGATTCATCTGAAGCTAAATAGACGATCCCATGGCCAATCTCTTCAACTGTCGCCCACCGACTCATAGGGATCGCCTGCTCGATGTAGCTTTCCAGTTTGGCACGGCCACCCATCTGCTTTTCGAAGCCTGCATTGAAGGGGGTGTCTACAAATCCTGGACAAAGGGCATTGAAACGGATTGCATGGACAGCGTAGTCGGCTGCCATCTGCCGAACCATCGCAACAGCTGCGTGCTTTGTAGTCGCATAGGCGATCATCCCCCGGTCGTATTGAACCCCAGAATTGGAGGCCGTGACGATCACGCTGCCTCCACCTTGTGATTTCATATGGGGGACGGCTGCGCGCGCGGCAATGAAGTGAGCGCGGACATTCAATGCCCAAGATGCATCCATTCCATCTGGTTCCACTTCTTCCAGCGTTCCTTCGATCTGCAACCCAGCATGAGAGTGCAACACGTCAAGCCGACCGAAGTTTTTTACTGCTTCGTCTATGGCTTTGGTAAGGGCATCGTCATCAGTCACGTCAAGCTGTAGGGCAGATGCTTGATTCCCCTGCGCAACGATCGCGGCCACAGTGTCTTCAGCAAGAGTTGCATCGCGATCCGTTACCACAACATGCGCACCCTCTTGTGCCATTGCCATTGAACCCGCCCGACCAATTCCTGATCCCGCGCCCGTCACGAGCGCGACTTTACCTGCAAGCCGCATTTCACTTGGCTCCTTTATTTAACTATTCGATTTTGAGGCGCCTCGGCGCAAAAGCAGTTGCGCTGCAACGAGCAACAAGAGCGACGCGCCCATAACCATAGTGCCGATGGCATTGATCTCGGGCGTTACGCCGCGTCGGATGGATGAGAATATGTAGATAGGCAGGGTTGTTTCTGAGCCAGCTACGAAGAACGCTATGATGAAATCATCAAATGAGAAAGTGAAGCTGAGCAGGAAGCCCGCCAAAACTGCCGGTGCTATCAACGGCAGGGTCACCTGCCGAAAGGTGCCCCAGGGCGTCGCAAAGAGGTCAGCTGAGGCTTCCATGAGGGCACGGTCCATACCCGAAAGCCTTGCACGTACGATGATTATGACCAGCGCCATTGTGAACATGGTGTGTGCGGCGACAAGAGTGGGCATCCCCATGGAAAGTTGTGGGGGATTTGCTCCATCGGGCCATAGGCTCACAAGAAGCGGGTTTAGCCAGCCGAATACGGTGACCAGGGCAATGAGTGTCGCGATACCGATGACGATACCTGGTATCATTATCGCAATATAAATCATCGCATCGAACAAAGTTCGGAGCCATCCCTTAACCCCTTGTAAAGCGATGGCGGCCATGGTTCCGAGTGTGGATGCGAGGCAAGCAGTTATGAATGCCGCAAGCAGACTGGTCTCGAGCGCGTCCATAACAAATGGGTTGTTGAGCGCTTTGCCATACCATTGGGTCGAGAACCCCATGAACTGGCTTGCGTGTCGTCCGGCATTGAAGCTGAAAAGCGCGATG
This sequence comes from Ruegeria sp. HKCCE4148, assembly GCF_017872495.1. Lineage (NCBI taxonomy): Bacteria > Pseudomonadati > Pseudomonadota > Alphaproteobacteria > Rhodobacterales > Roseobacteraceae > Ruegeria > Ruegeria sp. HKCCE4148. Next base: position 79,335 of record NZ_JAEDOS010000012.1, read on the forward strand.
ATGCCGATTGGAATATAGAGAAAAAGGTAGACGCAAGTCGCGTAAAAACGCATCGGACCCTCACATCAGCGAGACATCTTCGCGCTGGCCACCCAGGCGCGAGATGAATTTCATGTAAATTGAGACAGTGACAAGCATTACGACAACCAGCGTCATTGCGACCGCCGAACCGTACGCCCAGTTTCGAGACTGCAAGAACAGGTCCACCAGCGCATTTCCGACGAAAAACACTTTTCCGCCACCTAAGATCGCTGGGATCAGAAATTCGCCCATGAGTAGGATGAAGACCAGCATGCAGCCAGTTGCGATACCTGGTACCGACAGAGGAAGTGTTACCTGACGGAACGTACGCCACGGAGTGGAGCCGAGATCCGCTGAGGCTTCCAGAAGGCGTTTATCCAGTTTGTCCAAGCTTACAAAAATTGGGAAAACCATCAAAGGTAGATACCCATAGACAATCCCCACAAGCACAGCGAACGGCGTATTTATCAGGCGGACATCATCGATGCCGATCGACTCCAGTAAAGCGGGCAAGCCACGCCCCCCAAGGATGAAAATCCATGCGTATGACCGGATCAGGATCGATGTCCAGAACGGCACGATCACCAGGATCAACAGCGAAGTTTTCCACTTTGGTGAACAACGCACCGCAAGAAAGTAGGCGAGCGGGTAGGCAATTACCAACGCAGCGATAGTCCCCAGAGGTGCAAGGATCAAGGTGTTCTTAAACGCCGTCCATCGCGCAGGAAGGTTGGCATATTGTTCCAAAGTGAACGCTGGAACATAGCCTCCGGCGGCACCCCGTTCGCCAAAGGAAAAGACGAAGACGACCAGTAGTGGAAGGGCAAGCATTACCAAAAGCCATATTCCTGCCGGTGCCAGCAACAGTGCTTTTCTGCCTCGTTTGGTCATATTGTCCTCGTCTTTTCCGATATTGCGGCCTTGCCGCTTAGGCCGACTTGAAGCGGGCGAGCAACTCGGCACGGTTTGGATCGGTTAGCGTAGCCGCCGCGCCAAACTCGAGCGCATTCAAAAGGTCAGCTGCCGGATAAAGGATCGGATCTTCCAGCAATTCCTTTGGCAGCAACGCATTGGTGCGAGCATCAGCCGATGGATAGCCATGAGCGAGGACTTCTTTCGCATTAACTTCCGGGTTCAGCAGGAAGTCGATCAAGGCATAAGCGGCATCCATATGGGGTGCGCCCTTAGGAATAGCGTAGTAGTCGGACCAGAGTTCACCGCCCTCGGCTCCCAGAACGTAGGCGATCTCAGGCATGTCCACATTCATCTGCTTGCCGTCACCTGTCCAGCACATCGTCATCCACGCGTCACCGTTACGCATCGGTGGCTGATAATCCGACGAGATTGCAAACAGATGCGGTTTAGCATCCAGCAACAATTTCTCGGCATCCGCCAGTTCCTTCTCATCGACCGAGTTGAAGGAGTAGCCGAAGTATTTCAGGGCATTACCGATGGTGGTGAGTTGGTAATCATGCACCATTGTCCGACCTGAGTAACCTTCCATAGTAAGGTCCCAGAACTCTTTCCATGTGGTTGGAGTCGGAGCGCCGTCAAGCTTACTAGTATTCACTGCAAAGCCGGTCGTGCCCCAGTTTTTCGGCACCGCGTAAAGCTGGCCATCGACAGAGCCGGCATCTGAAAAGCGCTGTTCGAATGAACCTGCGTCGTAGTTTGGCAGTTTGGACGTATCGAGCGGGATGATCAGATCTTCGCCCACATACGTAGTGATCGTGTAATTGGTTGGAACGAACACGTCCCAGCCAGACCCTCCGGCTTGCAGTTTTGCCAACATCTCTTCGTTCGAGCCAAAAACATTGACCTGAACGTGAGCGCCAGTGGCTTCCGTGAAGGCTTCGAAGTTCATCTCGTCATGGTAGTTCGGCCACGTGGCGAGGATCACTCGGTCGCCAATGTCTCCGGCAGCAAATGCCGGGCGTGGACGCAACCCAGGCATAGCCGTGCCCAGAACGGCCGTTGCCATCCCAAGACCTGTCACGCCCAAAAAATGTCGCCGTGTGACCGAACCCTTTTGGTACCGGCGAAGCTCTTCCATGAACTTTTGCTTGGAAATAGTCCCATTATCCTTGGTCATTGTGAACCTCTCTGTTGTTGGACTGCGGGATTTGTTAATTTTCCAGGATCAGCAGTGCGCCTTCGCCCCATGAAACAAAGGCCTGTTCTCCTGCATTGAACGTCCCCTCGTTCAATTCCGCTTGCCTTGGCACAAGTACGTGGAAATCACCCAGTGCTTCGTTGCGCGCAAGGTATTCTGTGTGCTCCCCAAGGAAGATCCGATTTTGAATGGTAACTGGCAGAGCAATTTCAGCTGCGGGCAGCGCGCGGGTCAGCGCTATCTGTTCAGGACGGATGCTGACGCACACTTCCTGCCCTGCATCTATTGGAATCTCCGGAGTTCCGTGCACCTTTTGGCCACTCGCTAAACGCACAGTGATTTGGTCGGCTACTGCGTCAGTCACAGTTGCATCAAAGAAATTCGAGGTGCCAACAAATCCAGCCACGTAACGGCTGCGGGGCATGTCATAGAGTTCGCGTGGGCTGCCTACTTGCACAATACTGCCGCCTTCCATCACACAAATTCGGTCGGACATTGAAAGCGCTTCTTCTTGGTCGTGCGTGACGAGGACAAAAGTTATTCCCAGTTGTCGTTGCAGGTTCTGCAGTTCAAACTGCATTTCTTTTCGAAGCTTTCGATCCAGAGCAGCCATTGGTTCATCGAGCAGCAAAAGCTTGGGCTCGTTTACGATCGCACGCGCCAAAGCGACGCGTTGCTGCTGACCACCAGACATCTCCCAGATTCGACGTGGGCCAAACCCACCCAGACGGACAGTTTCCAGCGCCTGCTTAACCTTTGTCGCGATTGTTTGTTTGTCTACGCGTGGTCGTTGTTGGCGCAGGCCGTACGCGATGTTGTCGAACACGCTCAGGTGAGGAAAAAGAGCGTAGTGCTGAAACACCATGTTGACTGGGCGATGGTGCGCATCCAAGTCGTTGACGACTTCGCCATCGAGCAACACCTGACCTTCGGTTGGTTTCTCGAAACCCGCCAGCATCCTAAGTGCAGTGGTTTTGCCGCAACCAGATGGGCCTAAGAACGACAGGAACTCTCCTTTCCCAATGGAAAGATTCAGGTCTTTGGCAGCGACCACATTCCCGAAGGTCTTAGTCACTCCGCGGAGTTCCGCAATCGTCTGCATGGTGACGCTCATGTCAAAGCTCATATACTGCCTTTTTCCTTTTGCTTGATTTTTTGGCATTTATTGGCATACCACTCAAACAGGGAAAAAGTAACAATAACTCCGATTAGCTGTATATACCACAATTGGGGTATAGAGCTGCTTTTCGAAAATCTGGAGCAGCGTGTGTACGATTGGATGGAAGAGGCCGGCAGGGTCGTGGAGAAGATCGGAACCCCAGAATTTCCATGTGCTTTGGCAGATGGCTTGCGGCAGGTCGCACCATTCGATTTTACAGTGGTGTTTGGCCATGTCGGAACCGAAGCACCTATAGACCTTCACGACGATTTTCCCAAAAGCAAACGGCGTATTTTTGTTGAGGATTACCAAGCAGGGCCCTACGTACTCGATCCATTTTTTTTGGCCGCGACAAAACCGATAACACCGGGTCTGTACCGCATGCGCGATATCGCACCGGACAGGTTCTATCAGGGCGAATACTATCGCAGCTATTACAAAAGGACTGGGTTAGCAGAGGAGATTGGCTACTTTATCGATATCCCAAGCACTGGGATGGTTGTGGTCTCGCTCATGCGATCAGTGAAGCCTTTTTCAGCCAAGGAAATTCGTCATTTGCACGCTCTATGGCCGCTCGTTCGGGCAGCCTGTTGCAAACATTGGAGTGACTTTCCAACGATGACCCGCGGCGCCGCAGCGAATGGCGTTAGTCGTCGCGTCGATCTTGCTTTCCAGGCATTTGGCGATGGCGTTCTGACGCCACGAGAAAGAGAAGTCGTTGAGTTCACGTTGAAGGGCCATTCGGCAGAAGCTGTCGGCACAATTCTCGGCATCTCTCCAGGCACAGTCCGCATCCACAGACGCAACATTTACGCGAAACTTAGGATCAATTCGCAGGGTGAGCTTTTTTCAAAGTTCATTGAAAAGGCACTTTAAAAGGTTCCTTGAACACCCACTTTGTCCGTATTGCCGACCTTGCTACCGTGTGATCCGGAACGCCCCAACCATTGGGACGACACCGTCTGATAGCCAAGGAAGCCAACGGGAGAGGGTCGGGACGCCCGGGACCCATGTCGGGACTCTATTAATACCCGAAAACGCTTTCGGAAGTGAAGACAAGTATCCTTCCCACTCTACACAACTGTGTACTGTAAACCCAAGGATGGCCGATTTGTTTGGAGAACCATAGACCGCTTTGTCCGCAGAGCGGTCACTAAGACGGAACGCAGCGAACGGCTGCTCTGAGCCCAAAGCCGTCACTCATCTGGTGGAACATTAGAAATAAATATAGTCCTGAGTTTCGACTACAAGCCGCGCAGTCTATCTTGCGAACGCTTCTGATTTTGATTTGCTGAAGGGATAGTTCTTTTTAGGGTGTAATCTTTTGGGAAAGTGGGGCCGGAAAAGCTCCGGCCCGACGACGTTTAAGACAAATGGTGTACGTCTTGAAGACCATAAACAGGCGTTTCGATACCTTCCATTCGAGCTTTTATCTGCAGCGATAGAAACTGCGAATAGTGGCGCGACTGATGCAGATTCCCGCCGTGAAACCATAGAGCTTCTTGCTGTGTAGGTTTCCACATGTTGCGCTGTTCCCCCTCCCAAGGGCCAGGGTCCTTCGTCGTATCCGATCCCAAACCCCATACTTTCCCGACTCTGTCAGCCATTTCTTGACCAGCCAGATCTGCAATCCAACCATTCATCGAATTGTAGCCAGTTGCATAGACAATGACATCTGCGTCGAGATGTGTTCCATCATCCAAGATTACGCCGGTTTCGTCGACCTCAACAACCTGACCACGCTTTATCTTGATCTCTCCATCAATGATGAGCTGGCTGGCGCCGATGTCGATATAGTAGCCTGATCCACGGCGCAGATATTTCATGAACAAACCGGAATCGTCGTCGCCCCAATCAAGCCAAAACCCTGCTTTCTCAAGCCCGTCATAGAACTCCTTGTCTTGTTCCTTCATCGCAGCGTAGGCTGGAATCTGGAACTCATGTAGGATCGCATAAGGCAGCGAAGCGAAGATAAGGTCTGCCTTTTCGGTCGTCATGCCGGCTTCGACGGCCCGTTCGGAATATAGATCCCCGAGCCCGATTTCCATCAAAGTATCGGACCGCACAATATGCGTCGAGGAGCGCTGAACCATGGTGACGTCGACGTCATTCTCCCAAAGGGCTGCGGCGATATCATGCGCGGAATTGTTTGATCCAACGATAACTGCCTTTTTACCTTTGTACTTGTCTGGGCCTGGATGCTGCGATGAGTGGTGCTGATCGCCTTTGAACTTATTCATTCCGGGAAAGCTCGGCATGTTGGCCTTGCCTGACATACCCGTTGCCATGACAAGCTGTTTGGGTTTCAGCGTTACTTCCTCGCCGTCGCGGTCTACAACGACCGTCCATTCCTTGGTTGTCTCGTCATAGCTGGCGGACTTGGCGGTCGTGTGTGTCCAGTAGTTGAGCTCCATCACCTTGGTGTACATTTCGAGCCAATCACCGATTTTATCCTTGGGTGAGAAGACCGGCCAATTCTCTGGGAATTTGATGTAAGGCAGATGGTCGTACCAGACCGGGTCATGTAGGCAGAGGGATTTGTAGCGTTTGCGCCAGCTGTCTCCGGGGCGTTCGTTGCGCTCCACAATGATAGTAGGCACGCCGAGCTGGCGAAGACGTGCACCCAAAGCAATACCGCCCTGTCCGCCGCCAATGATCAGGCAGTAAGGTTGCGTCTTGTATCCGAGTTCCGCCTCTTCTTGTTCCCGCTCTTCTTTCCAGGTCGTGCGGTGTTTCCCAGCTCCATGTTTAGCTCCTAGAGGACGCTGAAAGCCCTTAGGTTCTTCGTATCCTTTGAGTTCGACCATCGTGGTCAGCAGCGTCCAGATCAACCCATCCTTCAGACGGATTAAACCGTAACCGCGCGCAACCTCAGTTTCAAATTCGATCCATGCTGTCGTGATGCCACCGTCTTCAGTCGGAACCTCGCCGTCCGCGACCTTCCATCCTTTTGGCTTGATCGTCGCCAATTGGTGCCGCAACATATCGGCTACCTGACCTTTTCCTTCGACTGTTTTGATGTTCCAAGTGAAGGTCACTAGATCGCGCCAGTAGCAGTCATCCTGAAACATCTCGGTGGCAGCTTCAACATCTCCTTTATCGAGTGCCTCGCCGAACGCGTCGAGAAACGCCTGTGTCTGATCCGTCAGTGTTGTATCGAGCATTTCATCCTCCCATCGCTCATCCATTTTGGTTAGCAGCCTATGGGAAGGGCGCTTTCAAAATCCAGACATTTAACGAGTCCCGAACACTGGCACCAAACCGACCGCAAGGACGACGCTGTTGTTTAAAAAGACTTCAAGCCAATGACCGCTACGTCCGCATTGCATACATTGGGCGTTATTAACTGAATGTCCGCATCGAGCCCAGAACGGAAGTTTTGGCGACCCTGGCTATTCCCTCAAATTCGCTGACAAGAAACTCAACCTCTCTTACGCAATATCTGTATGATATGTTGGATCAACTTTTCCAACTGCAGAACGCTAGTCTGAGATGAACCCAGTTGAAACCAAGTACGCCAAAAGCGGGGATACTCACATCGCTTACCAGGTGGTCGGTGAAGGTGACTTAGATGTAGTTTATGTGCCTGGTTGGGTTTCTCATGTGGAGCTTTGCTGGGAGGAACCGACGCTAAACCGTTTCTTGTCCAGAATTGCGTCGTTTGCGAGATTGATCCTTTTTGACAAGCGTGGAACTGGCCTTTCAGACAGGGTTTCAAACGATCAACTGCCTACGCTTGAAGAACGCGCTGACGATTTGCTTGCGGTTATGGATGCTGCAAACTCGTCGCGCGCGGCACTGATCGGTTTTTCAGAAGGTGGCAACCTAGCCGCTTTCTTTGCCGCATCACACCCTGAACGAACATCTGCGCTTGTTATGTTTGGCGCATTCGGCAAGCGCATATGGAGCCCGGAATATCCCTGGGCGCCCACTCCTGAAGAACGTCAAAAGGACTATGAGTTCGTCGAACGAGAGTGGGGTAACTTGATGGACTTGGAGCACTATGCGCCCAGCAAGGCCAATGATGAGGCATTTATGCGACGGACATGCGCATACCTAAGGAGAAGCGCCAGTCCCGGTGCGGCTGTGACTCTTCTTAAGATGAATACCGAGATAGATTTGACCAATGTTCTCCCCGCCGTCCACGTGCCAACTCTCGTGTTGCACCGCACTGGTGATCGAGACGCGCATATAGAAGAAGGGCGTTGGATTGCAGATCGGATTTCAGGCGCCCAGTTCAAGGAGCTGCCCGGGGAAGATCATTTTCCCTGGGTTGGAGACTCCGAAAGGATCATTGAAGAAATTCAGGCCTACGTCACCGGTGAGAAACCCCTCCTTCCGAGCGAACGAGTTTTGGCGACTATTTTGTTTACCGATATTGTTGGATCTACGGATCTTGCCCATCAATTGGGTGATGCTGCGTGGAAAGACCTGCTTAACCAACATGACCAACTGTGTGCTCAAGCCATCACTGAGCATAATGGGCGACTGGTAAAAGGAACCGGTGACGGACTGCTTGCAACCTTTGATGGTCCTGGCAGGGGCATATCATGCGGAAAGAAAATCGTTTCCATCGCTCGTGATTTGGGGCTTTCTGTCCGCTGTGGCTTGCATACAGGGGAATGTGAGCTTCGCGGCGACGAAATAGCAGGTGTGGCTGTCCATCTAGCCGCCCGCGTATCAGCACTAGCAGAAGCCGATCAATTGCTCGTCTCCAGAACCGTGCGAGACTTGGTTGCCGGCTCAGGCCATAACCTGAGGGATGAGGGCGAACATCTGCTTAAGGGGTTTTCGGAGAAGTGGTCGATCTATTCGGTTCATCTCTAGACATACGGTTTTTTGCAAACTTTCGAAGTATTCAGAGCCGCAGCGAACGCCGCCTTCGTCCCGCAACTCAGTCATTCGCCAATTTCTGGCTAGCGTCTGGTTTTCATGAAAGCGGTCGCCCAAATCAAAAATCGGAAATTTCAGACAAGCAACGGCCGCTTAGCGCGCGACAGCAGTCATCTGACAAAATGACTCGGATGACTGCCTTGAGGCCCAAAGCGGCCTTCAGAGCAACCGTCGCCAATGCCTGCTATTCTACTCTGCATTGTCGAAAGTCATCCGGAAAACCTCAACTGGTTCGCGGATACCTTTGAGCGTGACCTCTCCTGCTGAAACCGACGGGAATTCCTCTTCCACGGCGATCGCCGCGCGGGTGCTGAGCAGTATCTCACCGTCCTCGGCCATATCGCAGAGACGTGCCGCCACGTTGATCGCAGTGCCCGAGGCGGTGTAGTCTGATCGATCTTCATACCCGACCATGCCTACAGTTGCATATCCGAGCGATACGCCCACGCCAAACCCAAGTCTATGACCAAGCCGCTTCCATTGCTTGGACAACTCAACCATTTTAGCGCGCATCGCGACCGCGAGCCTAACCGCGTCACCGGCAGGGTCCTCGCAGGGCAACGGGTCGTTAAACAGCACCATAATCCCGTCGCCCATGCGGTGGTCGACGCCCGCTCCATGCGCGTTGATCAGCTTCCCCATTTCCTCGTGATAGGTCTGCAACACCTCGATGGTTTCTTCGGGTTCCGCAGTTTCGCAAAATGCCGTGAACCCACGAATGTCACAAAAAATAACACCCAAAAGGGAGCGATGGCTTTTCAACAAGGCCTCAGAGCCTGAGGAGATCACCGTGTCGGCGACAGCGTTTGGAAGAAAGCGTTTAAGACGGCTCATTCGCTCAATCTCGCCTACCTGTTCCTCGACGCGGTCTCCAAGTTCTGCATTCAGCTTTTCCAAGGCTCTAAACTGTCGCGCGTTTTCGATGGCGATGACGGCTTCGGTGGCAAAGTTATCGACCAAAAGCAGGTCGTCAGGTGCGAATTTGCCGACCTCTCGTCGCAGCAGAACCAGATTGCCAAGAGATTTCCCCTGCGAAACAAGCGGGACGAACACACGCGACAGGATACCATCGACGTCCACCAATTTTATCGCATCCGCATGCCTGGATTTGTAGAACTCCGTCTCGCGTATATCAGGTTCTTCGACGATCCGACGCGTTTTGACGCTTTTGTAAGGTGCAAATTCTCGGCCGACTTGAAAGACGTTGCCGACCTTCATCATAGTAGTCGCTTCCCCCGTGGCAGCAGCAATTTTCCATTCGGTATGGTCCTCATTGATCAAAACCACAAAGGTCATCGGAGCACTACACAACCGCGCTGCGTTTTCTACGATTGTCTGAAAAACTGGCGTCTCATCGTCGCGGCTTTGGCTTATGACAGTCAGGATTTCCCGCGTCGCGGCCTCACGGTCACGCGCTCGAACAAGTTCGGCTCGAAGGGTTTGTTCATAAGCGTTGTCCTGTGAGTCCGGCACAATTTGCCCTCGGTTCCTGATCACATTTCAACATGGATATCACACAAGGCTTGCGAGACCAGAGAATTGCAGAGCGGACGCCAGGCGGAGGCAGGTTTGTCCGCAAAGTAGAAGTTCAAGCAAGTTGCAGCGAAAGACCGCTGCCGTTCAATGCAGACCTTCGGGCGAAATTTCTCGGAATGACCACCATCA
>NZ_JAEDOS010000013.1:0-73689 GCF_017872495.1 Ruegeria sp. HKCCE4148
TCGCATCCGGACTGTGATACGAACGCTGATACAGGGATGTGGTCCAAGCGCGAGAATATCCAATGTCAGAACACAAGCTGCTTCGGTCGAAAATTGGCTTTTCACGGCGCTTCCCCAAGCTTAGGACACTGGCTTCTTTTGCAAGCGCTACTATTGCATTTCTGGCTTGGATTGAGCTCGCCCACGCCGACAACCCCGGTTTGACTCTCATCGCCTCATTCAAGGTGGCAGATAAATCGGAAGGCTTCTCAGAGCCTTCCGGATTGTCTTTGTCCATCGCTGAAGGCTTCTTGTGGTCCGTAAGCGACGCTGAACCTGGACTGCACCTACTTGGAACCGACGGGGTGTTAGGAAACTCTTTCAAGCTGCCTTCATTGGCGGGATCAGATCTGGAGGGCGTCGCATCACGAAAAGATGGGTCTGTTTTAGTACTTCAGGAAACTGATCGATCAATTCTAGTCGTTCACCCGACAGACCCCATTCAACTAACTACAATCCCTCTCACATCTCTCAAAGGCTACTCGGACGCCGCTGAATTGCTCGTCGGCAATCCATTGAATAAGGGACCTGAGGGCATCACCGTCGATCCGGACACCGGCCGAGTATTCGTGGTTATCGAAGGTCAGCCGCGGCTGTTGTTGGTATTGTCACCAGAGCTGACTGATATTGAGGAAATCATCCCTTTGGATCGCGAGGCTGGTTTTATGTCTGATCGCGTAGGGGACGATGAACTGGATTTGAGCGGCCTGGCATGGTCCCGGTCCTCACGTTCTCTTTGGATTGTGAGTGACAAAAGCCGTCAGATCTTCGTCTACAATCCAAAATCCAAGTCAGTGAAGTCTATCAGTTTGACGTTCACAGAAGATGGAAAACAAAAGGAAGTTAAACATCCCGAAGGGATCGCTCTCGATGAGACCAGAGGGCTTCTCTACATCCTGACAGACGACGCCAAGAAATCGCGGCTCTATGTTTTTAATATCCCCAAATTTTGATCGCTAGGGAATGAAGCTCACATCGCCACAATAGCTTCCGCAAGTTGTTGCTGCTAGCTTACCACTCCTCTTCGTTGGTCCGCCCTAATCAGAACCGAACACTTAAGTTTGCACCGAGGCCGTGCTCTTGGCCGTTGGAGCGAACTGAATAACCATATCCTGCCGTCAGTCTGGCCAGATCAGAAATCTGATACCCTAGCCCCAGACCAAGAACGAAACCATTTGCACCTCGGTTTTGTCCGACTTGTGTGAACGTGCCAAATATCGGGCTCGTGACAGTGATTTCGTGCTCACTATCCTTGTTGGCAAAGAAGTCATACTCGTAACGAGCAAAGGCGATTGGGGTTAGCAAACCATTCTCTGTCAAGAAGTCCCGTTGGTAGTCAAACCCAATGGAAGCGACCAGAGACTCTGCATTCGCTTTTTCAATCGAGTAGTTGAAGTCACCACCGCCAGTCTCTGTGCCTGAACCTTGTTGAATACGCCCGTAGTTCAATCCAAAAACCGTAGAAACCCTAGCACCGCTGTCCAGGCTAAACAGCTTCCGTGCCTGGATACCGGCGTGGATTCCCTCTTGGTCCAATTCCGATTTAGCCTCGCCTCCTGTAAAGCCATCAACAGAAGGGTTAGTCCGTTTGGCGTCAGTTTCACCGAACATGTAACCGATCAGCCCGGAAAACTCCCAGGTTCCTGTTGTTGTACGCCCATAGACGCCCACATGATAGCTGTCGGTCGAAAAGTCCTGATCGACTTGATCGTGTTCATCCATGGAGGATGTCCCAAAACCTGCGTACACGCCGACCACACCTCTATCGGTGCTTGCGACATCCGCTCCGACCAGAATGGTGCCCAGCGAATAGTCGAATGTCCCAAGGCCGTTGCTTCCATCAACGTCCCCGCTCACATAGGCCGTGTCGATCCACCAGCGCCGATCAGAGCAGTCTATTGCGCCACTAGGGCTCTGGGCCGAGTCGATGTCTCCCGATGCAATAGGTTGATCCTCATTGCTGAAGCCGACCGCTTGATACTTGCGGCAGTCAGCGTGGCTCAGCACGGTGTTGGTTATCAGGTCAAGTTGCTCCAGACCAACGGTCAAATTGGAGGAATATGGTTCTGCGTGCACACTATTAAACCCAGCCAAACCTGAATTGGTAAGCGTGTTAACGGCATTGCCCAAGGTTGTGCCGTTGGTCAGGTTGGTTCCTGGAGACGTGTTTGTGGTGTTGGCCACCGCACCAGCAAGGTTGCTTGCATTGGGAGATCCAACAACTGATGGATGTTGCGGTAAACTCGAAACGGGGAGGGTCGAAAACGCAATATCAATTCTACCGTCTGCGGTTGGCGTGTTTGAGATACTCAGACTGGATAGGGCGGGCAGAGATCCTCCGGCAACAAGAGTTGGGGAGTTTCCATCGAAACGCGAGGCTTGAAAAACCGTGTAGTCGTTGCCAGCAGCATAGTCCTGCGCAGTCAAGCCTGGACGAGCGGCTTCGACTTGTATGGTGGCGTTGTTGATACCAGTGACTGCGTCTGTTGACGAAACCAGATCCGCTTTTTGTGCCGCTGCGGGGTCGACTTCCGACAAAATCGTCGACCCCGCAGCGAAGGAAATTGCACTATTAATATTCAACGTCCCAATCGAGGAGCCCGGTGAAAGAACAGCGCCATTTCTCACGTTGAAATTGAATGCGTTCACGGTGCCGTTGCCGGCCAGAGTACCAAAGTTATCAAAATCGACCGTGGTTAAGCTGCTGGACGCGTCAAGCCGAAGTGTTGAACCAGCACCGATCACCATATTGCTGGTGGCCGACATTGAACTGTTGGTCAGTGTAAAATCAGACGCTTGAGCGCTTCTTGTCTGAATGTTGATCACACCAAACGCGATTTCCGTCGCGTTTGTTACTGTCAAATTATCGTAAGTTAACGGCGTGTCTGATTGGAAAAATACCTCGGTTGGGTCAACATCACTCCCATTTGCGGGCGCAAATGTCATGGACCGTCCTGATCCTATCGAAGTCCCTACAATATTGACTCGTAGTCTGCCGTTGATTTGCGTCGTCAGGGCCTCCCGTGAAACAAAGTCGCCGCTCCCTGCCGCGACATCGACGTTCAACAAAGTCAGTACCGATGCTCTGTCTGGATTTTGACTCTGCCCCGGGACATACAGCTCAATTTCCCCAGAAGGCGTTATGGTGGAATTACCAATCAGAAGCGCCGTGATGGGCCCGTTTGGAATTGGCAGGCAGGTTTTAACAGTAGAAGATATCGTCTGCCCGCTAAGAATGGTCTCTGTTCCAGCAGTGTATTCTTGACGCGGAGCACCAACTTCAGCGCAAGATTGCGAACTTTGGGCCTGGGCAATGCCGGGCAGTAAGAAGTACGCCAAGGCTCCGAGTGTGAGCTTAGTGAAAAGTGCGCGATCAACGTACGGCGCTACGCTTGCCTGAACTCGATCCTTTGTTTCCATAAGCTCTCCCCACTAACTTCACAAACGCGGCCACAACCTTTTGCGATCATCCGGAGAATATTTGAGCACAAAAAAATATTCGAATGAAAGACCGCTATGGCAAATGGTTTTTGATGGGGGGCCGCGGTGCAACAGTGCCGCTTGAAGATTATTCGCCTCGCGATAGAATTTACTCACGAAACTGCAAGAACTCTGCCCGGAGTATTCGCGCATGCAGAAAGCACACCAGTTACGTCCGTCTGCTGCGACGAAGCGCTTAAAGCGGCCGTTCAAGCAAAGTGCAGCGAGTTGTCGAATGCCAGTGTTCGAATTATGGATTGCGCGGATGATGTTTGCTCCCAACTGTCACGCGTCGCGGCGAACTGCAGATGTACTCTTCTGCAGGGAAAGGAGCCCCAAGGTGGAAGTGCGGAAAGTTGGACTGGATATCGGTTTCGCCACGCTCAAAGGCTCGTCCACGGCGGTCAATTCCCAGCGCTTAGCCTGCAACTCCGGCGTGTCGAAATCTCGGATCATGGAAGCGTCTGAAGGCATAGTCTGCTGCGGAAATGGTGCCGCAGAGAAGGTCATCGACAACGCTTTCGTGAGAGAGCCAGACGACCCTTGGAGTGTAAGCGTTGCTTTTGATGGCGATACCATTCGCGCGATGACGTCGCACAGCTTTTTCGATCACAGCCGCCGACAGGGTTCCAGTTCGGGCTGTTTGGCGAAGAACGGTCGAAATTCCTTGTCTTCAGTGATGGTGACGAAACTAAATCGAATTCGGTGACAACACCGGCGAACCATGCAGCGGAACCTTAGGTACATGATGGAGAATCGAAAATGGAGACTAAGATAGCCAGAAAGAGCAACCGCGACGATGCCCGGAAATGGGCGTTCTTTCTCTGTGCAATCTTGACGGCATTCAACACTGGTCCAGCAATTGCACAAGATTGGTCTGCGCTGCCGGCGCGGTTGGCCGAAAAGGTCGAAGCCGCCCAAAGGGCTTGTTCTGAATTCGAGAACGGACAGTTCGCCCTGGAGTTCGGTGCGGTTCGCCGCGTGGATCTGGACGGAGACCTCCAGCGGGACTGGGGGCTGGACGAAAGTGGATTCTCGTGTTCGACCGCTGCATCACTCTATTGTGGTACAGGCGGTTGCATGTCCCATTTCCTGATCGAGGATCGTGCGTTTTCGCTTCTCAATCAGGGTTGGGAGATGGCGAACATCGGCCCGTTCCGGGTGCTTCTGGCGGATGTGCATGGCTCGCAGTGTGAAGGTATCAACCCAACGCCCTGCATCGTAGCCAGCGTATGGGATGCAGAAGAAAAGGTGTGGCGCAGCACGCGCGCAGAGTGGGAGTAGCGTATTTGAAACGACACCTCGAAATGATTATGCTCAATATCGGCACTATCGCATCGGTGCTGGCTGTTTCGGGGTGCATTGAAACTACTCCTGAGGTTGCCATAAGCGAACCTGATCCGGAATTGATCTTCGTCCGCGGCTACAGAAGCGCTGCTGATGATTGCCGCCTCGTTGGCGAAAGCGCTTTCACCCTCGATTTCCTAGACGACGCTGCCGATCTTGTAGCGTGTTCAACCGGTTCGACGGATATGGATGAACTCATGGCACAGACTGGTGTGCCAATCCTGACCCAGACGAACAGCTACACATTTTTCAGCGTACCGCGAAGGTAAGAAACATCCATGTCCGCGTCCCAATTCATTTTTTCTTGCGTCCCCACAACAATGGCAACCATTACAAGAATCACGGCCACTGCGAGGAGTGCAACGAAATCTTTCAGAGAAAAGTTGTCAACATCGTTTGCCATCTCACTATTGGCTGCAGCTGTGATCGGGAACAACGCTGCGGGGGATCCTATACCCGAGGGTCCACCTGGCGACATTGGCACCTTGACCGAGGAAGACTTCATTGTCGATGGATCTGCAGGTGGCGCAAAACGCTTTACCTTCACCAATGGCGAGCGAAGCCTGTATTTCATCCCCATGATCCATATCGCCGAGCAGCCTTTCTATGATCGTATTGCCGCTGAGGTCGAACGCCTCAAGCTAAATGGAGCGGACCTCTATTACGAGTTTATCGACTTCGACACGGCCAGCGTCGCCGACAAACTAAGGATACGCGCAATGCTGGGCATGCTTCCCTCGCCGGCCTTCTATGCCGAGAACGTGTCGGACGGTCTTGTTGCACAGGACAACGAGGCTTTCCTTGGCTTCCCCGGTGGTCAGGATGTGAACGTGGATCTGACACCAGCACAAATCGCAGACGCCTATGAAATGCTGATTGGACCACTCGAAATCAGCGAAGAGAACCTGTCGACGCCCATGAGAGACTTCGTTCTGCCGACTGCGGACCCCGCGCGGGTCACGCAGATCACAATTGACGCACGTAACAGGCACTTGGCAGCCGTGATCGATGCCGCTCCGGGTAACGTCGTTGTCCTCTATGGCGCAGCGCATGGCGCGGGGACCCTGCAAGAGTTGCGGGCTCTCGATCCCGAATGGCGGCGCGCGCCCACATTTTGACCGGCCGACCCCACCTGACAGTTTAGTATCGACGCCCGAGAAAGAGTGCGTGCGTCTTCGCGTCTGGTTTACCCCAGAAGCGTGCTTCACTCAAAAAGCATGATGAGGTGACACGGAGGCCACGGTATGGGTCGGGATTACCAGGTGCATTTTGTACTACCGCAGCAGGGAAACCGAGCGCTGCTTCAGAGAAGATTCTAAGGTGGCGAATTTGGACACTCACCGGTTTTGAGGGAGCAGTGCCAAGGCGATTGACTAAGCCGTGGAGTAGGGTCCATGATTTCAGAGAGATCGGGCCGCCGCTCTAAGGAGTTCGGAAATATGGGATTTGTTCAAGCAACCAAAACGTGCTTTGGAAAGTACTTTGTTTTTTCCGGGCGTGCAGTGAGGTCTGAGTACTGGTGGTTTGTGCTGTTTGTTGTTCTCGTAAGCCTCGTCTTTGCAATCGTCGACGCATCAATCTTTGGGACGGATCCCGAAACCGGACAAGGCATCCAAGTCCTGACCCCAATTTTTCAGCTTGCCGTTCTAATACCCATGCTGGCTGCTGGATGGCGTCGACTGCACGACACAGGACGACCGGGCTGGTATTTGCTTTTGCCTGCAGCACTAAGCATCGCGACTGTGCTCATGCTGTTCAGTGGCATCGCAGTGTTCTCTGCGCTCGAGCAAGGCGCGAATGATCCTGAAACTCTGAGGGGCCCAGCGGCTTTCCTCGGTGTCACCGGGTTGATGGTTGTCGGTATTCTGCAACTCATACTCTCAGTGCTCATGATCTGGTGGCTGAGTCGACCGTCACAAGAAGGCGATAATGCATACGGTCCCGCTCCAGTTTGACGCTATGACGCAGACTTGGTCAGAGGTTTTGCGGGGACGTAGTAAAGTTGTTTGGGAGAATACTAAGGAAGAATCTACGGTTTGCCTGCACGGGTCTCGCTATTCCGACTGTCAACAACCAACAGAATCAAATTGGGGGGAATAAGTGTCTAACTATTCAAAAATTGGCCTTGCAGTCTTCGTTGCAACGGCTGTCGCAGGCTGTGTCGAGACGACGCAACCCGGCTCTGGTGACGGTGAGGCCGTCGCGCGCGCCAATTGCGTCGCAGATGTCAACTCTACCGTCGGTGTCACCGGTTCGTCAGTGAACGACGTTACTCGCCTTGACGATGGCTTTAGCCTGCTCATGAACGTACCCGGCGCGCAAAATTTCTGGGTCTGCGAGACGACTCCGTCCGGCGCTGTCACGTCCGTGTTCTTCATGGGTGAGGGATAAGCTCTTTGAAGCGTGCGGTCTAAAGAGCCGCCTATTCCAAGAGGAAAAAAGATGTGAAGCGGGTGTGGCTTTGGGCACTAGGTTGATGAGTCAACCGGCTCTCACGAATTTGAACACCGGCAGCCGCCGGTTTCGCTCTCTACAATAATGAGGTCATAAATGAACTGGCTTTCCACATTATTTACGTCCTTTTTGCTCGCTGCTCCATTGTCGGCAATGGCAGATTGGCAGTTTAGTTCAGGCCCAAGCCCTAATGCATTCATTCAGGCGAACAATATCACTTTAGAACTGCAATGCGACCGCATACGGTTTGCTCCAGCAGGCTATGAAGACAGCCAAGACATCGTGAACAAGCAGGGGCTTTCGTTTCGATTCATGAGCAACGGCACAGCTGAAGTCGGTGCGTTTCAGGCCGGGCGGGCCAACAGTTCCTTCCGGGTTGTGGACAATTACCCCGTCGAAATTGAGTTCAATGACGCCAATGACTACGTGTTTGTTCTGGATCAGATTGCCGCTAACGCGACGCTCAATCTCTCTATGACCGATCAGGACATTTCGTATGCGATCCTCGAATTGAAGGGGTCTTCGGCGGCCATCCGTTCGTTGAAACGCAGTTGTAGTAACCTCGCCTCGTCGGGTTCAGGTTCCCGTCCGGAAGCACCTGAAGGCGTAGTCTACTGCGGCGGGGGCGGCACTCAGCGACAGATCGAATATGCCATTGTCGACACCGGCAGCGACTGGGACGCGCGTGTTACGGTCAACGGTGAAACGATGGACGCAATGACGTCCTACAGCTACTTCGGCAATGCAGAGCCGCCGCGTGGCTTTATCGTCGCTCTCTTGGGCCAGGACCGTTCCGAGTTTCTCGTTTTTGAAGATGGTTCAGAGCGTTGGATCGAATACGGAGACTATCGATATGATCAGTGCAACTAGGCGCGCCGCGAAAGTGACCCTGATCTCGGCGCTGTTCTCTTTGACCATTGGTGCGGTTTTATGGGTCCTCTATTGGGTGCAAGGTGTGCAGATTGACGAGGACGGAGTGCTGCGCGAAGCGTTTTTCCTTCTCGGCCTTGGATGGATATTCACCTTAGGTGCAGTGGCGATGCTTCTGACGTCGCTGTTTCTCTATTTTTGGAACCGTTAATGCGGCTCTTCGCCTTAGTCGCGGCGATGGTAGTGCTGGTGACTGCCGCGTTCTGGGCGGGCGCGCGTGTACAGCTGGCCGTACAGGAGGACAACTGCCTGGACCTCGGCGGTGGAAGACATCCAGGGGACTACCCGGTATGCGTGGTAGAGCGATTTCCTGACTGGCTTTCCATCGGCCCGATTGCTCTAATGCCTGCTGCTGTCCGCGAAATGAGCACCGAAGAGACCGGCAATGAGCAAGTGATCCTTCGGCTCGAGCTAAACAAAGACGCTGCTTTCGCCGTGGCGGGCCTGACAAGAGCGAAGATCGGAAAGGACCTTGAGCTGCGAGTTGGGAACAGGATGGTTAGCGCCGTGACGGTCAGAGAGGAGATCGCGAACAGGCGATGGAACCTCATCCTTCCCAAGGAGGCCGCCGATCTCGCGGTGCGTGAATACCAATGACTCAGCTAGCGCAGCTTCCTGCATCGAAATAGAACAATTGTGCGGGTCTGCTAGAGGAAAATCTATGGTCGAAAAACTTAGATAGCACTCTCTGCCGCAGCCTTGATCTTCAGCTTTCTGCTTCTGGCGGGATGTGCAGATTCCGTCCGGCAAGGCGGCGCGTGACAAGACACCCTGTCGGTGGTTTTGGATCAGGGTCCGCCCAGCAATATCGAGCGGCTCAACGATGGTCGGCGAGCATACTAGTGGATTGTCGAATTCACAGGCACGCAACCGATTGTAACCAACGCAACGACGAATGTAGAAAACGACATTTTATGTTCTACCCTAGCGAATACGTCATCTACTACGTTCGAGCCCTATTAGTATCGTTGCCCTTATTCTTTGATTGCGACGCCGCAGGGATATAAGTGGGCCATAGAGGGGCTTTTCAACGGGCGACCCAGATGTAACTAACCTTGCACCGATTTAGGTTATGCAGAATACGGCCCGGAGATCATCTTAGCCATGGAAATAACGGGAATCTGCACTCATCATTGAGATTTATGGAATCATCAAATGACGGAAAACCTATGAACTATGATGTCGCGCACGCGCTTGCTTCTGGTGCCTTACTTTACGCCACCTATTGGTTAATGCAGCTTACCGGTGTCCTTGACGGAAAGAGCAAGGGAAGACAGCGGCTGACACTTGCGGTCGCCTTTGCAGTCGTTATTCTTTTGCTAAATCTAGTGTGGCCAACCGCCTGATGAGTTTCCTTTAAGACTAGTTCACGAAGTCGCCGGGAGAGCGCTACCGCATTCAGCTCTCAGGAACCCATCCGCATAAAGTGTAGATCTGGTAAGTGGAGGTTTCTTCGTCTGGTGAGTTTACAACCAGCAGCCTATTTTTCTCAAGCGGGGTTAAGAGCTGGCGGTAAGAATAGGTTGCACCGTCAAATGAGCAGGCCAGATCAACGATTTGCACCGCGGTTCCGCGAAGAGCCTGAACTTGAGCGTAAGCACAAGACCCGTCGTCCGATTTGCGCCCCTCGTCGTCATAGATGACGTATCCGGCACGAAGGTCCCCATATTCCTCCGAAATCCGCGCGCCTTCCGCGCACGAAAGACCTTCCGGGACATAGAGTCCAGAAAAATGAACCTTTTCGGCCACTACAATCGATGAACTCAAGCCATACAAGATAGCGGCAAGATGTACCGTAGATTTGGAAACCATGCGGTTATATCGCGCGCGAGGTCAGTGTGGGTCAAGGCGATTCCGTGTAACGCACAACTCAATCGCGCGCGTTGTTAGCACTTCCCTAAAGGCTATCGTTTGGGCCACGACCAAGGTATGGGTTCCGCCGCTTCGACAAAGGTTTCCCCAGTGGCTTTGCCGAGGTGATGCGTGAGCGCATTACCCTTGCTCAAAGCTTTGGCTAACGCTCGGTTGTGAGAAACGACGATGATCTGACTTCGCGCGGAGGCTTCTTTGATCAACCGAGCTAGAGGTGGGATTAAGTCAGGATGCAGGCTTGTTTCGGGCTCATTTAGGACCATCAGGCTAGGAGGTCGTGGCGTCAGTAAGGCCGCCACGAGGAGCAGGTATCGCAGGGTCCCATCCGACAATTCCGCAGTGCTGAGCGGGCGCAGCAACCCGTGCTGTTTCATTGTGAGGCTGAATAACCCATCTTTCGCATAAACCTCAATTGAACTTCCCGGAAATGCGTCCATGATGGTCTTTTCAAGTGTTGCCACATCGCCGATTTCCCGAATTGTCTCAATAGCTGCCGCCAGGTCCGAGCCGTCACTCGTAAGAATTGGAGTTCGGGTGCCGACCTGTTGCCTTCTGGCCGGGGCCTCACGATCAGTCCGAAGTTGATCATAGAACCGCCAATTCCGCATACGGTCTCGTAAATGCAGCAGCTCTAATGCGTTATTCGGATCGGCTGCGTGGGTCATCATACTGTCAAACGGTGGAAGGGTAGTGGCCGCCTGGTTCCAAGAACCGTACTCCGACCGTACCCGTACACACGGGCCACGGCGCTCTGCAAGCGCGTTGTGTCGGCTCAATGTCTCGCCGATCCACTATGCTTCGGACTTGATCTCAGGATCATTAGAAAAGGCTGAGGTTTCTGCTGGCAATCCAAGCTCGACTGCGTACCCGTAGTCTTCGGACGCAAAGCCAAGCTTTAGGCCGACTGGTTTGCTCCGAGTCGTTCCGGTGATGGGTACTTCACCCGTTTTCATCCCTCGAGACAGCACTTCAGGCCCCGCCCACATTGTGGAGCCCAACCCTACTTCAGACGCGAGTGTAGAGATGACACTACCTTGTGACACCTCGCTCAACATTCGAAGCGCGCGATACAGCGACGACTTTCCGACCCCATTGCCACCGGTAATTACCGTCAGGGGAGCAAGTGGCAGAACCAGATTTCGGAGAGATCGATAACCGGCGACAGCAACTGTAACAAGCATTTCAGTCTTTCCGGCTCCGGCGATCACACATCAACAGACGATCTATCAGACTAAACACAGGATGTCCGCAACAGGTTTTGATTAAGGGTTTCATGTAGCCGCTGCGAATGAGAGCTTTGTCTGTGGCTGACACAGTTGCATGGAACAAACTTCCTTGCTGTTATTTCTGTCCAAATGAGCTAGACGCACTAGAAAAAGGGAAGTGGGTAGTAGTTGTAAAGCCGCTTTTTATGAGGTTGGTGTCCCTGAGCGAACTCCATGTTTGGCGCTCGCTGCCTGATGATGAGTGTCTGAGCATTTCTAAACGCTTCCGGCTGAACGCGAAGTGACTCCGGTTTAGCCGACCCAGAATACCCCATCAAGGAGGCGGCGGTCGTTGGCGATTTTGCGCCCAATCCTTATTTGTTGATTGTCAGGTCTCGTGCTGAGTTGGTCTGCATCGAAGACAACAACTTGCCTCAAGCCAATTACCTGATACGCATCATCATCGTAACAAACTAGACCCCAGCCGGGTTCTCCACATCCCTTCCCAAGGCAGCGAGGTCTGAGTATCGGTCGCCGATCCGGTGGTGCGGGCGACCACGGGTTGATGCCCCCAGAGCCACAACAAGTTCATCCACATCCGGCGCGTCGTAGATTGAAAACTGGACGGTCAGGTAGTGCGACCGCCGCCCGGTATCATGTTTGTCCATCAGCGGGATCTGAATTTGGGTGTTCGCGGGCCCTCGCGTGTTTGTGAAACCGAGATAGCTTTTTGCACCCACTGCCTCACGATAATAATTTCCGTACTGCAGGGTGTGAATAAGCGCGGAGGCATGTTCAATCTCACAACTTGTCCCGGCGATACAGGCTTTTCCGTAGGCTTCTATCGCATCGCCTGACCCCGCCAGAGCGATCAGTCTGTTGGTGAGCATCTCTCCCAGAACTGGCGCCATGCGCTGAATCTCTGGTGAAAGATCATCGACAAAGCCACGTCCTGCCCAAGGGTTTCTGACCACCGCTGCCACGCCGATCATGCGCAACACGGGTTCCGAAGGTCGGCCTCCTTCTGTGTGAATATCCTCATCAAAGGTGACTACCTTGCGCAATTCGGGGATCATATTGCTTCTCCTGTCAAACGTGATAGCTGTGGTGCCCGGTCGGTGTGTGTACGACGCCTTCGACTTCAGTTCCGTGGTAGAAACCAAATGTACCGTGGCTGTTTTCCTTTGCGTAACGGCGCAACATCGAATTTTCAGCCCCGTCGCGTACGCGTTCCAGCGGCAAGTCGCCGAGATCAAAGTATTGCATGCCGTCAGGGGGCTGCCCATGAACGCTTCCGTGGTAGATGATCCGCTGCGTCCCACTTTTGGATATTCGATAAACCGCATAAGGATGCGCCAGCTCTACAATCAAATCTCGGTTTGACAGATCAGTGATCAGCCCATCTGCAGAATTGTTATTTGCAGGAGCAACCGGCACTGAAATGTGCCCGCTTTTGTCAACGGAGAGTAGGACCCGATCTTCGTTGGCCAGTACCGCTCCGACGGTCACACCACCTGCAGTGGCGGCCTCTGTCAGGGCACTGTTGAGCCCCAAATCGAAATAGGCACCGCGAAAGTAGCCCAGCGGATGTCCCTCGCGCGTTTCGAAGTCCTCCACGCGGCCGATCAGGATCAGATGGTCACCAGCATCGACCAAACGGTGTCGGGCACAGCTGAACCGGGCGAGCGCACCGTCTATCGTGGGCATGTTCCGCGCGTCAGGTTGCCAGGCTGCAATGTCGAATTTTTTGGCTGATTGAGACGCGAAAAGGCCCGAGATTTCTTTTTGGTCGTCCGACAGGACGTTGACCGTGAAATGATCCGCCTGCAGGAAGGTTTCAAAGGACAAGGCCTGCTTACCGACACAAACCAGGAGTAGAGGTGGGTCGAGAGAAACGGAGGTAAATGAGTTCGCCGTGAACCCGCGCGGGGTCCCGTCCGGCTGCCGGGTAGTTACCACTGTCACACCGGTGGCAAAGCGCCCGAAGGCGTCGCGCAGCGCCTTCCCGGCTAAGGGTTCCGTCGACTCCGGTGGGGTCAATCCTTCCAGAATGCTATTGTGCTCACCTAGCGCAGGAGGGGTCGTCAGTGCACCTTGGCGGTGTCGACCGAACCGCAACGGGTTTGCTGCTACGATCCAAGGTTCATGTCCCGCATCCGGATGGGGGACCTTCGCCAGCATGCCGCGACTGGCTACATGAGGGTCGGCCGCGATGTCCGAGATAGTGTTCATCGGGCCGAACGGGACCTGGCCACCCAGTGTTGCCGTCAATTGCTCCTTAGTCCGTTGTCGGGTCCAATCGCGTACGATTTTGTTGACTTCGGAAGCATGGTTGGCCCGGGCCGCCCTTGTGGAGAAGCGGTCATCTTGTCCAAGTGACGGTTGCCCCATCAGCCGCGTCAAAAGCTGCCAAAACGCGTCATCGACAATACCAAGCGCGATGTGGCCATCGGCTGCAGGGTAAAGGCCAAACGGGGAAAGGAATGGATGCCCGTTGCCTTCCGGTCCGGGCACCTCTCCTGTCACGTCATGCAAGTAAACCATTCTTTCGCAGAGCGAGATCATGGCATCATACATGGCCACATCCACAAACTGCCCTTTGCCCGTCGCTTCGGCCTCGCGCAGGGCGGTCATGATACCGAAAGCCATCATCATGCCGGTGAATATGTCACCCACCCCAGGTCCGGTCTTGGTGGGTGTGTCAGCATTCGGTCCGGTGACGGACATCAGACCGCCCATGGCCTGCGCAACCACATCGTACGAAGGCCAGTTGGCATAGGGGCTTTGGCCTGTGCGCGGGTCGCCAAAGCCACGGATCGCGGCATAGACGAGCCGGGGGTTGTCGGCAGCAAGGCTTTCATAAGACAGGCCAAGGCGATCCATCACGCCCGGGCGGAAATTCTCGACGATGACGTCCGCCGTTGCCGCAAGTTCTCGAAAAGTCGCGCAGCCCTCGGACGATTTCAGATCAAGCTGCACGCTTTTCTTGCCGCGGTTCAGGCTTACAAAGTAGCCGGCCCAGGCATGATCCGGATCGTCTTGACGGAACGGTCCGTTGCCGCGGCTGGTGTCGCCATGTTTGCCTTCGATCTTGATCACCTCGGCCCCGTGATCCGCCAGATGCATTGTACAATAGGGACCTGAAAGCATCCGGCTCAAATCCAACACACGCAGGCCTTTGAGGATTTTGGTGCTCATGGCTTCAGATCCAGATTGTTGAGAAAGCTGCGGAGTGGCTTGTTCACTGCGGCCGGGTCTTCGGCAAGTGCCATATGCCGCAGTCCCGGGAGGATAAGTGCACTGCCCCCCGCAATCTCGCTTGCGATGGCATAGGCCATGTCAGGCCCGTTGCCGAAATCCTCATCACCGGTAATCACCAGCGCCGGGCAAGAAATCGGCGGGCTTGGCGCAACAATTTCGTCGATACCATCGGCCAGCACGCGATAGATGGTGTGGTAAATTGCTTTGTCATTGGCCATGACCCAGTCGCGTACCGTCTCCATCATACGAGGGTTGGACTGGCGGAACGCATCGGTGAACCACCGGTCCAGCGCAGCTTCGACCGTTGCCTTTGGTCCGTCCCGCCGTGCCTGTTCCACCCGTTTCAAGATTGCCTCTTGTGCGGCGTCGGTCCGTTTGTGAGGGGAATGAAGGATCACCAGAGCTGAAACCCGTTGTGGCACATCCTGGGCAAACCGACGCGCGATCATGCCACCCAACGAGAACCCTGCGATAACCGCGCTTTGGATGGCGCAGTGGTCCAGCAAGCTCTCTAGCTGGCGTGAAAACATTGAAAGGCTGGGGCGTTCGGGTGGCGGGGCACTTTGCCCATGACCATATAGATCATAGGTGAGAACGCGAAAGCGATCAGACAGTGCAGGGATCGTCCATTGCCAGCAATCCTGGTTCAGGCCCAGCCCATGGATCATTACCACAACAGGCGCACCTTCTGGTCCTGTCATTTTGAAATGGGTTCCGTCTGGTGCAATGTCCATCAGGATTGGTCCTTGAGGGGGCGATAGGCTACGACTTCGACCTCAACGCGGGCATCCACCAGAAGATCGCTGACCACAGCCGACCGGGTTGGAGGCTCAACTGGAAAATAGTCGGCGTAGACGGCGTTAAATCCAGGGAAATCGTCGCGCTCCCGCAGCCAGACCATGGCCTTGACGACATCGTCGCGGGTGCAGCCTGCCTTGGCCAGTGTCTTGGTGATGTCGTCCAAAACTGCGCGGGTCTGCTCTTCGATGGTGCCATCGGTCATAGGCACGCCGTCTCGCATAGGAATTTGCCCTGTCAGAAAAACGAAATCACCTGCCCGAACGGCGCGGGACAGCGACAGAACCCGTCCGCCAATTTCCAGTGGACCTCCGATAACCTGCTTTTTGCTACCCATTTCCAAGCCTCCCTTTGGAACAGCCTGCACCCATGATCGGATGCGAGACCCGGATTTTTCGACAGACTGCGTCGTATTTTCATAACCCTGAGGCGCGAAAGCAGACATGAATAGGGAGGCAACAATCAGGGGGGAGGCACGCCATGGCTGATGTCAAAAACTATCAGATGCTGATTGATGGCGACTGGGTCGACGCTGCGGATGGCGGTACTTTTGACAGCGTCAACCCAGCCAATGGTGAGGTCTGGAGCCGTGTTCCAGAGGCAACTGAGGATGATATAAACCGCGCAGTCACCGCGGCGCACACTGCTTTTGTCGGCGGGCCGTGGGCGCGTATGACACCGACCGAGCGCGGCAAATGCCTGCGCAAGCTGGGCGATCTTCTAGCGGATCATTCCGAAGAGCTGGGACGAACTGAATCCATCGACACCGGCAAGATGCTCAAGGAAACGCGTTGGCAAGCCAAGTACATTGCCGAGTTTTTCCACTTTTTTGCTGGGTGTGCGGATAAGGTAAGCGGCGAGACACTGCCCATCGACAAACCTGACATGTTTGTCTTTACCAAGCGCGAACCTCTGGGCGTGGTTGCTGCCGTGGTGCCATGGAATTCGCAATTGTTCCTTGTAGCGGTCAAGATCGGCCCGGCATTGGCTGCCGGGAATACGGTTGTTCTGAAAGCATCCGAACATGCCAGCGCGGCCATGCTGGAGTTTGGGCGACTTGTCGAAATGGCCGGTATCCCGCCTGGTGTGGTCAACATCGTAACGGGTCATGGTGAGCCCTGTGGACGGGCTTTGACCGGGCATCCACTGGTGGCGCGCGTCTCTTTTACCGGTGGCCCAAATGCCGCGCGCCATGTGCTGGAAAACGCAAAACGCAACTTTGCCGAGGTCTCATTGGAACTGGGCGGCAAGTCGCCCTTCATTGTTTTTGATGACGCCAATATCGAAAGTGCAGTCAATGCCTCGATTGCCGGTATCTTTGGCGCGACAGGGCAAAGCTGCGTCGCCGGATCGCGGCTCTACTTGCACGAGGACATCGCGGATGAGTTTCTCGACAGGATGGTGGCGCAGGCGCAGCAGATCCTCATTGGCGATCCACTGGCCGAGGAAACTCAGATGGGGCCGCTTTGCACCCCTGGACAGTTGGACCACATCCAACGCGAGGTTGCCTTCGCTCAGGAAGAGGGCGGCACAGTTCTGGTGGGGGGCAAGCAGCCGGAAGGCAAAGCAGGGCTATATTTCGAGCCAACCATCATCGACTGCCCACGGCAGGATCTGCGTATCGTCGATACAGAGCTTTTCGGCCCTGTACTTTGCGTCCAGCGTTTTAAGACCGAATCTGAGGTGCTGGAACTGGCCAACGATACCGAACATGGGCTGGCGGCGGGCATCTTTACCACCGACGGCGCGCGATCCTTGCGCATGGCAAATGCGGTGCGTGCCGGCATCGTCTGGGTGAACACCTACCGTGTTGTGTCGCCGATAGCGGAGTTTGGTGGCGTTAAAGGATCAGGCTATGGCCGCGAAAGCGGGTTCCAGGCGATCTACGATTACACCCGGCCCAAGACGGTCTGGATGAACACATCGGATGAGCCGATGGCGAATCCGTTTGTAATGCGCTGAGGGAGGTGAGCATGAAATTCCAACTTGCCGTAAACATGGAGCGGATCGACAACAGTATTGATATGAAAGACGTCGCGCGCCACACATTGGAGATGGTGCAAATCGCCGAAGATGGCGGTTTCGATATCGTCTGGTCTGCCGAACATCACGCGCTGGAAATGACCATTGCCCCGAACCCGTTTCAATTGCTGACTTGGTGGTCGTCCGAGACCAGCCGGATCCGGCTTGGTACGGCAGTGGCCACTGCGGCCTACTGGCATCCGATCAATCTGGCGGGCGAGGCTGCCTTCACCGACCTGATCAGTGGAGGGCGGCTCGAGTTTGGCATTGGATCGGGGGCTTATCAGCGAGAGTTTGACCGCATGAAGCCGGGCCTCAAGCAATCCGACGCCTGGCGCTACATGCAAGAAATGCTACCGGCCGTACGCGCGCTTTGGCGCGGGGACTATGCGCATGACGGAGAGTTCTGGCAATTTCCGACCTCAACATCCGTTCCAAAACCGGTTCAGGACGAGGTGCCGGTCTGGGTCGCTGCGCGATCACCGATCACCTACGACTATGCCATGCGCGAGCGCTGCCACGTGAATTGCTGGCCGTTGACCAGACCCTTTGCCGAGGCGGAACTATACAAGCGCCAGCTGGACGAGGCCATCGCCAAGGCAGACAATGGATGGCACCCCCGCTTCGCTTTGATGCGGCACGCCTGTGTCTACGACAACGATTCCGATCGCGATCAAGCCCTCGCGGCCATTCGCCGACTGCTTTCTCAATTCGAGAACCTATTCCGAAACGCCGGTGATGTCGTGAACGGTTTCCCCGCCCCCCTGTCGCTTGATGAGATCAAAGGGCGCGAGCAATACGATCCGCTGATGCTAGAGGAAAACCTCATGTTCGGGAATCCGGACACCATCATCGCCAAGCTCAAGCGCTATGAGGCTTTGGGTGTGAACGAATTCATCTACTATGCCTCGATGGGGCTTGATCACGCGGCGCAGCAGCGATCCTTGCGCATGTTCTGCGACGAGGTCATGCCGGAATTCAAGGAGGGCTGAAGCCATGTCAGATGGAGTCAAGATAAGCCGCGACGGCCACGTTCTGGAAGTTATGCTAGAGCGGGGCAAGGTAAACGCGATTGACGTGCCCACCAGTCAGGCCTTGGCCGCGGCGTTTCAAGAGCTGCACGAGGACAAAGACTTGCGTTGCGCGATCCTGACCGGGGGCGGAGATCGGATTTTCTCGGCCGGGTGGGATTTGAAGGCCCTGAACGAGGGCGAAATGCAACTCGACAACTGGTGGGAGAGTGATGACTACGGGTTTGGCGGGTTCACGGGTCTGACCGAGAATTGGGCGCTCAACAAGCCGGTTATCGCGGCGATCAACGGTCTTGCCATCGGCGGTGGATTCGAGATGGCCATGGCCTGTGATCTGCTGATTGCGGCGGATCATGTGGAGTTTGGCCTGCCTGAAATGCCTTTGGGCATCGTTCCAGATGCGGGGGCACTACAACGCCTGCCTCGGAGAATACCGCACAATATCGCGATGGAGATGTTTCTATTGGGCCGTCGCATGACCGCCACCGAGGCAGCGCATTACGGGTTGGTCAACAAGGTGGTTCCAAAGGATCAATTGATGACAGCGGCCCGGGAATGGGCGGCCTCGATTGCCTGGTCAGCGCCTCTTGCAATGCAATCTGTCAAAGAAGTGCAGCGCGAGATCGAGTGCGTGCCGCTTGAACAGGCTTTTCACAAAATGCGAACCGATCCGATGCCGATCTACCGCAAGATGCTGAAATCTGATGACGCGGCCGAAGGTGTCGCGGCTTTTGTCGAAAAGCGTGAACCCAAATTCAAGGGTGAGTGATGTATCCTGATCCCTCCTCAATCACCCGCATCACGAGTATTGGCGCTGGTCCCATCGGCGGAGGTTGGACCGCGCATTTTCTTGCGCGTGGCTATGATGTGACCGCCTATTTGCATGACGCAAGTGAAACGGATGCTTTCCACGCGATCCTGCATACTGCTTGGAAAAGCTTGAGGGATTTGGGCCTTGCTGCTGGCGCGTCGCTTGACCGTTTGCGTATTGTTACTGATCTGGAGGCTGCACTGGACGGCGCCGAATTTGTGCAGGAAAGCGCGCCCGAGCGTCTTGAGATCAAGCAGGCACTTTATCAACGACTCGGGCTCATTTTGCCAACAGACGTCGTGATTGGCTCTTCCACGTCCGGCTTGATGATGACCGACATCCAAGCGACTTGCGCGACACCGGAACGCTGTGTGATCGGCCATCCCTTCAATCCACCCTATTTGCTACCACTGGTCGAAATCGTGGGCGGCGAACAGACATCACCAGAGGCGGTGGCTTGGGCCGGGAAATTCTACGAAATCGCGGGCAAGGCCCCGTTGATGATGAAAAAAGAGATCCCCGGCTTTGTCGCGACCCGACTGCAAGAAGCGCTGTGGCGAGAGGCCCTGCATATGGTCGCCAATGGAGAGGCAACGCCGGAAGACATCGACATTGCGCTCATGAACGGCCCGGCGCCTCGTATGGTCTCGCAGGGTCAGTGTATGGCTTTTCACGTGGCCTGTGGTGCCGGAGGCATGGCCACCAACCTGGATCAGTTCGGTCCGGCGCTTAAACTGCCTTGGACTCGGTTGGAGGCACCTGAGCTGACGAAGGAATTGCGCGATCGCATGGTCGATGGCTGCAACGCTGTCGCCGGCGACCGAGATTTCGAGGACCTGGCAGCCCAACGAGATCGCGAAATAGTTGCAGTGCTGAATGCTCTTCGTCAGTCCCGCGGGGGATAACCTTGAGCGGGCACGTTGTTCAGAATGGACAAGAAATCCGAGAGAGAGCCGGGCCAGCTGGGTGCCGGCTCGCTTTTCGGCCATGCCTCACGGTATTCGGATGGGCGCCGGCCGAAGAATTTACCGAATGAATAGGCAAAATGTGACAGTGTATTGAATCCTGATGCGGTGGCAATCTCGCGTACACTGAGGTCGGTCGAAATCAACAGTAGGCGAGCATTCTGCAATCGGCGCAATAAGCCGAATTGCACCACGGTACAGCCCACGTGTTTCTTGAATTGGCGTTCCAGTTGACGCTGAGAAACACCCAGAACATCAGCGATTTGGGGCACCTTGAGCGGCTCTTCTATGTTTTCTTCGATCAGGGTCATCGCTTCTCGGAT
Organism: Ruegeria sp. HKCCE4148; assembly: GCF_017872495.1. Lineage (NCBI taxonomy): Bacteria > Pseudomonadati > Pseudomonadota > Alphaproteobacteria > Rhodobacterales > Roseobacteraceae > Ruegeria > Ruegeria sp. HKCCE4148. Next base: position 20,539 of record NZ_JAEDOS010000013.1, read on the forward strand.
CAACGGAAGCATGGTTTCCGTGCTCCGGCCCATGGTGCTGCGCTGGGGTGAGGCGGCGTCGCGAATGGGGTGATGCAGCATCTGGTCTGCAATCTCCCCCGAAAAGCCGCTGTCGCTGATGGATTCAATCAGCCTTAGCATCAGATCGACCCCGGCCAACCCGCCCGCGCACGTCATTACCTTGCCGTCAATAGTGAACAGACACTCATGGACATCGACCCGATCAAAGGATTCCCGGAACCCGCTTAACCAGGACCAGTGAATAGTTGCAGGTTTGCCGTCCAACAGGCCTGCCCGCGCGACGATGTAGCTGCCCAATTCAACACCGCAAATAGTTTCGCCTGCGCGTGCGCGTTTTCGCAACCAGGAAAGTAAAGTGGTGTTTTCGTAGTACTCAGTGCCCCAACTGCCCAATACAAACACAAAATCCGCCGGAGTGAGGCTGCTGCAATCAGTGTCAACTGCGGTCGTCATGCCATTGCTGGCAACAATCTCAGGACCGTCGAACGAGACGATGTCCCAGGAAAACATCGGTTCTGGCGCCAGGTAATTTGCGATCCGCATGGTTTCGATCATGGTGATCAGCGTGGTCAGGTTGAAGCGCGGGACAACGACAAATACGGCATGCCGTTTAGCCCGAGGCATATGCGTTGTGATGTCGACATGCATTGGTTTTACCAAGAAGCTTTAGGTCAGATTTTTCGCCATTCTAACCTAATCTGTGGCGGATAATCGACATCTTTATCCGTCAATCGCGCGGCAATCTAGGTAAAAAGGGGGGGCTCGGATATGACCTACGAAGTTGTGCTGACCTGCGCAGTTACCGGTGCGGGAGATACGACCGGCAAGAGCCCTCACGTGCCGGTGACCCCGAAAGAAATTGCTGATGCGGCAATCGAAGCCGCCAGGGCAGGGGCCTCTGCCGCGCATGTGCATGCGCGTGATCCTGAAACGGGGCAGGGCTCGCGCGATCCGGCGCTCTTCAAGGAAATCGTGGATCGAATACGCGAAAGCGATACGGATGTGGTCATCAATGTTACGGCAGGTATGGGGGGCGATTGGATTTCAGACCCGTCCAATCCCGCCATGCCCGGTCCGGGCACCGACATGATTGGACCAGAAGAACGGCTCGCCCATATCAAGGAATGCCTGCCTGAAATCTGCTCTCTCGATTGTGGCACGCTGAATTTTTCCGACACGGACATGATCTATATTTCCACGCCACCGACACTGCGTCGGATGGCGGCACTGGTTCAGGAATGGGGTGTGAAGCCCGAGCTTGAGGTCTTTGATCTCGGCCATATCCGATTTGCCAAGGCGATGGTGGAGGAGGGGCTGATTGATGCGCCGCCGATGTTCCAGTTGTGCCTTGGAATTCCATGGGGGGCCGATCAAACGGTGGAAACCATGGCGGCCATGAAGGCGCAACTGCCCGTAGGCGCCAGCTGGGCCAGTTTTGGGATTGGGCGGGGGCAGATGCCGATGGCAGCCGCAGCTGTCGCGCTTGGCGGGAATGTGCGTGTCGGTCTTGAGGACAACATCTACCTTGATCGCGGGGTTCTGGCGACAAACGGCCAGCTTGTCACCCGCGCCCGAGAGATCGTCGAACGGATGGGTGGGCGGATCCTGACACCGCAAGAGGCGCGCAACAAGCTGAACCTGAGGGGGGCGGATGGCTGATCCAACCCAAACCGGTAGCTTGCAAATTCGCAATGTCTCCAAGTTTTTTGGTCAGTTCCGTGCTGTCAACGACATCTGCCTGGATATCCGAAATGGAGAGTTCCTGACGCTGTTGGGCCCGTCGGGATCGGGCAAAACCACCTTGTTAATGATGATCGCCGGGTTTCTCGACATATCGAAAGGAGAGATTGCGCTGGACGGTGCGTCCATCTCGGATGTGCCCGCCGAAAAGCGCAATTTCGGCATGGTGTTTCAAGGATATGCTCTGTTTCCCCATATGACTGTTCGCGACAACGTAGGTTATGCGCTAAGCGTACGTAAACGCCCCGCCGACGAAATTCGGAACCGTGTCGACGAGATGCTGGAGCTGGTTCAGCTTCAGGAGTTTGCAGATCGCAAACCGGGGCAGTTGTCTGGTGGTCAGCAACAACGTGTGGCCCTTGCACGTGCCTTGTGTTTTGCGCCGCCTGTGCTGTTGCTGGACGAACCGCTGGGAGCGCTGGACAAAAAGCTGCGTGTCGAAGTGCAGGAGCAGCTCAAGGACATTCATCGCCGCGTTGGCACCACCTTCATCTATGTCACCCATGATCAGGAAGAGGCACTGTCGATGTCTGACCGCATCGTGATCATGCGCGACGGCGCGATCGAGCAGGTTGGCACGCCAAAAGAGCTGTACGAGCGCCCGATCAATCAGTTCACCGCCAGCTTTCTGGGGAAATCGAACTTCATTCATCAACAGGGGAAGGTCTTTGCCCTTCGCCCGGAAAAAATTGATCTGATGCTTGGCAACGAAAACACCGAGGCCCGGATGAGGGGCGCCATTCGCAGCATCACCTATTTCGGCTCGATGCAGAGGATCATCGTGGACACCGACGAGGGGGCCGAGATTGAGGTTGATATCGACGTCTGGCGCAACGCCTCCGATCTGGCAGAGGGGGTGAGGGTGGATTTGCTTTGGAAGGATACAGCAGCAGTGGAGCTACAAGCGGGCTAGGCACCCCAACACAGAACGCCCAGAAGCGTCATGACCGAAAGCCGAGTCAAATCTCGGATCAAATGGGAGGAAGAAAATGCACGATAAACAATTCAAAAAGGAAATGCTTGCCGAAAGCGCCCAGGCGTTCAAGGCTGGCCGCATGGACCGGCGCACGTTTCTGGCGCTTTGCGGTGCCTCGGGTGTTGCAATGAATGCGGTACTGGCGGGCGACGCCGAAGCGGCGGCAGACCATGTCGTGATGTGGAACTGGGGCGGCCAATCCGAAGAATGCCATGGCTCGGCCATCGGTGAGGCCTTTACCGCCAAAACCGGCAAAGGTTTGAAGTTTGATACCTCTGGTCCGCTGGAAGGCAAGATCAAGGAAATGGTCGACAGTGGCAATGTGACGGCCGATGTGGCGGATGCGGATTTGTTCAACGCCGTGTCACTTGGACCAACCGGGCATCTGGAGCCGATTGACTATTCCGTGGTGTCCAAGGAGAAAACGCTGCCCGGCTATGCGCTGGAATATGGGGTGTCGATCATCCTCTACGGGTATGCCTTTGTGTATGACACTGAAGCCTATGGCGATAATCCACCGCAAAACTGGGCCGATTTCTTTGATACCGAGAAATTCCCCGGGACCCGTGCGCTTTACAAATGGGCAAATGGGTCGCTCGAGGCCGCATTGATGGCCGATGGCGTCGCTGGCAGCGATCTCTACCCGCTTGACATGGAACGCGCTCTGAACAAAATCCAGTCGATCAAAGATGACAGCCTTTACTGGGGCTCTGGATCGGAAGTTCACTCGATGGTGGTCAACAACGAGGTCTCGATGGCGATCATCTGGCAGAACCGGGGTCGCAACATCGAAAACGACACTGACGGTCAATACAAGCTGGTGAACAATCAGGCGATGGCGATGCCGGGGGCGTATATCGTGCCTAAGGGCAACCCCGCTGGTGCCGCAGTCATGGATTTCATCGCCACGGCGCAGGATATACCAGCGCAGCTGGCGCTGTTGGATTGCCTTGGCATGACTCCGTCGAATCCCGAGGCCTTTGGCCAGATTCCCGAGGACCAACAGCCTTATGCGATCACCTCGGCCATGAACATCGACAAGATCGTTTACAACGATCCTGAATGGTGGGGTAAAAACGGCGGCGACGCGGTGAATGCCTTCCTCGAAGCGATCAGCTGATCGCTTTAGCTTATGGTCACCCGATCCTAAGGGTCGGGTTGCCAAACCCTTTCCGAAAGCTCTGGATGCAAGCCTTAAACCGTCATATCCACCCAGGATGGCTGATTATCGCGCCTTTGCTGCTGATGGTGGTCGCGCTCTATCTCGGGCCGATCCTGAATATTCTTTGGCTGAGCGTAACAGACCCCGAGCCTGGGTTTGGCAACTATGCCAAACTGGCGGAAGGTGATGCGTTGATCCGCATTGTCTGGACCACGGTACGAATCTGCATCATCACGACGGTCTTCAGCGTCATTTTCGGCTATTCCATCGCCTATGCGATGGTGCATTGCCACCAGCGTCAGAAGACTTACATGCTGACCCTGCTATTGGTGTCGTTCTGGATCTCCATCCTCGTACGCACCTTCGCCTGGCTCATGTTGCTGGGACGCAAGGGGCTGGTCAATGTCACATTGGAAGACATCGGCCTGGTTGCTGAACCCATCGCCTTCATGCGCAATGAGTTGGGCGTTCTGATTGGAATGGTGCATTACATGATCCCCTATGCGGTGTTGCCATTGCTGGTCTCGATGCAATCCATTGATCAGAGGGTGATGGACGCCTCGCGCAACCTGGGGGCCAGCGGAAGCCAGACCTTCTGGCGGGTCTACCTGCCGATGACCATGCCGGGGCTTGTGGCTTCGACCCTGTTGGTTTTCATCCTCAGCCTCGGGTTTTATGTCACACCGGCCGTATTGGGCGGCGGCAAGGTGCTGATGGTGGCGGAATACATCTCGGTTCAGCTACTGGTGACCTTGAAGTGGGGCACAGCGGCGATGCTGGCGGCCATCATGTTGTTCGGCGTTCTGGCGATGCTTTGGATCATGTCGCGGTTCATGAAGCTGAGCACGGTGTTCGGGGGGGCAGCGCGATGAAGCCGGGCCTGTTCTCATTTTTCAACCGCGTGGGGGCCTGGGTGCTGCTGTTGTTTCTGGTCACACCGGCCTTGATCGCCATCCCTGTTTCACTGACGCCAAAACGCTTTTTGTCCATGCCGCAGGGTGAGTATTCGCTGCGCCATTTCCAAAAGCTGTTCACCAGCGAAGAATGGCTTTCGAGCTTTTTCCAAAGTGGTGTTATTGCCGTGTCCTGTTCTGCGCTTGCGACGCTATTGGGCACGCTTTGCGCGATCGGGCTGTGGCGGGTTTCGTCGCGTTTCAGCGAACTGGTGCGCGCTTTTCTGTTGCTGCCATTGATCATACCGCAGATTATTTCCGCCATGGCGTTTTATCGGTTGTGGATACCTCTGGGTCTCCTGGACAGCTACGCCGGTTTGATCCTTGCGCATACAATACTGGCGGCCCCCATGGTGCTGATCACGGTCAGCGCGTCCTTGGCAACGTTTGATCCTAAGCTTGAACAAGCCTCCAAGAACCTCGGGGCCTCTAACTGGACCACCATGCGCCGGGTGATCCTGCCTTCGATCAGGCCGGGGGTTTTTGCCGGGGCGCTTTTTGCCTTTATCCTCAGCTGGGATGAAATCGTGGTGACCTTGTTCATCTCGAAATACAGCGTCTACACGCTGCCGCGCCGCATGTGGAACGGCATCCGTGAAAACACCGATCCGACAGTGGCTGCCGCTGCCGTGATCCTGATTGCCATCACCCTGATTGCCTTTGCCGTCTCTGCGGTACTGTCGCGGCGAAACGCACGGGCTCAGGCAGAATGAATGAGGCTGCCATGAATCTGGAAACCAGTCACGAAACAGACCTGCTGGTCAAAACGGTTCGCCGATTTGTCGAAACAGAGATGTATCCGCATGAAGAAAAGGTGGATCGCCTAGGCTATGTGCCCGAGGAGATCGGCCGCCAGATTGAGGCGAGGTCGCATGAATTGGGCCTCTTCGCCTGCAACCTGCCCGAAGAGGTCGGTGGCGGAGGGCTGGGATATGGGCCCATGTCCCTGATCGAGCGGGAATACGGCCGTACAAGCCATGCGCTACAAAGCTGGGCGGCCCGCCCGACGGAATTGCTGATGGCCTGCGAAGGAGACCAGCGCGAGCGATATTTGCTTCCTGCCGTGCGCGGTGAAAAGCGTGAGCTCTTTGCCTTGACAGAGCCTGACGCAGGTTCGGATGTCATGGGGATGAAGACAAATGCGATACGCGACGGGGATGACTGGATCCTGAATGGTTCCAAACACTTTATCTCCGGTCCCTGCATGCCGGATTTCGCGATTGTCTTTGCTGCAACTGGTACAGATGAAACACCACGCGGCCCACGCAAACGGGTGACGGCTTTTCTGGTCGATGTGGGCCTTCCGGGGTTCGACTGCCGCGAAGGGACGCATTGCGTCAGCTATCGCGGTTACAAGACTTTTGAGTTGAGTTTCGACAATGTGCGTCTTGGTCCGGACCAGATCCTGGGCGAAGAGGGTCGCGGGCTTGAGCTGTCGGGAAAGTGGCTCGGCATGGGGCGTATCTGGGTCGGCGCGACCTGCTGCGGTAAGGCCGAACGCATCCTTGACCTAGCGACCGAGTGGGCCGCAACGCGCAAGCAATTCGGTAAACCGATCGGTACGTTTCAGGCCACCGGCTTCCGTTTGGCGGACGGTGCGATGACGTTGCGTGCGGCCGATTTGATGGTGCAAGACGCCGTTGCACGTGCCGAAGCGGGTGTCATGGGTGATGCAGATGCGGCAATGGTCAAGGTTTACTGCTCAGAGATGCTCAACAAAATCGCCGATGATGCCGTTCAGATTTTTGGTGGCATGGGATTGATGGAGGAAATGCCGATCCAACGGTTCTGGCGCGATAGCCGATTGGAGCGGATTTGGGACGGCACCAGCGAAATCCAACGCCACATCATCACCAGGTCCATCCTGAGGCCACTTGGCGCATGACGCCGGCGCGGCGCGAAAACCTTGAGCGTCTCTTAAAGCCGCGCCACATCGCGTTTATTGGTGGACGTGATGCGACCATTGCCGTGCGCGAAGCCCGCCGGCGTGGATTTCAAGGGCAAATGTGGGCCGTTAATCCCAAACGCGCCGATCTGGATGGCGTGGGCTGTGTTCCCAGCATCTCGGACCTGCCGGAGCCACCTGATGCCGTCTATCTCGCTATCCCTGCGGTCGGGGTGACTGATGCCCTGAGAGAATTGGAACAGATGGGTGCAGGTGGTGTCGTTTGTTTTTCCGCGGGCTTCAAGGAAACTGGCGACATACAATCGGAACGAGATCTGATCGAAGTCGCCGGAGATATGGCTCTGATCGGCCCAAACTGCTATGGCATGATCAACTATATCGACAATGCCGCTCTTTGGTCATTTGAACATGGCGGCTGGTCGCCGGGATACGGTGCGGCGATCATTACCCAGTCCGGTATGTTCTCATCCGACATCACCATGAGCGCGCGTTCATTGCCAATGGCCTACATGGTTTCTGCAGGCAATCAGGCGGTCTTGGGGATTGAGGAATTCCTGGATGCCTTTTCTGAAGACCCGGCTGTGCGCGCCATTGGATTGCACATCGAAGGGTTGCGTGACATTGCTGCTTTTGAACGCGCCGCGCTGAAAGCCCTGGATCGGGGGGTTCCGGTTGTCGCACTGAAGACCGGCAATTCCGCCATTGGGGCGACTCTGACGGTCAGTCACACCGGCTCTCTGTCCGGTTCGAGCGAGCTTTATCAGGCACTGTTTGATCGCACCGGGGTGATCGACGTCACCAGCCCGTCGCAGTTTCTAGAAACGCTGAAGTACCTCTGCGTAGCAGGCGCGCCGCAAGGCAGGCGTGTCGCTGGCTTTACCTGTTCTGGGGGCGGGGCGACGATGCTCGCAGATCACTCGGAAAGGATTGGTGTGTGCTTTCCCAAAGTGGGCTCTGCAGGGCAGGAAAGCCTGACCAGTTTGCTGCCTGAGATCGCGACGGTTTCCAACCCGCTGGACTATACGACCCCGATCTGGGGACAGGGCGATAAGACTTACCCGGTTTTTGCCACGGCGCTATCGGCCCTCAACGCGGATCTGGCTGTTCTGGTGCAGGACTACCCGGCAGAAGGGTTGGACGCGTCCAAGATCTACTACCAGAACGATGCTGCAGCTTTTGCGCAGGCCGCTCAGGAACACTCCGTCCCGGCAGCGATCTGCGCGACCCTACCTGAAAATCTTGATCGTGGGACCCGCAGACATCTCATTGAACTGGGGGTTGCGCCTATGCAGGGTATTCACGAGACGTTGAATGCCATGCGTGATGCTATTTGGTGGTCCGAAGCAAGGGCGCGGACAAGGATTGACCGGCCTGCTGCCTTGCGACCCGGTGCAACTATCCCGAACCCAGTAGTATTGACCGAAGACAAAGGTAAATCCTGGCTCAGGCAAAGGGCTGTTGCTGTGCCAAACGGACATGTCTGCAACGCGGCCGAGGCAGCTGGCGTTGCGCAGGATATCGGCTATCCGGTCGCGCTGAAAATGATGTCACCAAGCTTGCCTCACAAGACCGAAGCGGGCGCGGTCGCTTTGGGGATCAAGGATGCGGAGGGGCTGTCCTCGGCGATCAAGGCAATGATGGCAACGGTTGCGGCTTATGACCGCGCGGCGGTGACGGATCGCTTCCTGATCGAAGCCATGTCGCCCAAGCCGCTTGCAGAGCTGATCGTCACGCTGCGTGCTGATCCGCAATTTGGTCCCAGCTTGGTGATTGGTAGCGGCGGTGTTTTGACCGAGTTGGTCCGAGATGCGCGCACTGTATTGTTGCCTGCCTCAAAAGACGAGATCGAGCGCGCATTGTGTTCGCTCCGTGTAGCTCGACTGTTGGAAGGGTACCGGGGCAGTCAAAAAGCGGATATTCCGCGAATTTCGGATGCGCTGCACCGGTTTTGTGCGGCGTTCCTAGAGGCGCGCAGCCGGGTCGCAGAGGTCGAGATCAACCCGATGTTTGTCTACCCAGATCACATCGTCGCCGTTGATGCCCTGATCCAGGTGCCTCGGTCATGAGCAGGAATAGGATCATACCCAATCCCGATCTGGCTGTTGGAGACGACAACAAGCAACGGTGGAACCAGCCGGAATTTCGCCGGCATGGGTTCCACAACGCATATCGGCTGTTCCGCCGATGTCTCATGGTGCGTTCCAGTGAGGTTTTGCAGCTGGAAGCCGCCGAGCAGAATCTGTGCGCCCGAGTGCCTGAACTGGCACAAATGCTTGCCCATCCGGCGTTCTCTGCGTTCTGCTGTTTAAAGAACGACAAGATCATTCTGGAAAAAGCCGCAAATGACTTTTCGACCTCAGCGCCGCATTCCATCCAGTCGGTGACAAAGCTACACATCCACTTAATCATAGGTCGTCTGCTTGCACAGGGGCTGTTGTCATTGGACGCGCGAGTCCGCGACTATCTGCCGGGTATCGGCAGCGGGTATGCCGAGGCCAGCATTCAATCTTTGCTCGACATGAACGTCGATAACGACTTCACCGAGGATTATGCTGACCCCGCTGCCGACTGCTATACTGAAGAGGTCGCCCTGGGTTGGCGCTTGCCCGGCGAGGGTGAAAAGGAAATCACGCTTGCGGAATTTGCGGCCTCGATCACTGGTTTCAGGATAAACTCGGGGGTGCGACAAGCCGACTATAAATCCGCGAACACGGATGTCCTGACCCTGATAGCGGCCGAGGTTTCGCCCATTCCACTAGCTGAACAAATCGAAGAAATTGTTGATGCGGCAGGATACGAGGGCGCCTTTCACATCAGCCTCAGCAAGGACGGGCACCCAGCGTTTTCTGGTGGCGGTTGCCTTAGCGTGCGCGACCTCGCGCGGTTCGGGTTGCTACTGGCGCGGGAAGGCCGCGACCTGCACGGTCGACCTATGGCCAACATCGGTTTCCTGCAAGAAACTCTGATCCGCCGCGCGCCAGCGATGACATCACCCAAGAATTGGCTCAAGTACTCAAACCAGACCATGACCGACGGTCGATTAATCGGTCATGCTGGCTATGGAGGGCAGTTCCTCATGGTGGATATGGTCACCGGCACCAGCTGTGCATTCTTAAGTGTGCTGGAGAATGACTCGGGTTACGATGACACCTATATGGGAGAGCTGGCCACAACGCTTCGAGACGTCTGCCTTTCTGTCATTTGACGGGTTTGCAGTTGCCGAGCTAAGTGTCAGCGGGGAAGGCACGGATTGGCCGCTTTGCAGTCCTTGACCTGGGCCGAGTCTTTTAGAGTGATCCGACCCACTCTTCGATCATCCAGTTTCGATCACCTAAACTGAACTTCTTCTCAGCGCGGCATTTACGTCTGTCGTGATATCCTGCCGAAGTTGTCAACAAGGCATGTCGCGGGTGTAACTCAACCCGCCCGAAGTTGCTTATCGCGGAGCAATTGTTCGAAACAACAGCGCAGGTTTGTGACCCGACCGTCCCGACATATTGCACTGCACGCGGAGGCAAAATGTTTTTTGGTTGGCCAAAGGGTAAATAGAACTTCGATGTTTACCTTCTGGTTCTGGGTTAAGAAGTTTTGAACAAACGGAGATTATAACGCATGGATATTGAAGGACTATCTGCGATCGTGACCGGGGCAGGATCAGGACTGGGGCTTGCTACTGCACAGGCGCTCAGCAAAGCCGGAGCACGAGTTACCTTGCTGGACCTCGATGAAGTTCGGGTAAAAAACGCGGCAGCGGAAATCGGCGCGCTTGGCATAGGTTGTGATGTTATAAACAGTTCTGCGGTCGAGGCCGCTTTGGATCTGGCCGAAGACCGGAGCGGACCAATTCGCATAGTTGTCAACTGTGCGGGCATCCCCGGCGGTATGCGACTTGTCGGACGGGACGGTCCAGTTGATATGGAAGCTTTCGCGAAGGTGATCAACGTCAACCTGATGGGAACCGTCAGCGTCATGACGAAATGCGCAGCCCGGATGATGCAGCAGGAGCCGCTCAATCAAGATGGCGAGCGCGGGATTATCATCAACACAGGCTCGATTACTTCAATCGAGGGTCAAATTGGGCAGGGGGCTTATGTGGCTTCAAAGGGCGCGATTGCCAGTCTGACATTGCAGGCCGCCCGTGAATTCATGCCCCGCGGAGTGCGGGTCATGACAATTGCGCCCGGATTATTTCGCACTCCGATCGCTGATCATATTCCGCAGGAGGTAATCGACGGGATGCTAGATGGCCGGATGTTTCCAAACAGGTTTGGCGAGCCCGCGGAATTTGGGCGCCTTGCCGTTAACATCATCCAAAACCCTATGCTGAACGGCGAGACCATTCGTCTTGACGCAGGCGTGCGGCTTCAAGCCGGATAGGTCTCTCGAATGCGCTTGTTCTCGAGGTCGTTTTCTGACGTCTCGATCAGCCACTCGCGAAAATTTTGGGCATCAGGATGGTCGCGATCCGCTTCCGGTGCGATCAAGTAGAAAGCCTCCTGCAGGGGCGCTTCGAGCTCGAAGGGTTCAACAAGTCGTCCGCGCTCGATCTCGACGCCGCACATTGAGGACCGTGCTAAAGCTACACCGCCACCACGAGAGGCAAACTCGAAAGCAAGCAGCGAGGTGTCGAACTGTAACCCCTGGCCCGAGTTGACACCGCTTGCCTTTGCATAACGCAACCAGTCAGCCCAACCCTCCTCGTAACCGAGCACGTGTAGCAGGCGATGGTGGACAAGATCATCTGGTTTGCGGATCGCTTTGGAACCCTCAAGCAAAATTGGAGAGCAAACCGGTTTGATCACCTCCCAAGTTAACCGGTCGGCTTTGTATCCTGGCCACTTCCCTGTGCCGTATTGGATATCGAGATCAAACCGCTCATTGTCGAACTGATCTCCCCATACACTTGAGACCAGACGCACTTCAGTGTCCGGGTGGCGGTCAAAGAATCCCTGAAGTCGCGGCGCGATCCAGTTAACTGAATACCCGACCGGCGCCCGCACGGTCAGGACTTCGGAGCGCCGCAGGCCAAACACTTCCTCGGTTCCCGCGGCCAGGCGTTCAAAGCCGTCTCTGACCTTCGGTAGATAGGCGGCGCCCACTTTGGTCAGGACCAGACTTCTGGGTTTGCGCTCAAAGAGCGGCTCGCGCAAGTAATGCTCCAGCAATTTCACTTGTTTGCTGATCGCTGCTTGTGTCAGGTTCAGTTCCTGCGCCGCATGGGTAAAGCTCAGATGCCTGGCCGACGCTTCGAATGCGCGCAGCCAGGTCAGGTGGGGAAGTCGCCGTGTACTCATGGCCAACTCAAGCATAATTTCAGTTAGGTTATAGATAGATTATCTATCGCTTGAACGCCAAGAGAATCTCGGTGCAGATTGACGTTGAGACTATATGGAGCTGACGACTTGCAACCAGAAGATACCTTGGGATTAGACCCGATTAAGCTGTCGCGCATCACCAATTGGATGAACGCCCATGTGCATGACGGACGCCTTTCTGGTCTGGCTGTGCAAATATCTCGCCGGGGAAAGATATGTTTTTCGGAGCGTGCGGGATTTGCCGATGCAAAGTCGAAGCGGCCTGTATTACCTGATACTATTTGGCGCATCTATTCGATGACCAAACCTGTGACCTCACTCGCCCTGCTTATGCTCTACGAAGAAGGGGCGTTTCAACTGGATCAGCCTGTTTGCGACTTTCTCCCAGATTTCGCAAACCCGCAGGTCTGGAAGGGTCCTGGTCACGCTCTGAACGAGACCGAGCCAGCTGACCGGGGTATTACAATCCATGATCTTCTCACACACCAGGCGGGGATCGTCTATGGTGATCCGCAGGGAAACGAGCTGGAGCGTGCCCTTTCGGATAGCGGTCTCGACTTTGACAGAGGTCTTACGACGATGGCGGAAGCTGTTGAAGTGCTAGCGAGTTTTCCCTTGGCCTTTCAGCCGGGTGACCGTTGGTTTTATGGCCTTTCGACGGATGTTCTCGGCCATTTGATCGAGGTTATCAGTGGTCAGCCTCTCGGCGAATTTCTTAAGACACAGATCTTTGATCCGCTCGGAATGGTGGACACAGGCTTCGCCGTATCGGCCGATAAGTCTGGCCGCTTGGCCACGCTCTATGACCGCGCGCCAGGCGGCTTTGTTGCTTCTGATGATCAGAAAGGTTTCATTGCGCCGGTTACCTTGGAAAGCGGGGGCGGTGGGTTGCTCTCCACAATGGACGACTACCAGCGTTTTGCAACGATGCTTCTTCGGCGCGGCAGATGTGACGGAGGCAGGTTACTAGGGCGCAAGGCTTTTGATCTAATGGTATGCAATCACATGGGCGGCGATTTGGCGAGCCGGGGACAGGCTCATTTCAGCGAAACTACCTTTGAGGGGGTTGGCTTCGGACTCGGTGTGTCGGTGATGTTAGACCCGGCGCGGGCCAAAATCATCGGCTCACCCGGTGAATTTGCCTGGGGCGGTATGGCCTCGACCGCCTTTTGGGTGGACCCGATCGAGGAGATGACTGTGATACTTATGACGCAGCTAATTCCTTCGAGCGCCTATACCCTGCGCCGTGAGCTTAGAGTTCTGAGTTACCAGGCGCTGGTGGACTGAGGCGACGTCAGTCTAGGGGCAGGTTCGTCTGGGTCAAATGGCAAGCGATGCTCAATCCACCGGGTAGGTCATGCAAAGGTGGAGTCCGAGTATCACATGTTCCCGCAATGATATGGGTGCAGCGGTTGGCGAAGGGGCAGCCCCGCGCACCGATTTCGACGCTGCCAGCGCTAGCCGCCTTTGCCTCGCTTGTATCTGCCACGCCTTCCAGCCAGCCTTGGCGCATCTCGGGCACCGAAGATAGCAACAGCTTTGTGTAGGGGTGAAAAGGCGGGCGAAAAACCGCTTTTGATGGTCCCTTTTCGACGACACGTCCGGCATACAGTACAACCACCTCATCGGCGAAAGAAGCTACAGTGGAAAGATCGTGACTGATGAACATGTAGGCGACGCCCAGTTTGTCCTTCAGCGATTTCAGGAGTTCGATCACACCTGCGGCCACCACGGTGTCCAGCGCCGAAGTCACCTCGTCACAAAGGATCACCTTGGGCTCGGCGGCAAGCGCGCGAGCGAGATTAATGCGTTGCTTTTGCCCACCAGACAGCTCTCCGGGATAGCGGGAGGCGAAATCGCGAGGAAGATCGACCAGTTCCAAAAGGTCGCCGACCTTCTGGGCGCGTGCGCGCCCCTTGAGGTTCAGATAGAATTCCAGAGGACGGCCCAGGATATCGCTGATCCGTTGCCGAGGATTAAGCGCCGTGTCAGCCATTTGAAAGACGATCTGGCAATCCTTGAGCGTTTCAATCGACCGATCCTTCACTGCTGGAGCGGCGGTATTGCCATCGAGTTGGACTTCTCCGCCCTTTAACGGTGTGAGGCCCGCAACAACTCGGGCAAGTGTGCTTTTTCCACAACCACTTTCGCCAATTACGCCCACGACCGAAGCGGCAGGTACATCGACGGATACATCAGAGAGAATGGTCAGAGCTCCATAACCCGCAGTCACGTTCCGTGCCGAAATCACCGGCCTCTGAGCCAGATCTGTCTCCACGTGATCCACCAAGTGTGGAGCAGGACGGACAGCCTCCATCAGTGTGCGAGTGTACTCGTGCTGTGGGTGGTGCAAGATCTGATCCGTTGTGCCTTCCTCGACCATCTCGCCGTTTTTTAGCACTAGAATTCGGTCAGCCACCTGCGAGACTACGGCGAGATCATGTGTGACATAAATCGCGGCGGTACCCTGATCGCGGATAATGTCCTTAAAGGCTTTCAGCACCTCGATCTGGGTCGTTACGTCAAGCGCAGTGGTGGGTTCGTCGAGTATCAGAAGGTCGGGTCCACAGGACATGGCCATTGCAGCCATCAAGCGCTGCAACTGACCACCCGAAACCTGATGTGGAAACTTGTCGCCGACGGTTTCCGCGGCGGGCAAGTCAAGTTTGCGGTAAAGCTCTATTGCATTCGCGGTCAGAGTTTCGGCATCTCCGGTGCCATGCCAAAGAGGTGCCTCGATAACTTGCTTGCCGATCCTAAGCGCAGGGTTGAAGCTAGCTGCTGCCGATTGTGCCACGTAAGACACTTCGTCCCCGCGCAAGCTGTGGCGGTCGCGTGGGGGCAATTTCATAATGTCCCGTCCGTTCAGCCAGACTTCACCCCCTGAGATGCGACAGCCGGGGCGGGCAAAACCCATTGATGCCAGAGAGATCGTAGATTTGCCCGAGCCGCTTTCGCCAATGAGTGCCAACACTTCGCCCTTGGCGACGCTCATGGACACGCCCTTGACAATTGGCACATAGTTACCGCCTGGGGGGCGTCCCTCGACGCGCAGGTCCTTGATGGTCAGAATGTCGGTCATTGGTCGATCTTCTCCAGAACAGTTTCGCCTTGCTGGCGCTGTTGGAACCAGTCAACAAGCAGGTTCATGGAAACGGTCAAGGAGGCAATGCATGCAGCTGGTATAAGCGCTGCGGACGAACCGAGGAACAGCCCCCCCACGTTTTCCTGCACCATGAGCCCCCAGTCGGCCGCAGGTTCTTGCACTCCTAGGCCAAGAAACGACAGGCCCGAAAGGAACAGGATCGAAAAGGTGAATCGAAGGCCAAACTCGGCAATCAAGGGGGCCATGGAATTGGGTAAGATCTCACGTGTCAGAATCCACCAGGTGCCTTCGCCCCGCGCACGGGCAGCCTCGACAAAATCCATAACGCCGATGTCATAACCAAGTGCTCGAGAGACACGGAATACGCTGGTCGAGAGGACCAACCCAACAGTCAGAACAAGCACTGTGATAGAAGTACCGAAGGCGCCTATGACAACCAAAGCCAATAGGGTGGAGGGGAAAGCCATGAATGCCTCGACAACGCGGCTTACTACGATATCGAACCAGCCTCTCAGAATCGCGGCGGCAAAACCGAGTGCGACGCCGAATAAAAAAGAGATCATGGTGGTGACAAGTGCCAGCAACAGCGTTGTACGTACTCCATAGATCAGGCGGGACAATACATCTCGTCCCAGCTTGTCAGTACCCAGCAAACCGCCTTCGCCTATTGGTGCAAAGGTCTGGCCTGAGATGATTTCGGCTTCACCATGGGGTGCGATCCATGGCCCAAAAAACGCAAGGATGAGCCAGAACAGCAGCACCGCGCCGGCAATACCTGCAGTCCAGGTCAGGCGCAGGCCCGCAAAGACGGAGGCCCGGGGAGTGGGGATATCGGTTGCTTCGCTCATTTTGGGTACCTTAAGCGCGGGTTCGCCATGATGGACAGGACGTCGGCCAGTAGATTCAGAAGGATATAGACAGTGCCAAAAATCATTGCACAGGCCTGGATGAGTGGAATGTCCCTCAGAGTGACACCGTCGACCAGAAGCCGCGTTAAGCCGGGTACGCCAAACACGGTTTCAACGATAATGACACCGGACACCATGTAACTCAGATTAAGTGCAATAACCGTGAAGATCGGCGACAGCGCGTTAGGCAGCGCGTGGCGCAAAACCAGCCTACGCTTGGGCAAGCCCTTGAGTGCTGCCATCTCCAAGTATGGGGAGGTGAAGATGTTGATGACGGAAGAACGTGTCATCCGCATCATGTGCGCCAGAACGGCAAAACTGAGGGTGGCTACGGGGAGAGCCAAGGCCCGGAAATTCTGCCAGAAATCAAAGTAGGGCCGCGTGTTGGCCGACGCGGAGAGCCACTTTAGTTCGACTGCAAAAACTTTCATCAGAATGAGACCAATGAAGAATTCAGGCACTGCAATCAACGCAAGTGTGGTCATGGCAAGAGTTTTGTCGATCCGGCCACCGGCGCGCATCGCAGACCAAAGGCCAAGAGCCAAAGACATCGGAACCGAGATTGCCGCTGCCAAAAGCGCAAGCCGCAGAGTGTTCCACATACGGCTTTCTATCATGTCAGCCACAGGTCGCTTGGTGGCCAATGATGTCCCCAGATCCCCTTGAATCATACCGCCCAGCCAATCGAGATAACGCACTACTGCAGGGCGGTTGAGTCCCATCTCTTCGCGAAGCGCGGCAAGCGATTCTTCGGTGCGGCTTTGTCCTAGAATGGCTTCAGCAACGTCGCCCGGAAGGATTTCCGTCGCGCCGAAGATAATGATGGAAGCAAGGAGCAAGGTTAGTAAACCCTGAGCCAGGCGGGTCAGAATAATTCGGTACACCTTGGTCCTCCCTTCAAGGCTTCCGGCATATTCGGCGCAAGCTTGAAGCGAGACAAACAACCATAGCGACCAGTTTGGGGTCGTTTTGGTTATAGCAAAGGCATGTGTATTCTTTTGTTTGGGCAAAGACCGAGATTTTGTTGTTTGTTCCGCAGGGCTGGAGAACGCAAAGACTGGGGCGATCGGAGATGCCCATGACTGCCTATTCCTACCCATTGTTGATCAAGCAAATCCTCGCCACGCCGCTGGCAAACACGCCAGATCAGGAGATTGTACACGCCGATACGAAGCGGTATGACTATCGCACTTTTGCCAGGCGCGTCGGCCAGGCTGCAGGGGCGTTGCGCTCACTTGGCGTGGGTGAGGGTAGCGTTGTGGCCGTTCTGGATTGGGACAGCCATCGGTATCTCGAGTGTTTCTTTGCTATTCCGATGATCGGGGCCACGCTGCATACCGTGAACATCCGATTGTCGCCGGATCAGATCCTCTACACGATCAACCATGCAGAGGACGACGTAATCCTGTGCCACGTCGACTTTTTGCCACTTCTACTCGAGATCTCTGAGCGGATCGAGCGGCCTTGGCGGTTGGTAATCCTCAGCGACGATGGGGTGTTCCCCGAGGTGGAGTCCTCGGAAGGCGAGTACGAGGCCCTGCTGCAGCAGTGCGAACCGGAGCAAGAATTCCCGGATTTTGACGAGAATATCCGAGCGACGCTTTTCTACACGACCGGTACCACAGGTGATCCCAAGGGGGTCAGCTACTCCCAGCGCCAACTGGTTTTGCACACAATGGCGGTCGCGGCCGGGTTAGGCCCGGTACCAGGCGGCGGGCTGAACCGGAGCGATGTCTACATGCCGATAACCCCGCTGTTTCATGTGCATGGTTGGGGCATACCCTATGTCGCCACATTGATGGGCCTTAAACAAGTCTATCCAGGTCGTTACGATCCCGCCCGCCTTTTGGGGCTAATCGAAAAGCACGGTGTTACGTTCTCGCATTGTGTACCGACGATACTTGCGATGCTTCTGAATGCACCTGAAGTCGCGCAAACAGATCTCAGCAACTGGAAGGTCATCATAGGCGGTTCTGCTCTGTCCGAAGGTCTGGCAAGGCAGGCATTAGAGCACGGAGTTGACGTGCACGCTGCCTATGGCATGTCAGAGACCTGTCCGTTCCTGACAGTGGCGGACATGATGGCCACGCGGGACCCGCAAACACCGCTGAGTGCTCGGATTGCAACAGGAAAACCCGCGCCATTTGTGCAAATCCGTGTGGTTGATGGGGATATGAACGATGCCCCTCGCGATGGAAGGACGACGGGAGAAATTGTGGCGCGCGCGCCCTGGCTAACTCAAGGTTATCTGAAAAACGAGGCCGGGACGGGGGCACTTTGGCAAGGCGGCTGGCTGCATACTGGAGATGTCGGGTTCATCGACGAAACGGGCACGTTGCGGATCACCGACCGGGTTAAAGATGTGATCAAGACCGGAGGCGAATGGGTGTCTTCGCTTGAATTGGAAAACCTCGCGAGCACCGTTGAAGGTGTGAGTGAAGCGGCCGCCATTGGCGTTCCAGACACGAAATGGGGGGAACGCCCTATGCTGATTGTTACCTGCTGTGATGAAACCGAAAAAACCTACGACCGTCTTCGTATGGCGTTCGATGTGGCGGTTGACCAAGGGGCGATTTCGAAATGGGCGATCCCAGACCGGATTGAATTTACCGACAGCTTGCCAAGAACGTCGGTTGGCAAACTGGACAAGAAGGCCCTTAGGGCCCGGTTCATCTAATAGGAAGGTTCGTGATATGAAAGATGTCGTTGTCGTATCAACCGCTCGAACACCCATAGGGTTGGCTTTCAAGGGTGCCTTCAATAACTCGAAGGCGCCGACACTCGCTGGACACGCCATACGAGCCGCCGTCAGTCGGGCCGGTATCGATCCAGCAGAGGTAGAAGATGTGGTGCTGGGATCGGTCCTGACCGCTGGGACTGCCGGCCTGAACATCGCCCGCCTGGCAGCGCTTGCAGGTGGTCTCCCGGCAACGGCTGCAGCCCAGACTCTCGATCGTCAATGTGCCTCGGGCCTGATGGCCATTGCCACAGCGGCAAAACAGATTTCGGTCGACGGAATGGGCATTGTCGTGGCGGGAGGACAAGAAAACATTTCCGCGGTGCAGGCCAGGTATTTCGACTGGGTTATGGACGAAAAAGACCCAGCGGTAGTCCAAGCATCAGAGCACGCGTATATGCCGATGCTTGTAACCGCCGAAAATGTAGCGCGTCTGCACGGGGTAACTCGTGAGGCACAGGATGAATTCGCGGCACTGTCGCAAACGCGCACGGCCGCCGCCCAGGCTGCAGGAGCATTCGACGATGAAATCGTACCTGTAACAGCGACCAAGCTGGTCAAAAACCGTGAATCTGGCGAAATTACCGAAGAAACCGTTACGGTTCGGCAGGACGAAGGCAACCGGCCGGGAACGACAATCGAAACGCTTGCGGGGCTGAAGCCGGTTGTTGAAGCCGGTGTCGTGACCGCAGGAAACGCGAGCCAATTGTCCGACGGGGCATCGGCCTGTGTGCTGATGTCGGCCCGTATGGCCGAACGGCGCGGCTTCGCTCCACTAGGCGTATACCGGGGCCTTGCTGTGGCAGGTTGCGCTCCAGAGGAGATGGGCATGGGACCAGTTTATGCTGTTCCGAAGCTACTGGAGCGTGCCGGATTGAAAGTGGATGACGTTGGTCTTTGGGAATTGAACGAGGCTTTCGCAGCCCAGGCCATTCCCTGCCGGGACCAGCTGGGTATTGACCCCGAAAGGCTAAACGTGAATGGCGGCGCGATTTCCGTCGGTCACCCCTATGGAATGACTGGCTCCCGGTTGGTTGGCCACGCGTTGATTGAGGCGAAGCGGCGCGGGGTTCGGTATGTGGTCGTCACCATGTGCGTCGGCGGTGGTATGGGCGCGGCTGGGCTTTTCGAAGTCTGCTGACATTTCCATAACCTCAGTTATGGCAAAGTCATGGAATCGGTTGTTTGTGTACAGGGTGCCGTCCGCTCAAACTTCGATGAACAGCGGGTGCAACCCGCATCGGTCATCTGGGAGGAAAAAATGTCCGATATCGATAGCTTGGTACGCCAATATAAGGCGGGATCGCTCAGTCGTCGCGGTTTTTTCAAACGCGCAGGCGCTTTTGGTTTATTGGTGCCCACAGCAAGCAGCATTCTTGCACAGGCTGGTCCCGCATACGCTCAGTCGCCAACACGCGGTGGCTGGCTGCGGATCGCGCAGGGCAACACCGATGATACCCTAGAGCCCGTCAGGATGACGGACACTTCGGATGCAGTCTACGGCAATTGCGTCTACCAGCGATTGACTCGTTTGTTACCCTCGCTTGAGGTCGAAGGCGACGCTGCAGAGGAATGGAGTGTCAACGATGCAGCGACCGAATGGACATTCAAGTTGCGCGATGGCCTAGTTTTCCACAACGGTCAGAACGTCACCTCAGCCGATGTAGTCGAAAGCCTGTCGCGCCACATCGCCGAGGGTTCGGAATCGCCTGCCAAGGCTCTGCTTTCGACAGTCACTGCAATCGATGCACCCGATGCTATGACCGTAAAGATCACCTTGTCCTCCGGCAATGCAGACCTGCCGGTGATCATGTCAGACTACCATCTGTCCATCCATCCAGCCGGGCACAGCGATTTCACGAATGCAATTGGCTCCGGCCCGTTCAAGGTGATGGAATTCATTCCCGGCGAGCGAGTGGTTTTCGAACGTTTCGAAAACTACTATGAGGACGGTAAGCCTTACCTAGATGGCTTGGATTTCATCCCTGTTCCGGACGCAAACGCAATGTTGAGCGCGTTGTTAGCGGGGGATGTAGACTCCGTATACGACGTTCCGGCCTTCGCTGTTGATCAGCTCAACTCCAACGACGCTGTGACGCTTCACAATACACCGACTGGTTCGTTTACCAACATGGTGATGATGGTGGACCGCGCTCCGACAAATGACGCGAATTTCCGTAAAGGTGTCAAACACTCGTTGGACCGTGAACTTGTTTTGAACCAGGTGTTCAAGGGAATAGGTACTATTTCAGCAGACACACCGATTGGCCCGACCTACAAGTACTGGTGTCCGGACGTAAAGCCTGCCGAATACGATCCCGACAAGGCAAAGTTCTACTTCGACAAGGCAGGGGTTTCGGGCTTCGACCTCCATACGTCCGAGACTGCTGGGAATTCGGCAAACGACATTGCCTTGACTTTCCAGCAATCTGCAAAGGGAGCGGTAGATGTAAATGTGATAAAAACCCCATCGGACGGGTACTGGACCCACACCTGGATGCAGAAACCAATGACCATGTCGGGTTGGAACGCTCGACCTACTGTCGATGCCTTCCTGACCATCGCTCACATGAGGGGTGGCAGTTGGAACGAAACCATGTGGGGTTCTGACGAATTCGATTCCATGATCCTGGCGGCCCGCGCCGAATTGGATGAGGCAAAACGCGCGCAGATGTATTGCGACATGTTGCATATGATGAACGACGATGGCGGCTTTGTGAACGCCGTGTTCCAGAACCAACTTGAGGCAACAGCACAAAACGTCATGGGGTACACACCCCATCCGGTTGGAACTCTTGGTGGGTTTGGTCAGACTCTACGCAATATCTGGCTTACCTAAGGCTGCTTTCTCCCCGTCAGTGGCACCAGTCAACTGACCTTTGGTCGCCGGTTCCACCCGGACCGGCGGCCTTCTCTTGTCTCCCTTAAATCGCGATCAAGCCATGTTCTCTATTTCTCCGTCCACGCGTCTGCGCACATCACCCTTCTATGAGGCCACCTTGGCCGATGGTGTGTGTGCCATGACAACTTACAATCACATGTTGATGCCGACCTCCTATGGCAGCCCAGAGGAGGAGTACTGGCGCATCATCAACGATGTCTCGATGTGGGATGTTGCGGTAGAGCGGCAAGTGCAGCTAAAGGGCCCAGATGCCGGGCGTCTGGCGCAAATCCTTGCGCCGCGAGACCTTTCAAAATGCAAGATGGGCCAAGGCAAGTATGTTCCACTTTGCAACCACCATGGCGTGCTTATCAACGATCCAATCCTACTGAAGCTGGACCAAGACCGCTACTGGCTGTCTATCGCGGACAGCAATATCTGGTTCTGGGCCGAAGCCGTCGCACGAGAGCGCGGATTGGATGTGGAAGTCAGTGAGCCTGATGTCTCACCTCTGGCCGTGCAGGGTCCCAAGGCGGAAACTGTGGTTGCCTCGATCTTTGGTGATTGGGTGCGAGACCTGAAACACTTCTGGTTCCGGGAAACCGAAATTGACGGTATTCCGGTCGCCGTCGCCCGGTCGGGCTGGTCCAAACAAGGTGGGTTCGAGATTTACCTGATGGATAGTGCCAAAGGCACTACACTCTGGAACATCGTCAAAGAGGCCGGCCAGCCACACGGTATTGGTCCAGGGAACCCCAACTGGAGTGAGCGAGTCGAGAGCGGTCTCGTTTCCTATGGAGGCGACACCGATGGACAGACCAATCCCTACGAAGTCCGCATGGGCAAATATGTGGACTTGCATGTGCCTGACGACACGATTGGGATCGATGCGTTGCGCCGTATTGCGGATGAGGGGCCGAAACGGCATCAGTTGGGGGTTGTGCTGGACGCTGGCAGTCCTGCAAATCCAGAATTCACTTGGAACGACATAGAGAAAGGGGGGGTAAAAATTGGTGATTTGACGACGTGCGCCTGGTCTTTCCGGATGAAAAAGAATATCGGCTTTGCTTTGGTCTCGGTCGATGCCGAACCCGGCGACAGGGTCACGGTAAAACGTGGCGCTGGACCGGTTGGCGGAACGCTTTGCGAGTTGCCTTTTCTCTGAGAGCACGACGGACCTGGTCACCAAAACGAAAGGGCAAATTCCGATTGTTCAATGAACCGATGTGCTTTTCGTCGGGTCGCCCAACCCTTGTTGTCCCACACACTCATGTGGCCGAAGAACTCATCCAGATCTGCTCCATCGCCAGTGGTGCAGATCACCACGTCTAGGTAGAATTTTTCGACCACTAGCAAGTTCAATGGCGCGGAGCGAGAAGCCGACGGGTCGCTAACGGCGCTGACTGACCAGTTTTTAGCCCAGAGACAAAACCAACACCCAGACCGTACGTTTTTGCGTCTTTCAGGATCGGGAAACCACCAACCATCGCATGACCAAAGCTCACCAATCGCGCAGATCCAGCTCTGAGTGGACCACTCTCCTCCATGACCCTGATGGCATCCAGACTGAAATCCTTGGCTAGGTCTTAGTTTTGAACCGCAGGAATGCACTCGAGATTCAGCACTGTTCGGCTATTAAAAGGTAGCCGACTTATGAGAACTGCCGGCCGATCGCTCGGCCAATGGATGCGTGGGGTCAGGACAATAGGCGCAGCAGAATGTGCGCATCGTGGTTTTGACCACTATAGAAGACAGCGAGTACGCGTACGATCAGTTTGTCATCGTCGACTTCAAAATAAATGATCGCTTTGATCTTGGTTACGTTCCGAATGTTATTGCCGAGATGTGGTCTTAGGGTGCCTTGATGTGGAACGTTCGCCAGGCTTTCGAGGCTCTCCTGAATCTCAATGACGCGCTTCTCAGCGCGCAGAAAAGCGGTTTCCAGATCTTCGCCAAAGTGCTCAGCGGTTTCAACAAGATAGTCAAATATGAGATCGAGATCTGAGGTGACTTCTTCGGCGCGAACGACTTTATAGACCACGCGCAGCCCGCTTGCGTGCGATCATGTCTTTGGTACGCTCCTTGCCCTCTTCGAGAGTAGTGAAGGTTCCGTTTCGACGCTGATCCAGCAGCTCTCGCAGTGCGTCAGTGTTTTGCGATTGCTCACGCATCAGTTCAAGCCCATGCTGAAGCACGGCAGACAGGCTGGCGTAATGACCTTGGGCGACAAGATTCCGCGCGTAGGCGTCTTGTGACTCAGTCAGGGATATTGATGCTTTAACGCTCATATCAAGCCTCATGTATACTACTGAGTAGTATAAGCTGCTGCAAACAACAGTCAATATTGGGCGCGAACGAACGTGTTTTATTGCCATTACTATCCAGAAACAAACTTCCCTGCATATCCCGCTACATCGTATTGGCACGCCAACGCCGTTCAAAGGAATCTGATCCCCGCGCATTGATATCGGTTGAGCCCAATTTCTTCGGTTCGAGGATGAGCTTTTGTCCAGCACCCTATCGGAGCAACGCTATCTGACCCAGTCTCGCTTACGTTTGGGTGCGGGCACCCCGCTAGAGCCGTTTGAAAGATATTCCGTTGAAGGTGAACAACAAACGATTGTCCTGACCGTAGAAGTCGAGCCGCGTCTTGACAACAAAGTCGTCTTCCCGCGCAAGGGTAACAGCTTTTCTTACCCTTCGATGATCGCACACCGGCTTCACAATTAAATAAACAAAGAGGGGTCACTGCATAAAAGTGACTTTATTGTCCGGCTCGCGCGAACTTAACCGGAACATCTGTATTTTCAGTCCGCTTTTTGGTCTCTGAGAGCATTGTAGAGGCTGGTTTTGCTGATTTTGAGGCGCGCTGCGGCCTCTCGGACCGTCAATCCATCGCTGATATGATCTCTGGCCTGCTGCAGTTTTTTGGGTGTTACGACAGGCTTGCGCCCGCCTTTTCTGCCGCGCGTTGCGGCAGCCTTCAATCCTGCCTGTGTGCGTTCGACAATAAGGTCGCGCTCAAACTGGGCAAGCGCGCCGAACAGATGGAACACCAGCGTGCCGCCGGTGGTGGTTGTGTCCACGCCTTCCGTCAGAGATTTGAAGCCAACGCCACGGTCCCCGAGATCTGTCACTGTTTCGACCAGGTGCTTCATTGACCGACCCAGGCGGTCGAGTTTCCAGACCACAAGCGTGTCGCCTTTGCGCAGAAAGGCCAGGGATTCATCGAGGCCAGGGCGTTCAGCTTTGGCGCCGGAGATGACATCTTCAAACACGGTTTCGCAGCCCGCAGCCTTGAGTGCGTCGACCTGTGGTTCCAGCTTTTGGTCTGTTGTCGAGACCCGCGCATATCCAATCAGCGCCATGAAGATAACCTTGTCCGTTTTCCCGTCCTTAAATCAACTTGTCCGACTTCCCGTTGTCAAGCCATATTGACGGACGGAACGGGACGTTCCGCCAAACGAGCGTTTCACGGACATGCATGTAAGAAGGGTATTTCATGGCACGGCGACAATTATTGACGGCAAGGTTCTGGTCTCGGTTGATGGCGCCGCCCTCGGAGGATCGAGAGGTTGCGATGTATTGCACGCTCACCCCGGACGAGATTGAGGCTGTCGCCAGAAAGCGAACAGCAGCTGCCCGTCTGGGCTATGCCGTATCATTGGCTTATCTGCGCCATCCCGGGCGGGTTCGTGAGGTTGGAGAACAGCCCAATCATGCGATGCTGGCCTTTCTTGCAGATCAGGTTGATGCCAGTGCTTCCGATCTGGCGGCCTATGATCGACGCCCACAGTCTCGACGCGAACATATCGCGCAAATCATGGCCCGGTTCGGATATCAGGCCTTCACAAGACCACTCATCCGGGAACTTGTTCATTGGCTGACACCATCTGCCGGAGAAGACCCACGTGCCGAGCCTTTGGCGATCTCGTTGATTGAAGAACTGAGGCGCCGGCGTATCCTGGTCCCGGCCCGCCGGACCGTTGAACTGATTGTCAGGCACGCGATCCGACGCGCGGAGAATGTCAGGATTTCTGCTCTGACCCAGGACCTGCATCCGGACCACCACGATGCTCTGCGCGCTTTGATTGCGCCCCCTGAATTGGGCGAGGTATCGACGCTGAGTTGGTTGAAGGCTGCACCTAAATCGGCGTCGGCCAAGTCCATCAAGGCAGTTTTGGATCGCCTGTTGGTGGTTCGAGCGATCGGCTTGCCCACCAGTTTGCGGCAGAACATTTCGACATCCGCCCTCGACAATCTGGCCGGCGAAGGCTTGCGGATCACGGTGCAAAACCTGCGCCGTATGGCCTTGCCACGGTTGTGGGCGGTTTTGTCAGCCGCCTGTTTGCGGCTGGAAGAACAGCTCACCGACCTTGCACTGGATGTGTTCGATAAATTGCTGGGTCGAAGCTTTCGAAAGGCGGAACAGCAAAGTTCCGATAAAGCATCACAGCTCCTGATGGACATCATCCGCCCCTTGCAGTCTCTCAAAGCCTTTTGCCGTGAGGCACTGACGGCCCGCCTGCAAAGCGGCAATCTCAACGGGATGCTGGACACGGCCAATTGGGATGAGATCGAGAGTGCCACATCCGCAATTGAAACGGCCCTGGGAGACGGAAAACCCGACAAATACGCGGAGCTCATCGGGAAATATCAGACGGCTCGTCAATTTGCGCCCATGATAATAAGGGGATTCGGCTTCAAAGGTGCGGCCAGCGCTGCCAGCCTTCTGCGCGCAGTAGATCTTTTGCGCATCATGTTTGAGGCGAACAAGCGCAGTCTGCCTGACAACCCGCCAACGGGGTTCATTCGGAAAGTCTGGCGTCCATTTGTCTTTCCGGCGCCCGGGGAGGTCAACCGGCGCGCATACGAGCTTTGCGTCTACTTCGAACTACGCGATCGGCTTCGGGCAGGGGATGTCTGGGTCGAAGGAAGTCGGCAGCGCCGCAACTTTGATGATCGGCTCATCCCCAAGACCACTTTCGAGATCTTGCGTACCGACGGATCATTGCCGATAGCGGCCGCCGCGGATGCAGAAACCTATCTTGCGGAGCGGCAACAGCAGATCGAGGTGACCATGGCCATTGTCGCGGCCCGGGCTGAAGCGGGGACTCTGCCGGACGTCGCCATTCAGGGTGGCACCCTGAGCGTTACCCCGGTCAAAGACGAAACACCCGACGCCGCCACGGCCATGAGCCGTCTGGTTTACGGGCAATTGCCACAGATCAAGATCCCCGACCTGCTGACAGAAGTGAACGCCTGGACTGGATTTGCGGAGTGCTTCACCCACTATCGCTCGGGCAGACCGGCGGAAGATCAAAAGGCCCTGTTTGCCGCAGTCCTGGCCGATGGAATCAACCTGAGTGTATCCCGCATGGCGGCAGCAACCCACAATCTGTCCGCCCGGCAGATCGCATGGGCTCATGACTGGCATTTGCGTGAGGAAACATATTCAAGCGCCTTGGCTTGTTTGATCGACATGCACCGCGAACTCCCGCTGGCCAAACTCTGGGGGGATGGCGTGACGTCATCCTCTGACGGGCAGTTCTTCCGGGCAGGCGGTCGCGGTGAGGCTTCGGCAGACATCAACGCAAAATACGGGCGTACCCCGGGTCTCAAGTTCTACACCCACATCTCCGATCAATTCAGCCCGTTTCATTCGACGGTCATCACCGCCACCGAAAGCGAAGCGCCCTTCGTTTTGGATGGTCTGCTTCGCCACCAATCGGGTGTCGCAATCGAAGAGCACCATGTGGATACTGGCGGCGCGACGGATCACGTCTTTGCACTGTGCTATCTCTTGGGGTTCCGCTTTGCGCCACGATTGCGAAACTTCAAGGATCGAAAATTGTATCTCCTGCCCGGCATGAAGCCTCCGGCCGTCATGACACCCTTCATCGGCGGCACCATCAAGGTCGGTCACATTGTCGATAACTGGCCCGAGATCCTCAGGCTGGCGACGTCCATCAAGGCCGGGACCACCACCGCATCAGCGATCCTTAAAAGCTTGTCCGCCTATCCCAGGCAAAACGGACTAGCAATCGCCCTACGCGAACTGGGACGGTTGGAGCGGACTTTGTTTGCCCTGGAATGGATGCGAAGCCTGGAATTGCGAAAACGAACCAGCGCAAGTCTGGCCAGAGGAGAAGCACGAAACGCCCTCGCACGCGGGGTCTTCTTCAACCAACTCGGTGAAATGCGCGATCGCAGCTATGAGCACCAGATCCACAAAGCATCCGGTCTCAACTTTCTGGTCGCCGCCATCATCCTGTGGAACACAAAATATCTGGAAGCCTCGATCACTGATCTGAGGAAAAACGGTGTGACCATCCCAATCGATATCGTCAAACACATCGCGCCGCTTGGCTGGGCCCATGTCGGATTGACCGGCGACTACCTGTGGAACATGAAACCGCCATTCAACCCAGATCGCCTCAGGCCACTTCGGAAAAATGATCTTCGCAATGCCGCATAAGTTCTCCGTTCGTTCGCACGAACCGGACAATAATGTCACTTTTATGCAGTGACCCCTGGTTCTCGTCGATCCACTCATTCGGTTTGGTGCCGCTATGATTGCACCAATTGATTGGGCTGTGTTTGATGATCAGCGTGAGCAAGCACCGCTATTCGACGCTGCCAGAAAATTTGGCGTTGGACAGAACGGTCTTTCCATTCCGGTTATCAACCCCTTCGGAGAGCGGGGCGTATTTACCGTCACGTCCAATGCGCCTCGCTCCGAGTGGGACGCATTGATCACGAGAATGCTCCCTGCCCTACGCCATGAAGCACAGGTTTTGCACCTGCTTGCCCTAGATGTCATTGAAACCGTATTCAACTTTCCCTCGGATTCCCTGTCTGGCGACGAGCTGGATGTGTTGAAGATGCTCGCGTCGGGTTTGATACCGTCTGTCATTGCCCGGCAGACGGGGCACTCTTCGCGAATGGTAGAGGCACTGACTGCTTCGATCACCACCAAGCTCAAAAGCCGGACGATTGAACAGGCAGTGGCGCGGGCAGTCAGTACTGGATTTCTTAAGTGGAGCGATTTCTTTGCCGACCCTGTGGCCGAACTGGTCAATATGGAAAGTCAACGACTATGTGGTGGGATCGTCCGTTGGGGTGGCAGGTCTCACGAGTTTATCGCTTTTGAAGACGGCAGGCTGGTTCGGAACGCTGATAGCTTTCAGGCAATTCAGGTCCAAGAAATTGCCAAAGACTTCAATCAGGATGCGGAACGGATCCGTGAAGAACTTGGGCTCAAACGGGACCAAGGCGTGTGGATCAGATACCTTTGAACCGGTTCGCAGAAGTCGTTGTGCAGTTGGCTTGCCGCGTTGCAGCACACTGTTTCAAAAAGCACTTCTGTTTTCTATAGTACGCGTTTAAAGGCAAAACGCGATTAACCGGATCTCGGTAAAAAGCGCAGGTTATCCAGCCAGCCAATGGTAAAACTCAAAATTGAATTTGCTTTGACATATTTCTGGAACACGAAATCCGATTAGGATAACTTAAGAACAAAGGGAGAAAGCGGCACTTCAGCCGGCGTCAAAAAGAGCATGAACAAGCCAATCAGGACACAGCAGATTCTGGGCCATCTGAGCGAGATAGAGGCGAAGAACGCGCCAGAAGAGCTATTTCTTGAAGGGGACAAGTCGCTACTTACTGAGGGTCTACGGGTCGCTATTGTCGGTTCCCGTAAAGCCAGCCCGGAAGGCCTTGCTCGTGCTCGTGCCTTCACAAAAGCGCTTGTGGAGCATGACATTACTGTTGTGAGCGGCCTGGCTGAGGGCATAGACACGGTTGCGCACGAAACTGCGATAGCAATGGGCGGTAAGACCATAGCCGTACTAGGCACTCCATTATCTCAAGCTTATCCAGCAAAGAACAAAGACTTGCTTGAAGCCATCAAGCGCGATCATCTGGCAATTTCTCAATTCCCGGAAGGCTATCCACCCAAACGTGACAATTTCCCGCGCCGCAACCGCACAATGGCACTGATCTGTGATGCAACAGTCGTAGTAGAAGCCGGCGAGAAAAGTGGAACGCGCCACCAAGGGTGGGAAGCTATTAGGCTCGGTCGCCTCGTCTACATCATGCAAAGCGTTGCGCAGAACCCTGATTTGTCGTGGCCTAAGGAAATGATTAGTTACGGCGCACAGGTATTGAGGCGTGAAGATCTGCCGGACGTCATTTACGATATTCCGAGTTTCACGGCAGGCGGCGTTAGTGCTTTCTGAATACCCGTACGCAACATTTGCAAACTACTCACCTCGCGGCATGAGCAAAACGTCAATCCGTTCACGCAGAATTTGCGGGAAAATCAAAGCTGGGAGCGTTTCGCAAATTGAAAAAGCGCTTCCACACCTCAAGAAACCGGAAGCCGAAGTCCTAAAACCATTTCTGAACCCTGATGTTACGCTAGTCCCGGTTCCTCGCAGTGCTCCATTGACGGAAGGTGCGTTGTGGCCATCGAAAGTGTTAGCTGAAGTCTTGGCGGAAAACGGTTATGGAAGAGACGTTTCGTCGCTTATCGAGCGTGTCACTGCAGTTCGAAAGTCCTCTTCGTCACCTGCTAGCGAACGTCCTTTGATAGATGAACACAAGTCCAGTATGAGGGTGAACTCTGACCTAATCTACCCAGACAAAGTAACACTGATTGATGATGTTCTGACGATGGGACGAACGACATTTGCTTGTGCGTCACTGCTCCAAGAAGCAATGCCAAACACCGAGATTAGGATTTTTGCTATGATCAGAACGCAAGGTATGGTCGAAGACATCGAGACGGTTCTTGATCCGTCTGTTGGGACGATTACGGGCTATCTCTCCGGAAAGTCATTTCGCGACCCCTGACTCAACATAATTTCACTTCTACGTTTTTGGTTGTGTGGCCGCAAAGCTAAAATGTCACCCATGAGCAATTCAGGAATGTCACTTTGCCCTCAAAAATCATTGAGGACGAGCGGACATGGGTTGGGTGATGATGAGCGAGCGCGAGTTGAACCGCGTAGAGGTGTTGGCGCAGGTCGATGATGGCCGGCTGACGGTTGATAATGCGGCCAACCTGCTGGATTTGACGCGGCGCCAGGTGTTTCGGCTGTTGAAGCGATATCGCGTGGATGGAGCAACTGCGATCCGGCACAAGGCGCGCGGTAAACCTCCGAACAACCGGATTCACAAGGCAAAGCGCGACTATGCCTTGGCGTTGATCAAAGAAAGCTATGCTGATTTCGGGCCGACTTTGGCCGCTGAGATGCTGGCCGAACATCACGGGCTCAAAGTCTCTCGCGGGACGCTTCGCAAGTGGATGCAGGAAGACGGCATTTGGCTCTCGCGCAAGCAGCGCCGGACGTTTCATCAGCCTCGTCTGCGACGGGAATGCTTCGGTGAGCTGATCCAGATTGATGGGTCAGATCACCGATGGTTCGAGGATCGGGGCGATCCCTGCACCCTGCTCGTTTTCATTGACGACGCCGCCAGCACATTGATGGAATTGCGGTTTGTGACGTCCGAGAGCACGTTCAGCTACTTCGAGGCCTTAGAAAGCTATCTCCTGCAGCACGGTCGCCCCGTCGCTTTCTACAGTGACAAACACACCGTCTTTCGAGTTCCCAAGCCTAACAAACATATGACTGGCATGACGCAGTTTGGGCGCGCTCTGGCCGAGCTGAACATCGAGATCATCTGCGCCAATTCTTCCCAAGCCAAAGGCCGTGTCGAACGCGCGAACCGCACATTGCAAGACCGGCTGGTCAAAGAACTGCGCATTGAGGGCATCTCCAACATGGACGACGGCAACGCGTTTCTGGCGGGCTTTGTTGAACGGTACAATGCCAAGTTTGCAAAGGCCCCGGCCAAGCCAGACAACCTGCACCGCGCTTTGAACATTGAACCAGATCGCCTCGCCGAGGTCTTCTGTCTGCGCGACAAGCGCTATGTCACCAAGGATTTGACGCTGAAGTACGAACGCAAACGCATACGGTTGGAAGTGAACGACCTGACGCGTGGCCTCGTCGGCAAATATGTCGATGTCTACGAGATGCCGGATGGGCGTATTCAGGTGCGTGCCAAAGGCGTCGCCCTGCCCTGCAGCATCTTCGACCCACACCAACAGCGCGTCACACACACAGCAATCACGGAGAATAAGCGCCTGGGTGCTGTCTTGGCTCACATCAAGAAAGAACAGGAAAAAGCCGCGTCTTCGCCAAAGGTCAAACCCGTCAGTGCGAAGAACAATTACAACAAGAACGGGCATCGAAACACTGGCTGGAATTCACTGGCTGACCGCAAGCGCATCGCTGATCGCAAAGCCAGCCAGGGCTGCGATATCTGAAGTCTCCGCCCTGACAGGCTTTGCTACCGTCGTGCCCTGTGGTGACACTTCAGCTTTGCAGAACCAGTGACATTTCTACTTGGTTGCAACAGGTTGTTTTTCATAACCATCCTTATCTGTGCCGCAGATAGCGAACGAGCGCTTGGCCAAATCTATGCCTAAGATGTGTATGTTTTCCATCGGTTATTCCTCCCTATCGCGACCCGCATTGGGTGCTCCGGATCAATATTAACCGGCAGGAGGGGCATCCAATCCATCAGCTTACACCCCGAAATCGCTCACTAAATCGCAAGATGTTGACTGAACGGTTCAGCAGTAACTTCCTCAAACCCTTCGTAGATGTCCAATACTTAGCCATCGAACTGAAGAACGGCACGTGCATCGAGGCTGTAGTTGGAAACCACTATCGCTGCACCATCATAGAAAGAAACATCACTAAGCCGTTCTTGTGCGTTTATCTCACCTTCGACCCAAAACGCGTCAAAAATTGATCTGAACTCGACACCCTTCGAATAAGCGACATGAATGATCTGATTTGGGGGCGGTGAAGGCGTATGAACGCAAGATCCGGCAACCGGCACAAGAAGAAACTCGGTAACCATACCGCCTTCGAGCGCGAGTGGTACAATGTAACCTGGGATCACTATCGTCTTGCCAAGAATACGAGGGTTCGGGCCGCGACTATTTGCATTGTTTTGGGCAATGATCTTTCGGCGCTCTCGCATGAGGTTTTCCACATCAATCTTGTGTTTTGCGAGAAGGGCGGTTGCTGCATCGTGTTCCGCAATAAAGCTCTCATCTGAACGCTTATGTGCGCTGGACGTCTGCCAGCGCACATGTGTTCGCATAGCTTCCAGTTGTGGTGCAGACAGTGATGCGAACGGAGTTTCAAGCGATGTAAGCGGAGGTAAAAGTTCTTTCCAACTTACGGCCAAGTGTTTCTGAGTAGTTTCGCTTAAGCCAGAAACACCCGAGAATGCCGAGGCATCAATTGCGCGTGTATCGAGATTGATCCTTGGAGCCCCCGAAGGGGCGCGTCCAACTGAAGATTCAGGCGTATTCTGAGCAAATTCCGCTAGGCTGATCTGAGGGCATATCGTAATTAAAAGGCATGCAAAAAGGGTAAGTACGGTGCGTATCATGTCAGCGTTCCGGTTACATACAGTCATCGTTTCTTCACCATGCATTAATGCGAGCCGGCCCTTCATATCTTTGGGCAAACCACAAATTGCAGCTTTGTTCGCTTTATCGCTTTGGTCTCTGATCCGTATTCAGTTCCAGCATTTCTGCAGCCAATCAGAAAAAGAATGAAAGGCCAATTTTGACTTGCCTGTTCGGACCGCCTTCAGGTCTACGCTCTAGAACATAGTATCCCAAGCTCACATCCATAGCCGTTCCTTTGGCTTCGTTGATGATCGAGGTCTTGCCCGCAGTCAAACCCAGCGGAACGGCCCATGCTTCGTCACTTCCCGGGGCATTCCAGTTGTAGGAGATGACATTATTGTACCCAACGTACCAACCCTCACCCAGCCCATAGTTCAGAATGGGTTGAAGGATACTTACGCTGAAATCGTCTTCACCCCACATATGGGCGACGACGGCACCCCAGGAAAGTTCCCCTGCCTGCCCGAATACCACGAACGCAGGTCCAGCACCCCAGCCTGCACCGGCCAGTGCGTCATTCGTGTGGGTCGGCATGGAAACCTGTAACCCATATCCCAATGCAATCCCGCTTGCTCCTGGCATCGGTGCATAAAACGCCTGCACTGTTGAATCACCGATGCCCCAGGTCAGATCGTCGTCAGGAGAAGGGTCGACTATACCGGGCGGCAGCACCGCACCTGGTTGAACGCCCTGAATGGGAATGATCCCCCGCAGCACAAGCGAGGCATTCTCCAATGGAACCGAGTATACCGGCTGTAGCTGAAAGTTATAACTATCATCGTCATTTGTGCCGGTCCTGAATGCGATTGTGTTGTCTGTTATCAGCGCCTTTGTGTCCGCAAGTGGATTTGCTGCCTTACGGGCTGCCTGACATGCTGCGTCACAGGCGAATACATGATCCGGATCTGTAAGCAGAACTCCCGTCAGGAGCGCGGCGACGATGAAAACCCGATTTGTCATGAACAATCCCTATTGGCCTCTCTTTGGGTTTCCCTGATGCACGTGCTTGTGCTTCAGGCTATTGGGGGCGGTCCTGTGCTACGCCTGCAATTGGTTGACCAATCTCTGCGCCAATGCTTTCAAAAAGCTCTTGATGGCCATCTGAGAGTGGTGAAAGGGTGACAATCCGTTCAAACAGCGCAAGTTCCACCAATTTTGGTAGAAACGGTTCGATAAGTCTCTCGTGTCGTGCGTGGGCCGCGGCATCAACGTAGCGCTCATAGCCATATACCGTTTCACCAACCCGGACGAACTCATAAACCAAAAGCCCGTCATCTGTGGCAGACGCCGCGACCATTTCCTTGGCAAGGGTATCGAAGGCCTGTGCGTTTTCATCAGGCACTTTCAGGATCGCAATAAAAGCCACTTCTTCCGCGAACGCAGCAGTTGCTGTCGCCAGAGTTGCGATCAGCCCCAAGACCGTGATGTGCGGTCGAAAGTTCAATTCAGCCTCCATTCATTAGTACGGGTTTTTTCTGATGATCTGAATTCCGATTGATACACCCCAAAGGCTCAGGAACGTCCGGTATTCCACCAAGTGAGCCCAATTCAGAAAGCCCGTAGGAGCGGACAGCGCTACAATGACACGCTGACCGCCATCACATTGTCAGATCCCATCGCGATGAGTGAACCGACCGTCCATCAGCGTGCCCAGCACCTTGATGTTCGAGATTTCACGCGGTTCGACGGCGGTAATATCCTGATCGAGAACGACGAGGTCAGCATACTTGCCCACTTCGATTGAACCGATCTTATCTTGCATCGCCTGCTGAGCGGCAGGATAGATTGTGACTGCCTTCAACGACTCTTCCAGTGAGGCCGGTTTACGAGACAATGGGAACGGCTTGCTGTCGGGGTTCAGCGGGTCTTGCAGTGTCATCGCAATTTCAACGTTCAGGAGCGGACCGATCAGATCAATCGGCGCGGATGGCACATCCGAAGAAATCGACACGTTGTGCCCCAATGCCATCAGCGACGAATAGCGCGCAAAAATCGCCTCGACCTTAGCACGCCCCAACAAGTCCAACGCGTTTACATCCTGCGCTTCCCAGTCAACGTGGAAAAGTGGGGTCGTGTTCACCATGATTTCGTTTTCAATAACAGTCTCGTGGTCCTGATCAGATACCCAGAAATAATGGTGCAAAAGGTTGTTCGGAACGTCATAACCTGCGCCGCGCGCGGTCATGATCGCGTCCACCGTGTTGCGCACTGTTTGTGATCCATCGACGTGAGTGCCCACCGGAAGTCCGTTCTGATTGGCCTGCAGGTAGACCGAAGTTATCATTGGGCCTTCAATGGCAGCCGCTCCACGCGTTGCAGACCCATCGGCGTAATCGTCCAGCATCCAGGCCGTCTTTGAACTCCAGTTCCCTTCTGGATGGATCTTAATTCCCCAAATGCGCAGCATGTCGCTGTCGTATTGCTCTCGTAACTCGAGAGTGTGTTCTACGATTTCGTCAGCAGTGGCGGTTGGGTCCTTGAACCCCGTCGCAACAAAGGTGCGGATCGTAAGCTCACCGTTCTTTTCCAGTTCGTGTAGGTGGGCCAGCGCGAGTTTCTCGTCATCTTTCACAAGAGACAGATCGGTAACTGTCGGCATAGCCATCAGAGGCACGTGAACGGCTGTAATCCCGGTTTTGACGGCCTGATCGTAGAGGTTTTTCTGGATGTCAGGAATTTCACCTGCCGGGTCCCAAGCGCCTGCATTTCTAAATGCCGCAGCCCACTGGAACTCAATGCCGATTCCCGTCTGGTTGCCTTCGGCGTTGCGCTGCCAGAACATTACGCCCGGCACCTGATCCTCTTCGTCGGGGCTGACCTGACCCGCTTCGAAAGCTTTGGAGTTCATCCAAACGTCGTGGATTGTGAAGTCGAGGATAAAGGCCGGACGGTCAGAAACCACCGAATCCAGATCTTCTTTCGTGGGCCACCCGCCATAAGCCACTTGATTGAACCCATAGCCAAGGATCAACTCTTCGTCGGGGTTTGCATCGGCATACTCCTTGATGGCCGCCAAGGCCTCTTCAAGCGTTTCAATTCCAAACAGACTGACACCGCGCGATGTCCATCCTGACGCAACGATGTGATCGTGTCCCGACACAAACCCCGGCAACAGGGTATCCCCGCCCAAGTCGAGAACTTCGGTGTTATCACCAATCAGCGCCTCCGCCCCTGCGGCATCGCCAACGTAGCTTATCTGGTTCCCCGTGACCGCAACGGCCTGCGCGGTCGGCGCATCGTCGTTCATGGTAAGAACAGAGGCATTGGTAAAGACCAGATCGGCGGCCTGCGCATAGAGAGCTGTTGTTGAAACCAGTAGCGCGGCAATCGAACACGATAGCTTATTCATGAGTAACTCCGAAAAATTGAAACGGGTATTCAGATATTTGCGATCAACAGTGCAGTCAGAGTTTAAAGTTGGCTATCCGATTTGTGCAAACTATTATGAATATTAGAATTCATCTCGCAGGAATGGGATGAACAGTCAGAGGTGTCATGTACCAGAGCGCCGAGATCCGCTCGATTGAAGAGTTGCCTGTCTATAATGACGTGGAGTTCAACGCGACCGCGCTTTGCCCCGCGGGACCACGAATGACCTGGCAAAGCGCAATGTTTGCAGAAGTGGGCATACATATTGAGACTATTTTCACACGCATGCGGTACCAAGAAATTCAGTACCGCGGCACAATCTACTATGGTCTTGTTCTCCCGCACGGTGATCCAGTCCGTTTTCAGGGGCTTTTGTACCAAACCCCATTTATTGTTTGCTGGCAGGGACTGAGGCCAACAGAATTTGATTACGTGGTCGAGGCTGGGACGCAAATCTATGTGTTGGAGGTACCTCGGGCAGTTGCCGAACACCGAGGGTGGACAGAATTTGGTGCGCCCATTCGGCTGACAAAATCTGACGCCCTGAACAGCTATATACGCTCTTTGGAAACTTGCTTGATCCTGGGTCAGTCGAAATCCGCAACCAATCCAAATCCTGTGTTCAATGCACTTGCCCAAGAGCTTGAACGCCTGATGGGCGATGCCCTTTTCTGTTCGGGTCGTGAAGAGGTTTTCAGCAAATCGGATCATGGCCATTGGAAAATCGTCACTGCCGCGGAAGCGCTTCTGATGGACGATAACAATGCCGGAATAACTATTCAGGAACTTTGTCGCTTGCTTGGTGTGCCCAGGCGGTCGCTATACGCTGCGTTCGAAAAACAGATAGGGCTTGGTCCGGGTAAATTTCAGACACTTATTCGATTGCATCGCCTCAGATCGCTGCTTCTAAATACGCCATATGAGAAAGGTGTCGTGTCTAAACTGGTTGGGGAAGCAGGTTTCAATCACTTTGGTCGAACATCTGTTGCCTATCGTCGGTTCTTTGGAGAGTCGCCGATTGACACAGTTAAGCGATCCTGACTCGCAGAAAAAAGAAAGATCTTAGTTATCAAACTATTAGCGCCTCTTCAAACTGTTATAATACCGTAAATTACCTGCTAATAGCTTCACTCTGTACCGATATCTGAATTGCAGAAACGAAGAGTGGAGCAATCAGATGTCCAACTACAAGAAACTTGTTACGCTGCGGGCTCTCTATCCCTCAACAACCGCAGCAGCTCAAAATCTGGTTATGCGGGCCGCAGAATTGAAGCGGGCGCGCGAATATCAAATCCGTATCGAACTTAACGGTACTTTTACTGCGCAAGTCGCCTTCGAAAACGCAATGAAGGAAACCCTGCTTTGGGCTGCGCGTGAATCCCGCGAACTCAGCTCTGAGCGACTGTTCAAGTTCACGATGAGTATTTTCGCACAATTCTCGTTGGAATACCCCAGCTGGTACAAGGTGCTCCCGGAAATATCGGATTATCTACTGGACCTCACCAGTTCAGAATCCTCGAAACTTGATGACGCGGTGGAGCAGGTAAAAAGAGAACATTCGTCGAAAAAGCGGAAGTTGGAAGCATCGAAGGATCAGCATCTTGTCTTTCCTTTGTACGCAAACTCGCCTTCTTCCCCTTTCAACCATGCTGTTCAGTGAGGCAAACCGATGTCCGCAAAATACAATCATAAACACCGCATACCAGCTGCAATTCTGACAATTATTCTTGCAGCATTCACCGCGCCGGCCATGGCCGCCGATTGGAACAACAGCTACATCGGCATCAAGTTCGGCTATGGAGAGCTTGAAAATGGCTTAAGCCATGACAATGGTCTTATCGGATTTCAACTCGGGCGAGATTGGGAAGCCTCAAACTGGGTGGGGGGCATCGCAATCGACGCCAACCATCTAAACTTCGCCTGTGATTGCGGCGATCCAGACACACTCACGCGTATCAGGCTGCGTGGAGGATATGCCTTTGGCAACACCTTGGCCTACGTGACCGCCGGGCCCGCATACGTCTGGGGCGGAGACGTTAATGACCGTTGGGGTTCTTCAATTGGTGCCGGACTGGAACACCGATTATCTGACGGCGTTTCGATATTTGGTGAGATCACACAAGAAAGGTTTGACAATTCCGATGGTGAGTTCGACTTGGAATCGACAACTGCTACGTTTGGGGTCAACTACCGCTTCTGACGCTCAGCCCAGCACAACCTGACCCCGGCAAATCGCAAGAAATGTATTAGCCGGGGTTTAGCAATGTAAGAGCGTCGTCAAGTGGCACACGAATTGCCGCCCACAAACAATCGAGTATTATCCCGCATCAGGACCGCTGCGCACTTAAAGGGAAATGCTCATGGGCGTCGATAACGCATGGCTACGGCATTTTGCCAGGATGTTCGAGGAACGGCTGTCAGATGCCCGTGCCTTTAAAAACGCTTTACAGGACTCCGGTTTGACGCGCAGCGATCTGAGTGAGCCTTCGAAACTCATTGACCCTTACAAAGAAGGTCAGTTTGTCCGCCTGGCTTGCGATCACCTAAAGATGCCAGCCTTTGCTACGATCGCCGGATTGGATTTCAATTCACCGCGAGACATCGTTTGGTACATCTTAAAGTATTCACAAAATCTAAGAGAAGCGATTGAAAATGCATCATATTATGGCGCTTTGATTGATGACACAATTGGCTATTCCCTTGTTGTATCGGGAAATCATGCCTCCCTTCAGCTGCAAATCGTTGACGGAGGTCTCACTAAATTTCACAGGAGGACCGAGTTTCTTATCTTCTCGGCGATCTCTCTGGTGCGCATTATCACAAAAACCCAACTCTACCCATTAGAGGTTCGGTTTCAGCATGTAGTCAAATCCGCAGGGCCCGAAATACAAAAAGCCGCTGGCTGCGCCATTTCCTTTGGCTCCGAAAGAACAGAAGTTATCTTACCGCTTTCATCTCTTGATCTGCCAATTCCAAGCTACGACCCGGCTCTTAAAAAGCATCTAACTGATTACGGGGACAACCTGTTGAAAGAGAGGGTGGGCCGAAAGTCGGGCATCCGCAATAGGGTCGAAGCCCTATTGCTGAACGAACTGCCGGGGCGGATTCCAAATCTACAACAGGTAGCAACCGATCTGGGGCTCAGCTCGCGATCACTATCGCGGCGTCTAAGCGAGCAAGGTTTGAAATTTCGCCAAATTGTCGATGACATCCGGTGCGATCTTGCCCAAACATATCTGAAAGACGGCTTCACAATAGGTGAGATTGCGTTTTATCTGGACTTTGCGGGACAGGCGGCATTCTCAACTGCCTTCAAGCGCTGGACAGGTTTAACACCGCGGCAGTTTCAACTGCAAAAAACCTGAAAGGCCCTGTATTGCCGTCTACATTAGTTTTCGGGGCACGATTGGGGCGCACCCCTTACAGGTTAGTGAATCGACGGAACCGGGGTGATCGCGCAGTCTGAAATTTGCGGCGCTTTCCACAAAACAAATTCGTTCTGGTCGCAATCATCGATGACCAGAGCCACTGCATTTTTTGAAATTTTGGTTTCGAGAATGACCGGAGTTTTGTTTGTAAGACAACCAAACCTGGTCGCATAATCCAATGCAGCGTCAAAGCTGGTTGTCCAAGATAGTCCAACTTCTTTACCAAGACTTTGCCCGCGAAATATCGAAATTTCCATGGGAAGCAGGCGCCACTCAGCGGTAGGTGTCCAACTTGACTTACGTTTTTCTGCTCCCATAGCGTGAACAAACATAGTGTGGTCGATTTTTTCAAACCCACCCCACAAGATTTGCAACAAGGGCCAAAAGTCCCAGTTGGAGATTTCATTTTCAAGAAGCATTTCGACCACGGCATCTGCGCGTTGGTCGGCTTCATAATGTCTGTTCAAATGCATGCTGATTACTTCAACGGCACTGATCGCTTCGGTCTTCATGACTGACGCTCCGACTTTGTATCTGCAATTGGCAACGCACCTTAAAAGGTACTGTGATCCAATATTGGAGGTGGCGATCCGGTTCCTCATTCGAAAATGAGCCAAAATTTTCGTTTTATCTGCCAAGCTGAGGTAAATCGCAAAAAATTTACAAGATTTATAGATTTGGATTCCATCAGGGAATCTTACGTCCGAACATTATCTTTAGCTCGAAGTTGAGCGCGACGCTAAAACCTGAGGCCCAAGCCTATGGAAAATCCGTCAAAATCCTCGGCGATTACACCATTCAGCATGATCCGCCCGGCTTGCACCGATGGAATACCAACTCGGCTTGTGTCAATCTCGATGCCGACGCCGGCAGTTGCCAACCAATCAGTGTCCAGAACCTTTGCGGCATCCCCATGATAATATACCAGCCCAGCGTCCAGAACGAGGAGAGTGGCCAAGTTGAAGAACCTGACATCCTTCAAAGGATAGCGATGGCGAGAAAATAGCGTCGTTTGGTTGGAGCTGGCCTTGGCCCCACCGGCCTGTGGTTCGTCAATTGGGTGAAACTCTAGAAACGTTTGGCGCAATCGGTATTCTGCCTGCCAAAGGCCAATTTGTGCTTCCTTGAATACGGCGACAGATGCCCCTAGTCCCAGTGCATTCAGGTTTCCGTCAACTGAATCCGCAGACCCCGAATTGACTGGAAGCAACGGGAAGTCGATAATTGAAGCATCAGCCGTAACGTGGCCGAGTGATACATGCCCGACCGGACGAATGCGCCAGTCATTTTTTAACGGAAATTCCCAGCCTACACCGAAGGTTGCCGCCACGCTTGCCCAGGTTACATCTACATCGACACCAGGTGCAATTTCTGGAAAGAAAAGCACCGGGTTGTATTTCTGATAAGCCACAAGCCCTTCAAGATATAGGCCATTTTCGAGTGGGTGATACCCGCCTCGGAGCTGGGTTGATCTAAGGCTTTTTGTATCGCCAGTCGCCCTCAGAAAAGAAAAAGAGGACATTGTTTCGTTTGGCGTGGCAGCAATACTCAAAACTGACAATGCTGCGCGTGCCGCGGCTTCTGAGGCATCTGGATCAGTGCTTTGCGTTGTCGCTGCAGAGCCTACACCCATAGCCAAAGTCACCGCGCAGGCACGATCTAATCTCATTTTGCCCATGAAGGTAAACGTATTACCAAATGACCCCATCACACCGGTTAAAATGCGTAGGCAAGCGACAGCAGGGTCGCGAAGCCTTCCGTCGTGTTTCGGTTGTCAAATTCCTTCCCTATACGCAAAGCGAATTGAGCACCTGGGAAGGCTTTGGGTTTCCAGACACCTTCGGCTCCGACCAGATTGATCTCATATTTTGAGGGATTACCTCCGGGCGTCCCGCTTTGCCTTGAAACCTGGAATGACCTTGCTGCTAAAAGCCCCAGATTGAAGCCCCGGGCGACTTCTTTTCCGAAAGCAAACTCCAATGACAGTACGTCACCTGGGCGAATATCGGTAGTTTTCTGGCGTCCGAACGTTTCGTAACGTGCCTGAAACGTTGCCGCCCAAGGCAGGCTTGCATCCTGCTTCCATGTTGATCCTACGAACAGCATGTGGCTCCACAGACCCTTGCCGGTGTTGGTGCTTCCACCCGCTTCAAATTCTCCGGTTGGGGCCCAAAAGGTGTAGGACGTTTGAAAGTGCCAGTTATTGTGATGCCACCCCAGCGCGATCGGTGTGATAACTGTGTCTCCCAGATGATAATCTGTCCCTGATCCAGGTTCAGGCCGTAATACCTGATCCCTGTATGTCAGGACGACGCCTGCCCCATAATCGGCACCCAGTATCCTGACTTCCCGAAAAACATATCTGAAAGTCAACCGGGCCGCGTTGACTGTTGGCGTCGATGCACCGATGTCATTTCCGTCATCATCGACATATCGTTGGATGTCGTAGTTGATCCACCCGTTTTCGATCACCCTGGTTCCCTGGGGTGGCAAAACAGCAGAGGTTTGTCCCAGTCCGGCACCCAGCCCGTAACTTCCTGCAACTGGAAATTGAGCCGCTGCCGTGCCGCCGATAATCGAAACTGCAATGAATGTCAGAGTGCCGAGGACTGCCGAAACATGTGTCGAAACACGAAAAAATGCACATGCTGATTTTGTAGATGTGAGAACATTCCAAAACCACTTCATAATTGAGCACCCCGCCGCCTATGTAAGGCGATCATAGTCAAATTTGTTTATTTGTTAATAGGCGGTGACTTGCTCGCCACGGTCGTCAACTGTTTCCGTTTGAAACGATTGAGCAGCGCCTGAGCATTTCACAGCGACATATGTGCGCTACAGTTCCAGGTTGTTATGCAAGGATACATTTCCCCTGCCCGTCCAATAGCCTCGCGCTCACGTTTTATCGTATGATCTAACAAGTACATTGATACGCTTGACCAGTATCTGCGAAAATACCGTACTACAGAGCCGCTTCCCTTCGCGCCCTTCAAAATCCCACTCGAATTGGACCGATTGAATGACAGTCGCAAAATCCCCAAAAAAAGCACCACGACGAGCAGCAACATTGGTAATGGCCGTGATTGGGGCCAGTTTATTCCTGCTCTTCCTTTCTCGCGACCTTCCCGGCGGGTTGGGTGACGATTGGGCAAAACAGAACTTCGGGCTTGTGATACGCTATGTTATCGCAATGACCATGGGTGGGGCCTTCATGGGGTTTCTGCTCGCTCCAATGTTTGGTCGTTCAGGCGTTGGAGGATGGGTCACAGCATTGGTTGGCGGACTTTTGTCAACATTCATTGCAGGCGCGTTCGGCAGCTTTTTTGGATTGTTGCCTGACCTCCTTTCCGATGGCTGGCAGGCAAGTGACCTCGTTT
This sequence comes from Ruegeria sp. HKCCE4148, assembly GCF_017872495.1. Classification (NCBI taxonomy): domain Bacteria; kingdom Pseudomonadati; phylum Pseudomonadota; class Alphaproteobacteria; order Rhodobacterales; family Roseobacteraceae; genus Ruegeria; species Ruegeria sp. HKCCE4148. The sequence continues at coordinate 63,918 of NZ_JAEDOS010000013.1, forward strand.
CAATATTATTTGGGTTTGCGGTTTTGCCACTTGCCGCTGCCGAAAATATCAGCTCGTCTTTGATTTGGCTGGTAATGGTGATTGCGGCACATGTTCTTTCCCTCTTCGAGCGCAGAAAGAACACGGTGTACCAATGATGCTTGTTGGCCCTGAAAGCTCAACACTAAGGTCAGGACCATAACCAATAAATGACGATTGCGGCGCTGCTACGATAAAACCAAAAGGCGCTATTAGATGAATGATATATGGATCATTGCAATACCTATACTGCTTGTTGACGTGGTCAGCCCAGTCCTTTTGGCAGCGACTGCTATCGCGTTAACCGGCGCGAAGCCGATTGCAAGCAGTCTTGCACTGATACTAGGGCATACGGCTGCATATTTTTTGGTTGGAGTTTTGATAGTTTACGGGTTGGCAGAGTTCATTGCTCCGGTGGTAGACTTTGTCATTGATACATTCGTGAATCCGATACCAATTTACTTTGTAATTGGGTTTCTACTGGGAATAGTCTTTCTTACACTTGCATTTACGTTAAGCATAAATGCTTCAATGAAGAAGCAATCGGGCAAGTCTGAAGCCATCCGGCAGAAAGATGGAGTTCTGCCGTCATTCGTCATGGGCGCAAGCATCTGCTTGGTTGGGATACCGTTCGCGGTTCCTTACTTTGGTTTCATCAATGAAATGTATCGTTTTAACGTTCAGTCCAAGATAGTAGGATTGCTGATCTACAATATCGCCTTCGCCATACCATTTCTGTTGGTTCCGCTGGCTTACAAACTAATGGGGGTCTCAATCGTTGATAGTCTAAAGTCATTCAACCGATTCATCAGCACTACCGCGTCTTGGCTTATACCCCTTTTGTTTGGAGTTTTAGGTTGTGCTTATATCGTTGATGCAATTAAGTATTTTTTGACCGGTTCCGGGCTGGTGTAAAATCGGGCACGAGAAACTCATAATTGGTTTCGCTCAATCAGCAGACGAAGTCTCATCTCCGGTGTGTACATGCACGTCCATCTGCGGATAAGCGATAAAGATTCCTTTGTTTTGTAAGCGTGTTTTTCCAATCTCTGTCAGATCCCAAAGAACATCCCAGTAATCATCAGTTCGCACCCACGGTCTGCAAAAAACGTTCACGGATGAAGGCCCCAGTTCACCGACAAACACCCGCGTTTCTGGGCTTTTCAGACAACGCTTGTCTTCTTCCACCATTTCGTAAAGGGTCGCCTTCGCGCTTTCGATGTCATCTTTGTATCCAATCCCAAATACAAGATCGACGCGCCGCACACGGTACTTGGTAAGGTTTTCCATAGACCCCTGCCAGATGGACTGATTTGGGATCTGAACAAGGCGATTGTCAAAAGTTCTGAGCTTTGTCGAAATCACATTCACGTCGATAACTGTTCCCACGATCTGATTGATCGAAATAACGTCGCCTTTTGAATAGGGATTAGTCGCTTGAAGCAGAAAACCACCAATCACACTTTGAAAAAGATTCTGCATCATGAAGGCTATCAGAAATCCAAAACCACCGATAACGGCAGTTGTGACACCGATATTTACGCCGAGCCCCCACAGGGCTAAGAGAAATCCAAGTAGTAGAATGCCCCAGCGCACAACATTCGGCACGACGACTGCCGCAATTTCATTTTCTTCATCTCGATTTCGGAGCCATCTGCCAGACACTCTTTTTAGAATGCTCCCGAGAATGAAAGCTGCGATAAGAACTGCAATCGCTTGAAATAGACCGCTTAGCGCCCTAAGCCCCCCCTTACCAGATCGCACCCAGTCCCACGATAGATGTGCGATTGTGGCCCATTGGTACGACAGCATAAGCTCGCCTATGAAGCCTCTGATGAAGTCCTCGTGCTTTTTCACTTCCTCTTCCGGCCCACCTTTACGGGCCAAAGCGTAAACCACGATCATGTAATTTTGAAAGTAACCTATATTCTCTTGGTTTACCGCTTTGATTTCTGCAACAAGTTCAGGGACTTGATCATCTGCCACGGTTTCCAATCGTGTTACACCCTCGGCTATTCTAGCCAGATTAGTTTGGACGCGGCGCTGCCAAATGTCGGCAATTTCTGTAAGATCTTCTACGCCCAACGCAACCAAATGCCGAGCGAGTACTTTTTCGTGTACACTTGGATCACTCGAAATAGAAATTGAGTGCTGATACGGATCCAAATGATCCAATTGTTGTGCTCGTGCCTCCTCAATAAACAAAGACGAAAGCAACGCAAAAGACAAAACGGAAGCTACTATTGAAGCCGTTGTTCTGGCCACATTCCAGAGATTGAATTGCGTCATGTATTCGCTCACACGGGTTCAGTCCATCTTCGCAATCAATGGCACGCCTACTGCAGGAATTCCTATCGCGTTGACTGGTCCTTCAGATTAGGGGCGAAGTGCATCAACTTATCAATACCTTACTATGAAAGAATTTTTCCACAATTCTGTTGTAGAGAGATAGCTCGAACCAGCGATTTTCTTTGATTGAGTGTTCGTGATGTATCCCCGTTGGATAGGGCTGAATGAGCGATAGTGGCTAACTGCGGTTATCGTTAGTGGTTTGAAGACAATACATATTCTTAGCGAACACGATATGAGTTACGGAGGGCCTGGAATAACGCCTTCCTCTTGTAGCACGTGCAGTATTCCTATGATTGTAGCAGTGCTGGTATCAATGGATCCCTTAAGATAGGCTCCTAAACCGCCATCTCCTATTTCACGTGGACCGCCGGATTCATACACCGGATCCAAAGGCTCGAACTCCTCGGGAAAAGCCGGGCAAAAAGGTCGTTCGCTTAAAAAGCGCCCGGCGACTTCCAACAAAATAGCTCGCAGTGCCTCGACATCTTCGACGAACCCCTCAATATCCCGCAATTGCTCAAGGGGTTGAACAACTGCGTCTACAAGCTCGTATGTGACACACTTGTCGCTAAACCGAGCTGTAGCTGAAGCCGAGAAACCAAAAATCCACCTATCTGTCGGATCGCCACGCGCAAAGACGTTCTCCCTTGTTTTGGTGCATTCAAAGAACTGAGTATCAAGTTTCCCACTGAGAGAGACAATTTCGCCTTGTGCCTCAACCACAAACTCACTGAGGTCGGTTCGGCTGCCGCAAGAGTCCAGGATCGGCTCTTCAGCTAGCAGGTCAGGCAATCGGGTCTGCAGATCGCTAAAGTCAAGCACGGCTTCGACACCAACACGAGTTGGTGAAACCGCCGTCATAATCAGGTTGAGACCGTAATCAATCTCTGTTGCGCCGACGACCAGAGTGTCCTCTATGTCAAATTCTGCTTGCTGTGCGGCGGAATGGGAAACAAGGCCGATGCTGCCAAAGAGAAACACCGCAAAATGTGTGTACCTCATTGCTGTCCCTCAATAATATCGCTCAGCTCCATTACGCTGAGCAGGTTGACAAGTGTGGTTGCGTCCGTGTCGATCGACCCCTGAATTTCAGCACCAATGCCACCCTCACCAATTTCAAGCGCTCGGACGAGTGTGGCTTTCGGTGACACCGGCTTCAGTTCCTTGGGAACCGTCAGGCAAATTGGGTTGGCATCAAAATAGTTCTCGGCTTGTTCGAGAATTTCTGTACGTGCCTCTTCAATTACTCCAAACATTTTTGCGATAAAGCCTGTAAATCCCCTAGGATCCAATTCAAGCTCAACGACAGAAAAGCGTACACATTGTGCTTCGACGAAAGCCTCGACCTTGGCTTTGGTGTCGATTTCTTGCGTCAGCCAAAGACCTCCACGTTCTTCGCCCGAAGCATTCTGGCTACAGGAAAAAAATCGAACAAACATCGATCCGCGCAATTCGACGTGATCTTCGATCGCCTCCGTCTCATGGATCTTAACCGACACTTCTCGCGAGCAACTATCGTCATAGACCCCTGATGCCAGTTCCGGGAACCGTGCCTGAATTGCCCTCAGGTCAGCCATGGCAGTCACACGTAGGCGGGTTTCGGTCGCAGGGCTCAACCCTATGAAAAATGCAACATTAAACACCTCATTGCCGACAGGGACTTCACTGGGCAGTAGAAATTCGATGTCGCCTTTGTATTTCGACGGGTCAATTCCCTCCCCATTCTTTACGGCGGCCAACAATCTCTGAGGATTCAGTTCGCCTGACGGTTTAGGTCTTTCACGTTCACAAGCTCCAAGTATGGTGAATAGAACAAAGACTAAAATCATGACTGGTGCTGCCCGTTTCACTTTGTCGAATATGACCAAGTTAGACAAACGTCGTAATCCTGTCCTGAAGGTGAAAACCATTCTACATGAAATAGTTGAGACCAATTGGCTAGTCGAGAAAAATCGGCGATCCGCCTGACCTTGAGTTTGCTTCAACAAAGTAACTGCCCTCAAATCAAAACAATTCCCAAAACCCGAATCCACACGTGAAAAGATGATCTGTTGGTTCAGGTACTACCGTGTTGCGGAGGCATCTGTGTCCACCGTCCACATTTTCTCACATTCTGCCGTAACCCAAACCACAACCGAAACCGCAACAATTGACATGGTGATGTCCTAGCCTATCCTCGCGACCCGACCCAATTCAAAGGGTCAAACTGGTGGGTGCTGAACATTAATTTGGGGTGCTGTTTGATGATCGCGGAAAACACCTTGAGTTTGCGACCAGACTTGCATTCCTCCAACCATTCGGGCCTGATTTCTCCGGGTCAAAAAAGTTGGTTAAGCACCGTCAAGTTCATGCCGCAGCTGCTACTGCCTAGCAGGTATTACGTATGAGGGTTACACTAAAACTTCTCCTTGGATGTTGTCTGCTGCTAATTTTTGGCAGCTGTACCTATGTTCCGTTCGATACACCGAAGTTGAGTTCCCGTGCCATCCCAGCAGACGGAACCCGCGCTCAGCAAATCGTGTCTGATCTGACTGGTCCCGACAGACAGTCGATGGCAATGGCACCTTTGTTCGATGGCAATAATGCGCTCGGAGCGCGATTGCGAATGATCGAAACGGCGGAAAGCTCAATTGACTTGCAAACTTTTCTGATCAAGCCCGATTTGGCCGGTTCGCTGATGTGGCTTGCCCTGTATTCCGCGGCAGAACGTGGAGTGAAAATCAGGCTGCTGTTCGACGATGTTTTCACGACAGCACGTGATGATCAGATCGCATCCTTGAACGCACATCCAAATGTGGAAATTCGCGTTTTCAATCCACTGTCCCGGAACAGTACCGCGGCTGTTAATTTCCTGTTGGATTTCGCCCGAGTAAACCGCCGAATGCACAACAAGGTGACGATCACGGACGGCAGTTTTGCGATCATCGGCGGCAGAAACATTGCAGACGAATATTTCAGCATAGGAACGCGATACGACTTTGCGGATTTCGATCTCTTTGTCGCTGGCTATCCTGTTCAAAAATTGTCCGAGACTTTTGACACATATTGGAACGACGCCTGGTCCTTGCCATTTGCCATCGTACACGATGGTGACGTTGCGCCTCTGAGCGAAGCATATGAACAGTTTCAAGCACGCGCTCTGGACCAAGAAGTTTCTATTTATGAACGGGCTCTGGGTTCTGAGTATATTAGAAAGCTCGAGAATGGTCAGGTGCCTGTCCACTTTGGTCGCGCGCGTATCGTGGCCGATGATCCTAAGAAACTTCGCACGCCTTCTGGCATCGGGCCTTTTGCGGTAGGGGATGCCTTTTATAACAGCCTGGGACGTGCGAAAAGTAGTATCACGGTAGTGACCCCTTACTTTATACCCGAGGAGTACGGCACGGAGTATCTGGAGAAACTGGTCAGAAACGGCATTGATGTTACGATAGTGACAAATTCTCTTGCCTCAACCAATCATCCCTACACCCATGGCCATTATGCAAGGTATCGTAAACGCCTGTTATTGGCCGGAGTAAACTTCTTTGAGGTTCGTGCCAGTACTTCGCGTTCGAAAGAGGGTGTGGAGATACCGTTGACCCTTCATACAAAAATTGCTTTGATAGATAGGGCTTATGTTTTCGTGGGATCTGCAAATGTTGATCCAAGGTCCGTTCGGCAGAACTCGGAAATCGGAATGTTGATCCGCAGCCCTGGCCTTGCCGAAGAAATCCAGAAACAGCTGGATGCGGCTCTACCGGTCTACACCTACAAGGTGTCGATAAGTGAAGCCGGAAAACTACAGTGGGAAGAAACTGCGTCAAAGAGCAACAAGCTATTGCCCCAAGAACCATCAGCAGGGATCTGGCGCAAATTGATTGCGAAAGTTTCCGGCTGGCTTCCGATTGAAAGCCAGCTTTGATGCCGGTTTTCAGTAAACTTCCAGCTCAAGCAGGTTCCAAAACCCTTCCCTGCTGAGACACGACCACGATAACATCCAGCGATTCGAAAATAGCCGAAAGTTCCGTTTGGAGTTGCAACGTAAGCTGGTCAATCCGCGCGGCCAGGCAAGGAAGCTGCGGATCATAGTAAACCATAATAGTATAACCACGCCCCAGCTTCGATACGGACAGATCAATTAGTGTGCCCCCGTCTGAGCGCAATGTGTCACGCACGGCCCTGCGTGCCGCAGCAATGTGCTGAGGTGCCGCAGTTGCCCCTGCCAATTCATGCACGCCTGACATAAAGTCCCTGAAATATTGCACGATGACGGTCGCACATAGAACAAGCACTATGATTGAGTCCCCGACAGGCACAATTGGTGCCAGAAAACCATCTTTGAAGAAATGAATGCCCAAAAGTCCAACTGCAGCAGCAAAGGTGATGATGCCGTCAAATGCGGCCGCTTTCTTTTCCAGCCGCAGAACGTCACTTTGCTTTCCGGTCTTCAGCCACGAACGGGTGTGAAACCCCCAAAGCAGCAGGCAGGTGAGACCGACAACAACAAAGTACCCAACCATCGGAGCAAACACCAACTCCGTTTGGGCTTCTCCGTTCAGGTATCCCGCAATGCTCAGGGCGGCGTTGGAAATCGCGAAGACCACCAATCCTAACAAAGACAGCGATCTGAAGGTGGTAAACAGCGCTTCATCGCCAGCATAACCATAGGGGCGAAATTTGTCCGGTTTCTTTTGCGCATTACGTGCCACCCGTTTTCCAAACACAGCAGAAGTAAAGCCGATAAGTGAAAACAGCCCGTCCACCAGAATAGCCTGAGAATGGGAATAATACGCGGCAACAATCCCAGCCGCAGCCATGAACAAATTTCCCACCATTCCCACATTCATGGCGCGAATTTCGAGCTCGTGCCGACCTTCAACCATCGAAGAATTCATAATCTGTTCCTAAGTTCCCAAGCTCTGGATATCGTACGACGCCCGCACGTTAATGGTCCGGCCATAGTACCAATTCCGCTAGTATCACATCTCATCCGAAGCCAAGTGCTTTGTGCCTCTCCGTATTAAATCCACAACGCCGGCTGCATAAGGGAGATCGCTAAGATATTCGTCGAGCGTAAATTGATCGGATGGAAAGTTCGACAGCGCATCGTCTGCCAACTCAGCCTCGCCTGCCAGTCCGTGAATAGCAGCAATCAACAGCCAATCACCTGCATGTTCACGGGCATCAATCAGGCGCACTTTTTCTGAGGCCGATACGTAATCTCCTTTTTCGACATCTTCGAGACACAGGATGATATTCGTCCAGATTGGCAACAGTGGATTAATGTCCAAAGCCTGCCGTACCATTTGGCCGCCCAACTTTATGTCGCTCACAAGCGCCAACCATGCTCCTGCTAATGCGATCAACAAGGCACCGTTGGGATTGGCCTGTATCGCGGCGCCGATCAAGCGCTCAAACCGTGGACTGTCCCCAGCCATCTGCGCGTAAATAGCCGCAGCAAACAGGGCTTCCTGACATTGTGGTTCAAGCGCAACAGCCTTTTCTGCATGGGCCTTCCCTTGTTCCAATACCGCACTCAGGCGTTTTTGGCCGAGCGCAACTTCCTCCACATACCCCAGCGCAACCAAGGCATGGGCCAAACCTCCGGAGTCATTGTTTTCGGTAGCATTCCGAGCAAGATTCATCATTTGCTGTAAGCTGCCTGATCTGGATGTACGCAGGTGAGCATGGAAAGCCAATAAAGCCTGATATGCACTTTGCCCGGATGTTGCGCGACTTGTGAAACGCTCTGGTGCATCCGTGGCGACAACTCCGTAAGCGTCGGCTATTTTCACCGCGCATTTTTTTGCTACTTGTTCCTGAAAATCAAAACAGTCCATGTTGTCCGGATCAAAATCGCGCCGATCAGACCACAAAATTGATCCATCACTAGCTCTTTTAAGTTGCATAATCAGACGCAGGCTGGATTGGGCGTCCCTCACTGTTCCATCCAGAACATAGTCACAATGCGGTATGAAGTGCGCCGAAGTATCGTCCGAAGGCGCGTCATCATACCCCGTCAGAACGCGGATATGGGCAAATCGTGCAAGCTCAAGCCCCAGTTCCTCGGGAAAACCATCGCGAAAAAACCGGGCACGTATCGTATCTGATCCGGAAAAGGCACAGATGCCCAAAATTGGCCATCCAGCACCGTCTACCAGCGATTTCCCTTGCGTTTTTTCCTTAGCAAAATTTTTTTCAAACTGCGGGCGATATTGCCCCTTGGGGATAGCTATAGACACCAGGTCATTGGCCCCCGAGGTCAGGTAATAATAGTCCAGCGCTTTGCGTAATTTGACAGCCTCGATACGGACAATCGGATCCACATTGGGATCAAAGTCAGCACCTCGTCCAAAAACATCCATAGCCAGGGCGGTTCCCCTTAATTCATCGCCGCGCCCTTCAAGCTCACGGTGAACAAGGTGCTCAAGAAACGATTTTGTCCTCGCGCTGCCATCAAAGTCTTCGGATGTTACAATGCGTTCCAGCTGTTTCAGGATATCCGCTTTGTCAAATTTTTCTGGCACGGCAATTCTCCTGCATCGTCACGTCATCAAGTTTGCCAATGTAAATTACTGTATAGCAACATGTTACTTCCTCCCACCAATCCCATCACATTCCTAACTGAAAGCCATCTTGGAATACGGGTAATACCGAAGGAGGCTTTTGATGACGTACAGATGGACAATTTCGGTGATTGTCACCCTTGCGGTGTTGGTAACGGCTGTTTCAAGCGCGCATTCCACAGACATGTGGCAAGACAAACCGGTTCAGACTCATTACGGGAGGCCGGTCCAAACCGAGCGTACCAATCTCTCCCGAACCGCGGGCGGCACTACTTCAAGGAAATCCGAACTTCATCCAACGGAAGCTCAGAAGTCCTCCGAATGTCAGGTCCCTGATCTCAGAATTTTATGGCTACACCGACTGAGTAACCTTCAATATTGTCGCCTTTCGCAATACGAGCCATAAGGCGCAGCTCTTCGACCCAGGCAGAGTCGTTTTTGGACAGGTCCAGCTCAATCCCGGCGCCCAACTGGGCAAGCCACTCACTGTCCAAAACGATTCCCTGATCACCCGGGATATAAGAGGCCGATACTTCACCAACCCAACGCGTGGGCTGGGAGAACACCCGAACACCCGTTGGCACTCTGACCCGGGACCAGGCTACGGTTGATATCGCTTCGGCCTGACCAACAAGATCGGTGTCCAGCGGTTCCAGAATGATGTGCGTATGCCTAAATCGCAGATCGAGTTCATAGTCATTCGCCCAACGACGATTAAATTCAGCAACCAACGATCCTCCGTATCCCAGCGCGGTAATGCCCCCGTCACTAAGAAAATCCAAATCGGCATCCAGGATGCTGCTAGGCTCAGGACCCATTGATTTCCGTTTGGTTGCGTGATTCACGGGCCGAAAAAC
>NZ_JAEDOS010000014.1:0-62892 GCF_017872495.1 Ruegeria sp. HKCCE4148
TCGTCAGCGGGTCGTCAGCGGTCTCGTAAGCTGTCCCTTCAACGGTCGGTCTAGCGGTCAAAATGCCCGTCGCAGAGCTTAGCGAATGCCCCCGAAACCGCCCCAGTTTCTCGGGCTAGTTGGAAAAGTTGATAGGTTTCATCGGTCGGCAAGGATTCCTACCACCCCAGCCACCACCACTTAAGCCATTGATATAATGCATATTTTTGCACTTCATCGCGTAGTTTCGGGCACTTTCTGAGGTATAAATATACCCCAGACCGACAGATCTGCGATATCCTGCCCGTTTGCCTCGAAAGTCTGGAATCGCCATTTCCGCGGTAGCAGTTTGGGCACATGTGATGGAGATAGCATCGCCCCTCATCGGCTAACAAATGCGACACGGGGCGCTCAACGCCCAAGTATCCGTTGGCCGGATACTGATTAAAATAACCGATTGATTATGAGAAGAATTACAGCGCCTCGAAGACTTGTCGCTGCTCTGTCCAGATCGGAGAGAAGGCATGTCGTTTGAGCCAGTCGGATGTCATGCCGACGGATTGCCGGCCTTCGCGAACGGCTCTGATCACGTCCGGCGCCAGGAACGCCAGTTCAATCAACTGCTGAACCCGGCGTTTTGAGACACCTTCGGTTTCCGCGATCTCAGCAAAGGTTTTGCCCGATCGGACCAGATCAAAATACCGATGCGCGCGAGCGATGTTGCGCAGTAAAGTTGCATCAATCTCCGGCTGCGCGTCACCAATGATCAGTTTGGTTTCGACACCCCGCTTGCGATGCTGAAACGCTGAGGTGATGGTCAGCAGGTCTTCCACAATGCGCGTCGCATCCAAATTAAGATGATCTGCGAGATGCGCTCCTGACAGGGTGATGCGCATTTCGCCGGGCGCGATATCGATGCGGTCGACCAGTTTAAGGCAGTGGCGTATTGCATCCTTGACTGCGGCAGCGTCGCTTTCAAAAAGTTCGGACAGGCGTGCTCCGATCCCAGCGGTTTCATCTGCGGTCGCGTCACACAAGATATCCATTCCACCCGATTGGTAAACCAGAAAAGCTTCGAACTGAGCACCTAAAGCACCTGCGGACCCCGACACTGATCTGCCAGGGAACGCGCGACCAGTTCGGCTCGATGGATGAAGTCAGCCAGTATGAGCTTTCCTCGGCAATCCAGATGAGTTGGTTTGAAGACGGAGATCATGACCTCAAACCACGCAAACGCGTTTCAGGTTTCACGCATGCTGATCACATCAAGTCCATGGGCGCAGCTGTTTCAGCATGGGTCGACGATCTTGCTATCTAGAAAACAGCGCGCGCATCGGCTCTGCAGGGCCTGATTGGACCTACTGCAGCACACACAACCAGAATTTAACATAACGGCCCTTACCGGGTTTCTGGAGGCGGCCCCACGGTAAGGATTCTTCCATTGCTCCAAACAAGGGCTTCATAGCAGACCTCAGCGCCGGCACCGCCACACCAGCCACCATCCCGACCGATAAGCAACATGCGGTCAGGACCCCATTCGATCAGCCGCCACCCGGTCGCTTGCCATGCGTGAACGGTACCTTCCACGATCAGATAAAGCATGCAGCCACCGGTGCCGCAGTAGAGTGAAGCTGCCGACGAACACGCGTAATCAGATTCGTCGACAAGCTCGGCCTGGACGGTGTCGAACTGCGAACGGAGCTCTATTTTAGTTACAGCATCGCCCGCGTCAAATTCTCCATTTTCGAGTGACTGGCAGTCGGCAGCCGCCCGATCGATAAGTCTCTGAGAGTCTGGAGACACTGCGTATGCTGGGAATACGCCCAGAAGGATCGGGAATAGAGTGACAACCAGTGCCCGCATAAATCCGCCTTTCCGAAGAACTGATAAACTCGGTCCTACTATGGCGGTAAGCGACAACTAGTCCAAGCGCGTCGTAGGAGTCGAATAAGATGCACTGTGCCCAAGCCTTGTTGCACCTCGCTGACAAGCGAATAATCAGGCTAGTAAAACCTTGGGGTCCGTCAATCCATTTGCCTTAGCCGGGCTGCCATTTCCGAGAAGCCCCGCCTCTCCGCGTGTTGCAGCGGTGTCACGCCATCGCGATCGGCAAGTGTCCGATCGGCCCCGGCCTGGAGTAGTGCATCGAGCACATCTTGATGGTTTGCTCCTCCATCGCCCAGAACCACGCTTTCCATTACAGCCGTCCAGTGCAGATTATTTATGTGATCGAGCGGTGCCCCTGCCGCTATCAGTCGGCGAACAATTTCCACATGACCGAGGTGCGCTGCCGCAATAAGCGCTGTACCGTCATAAGGGCTGGTTACCAGTCCTGGATCATTTCCCAATTTAATCGCGAGCAACAAAAGCTCAGGATCATTAGCGACTGCCGCGATGGTAACCACGTCATAGGCGCGTCCCTCCAGTGCATTCATGTCTGCGCCTGCTTCAGCCAAGGCGATCAGAGCTTCATCTTCAGACGCAAAAGCTGCCACGTGCACCGGTGTTCGCCCCTTTGGGTCGCGAGCGTTGACGTCAGCCCCGCTCGACGCCAGCCGCCGGATCTCAGCGACATCGCCGTCATGCGCTGCTCTGAAGAGCCCATCGTATCCGGAGACTTCACGAGCGTCCGGGGGCGTTTGTGCTATTGCCGACTGGACGAGTCCAATCAGACAAGCGATGGCGACGAGGTGGTGCATACTTTGGATCTTCATCTCGCCTCCTCCTGGATCAAAGCAACGTCTGGTCTTGGCTCGAGCGACCGATAAAACGGCCAGCCGAATGTTGCTCGGTACGTCAGGAAGATACCGAAAAAGCAATGCGGAGGCGATTCAGCTTCACCTTTGCAGATCAGAAGTGCCGGCTTAAGCGCTGCGCAACAACTCCACAAACCAAACTACGAACAGCAATGCGGAGACGTCTGCTTTTTGTTTTCGATAGTAAAGATAACCAAAGAATATGAGCGGACACTCTTTAGCCAGAGGTCAGATCTTTGGATTGCTCCAGCTCCACACTACGGATCCCGATTTTCCCCATATGACGCGCAATTTTCTGAGCCAGTATCTGTTTGCTCAGTTCCGCAACGGCCGCTGGCAGGCCCCGCAACTCCTCTTTCCTAGCAACAACCGTCAATGTTCGTGACAACCCTGAAACTGGCAGTTCTTGCAGTTGCAGGCTCATGTTTTCCACGAGACCATCGATCAATAGTGTCGGTGTCAAAAGGCTAAATCCCTGTCCTGTCGAAACACAGGAGGTCACCATACTGGAGCGATCTGCTTGTATGACTGTGTCGGGCTCAAACCGCAGTCGACGCAGATGCTGGGCAATCTGCCGTCCCGCATTTGTCGTATCCCCAAAACGGACCAACGGAAGCCTTGTCTGGATAGCTTCCAGGCTTTCGGTCGGGCCGTCGTATTTTTCAGGGAGGACCAAAAGGTATCTCTCAGTCAGAAGATGATGACGCTCCAATCCGTCCATGTCTAAAAATGGGTTCGACGTAATCGCCAAATCCGCCTGTTTGGTGCGCAGCAGATGCTCATGATTACCGCTTTGCCCGGCATGCAGAGTGATGTCTTCGACGTTGAACACCCGTTGTGCAAGATCGATCAATGATGGCGTCAGGGTTGTCGCAATGGAGGCTTGGATACCCACCCTCAGCAGCGTCAGTGATTGTTCGCCAACATGCCGCAATTCGGTTTCCATATCGGACAGTGCATCCAGTATCTTCTGCGCTTTGCCATGCAGTCGCGCACCAGCATATGTTAGCTGAGCAGGTCGCGTACTGCGATCGAGCAGAGCCGTGCCAAACGCTCGCTCCAACGCGGTAATGTGTTGGGATGCTGCGGGCTGTGAGAGACCGAGCAGTTTCGCACCGGCTCGCATTTGACCTGTTTCTGCCACGGCAACGAAAACCTCTAACGAGCGCATGAGGCTCGGCGAAATCTTGTGGCGATCGAGCATGACTCATCCTTAGTATAAGAATTTCTGATACTATTTGGTTTTTCTTGGGTTCCGTCAATCGCTGCGGCACCCTGGGTATATGTCACACCCTCGTACATCTCGTCGCCGCAAAGCTGCTGCCAAACGCACGCAAGATGCGGTTCGTGCGCCTTTCATTCTTCGCAAGCTTTCGACTTTCAATGTACTCAGCGACGCCGGGCTGGAACAGATCGAGTCAAATGCGGATACCATCCTTGCCGAAACCGGGATGGAGTTTCAGGACGACCCCGAAATCCTCCAGATTTTCGCGAATGCAGGTTGTGATGTGGATGGCACCCGAATTCGGTTTCCTTCGGGTTTCTGCCGCAGGACGATTACCGCCACCGCGCCGGGCCGGTTCACGCAGCACGCCCGCAACCCCAAGAACAATGTGCAGCTTGGCGGGGATGCAACGGTTCTGTGCCCGTCCTGGGGGCCGCCTTTCGTACATGATCTGGATCGCGGTCGGCGCTATGCGAATTACAAAGACTTCACCGATTTGGTTAAGTTGCACCACACTCTGCCATGGCTGCATCATTCGGGCGGCGTAGTTTGTGAACCCGTCGATCTGCCCGCGAACAAGCGTCATCTGGATATGCTCTACGCCCACATCAGGAACTCTGACCGCGCGTTCATGGGCGCCTTTATCGGGGCCGAGCGTGCGGGCCACGCCATCGACATGGCGCGGATCGTTTTTGGCGACGAATTCGTGGCCGAGAACCCGGTGCTCTATTGCGTTTCTAACACAAACGCGCCTTTGGTGATGGACAGCCATATGTCCGGCGCCCTGAAAACCTATGCGCGCGCAGGCCAGCCCGTTGCCTGCACACCCTGGGTGCTGACAGGGGCGATGTCGCCCGCGACGGTCGCCGGGACACTCGCGCAAGTGCTGGCCGAAACCATGGCGACGATGACGCTGACCCAATTAGTGAACCCTGGGGCGCCCTGTCTGATGGGCAGCTTTGCATCGACCATGTCGATGAAGTCCGGCGCGCCGACCTTTGGAACGCCAGAGGCAGGGTTGATGGTTTTGGCCGCCGGACAACTTGCACGCAGGTTGGGGGTGCCCCTGCACACGGTGGGCACTCTCAGCTCGTCCAAACTTCCCGACGCACAAAGCCAGCAAGAGGCTGCCTGGGGCCTGATGATGTCGATGTTTGCCGGTGCCAATCTGATCAACCATGCAACTGGCTGGCTCGAAGGGGGATTGGTAACTTCGTTTGAGAAAACCGTGATTGATCATGATCTTTGCGGCAAGATCGGGCGCTTTTTTGATGGGATCGACATGAGCGAGAATGCTCAGGCGATGGAGGCGATAGCAAGCACTGGACCAGGGCAGCACTTCCTTGGGTCGAAACATACGCAAGCCAATTTCATGACCGCGCTTTTTCGGCCGTGGACACCTGATGACAATTCGTTCGAACAATGGCACGCAGCTGGTGAACAGGATGCCGCCGCGCGGGCCAACGTTATCTGGAAAGAACGATTAGCGGGGTATGAAGACCCCGGTCTTGAACCCGATATAGACGCGGCCCTGAAAGACTACATCGCAGCCCGTAAGGCCGAGAAACTAGACCAGGACTATTTCTGATGTGCCTGACTTTCTGCAATATCGCGCATCCGCTCATAGAACGGCACGTGATGCGCAGCAGCGTCGGTATAAGGCTCACCCAGCCGGTCAAGTTCCCCTTGGAAGTCGATGGCTTCAGGCGCTTTGATCGCACCGCTTTGGAGCACTTCGGTGTGCCAGCTTTGAACCGAGCCCCATCCATCAGGCACAACGTCGTTCCAGGTGAACGCGTGGTCCAGGAACGCAAGCCCGGCATACGCCCAGTAGCGGCGCAACGTTGTCTGCGGTTTCGTCCGCAACTGATCTGCAGTGATCACCAACGGGTTTTGTCCCAACTCGGTCAATGCGTTGTAAAGTCGGTATTGCGCCTCATGCCCCAACTCCAATCGCGTAAATTTCGGGTCGCGTTTGGCATAAGACAGCGCTGCTTCGATAGGGTCACGTACCAGAAAAGCATGGGTCATTTCGCCCGCAAACCCTGCGTCGCGCGGCAACCGGTCCGCTACGTAATAAGCCATATCCTTAAAAAAAACCGGGGCGCTCTCTGCCGCCTCGCGGATCATCGCCCGGATATCATCATAGGTAACAGGATGTCCCGGCTCCGGCGAAAAGCCCGGAAAAAGCCTATCTGTTGTGGTCAGGTAATGGTGATACATGAACGGTTCGTGCAGGACCGACAGATCGCCACGCTCGCGCATGATCCGTTCAAACGCCGTCGAAACCGAGCGCGGGTGGCACCGCAAAGCATGTATCATCACCCGTTTAGCCTAATGACGACTGTAAGCTTGCGTCAACGGAGGCTTGTATGAGCCGCATTCTGATCATCGGCGGCGGAGCGATCGGTCTCAGCGTGGCTTATCATCTTGCAAAACGCGGCGCTCAGGACGTGACTCTGCTGGAACGCAACCAGCTTACGTCGGGCACCTCTTGGCATGCGGCCGGGATTGTAGGGCCCCTGCGCGCAACGCCCAATATGACCACGCTCGCCTCGGCGGCGCTGGAGGTCTTTCCCGCGCTGGAAGCTGAAACCGGCATGTCCACCGGATATCGACGCACCGGGGGATATTGGCTGGCGCGCGAAGCGGCGCGCATGGACGAACTTCACCGGATTGCTGACCTCGGCGCGACGCAAGGGCTGACGCCAGCGGTAATTGCTGCAGGCGACATACCCATGCCCCTGCTCGATCTTTCAGAGCATGTCGGAGCTTTGCACGTGCCCGAAGACGCCAATGTGAACCCCGTGGACCTCTGTATGGCCTATGCCCGTGCCGCAAAGGCCTTCGGCGTGACCATCCGCGAAGGCGCAGAGGTGAAAAGTCTGATGACAAAAAACGGGACAGCAAAGGGCGTGGCGCTTGCAGACGGCACCACCCTGAATGCCGAAAAGGTGGTAATCGCCACTGGAGCCTGGTCGCGAGAGCTGGCTGCAACAGCCGGGGTTGCCCTGCCGCTTCAAGCGGTTGAGCACATGTATGTCGTGACAGAACCCATCCCCGATCTACCAGACCCATTCCCCGTAATCCGCGATCTGGATCGTGGCATCTACATCAAGGGCGATGCGGGAAAACTCGTGATTGGCGGTTTCGAACCGCACGCCAAATGCTGGAACCCTTACGGTCCGGAAGGCAACCGGCCTTTCCTTGAAATGGCTGAAGACTGGGATCAGTTTGCCCCTTTCATGGAGGCCGCGTTGGATCTGTGTCCGGCGCTGGAGCACGTGGGCATTCAGCATTTCATGAACGGCCCTGAGAGCTTTACCGCCGATACGAAACCGCTTGTCGGGAAAACAGTTGTCGATGGGCTGTTCGTCGCCGCTGGAATGAACTCAGTGGGGGTCATGTCGTCCGCTGGGATTGGCCGTGCCTTGGCCGATTGGATGGTCGATGGCCACCCACCGATGAACATGTGGGAGGTCGATGTCGCTCGGGTTGATCCACTTACGGCTGCGCCCGACCACATGGAGTTAAGGATGGAGGAGGCGGTTGCGGACCTTTTCGCACTGCACTGGCCCTACAAACAACCAAAGGCGGGGCGCGGGATGCGCCAGTCGGCGCTACACAACCGATGGGCCGCACTTGGAGCTCAGTTTGGGCAAACCGCTGGTTGGGAGCGTGGGTTTTGGTATGGTGAGGCGCAACCCTACTCGGTTGGAACGCAGGGGTGGTGGCCAATTGCCCAGGACGAAGCCGCGGTTATGGCCAATGGCACGGCCCTGATCGACCTCAGCCCCTTTACCGAGATCGACATCAACGGGACCGGTGCTCTTGAGGCTTTGAACCAGCTTTGTACGGCGGATATGGACGTCGAGGCTGGCCGGGCTGTTTACACCCAAATCTTGAACGACCGTGGCGGGATCGAGATGGACGTGACGGTCTCGCGTCTCAGAGACACCCATTTTCACATCACCTCTGGTGCCGCGACCCGCGCGCGCGACCTCGCCTTCCTGCGCCGCAGTTTACCCGATGAGGTGATATTAACGGATGTGACCGAGGATTTTTGCACACTTGGTGTCATGGGCGCGGGCAGTGTCGCGGTGCTTCAGCAGCTGGACGCCGGTTTCCCATGGGCAAACGCGCCGATTGGACAGGTGCGCGAATTGATGATCGAAGGCCAGCGCGCGCGCGCCACACGCGTCAGCTTTGTCGGCGAATATGGCTGGGAATTAACGCTTCCCAACGGCGTGACTTCACCGGTTTTCGACGCGCTCATCGCCGCAGGCGCAGCGCCTCTGGGTCATTATGCGCTCGATGGGTGCCGGATCGAAAAGGGCTTCAAACACTGGGGCCATGACATTGGTCCGACGGTCACACCCTTGGAAGCAGGACTCGGCTTTACCATTGACTGGAGCAAGGACTTCGTGGGCAAAGACGCTTTGCTCGAGCAGAAAGAACAGGGCGTCCGCAAACGTCTGATCCTGATGCAGGTCGAAGGCGACGCGTTGATGCTGCATGACGAGCCCGTCTTTGAAGGTGGTCAGCATGTCGGGTTCACAACCTCCGGCGCGCGTGGACCGCGCACCGGGCTGAACCTGTGCTTTGCATTGGTGTCCACAGACCCGGGTGAGACGAAAGCTCAGAGCTGCGCACGATGCTTTGCGGTGAAGGTCGCAGGCAAAGACTACGCTGCCACGCCGTTGCAGCGTCCGCCCTTTGACCCAAAAAACGAAAGGATGCGTGGAAAATGAGCGCTGTGACCAAGGCCCAGGTTGTCATTATCGGCGGCGGCGCGATGGGCGTCTCGCTGATGTATCATCTGGTCAAGGAGGGTTGGTCAGATGTGCTGCTCTTAGAGAAAAACGACCTGACCCATGGCTCGACTTGGCACGCGGCGGGGCTTTGCACCCATTTCGCCCACAATCCGACAATTCAGGAACTGCGCGCCACGTCCGTGCGGCTCTATCGCGAAATTCTGCCACAAGAAACGGGCCGAGATTGTGGGTTTCATACCTCCGGCGCAATGCGGATCACTCGGAACCCAGATCGGATGGACGAGTTCCGTCACGTCGCGGGCCTGTCGGATTTCACTGGCTACCCTCTTGAGGTTCTGACGCCGGAGCGCATCGCCGAGCTTCACCCGCTTGCGCGGCTCGATGGTTTGATCGGCGGGATCTACGAGCCAGATGATGGCCACGTGGACCCGTCGCTGGCGACCCAGGCCATGGCCGAGGTCGCCCGCAGAGGTGGCGCGCAGATATGGCGCAACTGCCCTGTCCTGTCGATCCGGCACGAAGGCGTATGGTTGATCGACACGCCCAAAGGCACGGTTGAGGCGGTGCATGTCGTTAATGCGGCTGGCACATGGGGCTGGGAGATCGGGGCGATGATGGGGCTTAACATTCCGTCGGTTCCCGTTTTGCATCAATACCTGGTCACCGACACCGTGGGCGCCGTGGCGGAGCGCATGGCAGCAGGCCTTCCCGAATTGCCAATCATCCGCGACCCAGAGGAAAGCTGGTATGTCCGGCAAGAACGCGATGGGCTGATCCTTGGCCCCTACGAGAAAGAGGCGCAGGTCTGGTCCGTGGACGGCGTCCCGCCCGAGTTTGGCGCGGACCTGATGCCGCCTGATATTGACCGGGTAGAGCATATCATCGAGGCCGCTATGGCGCGTATCCCGGCGTTGGAAACGGGCGGCGTCAAATCCGTGATCAACGGACCGATCACTTTTACGCCGGATGCCAATCCTCTGATTGGCCCTGCTCATGGGCTGCAGAATGCCTGGTTGCTGACCGGCTCGTCCATGGGCGTGATGGAGGGCGGTGGCGCAGGCTGGTTCCTGGCCCATTGGATGACACATGGTGCCCCACCCATGGATGCGCTGGCGGTAGACAGCCGTCGCTTCGGGTCCTGGGCAGATCGCGATTACCGCGTTGCCAAAGCCATCGAATGCTTCGGCCTGCAATTTGGGGTGCATTACCCGCACGAGGAGCGCCCTGCGGGGCGCGGCCTGCGCCTGTCGCCTTTGCATAACCTGATGGTAGATCGCGGCGCTGTGATGGGCGCAGCACATGGCTGGGAGCGTCCGAACTGGTTTGCTGATACGCCCGGCGCTGAAGCCGGCGAGACGTTCCGTCGTGCCAATTGGTTCGAACCCGTTGCGCGCGAGGTCGATGCAGCCTCAACGCGGATCGCCTTGGCTGATTTATCGGTCTTTTCGAAGTTCGACGTAACTGGCCAAAACGTAACGGAATTTCTGGAGAAACTCGGTGGCAATCGTACCCCCAAAACTGGTCGCATTGGACTGACTCATGCGCTGACCCCGTCGGGTGGGGTACTTTCGGAATTCACAGTCTCGCGGCTAAGCGAAACCCATGCCTATCTCACTTCCGCCGCCGCTGCAGAAGAGATTGATTTCGACCTGCTCAGGCAGGTGGCGTCCGGCTTTGACGTCACCATTCAGAATTGCACCGAAGAAATTGCCGTTATTGGCCTCATGGGGCCAAGATCGCCGGACGCTTTGCCAGAGCTTGCGGATTTGCCTTGGCTGTCTGTGGCTCAGACCGAGATCCAAGGCACCCCGCTGCGCGCTCTTCGCGTGTCCTATATCGGTGAATGCGGGTGGGAATTGCACGTCCCGCGCGATCAAGCGGTCCGTTTGTTTGCGACCATGGAGGAACGCGCCAAACCTTATGGGCTCGGGTTCTATGGCGCCTATGCCGCAAACGCAATGCGACTGGAAAAGGGCTATCGCAGCTGGGGCAGCGACCTGACGACGGAACGCAGCCCGCTGGAGGTAGGTCTTGCGCCCTTCGTCCGCAAAGATCTGCGCGACGCCCTGCCTGAGGAATGGGACATGGTTCTGCTGGAGATTGAGGCGGGCGAAGTCGATCCGTTCTATGCCCACACTCTTTGGCAGGAAGCGACCCCGGTCGGGATTGTCACATCCGGCGCCCACGGCCACCGCACCGGTAAGGTGCTCGCTCTGGCGTATTTGCGTGACTCAAATGCGCGCGAGAACTTGACCGTTTCTATCCTTGGCCAACGCAGGCAGGCCACCATTCTGCCTCGCCCACCGTATGACCCTGACAACACCCGTATGAAAGCCGGAGTCGCCAAATGACCGAACATCCCCTTCACACTGATTGGAACTTTGACAGCACCGCCGCGCGGCGCGACCAGTACTACGCCGCATCGTTGACCCGTTTCACACCTTTCCGCGAACCCATCGTTTTCCAAAAGGGACGTGGTCAATACCTATGGGACACAGAAGGACGGAAATACACCGACCTTCTGGGCATGAACGTCTGCATCTCAGTCGGACATTCGCATCCCCGGGTTGTCGCCGCAGCGATGGAACAGGCGCAGGAGCTCACACATTGTACGACCATGTTCTATCACCCGACACCTGCGCATTTGGCCGAGGAACTAGCCGCGACGATGCCCAAGGGTCACGACTGGGTAGTGCATCTGACCAATTCGGGCTCCGAGGCCATTGATCTTGCCATGACAATGGCGCGAACCTTCACCGGTAATCTTGATCTGCTTGCTTTGCGCACAGCTTATCATGGGCCAACCGCCGCCGCGCAGTCGGTCACGGGCATCTCTGGATGGCGGCACCCCGGCATGCCCGGCAACGTCGCCTTTGTTGCCGATCCGAACCAGTATCGCGGCATCTTTGGCCCAGGCACTGCACCTTATCTGGATGAGATCACCCACACGATCAACGCCGCCACCTCGGGTCAGGTGGCCGGGATCCTTGTCGAAAGCGTTCAAGGATATGGAGGTATACATCAGATGCCGCCGGGCTATATGTCGGGCGCGGCGGAGCGGGTTCGCGCGGCTGGCGGGCTCTACATCGCAGACGAGGTTCAGTCCGGTTTTGGTCGTACTGGTGATCACTTCTGGGGTTTTGAGGCGGACGACGTCGTACCCGACATCATTGTTATGGCTAAAGGTCTGGGGAATGGCTTCCCCATTGGCGCGGTAGTCGCCAAGAAACATGTAGCCGAGCCAATGGCTGAGAAGTTCATGTTCCACACCTATGGTGCAAACCCAACATCAGCCGCGGCCGCGCGCGCTGTTCTAGCTGTCATGCGCGACGAGGGCCTGCAGGAAAACGCCAAGACAGTTGGCGCAAAGCTGTTGGAACGTTTGAGTGATCTAAAAGACAAGTATAAGACCATCGGCGATGTGCGGGGTCACGGTTTGATGCTGGCCTTGGAATTTGTAAGAGACCGCGATAGCAAATCGCCTGACAAGGCCATGACGACAGAGGTATTTGAGGCCTGCCGTGCGCAGGGAATTATCCTGTCGAAATCCGGACCATTCCAGCAATGCCTCCGCATGGTGCCGCCACTTTGCCTGTCGATGGAGGATGTGAACCGAGTCACAACGAGTCTTGATCAAGCGTTAAGTGATACGGCGACGTAGGAAACAGGAATAACCGATGTCATCTACCGGCTCTCGTGCATTCGGCTCAGATATACTCGTCGCCCACGTCTTGGCGGACGGGATGCTATCGTAGAACTGATTGGATATACTCGCCGGCTTCCTTGCAGACGGGTCACTATTCACAATAAAGCCGGATGACGCTACCACTTTTGAAGATTTGGGTTTCGCCAAACTTAAAATTTAACATAATGGCGCTTTTTATATAGGACAGGCCGCCGCCCTGGTTCTCGAACAGGCGTGCTGAGCCCTGCTACCTCTCAGCACGCCTGCAGATTTCGCAACCACATGATCGGTTGCGCAGTCGGCGAAAACTCGGCCGACCTGGTGGGCTCCGAACGGGTTCGCCGCCATCCCCACCCCCGCGCTCGATCCGACCCGCCGTCCGGCGTCTCCTGCGGTCCCCGCGCTTATCGGGTCCGGGTCCCCTTCAGTTCTGATTACTTCGCCTATTGCGCCTCGGGTGGCGGGGTGGAAGCCATCTCGGTGATAGCTTGGAATTCCGCGAGAAATTCCGGTCGGTGCTGCATGAGGTACCGGACGATACGGGCGTTCTGGAGCAGCTTTCCCAAATACCCTTTTACGACAGTCAGCTGCAGATGATCCTTCCCATAAGAGTCCTGAATCGAGGTGATACCTTCCTGCAGTCGGGCCAGTTCCTCTTCCATGCGCTCCATAGCCTCGGGAGTAATTCCCTTCTTCTTAGGCTTTTTCGTGTCCACCAACTGAGCCTGAGGCGTTCCCACAAGGATTGCCGAGATGTATGCCGGAGTGTAGTTGTTCACGTTGATCATCAGCTCGGCCGCCTCGATCTGGCGCACTGCCTTCATCTTGCGCAGTGTCTCGAACACAGCCGTCGCGCAGTGTTTGTCCTTCAGAAGGCCCACTGCCTCTTCGCAGATACCGTCCAGCAACCTTGCCTTGCGCACAATGCTGCGAGGATTGAGATCCAGCGCAAGGGCGATCTTTTCCTCGGAGACCCCGCGCTCGATAGCCTTGCGGATCATCTTATGCTCCTGGATCGGTGCAAGTCGGCTGATCCGCTTATTGTAGGTGAAAGCCTCGTCGTCCGTGGAAATTAGGCATTCGACCCGCTTTATGCCGAGTTCTTTCAGCACCTCGATCCGGATGTGTCCATCGAGCAGCATGTAGGTATCATGCTCACCCATAGATCGCGTGACCACCGGCGGTTCGACCAAGCCAACCTCTTTGATCGACGCGGTGATCTGGCGGTACTTGCGGCTGGATTTGACCGATGCGCTTAACGCCTTAACGGGCAAGACAGCCTCTACCGGTAAAGTAACGCAATCACTCTCAAAACCGAGAGCAACCGCGCCCGGGGTTTTGCGCTTGCCTCGGCTCATTCGGCCGCTCCTGCGTCCAGCGATTGACTGAGATATGTGGGCAGGGTGTCCAACCCTTCCGCGCGCAGAAGCGTCACGAAGTGATCATCATCGCGCAACGCACGAAACGCCTCCACGACGAACATCAGGCGGCCCTGCGTCAGCTCGGCCTTTTTAATAAGTATCTTCTGGCGCTCCGCTTCCTGTTGATAAGCACGAACGAGCGCGTCGCTTGTCAGACGCCGTTTGGCGCCGTCGCTTCGGCCATAGCGGTTTCTATGAAGGTGCGGGCCCCGTACATCACGTTGCTGGATGAGACGGCGCACAGCGGCCAGCTTCTTTCCGCGCAGTTTCTTCTGGGTGTAGGCGTCCATTAGAGCCCGTTGACCGCCCTCGGCATCTGTCTTCGAAATGTCGATGGCGAGATTCAGCGGCAGAAGTCCAGTTTCCACAGCTGAGACCAGTCGTTCTTCTCCACGTTCCAGAAGCCCCGCGATCATGCCGACGTAATCCGAGGTGACACCTATCTTGTTTGCGATCTGGCGGTCGTTGTATCCGCGCTTCCGAAGATTGCCGATCTCGCGCATCAGGTCGATCGGGTTGTGCTGGCGGCGCGCACAGTTCTCCACGAGACTCATGACAAGACAGTCGCTCTCATCGGCTTCGATAATGATAGCAGGGATAACATCCTGTTTAAGCTCCATGAACGCCTCGAGCCGACCCTGTCCACAGACGAGATCATATTCCGCAGGTTCTGCTCCGGCGCGTAGCGCCACGGTAATCGGTCGTTTCAGACCAATCTTTGCTATGTTTTCCACCATTTCTTCAAAGGTGCGTCGGTTGCGTACACGGGGATTGAGAATGCGAATTCGGTCAATGGGGATAAGCGTGACGTGCTTTTGGGCAATAACGTGAGCGTTGTCGGTCATCAGGCGGCCTCCGTGATCTGGACCCGGCCAGCGAGCGCGTAGAAATAATCCAACGTGTCAAAGCGATAGGCATCGAGCGATAGTCCGTTTTGTTCGGCCAACCGAAGTCTGGCCATGGTCATGTCGATGCTCGGCAACAGGTAGTAATCCCGCGGTAATTCGTTCAATTCATCCATCCTCACGGCAATCGTAATGTCGGGAACGAGGCCAGTATCAAGACGAATTCGCCATCGCAGGGACCCGCCCTGAGTTTCAAAGCAGCGGGAAAGCACCACCGATGCAGTGAATTCATCGTTGATGCGGATCAAGCCTGTGTTCGGATCCTGCACGGCCATTCCGCCACCCATTGCGACACCTTCAACGATCTGCGCTACAATCCCCGGATGAGCCTGCCGCAAGGCCCTGTTGACCTCGATGTAGCGATAATCGCGCTCCGGCTCGTAACCTATCATCTGGTAGGCGCGCAGCAGACTGCCAAACCGGCTACGGAATGTGCTGGACGACGGCAGGTTGTCCTGTTCATCGATGATCAGTCCGGACAAAACGCCTTTCTTTTGCAGAACACTGCGCAGAGCTTCGAGCAATTCTTCGTCCGTGAAATGCTGACTGCGCGCGTCAACGATTTCGCGTGCACGCAGGAACAGCACTTCATCCACAATAGCCGGATAGACACCCTCAGCGCGAATCCACATCTCCCGGGGATTCACAACGCGGCGCTGCTTCAACTTGAAGGACACCTTATTGTAAACGTTGTTGCCGATGTATTTTTCGTTGGTCAGGATCTGGTGCACCGATGCCCGGGACCATGGTCGCTCAAGATCTGTCCGATGCCCTTCGGCATTCAGGGTTTCCGCAATCTCACGCTCCGATTGGCCATCCTCGACAAACATCCGGTACATGCGTCGCACGAGGTCCTGTTCGTGACGAGGGCCCAGCACAAGAGTAACACGGTCGGTCTGAAGGCTCTTCTGTTCGCCGCGGGATAATTCACCCTTCGGATTGCCCTGTTCGTCGATGAGCAACCGACGCAGGCCGTATCCGGCCGCACCGCCCTGGCGATAGCCAAGCTCGACCAGCCTGCACTGCCCGGCGAACACTTTCACAGAAAGCTCACGGCTGTACTCGCCCGCCATCACCCGCTTGACAGTTTTCAGCAGGTTTGAACCGATACTGCCGTCGTTTTCAAACTGCTCGCCGCAATAGTGAACACGGATCCCCGCGCGGGAGCAAACATGCTCGTGATACGCCCCTTCATCAGCATCCTGAAACCGACCCCAGCGACTAACGTCATAGACCAGAATGGCCTTGAAATCCGCGTGACCGGTTCGGACCTCTGCCATCAGGTTCTGCAAAGCCTCGCGACCGTCCAACCGCAACCCGGATCGACCGGAGTCCTCAAAAACGCGCAAGATCTGCAGGCCCCGTGCTGTGGCGTAGTTCCGTATGATGTCCAGCTGGTTTTCGGTAGAATATTTCTGGTGGTCGGTCGACATCCGTATATAGGCGACAGCCGGCACGTCGGATTCGGGCAGCTCGTTACTATTGTTAGAATGCGGCGCCCATCGACCTTTCACAAACCATCTCCTTACTATTCGGTCAAATCTATCGCTACCGTCAGAATCAACGGCTGAATTCTTCGCATTCATTTAAAGCGAAGGAGTGTGGAATGTCGTTTCCGAAAAAGGGCAAGTTCTTTCCAAAGGAAAATAAATATAATGAAGTTGGGAGGCAACAGACGAGTGGCTGCTTTGCCGATGAAGTCGCCTCGGCACTGAAGCGGTCGCTTGGCGACAGCCGGGCTGGTGTGAAGACCGTGGCGGTTTGGACGGGAGCCAATGAGAAGACTGTAAAGAACTGGTTCTCGGGAAACTATGCCCGAGCGGAACCCATTTAATCTCATTGGCGCGGCACTCTGATGAAGTACTGGGGACTTTTCTGGCGATGGCAGGCCGCGATGATCTGATGGTGGCAGTCAAGCTCGCTGTGGCAGAGGAGGCTATATTGGATCTGCTTGATGCAGTGCGCCAACTTGGCGTCGACGATAAATTTGACCAGGATAACTGATGTGAGGGGCTAATCGGGGCGCAGCTGCCGACAACAGCGTGAAACATTCTCCCTTCTTCAAATCAGACGCCATTTGCTTCATTCGAATTAGTTGTTCGCGTCCCTGTTCCTTGGAAAAATTTCGCTAATAGCTACTTATATTTTCCCTGTTACCAGTCTTAGGGAAATCGTACCCAACCCTTTGTTTTATCAGAAGTAATCTAGGTGCTAAGCCCCAAAAATCGGTGAAGTCGCTAGTTTTCCCTGTATTTTCCCTGTTAACAGGGAAACTTGTGCAGACTAGCTAGCTGCAAACTGCAAGCACAGCCATCATCATCGTGGTCGCCGTCCTGCTTCAGGAAGGGCGATTTGAAGAGATCTTTGTCATGGCGAAAGAGCGCCTCGGCAGAGGGAGGAGGCTCTAACCTCAGATCTTGGCGGACCAAGGTTAGAGCAATCAGAACGCGGGAATTTGGAGAAACCCGCATCATGACTAAGGAGTAGACTATGAAAAGAAGAGTATTTGGCAAGGGCCTGATGGCCGCCACCGCGCTCGTAACCTCGTTTTCGGCCTCGATGGTACTTGCGGCTGACAACTATGTGATCGGTTTTTCGCAGGTAACCACAGTTGAGCCCTGGCGTGTCCAATTCAACAAGGATCTGCGTGCCGAAGCGGACCAGCACGACAATGTCGAGCTGATCATTGCGGACGCCAACGACCGCACCGAAAAGCAGGTGGCCGATGTTGAGAACTTTATCCGTCAGGAAGTTGACGCGATCCTGATCTCGCCCAAGGAATCCGCTGGTCTGACCGGTGTGGTCGAGCAGGCAACAGACGCTGGCATCCCTGTCTTTGTTCTGGACCGCAACGTGGACACCGAAAAGTTCGTTCAATGGGTCGGCGGCGACAACGAACTGATCGGCCGCGAAGCCGGTAAGTTTGCGCTGGACCAGCTGGGCGGTGCGGGTGCAGCAAAAGGCACCATCATTGAGATCTGGGGAGGCCTGGGAACACAAGCTGCCCATGACCGCGCAAATGGTTTCCATGAGGCGTTTGAAGGCGAAGAAGGCGTGACCTTCCTGCTTGATCAGCAGTCGGGCGATTGGAAACAGGATCAGGCGTACGACATCATGTCGACCGCCCTCCGCAACTACGAAGACATCACAATGGTTTACGGCCACAACGATCCGATGGCTTATGGTGCATATCTGGCCGCCAAGGACGCTGGCCGCGCGGATGACATCATCTTCATCGGTGTTGACGCTTTGCCAGGTGAAGGCGTGACCTGGGTCGCCAATGGCGAACTGTCGGCCACATTCCTGTATCCAACTCCCGGTGCCGAAGGTCTTCGTCAGGCACTGAAACACCTGAAAGGCGAAGAGGTGCCAAAGTCGGTCGTCATGGGCACCGAGGCAATCACTGCCGATAACGCAGGAGAAATCCTGAAGAAAAACGGCCTGTAAGGACCAATCAGGCCGGTTTCCTTTCTCCTCCCTGTCGGGGTGGCCGGTCGGACACGCAGGGGCTTGCGCCCCTGCTGTCTTTTTTGAGAAAGCTTCGAAAAAAGGTGCCGCGAATGTCCGAGCAAAAAACGAAACTCCAAAAGTACTCGGCTCCCGCTTTGGAGAAGGGATTGGATATTCTTGAGTTTCTTTCTTTGTCGGACACTGCCCCTACCCTTTCTCAGCTTGCGCAGGGTATTGGCCGATCGAAGAACGAAATCTTTCGCATGATGATCGTGCTGGAGGAACGCGGGTACATCGACCGCCAGGAAGGTGACCTGTTCAAACTAACTGGAAAGCTTGCTTTGCTGGGTGGAGACCGCACAGACAACAGCAAACTCGCGGAATTGGCTGAGCCCTATATGAACCGTTTGGCCGAAGAGATCGAACTGTCAAACCACCTTTGGGTGCCCAATGGAAAAGACGAGCTGATTGTGATCAACAGTGTCTCATCGTCCCAGAACTACGGTGTCACGGTGCAAGTCGGTTACACAACGCCCGTGTTTCAGACATCGGCCGGGGCGTGTTTTCTTTCGGAAATTTCCTCACGCGAAGATCGCTTAGCCTATCTTCGCAAAATTTCATCGGAGGAAAACCCAGACTCTCTGCAAGAGTTTTCTGATCAAGCGGCAGTCTGCGCCGATCAGAACTACATTTCGCTCGGCAGCCCCGAGAGCAACGCCATAAGCGAGATTTCGACACCTATCCGTCATGGTATGGGACAATCCGTGATCGCTTCACTGACGATTCCGCATTTCGCTTCCGCCCTGATCGACAACCGCCGCGAATTTGTCATTGATGCGCTAAAAACGACGGCGGCTCAATTGCAAGCCAGCGTAGCGACCCGAATGCCCCTGCCCCGCACGCCTTGGTATCAATTCACCTGAAAATCTGCAGATGAAACCATCCGGCCCGCCCAAAAGACAGGCCGGACAGCGTGAGTGGTGGTACTTAGTCGTACAGAACGGCCGAGATCTTCGGGTCGTCAATGTTCGAGGCATCGTAGTAGTAGAAGCCTGTGTCGATCAGACCTGAAACCTCTTCCCCGTTCAGAGCCGCCACCGCTGCCTTCACCGTCTCGTAGCCGATGCCGACCGGGTTTTGCGTGATCGCGCCGGCCATCAGACCGCTCTTGATTGCGTCTTTCTGGGCTTTACCGCTGTCATAGCCGATGATGATCAAACCCTCGGTGCCCAGTTCCTGAACGCCGTTCACAACACCGATGGCCGAACCTTCGTTGGTGCCGAAGATGCCATTCAGATCAGGGTTCGCCGTCAGGATCGCCTTGGTGACTTCGGTCGATTTCAGGTGGTCGCCCTGGCCGTACTGAACCGTGACAACTTCGATATCCGGGTATTTCTCGGCCATTCGGTTCACGAAGCCGTCGCGACGATCGATGCCGGTGCGGCTGGTCTGGTCATGCGCGACAACTGCGACTTTGCCCTTGCCACCAATTTTCTCTGCCATCTTGTCGGCTGCGAGTCCGGCTGCTGCCAGGTTGTCCGTTGTCGCGGTTGAAAGCGGAATGTCACTGTCAACGCCGCTGTCGAAAGCAATGATCGGAATGCCCTTTTCGTTGGCCTGCTTCAAAAGCGGGATTGCAGCTTGGCTATCCAGAGCGGCAAAACCAATGGCTTTGGGGTTGTTGGCCAGAGCGGCAGCCAGCATGTCGATCTGACGGTCCACCATGGTCTCATTGTCCGGGCCTTCGAACGTGATGGTGACATCAAATTCGTCAGCCGCCTGCTCCGCACCCGACTTCACGGCCTGCCAGAACTGATGCTGGAAGCCTTTGGATACCAGCGGGATGTAGATCTCTTCGGCCGCCGCCATCGAGGCGGGTCCTGCCAGGGTGGCTGCACTCAGCGCACCCAGAATGAAACGACGTGATAACATGTTTTCTCCTCCAGTTGGTCGTTTTGGTCTTTGAATTAGCTGCTTGGTCATCCCGATTTCTTGCGCCGTGCCATATCGGCATAGACGGCCAGGATGATGATTGCGCCGGTCACAACGGTCTGCCATTCCTGCGCGACGGACAGCACACGCAATCCGTTGGTCAGCACCGCCATGATCAGGGCGCCAATCAGCGTGCCCAGAATGGTGCCGCGCCCGCCGGACAGGGACGTGCCGCCGATCACCACGGCGGCGATCGCTTCCAGCTCGTAACCCAGCCCCAATGCCGGTTGCGCCGAGTTCAGGCGCGAGGCGATCAAGATTCCGGCGATGCCGCAGATCGCTCCGGCCAGCGCATAAATGCGCATCTTCCACATGTCGGTGTTCACGCCGGACAGACGCACCGCTTCCTCATTTGAGCCAAGCGCAAATGTATAACGGCCCAGAACCGTGCGCCCCAGAATGTACGATGCCGCGATGGCCACAAGGAACAGGATCAGCACACCGTTGGGGATGGGCAGCGAAGGGAAAACCTCTCCGATCAGTGACCCGCGCGAAATCAGGTCGAAGCCCGGCGTGTCGTTGAAATATATTGGCCGCGTCCCCGAGATCACCAGCGACAGGCCTTTAAGGATCAGCATCATCCCAAGCGTGGCGATGAAAGGCGGAATTTTCATTTTCGCGACGAAAGTGCCTGAGCAAAGTCCGCAAAATGCGCCCGCCGCAATGGCTGCGGCAACGCCCAACAGCAAGGGCATGCCGAGATACGTTAACACCACGCCCGCGATCACGGCGCAGAAGGTCATCAGCGTACCAACGGACAGATCAATCCCACCCGTGATAATGACCAGCGTTGCTGCGACGGCCAGAACGCCGTTGACCGACGTTGCCTGCAGAATGGCGATCATGTTCGAGGTCTGCATGAAGTTGGGTGATGCAATGGAAAAGCCGATCAGCAGAACGATCAAACTGGCAAAGGCCAACAGCTTTTGATACGCGCCACTGTCCGCAAGGCCCGAGAGTGGCTTTTTCTTTTCGATGTCGGTTGCTGTGGTCATTGGACTGTCCCTGTTACCTGCATCGCCGCCGCACGTTGCGTGGCCAGATGCATGATGTCTTCTTGTGTGGTGTCTTTTCCGCCGGGCAGAATGCCGGTCAGTCGCCCTTCACACATCACGGCGATGCGATGGCTGAGGCGCATGATTTCGGGCAGTTCGGATGAGATCACGATGATCGTCTTGCCCTGTCCCGCCAGTTCTTCCAGCAGCTTGTAAATCTCGGATTTTGCGCCGACGTCGATGCCGCGGGTGGGTTCGTCAAAGATCAGAATATCGCAGTCACGCAGCAGCCATTTGGCGATGACAACTTTCTGCTGGTTGCCGCCTGACAGCAGGCGAACCTCCTGCACATCCGATGGTGTTCGAATGCCCAATTGCTGGATGTAGCTTTTTGCGGTGTCGCTGATGTCTCCATCATGCAGAACTCCGCCTGCGCCGGTGAACAGGTCCATCGAGGCAAGCGCGATGTTGTCGCGCACGTTCATACCAGTGGCGAGGCCGAAGTGCTTTCGGTCTTCGGAAAGGTATCCGATCCCCGCTTTGACGGCGTCGGTGGGTGATTTGATCGACACCACCTGACCATGTACCCGGATTTCTCCGCTATCCTTGGGGTCGGCCCCGAAGATAGCCCGTGCAACCTCGGTACGACCTGCGCCCATCAGACCGGCAAAGCCCAGAATTTCACCCTTTTGGACCGAGAAACTGACGTCCTGAATTTCGTTGCTCCGGCTCAGCCCGGTGACCTGCAGAGACATCTCAGCATCACCCAGATCGGGCACGTCCAGCGGTTCTTCTTTGACCTCACGGCCGACCATCATGGCAATGATCTGGCTGATGGGGGTTTCGGCAGCACCAACTGTTCCGACATATTCCCCATCACGCATGACCGTCACGCGATCCGAGATCTGCTTGAGCTCGTCCATCTTGTGGCTGATGTAAACGATACCAACGCCCTCGGCCTTGAGGCGGCGAATGATGACGAACAGCTCGGCAATTTCGGCGTCATTCAGGGCCGCCGTAGGCTCGTCCATGATGAGCACTTTGGACCGAAAGGACAGTGCCTTGGCGATCTCGACCATCTGCTGTTTTGCGATGGTCAGGTTGCCCACCGGCGCCCTGGGATCGAGGCTGAGATTCATCGAAGCAAAGATTTCGGCTGTCTGCGCATTCAGCGCAGCCTCATCCAAACGACCAAAACTCTTGCGCGGTTCTCGCCCGATGAAAATGTTCTGAGCGACAGTCAGGTCATTCATCAGGCTCAGTTCCTGATGGATGATCCCGACGCCCAGATCCTGTGCTTCACGCGGGGTTGTCGGACTAACTTCGCGCCCTTCGATCTTCAGCGTCCCACCATCGCGCTGATAGATACCCGACAGGATCTTCATCAGCGTACTTTTCCCGGCCCCGTTCTCCCCCATCAGCGCGTGAACTTCGCCCGGTTCAAGATCGAACTGCACGGATTTCAGCGCGTGCACGCCGGGGAAGAACTTATCAATCCCCGTCATTTCGACCAATTTATTCATTTTCCCTCCCATGTGCCCCTCTCCCTTGGGCCCAACGCGGTTTACATCACCGCGCCGATTTGCCAGGGGACGAATTCAACGCCCCCAAAGCCAAGTTCCTCGCTTTTGGTCTTTTCTCCCGAGGCGACGCGGATGAGCATTTCAAACAGCTCTTCGCCTTTTGCCTCGATGCTGATCCCGTTGGTCACGATGTCACCGCAGTTCAGGTCCATATCGTCGGCCATTCGGGCATACATCTCGGAATTGGTGGCCAGTTTGATACAAGGCGTCGGCTGATATCCGGACACCGACCCGCGCCCAGTGGTGAACACGATCAGGTTCGCGCCCGAGGCCACTTGTCCGGTCACCGAACACGGATCAAAACCGGGGCTGTCCATGAAGACAAACCCGTGCTTGTCTACCATCTCACCGAATTTGTAGACGTCGCGCAGAGGAGCTGTGCCTCCTTTGGCAACGGCTCCCAGCGATTTTTCAAGAATGGTTGTCAGGCCACCGCGCTTGTTGCCGGGGCTCGGGTTGTTGTCCATCTCACCGCAGTTGCGGGCGGTGTAGTCCTCCCACCAGTGGATACGTTCGATCAGCTTTTCACCAACTTCGACCGTTTCGGCCCGCCGCGTCAGCAGATGCTCTGCCCCGTAGATTTCCGAGGTTTCCGACAGGATCGTCGTGCCCCCGTGGCGCACCAGCAGATCCGAGGCATACCCCAGCGCGGGATTCGCAGTGATCCCCGAATATCCGTCCGAGCCGCCACATTGCATGCCGACCGTAATGGCACTGATCGGAGCGGGGGCGCGTTCGGCTTGATTGGCCAGTTCGGCGATGCCTCGCAGTTCTTCGAGCCCCCGCTCGATTGTGCGCCGCGTTCCGCCCTCATTCTGAATAGTCATGTAGCGCAGGGCACCGTTAGCGCGGATTGGACGACCGCCAACCAGGTCTGCGACCTGCATGACCTCACACCCCAGACCAATCAGCAGGATACCCCCGAAATTCGGATGCTGGGCGTACCCGGACAGGGTTCGGAACAGGGTGGCATAACCCTCATCCTTGCCGGACATTCCGCAGCCGGTCCCATGCACAATAGGCACCACGCCATCCACATTTGGGAAGCTGTCCAGCAGCCCGGATTTTTCCGCCGCCTCAGCGATGAAGCGCGCCACGGACCCCGAACAATTCACGGTGGTCAGAATACCGATGTAGTTTCGGGTTCCCACCTTACCGTCGGTGCGATGGTATCCGTCGAATGTCCGCTCTTCAGTCAGAGCAGGCAGTGGCGCGTTCGCGCTGGCATGTGCGTAGTCTTGCTGATGCGCCCCCATGCCAAGGTTGTGCACGTGGATATGTTCACCCGGTGCGATATCACATTTAGCCTGCCCGATAATCTGGCCATAGCGAACAACGTTTTCGCCAGCCTGGATTGATGACACCGCAATCTTGTGACCGCGGGTGACAGACGCGGTCAAGGGCACTGGAACATGCGCTGGTTGTTCACCCGCCTGCAGGTCGCGCAAAGCAATGACGATATTGTCCTGCGGATTAAGCTTCACGACGTCGCGCGTCGCCTCTTCCAAAACATCTATGCCGCCGTGTGCTTGCATCTCTTCCCCGCTTGCTTGGCCAATGTTGCTAAATCCAAAATCACTACTTGTCAACTAACATGTTAGAATGCTAAATTGCTCAGCATGAACAAACACCAAGATATTGATGCTGCGCTGCTGCCCGAGATCACGACTATCGAAGGGCCACTGACTCAACGGGTTCACCACTCTTTGAAACAGGCGATTCTCTCGCTTGATTTCCCTCCCGGGGCGAATCTCCGGAAGGCGCCAGTGTGCGAGAGATTGGGCGTATCTCGAGCACCTGTTGCCGACGCGATCGCGCGTCTGGCCTCCGAAGGGCTGGTGGATGTGGTGCCGCAATCCGGCACCCGCGTGTCCTATTTCTCGATGGATGAAATTCGCGAAGGCGCTTTCCTGCGCGAGGCGCTTGAGCTTGCAACCGTCGCGAAGGTCGCACGCGATCTGACCGACGATCAGCGCAAACGGTTGAGCCGCAACATGCGTCTGCAGGAACTGCTGATCGAGGATGAGGACATCCCTGGCTTTTATCAGGCAGACGAAGAGTTCCACGGCTTACTGATGGAGTTCACCGGATTCCGCCGTCTTGCGGACGTTGCGCAAACCGTATCGTTGCAGGTCAGCCGCGCCCGTATGTTGCTGCTGCCGACACCCGGCCGAATAGCTGAGACATTGGCAGAACACCGGGCGATTTTCGAAGCAATAAGCAATCGCGACGAACAGGCTGCGCAGGACGCTATGCGTACCCATCTTGGGCAGTTGATGCCGCGCATCGAACAACTGGAAAAGCAAAATCCCGATTTGTTCAACCTTACTCCACAGTCGAATAGCGAGGCAGGATGATCGTTTCCCAGACAGAATTACTGAACAACCGTACCACACGGCCTGTTCCCCTGACCCGCATGGGTTTTGGCGGGGCGCCGTTGGGGAACCTGTATCGCAAAGTCTCGGATGAGGACGCGCAGGCGGCGTTGCAGGCCGCCTATGATGCAGGCATCCGATTTTTTGACACCGCGCCGCAATATGGGCTTGGCCGGTCAGAACATCGGTTTGGGCAGGCGATCGACCGGTTCGGTCGCGAGAACATTCAACTCTCAACCAAGATTGGTCGCTTGTTACTGGATTGCGAACCGCATGAGGTGACACCCGAAGCCTTCGTCGATGTGCCACAGAAACGGATCGTGTTCGACTATACCTATGACGGAGTCATGCGGTCTTACGAGGCCAGCCGCGACAGGATCGGTGTAGCCAACTCTGACATTCTTTTGGTGCATGATGTCTGTGTCTTCAGCCAGGGCAGCCAGGAAATGTCGGACGCCAAGGTGCGCGAGCTTTTTGATGGCGGGGGTTATAAAGCGCTAACCGAACTGCGCGACGCAGGCGAGATCGCTGCAATCGGCGCGGGCGTAAACGAATGGCAGGTCTGCGAAAGGCTGCTTGGACTGGGGGATTTTGACGGGTTCCTGCTGGCCGGGCGCTATACCCTGCTGGAGCAGGAAGCGCTCGACAGTTTCCTGCCATTATGTGAGCAGCGCGATGTCGGGATCATCCTCGGGGGACCTTACAATTCAGGCGTTCTCGCCACTGGAGCTGTGCCCGGCGCTAAATACAATTATGCAGACGCGCCCGAAGACATTCTAAACCGGGTCCGTAAGATCGAAGCAGTTTGCGCGGCCCACAACACACCGTTGATCGCTGCGGCGTTGCAATTTGTTCTGGGTCATCCGTGCGTCAAAACAGTGGTGCCTGGAGCCGTCAACGCATCCGAAGTCCAGTCCAATGTGGCCTTGATGGAGCGCGACATTCCTCCTGGTCTTTGGTCGGATCTACGATCCGAAGGTCTGATCCGACCGGACGCGCCTCTGCCAAGCGAGGCCGCCGATGCTGCGTAACATCGACCCGATCCTGTCGCCGGAGCTCCTGTACACCCTCAGGGCCATGGGTCACGGGGATGAAATCGTCATAGCAGACGCGAACTTCCCGGGTTCCAGTAGCGGCCCGAACTGCATCCGGGCGGATGGATCTTCGGCCAGTGAAGTGTTGCAAGCTGTTTTGTCCGTGATGCCGCTGGACACCTTCGTTCCTGATCCGGCGTTGACCATGCAGGTTGTCGGCGACCCGGAGGCGGTTCCCGACGCAGTCGCGGACTTTCAAAGTATCATCGACAAGACTGCCGACAACCCGGCCAAAGTTCAGGGCTTGGAACGGTTTGCATTCTACGACCGTGCAGCCAACGCTTTTGCCATCGTTCAGACAGGCGAGCGCAGGCTTTATGGCAACATCATCCTAAAAAAGGGTGTGATCGGATGAGAATCGACGCGCATCAGCATTTCTGGGCTTTGGCGCGCGGCGACTATGGCTGGCTGACGCCTGCTCTGGACACGATCTACCGAGATTTCACGCCAGACGACCTAATGCCCCTGCTCAAAGCTGCCGGGATCAATAGCACGGTCCTTGTCCAGGCGGCACCCACAGTGGCAGAGACCAAATTCATGCTCTCGCTGGCTGACCAAAATGCGTTTATCAAAGGTGTTGTCGGCTGGGTTGATTTTGAAGCCGTTGATGTTGGCGTGCAAATTGCTGCTTTGGCCGCCCACCCAGCACTGGTTGGCCTTCGCCCGATGATACAGGACATTGCTGATCCTTTGTGGATGCTCGGCGACACACTGCCTCCAGCTTTCGAGGCTGTCCAACGGTATGACCTGACATTCGATGCATTGACCTTGCCCCAACATCTGGGCCCGCTCAGACAACTTCTTCAGCGCTACCCCGACTTGCGTGTGGTCATCGACCATGGGTCGAAACCGTTGATCAAAGACGCAATCTTGCATGATTGGTCCGACAACATGTCGGCCTTGGCCCGGGATACAAACGCATGGTGCAAGCTGTCCGGCCTCGTGACCGAGGCTGCCGCAGATTGGACGATCGAAGACCTGCGCCCCTACGTGGATCACCTGCTGAACACTTTCGGCCCGTCGCGTCTAATCTGGGGCAGCGATTGGCCGGTTTGCACCTTGGCCAGCAGCTACGAGCGCTGGTGTGAAACCACCGATACGCTCCTGAACCAGCTGAGCAACGACGAACGCCAGGCGATCATGGGTGGCAATGCCACCCGCGCCTATAACCTCAGGGATTAAAATGACCATACCTACATTGGAACCAAACGGGCTGTGGCTCGGCCGTGTTGAGCGTGCAGGGGTTGGGCCCAGCGTGGTAACCCTGCGCAATGGGCAGGTTGTCGATATAACGTCAAAAACGGCACCAACCGTCCGGGACATTCTGGAACGCGAAGACGCGACAGACTATGTGCGCAATGCACAAGGTGAAGAAATCGGCCCTTTTGACGCCGACCACCAATGGCTCGCGCCGTGCGACCTGCAGGCGGTTAAAGCCTGCGGTGTCACATTTGCGGGCTCCATGGTCGAACGTGTGATCGAAGAACAGGCCGCAGGCGATCCTGCCAAAGCCGATGCCATCCGCGCGCGCATCGGAGACCGGATCGGGGACAGCCTTTCCAACATCGTACCGGGATCGGACGCCGCCGCAGATGTAAAAGAAGCACTGATAGCTGAAGGCCTCTGGAGCCAGTATCTGGAAGTCGGGATCGGCCCAGATGCCGAGGTGTTTTCAAAGGCGCAGGTACTTTCGTCAGTCGGCTTCGGTGCAGATATTGGACTGCACCCCGTTTCAACCTGGAACAATCCCGAACCCGAAGTTGTACTGGCCGTTACCTCAAAAGGCGAGATCAAAGGCGCAACGCTGGGCAATGATGTGAACCTGCGCGATGTCGAAGGACGTTCAGCTCTGTTGTTGAGCAAAGCCAAGGACAACAACGCCTCCTGCGCGATCGGACAGATGATCCGGTTGTTCGATATTGGGTTCACACTGGACGATGTACGTCAAGCTGAGCTGACGCTGACCGTCACCGGGCCGGATGGGTTTGTCCTGAACGGCAGCTCATCGATGTCCCAGATCAGCCGCGATCCTGCCGATCTTGTGAAGCAGACAATCGGACGCCACCACCAATATCCTGACGGGCTGATGCTGTTTCTTGGCACACTCTTCGCCCCAACCCAGGACCGGGATACCCCAGGCGGTGGATTCACACACAAACTTGGCGACGTCGTCACCATCGCCAATGCACAACTTGGGGCACTGACCAACACCGTGCGCCTGTCGACGGAATGCCCGGAATGGACGTTTGGGGCGTCACACCTGATGCGAAACCTCGCCCATCGCGGCCTGCTGTAAGTGAGAACGAATATGTTATCTGGAAAACACCTGATCGCCGGCGAATGGGTCGACGCAGATGCGACTTTTGCATCCGAACCTGCGCATGGACCAAGCCATGACTTTTCTGTGGGGACAGCGACATTGGTCGATAACGCAGTAGAAGCGGCCGAGGCAGCGTTTGCCACTTTCGGCTGGTCCTCGCGCGCCGAGCGCGCCGCATTTCTGCGCAAAATCGCGGAGGAGATTGACGCGCGTGGAGATGCCATTACCGAGATTGGCACTCAGGAAACCGGCTTGCCCGAGGCGCGTCTGCAGGGGGAACGTGGCCGTACCGTCGGCCAGCTGCGCCTCTTCGCCGATCACATCGAAGCGGGTGATTATCTGGACATGCGCCATGACCCGGCGATGCCGGATCGCGCACCCTTGCCCCGCCCCGACTTGCGCATGATCCAGCGCCCGCTGGGGCCTGTTGCGGTATTCGGCGCGTCGAACTTCCCATTGGCCTTCTCGGTTGCTGGGGGCGATACCGCCGCGGCACTGGCCGCAGGATGTCCGATTGTCGTTAAAGGTCATTCGGCCCATCCCGGCACGGGCGAGATCGTGGCGCAGGCCATCGACGCCGCCATCAAGGCGACCGGGGTTCATCCCGGAGTGTTTTCACTGGTTCAAGGCGGCAAACGGGACGTGGGCACGCGCCTGGTGCAACATCCTCTGATCCGGGCCGTAGGTTTCACTGGCAGCCTTGGAGGTGGACGCGCATTGTTTGATTTGTGCGCGCAGCGGGATGAACCCATTCCGTTCTTTGGCGAGCTGGGCTCGGTCAATCCAATGTTTATCTTGCCGCAAGCAGCGGCCGCGCGAGGGGCCGAGATCGGCACAGGTTGGGCCGCTTCGCTGACGATGGGCGCCGGTCAGTTCTGCACCAATCCCGGCATTGCCGTTATCATTGATGGGCCTGATGCTGAGGCGTTTCAGTCCGCAGCTGAGACCGGGTTGTCTTCGGTGGCTGACCAGACAATGCTGACCGATGGAATTGCGGCAGCCTATCGCGACGGCGTTTCGCGCATCGCCGCCGGAACAGGTGTTTCCAAGATCATGGGCACCAGTTGCGAGACACGCGATGCCGCGCCTTACTTGTTCGCTGTTTCCGGCGATGACTGGCTGGCCGACCACAAGCTGCAGGAAGAGGTTTTCGGACCATTGGGCATTATCGTGCACGTGAATGACACCTCTCAAATGCAACAGATCGCGCGCACCATCGAGGGGCAACTGACCTGCACACTGCATCTGGACGCAGGCGACAGACCCGACGCTCAGGCGCTGCTTCCGCTGCTGGAACGAAAGGCGGGCCGCCTACTGGCCAACAGCTTCCCGACCGGCGTTGAAGTGTGCGACAGCATGGTTCACGGCGGCCCCTACCCTGCCTCAACCAACTTTGGCGCAACATCCGTTGGCACATTGTCGATCCGGCGCTTTCTGCGGCCGGTCTGTTATCAGGACATCCCAACGGATCTTCTACCCGAGAAACTGCGAGGCAACCAATGACGACATTCGAACCATCGAACCGGCTTGCAGGCAAAACCGCCCTAATCACAGCTGCCGGGCAAGGCATTGGCCGCGCAACCGCCGAATTGTTTGCGGCCGAAGGCGCACGCGTGATCGCCAGCGACATCAACGATGCTTCTCTAACCGAATTGGGCGGCATCGCGGGTATCGAACAGCTCAACCTGGACGTAACAGACAATGAAGCTGTGACAGCCGCTGCGGCCGACCTGCCGAATCTGGACATTCTGTTTAACTGCGCAGGCTATGTTGCGGGAGGCTCTATCCTTGAGTGTGAAGAACAGGATTGGGACTTCAGCTTTGACCTCAACGTCAAAGCCATGTTCAGACTGATCCGCCTGACCCTTCCGGGAATGCTTGAAGTCGGCGGTGGGTCAATCATCAATATGTCTTCAGTCGCATCATCCATAAAGGGCGTACCTAACCGATTTGCCTATTGTGCATCAAAGGCAGCGGTAATTGGCTTGACCAAATCCGTGGCCGCCGATTTCGTAACTCAAGGCATCCGATGCAATGCGATTTGCCCCGGCACCGTTGACAGCCCAAGCCTGCATGACAGGCTGCGCGACACGGGAGACTACGAAAAGGCAATGACTGATTTCATTGCCCGTCAGCCGATGGGCCGAATTGGCACCGCGGAAGAGATCGCAGAACTGGCTCTGTATTTAGCCAGTGATGCAAGCAAATACACGTCGGGTCAGCCTTTTGCCATTGATGGCGGCTGGACGATCTGAGCAGGAAGGAACCTCACAATGAAACTGCTACGTTATGGTGCCAAGGGCGCTGAAAAACCCGGTATTTTGGGGTCGGACGGCTCAGTGCGTGACCTTTCCGGCGTTATCGATGACATCTCGGGCGACACACTTGGCGACACAGTTCTTGAGAAATTGCGGGCAACAGATGCGGACAGCCTACCGGTGGTAGATGGAGATCCACGCATTGGTCCTTGCGTTGGCAATGTCGGCAAATTCATCTGCATAGGTCTGAACTATGCCGATCACGCGGCAGAAAGCGGCATGGAACTCCCTGCTGAACCAGTGATTTTCTTCAAGGCCACCTCGGCCATCATCGGCCCCAACGATACGGTCGAAATCCCGCGCGGCTCGGTCAAAACCGACTGGGAAGTGGAGCTGGGCGTGGTCATCGGCAAAGAGGCCAAATACGTATCCGAGGCCGAAGCCGTGGATCACATAGCCGGGTATTGCGTGGTCAACGACTTGTCAGAACGAGATTTTCAGCTCCATCGCTCGGGTCAATGGGTCAAGGGAAAGTCCGCCGATACGTTTGGCCCAATCGGCCCCTGGCTGGTGACAAGAGACGAGGTGCCAGACCCGCAAAACCTGCCGATGTATCTTGAGGTGAACGGGCACCGGTATCAGGATGGTTCAACCAAAACGATGCATTTTGGTGTGGCAACCGTCATTGCGCATCTATCGCAGTTTATGTCGCTGCAACCCGGGGACGTGATTTCGACAGGAACACCGCCTGGCGTGGGTATGGGGCAAGA
Organism: Ruegeria sp. HKCCE4148; assembly: GCF_017872495.1. Taxonomy (NCBI): domain Bacteria; kingdom Pseudomonadati; phylum Pseudomonadota; class Alphaproteobacteria; order Rhodobacterales; family Roseobacteraceae; genus Ruegeria; species Ruegeria sp. HKCCE4148. The sequence continues at coordinate 31,584 of NZ_JAEDOS010000014.1, forward strand.
ACCTCAGACTTATCTGAAGCCAGGCGATAAAATGGAACTGGGGATTGAGGGGCTGGGCGTCCAGCGACAGGATGTCATCGCGGGATAGTGGAAACTCAGCCATTGCCCGCTGTATCTCGACGCCACTGGTTACGGCAGCGACAACCGAAGAAAATTCGACAAGAGCACCATCCCGCATCAACTTGACGAGTCGCCCTTAATGTCTTGCAATTTCGGGATCAAAATCTCTGAACGCAGAGTTTAGAGAGCGGACAATACCCTTGCTTCGTCGCTGCCCATCAACGACGAACACCCAACGACGTCGGCAGCCATAATAGCGGCGAGTCGACGATGCACAGGACCCGCCTGCTTACAGTCTAACGGATGTCACGAAATCTCGACCATGCATGTCCTTCTGTTAGTCCAACTAATTTGGCTGCCATGGCACAGACTGAATTTCTGCTTCGCCTCGATGGCTCCTACTGTTTGCAGACGCAGCGAAAGTCAGCTTTTCGCCCAATCCCGCGCAAGTCGTATCACCGGCGAGCTCGCTAACGTCCAAATAGTCAAAAGCGAAAAAGTGAAGCACAATACTGAACACAAACCGATTTTTGAACACTGCCCATTGACCCCATTTCCTTTATTTTGTTAATTTTCAATATGTTGACAAAAAATCCTACCACCCCAGCCAGCTCATCAGAACATGGAACAACGACAGGCACTTGGGTCACCGTTACCCGAGAAATGCCCCCGTTTATGCCCCAGTTCTGATCACACTTGTCCTGCTACGGGGCTGATCTCTGAACCGTGTTGTTTCAGATGTGCAAGCTCAGGGAAGACAGCGTCGTCTTGGGTACCTTCCAGTCACCAGGTGGCATGTACCCCAATTTGGTACCCCATTTGGGGGTAGATTACAGCGCACGTGGCAGGACAACATCGGACAATCCGACGGTAGAAACCCTGCAACTACAAGCTACTATCAGTCAAAATCGGACGCAACTGGATGTTAAAGTGGTGCCCCTCGCAGGAGAAAGTTCGAACACACTGTTCGAGGTTCTCTTGGAATGGGAAGACGTCTTGAAAGGCCTCAGAAGCACCTGAAAGAAGTGTACGGGGTCAGCTGATCGACCCCGTAGCATGGCAATCTTCGAGCAAATCAACGGCTTCTAAAATCCAATTAGTCGACATTCGACATTGAGACAGAAAAGCCCCGTCGCCTTCGAACGAAAACCGGCCTGAGCGAGCACTTGGGCCGGAACCAAACCGCGACAGATCCATTGGGTCCCCAGCAGAGCTATGGACCTAAAGTTTTCCTGAATAGACTAATGCGCGATTTATGTACGCCGATACGCCAGCTTGACTTGACGGATGGCGGCCTGGAGATCTCGAGCGTGACGACGAAGCCCCTGGAAGGACTTCCACCGTTCAGCCAGTCGCCTTAGCTGCTCTCTTGGCTGATCGAAGATCAGGTGCTCCGATGTATCGATGCGCATCGCCAAATCTCCATACTCTGGTTTGAGCTCATTCAATGCGTCGACAATTTCCTCTGCCATGAGGTCCAGCGCATCTTCGTCATTGACGGCTAGCTACATTGGCCACTTTGGCAAAACCAAAGAGCCTGGAAGAAAAAATTCGATCCCCAAATGAGAACTCACAGTTCGCCACTGTGTTTTCTTCGTCGAGGGTGACCCCGCAAACGCACAACAACTAATTGGATTCTTGATCTTTGAAGCCACAAAATGAGGTTGGCGAACGCCTCGAATTTATGCAATCATCTCGAAAAACAAAAGGAGAACAAATGCTCATCGAGACAGTGGACGCCGCCCGCCTGGAAGTTTCGCCGACGCTTGACCCGAAGCGACGGGCTAAGCTCGGCCAGTTTATGACGCCGGGTCCGACCGCAAAGTTCATGGCTCAGATGTTTGATAATCTCCCCGAGCATGTTCGCTTGCTCGATGCAGGTGCTGGAATGGGTGCTCTGACCGCGGCTTTTGTTGTCGAAGCCTGTAACCGAGCCGATGCGCCCAAGTCCATTTCTGTGACCTGCTATGAAGTCGACGAAGATTTGGCCTCCATCCTATCGTCTACCTTGGACACCTGTGCCGATGTCTGTCGGGAGGCAGGCGTCGAATTCTCTTCCGAAATTATCCGGGACGACTACATCCTGCGTTCGGCGGAGCCGCATGCAGGTGATCAAGTTAGTCACAACGTGGCCCTCCTCAATCCTCCCTACGGAAAAATTCGTTCAAACTCTAAGTGGCGGCTGGCACTTCGGCAGTGTGGCATCGAGACTGTGAACCTATATTCTGCCTTCGTCGCTCTCGCTAACCAGCAGATCGAGGCTGGCGGCCAGATCGTTGCGATTACCCCACGTTCATTCTGCAATGGCACATACTATGAGCCCTTCCGGAAGCAAATCCTGGACGATTGCGCTCTCGAAAAGTTACATGTTTACGAATCTCGTCGATCTACCTTCAAAGACGACGACGTCCTCCAGGAGAACATGATTTTCCACCTCACCAGAGGCGGCGATCAGGGCGACATTGCACTTTCGACTGACAAGCAAGATGCCCGGGCCGTACCGTTCGAAGAGATTGTGCGCCCAGAAGATAAACACCGTTTCATTCGCCTGCCAATTGATGGGAACAGTCTGGCAGCGAAAATCCAGGCCCTCCCCTGCACTCTGGCGGATCTCGGAATCAAAGCCTCCACTGGTCGTGTTGTCGACTTCCGGACCCGCGAGCATCTCATGAAAGAGCCCGAGGGCAAGACTGTGCCGATGATCCATGCACAGCACTTCAAAGATGGTGCGATAAACTGGCCGCTCAAAGACTTCAAAAAGTGCAACTACCTGGCTGACAGTGAAGAGACCGCAAAACTGATGGTTCCCGCTGGCACCTACGTGATCGTGAAGCGGTTCTCGGCGAAGGAAGAAAAACGCCGACTGGTCGGCGCGCTCTACGACGGCGGCAAAGCTGGGTTCGACAACAAAACCAACTACTTCCACATGAACGGTGGTGGTTTACCGAAGGATGTGGCCAAAGGTTTGCTGGCGTTCCTCAGTTCAGAAGCCGTTGATCAGTATTTCCGGATCTTCTCTGGGCATACTCAAGTCAACGCAACTGACCTGCGCAATCTGCATTACCCATCGTTGGAGCAGCTCCGCCAGATCGGAATGTCGAATTCCGGCCCTGACGAAGCTGTTGAAGCGATCCTTCAGCCGGCCACGTAAAGCTGCTTGGATCCGTCTTCCTGGATCCAGACATATGAATCCACGGCAAGGTTTTTATTGCGACCTTGCCGTACAGCAGCTGCCTTCCAGGTTTGATATGTCGTGGTGAACCCGACACCGGCTTTTCCGCAACGATCGGACAGTTTCTTCATCTGATTGACTTTGTGCATGTCAACCTCGCCGTCGCTTGTGACCGCTTCGATCACCCACAGCATATCAGTGTCTGGGTTCCAGAGAAATACGTCCGGCATGGCGTCTTCGAGTGTCAGTTGGACTCCAGCCTCAGCCATCTTTGCTTTCTCTTCGTCAGAGATCCGATCGCCGTCAGCATCGTCGATATACAACACATGGAAGCCAGGTAGGAACCTGGGAACATAATGATCAACGCTGGCTTTGATGAGGTCTTTGTGTCCGCTGTCAGTGCGTTTCAGTGACTCCTTTTCCATCGTGGCTTGGAACGCCATCCGCTCCCTGGCCGCATCGGCGTTGGCCCATTCCTCAAGCATTGCTGGCCAATCAGCTTCCGGGGCTTTCAGGATGTCGATGAAAGCCTGGTCGAGCCGATAGCTGGAGTTCGGCGACTTTGCCACGTTGTGCCCGGGAATGTATTCACCTTTGTAAAGAGTAACCGCTTCGAAACCTCCAAGGTCGCGCAGTGGTTTTATCCAGTAATCCCTGCCTTCTCGGTCAAGCTTTGTTTTTCCACGCTGAAGGATGCCAATGTGACATGCCAGATGAGCCGTGGTTGCGCCATCAGCAAAGGTGGCGCCCTCTGGAGGCTTTGAGAACCAACTTGGTCGCGTATCCAACATAGCAAAAACGCAATCAATCAGGTCAGCATTGGCACCCAGAGCCAGCTGCCCAAGGACTGATGCGATCCGGGCCTTAGTCACGCCTTGCATTTCGGTCGGGAACTCGCCGCCCAGTTCTTCCCGCCACAGGACCGCACGGTCCTCAAGTTTTCTTGGTAGATTCCCCATCAAAACTGCTCCGCTCGATTCATTTTGGTGGGAGCGTAGCGGTGAAGAATTCGAGAGTCTATTCAGGCGGTTAGTTGACTTTATAGTTCTACCAATGACCGTTCACAGCGCGATGCAATATTGTTTGAGCTCGGGGGCTTAATCCTTTTCTATTGGGGTCGTAGTCGATTGCCTCCAGGGAACTGCGCAGCACTGCTATCGGCTCCACCTCGCTCTTCTTATGAAGAGGAAATTCATTCGGATGATGCCTGAACGCGACCCATAAATCCGCCCCATCCTCATCCAGAACCTCATTGACCTTGTCTACCATCTTCATACTGAAAGCTCTGCTATCACCCGAACTCCAGAGAAGATCTGGCAGATTGGCCGTCATCGTCGGTGGGCTGCCGCTGGTGTCTTTCATTACATGCAGCGACACATATCCATCCGGAAAGAGTTTAAGGACATACCGGGTTTCATATTCGCGTCCGGACAGATCACCTGCTCTTGAGTAGAAGGTGCTGCCCTCGTACCGGTCGTATTTTCTAAGAATCCCCTGGCGACCGACATAGTCCCAGTTTGCGCTCTCAATGTACTCCAGCGCCTTTTCGATTGTCGGGAAACGCTTTTCGTGGACAGCTCTCATTGTTGCTCATTCGCCTAATTCAAAGTAAGCAAAGCTGAAGCGCCAGCTGGATGCAAAGCAAAATCGACAATGTAGCGTAATTTTCCTGCCTCCTTCACCGTTCATGCATGAACAAAAAAGGAAAATTGTCTTAGTATTTTGACTGATCAGCTCTCATTAGCGTACTTGACGAACACACCTTTCTGATGAGCTTCTGAAATCCTGGATTTCCCAATTAGCCGCACGCGGCAAAGCAACAACTTTTTCCTCGCTTGGCCTTCTGAACCAATTTTTCGTAAAACACAAATTTCTTCCAGACGCACCAACCAACTCATGGCCGAACATCAATGATATTGATGTTCTAAGGCCGACAAGAGAAAGCCCTCTTCCATGCTCCATCTCTTTTCGATACACTAACCAGGTTCTCAATAGAACAGGAACAATACCCACAAGACCCACCCTTTTCCGAACACAAAAATTTGGTCGCTGGCTTGGTCCGAAACATGGCGCTTGAACAACGGTTCGAGGCCTTTCGTTTCCTGAGACTTTGTCTGCTTTTGTGCTTCGCCCTCAAGGCGGGAAAAGGAGGTTCCATGGGTAAAACCCACATCCAAGAGCAAAATACCGACGCGAAGGTTGAGAGGCTATCGCCTGGGGATGTTCGAAAAATCTTCGCACCAACGAAATTTCGAAGGAAATTTGAACTCTGCACTTCGGATCTTCAAAAAAAGACCAATATGACTTGCGAGCCAGCCAATAGGATGGCTCAGGGGAACCGCAACCTCTCCCTTCTTGTACGCCCCAAGTTACAGGGGCGATCTGAATTTTGTTTCATAAGAAGATCTAAAGGAGGTGGGTATGCAACTATCCAAAACTGAAGGCTCAAGCGGTTTCTTCGTGCACAATCATCAACCGGCAGCCCCGGTGAAATCCCTGAAGATAGATGTTCTTCACTATCAAGAACTGCTCGAAATGCCGGACCTTTCTGAAGAGCTCAGATCGGAAATACTAACAACTCTCTGGTCAATGATCATGACGCTGATCGACCTTGGCTACAAAGTTCACCCCCATGAAATGGCAGACCTCCCTGCCAACCAAAACAAATAAGGAGAAAGGGCATGCCGAAAGACTCCGCAAGGCCAGCCGCCGTGATCTACGCTCGCGTTTCTCACGCAAAACAAGTGGCCGAGGGCCACGGAATCGACAGTCAGACAACGCGATGTCGAGAATTTGCGGCACGCAGAGGGTATGATGTGGTGTCGGTTTTTACCGACGATATGACCGGGCGAGTAGACAAGCGCCCAGGAATGGACGCCATGCTGCGCTTCGTAAAAAAACAGAAAGGTTCGACCGTCGTTTTGATTGACGACATTTCGCGGCTCGCACGCGACATACGAACACACTGGAACCTACGTGACGAACTAACAAATGTTGGAGCGATACTCGAAAGCCCCACTATCGAATTTGGAGAAAGCCCAGACGACCAGTTGGTGGAGAACATGCTGGCGTCGGTCTCTCAACACCTCAGTCAAAAGAATGGTGAAGTAACATACAATCGGATGCGCTCACGCATGCTCAATGGATACTGGACGTTCAATGCTCCCCTCGGTTATCGGTATGACAAGTACGTGGAGAATGGACCCCTTCTTGTCCCAGATGAACCTGTGGCTTCCATTCTGAGGGAGGGATTGGAAGGCTACGCCTCAGGGCGGTTTGCGAGCCAATCAGAGCTTGCGCAGTTCTTCGAGAGCAAACCTGATTTCATGTCGCGTATTTCGCCGGACTATGTTCGCATTCAAATGGTAAAGGACCTTCTAACTCGCCTTCTGTATGCAGGGTACATAGAATACATGAAGAGCCGAGCAGGTCGTGTTTGGAACGTGCCCTTCCGGAAGGGGAAACACCAAGGGCTGATCGATCTCAGCACGTTTGAAAGGATCCAGGAGCGCCTTTCCAACAAATCAATGACCTTCAACCGCCGTGATACGAGAGAAGACTTCCCGCTGCGCGGATACGTCGCTTGCGAAGATTGCGGTACAAAACTCACTGCAAACTGGTCCACAGGTCGGCAAAAGAGGTACCCATACTACCTGTGCCAAAAGCGAGGTTGCCCAAGTAAAGGGAAATCCATTCCAAAGAAAGTTCTGGAAGATGAATTCTCTGATGTTCTCCGAACTCTCGAACCGTCTGAAGCTCTGATGACCACTGCCGAGGCAATGTTTCGAGATGCCTGGGAAGAGAAAAGCAAATCCGTTCAAGCTGACAAGATCTCCTTCCGCAGACAAATCAAGAACCTGGACAAGAAGATCGACGGCCTCATCGGCTTGATAGCAAACTCAAATAGCCCGGTAACAACTGCCGTATACGAAAAGAAGATCGAAGAGCTGGTTTATGAGAAGGAAATCTTGACCCAAAAAGAGGTCAATTTGACTGTGAGCCGCCCCCACTTCGACCAAGTGTTCGAACACTCCATGAAGGTTCTGCGAAGCCCTTATAATATATGGAAAAATTCCAACTTTTCCTGGCAACGCGCTATGCTACGCTTGGTTTTTTCCGAGCCAATCAAGTACAAGAAAAATGAGGGGTATCGAACACCGAAAACTACCTTTCCATTTAAGGCTTTAGAGGCAATGCGCACCGAAGAGTGTGAAATGGTGCCCCCACACGGACTCGAACCGCGGACCTACTGATTACAAATCAGTTGCTCTACCAGCTGAGCTATAGGGGCACTGGCAGTCGATTACTTCCTCTGGCGGGGGACTGCAAGCCTCATTTTCAGCTTGAACTAAGGTATTGTCGGTTTTCCTGAGAAAGTGCAAAAACCACTCAGGCAGAAACCCCACATACGTCTGGTACAGCGAAGGACATGTGCGAGGTTGGGTATTGTATGTGAGGGTACGGAAGTCGACATGCAGGTAATCATTCATGCCGGTGCAGCCTTTACCGATGAAGGCCACATTTTGTCGTCGCTTGTTGCAAACAGACAGATGCTGGCAGAGATGAAGACTGCTCCGATGGGCCCGCGGATGTCCCGACAATTCGTCAAGATCATGTCGGACGCGCTGACCCAGGGCACATCGATCGACGAAACGCGGGACAGTCTGGCCCCTCTTTTTCCACAAGACGTCAACCTGGAGCGTGTAGTTCTGTCGAGCGACAAGTTCTTTGGGCCTCGACGAACTGCGCTGCAACATGGTCAGATTTATCCTTTTGCGGGAAGGCGGACGGCATTTACTGAAACCCTCTTGGAAGGTGCGCAGCTAGAGCTGTTTGTCGGGCTGGTGAACCCTGGAATTTTCATTCCCAAAACACTGATGTCCATTCACGAAGACCATCGGCGGGATATTCTGGCCAGCACTGACCTCAGTTGTCTCAGTTGGCTCAGCATGATTGAAGACCTGCGCGAACTTGCGCCTCAGTTTAAACTGACCGTATGGGAAAACGAAAATCTACCTCTGATCTGGGGTGATATTGTCCGGGCTATGACAGGGCTGCCCAGCGAGACACCCCTTCCCGATGAGTACTCCTTTTTGACGTCGCTCTTGACCGACGCAGGACAAGGACAAGTGCAGGAGATCCTTGGGCGGCGCACACCCTTGGATATACAAGGCCAACGCGAAGAATTGGCGCAAGTCCTCGAGGATCAAGCGCGCCCCGAGCTGGTTGAAGAAGAGTTGGATTTGCCTGGGTGGAACACGGACATATTTGACGCGTTTACAGAGCTTTACGCGCAGGACATGGCCGCCATCCGCACCATGTCAGATATTCGCGTGTTTTAGCCTTCGATCTCCGTTTCAGGCAGCACCCCAGATGCCCGTCTCTGATCCGTCATAACTCCGAATTATCCGTCATAACGACAGAATACCTGTACGTTTCGTCACATTTCACCCTGCCACCCGAACAGCCTTCGAACCATCGTTAAGTGAGGCATAAATTGGGAGGCTAAGACAGTAATGTCCTGGAATGTGTGTATCGTAGGCGCAGGCAAAATCGGGCAGATGATCGCGACCCTACTGAAAGCATCGCCAAATTACACCGTGTCTGTTGCGGATCACGACCTCAAATCACTGGCAGAAGTTGCAAAGCTTGGTGTGCCCACCAAGCAAGTCGACGCCAGCGACACACATAGTCTGGCCGCAAGTCTTAAGGGCTTTGATGCCGTAATCTCGGCGGCTCCCTTCTTTTTGACACCAAAGATTGCTGAGGCGGCTCAAAAGGCAGGCGCGCATTACTTTGATCTGACCGAGGATGTGGCCGCCACGAACGCTGTGCGCGCCTTGGCCGAGGGCAGCCAGACAGCATTCATGCCGCAATGCGGGTTGGCGCCGGGCTTTGTTGGTATCGCGGGCGCTTCTCTGGCCGCCGAATTTGACGAAATCGACAGCCTGCATATGCGGGTCGGTGCGCTGCCGCTCTATCCAACCAACGCGTTAAAATACAATCTGACCTGGTCAACTGACGGGCTGATCAACGAGTATTGCAACCCCTGCGATGCCATCGTGAACGGCCAACGGGTCAAAACCGCGCCGCTGGAAGACTACGAGGTTCTGGGGCATGACGGCGTGGAATACGAATGTTTCAACACTTCGGGCGGGCTGGGTACATTGCCCGAAACGCTTGAAGGCAAGGCGCGGTCAGTCTCGTATCGGTCGATCCGTTACCCGGGCCATTGTGACATTCTGAAACTGCTGCTGCATGATCTGGGCCTGGAACGTCGCCGCGATTTGCTGAAAGAGATTTTTGAATCCGCCCTGCCCCGTACAGATCAGGACGTTGTTCTGGTCTACTGCACAGCCAAGGGCATGATCGACGGCGCGCTGCGTGAAAAATCACTGATCAACAAAAGCTTTGCCCGTGACATCAGCGGCCAGACCTGGAGCGCTATTCAGGTCACGACAGCCGCAGGCGTTCTGGGCGTTGTCGACCTGATGCGCACGGGTGCGCTGCCTTCGAAAGGCTTTGTCCGGCAAGAGCAGGTGAAGCTGCCCGACTTCCTGAAGACTGAATTTGGCGCGCTCTATCGCGCTGGTGATGCAACCCCTCAAAACAAAGCGGCCTGAGACATGAAAGACGTTGTAATGACTGCAGAAACCACACTTTCGAAACTGGACCTGACTGTGGCTGAATTGACCGGCGGCACCTTGCAGGTGACGTCTCCGATAGATGGTCGTGTATTGGCCGACGTGCATGAAACGCCCGCCGCTGAGATGAAATCGATCATCGCCCGGTCGCAAGCTGCGTTCAAAGCCTGGCGCGTGGTGCCCGCACCGCAGCGGGGCGAGTTGATCCGGCTGCTGGGTGAAGAACTGCGCGCTGCCAAAGACGATCTTGGCGCGCTTGTGAGCTGGGAAGCTGGTAAGATCACCTCCGAAGGTTTGGGCGAAGTGCAAGAGATGATCGACATCTGCGATTTTGCCGTTGGCCTGTCGCGGCAGCTTTACGGACTGACCATCGCATCCGAGCGTCCGGGGCACAGGATGATGGAAACCTGGCACCCTGCCGGGCCGGTAGGTGTGATCTCGGCCTTCAACTTTCCGGTTGCGGTCTGGTCGTGGAACGCGGCGCTGGCGATTGTCTGTGGCGATCCGGTGATCTGGAAACCGTCCGAGAAGACACCGCTGACTGCAATGGCGTGCCAGAAGATCTTTGAACGTGCTCTGGCCCGTTTTGGCGATGCCCCTGACGGTTTGTTGCAGACCGTGATCGGTGGCGCGGCTTTGGGCGAGGCTCTGGTTTCAAGCGAAGATGTACCCGTAATCTCGGCAACCGGTTCGACGCGTATGGGTCGTGCGGTGGCGCCCATCGTCGCGGCGCGCTTTGGCAAGTGCATTCTGGAACTGGGTGGTAACAACGCGATGATCGTTGGCCCCTCGGCAGATCTGGAAATGGCCGTGCGCGCCATTGTGTTTTCGGCAGTTGGCACCGCAGGTCAGCGCTGCACAACCTTACGCCGCCTGATCGTTCACAACTCGATCAAGGACGAATTGGTGGCCCGCCTAAAGAAAGCGTATTCTGGTTTGCCCATCGGCGACCCGATGGCCGAAGGCACGCTGGTTGGGCCTTTGGTGGATGAAGCCTCGGGCGCAGCCATGACAGCTGCGCTGAAGGCGGCAGAGGCCGAAGGTGGTAAGGTGTTCGGCGGCAACTGTGTGACCGAAGGTGTCCCCGGCGGTGTCTATATGGAACCTGCGATCGTCGAGATGCCCGGGCAGTCCGATACTGTGAAGACCGAAACATTTGCGCCTATCCTTTATGTCTTGGGCTATGAGGATTTCAACGAGGCCATCGAACTGCAAAACGATGTGCCGCAGGGGCTGTCTTCTTGCGTGTTCACCCTGAATATGCGCGAGGCCGAGCAGTTCCTGACCGCGGCCGGATCCGATTGCGGCATCGCCAACGTCAATATCGGGCCATCAGGGGCCGAAATCGGCGGGGCATTTGGCGGTGAAAAGGAAACCGGGGGCGGACGTGAAAGCGGTTCGGACGCGTGGAAAGCGTATATGCGCCGTCAAACGAATACCGTGAACTACTCAGCGGAACTGCCGCTTGCGCAGGGTGTAAAGTTCGACATCTAAGGCCCGCGCTGTTCGTAAAAGAGTAGCCTCTCAAGCAAACAAGAACTGGCCGCATCGGGTAGGAAGACCCCGGCGCGGCCATTTTGATCCATTCAGCTAGCCAGCTGATCGCCGGTGCTTTGACTGCTTTATCAACCAATCCGAAAAGACCTGAACAGCTTCGTTTTTTTGCCCGGTCGGGAAAGCCACGTAATACGCGCTGCCTGACACATTCGCGACCTGACCAATCTCGACTAGGGCTCCCGAAGCCAACTCGGCCTCGATCAGATAAGACGGCAGGATCGCAGCCCCCAACCCGGCAACGGCCCCCTCGATCAGCATCGAAAACTGATCAAAGCGCATCCCCGGAAACACAGCGCGCGCACCCAATCCCAGGCTGTCATGATAGTCTGACCATTGCTCGGACCGTGAGGTGAGATGCAATAGCGGCAGATCGAACACATCTTGTTTTTCGTCAAGCCCAGCGCTGCCCACCAGTGCAGGCGCAGCCGTGACCACCAGATGCTCCGGGAACAGCTTGCGCAGCGCGGCACCCGGCCAGTCATCATGGCCAAAGTGGATGGCAACGTCCACGCGCCGCTCTTCCAAACTAAACGGCGTCGTATAGGAGTGAAGGTCCAGTACGATCTCTGGATGTGACGCTTTGAAATCGGCCAGGCGGGGCACCAGCCATCGCGTCGCGAAGGTGGGCAACACTGCCATGGTTAAAAGGGTGGCGCCGTCCCCAGCGGCAATGGCACGGTTGATTGTACCGCTCAGTCGTTCAAGATCGCCGGCCAGTTCCTCGCGCAAAGCGCGCCCTGCTTTTGACAGCCGAACGGCCCGCCCAACGCGGCGAAACAGCGTAACACCTATTGCCGCCTCCAACTCGCGCACCTGACGACTGACCGCGCCCTGCGTAACGCCCAGTTCCTCTGCCGCCATGGTATAGCTTTCGTGACGCGCTGCGGCTTCAAAACTGCGCATCAGGGCAAGAGACGGAAGAGCGTTGATCCTGGGCATGACATCCATGAGCTTTAGTCACAGAAAAGATACCTATTGAGGTGTTTTTCTCAAGTAATTTAGGCATTAGTTTCATGCTGAATTTCAAAGGAAATGACATGTTGTTCCAACGTGCAGAGCGGCTAAACGGGATCGAACTCTCTGAGATCGTGCAGATTTCCGAGGCTGCTGCCCGTCTGCGTGCGGATGGCCGCGATATTGTGGCGCTGTCAACGGGTGAGCCGGACTTGCCCACGCCGCCACATGTGGTCGAGGCGGCCCACGCCGCGGCGCAAGACGGTAAGACAAAATACCCGCCGACAGCGGGTATTCCCGATCTGCGCACCGAGATCGCTCGTCAGGCAGGGGTCGAGATGGCGCAAGTCATCGTGTCGACCGGGGCAAAACAGGTGATCGCAAACGCAATGCTATCCAGCCTGAACCCCGGCGACGAGGTGATCATGCCCGCGCCCTATTGGAGCAGCTATTCCGATATTGTTCGCATGGCGGGAGGAACGCCGGTTGTCCTGCCTTGCCCGATGGAACAGGGCTTCAAGCTGCTGCCTGAACAGCTTGAGGCCGCGATCACACCGCGTACCCGCTGGCTGATGCTCAACACACCGTCGAACCCGTCCGGGGCCATCTACACGCAGGATGAGATCGCCGCCCTGGCCACCGTCTTGACGCAGCACCCGCATGTCTGGGTTCTGGCGGATGAGATTTATCAACACCTCAGCTTTGTTCCGTTCACCTCGGTAGCCGAAGCCGCACCAGAACTTACCGAACGTATGTTGGTCGTCAATGGCGTAGCCAAGGCCTGGTCCATGACCGGTTGGCGCATCGGTTGGGGTATTGGACCCGCCGATCTGATCAAGGCGATGGTGACGGTGCAGGGTCAGGTGACCTCGGGCGCGTGTTCGATTTCACAATGGGCCTCTTTGGCGGCTATCACTTGTGATCCGAAGTTGCTGGAAGAACGCCGCGACCTGTTCGCCCAACGCCGTGATCTTGTGGTTGCCGGGCTGAACGCGGTTCCTGGGCTGCGTTGTGACGCGCCTGATGGGGCCTTTTATGCCTTCCCCTCATGCGCGGAATTGCTTGCAGATCACGGCGGACCCTTCAAGAATGATGCGGACTTTTGCGGCTGGGTGCTGGAAGAAGCCGGTGTCGCCCTTGTCCCCGGTCGTGCTTTTGGCTTGCCCGGACATTTCCGCCTGAGCTTCGCTTACGCCCAAGATACAATAGCAGCTGGCCTTGAACGCCTTAAATCGGCTGTAGAAAGGAAACTCTGATGAAACCACAATCCCGTCCGCAGCTTGGCCCCTTCACATGGGAAGACCCGTTCCTGCTGGAAGATCAACTTGCCGAAGTCGAACGTATGGTACGCGACGCTGCGCGCGCCTATGCGCAGGACAAACTGCTGCCACGCGTGACCGAAGCCTTTGCCAAAGAAGAAACCGACCCTGGCATATTCCGGGAAATGGGTGAGATGGGCCTACTGGGGACCACCATCCCCGAAGAATTCGGCGGCATCGGGTCCAGCTATGTGACTTATGGCCTTGTGGCGCGTGAAGTTGAGCGTGTCGACAGCGGTTACCGCTCGATGATGTCGGTCCAGTCCAGCTTGGTGATGTATCCGATCTATGCCTACGGCACCGACGAACAACGCCAGAAATACCTGCCGAAACTGGCCAGCGGCGAGTTCATTGGGTGTTTTGGCCTGACCGAACCAGACGCAGGTTCGGACCCTGGCGGGATGAAGACCGTCGCCAAAAAAACCGAAGGCGGGTATGTGCTGAATGGTTCGAAAATGTGGATCTCGAACGCACCGATCGCGGATGTGTTTGTGGTCTGGGCCAAGTCCGAGGCACATGACGGCAAGATCAAAGGCTTTGTTCTGGACAAGGGTATGGCCGGGCTGTCCGCGCCCAAGATCGAAGGCAAGCTGTCGCTGCGCGCCTCGATCACTGGTGAGATCGTGATGAACAATGTTGAGGTCGCAGAAGACGCACTGTTGCCCAATGTCGAAGGCCTCAAAGGTCCGTTCGGCTGTCTGAACCGCGCGCGGTATGGGATTGCCTGGGGCACCATGGGTGCGGCCGAAGCCTGCTGGCACGCCGCCCATCAATACGGGATGGATCGCAAGCAATTCGGGCGACCTTTGGCGCAAACCCAGTTGTTTCAATTGAAACTTGCCAACATGCAGACCGAGATTGCCCTTGGCCTGCAGGCCGCCCTTCGCGTGGGTCGCCTGATGGACGAAGCCCGCGCCGCGCCCGAAATGATCAGCCTGATCAAGCGCAACAATTGCGGTAAAGCACTTGAGATCGCGCGCCACGCCCGTGACATGCATGGCGGCAACGGTATCAGTCAGGATTTTCACGTTATCCGGCACATGGTGAATCTGGAAACGGTGAACACCTATGAAGGCACACACGACGTACACGCGCTGATTTTGGGGCGCGCGCAAACGGGCCTGCAAGCCTTCGCCTAAGGACATTCGATATGGATCGCGCAGCCATTGTGCACGAAAACTTCCTGCGTCGCGTGGCGGCGCGGGATTTCCCCGCAGGTGACGCCCCTGCTGGTCCCTTGACCCAGACCGAGGCCGTTGGGCTGTATCGCGCACAATGCCTCAGCCGAGCGCTGGATCGGCAAAGCCGCGCGATGCAAAAAGCCGGTCAGGGCTTTTACACCATCGGCTCTTCCGGGCACGAAGGTATGGCGGCTGTTGCCGCCGCGCTGCGCCCGACCGATCCCGCCTTTCTGCACTATCGCGATGCTGCCTTTCAGATCGCCCGCTCTGATCAGGTGCCAGGGCAAAGCCCAACCTGGGATATTCTACTGTCTTTTGCTTCGTCTTCTGAAGACCCGATCAGCGGTGGGCGGCATAAAGTATTGGGGTCCAAGGCACTGTGCATTCCGCCGCAGACCTCAACCATTGCCAGCCACCTACCCAAAGCGGTGGGCGCGGCATATGCCATTGGCGCGGCTCGCCGCCACCGCCCGGAACATGCTGACATGCCGGATGATGCGATTGTCTATTGTTCCTTTGGCGATGCCTCGGCCAACCATTCAACCTCGCAAGGGGCGTTCAACACCGCGCAATGGACGTCTTACCAATCTGTGCCTCTGCCATTGCTGTTTTGCTGTGAAGACAATGGTATTGGTATTTCGACCAAAACACCGCAGGGTTGGATCGCAGCGACCTTCCAAAATCGGCCGGGGCTGAAATACTTCAGCTGCAACGGGCTTGATCTGTTCGACACATTCCGAGTCGCGCAAGAGGCGGCCGACTACGTGCGCCGCCGCCGCAAACCCGCCTTCCTGCATGTACGCACGGTGCGCCTTTACGGTCATGCCGGGGCGGACATGCCGACAACCTATCTGCCGAAGTCGGAAGTCGAGGCAGAAGAGGCCAACGATCCCCTGCTGCATTCTGCCCGACTGCTGGAACAATCCGGGGCTATGCCGACCGAGGACGCCTTGGACATTTACACCGACACCTGCGCACGTGTCGCCCGTGTCGCAGACAAAGCCGTAACCCGCCCGCGCTTGAAAACAGCAAGTGACGTGATGGCCAGCCTGATCCCACCTGCGCGCCCCTGTGCACCGACCAATGGCCCAAGCCCAGAGCACAGAGCCGAAATCTTCGGCAGCGATCTAAAGGCGCAATCCGAGCCTCAGATCATGTCGCGCCTGATCAATTGGACCCTAACCGACCTGATGCTCGAACACGATGAGATCGTGATGATGGGCGAAGACGTCGGACGCAAAGGCGGCGTCTATGGTGTGACGCAAAAATTGCAGGCGCGCTTTGGCCCTGATCGGATGATCGACACTTTGCTGGACGAACAATCGATCCTGGGTCTGGCCATCGGCATGGCACAAAATGGCTTTGTTCCGATGCCGGAAATCCAATTCCTAGCCTATCTGCACAATGCCGAAGACCAACTGCGTGGCGAGGCGGCCACCCTTTCCTTCTTCTCGAACGGGCAATACACCAACCCGATTGTCGTGCGCATCGCCGGGCTGGGATACCAGAAGGGCTTTGGTGGGCATTTCCATAATGACAACTCAGTCGCCGTTTTGCGCGACATTCCGGGCCTGACCCTGGCCTGCCCGTCAAATGGTGCAGATGCCGCGCGGATGCTGCGGGAATGTGTCCGGCTGGCGCGCGAAGAACAACGGCTAGTCGTGTTCCTTGAGCCCATCGCGCTTTATCCGGTGCGCGATCTGCATGAAACGGGCGATGGTGGCTGGATGCAAACCTATCCCGACCCGTCCGAACGCATCGGGTTTGGAGAAGTCGGCGTGAACGGAGACGGGGGTGATCTGGCCATCGTGACCTTTGGCAATGGCGTCTATCTCAGCCACCAAGCGCAAAAGGCGTTGCAGGCGGATGGCATCAAAACCCGGATCGTTGACCTGCGTTGGCTGTCACCCTTACCAAAGGATGCGCTGACCCAAGCGGTAGCCGGGGCCAAACGTATCCTGATCGTTGACGAAACCCGACACCACGGCGGTGTGGCCGAGGGCCTGATGGCGCATTTTCATGAAACCGCTAATGTGCCATTGGCCCGCATCACGGCCGAAGACAGCTTCATCGCAACCGGCCCGGCCTATGCCGCCACAATGCCGTCAAAGGACAGCATCGAGGCTGCAGCGCGGCACCTGATGGAGACCGAGGTATGAGCCAAGAAAAACAGACCGCCGTTGTCATATGCCCCGGTCGGGGCACGTATAACAAACCCGAACTGGGGGTGTTGGGGCGGCAATTCTCGGACAAGGCTTTGTTGGCGCGGTTCGACCAGATGCGCAGCGCACAGGGACAGGAAACTCTGACTGAGCTGGACGGTGCAGCGCGGTATTCAGTTGCGAAACATACGCGCGGCGATAACGCCTCGGCCCTGATCTATGCTGCGACGCTGGGCGATTTCCGTGCCATTGACCGCAACAAGATCGACGTGGTTGCGGTGACGGGTAACTCGATGGGTTGGTATTCGGCCCTGGCCTGCGCGGGTGCGTTGACTGCCGAAGGTGGGTTCGAGGTCGTCAACACAATGGGCACGCTGATGCAGGACAACATGATTGGCGGGCAACTGGTTTATCCATTTCTGAACGCGGATTGGCACCCGGATCCAGCCCGCAAGGCCGAGTTGATGGCTCTGATCGACCAGATCGACGGCACGAGCGCAACGCTGACTCTGTCGATTGATCTGGGAGGAATGTTGGTGCTGGCCGGGGATGAGGCCGGGCTAGCCGCGTTCGAACAAGCCGTACCGGTGGTGCAGGAGCGTTTCCCTTTGGGCCTGGCCAATCACGCGGGCTTTCATTCGCACCTTCAAGCCCCCGTCGCCGCACAGGGTCGCGCGCGACTGGGTGTAGATCTTTTCCAACAACCCGGTCTTCCAATGATCGACGGGCGTGGCCATATCTGGTGGCCCGGAGCTTGTGACACGCACGCGCTGTGGGACTACACATTGGGTCATCAGGTCACGGAAACCTACGACTTTACCCATGCGATTGCGCAGGCCGCTCGAGAGTTCGCGCCGGATCTGTTCATCGTCACCGGCCCCGGCACCACGTTGGGCGGGGCTGTGGCGCAATCCCTAATCCTCAGCAATTGGGACGGGCTGGGTGACAAGGCCGCCTTCCAAAGCGCGCAACGCACCGCACCATTTCTGGTTTCAATGGGGATGGATGATCAAAGAGCACAAGTCACCTAGCCTTGCGCTCTCTTTTGGTTTCTGTCTTTGGCTAGCGGGACATACCGCTACAGGTTGACGAGTTTGTGCTGACCGTCAGACCCCAGAAAGCTTGTTTGGCCGGACCCAAACGCCGCCTGAAAGGCTTTGTCCGTCTTGGCCCATTCCAGCAGCGCCTTGGCCTCTTTCAGCGCGTCAGGTCCTGTTGGCGCAGCAGAGATGGCCGCCAGGATTTGTCGCAGTTTTGAGTTTTTGTCCGCGACGCTTGCCCCGACCTCAAGCACAAGGCCAACTACCGGAGGCGGGGTATATACATAGTCCGCATCGGATTGCGCCGCAATACGGGCTTGCAAGGCCGGAACGATATCGATCGTGTCATGAACATAGGTCCAACTGGTGGACAGCCCCTCGATCATGGGATTGTCGGTCCCGGCCAGCATTGTGATCGGTGTGGTTTTGTAGATCACGATCGGTTTGCCGGCCGCATAGGCAATAGAGGATTCAACCAGACTGCCCCCGTCAGGCACACGCCCATCCATGTTGAAAACCAAACATGTACACCGACCGATCAACTGATAGATATCCAGCGAATAAGTGACTTTGCGCACGATCGAGAGCGCGATTTGCCCTTCTTGCGATGAAATCTGGGGATCAAGAAGCAAAGCCATCAGCTTGCCGACTTCAAGCCCGTCTCGCTGCGGTAGATAGGTTGTGAACCCCCCAGCCTCAAGCACGGCGGCAATGTTCTGCTGCTCCCAAAGATCCCCGACGCTGAACATCGGCCCCGAGCAATAAACGATCTGTTCTGACATTTGAAAAAGCTCCACAAATAAACTTCAGGTATTAACGGCAGTAAGAACGCGGGATGCCCTTTGCGCATCCGGAGTGTCTGTTCCGGGCTCGAGTGTCTTGAGAACAGTCGCCAACCGATTTCGGGTGGTCCGATCCTCGGTTCCAAGTACGTCATCCAGCGTTAGCAAAGCCCGTAATTCCAACGAGCGGGCATTGTTGCCGCGTGCCAGGTCCACAGCTTCGGACAGGCTTTCGACCGCTGCGGTGCGGTCACCCATCGTTGCCTGCACCACACCCAACAGACGTTTCAGTTCAGCGTCCCAGAAATGCTGACCCAACATCGCCGACATCTGGCTGCCTGTTTGCAACACGCCCAGCGCAATCTCGGGGTTGCCTTGATCCGTATGCGCGCTGGCCATAATGGCAAAGCCCAGACCCACAGCAGACTGACTGCCGCTGCCGGACAGGATGCCAAGCCCCGCTTCGATGTCTTGCAGGCGTTGTGCAGGCGGATCAACCTTTTGACCCGCGCGCAGTAGCAGGCATAACCCTTGCCAAAACGGTATCCCAAGATTGGCGCAGAACATAACTGTTTCGTCCGCGACCTCATAAGCCAACGCCTCATCCCCTCGGTAATGATGAATGAGCGCCAGATAAGAGCGTGCGGCGGCAAGGCTGAGGGCGGATTCAAGCCCTTCGGCAAGGGCAACCCCCTGACATGCCCGTCTGAGACCGGTTTGCGCCGCCCCTAACCACCAATGCGAGGCCGCAGCAGCCCCATAGGCCACAACACCCTGATCGGTACCGACACCGTAGGTCACATTTGCAAAATCTTCGGGTTGATATAGCGAGACCGCCGTTTCCGCATGGTCCAGCGCGTCTTGTACATCACCGATCTGAAACTTCGCATTTGCGAGTGAAGAATGGGCCCGAAGCAACCCAATGCGATGATTGGCAGGTTCTGACCACGACAATATCTGAAGCGCAAAGTCACAGGCTTTGCCGCAGTCGCCCTTCCCAATCCAATAGGCGGCCAACCCATTCAGTGCCGAGGACCGCTCATCATAGTCCTTTAGCGTTTCTGCTATGCTCAGCGCACGTTCCCATACCGGAACGATTTCATCTGATCCAAACCCGCGCACTCCCATCAAAGCGTTACCCAGCAATATCTGTAGCGACAGCTCAGAAACGTGGCGCTCGGGCGATTCCGGTGCGCCTTCCAACGCTTCTAGCGCGCGCCTGTACAGCGTTGCGGCGTCCTCGACCGCAGCCTGTTTTGCTGCGCTTCGACCTGCTTTTTTGAACCACTCCGCAGCTGGGTTGAACTGCTCGGACTCAAGCAAATGGTAGGCCACCACAGACGGAGCCATGCCTCCTTGCCGGCTGAACTGGGTCGTCAACTGATCTGCCGTTACTGCATGAAGCGCCTTGCGACGCTGACGCAGCAAAGTGCCATAAGCTCCATCGCGGGTCAGGGCGTGGCGGAAGAAATAGCTGTCTGGTTGACCTTCATGCCGCCGGATAAGATCAGCCTCCAGTAGCTGGTCAAGCGCCGCATCCAATCCATCGGCGTCGAGTTCAGAGACCGCTGCCAGAAGCGTCCGATCAAACACCTGCCCCAGAACAGAAGCCACCTGAGCGGTACCTTTCGCGTTGCCCGACAGACGGTCAAGCTGTTGCATGACCAGACCATCAAGTGATGTTGGTATGAGGGAATGACGCCCGGCCTCATCACGCAGCGCTTGTCGCGTCAGTTCTTCCAGAAACAACGGCACACCCTGCGCCCGATCAATCAGTTGCTGTATGTCTTCGGCGCTGAGGCGCTGAGCGTCATCGATCACGCGAATGAGCTCATGCGCCTCAGTGTCTTCCAGCGTCGCCAGTTCGATAACGCGGCCAAGCAGTTTCTTTGCCACCCCGTCTTTGGCATGTCGCGAAGTGACGACGCACAGGACCTTCGCAGGCGTTTCCCTCTCCAACATCAAGTTCAGCAAGTCTATCGTCGTCGCATCGCTCCAATGCAGATCTTCGCAAACCAAAACAACAGGGCGCTGATTGGAGAGAAACTCGATCCAGCGCACCAAGGTTTCCAACGTAAGCTTGCGCAGACTTTCCGGGCTCTCGTTCGCCAGCTCTGAGGATTCCGGCACATGGATACCTAGAAGGTTGGCAATGACGGGAAACGCATTGTCCGGCCTATCGTCCCAAGCTGCCAAACCGTCTTGCAACCGGGACGCGGCGTCCTCAGTTTCCTGTGGATCTGCAATCCCCAGACTTTTCAAAGCCAATTCGATGAACGGATGCAGGGCCGCGCCGGTCTGCAATACATCACACCTGGCCTCAAGCCAGGTATGCGGCGTTTCATTAAGACCGGCCTGAAACCTGTCGATCAACGAACTTTTTCCCAATCCGGGCTCAGCAACGATGCTCACACTGGACCTAGAGCCATTTAGAACCGCCCCAAATTCTGAGGTTAGCGCGGACAGCTCCTCACTTCGACCCACCAGAGCATTCATTTGCCGCACCGCAGATCGCTTTGCCGCCGCGGATCGGCGCAATTGATGAAGAACTACTTTGTCTGCAATCCCCTTCAGCTGAACCGGTGGCTGGGGTCGTGAAGCGAACTTTCCTTTCAGCAATTGCAGTGCGGATTCACTGGTGAAGATCGTGCCCGGCGATGCTGCTGATTGAATACGCGCAGCAACATTCACGGTCTCACCCAATAGAATGTCACCCAGACCTTCGCTACTTTGACCGACGACCACTGGCCCGGCATGGATACCGACACGCGCTTGCAGCGGCGCCTTAAGCCGGGACTGACCGACTTGGCCCAACCCCTCCAGCATCTCAAAAGCCGCGCGCACGGCCCGTTCTGCGTCATTTTCCTGCGCTTGTGGGTACCCGAAATAAACAAGAAGCCCATCACCCAGATAATGCGCGATTTTTCCACCGAATTTTTCGAATGCCGCACTTCCGAACTTTTGAAACGCCAACATAAGATCGGCGAAATCTTCGGAATCCATCTTGGTGCTTAGCTCGGTAGAGCCCACAACATCGACAAAAGCAAGAACAAGCCGCCGCCTCTCACCGCTGAGTCCAGAGTCTTTATGAGTACCAGCGGAGGTCTTTGCCATAAGGTCACCTGCGCGCAAAAATGAAAAAACAGTCTAGTTAAAAGCAAGCTATTGTTCAAACAAACACGCAAAGGTGTCACTAGGTCAAGTTTTGTGATACCTCTCAGAAATAGTCAGCCCTCGTGTTCAAGACGAGCACGAGGCAACAAAACGTTATTAAAACATATATATTGGGTGGATTATGGGCGACATCAGATATGTCTGTCTTTCGGATATGCATTTCGGGGCGGATAACAGTATTTTAACCCGTCTGGACGCAACCAACGGGCTAGTAGACCCGATGCACCCAAGCGATGTTCTGATCCACCTGGCGAACTGCCTGAGGCACCTGATCAACGAAAACTCACGCGACCGACTGCCAACGCTTATTCTGAATGGCGACATTCTTGATCTGGCCTTCAGCACCGAAAATGTCGCTGCAATGGCGTTTCGGCACTTTCTTGAACTGACCATGCCGGAAGACCCGGCCGCCCGGCTTTTCGACCCCGAGATTGTGTTCATTCCCGGCAATCACGACCATCACCTGTGGGAAACCTGTCGAGAACGCCAATATGCAGAGTCTTTGAGTTCCGCCGATTGGAGCAATCCCCTGCCCCGCCCACCGCACATCACTCCGATGCGCGACCCGCAAGGGGTGCCAAGCTATTTCGTGAATGCAATCACACACAGCCTTCCCTGGCTTTCAGAAACCCGGATCAAAACCGTTTATCCAAACTTCGCCATCACGTCCGGGAACAGGCTGATCGTGGTCAGCCATGGGCACTTCATCGAAGACGCCTATCTGATGGTCAGTGAGTTCGCAGATCTTCTGTACCCAAAGACTACTCCGCCCGAGACGATGGAGGCATGGGAGGCGCAGAACTTTGCCTGGATCGATTTCGTCTGGTCGGTTCTGGGCCGATCTGGGCACATCGGGGTCGACGAAGAAAACGTCTATAATACTGAAAACAGCCCCAAAGCGATTGGATCACTGCTGGGCAGTGCTGCCCGAAATCTAGTTCTGAAAAAGGGCGGCGCGACCGGGAAGACACTTGCCAATGGCGTCGGCGAAATGGTCAGCGCGCTGGTCACCGACAATTTTGAACGTGGGCAGACCGATACCCTACTCAGCGACGACGGAGCAGGCGTCAAACGGTTCATGCAGATCCCTGTTCAAGAGCAAATAAAATCAGAGTTCGGCCCGAGCGTTCCTTCACAAGTTTCTCTTGTATTTGGCCACACGCACAAACCTTTTGAATCGGTCATGCCGTTGGAACATTTTTTTGTGCCAAATTTCGCCGCCTACAACAGCGGCGGCTGGGTTGTCGACAGCCCCGAAGTCAAACCGCTTATCGGAGGCGCAATCGTATTGATTGACGAGGACGCCAATCTCGCCTCGTTGCGCATGTATAACGAGGGCCACGACACATCGGACTATCGCGTCTCGGTCCAAATCGCCGAGAACCAGGACGAAGCGGATAACCCGCTATTTGCGCAACTGTCCAAATCCGTTGACTCCCAGAAATGGCCCTGGTCGGATTTCTCCAAGGCCGCAGCCGTAGCTGTAAAACAGCACAACGCGCGCTTAGCCGATTTCCTTAAAGGCAAAGACAGTACAGGACAGGGTTAATGGGCCTAAGATCAATTGAGCATCACGAAGCCGTGCAGCCCAAGGTCGAAATGACCATCTAGAAAGCACTTAAAAGTTCAGCCAAAAAAGGTACCGGGGCGGAAACGAACCACCGCCACGAGGATTTTCGATCAAGTTTCATACTTGATTTTAAGAAGTTACAAAAAACTGCGTCACGTTGTGTAGAGCTTATGGAAACTGGGTTTCAAGAGAAAGCGGTGCGCCGATCACACTTCTGCGGTGCAGCTCCAGGGCATGAGGCGGCTGATATTGACCCGTTTCAAGTCGGACAGTGATTGGTTGAGCTAGGAGTGCGGATTCTCGATAAGTGGCAGATAATTTGGTAACGAGCCCCGGTTGGCTTCGCGTGGGCTGGGTTGGCGCTTGATCAGGCAGACGTTTGCTTTGTCCTCGACATGGATCGCGATCTACGCCGTCTCGATACCTTCCGGCGCCAGTCCACACTTATTGAGGCAAATCTTTTCAGACCTGCACCCGAACTGCTTGTAGTCTGCGACCCGCTTCTCTGGCTGAACGATGCGCGCCGCTGTCCGGATGATGATGATCCCATCATCCTACTGGTCAGTCCGAGACCGAGCCAGCAGAACAACAGAAATAGCCTCGCCCGCTCAAGAATTGATCCTGACGAAGCAAGCACTATTTGCGGCGGGAGCCTGCAAAGGGATGCTCGTCCGCCGCAGAATGTTGCCGACTTATTTTGTGTTCACGATTGGTGGATTTTTGCAGCGTCCTAAACAGTAATGAACGCCAGCAGCGGCTCCGGGTTGTAGTGTCGGTGGTGGGGTTGTGGGAAACAGCATGTCAACACACGCGTCAGGGTCCACCTTAAAGTACGCAGCGATGCGCGGTGGCATTCCCGCAGTAGCGCTGGTGTACATCTTCCATGCTGGGTTGCTATTTTTGCTTTTAGCATTCGCCTCCCAGTAGTTTACAACGCGAATGTTTCGCCCATTTGCATACAACTTATAATTCAAGTTTTGATTGTCCGGCGAAGCTTTGATTTTCAAACCCGTTGCATTAGCCGCGGCCGGAAAAATGTTGTTGGGATCGTTGTTGTTTCTTTTTTCGACGCGAGCGCTTGATGCTTCAACGTGGAAATACTGATAACGGAACTTATTGTTTTTGTTCTTAGCTTTGGGGATTTCGGTTACCATTAGAACGCAAAGTCGTAAGTTGCCATTCTCGTAATGGTAGCCCTGCAAAGCCGGGTCATGAGCGCATTTTTCTAGGATTTGGCCTTTAACAAAGACCTCCGTTTTCCCGTTTGCTTTCCTGCCCGCTTCTGCAACTCGAACCAAAGATTGACCTGTAATTCCCGACAAACTTCCAAACTTCTTGGTGTCATTCTTTAGTCTTTGAATACAAGCGTTCAATGAACCATTTCTTTCGCACTGATCCGGCGCAAGTACATGCAATACATTTACGAACTCTTGCTCATCCAGATCTGCTATCTTTTTTGGAGGATCGTTACGGTTACCGTTAGATCCTCCAGCTACAAATTTTAGATCTGGGATGCTTTGTACATTAAAGATTTCTCCTGTTTCCGAGTTAATTGGCCCTTGTGTACAGCCAGTCAGAACAAAACCCATGGATGTCGCCAATACTGTCCCCAACAAGTACTTTCGCATAATCGCCTCCAGACAAAACAGTAAGTTATATACATACCACAAAGTGCTTCAAAAACTCAGTGATTTTGCAAAAATGAATCTTGGTACTATCATAAGCCGTAATTTGGGTCAGCTATTCGATCCTGGCGAACCGAATTGAATTTCGACTTCTCTAACGATTTTGTCCGTCAGAAGATCGTGAAATCTTATCGGGGAATCCTCTAAGAGTTTCTTTGCTTTAGCGATCTGACTGGCAGCCTCTTCTACTTCGCCTTTGCAAAGGCATGCTGAGGCAAGCAATGTGTGAGAAAATGCTACGATCTGACCCGACCCGGTAGCTTTGTATCTCTCTAGACCCGACCGTATCCTTTCGATGCCGCCATCTGCGCTTCCGCATTTTGCTTCTGCCCAACCAAGAATGATGCTTGACCACGCTTCCCAATACTGGAACTCGATCTTTTCGCTCGTTCGATGTGCTTCGGAGGCAAATTCACGGGATCGCTCGGGGTCGTTTACAGTACAATAGATCGTTGCGATGATGCTAAGTGCATAACATCTGGTAAACTCGCTTGTTTGCGCGTTAGTGAGTGCAATCGCGGCCTCAAGCTCATCTTGAATTGCTTCGAGCTTCAATTCCTTCAGCGCGATGGCCCAACACCGCATCACGGTGTCAACGACGGCTGAGTTTGCCGGATAGTAACGGTGCAGATCCTCGGGGTCTGATTGTTTGTGAAATTTCAAGGCGAGATCAAAATGAGAAATCGCTCGGTCAAATTCACCCAACAGAACAAGCGCCATCCCCTTATAATGGTGACAAAGGGTATGCATAGCCGATGACGTTTCGGTTTCTATGACAAGCGCCATGCGTTCACAATGCTCGAACGCGACGTCTGGCCGTCCGGCAATGAGATTGTCCCCTGCGAGTTGATTGAGGTTAGTGAAAACGGCCTCTTTATCTCCGACCTTCTCTTTGAGTTGGATCAAACGGTCGAGGTTCACGCCAATATCAGGAGATCCCCAACCACGCATTTCGAGCGCCAAATATAGGTTCTGTCGCAGTTCGATTTCAATCTCATCCGACCCAGCATCCCAGTCCAGACTATTATGCGCTTCAAGAGCAGCTGAAAGGTGCGCGACTGCTTCTTGGCTAGCGAATTTCTGCAAACTTACTTGAGCTGCCAGCTTCCACTGATCCCGAGCTGCCGCATGGTTTTCGGCTTCTTTAAAATGAAGGGCAAGGATCTCCGGGTTGCGATCGCAGTAATTGGGGAAATCCCGCGTCATTACGTTTGCAATACGATGGTGTAGTTGCTTGGCCTTCTGAGGTAGTATGGCATCGTAAGCAGTGTCGCGTATTAGCGCGTGTCGAAACGAGAAACTATCTTCTCCCCTGCCTGATTTCATGACCAGTATCTGCGCACGAACAAGCGTGTTAAGTTCTTGTTCTATTTCAGAAACATCTCGACCAGCCATTGCCGCCACTAGTTGCAACGAGAAACTTCGCCCCAATGCAGCGCAAACTGAAATTGTGTCAGGTGCCACCTTGAGGTGATCAAGCCGGGCACGAAACAAATCTTTCAAAGTCGTTGGAAATTCTGAATCGTCGTTTAGCGGAGCGTCTTTTACACCGTCCAAACCAACACGCTGAAACATGTTAACCAGTTCTTCGATGAACAGGGGAACACCTTCTGATCGCTTTGCGATGGTCGCTTCAACGGTACGACGTATATCGCTTGAATTTAGTAGCACCTCCACAAGATGGCGCGTCTCATTGTTACTCAATCGTGACAATGAAAGAGTAGTGACCTTGGAATTGCCATGCCAACGCGGAACATACTCAGGTCGATAAGTGCCGAGTACCATCACGCGTAATTCGTCCAATCGGTCGATCAAATTGCTCAGCAGTTCTTCTGATGATGGGTCCACCCAATGCAGATCCTCAAAAAGGATAAGGACAGGGCTTTGCTCGGCCATCTTCTCAACATATCGCAGCAAAGCGTTCGTTATTCTAGATTTGGTTCCTTCGGGCGACGAAAAATCAATTTTTCCAACGCCTTCGATCGACAGAAGCTCTGAAAGCGGTGCAAGAAACTCCTTCGTGTATTGCTCGCCTGAAGCCACAAATGATTGTAGTTTCCTCAGTTTCGTTTCCTGAGTGTCCCCATCTTCAAGGCCGATAACATAATCAAGGTGTGACTTGACCGGATAAAACGGGCTGTTTTGATGGTAAGGCGAACATTGAAACACTAGGCGTCGCCCATTCGCTAAAGCCAAGTGTTTAAGAGTTTCTTCCGCAAGTCGTGA
This sequence comes from Ruegeria sp. HKCCE4148, assembly GCF_017872495.1. Taxonomy (NCBI): domain Bacteria; kingdom Pseudomonadati; phylum Pseudomonadota; class Alphaproteobacteria; order Rhodobacterales; family Roseobacteraceae; genus Ruegeria; species Ruegeria sp. HKCCE4148. The sequence continues at coordinate 59,110 of NZ_JAEDOS010000014.1, forward strand.
TTTTCCTATTCCGGCTTCTCCGGAAAGAAAGACCGCCTGTCCTTCGCGCTGGCAGGACATCACCCAACGACCGCGTATTAGGTCTAGTTCCGACTTGCGCCCAATCAGAGGTGTCAGATCGCCACGTTTGCGCTTGTCAAAGCGGAGTTCGGTGTTTTTGGCTCCTTCAACCAGCCAAACTTTAACGGGATCAACGAACCCCTTCAATTGGTGATTACCAATCGCCTTGCATTTGAAATTGCTTCCCAACAGTTGCTGCGTGCGTTCAGAAATCGCAATTTGTCCAGGTGTCGCGACTGTCTGAAGTCGAGCAGCCAAGTTGGGAATATCTCCCAACGCGATGTTGTCCATGGATTGACTGGTATGATCCAGGTCTGCGACAACTACGTCACCCGTAGCGATACCGATACGTGCCGATAACTTCTGCGGTACCTTCATATCCCAAAGTCGAATTTTCTCCATTATCTGCAAGGCACTTAACGCGGCTCGCTCAGCATCATCTTCCTTTGCGTTTGGAAAACCAAAATATGAAACTATCCCGTCACCAACAAGTTGGGCAAAAAACCCAAAGTTGTCATGAATGGCCTCGGTGCTACACTGCTGGAACTCCTTTAAAATATCTCGGTAAGCCTCAACACCAAGCTCCTGCACTAGACCGGTCGAATTCACTAGGTCGACAAACATTATTGTCATCTGACGCAGTTCACCAATCAGCCTTTCAGAGGTGGTCGACCCCTCGTGGATGCTTCTGACAGCTGGTTCTTGGGCATGAATTGACGCAACGGTCGAGTTTTCCCCCAACAATTGTGCGGCTCGTATTAGGCGTTTTCTGTCGCCTAAGGGGATATTGAGACGGGCTAGGTCTTCGTCAGTCAATAAGGCAACAACATCGAGGTCAACAGTGTTTTCCTCAAAAGTTGCGAGGTATCTTTCCATTTTTACGGAGGCCAACCAGGCTTTTAGATCACTCACAGCCTATCCCCCAACCAACAGCACATCGAAAAGAAGGTATTGAATGTGTAGATATTAACGCGTCGCAAAATTCTGCATCAAGCCGACGGACTTGTCAAAACGATCAATATTAACTCTTTGAGGATTGACCTTCCATTTGATCGTCAAACGGCCGAATGGAAACGAACTGAGCTACGAGGTATTTGTTCACTTCGGCAATAGCATTTAGAGACCAGATGTTGTTTTACACGACCCCTTGAGCAACCCGGTCTGACTGCTCCAATTTGATTATTCTTATATGATTGGCCTCAGCTCCACCCAGATGAAGGTTTCGGGCGCTGGCGGGCAGTGCACTTCGCGGTCTCATCGTATTGTAGTGTTTCCTCCGCTGTTCGATCAGAATTTGAGCCTCGCGCAAGCTGTAGAGTTCTCACCGTTGAGAAGTTCGTCCCTCATTCTACCGTTGAAGTTTTCGCAATATCCGCTTTTCCAGTGTTAACTTGGCGCGATTTAGGCGATCTTCGCGGTATCAGAGGCGATAGGGTTCCGAACGGCTTGTACAAAGAATTCAGACCCTTTATCCGACCGGGTAAAGGCAGGGGTACCACGCAAGATGAATAGATCGGTAAGCCGACGTTGAGCGAGACGTTTAGATGTTGCGGCCACAACCCGATTTGCCGACATTCACCTCCAGAGTAAAATCTGGCGCGCGTGAATTCTCTAATCAAGAGACACTGCCGCTATCTGAGCAAAATGGTCGAATGACTATATCAAGCTCAGTGCATCAAGATCAAACGGCTCCGTTAGGTCGTTTTATTGGGGCGCTCAAGGCACAAAAAGCTAAGCTTAGACGAACAGAATAGACCCAGACCAGACTGTAGTAATGGATTAGCCCGATCTGGTAGCGTGGCAAGCTGTGCCAATTTGAGTTAAACCTTCTGAACTTCCAGATATAGCATTGCGTGATCCGAGAATTTCTTCACCCAAGCCTTCCTCTGCGCCTTGTTAGATTTGTCATTCCAGCCGCTTACCTTTACATCTGCGCCGCCGAATGATTTGAATTTTAGATGATCCATCGCCACGACATGGTCCAGATCACTTGGACCATAACGCTCGCTCCAATAGGTTGCGCCTTCGCTTTTTGTCAGCAATTGCATGTTCCTGCGCTTGGCAGCGGCGGCAAGCTCCTTTATCTCCCTCTCTCCGCTGATGTCCTTGTCTGAACCAAAATACTCCATGCCCATTGTATTCAGATCCCCCAAAAAAATGTAATTCGGGGTCTTTCCACCCGCCGCCTTCTTCAGGACGTTTCGGAAATCAAATGCCTTGTCGATCATGTAATTCCGAATGCCAAACCCACGCGGATCGGGCATTGACTTCACATGGAGGAAGAGAATTGGATAGGCCTCGCCATCTATCGTCGGTGTAACCAGCAATCCGGGGCGTAGGCTTGTTTGTCCGGCCTGAAACTCGTTCTTCTGTGTAACGAACGCAGGAAGAGTTTTCCGGATTCCGACCAAAATCTCCTGCATCTGCTCACCTTCGGTTATGAAGAAGAAATGGTTGGGCATCAAGTTCATCAAGTATTGGGCCACGATGCTGCTGCGCACCTCGATGATCGCCACAATGTCTGGATTGACTGCCGCAATCTCATCAATGATTGGTTGAATTGGTTTCTTTGGTGTTTTCTTCTTTTTGTCGGTTGCCCCGAAATGCTCGACGTTCCAGGTCAAAACAGAAAAAGCCTTTGCCATGAAAGTGCTCCTTATACCAATGGTGAAACTATAATACCAATAGTGAAACCATAGCCTGGACGAGGTAGCAAAGATAGAGAGACCCCAACACAGAGCACGCACTGCATTGCATTGGCAATTTAATTCATTCGGCTATTCTCGCCTCCAAGAGCCAACGGCCCGTAAGGGCCGTTGCACAGTTGGTATTGACGCTAAGGCGCGACCCATCAAAAGCCGCAGTTCGCTGAAATCGCTCGATACTGGCTGTGAAGAAGGGCCGCCGTGCGGACAAAGCCGCCTAGTGCGAATTGACAACCTTTCGTAGTTTGCCTGAATAAAGTCTGAGTGTCCGTCATCAAGTATTTTGGGACAGATTGTGTTCTGATCTAAGAGAGAGTGTTTCTCAGATTGAAAATCTTCAATTGAGCAACGAATGGGCAACAATTTAATCCACTCGCTGCGGTTGGTTCGAGTGGGCAACAAATCAAAAAACCCAGATAACCTTGTGATTAGGTTAGAATTTAAATTCTTGGGTAAGTGATATGGTGCCGGGGGCGGAATACATAAGTTAAAGTAAGTGTATATTTTTAAATTACAAAATATTAGCAAATACTACTCGATACCCCGAATGGTACCCCCAGTGAAGAAACTGCCTCGCCTGCATTTGCAGTGTACTTACCGCGACCATACACCATGTAGCGACCAATTTTGACCTTGAGCACAACGACGCCCTAAAAAAAACCAGTCTTTTGTATGATACGAGCTTAGCGATCAATCTGGCAGCGAGCCTGCTTCATAGATTTGAACATTGAAGGCAACAATCTGATCATTCGCTGATGCATGCATTTGCGACCACTTTGCGAACCAAGCCCTTAACACAAAACCCGTCAAAAAAGCTGTTAAAAGTGACACCAGGTCCGTTTGTAGATTATCCTTTGGAAAGCTACTTTTTCAGGCTTAAGAAAAACGAGAAAAATGGCAAACAAGCTGGCCACAATGTGGTTCGACGGCCCTTTGAGGTTAGTTGACCGGGTTTGTATTTCTTCAATGCTCGCCACAGATATGCCTGTCACCTTATACACCTATGGGGACATTCCGA
>NZ_JAEDOS010000015.1:0-61600 GCF_017872495.1 Ruegeria sp. HKCCE4148
TGTGTCACCGCCGCTTCCGCAGCGTCCCAGCGCCTCAGCAGCGCCGGTGAAGGGGGTTCTAAGGTTTACTCCCAAAACCCGCAACCCAAAAAAACAAAAAATCAAAAGTTTTTTGAGTCACGCCTTAAAATTATTTAAATTCAAATACTTAAAGCAATCAACATACCGCTAAATCAGAGCTGAAAAGCTATACACGTTAACAAACCCTTTCTTCGAAAGTCTCGGCCAAACCACACCGCCACTACATCTAGAGCGCCAACAGAGCGCAGGCACAAGTCGGAGCGACTCGAGCCCACGATCCGACTCGAGGATTTCACCAAATCCCGAGCCAACTGACGAGTGAGAATCGAAGAACAGCCAAACTAACCCTGATCTTTTGACCTTACCCAAACCTCGTTCGTCTACCGCCAAACCCCTCAAGACCTGTCTTGCACATCTCCTTTGGATGGGGTCTGGTTCCCGTACTTTGTTGTCACACGCAGGATCAGTATGGCCCGTCACGTTCAGTTTCCTTTGGTCAGAACCGTTGGGTTTGACGGAGCGCTCGTCACATTTGCGGATATCATGTCAGAGAAGGCAAATTGTGCAGCGCTGGCATTCCGGTCCGAAGTAGACGGTCTGCAATGGGATGAAGTCACAGAGTCTTCGGCGTCTTTGGGCTCGACCTTTGTGCGTTTCGACACACAGCTCATTTCTCATCAGCAAATGCTTGAAAGACTCCAGTATCTTCTGGACCAAAAGGACTGGTACAACACACCCCTTCCAACAGGTCGCAAGCTGTGGCGCGTTCCAACAGTCTACGGAACCGATCTGGCGCCACAGCTGGACGACGCTGCCGCTGCCGCTGGCTTAACGCCGGAAGAGGCAATACGACGCCTTGGACAGTCGCGGGTGAGGGTTTTGACCATAGGGTTTGCGCCCGGACAGCCCTACCTTGGGCCACTGGGGCCCGAGTTCAATATTCCCCGACTGCAAAACCTGACCCCGATGGTGCCAGAGGGCGCGTTGGTTCTGGCGATCTCGCAATTCGTCTTGTTTTCCGGCCCAACACCAACCGGATGGCGGCATGTCGGACAAACCGCCTTTAGATGCTTTCGCCCGGAGAGGTCCGATACATTCCCGTTGAGCCCCGGTGACGAATTGCTGTTCACGCCAGTATCCCGTGAAAAGTTGGAGCATATCCGCGCCACCAATACAGACGGTACCGGTGGTGCCATCTGTGAGGAGATCGCACCATGAGTCTGATCGTCCATCGGATCGGCCCTTCATGTACAATCCAGGATCAGGGGCGTACCGGGTATCTGGACCAGGGTTTGTCGCGTTCTGGTGCCGCCGATATATTGGCCTTGCATGAAGGGGCTGCTTTACTGGGGCAGAGCCCGAACCTCGCAGCGCTCGAAATGGCCGGAATGGGCGGTGAGTTTGAGGTCACGCAAGACGTGCGCATTGCACTAACCGGTGCGCGGATGCAAACCAGCATCGACGGCAGCCCAGTAACCTGGAATGCGTCACATCAATTGACTGCCGGGCAACGAATGAACATTGGGGCAGCTGTACAGGGTAACTATGGCTATCTTCATCTGGGCGGCGGAATAGAGTCCGATGTTTTTCTGGGTTCGCGCTCGGCACATTTGACGGCGCGGATCGGTCGTGCGTTAGAACAAGGCGACAGGCTGACATGCGGACCAGATGCAGGCCAGACCGGGTTGAAACTAACGCCTGATGAACGGTTCGCGGGCGGAGAACTGCGTGTGGTGGCAAGCTTTCAGACCACACTGTTTGATCGCTCGACATTGGATCGCTTTGCCGCGACCACTTTCCGGCGCGGAACGCGCGCCAACCGGATGGGGATGCAAGTGGATAGCGACGGAGACGGGTTTGCGGCATCCGGTCAGCTGAACATTTTGTCCGAGGTGATCACCCCCGGCGATATTCAAATGACCGGCACAGGGGATCCGTTCATCCTGTTGCCGGAGTGCCAGACCACCGGGGGTTATCCTCGTATTGCAACCGTTTTGCCCTGCGATATGCCGCGCGCTGCACAAACGCCTGCCGGTGGTAAAATCCTTTTCAGATTTGTCAGCATGGACGAGGCAAGCGCGTTGCACACTGCCTTCCTGTCAGAACTTGCGCGCCTGCCCTCACGGGTCGAACCTCTGATCCGTGACCCGCACGACATTCAGGACCTGTTGTCCTACCAATTGATCGGCGGAGTGATCTCTGCCACCGACTAAGGAGAATTGCCGATGCCCAGCGTCGATCTGAATGCCGATATGGGGGAGAGTTTTGGCCCCTGGAAGATGGGCGATGACGAAAGCCTGTTGAAAATCATCACCTCCGCCAACATCGCCTGTGGTTTTCATGCAGGCGACCCGGATGTGATGGCGGCGACAATGCAACTTGCGACCGACAACAATGTGGGCATAGGTGCGCATCCCGGCTTTCCCGATCTGCAGGGCTTTGGCCGTAGGAACATGAAAGTGCCCCATAATGCGTTGCGCAATTTGGTGCGGTATCAGTTGGGCGCAGCAATGGGCATGGCCAAGGCGGTCGGCACCAAAGTTCGGCACCTCAAGCTGCACGGCGCGCTGGCCAATATGTGCTCGGTCGATATTGATATGGCGCGGGCCTGCTATCAGGGCGCTTTGGATGTGGACCCCGACATTATTGTCATGGTGCTTGCTGTGACAAAACAGGAAGATGCCGTGCGCGAGCTTGGGTGTAAATGGGTGGGCGAGATCTTTGCCGACCGCGCCTACAACGACGATGGCACCTTGGTGGACCGCAGCCTGCCCGGTGCCGTGATCCACGACGCTGATGTGGCTGGTCCACGCATTCTGAACATGGTCCGCGAAGGCGCTATCATCACTGAAAGCGGTAAGAGGCTAGAGACCTCCATCGACACGATTTGTCTGCATGGGGACGGACCAACTGCGGTTCAGATCGCCCGTTCCGTGAGGGAAAGCCTGATCGGCGGCGGCGTCGAGGTGACGAAGTTCGTCCGATAACCCTACACGCCTTTAATACTGCGCTGTCATGAAAAAAGGGCTGTGGAAAACCACAGCCCAGACCCAACAGGAGAGTATTTTGCCGAACCTTATGATGGTCCGATCATGAAACAGGTCACATTGCGGGCCTGTAACCGGCGGCACGCCAGATCGGCCTGCTCGCGGGTCATGCCTTGAAAAGTTGCATCGAAGCCGCGCGAGCTTTGGTTCACCTTGCGCAGCGTGCCCTCTAGCGTCGTCATTTCTGACAAAGCGGTTTTCAGCAGCACCTTCTCGGCCTCATATCGTGTGGTGTAACGCCCCACATTGACGCCCCACAGATGCCCGCCAGACGAAGAAAGTCGGGTGACCACCTCCTGCTCGGGCTCGGGCTGTTTGGCCGTTTCGGTCGACGCCAGTACCAGACCGGTCGGGCGCTGTGTCGGGCGGGTGCCCGGTGTTTGTTCAGACGTATTGGTCGGTGCGATATCCGCTTGGGCGATGGCAGCCGCAATGCCATTTGTGATCCGGTCGCGGTTCTGATCCGCAGTCGCCGCAACGGCACTTGCAACCTGCGTTGTCGCGCTTGGACGTACAACTGGGCGCAGACTTGTTTTGGGCGGTCCGCTTACACCCGCGACCTGTACGCCCAGTCCGGCATTTCCAGCATAAGCCGGGCGCGCCGGCTTGCGGATAGGCGCTCGCGATGGGGCGCGGCGGAAACCCAAATCCAACAGCTCGGCAACTTTGGCATTGCGCGATGCGCCCGACTTTCCGCCAAAGACGGTTGCGATGATCCGTTCATTTTTGCGCTTGGCCGACGCCACCAGGTTGAACCCCGCAGCGCGTGTATACCCGGTTTTGATTCCATCTGCCCCTTTGTACGCGGCCAACAGGCGACGGTTGGTATTCGGTACAGTCTTGATCCCTGCATGTGTCGATTGACGCGAGAACAGGTTATAATACTGCGGATAATCGTACAGCAGATGCCGTCCCAGCGTGGTCATGTCGCGCGCGGTGGACAAATGCCCCGACTCGGTCAGACCATGCGCGTTCTTGAAAGTCGTACGGCTCATGCCCATGGCCTTGGCAGTGCGTGTCATACGGCGCGCAAACGCGGCTTCGGACCCGCTGATGGCGATGCCGATAGCGGTTGCCGCGTCATTGGCTGATTTCACCGCTGCCGCGCGGATCAGATACCGGAAAGCAATCGTCTGCCCCGTTCGTAGACCCAACTTGGAAGGCGGCTCGGCCGCAGCCTTCTTGGTGATCCGTACAGGCGTATCCAGTGTAATCTCGCCATTTCGCACCGCTTCAAACGCGATGTACAGCGTCATCATCTTGGTCAGCGATGCCGGATGCAACCGCGTGTCAGCATTGCGCGAATGCAAAACCTCTCCGGTACGAGCGTCAATTACCATTGCCGCATAAGGTGCCGCGATGGATTTGAGTGGCGCAAACGCCAGCACACATAGCATCGCTATAAGGAATAAGCCCGTTCGGGCCGGAACTGTCCGCCGAATCTGCACGATCTTTGCCTCTGTCTGCCTCGCGCCGCCGGGTTTTCCCGGTCAGCAAAATTGTTTTGATACCGACTAAGCTAACACAGAGGGGCCATGAAATAAACTGAAAGCTGCGCATTTCGCGGTTTCGTCATGCGCCCGCACAAGGCTATATGTTGATGACGTTCCAGCCCTGGCCCACCAGATGCGCGATTGTGGCAATGCTTTGCCGCCGCGCGGCTCGAAATTTGCAGAACTGCGGCCAATAGGCAACATTACCTCAGGCTGCTCACCAGATCAGCCAGATCACCCAAATCGCGCAGCTCGCGGAATCGGGGGCTTTCAACCGGGGCTTCGGCGTACTCAACCTCCCACACCAGACCGTGGGGCACGTAAACGCCCCAGCATCCGGCCTGAATCGGAGCCACCACATCCGAGCGCATGGAATTGCCAACCATCATTGCAGACGCCGGACCATCCCCGTGGGATTCAAAAATCGTCCGATAGGTATCCGAAGTCTTTTCCGAGACGATCTCGACCCCGTCGAACAAATCGCCCAGCCCTGACTGGGCCAATTTCCGTTCCTGATCGATTAGATCGCCCTTGGTGATGAGAATGACGCGATAAGCGTCAGTCACGTTCTCGACCGCTTCGCGCGCATGAGGCAGCAGCTCGATCGGATGCGCCAGCATCTCTTGCCCGGCTTCGATCAATTGCCGAATGACCGAGGCCGGAACACGGTCTTCTGTCACCTCGATGGCGGTTTCGATCATCGACAGAACAAACCCCTTTATCCCATATCCATAATGCCTGATGTTGCGTTTTTCGGCGGCCAGAAGACGCTCCATCAGGTGATCGCGGTCGGTGTGATCAGCCAGCAATTCGGCAAAATGGGCCTGTGTCAGCTGAAAAAACCGTTCGTTGTGCCAAAGGGTATCATCCGCATCAAACCCGATTGTGGTCAGTTTCTTCGTCATCTGATTTACGTTCGCTTGCTCTTTTCACCGGCTATCCCCACGTTATATAAGCGCCAAGATAAACCCCAAGCCTGAATCGGACAGTTGCACACGATGCTGGAAAAGACCTGGATGATGTCTGAGACCCCGGACGACGACGGTGACGCGTCTGTCCTGCTTCAGACGCGCCCAAAAACCAAGCGTCCGCCCTTGTATAAGGTGCTGTTGCTGAACGACGATTACACGCCAATGGAGTTTGTCGTGCACGTGCTAGAGCGTTTCTTTGGTATGACCCACGCTCAGGCGTTTGAAATCATGCTGACCGTTCACAAAAAGGGCGTGGCCGTTGTCGGCGTCTTCAGCCACGAGATTGCTGAGACCAAAGTTGGCCAGGTGATGGACTTTGCCCGCAGGCACCAACACCCGCTGCAATGCACCATGGAACGCGAAGAATAAGGCATCTCGCCTGACGCACCCTTCTCTTTTTTTTGCCGGAATTGCCCATGTCCCCACGTCTGGAACTTGCTTTGCAAAACGGTCTGTCGCTGTCGCAGCCTTTGACGGTGATTTGCCCGGTGCCAGAGCATGACCTTTCGACGCTTCCCCCCGGTGCGCAGGTGGTGCAACCGTTCAAACCCTTTCACGACTGTTTTGCCGCGCAAGGTTTTGACACAGTGCCCGAAGCAAAAAACCCCTGTCAGGATGCCATCGTGTTTTTGCCACGTGCCAAGGCGCTGGCGCGCGCGATGATCCAGCGGGCGTGTTCACGGGCTGCTGGGGTTGTCGTGGTCGATGGGGCCAAGACCGATGGGGTGGACAGCATATTGAAAGATGTGCGCAAGCGGATTGCTGTCGAAGGCCCCCTGTCCAAAGCACACGGCAAAATTTTCTGGTTTCAGGCCAACGCAGCTGCTTTTGAGGATTGGGCCGCGCCCGCCACACAGAAGGTCGGTGATTTTCAAACCGCGCCAGGCGTGTTTTCGGCAGATGGAGTCGATCCGGCTTCGGCCATGTTGTCAAATGTCTTGCCTGCCAAACTTGGCGCACGCGTCGCCGACCTTGGTGCAGGTTGGGGATATTTGTCAGCAGAGATCCTCAAACGTGACGACGTCAAGTCATTGCACCTGGTCGAGGCAGATCATGCCGCTCTGACCTGCGCGCGCAGAAACATCTTGGATTCAAGAGCACAGTTCTATTGGGCAGATGCAGTCAAATGGACCGCACCCGAGCCCATCGACACCGTCGTCATGAACCCCCCGTTTCACACCTCGCGCAGCGCGGACCCCGCGCTGGGTCAGGGATTTATCGTCGCTGCCGCACGCAATCTGACCCGCAACGGAACTCTGTGGATGGTCGCCAATCGCCACCTTCCCTACGAAACCACGCTGAACGAACATTTCGCTCAGGTCACTGAAATTGCCGGAGACAACCGGTTCAAGGTGCTTCAGGCCTCTCGCCCTCGGCGCTAAGGCTCGCTAACCTGCCCCCAATTCAGGAGGATTCGGATGTCCTTTTCCATCGCTGGCAAGACAGCAATCGTAACGGGCGGTGCCAACGGCATCGGTCTGGCTATTGGACGCCATTTCGCTGATGCAGGGGCAAATGTCATGTTCGCCGACATGGACGAAAAGCGTCTGATCGATGAGTTAGGCGGTCAGGCCGAGGACGGCAATATCCGCTATTTCGCGGGCGATTTGCGCGAAAAGCTGACCATAGCAAACCTGCTTTCTGCCACACTGGACGCTTTTGATCAGGTGGATATTCTGATCAACGGCGCGCGGCAGGTGATCCCATCTGATCCTCTGGACCCAGATGACGACTCGGTGCGTACTCTGCTGAACCAGAACCTGATGCCCGCCCTGCGGCTAAGCCAATTGGTTTCCAAGCGCATGATCAAACAGGCGGACGGGGATGAAGAAAACCCCGCCGGGTCGATCATCAACTTGTCTTCTATCGCAGCCCGCCGGACGCATCCCGACCTGATGGCCTATTCCGTGTCGACCGCGGCGCTGGATCAGATGACCCGATCCCTTGCAGTCGCGCTTGCTCCGAACCGTATTCGGGTCAATTCGATCGCACTGGGCTCGGTCATGAGCGCTTCGTTACAATCGACACTCAAGGAAAACCGGGACTTCCGGGACGATATTGAAAAGCACACGCCGCTGGCCCGTATCGCTTCGGCGACAGAGCTGACCGAAACCGCGCAGTTTCTGGCGTCCGACGCAGCCGGTTTCATCACAGGTCAGATCCTGACAATCGACGGCGGGCGTACATTGCTTGACCCCGTAGCTGCCCCAGCCCACTAAGACACATGTTCGATACAGAAAAATCCACTGCCTCCGCCTGGTTCCGACAACTGCGCGACGATATTGTCTCTGCGTTCGAAGCCCTTGAAGACAGCCACGACACTGGACCGTTTTCCGATGCAAAACCCGGTCGGTTCGAGGTCAAAGAAACCGAGCGCCAATCTGAGGATGGTTCGGATGCAGGTGGCGGGCTGATGTCTGTGATGCATGGCGGTCGCGTGTTCGAGAAAGTTGGCGTCAATGTCTCGACCGTCTTCGGCACATTGGGTGAACGCGCACAGCACGCGATGGCGGCGCGCAAAGGTATCCCCGGCATGACCGAGGATCCCCGCTTCTGGGCTTCGGGGATCAGTCTCGTGGCCCATATGCAAAATCCCCATGTCCCTGCGGTGCACATGAACACACGCATGTTCTGGACGCCGCACGCCTGGTGGTTTGGTGGGGGCTCGGACCTGAACCCCTGTATCGAATATGACGAAGACACACGCCATTTCCACTCCACCCAAAAAGCTCATCTGGACCCGCACGGCGTCGCACACTATCCGCGCCTGAAAGACTGGGCGGACGAGTATTTCTATATTCCTCATCGCAAGCGTGCACGAGGCGTGGGTGGGATTTTCATGGATGACTACTGCACCGGGGAATGGCAGGCCGATTTTGCCCTGACCCAGGATATCGGTCGTGCATTCCTGCCCGCCTTCTTGCCATTGGTTGAAAAGCGTCGCTTGCAGGGTTTCACAGACGCGGACAAGAACACCCAACTCGTGCATCGCGGTCTGTATGCGGAATACAACCTGGTCTACGACCGCGGCACAAAATTTGGGCTGGAAACCGGGCATGACCCGGATGCGGTTCTGATGAGCCTGCCGCCGATGGCGAAATGGGTCTGACGCTCAGAACGTGTCCATGATGAAGTTGTCGTAACAGTAGTTCTGTGCCGACGATGCCGACATGTTGGCACCGACCTTTCGAACCGTTATTGAGTATCCCGGCTTGGTATCCGCGCCGGGTGGCGGTGTCAGAGAAAACTGAACTGTCCGGACACCGGGTTCATAAGCACGATAAATATAGATCCGTTGATTGTTCGGCACGCCCAAAGTTCGGATCGCATAGTCGCCAATACCGCACCAGTAATTCACGGGCGCTGACGAGCCTACAGCCTTGACCTCATAAACCCCATCCGGCAGCGCCGTGATCTCTGTGCGAAATTGAGGGCGGACATACAGGCCAAAACCGACAGCCTCGGCAATTGCAGGTGCCAACACCAGAGCAGTTGAGGCAAAAACCTTAAGAAAACGCATAATCCAGCATCCCGTAAAAATGCTCCCTTCTCATTAACATAGCCAGGTCAGCGCCCGAGTAAAGCGCTGCACCCTCGAGATGAGGACGGCGTGGGCGCGGTTAAGAAATTCTTCTACCCATATCGCTGGAAAAGGGTACACTGTGATTAAGGTTTTGGTTCACATTGCAAAGTTGGCCTGTCCCGTTGAGCAAGAGCTTCCCCAAAGACTGGTTTGATTTTCCGCCCGAGAAATATGCCGATCTGGGCGCGATGTTCTATCTTGCCGGGCTGACGAAGACTCATCAAAAACGCAATCTGGCACAGGTTCTCTATGCATTCGAAACTCCATTTCGCCTGGGCCAGTACCATATCTTCCGGCAAGACGGTTTTCCCCGTGGCTTTGTTACCTTTGCCGGGCTCAGCCCCGAGGCCGAGTACCGCTATGCGGTACAGGAAAAACCACTGAAGGATACCGATTTTACCAGTGGTCCTTCCTTCTGGATCGTCGATCTGGTGGCCCCGTTTGGACAAACAAGCCAGATTGTTGATATCCTTAAACAAGAGATCCCACATCCACGTGTGCGAACAAACCGGATGGACAGCGACATGACACGCAACCGGATCGTCGAATGGACGCGGGATCAGGCGGGCGAGGTCCATATGCGCCTGTATCGGAAACGAGAATTTGAACAGGTGTTGCAGCAAGGCGAAGGTTAAGTGGTCTCGGTAACAATCACAGGCGAATTGACCGGAAACGTGACCGGATCCCCGCCGAATGTGGCGATGGGACAGCCGACGCTGGACAATGGCACATTCACACCAACGACCCAGACCTGGACGATTGCAACACCCCCCGCCAACGGTACTGCCTCGATTGATCCAAACACTGGCGAGTGGACCTATGCGGTCGACCCGACCTTTTTTGACAGCTTGGACAACGGCGAAGTCGTTTTCGATACCTTCTTCATCAGCGTTACTGGCACCACACAAGTGGGGCCCTTTACCCTGCCGTTTTCCAACAACCCGGACCCGGTTGCAGTCACGATCAGGATCGAAGGTGTGTGCTTTGCAGCCGGGACTTTGATCGAGACCGAAGACGGTCCAAAGGTCATCGAAACGCTGGACGTAGGTCACAAGGTTGCTACCGCGGATCACGGGCTGCAACCCATTCGCTGGATCGAAAGCAGTGTGATACCTCGCGAACGATTATGCGCCGAGCCTGCGATGCGGCCTGTGCGCATTTCAGCAGGAAGTCTGGGGTCGAACTCACCCCGTCGGGATCTTCTGGTTTCGCAACAGCACCGCATTCTGGTGAAGGGCCCGAAAGTGGAACTGCTGTTCGGTGCCGCCGAGGCGCTGGTGGCTGCAAAGCATCTATGCGACTGGCCGGGTATTTATGTGGATACCTCGGTAGAGGCGATTGAGTACCTGCATATATTGTTGGATCGTCATGAAATTCTGAATGCAGAAGGGCTGCAAGCTGAAAGCCTGTTTCTGGGGGAAGAAGCGCTTTACACGCTGTCTTCCGACGCGCTTCGGGAACTGGCTGCAATCTTTCCAGACCGGCCAGCTTCGGGTCACACCGGGTTTGGCCGCGCCGCGCGTTTGATACTGCGCGAACATGAGGCGCGCGCGCTTACCTGAGATTACTGGCCCGGCGCGATACGCCCGCCGACATCCTGAGGAGCCAGGGCAACCGTCTTAATAATCGCGTGACATGGGCTGCCCACCTGCAAGTTTAATGCCGCCACTGATCGACGTGTGACGCGCGCCAGAACACTACCTGCAGGGGTCGTGACGGACACAATTGCGCCAGGCCCCTCGCCCGATCGGATCGAGGCCACCGTACCGCTGAGCACGTTCAGTGCAGACAATCCCTCGGGCTTTTGGTTTGACAAGATCACCTCTTGCGCCGGGATGCGGATGCGCAATTGCGCCCCTACGTCATGCGCAATGCGTGGCAGGAACAATCTTGCGCCGTTGGCATTCAACTCTGTCAGCCCGTCAGTGTGATGCTGCACGACCTGAACTTCCAAAACGGCCCCAACTGCGCGAACCCCGGCCGGGGCAACCGAAGGATCGGCTAAAACCTCGGAAGCGGGCCCATGGCGCACGGCTTTTCCGTCTTGAAGTGCAACAACCGAGGTCGCCAGACGCGCGACCTCGGCCGCCGAGTGGGTTACATAGAGAATAGGAACAGATACCTCATCCCTGAGACGTTCGAAATACGGCAGAATCTCTGCTTTCCGCGCCTCGTCCAACGCGGCCAGAGGTTCATCTGCAAGGATCAGACGCGGGCTCGCCAGCAGCGCACGCCCAATGGCCACGCGTTGTTTTTCGCCCCCTGACAACCCGGCTGGTCGGCGATCCAGCAGGTGGCCAATGCCCAGCATTTCGATGACCTTTTCGGGGTCTTCCCGCTGCGCCCTTTTGGGGGCAAACCAGCGACCGTAGGCCAGATTTTGGCGTACGGTCAGATGAGGGAATAGCCGCCCTTCCTGAAAGATATACCCTAACCGCCGCCGGTGTGGCGGCAGCCATTGCCCGTGACCCGTGTCGAAAAGAACCCAATCCTCGACCGCAACGCGACCCGCCTGAGGTCGCAGCAGCCCGGCCACCGCATTGACGATGGTCGTCTTGCCCGACCCGGACCGCCCGAACAAGACAGTCACTCCGGGCGGTGCGTCAAAGCTGACATCCAGATCCAGATCCGACAAATGATGATGCACCCGAACGGAAAGACTCATGATCCGGCCACCCGTGCGGCAGCGCGCCGTCCTACGTATTCTGACAAAAGAAGGGCGCTCATCGCGATAACGATTGAGATAAGGACCAACCGCGTTGCAGCCGACTCGCCGCCCGGAACCTGCAAGAATGCATAGACTGCTGACGGAAGCGTTTGGGTCTGGCCCGGAATGTTAGACACAAACGTGATGGTTGCACCAAATTCGCCCATTGCCTTGGCAAAAGCTAGAATGGCCCCGGCTATGACCCCAGGAAGGATCATCGGCAAAGTCACGGTCACAAAAACCATCGGGCGCGACGCCCCCAGCGTGGCCCCGGCTTGCTCTAGTTTTGGATCCACAGCCTCGATCGACAACCGTATGGCCCGGACCATTAAGGGGAATGCCATGATCCCTGCAGCCAGCGCCGCCCCGGTCAAGCGAAACGCGACAACTATCCCGAACTCTGCCAGAACACGCCCAAGAGGTCCCTGAACTCCAAAGGTCAGCAACAACAGATAGCCCGTAACAACAGGTGGCAGGATTAACGGCAAATGCACCAGACCATTTAGGACCTGCCGGCCGGGAAACCTCCAGCGGGCCAGCGCGTAGGCTACGAAAATCCCAAACGGCAACGTCGCCAGCGTCGCCCAGAACGACACGCGCAAAGACAGCTTTAACGCTTCAATTTCGGCAGGGCCCAACCAGTCCACGTGGATCACCCACCCGGCAGGGAAAACCCCTGCTCCTGAAAAACGGACAACGCCGCAGCGCTGCGCAGATGGTCCAAAAAGGCTTGTGCTCCACCCTGTGCAGATGATGTGACGGCCGCAGGATATATTATCTCAGGATGCAGGTCGTCGGGAATGGTCGCCAAAACACTGACCCGCGTTTCCACCTGTGCGTCTGATCGATACACAATACCCAAGGGTGCAGCCCCTGCCGCCACAAGTGCCAAAGCAGCGCGCACGTTGTCGGTCTGCGCAACATGGTCCTGTAATGCGTCCCATTGGTTCAGGCCTTGCAACGCGGCTTTGCCGTAGATACCTGCTGGCACGGCATCAACCAAGGCCATCGCCAAAAATCCGCCGTTCAATTCGGCCTTTAGGTCGTGACCAGGTTGGATCTCTCCCCAACTTGCTCGGCCTGTCGCACCAATCACAACCAGCCCATTGCCCAGCAAATCCACCCGCGAATTTGCCCGGATCAAATCGTCCTGCTCCAATATGTCCATCCAATCAGGATTCGCCGAGATGAACACGTCGGCAGGCGCGCCCTGCTGAATTTGGCGCGCTAGCACCGACGAGGCCGCGTAAGAGACCGTGACACGGTGCCCCGTTTCCGTTTCATAGCTTGCAGCAATCTCATCTAGCGCTGTCTTCAGACTCGCCGCTGCAAAAACCAAAACACCCTCGGCCCCGGCTCGGACCGGTGCCAACGCCAAAACACCTAAGACCAGTGCCACCATCCAGAAACGGCGGGTGAAGGTTAAGGTCATGTACACTCCCGACCGGAAAATTGCAGTCCCTTCGGGAATATCGGAGGGCGCAGGCCCCGCGCAAGCGCATTTGAGAAATTACCGAGATCGATGCCGCTGCGTTGCAGAAAGTCCAAAAGGGTCAAGGCGTCCATTGGACATGACCATCATCACGCCGCACATATCCGGATATGCGACGGAACGGGATTAAACCGTGTTCAGATATCCAGACGGGCAAGGCAACACGGGTTGGCCAAAGAATAGAATTCAAGAAAATCACTCAGACCCTCTTGCACCCGCCCGCAGGCTTGGCTACATGCAGCGTCACGGGTGATTAGCTCAGTTGGTAGAGCGCTTCGTTTACACCGAAGATGTCGGGAGTTCGAGTCTCTCATCACCCACCATTCCCTTAATTTTCAATGGTTTACTCAGGGTCTTGTAACGAGAACTTGGAGACCATTTGAGGATGAATGTACGGGAATCGAAACCTCAAAACCGTGTTGGACTGCCCAGAGGATTGTTCCTTAGAGGAAAAGGGTACGCTCTCAGGGTAGCTGTACCGACTGAGTACCAAGACATTGTTGGCAAACGAGAGATCGTCCGAGGATTAGGAACTCAGGACCTATTCCACACGGTCAAGTTCACGAAGCGCCAACTGGTGAATACGAATCTCGGTGTGGCCCAACAATGCGCCAAAAAAAACTAACCGGTCATTCTCATCCCCTCCACGCCAGTCCTCAATTCGTGCGATGATTTGATCAAAGACTGCGATCAATTCTCCGTCGACAAGTGCAAGTCTTGTCCAAGCACCGTACTTCTCTCGCCCGAAAATTGCGTAAGCGTTCGGATTTTTTCCAAGCCTCTGAATTGCGGTTGCGTCCACGCGGTGAGGGATATCAATATCTTCGGGCGTTGCGCCAATTGCTGCAATCGGATCATACCGCAACGGATCATTTGGATCTTCGATAACAGGAACTGCCAGTGCAATTTCCTGACTGCGTAGTAACTTGTCCACCACCGTGTCTTGCGGGATGTAATTATGAAATGCACAGGCGTACACAGTCGTAGCAGCCATGACGACGGACAACGCTGCACCTGATAGGGCTGCAATAAACAGACGTTTTATCATCTTGACCTCCCAAGAATGATTTTGTTTGTCATGAGGCGATCCAATCACGCCGCGTTGGTCTCTTTGCCTTCCAGCCAGGTTCCACTTACTTCGATGTTTTCTATTTGCATTGGGTCAACAGAAGTCGGGTCGTCTTCAAGAACCGTGAGATCAGCGTATTTCCCAACTTCCAAACTCCCCGCAATGTCATCCATATGCAGTTGCCAGGCCGCATGCGTCGTTACACCTTTAAGTGCTTCTTCTACTGGAATACGCTGGTCGGGCGCGAAGACTTCCCCACCGTCTGCCATGACTCTGGTCACCATGTCTTGGACGCAACGCAGAGGACCTAACGGCGATACCGAGTAATCGCTGTGCATTGAGAACGGGATGTCTTTTTCAACGGCCGTGGCGGCGGCATCGTAGTACTCGACCCTTTCTGGACCAAGTAGATTATCTCGGAACGCCTTGCCCCACCATCGAATATGGCCGGACAGGTAAGTTGGCGAAACACCAAGTTCCTTCATCTTGTCGTACTGCTCAGGATGGCCGACGCTGCAATGCTCAATCCGGTGCCGATGATCGTCGCGCGGGTTCTCCGCCAATACCTGTTCGTACACGCGTAGCACGAGATCTATAGCCGCATCCCCGTTGCCATGAACGGCAAGAGAAAAACCATCCCCATGTGCCCGTTTGACCACCTCGTAAAGTTGATCTTCCGTGTAGTTCAGTGCTCCACGGCTATCCGTGCCAAGATAGGGCTCGCGCAAGTAAGAGCTATAGGCCTGCGTTGCGCCATCTGACCACGCCTTCATCTTGGCAACGCGCATCTTGTCGTCGCCGTAGCCCATTCCGATTCCGTTTTCGGCCCAGTCGTCCATCAGGGTTGAAACAAGAAAGGCGCGCGTCCGCACCGGCGCGCGATCCTTGATGCGCTCAAATAATCTGAGGTCTTCGATCCCTTTGTTTTGACCGACGCTTGGATCACCAAAGGTGGTAATTCCGACCTTGGCACCCGAGTTGAAAAAACGGAGTGTTCGCGCCTCCATATCCTCATCGGTCAGTTGTTGGGCAGCGTTTAGAAACGGGCCAAAAGTCGGGAGCTCTTCCAAGCGACCAGTGAGTTCCCCTTTGTCGTTTTTTACGTAGCGAGCCGCGACTGGGTCCGGAGTGTTCTCGTCGATTCCAACGATTTTGAAGGCAAGTGAATTAGCATAAGCTGCATGACCACTTCCTTCCAGCAACAAGAACGGGTTGTTGGGGGCGATGCGGTCCATATCTTCAAGAGTGAACTGTCGCCCGCCGGGGGTCACGACGCCGTCATAATCAGCGGCCAGAAGCCAGTCGCCTTCTTTCAACTTGGCGGCACCTTCGTTCAGTTTTTGCATTACCTCGTCGAAACTGGCTACTTCAGTCGGACTGATAATAATGAAGTCGTCCTTGACCACCGAATATGAATGCGCGTGGCTGTCGATCATGCCAGGCATTAGAGTTCTGCCGTCAAGATCAATGATGCGTGTCGTGCTGGAAGTCAGCGCGTCGATTTCATCTTGGCTGCCAACAGCGATGATCCGCCCATCGCGGACTGCCAGCGCTTCAGCCTTTGGGTTGGAGGTGTCCATCGTAAGGATATTACCACCACTGAAAATCACGTCCGCTGCATCAGATTGGGCAATAGCTGTTCGATAGGGAAGCATAAGAGCCCCCGCAACGGCAAGCGACCCGGTTTTCAATACATAACGCCTGTCTGGCCGGAAAGCTGATTTGTAAGGAAGCAATGGGGCTTTCATACTATTTCTCCTTATATTTCTATAATTTTTCGATGTTCTTGGTGCGCAATCGACCCATTCTGCTTGGAGTGTGAAGTGATGAAGACACCTCTAATCCGCGAGATCGCGGCATTTTTTCACCTAACGGATTGCAAAAAATCTGGCTCCGAAATCCTTTGTTCGGCAGCCTCAATCCGCTTCGCTTTCGACAATAATCGGGAACAGCTTATTTGGTTGGGCGAAATTCTCGCGATGAAATAGTATTCAATTTATCCGGTGTACTAATTTTTTAAGACCGCGCACTAAGTTTGGCCCTATGGGTTTCACGCATCTTGGAGAGTTCTTATGCAGTTGCGACCGTTAAAGAGTTTTGCACAACACTTCGCGAATGCGCCGGTTCGAGAGACAGAACTTGTACAGCTGGGTCCAGGCGACATCAATTTAAAGGACTGTTGGATCTACGGAGAAAACAGCTTTGTAAATACCGCGTCCAGTAAAGCCCGGTCTTCTTGGACAGTGCTCGGAAGGCAGGATTTGATGGCACTAATGTTGCCACTTTCTTGGGACGGGGATTACCGCGTAAATGGTTGGTACTCCGATCCAGGTGATGTCTATCTGCTCGACGGGGAGGACGAATACTGCAACGTGGGTCAGGATCGGAAAGTGCTGTTCATTGCTTTCGAGCGCCGCCGAATGACGAGAGAAGTCGCTTCCTTAAGCAGGCGCACCTACGATGAGCTACCCCGAGGGCACAACAAGTTTCAAATTGGTCTAGCGGCGGCTGAGAATCTATCAAAGATCGCTGGCCGAGCTTTCCAAAATGCTTCACCTCTTGATCAAGGGGGGCGGCGATTTGGAATGAGCCGCGGAGTAGAAAGCGAATTTTTTGCTCAGATCGCGCAATGGATATTGTCGTTGAACCTGCATTCCAATTGTACACATGTTCTAGACAAGGCAGCTTTCAAGAATGTTAGGTTGGCGCGGGGCGCTATCACACGTACCCCTGCGGACCAACTAACGATCTCAACTCTGTGTCGAGTTGCTGGTGTGGGGCGAAGCCAACTTCACGAGAACTTTGTCGAGATTTTTGGTGAATCGCCTTGGCAATACATATTGAAGCGACGTTTGACTTCTGTCCGAGAGCATCTCCTAGACGTTGTATCAACACCAAGGTCGGTCAAGGACACAGCACTCATGCATAGCTTCTTTTCTGGTGGCCACTTTGCGAAAGAATACCAATCAATGTTCGGAGAGCTACCGTCTGAGACATTAAAAAAGACACTGACCGAAAAATCTCAACTTTGATTAGATTGACCTCGGTTTTGCTTGTCTATTCGCGTTAGGCAGTGAAAATCAGCGAGGCGACTATTCAAGCCGGCGATGGCATTTCTTTTGAAACCATTTTGATTGGCGTGTAGGTTTGCCGGGACGTTTGGATTGTCCGCAACTCGGAATCTGCATAGCTTGTTTTGATGTCCGCTTTGGGCTGACTGCGGTCCTTTGGAGTAAAAATGCGGATGGCTGCAAAGTCCGCAAAGCGGTCACTCGCCTTCTGTCTCACAAACGAAGTCTGCTGTTACGCTGACGCGGCTAGTATCAAGCAGAGCCCAATAACCGCTTTCGACTAAGATTCCGTTTGGAAGCATCACGAAAGTTATCACGCTAGCGCCGCGCTCGCCGAAGCTCTCTGACCTGTGGCACGCAGACAAACCGTTTCGTTGGTCATTGCACTTGAGCAACCATGTGCGCTTGATGTCGTGGTCATCCCAGGTAAATATACCCTGATCACCGGTAATGCTGTAAGTGTGATTTGGGCTGTCAGGGTGAGTGCAGGACATCTCCAAAGACACTGCCGCCGTACTAACAAGCGTCAGAGTGGTTGCAGTTAGAATGATCCGTTGCAAGGTTGACATGCGTCCATTGTGCATCGCTGCTGTTGCGCCTTGCAAGCTCTTCAAAACCGATGAGCCGTCGGAGGCATCGGCCTTGCTTTGAATGTCTGCTCCGTCCGCAGAGCGGTTATTGCGACGGAACGCAGCAAACGACCGCTCTGAGCCCTTTTCGACCGTTTCCGCGCCGCCGACGGGTGTTGGCTTTAGTCGGAGGGTATCGGGAAGGTTGAGAACGCATCATCCTGCGGCGCGTATCCCAGAACCTTGCAGGTTTCAGTCAAATCAAGTCGCTTAAATCGATTGTTGGAGATGCCATTTGCGATGAAACTCCCGTTGATCTCAGCTTGGATGGCTCGATCAATCAGGTGAGTTGCATCACGATGACTAAGCCACGCGCTGAGATCGCGCTTGGTTTCAAGCGGCGGGCCATCAGCAGGCTCGAACGCTCCAATTCGCAATGATACGCAGGACATGCCGTGTCGCGTAGCGTAGAGTGAACACAATGCTTCTCCATAACACTTGGAGACACCGTAGAGATTGGCCGGAGCAACCGCCATCCCCGGCACGATTTGCCGGTCTACAGGGTATCCTTCTATTGTTTGCGCACTGCTGGCGAAGACGAAGCGACTGACGTTCGCTTTACGAGCTGCTTCAATCAAATAAGTCGTCACCAATATGTTGGCGGGCAGCACATCGTCAAACTCTGCGTTTGGGTCAGGTATGCCTGCGAGATGCACGACGGCATCCACGCCTTGGCACAAACCTTCTGCGGCATTTGCATCAGAAAGATCAGATTGTACAAAGCGATGCAGACCCGAAACAGGTTGCGTGGGTTTCCTCATATCAGTCAGCGCAAACTCATAGCGCTCCTGATAAGCCGTAAAAAATGCCTGACCGATCCGACCGGAGGAGCCTGTTACCAAAATCTTCCGCAAATTGTTTCCCCGCAAATGCTATGCCTCGGCGGAAAGTTCTAAAGAGATCACGAGCCAAAGGAAAGCGGACCTTCAGTTGACTGTGTCCTTCGGCAGCAAAGTCCGCATTTCGGGGTTTGCAAAGCCCGACGATGATTGTCTGCTTCGGGCTGCGACTCGCCGATGCTGCGCTTTGAAGAGAAAAGCGGGAATAGCTTAGAACAACGTTTTTGTTGTGTCACTGGAGAGTGCGCGGTGGAGTGACCGTAGATGTTCAAGTGAGTTTCAGGACTGACTCATCGTCAAAGCGGATCGGTCTACGCGCCATTTTCACGCCTTCCGGCCTCATTCGTCTTGTAGCACCGAGCCCGCTTCGGGGCGGAGCAGCACAGACAATACTCGGCGGTGAATACGATCTAGATCGTAATCGGTTAGTTCTAAACCCTCAGTCATCCGGGCTTTGAATGATTGAAAGTCTCCACGAGTGATCTCGTCACGGTTTTTGTCGTTTCCGGCAAGTTGCTGCGCGAGTTTTTCCTTTCGGAAGTCCAGCAGAAAACGGGAAAATCGAGCGTTCAATTCGGAGTATTGAGGGGACTCCTCGATAGGCGATTTGTTTTTCATCAATTCGGTATCCGATAGCCATGGAACTGCCCGAACGGGTTTGCTGGGCAAGTACAACACTCTGGTCAGCTTTTGCGTGCGACGCGTATGAGACGGTTTGGTTCCATGGCCACAGTCTTGAGATTTTCTGGTCTTGGTCAATAGCACGAATGCTATCGATGGTCGCCCAAAGCAGAACAATCTCGAAACTCTACAGGATTCTTTCTTATTTTATTTCAAAGCCTTAAGAACCTGTGGGCATTAAAGACCGTTCAAATGGGCGCAAAAATCAACCTTATGGGCTATTTATGCCCACCCAAACAAAAAACCACGAACGGCTTGGGCTATCCGCACTTGGAATGCCCGCAACTGCGGCAGGTCATGCAACCCTCGATCATCACCATGTCATACTGGCCACAGGACGGGCAGGCCTTGCCGCGTGGTGCATCCATGTTGACGACCTGCGCCTGAGGGTCTGATTTCAATCCCATGCCCTCACCTTCGAGGAAGCCAATATTGATCATGTGCTGCTCGATCACACCGCCAATCGCCGCCAAAATGGACGGGATGTATTTCCCTTGCACCCAGGCCCCGCCACGCGGGTCGAACACGGCTTTCAGCTCTTCAACCACAAAGGACACATCCCCACCGCGACGGAACACGGCCGAGATCATCCGCGTCAGTGCAAGCGTCCAGGCATAATGCTCCATGTTCTTCGAGTTGATGAACACCTCGAAGGGGCGGCGGCGACCTCCGATGACGATATCGTTGATGGTCAGATAAATCGCGTGCTCGCTGTCGGGCCATTTCAGTTTGTATGTGGACCCTTCCAACGCCTGCGGACGGTCCAGCGGTTCAGACATGTAAATCACGTCTCCGCCATCAACCTCATGCGGTGCATCTGCGCTTTCTCCGGGCGCTTTGTCGTCGCTTTCCGAAACGGTCAGGACCGAGCCGGTCACATCATTCGGGCGATAGGTTGTGCAGCCTTTACAGCCCTGATCCCAAGCCTGCATGTAGACGTCTTTAAAGGCATCAAAGCTGATATCCTCGGGGCAGTTGATCGTCTTGGAAATCGAACTGTCGATCCATTTCTGCGCCGCCGCCTGCATCTTGACGTGATCGGACGGAGACAAAGTTTGCGCGTTGACGAAATAGTCCGGCAGTTCTGTGTCACCGAACTTGTCGCGCCACATCTGCACCGCGTAATCCACGACCTCTTCTTCGGTCCGCGAACCGTCTTTCTGCAACACCTTGCGCGTGTAGGCATAGGCAAAGACCGGTTCGATTCCCGACGACACATTGCCCGCGTACAAAGAGATCGTCCCAGTCGGCGCAATCGAGGTCAGAAGCGCGTTGCGGATGCCGTGTTCGCGGATCGCATCACGCACATCCTCGTCCATCTGAAGCATCGTGCCGCTGGCCAGATATTTCTCGGCGTTGAACAGGGGGAACGCCCCTTTTTCCTTCGCCAAGTCGACCGACGCCAGATACGCGGCGCGGGCGATTGCGTGCAACCAGCGCTCGGTCTGACGCGCCGCCTCGTCCGAGCCATAGCGCAAGCCCAGCATCAGCAGTGCATCCGCCAGACCGGTTACGCCAAGACCGATGCGACGCTTGTCCTGGGCCTCGGCCTCTTGCTCGACCAGCGGAAATTTCGAGGCATCCACCACGTTGTCCATCATCCGAACAGCGGTGGCGACAAGCTTTTGCAAAGCCTCCTCGTCCAGATGGGCTGCGTCCTCAAACGGGTCCGCGACCAGCCGCGCCAAGTTGATCGAGCCCAACAGACACGCGCCATAAGGTGGCAGAGGTTGCTCGCCACACGGGTTGGTGGCGGCGATGGTCTCAACGTAGCTGAGGTTGTTGGCCTGATTGATGCGGTCGATGAAAATCACGCCCGGCTCGGCATAGTCATAGGTCGCCTGCATGATCTTGTTCCACAGATCACGCGCCTGAACGGTGTGATAGACCTTGTCGTCAAACACCAGCTCCCACGGGCCATCGGCCTTGACGGCCTCCATAAACGGGTCCGTCACCAAGACAGACATGTTGAACATGCGCAGACGGGCCGGATCGGACTTTGCGGTGATGAACTGTTCGATATCGGGATGGTCGCAGCGCATGGTCGCCATCATCGCCCCGCGGCGTGATCCTGCGGACATGATCGTGCGGCACATCGCATCCCACACATCCATGAAACTCAGCGGGCCCGAGGCATCCGCTGCAACGCCTTTGACGTCGGCACCACGTGGTCGGATGGTCGAGAAATCATACCCGATCCCACCGCCCTGCTGCATGGTCAGCGCGGCCTCTTTCAACATGTCGAAAATACCGCCCATGCTGTCGGGCACTGTGCCCATGACGAAGCAGTTGAACAGAGTCACCTGCCGCGCGGTACCCGCGCCCGCCGTGATCCGCCCCGCAGGCAGGTATTTGAAGTCCTCTAGCGCCTGATAGAACTCTTCTTCCCAATGAGCAGGGTCCTTTTCGACCCGCGCCAGATCGCGGGCAACACGCCGCCAACTGTCTTCGACCGTCTGATCGATGGGTGTGCCGTCCGCTTGTTTAAAGCGGTATTTCATGTCCCAGATCTGCTCGGCGATGGGGGCGGCAAAGCGGCTCATTGGTGATTCCCTGTTCTGAAAGAGGTATCCAGAGTACCCTAAATCACACCCAGACCACAACACCTTGATGACTGCGTACGACGAGCTACAATATAAAGATCGGCCTTGGGACGACTCTGTGGGAAAACTGTGGATAAGTACGTAAACCTCATAAAACTGTCGGTCGGATCGGAAAACGTCGACACACTGATGGCCTGGCAAGACAGCAGAAAGCCCCTGTATCAGGACGGCTGTCCGCGTCATGTGACCCGCATGTGGCCCAAGCGTGAGGCAGAGATTCTAAATGGCGGCTCGATCTATTGGGTGATCAAAGGCGTGATCCAGTGTCGTCAGCGCATCCTGCGATTGGATGAGGTGATCGGAGAGGACGGCATCCGCCGGTGTGCCATTGTGCTAGACCCCGAGGTCCATCGGACTCAGAACGCCCTGAAGCGCCCGTTTCAGGGATGGCGTTATCTCAAGCCTGAGGACACACCAGCTGATTTGCCCAAAAACCGCGAGCAGGACGATGCCCTGCCCGATGATTTGAACCGCGCGCTGGCAGAGATAGGCGTGCTTTAACGCAGCCGATCCAGCAGGTCAGACAGAACCGCCTTCTCTGCAGCGTCGTACTTCGCAACCCGGCTACGCCACAGCGTGGCCTGCGATTGCAGGATCAGACCGTCAGACAGGATCTTCAGGTGGTTGGCCCGCAGCGTTTCGCCGGTCGAGGTGATATCGGCGATCGCCTCTGCGGTTTCGTTCATCACCGTGCCTTCTGTCGCGCCCTGGCTATCGACCAGCGTGTAATCCGCGACGCCTGAATCGGTCAGGAACTCGCGCACCAGCCGGTGATACTTGGTCGCAATCCGAAGGCGGTGGCCATGGGTTTTGCGAAACGCCGCCGCCGCAGCATCAAGATCATCAAGCGTATCAACGTCCACCCAGCAGGCCGGCGTTGCAATGATCAGATCCGCCTTGCCGAAGCCCAGCTGCGAGATCTCTTCCAACTGCTGTTCCCAACGCGGCAGTTTCTCGTGCACCAGATCAATACCGGTGACACCCAGATGAATCCGCCCCGCCGCCAGTTCGCGCGGGATTTCTCCGGCAGACAGCAGAACCAGCGAGACCCCATCGATCCCTTCGACCTTGCCTGCATATTCCCGGTCTGATCCGCTGCGGGACAAAGCAATGCCGCGCTTTTCGAACCACGAGAAGGTCTTTTCCATCAACCGCCCCTTCGAGGGCACGCCCAGTTTAAGGCTCATTGCGCGCCCTCCTCGATCTCCAGCATCAAGTCGGGCCGCAGCACGCCCCCAACGGCCGGGATTTCGGCCCCGTTGCCCAGTTGCCGGGTCAGCGCATCATAACGCCCGCCGGTCGCGATCGGAGGCAGATCGGGTCGGCCTTCGGCGTAAAAACCGAAAACGAACCCGTCGTAATATTCCATCGAGGTCCGGCCATAGGCGGCCTCGAAATCCAAGCGCGCGACGTCGACACCACGCGCCTGCAACGCAGCCACGCGGGCCTCCAGCCGGTCCAGCGCCGGCGTGATCTGCGGCAAATCCACAGCCACGTCGCGCAGTTGTTCCAACGCAAAGGGCATGGTCTCGCGTACATTCAGCAGCGTTTCCAGGCCGACAAGCTCACTATCAGAAATCGGCGGGGTCTCACGATCCTCGCGCAAAGCTTCGATACGCGCCTCGATTTCCGAGGCCCGACGTTTTCCGATCATAGGTGCGTCAAACACCATCGGTTCGGTGGCGTTCAGCAGATCAGACCGCAACTCGGGCTCTGGCGTTCGGCCCGCATAGCGGTCCAGCAAAACACGGAACCGGCGTGGCCGCCACAGATGGCGCATCAGCGCGGCCTTGCGACGTTCGGTCGTGCGCAACCCGGCCACAGCGGCCGTCAGGATACCAATATCCCCGGTGGCCGCACGCAACGGCAAGCCGCGCAGTTGCAGCGCAAAAAGCGAGAAGACCTCGGCATCAGCCCCGGCAGGATCGTTCCGGTCGAACACCTCATAGCCAACCTGAATGTATTCATTGGCCCGGTCCGGGTCGTGTTCCTGCCGCCTGAAAACCTCACCCGAATAGGTATAGCGCGCGGGCTCGGCCCCATCGCTCATGTGCATCTGCACCACTGGCAAAGTGAAATCCGGGCGCAGCATCTGTTCACCACGCAGGGCGTCCGACGTCACATAGGCGCGCGCGCGAATGTCTTCGCCGTACAGATCCAGCAGTGTTTCTGCCGGCTGCAACAGGGGCGTGTCCACGACCTGAGCGCCAGCCGCCTCAAACCGGACACGCATCATTGCGGCGCGGGCCTGTATCTGGGAACGGTTGGGCATGGGTCAGTCCTGACTGTCCAGAATTTCGCGCACCTTCGCGACAAGATCACCGCGCGGCACTTCGAACTGACTGGGGCGTTCTTTCCATTCCTCCAGCGTCGCGCTTTCGGCGATTTTGGCACCAAGGATCAAGTCCTTGATCTGCACGATGCCATTGGCTTTTTCGTCACCGCCTTCGATCACCGCAATCGGAGAGTTCCGCTTGTCCGCGTATTTCAGCTGATTGCCGAAGTTCTTGGGATTGCCCAGGTAGACCTCGGCGCGAATGCCAGCATTGCGCAGTTCCGCCACCATGGCCTGATAGTCGGCCATACGGTCGCGATCCATCACGGTGACAACCACAGGCCCCTGAGCCTGCGCGCCGATCCGGCCTTTTTCGCGCAACGCGGCCAGCAGACGGTCAACGCCTATCGAGATACCGGTCGCAGGTACTTCCTGCCCGGTGAAGCGTTTGACCAGATCGTCATAGCGACCACCGCCAGAGACAGACCCGAATTGTCGCTTGCGGCCTTTCTCGTCGAAAATCTCAAAGGTGAGTTCAGCCTCATAGACCGGCCCAGTGTAATAACCCAGACCACGCACGACCGAAGGGTCAATCTCGATCCGGTCCGAACCATAGCCACCTGCATCCAGCAGCGCGCCAATCTGTTCCAACTCGGCGATGCCATCCGCGCCGATCTTGCTGTTGCCCACAGCGGCGCGCAGGTTGGCCAGCGTCCCAGCAGTATCCGCAGCCTTTGAGGTCAAAAACGCAATCACGGGCTCGGCCTGATCGTCGCTCAGACCCACGCCGTCGATAAACGCACCTGAGGCATCCAACCGGCCCTTGGTCAGCAACTCACGCACACCAGCCTGACCCACCTTATCGAACTTGTCGATGGTGCGCAGAACGTTGTCGCGCGCGGCGGCGTCCTCGCCCAGACCCATCGCCTCCAACACGCCGTTCAGAACCTTGCGGTTGTTGACCCGGACCAGATAGTCGCCACGCGGAATACCTACAGTCTCGAGCGTGTCCGACAGCATCGCACAGATTTCAGCGTCTGCAGCCATCGAGGCCGTGCCGACCGTATCCGCGTCGCACTGATAAAACTGACGATAGCGCCCCGGCCCCGGCTTTTCGTTGCGCCAGACCGGACCCATCGCATAACGGCGATAGGGCGTCGGCAGATCGTTGCGGTGTTGTGCGTAGACGCGGGCCAACGGAGCGGTCAGGTCGTAGCGCAGGGCCATCCAATCGCCATTGCCGCCCTCGTCAAACTCCTGCCAGGCAAAGACGCCTTCGTTTGGGCGATCCACGTCGGGCAGGAACTTGCCCAGCGCCTCGACTGTCTCAACCGCGCTGCTTTCCAAGGCGTCAAACCCGTAACGATGATAGACACCCGCAATTGTCCGCAGCATCTCGGTGCGCTGCGTGACTTCCTCGCCGAAATAGTCGCGGAACCCTTTTGGCGTTACGGCCTTGGGGCGGGGCTGTTTCTTGGGCTTGGCCATGTGGGGCGTCCTCGGGAGTGTCCTTGTTCCGCGCGCGGTCTATCCCATGGCCCGCATCGGGGCAAGGCGCGCTTTCTCTGGCCATGGCGGCACAGGGTCGCTATGACCGGCGCATCAAGGAGAGCCCCATGCAGCATCTGGAAGAGCAGATCGCCCATCTGACCCGTACCGTGGAAGAACTGAACACGGTTGTGACCACGCAACAGTCCGAGATCGATCGCCTGACGCGTCGGGTCGAAATGCTGTTGCAACGCGAAGCAGAGCGCGCGCAAGAAGGTTCAGGCGGCGTTGTCTTTGGTGACGAACGACCGCCGCACTACTAAAATCCTACAGTCCCAGCGTCGTCTTGACGGCGTTGTCCACGACACCACCCAAAAGCGCGTTTTCATCACCGGCGCAGCCGTCTTTCAAAGCTGCCAAAAAAGTTTCGCGCAGCGCGGCCTTATCCTCATCCGACGCGGCATGTGCCTCGATATCGACCTGACGGTTGTACAGCGACAGGGCCGTCATTTTACCAACAACCTCCAGAATGTATTCTTCGTTCCCGTCGGCTTCTTCAATGACCGAGGTACAAGTGTGATACATAAGCGGCAGCGCTTCTTGCATCATCTGTTCAGCCTCTTCGTCGGCGAAAGCCATCCCGGGGATTGTGAAGATTCCGGCGGCGACAATCACTTTAAGCGAGTTAAAACGCATCTTTTTGCTCCTCCACTCACTTGGAATTTGCGCCAATCAGCGCACCAGCCACCGCGCCTGCGGCGGCGCCCTTGCCGTCACCAATCAAGGCACCGACACCCGCGCCGATTACAGCGCCCTTGATCGTGTTTTCTTTTTTCTTGTCATCCGCCAAGCTGGCTGAGGCTGAAACCAAAGCCAGCGACGCAGCGGCACCAAATACAACTTTTCTTAACGTGAGACCTGCAATCGCCATATCAACGCCCTCCCGTAGCATGACTTAAAGACATCTCTGTCAGTTCAGCCTACCCAGACGCCAACTATCTGGCAACAAAACGGCGTCAGATCTCTTCGACGGTCATAACGCCTTCCAGGGATTTGATCGCGCCCTTGATCTGTGGGTTGATCGGGAACGCGCGCCCCAGATCCATTTCAACTTCACCCGGCAGGCTTGGATCCATCAAAAGCAACTGGATTGGGCCCCGCGCAGCACCTTTGGTAGCGGCGGCTGCGTCTTCCAACACCTTGGCGACGGTTGGTACAGCCTGCGCTTCGTCGACAAAGATACGCAACCCGGTTGCCCCAGCCTCGGCCACAAGAGAATCCGCAGGTCCCACCGAACGCCCCAGCAGCTTAAGCTGATCAGCTTCCATCGTTGCCTCGGCGGTCAGCACCACTTGAGCGCCGGTTTCCAGAAACTCGCGACATTTCTCCAAGGTGTCTGAAAACAGCGTGACCTCATAAGCGCCAGTTGGGTCCGAGAGCTGCGCAAAAGCAAAGCGGTTGCCCTTGGCCGATTTCCGTTCCTGCCGTCCGGCGACAACACCGGCCATCTTGGCGATCAGTGGGCCAGAGCGGGCCTTTTCCATCACCTCATCCAACGTCAGGACCTGTTTTCGCTTCAGCGCGGGCATATAATCGTCCAACGGGTGTCCCGATAGGTAGAATCCAATCGCCTTAAATTCCTCGCTCAACCGTTCAGCAGGCAGCCAGTCCGGCGTCGGCGAAAGGCGAGGTTCAGGCAGGTCATCACCGGCTTCACCAAACAGAGACACCTGGTTCGAGTTCTTTTGTTCATGAATCGCCGCCGAATACTGCACCAGACGATCAAGGCTTTCGAACACACGGCGGCGGTTTTTGTCGAGCTCGTCAAACGCCCCGGCCCGCGCCAACATTTCCAACGGGCGTTTGCCGACTTTCTTCAGATCCACACGCCGCGCAAAGTCGAACAGGTTGACGAACGGTTTTTCGCTCTTTTCATCCTGCGCGCCTCCGGCGCGACGCCCCTCGACCACAAGGTTCATCGCCTCGACGCCCACGTTTTTCAGCGCGCCCAGCGCATAAACCAATTCACCGTTCACTACATCGAACGTCGCGATGGAACGATTCACACATGGCGGCACGTAGGGCAGTTCCAGCCCCTTGCGAACTTCTTCGAAGTAAACCGCCAGCTTGTCGGTCAGATGGATATCGCAGTTCATGACACCCGCCATGAACTCGACCGGGTGGTTCGCCTTCAGCCAGCCGGTCTGATAACTGACCACCGCATACGCGGCCGCGTGGGACTTGTTGAAGCCGTAGTTGGCGAATTTCTCCAGCAGGTCGAAAACCTCGCTGGCCTTCTTGGCATCCACGCCATTCTCGCCCGCGCCTTTTTCAAACTTGGGGCGCTCAGCGTCCATCGCCTCCTTGATCTTCTTACCCATCGCACGACGCAACAGATCAGCACCGCCTAGGCTGTATCCCGCCATGACCTGTGCGATCTGCATCACCTGTTCCTGATAAACGATGATGCCCTGCGTTTCCTCAAGGATATGGTCGATCAGTGGGTGAACCGAAGTGATTTTGCGAAGACCGTTCTTAACTTCGCAATAGGTCGGGATGTTTTCCATCGGACCCGGACGGTACAGCGCCACAAGGGCCACGATATCCTCGATACATGTGGGCTTCATACGCTTGAGCGCGTCCATCATGCCCGAGGATTCCACCTGGAACACTGCCACCGTCTTGGCTGCCGAGTAGAGCTTATACGTCGCCTCATCGTCCAGCGGGATAGCGTTGATCTGGTTCTCAGCCCCTTCAGCGGGTTCGTAAAGCTCGGTGCCATCAGCAGCAATGTGCAGTGGGCGACCGGACTTGAAGATCAGGTCCATGGCGTTC
Organism: Ruegeria sp. HKCCE4148; assembly: GCF_017872495.1. Lineage (NCBI taxonomy): Bacteria > Pseudomonadati > Pseudomonadota > Alphaproteobacteria > Rhodobacterales > Roseobacteraceae > Ruegeria > Ruegeria sp. HKCCE4148. Next base: position 28,805 of record NZ_JAEDOS010000015.1, read on the forward strand.
TGGATCACGGTCAGCGTTTTCAGACCCAGAAAGTCGAACTTCACCAAACCGGCCTGTTCCACCCATTTCATGTTGAACTGGGTCGCCGGCATGTCCGAGCGCGGGTCCTGATACAAAGGCACCAGCGCGTCCAAAGGCCGATCCCCGATTACAACGCCCGCTGCGTGGGTCGACGCGTTGCGTAGCAATCCTTCGACCTGTTGGCCGTAGGTCAGAAGGCGATCTACCACCTCTTCGTTCCGCGCCTCTTCCCGCAGGCGTGGCTCGTCTTTCAGCGCTTTTTCAATGGAAACAGGTTTGACGCCCTCAACTGGGATCATCTTGGACAAACGGTCCACCTGCCCGTAAGGCATCTGCAAAACCCGCCCGATATCGCGCACGGCGGCCTTCGACAATAGCGCACCAAAGGTGATGATCTGCCCCACCTTGTCGCGCCCGTATTTCTGCTGCACGTAACGGATCACCTCTTCTCGGCGGTCCATGCAGAAGTCGATATCGAAATCCGGCATCGACACCCGCTCGGGGTTCAGGAAGCGTTCGAACAGCAGCGAATAGCGCAACGGGTCAAGGTCGGTGATTGTGAGCGCATAGGCCACCAATGAGCCCGCACCCGAGCCCCGCCCCGGACCAACCGGAATGTCGTGATCCTTTGCCCATTGAATAAAGTCCGCAACGATCAGGAAGTAGCCGGGAAAGCCCATTCCTTCGATAATGCCAAGTTCGAATTCCAAACGTTCCTGATATTCCTCTGGCGTCACAGCGTGCGGGATCACAGCCAGACGTTTCTGCAACCCCTCGTTGGCGATACGGCGCAGTTCGGCCACCTCGTCATCTGCAAATTTTGGCAGGATCGGATCCCGGCGATAGGCCATAAAGGCGCAGCGTTTGGCGATCTCAACCGTGTTCTCGATCGCTTCCGGCAAGTCTGCGAACAGAGTCACCATCTCTTGCTGCGACTTGAAATAGTGCTGCGCGGTCAGTCGGCGGCGGCCTTCTTGCTGATCGACATAAGCCCCTTCGGCGATACAGATCAGCGCATCATGCGCTTCATACATATCCGAGGTTGGGAAATAGACGTCATTGGTAGCAACCAACGGCAGGTTTTTGGTATAAGCCATCTCAACATGGCCACGCTCGGTCAGCCGTTCTGCTTCCGGCTGGCCATCTTCACCCGGATGACGCTGAAGTTCGATATAAAGGCGATCCGGGAACATGCCCGCCAACCGATCCACCAGCGCCTCAGCCGCCGGACGTTGACCCTGTTGCAGCAGCATCCCAACCGGTCCGTCTGGACCGCCGGTCAAGCAAATCAAACCGTCCGACCGATCCGCAAGCTCGTCCAAAGTGACCTGCGGCAGCTGTCCACCTTTGTCCACGTAAAGGCAGGAACTCAGCTTCATCAGGTTTTCATACCCAGCCTCGGACTGCGCCAGCAAAACCAAAGGCGCGGGTACTTTGGGCTTTTCGCCGGGCTGAGCCTGCACGTAAGTCAAGTCAACCTGACAACCCATGATCGGCTGAACACCCGCTCCGCTTGCCGTGACCGAGAACTCCAAGGCCGAGAACATCGAATTGGTGTCTGTCACAGCGACGGCGGGCATCTCCATCTTCTCGCAAAGGGCAGGTAGCTTTTTCAGCCGCACGGCGCCCTCCAAAAGGGAGTATTCGGTGTGAACGCGGAGGTGAATGAATCGAGGATTGCTGCTCATGCCGCCTACGCTATCTCAGCCAGGCGCGCTGCAAAAGCGGGAACCGTGGCTTTGGAATGCATAAAAAATCGGCGCTGATTATTCGGCTTTTTCAGAAGGTGCTTCGGGATTGAGTGCCCGTCGCATTCAAAAAGCACTTTATTTACAAGCGCCTGCCTTTTACACAAAAGCAGGAAAAGCATGCTGCGCGTTCCAAATGGTACATCATATAGGCAGTTTTTCTTGCCAGATAAGCCGCGCAGTTTCTAACATCTTACGGCAAGCACTTCGCCCGCCGCTCTTTCTACGTCGCATCGAAGGAGGGTCCAATGGGCGCAACAGGGTAACGCGACGGGTTTCTCGAATGAATATCACGTTTCTTCTGAACGGAGAGACAGTGGAGCTGGCGGATATCGATCCAACGGCGACCCTGCTGGATTGGCTACGCGAGGATCGCGGCCTGACCGGCACCAAGGAAGGCTGCAACGAAGGCGATTGCGGGGCCTGCAACGTCATGGTCACGGATGTAGACGGCCATAAGGCCCTGAATTCCTGCATTCTGTTTCTTCCGCAATTGCACGGCAAAGCCGTCCGCACCGTCGAAGGTGCCAGGGGCCCGAATGGCGAAGCCCACCCGGTACAACAGGCGATGGTGGACCTGCACGGATCTCAATGCGGGTTCTGCACCCCCGGCTTTGTAATGTCGATGGTCGCCAGTCATGCAAATGGCGCAACAGATCACGACACCCAGCTTGCAGGGAACCTGTGCCGCTGCACCGGTTACGCCCCAATCATCCGCGCTGCCAAAACCGCCGAGGCTGAACCAACCCCAAAATGGATCACTGACGACCGGTCCTTCTCTTGTTCACAAATACCTCGGGGGGAGGCCGCAGGCCAGGGGGCAGAGCCCCCCTTCCTCCCCAACAGCGCTGACGAACTGGCGTCTCTGTTTGCCGAGCACCCTAGCGCCACCCTGGTTGCCGGCGCAACCGATGTAGGTCTTTGGGTCACCAAGCAGCTGCGTGATCTGGACCCGGTCATATTCCTCAACCGTTGTGATGACTTGAAAGAAATCACGATCACCGATACCGAAGCCCGCTTCGGTGCAATGGTCGACATGAACCGCATGGGAGAGGCCCTGGCCGACCTTCACCCGTCCTATGCCGAAATGATCCGACGCTACGCCAGCGTTCAGGTGCGCCATGCAGCGACCGTCGGCGGCAACATCGCAAATGGTTCGCCCATAGGGGACAATCCACCTGCGCTTATTGCGCTGGGTGCAAACCTACACCTGCGCAAAGGCGATGAGCGGCGCTCGATCCCCTTGGAAGAGTTCTTCATTGACTATGGCAAGCAGGATCGTGCCCCGGGTGAATTCGTCGAATCCGTCAGCTTCCCACGTCAGCCTGACAGGCTGAAGGCATACAAGCTCAGCAAACGGTTCGATCAGGATATCTCGGCCGTTTGCGGCTGTTTCAATATCACTGTTTCGGACGGCACCGTCACACAGGCGCGTATCGCGTTTGGCGGCATGGCCGGTATTCCGAAACGGGCAACCCATGTCGAGGCCGCACTGATCGGCAAACCCTGGACACGCGAGACCGTTGCGGCCGCGCTGCCATATTTTGCCGAGGACTATTCACCACTCACGGACATGCGCGCCTCGGCCATCTATCGTCTGGAAACGGCCAAAGCGATGCTGGAACGCTATTTCCTCGAAGACCAGGGCGAGATCACCAACGTGCTGGAGGTGTCGGCATGAGCGTGACCAAACCCCTCCCCCACGACGCGGCGCCGCTGCATGTGTCCGGCTCGGCGCGATATGTGGATGACATCCCGACACCCAAAGGCACGCTGCATCTGGCATTTGGTATCAGCCCGATTGCCAAGGGTAATATCACCGCAATGGATCTGTCGGGAGTAAAGGCCGCCGAAGGTGTTGTGATGGTGATGACGGCCGAGGACCTGCCTTTCGCCAACGACGTCTCGCCCTCGATCCATGATGAACCACTGCTGTCGGACGGCACGGTTCACTATATCGGCCAGCCCGTATTTCTGGTCGTCGCCACCAGCCATCTGGCCGCGCGCAAGGCCGCGCGCCTGGGCAAGATCGACTATGCCGAGGACACACCGATCCTGACGGTTGAAGAGGCGCTGGCCGCGGATAGCCGGTTCGAGGATGGCCCACGTGTTTACGCCAAAGGCGATGCGGATGCCGCCATCGCAGGTGCAGCACATGTGATCGAAGGCACGTTCGAACTTGGCGGGCAGGAGCACTTCTACCTCGAAGGCCAGGCTGCACTGGCCGTGCCAAATGAAGGCGCGGATATGTTGGTGCACAGTTCCACACAACACCCGACCGAAATTCAGCACAAAGTAGCGGACGCTTTGGGTGTCCCCATGCACGCTGTCCGGGTTGAAACCCGCCGGATGGGCGGCGGCTTTGGCGGCAAGGAAAGCCAAGGCAACGCGCTGGCTGTCGCTTGCGCCATAGCCGCGCGCGCCACAGGCAAAGCCTGCAAGATGCGCTATGACCGCGACGATGACATGATCATCACCGGCAAGCGCCATGCCTTCCGCATTTCCTATAAGGCCGGGTTCGATGAGCATGGGCATATTCAGGGCGTATCGTTCCTTCATTACGCCATCTGCGGATGGGCGCAGGACCTGTCTCTGCCCGTCGCCGACCGCGCCATGCTGCATTCGGACAATGCCTATCTGCTGCCCAACGCAAGGATCGAAAGCCACCGGTTGAAAACCAACACCCAATCCGCCACCGCCTATCGCGGCTTTGGCGGCCCGCAGGGGATGGTCGGGATAGAGCGGGTGATGGACCACGCCGCGCATAAACTGGGGCTGGACCCGGTCGAGCTGCGCCGCCGGAACTACTATGAACCCGCGCATGCGGTTGCTGAGGTCGCACCAACAGAGAAGCTTCTGGGCCATCCCGACCCGCATGAGGACCTGACCAGCCGCGGCGCGGTTGAAACCGGGAACGCGCCGGTGCGTCCCCTTCCTGCTGGTGGCAACACGACGCCCTACGGCATGGAGGTCAGCGATTTCGAACTGCACGAAATGACCGATGCACTGCTGAAATCCAGCGACTACTCCGCGCGCAAGGCGGCTATTGGAGAGTGGAACGCCAAAAACAGCGTTATCAAAAAAGGCATCGCCTTCTCTCCGGTCAAGTTCGGGATTTCCTTCACTCTGACTCACCTCAATCAGGCGGGTGCGCTGGTGCATGTATATCAGGACGGCTCGGTCCACCTAAACCATGGCGGCACCGAAATGGGTCAGGGACTGTTCCAGAAAGTGGCGCAAGTCGCAGCCTCGCGCTTTGGCATCCCATTGGAGATGGTGAAAATCACCGCCACGGATACAGCCAAGGTGCCCAATACCTCGGCCACGGCGGCGTCCTCGGGCAGTGATCTGAACGGCATGGCAGTGAAAGCCGCTTGTGATACGATCCGCGACCGGATGGCAGACTATCTGGCGGAACGGCATCAGGCTGATCCGTCGACGGTCAGTTTCTCCGATGGTCACGTAATGGTTGGGGAAGAAAAGTACACTTTTGCCGAAGCCGCAGCGCTGGCCTATCAGGGCCGGATAAGCTTGTCGGCAACCGGTTTTTACAAAACGCCCAAGATCGAATGGGACCGAATCGCAGGGCGCGGACGCCCGTTTTTCTACTTCGCCTATGGCGCGTCGGTCACCGAGGTAGCCGTCGATACTCTGACCGGTGAAAACCGCATTCTACGCACGGATATCCTGCATGACGCGGGCGCATCGCTGAACCCGGCGCTGGATATCGGGCAGGTCGAAGGCGGTTACGTGCAAGGCGCGGGTTGGCTGACGACCGAGGAACTGGTCTGGGATGACAAGGGCAACCTGCGCACACATGCGCCTTCGACCTACAAGATTCCTGCCTGCTCTGACCGGCCTGACATTTTCAATGTCGCGCTTTGGGATGGCGAGAACCGCGAAGACACGATCTATCGCTCGAAAGCGGTTGGCGAACCGCCCTTCATGTTGGGCATCTCAGCATGGTTGGCCCTGTCCAACGCGGTTGCGGCATGTGGCGATACCTACCCCGCGCTCGACGCACCTGCCACGGCTGAAGAAGTCTGGCGCGGTGTCCAAAGGATGAAGGGAGGCATCTGATGGGATTTGACCTGGAGGCTTTGAGGGAGGCGGTCGAAACCCATGGACGAGTGGTCCGGGTGGTTATTGCCGGCATCAAAGGATCGTCCCCGCGCGAGGTTGGCGCAGCCATGCTTGTCTGGAAGGACGGACAGTCCGGCACCATCGGCGGAGGGACGCTGGAATATCAGGCGGCCGAAGCGGCGCGGGCGCAAACCCGGTCTTCGCGTCTAACCCATCACGCGCTTGGGCCTGGGATGGGACAATGTTGCGGTGGCGCGGTTTCGCTGCTCAGCGAGGTCTATGACCGCGCGGCGCTGGAAACGCTGGATGAAACACTCATCGCACGTGCCACATCTGGCGAAGAGATGCCGCTGTCGGTCAAACGAGTGCTGGCAACCGCGCGTGGTCAGGGGATCACACCTGAACCCCAGATGGTTGACGGCTGGATGATTGAGCCAGTGCACAAACCAAACCGGAACCTTTGGATTTGGGGTGCCGGTCATGTCGGACGGGCTTTGGTGGATGTTCTCTCACCGCTGCCCGACCTTGCGATCACCTGGATCGACACCGGCTTGGATCGGTTTCCCGACACGATTGCCGCCGGAGTTACCTCGGTTCCAGCTACCAAACCGGCCGAACTGGTTCGACACGCACCGACCGATGCCGAGCATCTTGTGCTGACCTATTCACACAATTTGGACCTGGAGCTGTGCAACAGGCTGCTTTTACATGATTTCCGCTTTGCGGGACTGATCGGCTCGGCTACGAAATGGGCGCGATTCCGGTCGCGGCTGGCGGCCCTTGGGCACTCGCCCGAGCGGATCAGCCGGATCACCTGTCCAATTGGTGATCCGAACCTGGGCAAACACCCGCAGATGATCGCCGTCGGCGTCGCCGCGCAGCTGTTGCGCCCGGCCCGGCAGAACGAGTTGAAGAAGGACCTGAGCGCGTGACCACTCCACTTCTGAGCCTGCAAGGGCTGACCAAAGCCTATCCCGGTGTCGTGGCCAATGATCAGGTGTCTTTTGACATCGGCGAGGGCGAAGTTCACGCCCTGCTGGGGGAAAACGGCGCGGGCAAATCCACGCTGGTCAAGATTATCTATGGGTTGGTGAAGCCCGACAGCGGCACGATGCTGCTGCGCGGTCAGCCTTTTGCGCCGCCCGAGCCGCGCTCCGCGCGGGCGGACGGGATCGCGATGGTGTTCCAGCACTTCTCGTTGTTCGACGCTTTGAACGTGGCCGAGAATATTGCGTTGGGGATGGAGAACCCGCCGCCGATGGGCGATCTGGCCTCGCGAATCCGCGAAGTGTCCGAGACCTACGGATTGCCTTTGGACCCATACCGCACGGTTGGCGATCTGTCGGCGGGTGAGCGGCAGCGCGTCGAGATCATCCGTTGCCTGTTGCAGGACCCTAAACTGCTGATCATGGACGAACCGACGAGCGTGCTGACCCCGCAAGAGGTTGATATTCTGTTTGAAACGCTGAACAAACTGCGATCCGAAGGGACGTCGATCCTGTACATCTCGCACAAGCTGGAAGAAATCCGCACGCTGTGTGATCACGCGACGATCCTGCGGCTGGGCAAGAATGTGGGCGAATGCGTGCCTGCTGAAACTTCCGCGCGGGACATGGCCGAGATGATGGTGGGATCAACCCTGCAAACGCCTGAACGGTCGGGGCGTGAATTTGGTGAAGTTGCGCTGGATGTCAGTGGACTGTCCGTCCCGTCGCCCTCGGAATTCGGCACTGCGTTGAAGAACATTCACATGACCGTCCGCAAGGGTGAGGTTTTGGGCATCGGTGGCGTTGCCGGGAATGGGCAGGATGAATTGCTGGGCGTGTTGTCCGGTGAAATCCTGACCGCCGCGGATGCGATCAAGTTCAACGGCCAGCGGATCGGCAAGCTCGGCCCCACCGCGCGGCGCAAGCTGGGTGTGCTGACGGCCCCCGAAGAGCGGCTGGGTCATGCGGCAGCCCCGGATATGAGCCTGACGGAAAACGCCTTGCTGACCGGATCGGTGCGGGAAGGGCTGGAAAGCAACGGTTTCCTCAAGTGGGCCGAAACCAAGAGCTTTGCCGAAAAGATCATCAGCGCTTTTGACGTCCGCACGCCGGGTCCTGAAAATGCCGCCCGGTCTTTGTCTGGCGGGAACCTGCAGAAATTCGTGATCGGTCGTGAAGTGCTGCAAAACCCCGATGTTCTGGTTGTAAACCAGCCCACCTGGGGCGTGGATGCTGCTGCTGCGGCATCTATCCGGCAGGCCATTCTGGATCTGGCCGCCAAAGGGACTGCCGTGGTCTGCATCAGCCAGGATCTGGATGAGCTGATGGAAATCTCGGACAGCTTTGCGGCGTTGAATGAAGGACGGCTAAGCGCACCGCGCCCAACAACGGGTCTGACGGTGGACGAGATCGGGCTGATGATGGGTGGAGCCCACGGCATGGAGGTGGCGCATGTGTGACGCGTTGAACCGCCTCCGGCGGCCGTATTTGCAACAAGAAGAAGAGTTGGGGGTGTGAGCAGATGATTGTGTTGGAGAAACGGCCACAGCCGTCCAAGGCGTGGTCTTATGCCACCCCTTTGGTTGCGGTGTTGGCGACGATGGTGTTTGGCGGCATCTTGTTCGCCATTCTGGGCAAGAACCCAATTGAAGCCATTGGCACCATTTTCTGGGAACCACTGTTTGGCGAGTTCGCCTTCTACTACCGTCCCCAATTGTTGGTGAAAGGCGCGCCGTTGGTTTTGATCGCCATTGGTCTTTCGCTGGGCTTTCGGGCTGGCATCTGGAACATTGGGGCCGAAGGTCAGTACATCATGGGTGCCATTTTCGGCGCTGGTGCTGGGCTGGCCTTTTTTCCTATGGATGCGTTTTTCATCTTCCCGATCATGGTAATCGCAGGCGCGTTCGGCGGCTGGCTTTGGGCGATGATCCCGGCCTTTTTGAAAGTGCGCTTTGGCACCAATGAAATCCTGGTGTCGCTTATGCTGGTCTATGTGGCCGAGCAGATGCTTGCCTCGGTCTCACTGGGTCTGCTGAAGAACCCAGAGGGCTTTGGCTTTCCCGGTTCGCGCAACCTGCAGCAATATGACAGTGCGCACAACGCCGAGTTGATCGCCGGGTCAGGTATGCATTGGGGCGTCGTCACTGCACTGATTGCCGTGATCTTTGCCTATATCCTGCTGAACCGGCACATGCTGGGTTTTCACATCCGTTTGACTGGTGAGGCACCTCGTGCGGCGAAATTCGCGGGTGTGAATCCGGCGCGGCTGATTCTGTTCTGTCTGGGCCTCTCCGGGGCACTGGCCGGGCTGGCAGGGATGTTCGAGGTCTCAGGGCCTTCGGGCGTGGTCAGCATCGATTTCAACGTTGGCTATGGCTTCACCGCGATTATCGTTGCTTTTCTGGGCCGCCTGCATCCGGTGGGTATCCTGCTGGCCGGTGGCCTGATGGCGCTGACTTATATCGGCGGGGAAATCGCGCAATCGCAGCTGGGCCTGCCAGCCGCTGCCATTCAGGTGTTCCAGGGGATGCTGCTGTTCTTCCTTCTGGCTTTCGATCTTCTGACCAACTACCGCATCCGTGCGGCGCGTAGCGAGGTAGCATAATGGACCTTGGTGAAATCAACCCCGTCCTTCTGGTCGCTTCGCTGATGGTGGCCGCAACTCCCCTGCTGCTGGCCGCGATCGGAGAACTGGTCGTTGAGAAAGCAGGTGTTCTGAACCTTGGCGTCGAGGGCATGATGATCGTAGGCGCGATCAGTGGCTTTGCGATCTCGGTCGAGACCGGGTCGCCCTGGCTGGGCTTTGTCGCGGCGGCCATTGGCGGCGCGGTTCTGTCTTTGCTGTTTGTTTTGTTGACACAGGTGGCCTTGGCCAATCAGGTGGCAAGTGGCCTTGCACTGACCCTGTTCGGGCTGGGATTCAGCGCACTGATGGGGCAGAGCTATGTAGGCGTCAAACCCCCGAGTATGGGCGACATTCATATCCCGGTGATCAGCGATATCCCGGTCATCGGCCCAATCCTGTTCCAGCATGACCCGATCCTTTATGTCGGTATCGCTTTGACCGCAGCGGTCTGGGCGACGCTGAAATACACCCGCGTCGGTCTGATTCTGCGCGCGGTCGGCGAAAATCACGATGCCGCACACGCACTTGGCTATAAGGTCATCAAGATCCGCATCATGGCGATCCTTTTCGGCGGGGCCTGTGCGGGTCTGGGTGGCGCCTATATCAGCTTGATCCGCGTGCCTCAGTGGACCGAAGGAATGACCGCGGGTGTGGGCTGGATCGCTCTGGCGCTTGTGGTGTTTGCCAGCTGGAAACCATGGCGCGCCTTGCTGGGGGCTTACTTGTTTGGCGGCATCACTGTGTTGCAGCTTAATTTGCAGGCAGCGGGCGTTGCCATTCCTGTCGAGTATCTGGCAATGTCGCCTTATATCATCACGATCCTTGTGCTTGTGATCCTTTCGGCCGACAAGAGCAGCGCACCTGCCTCACTGGGCCGGACCTTCCATGCCTCGCACTAGGGGCCAACTGAACCAACTTGGGGAGTAACACATGAAATTCACTACACTTCTGGCAAGTGCCGCCATGGCACTGGGCCTAGCCACAGGCGCTATGGCCGAAGACAAAACCAAGGTCGGCTTCGTCTATGTCGGTCCGGTGGGCGACGGCGGCTGGACCTATGAGCACAACAAGGGCCGTCTGGCCGTCGAGGATCACTTTGGCGACAAGGTTGAAACCGTCTTTGTTGAATCGGTTCCCGAAGGTCCCGATGCTGAGCGTGTAATGACCCAGATGGCGCTGGAAGGCGCTGATCTGATCTTTACCACGTCGTTCGGCTATATGGATCCGACCATCAACGTGGCTAAGAAGTTCCCGAACGTAAAATTCGAGCACGCGACCGGCTATAAAACAGCCGACAACGTCTCGGTCTATTCAGCACGTTTCTACGAGGGCCGCGCTGTTCAGGGCCACATCGCGGGCAATATGACCAAGTCGAACATCATCGGCTATATCGGTTCGTATCCGATCCCCGAAGTGATCCGCGGCATCAACTCGGCCTATATCCACGCCAAGAAGGTGAACCCGGATGTCGAGTTCAAGATCGTTTGGGCCTACACTTGGTTTGATCCTGCGAAAGAAGCTGACGCCGCCACTGTTCTGATCGAACAGGGTGCAGACGTGATCCTGCAACACACCGACTCGACCGCGCCGCAGGCGGCTGCACAAGAGGCTGGCAATGTTGTCACCTTTGGTCAGGCGTCGGACATGAGCGAATACGCCCCGTTCCCGCGCGTCTCGTCGATCATCGATGATTGGGCCCCCTACTACATTGCCCGGACCCAAGCCGTCATGGATGGCACATGGGAAAGCGCCAACACTTGGGATGGCATCCGCGAAGGCATGGTTGCAATCGGCGAGATTTCAGACGCCGTACCGGCTGATGTGAAGGAAGAAGCCCTGGCACTGAAAGCCGCCATGGCGGCGGGCGAGTACCACCCCTTTACCGGTCCGCTGAAAAGGCAGGACGGCAGCGACTGGCTGGCTGAAGGTGAAGTGGCTGATGATGGCACGCTGGCCGGCATGAACTTCTATGTCGAAGGGCTGGAAGGCGAAATTCCGCAGTAAGCTGCGGGCATAACTAAAAGAAAAGGCCCGACGAACGCGGGCCTTTTTTCATCGCAGTGTCTAGAAAACGCAGGTCAGGTGTACCGTTCTGAAATCTGATGAAGGGCATCGGCCCAGATCTCCAGAATGGGATACGCAATCGCCGCGGGTATCACCCAACAGCCAGCCGAAGGAAACGGCTTTTCAATATCGCTGGCTTTTAGCGCACGTGCCGCCTCTTCCACCTCAATCAACGTTGTTGGAACGACAAGGCCTGCCGCATGCAGAGCGGTCTTGTTGCACTACAGTTTTAACATTAGCCAGCTGAAAGAGTTATGCTGTAACTTATCGGCCCTGTTTTGCGGTTGTTTCTTCATATGAACCCTTAGAACCAATGGCTAAGCTCTGGCATGCGGATTCTCCGCCAATCGGGTAGGCCACCGCAAATGTGAAGGCGTTGATGGCAAATTGAGCCGACGCAAACGAACAGACAATGGGATATGATTGTCTGCACTGGTTCAGATCAAGGTGTTCAAGTTCCATCAAAAGATTTACTCATTTCGGGTCCGCTCTGCGCTGCTTTGCAACCGGTTGCGGGAGTTGACCGAAACTGCATAATGATCTGGCAATGAAAACCACCTCAAAATCCCTTTCCTTTTGCCGTTGGAGACGCCACCCGTGAGCGTGACCTTAAAAGACGTCGCTGCCCTTGCAGGCGTATCGCGATCTGCTGTCTCGCGCACGTTCACCGAAGGCGCTTCGGTCTCGGCAAAAACACGCAGCAAGGTCGAAAAAGCAGCCCGCGAACTTGGCTACAGCCCGAATGCACTTGCCTCGTCGCTGACCACCGGGCGCACTAAACTGATCGGGTTGATTTCGAACAACTTTCACAACCCCATTTTTCTTGAAGTCTTCGATCAGTTCACGCGTGCCTTGCAGGAACGCGGCCTGCGTCCGTTGATCGTGAACCTGACGGACGAGACCGAGCCCGCCAATTCGGTCCGAATGCTGCGGCAATATTCGGTGGATGCGGCCATCGTGGCGTCGTCGACGCTGCCACCTAGCTTTGCCAAGGCGTTTCATGATGCCGGCGTGCCGGTGGTGCATACATTTGGACGCTCGGCCACTTCGCCCGAAGTGCATGTCGTGGGCATCGACAACGTGGAATGCGGACGTATGGCCGCCCGCGAATTTGTGGCGCGTGGGTACACGCGTGTCGGTTATCTGGGCGGACCTGAGGATGCAACATCGGCCCTGGATCGGCATCGCGGTTTCATGGAGGAACTGGCAGACCACCCGGAGATTGAAGTAAGCTATTGCTTCGCAGGGGCTTACTCTTTCGAGGCAGGGCGGACCGAGATGCTGGGGCTGTTGGCCAATAATCCGGCCCAAGCTTATTTCTGTGGCGACGACATCCTGTCGATTGGCGCACTGTCAGCGTTGAAAGATCACAGTTTGCGGCCGGGCAAAGATGTCGGAATCATCGGCCTGAACGACATGGAAATGTCGCGCTGGGAAAGCATCGATCTGACGACGATTCACCAGCCGATCAAGCAGATCATTACCTCATCCGTCGATCTGGTTGTCGAGATGTTGAAAGAGCCCCAGCGCTATCCCGAGGCCCGTATTTTCCCTTGCCGGGTGATTGAGCGGGGCACGTTGCGGCCCCGCCCCTGATCAGCGAAACATTGGTGGACGGGCATCCTGCCACGCACCATCCGCTTTGCCCGAAGCAACAGCCGCATGGACAGCTGCGATGGACCTGACACCATCTGCGGCTCCGGGCAAGCCATCCCGGCTTTCACCGCGAATTGCATCGGCCAGATCGAAATAGATGTTGGCTACGGCCAAAGGGAACCCTTCTGGGTGCGCGATTGCGACCCGAGACAATCGCTGAACCTCGTCGTGAAGACCGCCCTCGCCCTTTTCGATGATCTGGGTACGCCCACCCACCGGGGTATAGATCAACTGATTAGGTTGCTCGGATGCCCAGCGCAGCCCGCCGGTTTCCCCAAAAACCTGAATATCAAAGCCATGTTGCCGCCCGATTGCCACCGATGACGTCCAGAGACGCCCGACTGTGCCGCCTTCCATCCGGAAGTTGATCATTGCATCGTCTTCCAGTTCACGACTGGCGATGGTCGAGGTCAGATCGGCGGAAAGGGTCTTCACCTCGTCATCGCAGATAAAGCTGGCCATGTGCAGTGCATGGATACCGCAATCGGCAAACTGCCCCGAGACACCTGCCATCGCAGGATCATAGCGCCAGCGAACACGCGGGTTGTCTGCGTCGGTCGCATCGCCATGATGACCATGGCTGAAATTGGTAACGACCAGACGCACCTTACCGATGTCGCCTGCACGCACCATCGCGCGGGCCTGACGTACCATTGGGTACGCGGAATAGCAGTAGTTCACCGCGCAGATCTTGCCCGAAGCTTCAGCGACGCGGACGATCTCTTCGCCCTCTTCTACCGTCATGGTCATCGGCTTTTCGCACAACACGTTGAAGCCCGCCTCGAGATACGCCTTGGCGATCTCGAAATGGGTCGAGTTTGGCGTGGCGATGGTCACCAGATCAATTCGATCATCCCGGTCTTTCTCGCTCGCCAGCATCTCTTGCCAGTTGCCATAGGCGCGATCGGCAGCAACGCCCAGTCGTTGCGCATACTCGCGGCCCGCTTCGGGCCGGTGATCCAGCGCGCCAGCAGCAAATTCAAACAGTCCGTCAGCCTGAGCACCCAAGCGATGGGCAGGCCCAATCTGGCTGCCTTCACCGCCCCCGATCATGCCCCATCTCAACTTAGCCATGGTCATCGTCTCTCTTTAGAATTTCATAGATTGAGCGATCAGAAATCGCTGATGTCTTTCCATTGCCGCTGGTCTGACGACGCCAAGGCGGCGGCCAGAACGCGGTTTACCTCATGCCCATCACGGAAGGTTGGCCAAATCGCTTCTCCGGTATGGATAGCCTGAAGGAAGTCCTTAGCCTCGATGATGATCTGGTCCTGATAGCCGGTGCCATGACCAGGGCCCTGACAGAAAGGTTCGTAGTCCGGGTGCGCAGGACCTGTCAGGATCTTAGTGAACCCGCGCGCAGCTTCGGGCCCCTCTCGCTTATACAGCCAAAGCGCGTTCTGGTCTTCCTGATCGAACCGGATTGCGCCTTTTGTGCCTGATATTTCATAAGCATAGCCCATTTTACGGCCCGTCGCGACGCGGCTGAAATACAGGTTGCCCATAACGCCGTTTTCGAACCGGCACATCATCTGGGCATGGTCGTCATTTGTGACCTCACCACCTGGCCGAGTTTTATGCACGGTTTCCACATCGGCCATCACCTGCGCAATCGGACCAACCAGGGCCATCGCTCCGTTCACCATATGCGGCGCAAGATCTCCTATTGTGCCATTGGCCATGCCCGTTGTCCGCCACGTGGCTGGTGCCTGAGGATCGGCGTAAAAGTCTTCGGTGTGCTCACCCCGGAACCACGTGATGTCGCCGATCTCTCCATCGACTATAAGCTGGCGGGCATACTGGCTGGCGGGTGTGCGAATATAGTTGAACCCTACCATGTTCACAGCGCCTGCAGCATCGGCCGCTGCTACCATGGCCTGACTGTCTTCAAGTGATGCACCCAAAGGCTTTTCACACAACACGGGCTTGCCCAGACTAAAGGCTGCTTCGGCGATCTGACGATGCGTGGATTGCGGTGAAGCGATCACAATGGCCTCGACCCTCGGGTCTTCCACCAAAACGCGCCAATCGTCGGTCGCGCGCGCAAAACAATAGGCCGTCCGGTAACGTTCGGCGCTTTCGGGGCTGGATGCACAAATGACCTCAAGCCGGGGCCTCAATGCGGTGTTAAAAACCGCGCCAACGGCCGACATGGCAACGGAATGAGCCTTGCCCATATAGCCGCCACCCACAATTCCAATTCCGATTTCAGGCATCTGCAACGGCTCCGAACATATTATTTGCAACCGGTTGCAAAATGAGTATCGTGTGAATCGATTCAACGCAAGGTCCAAACTTTGCCGACCCACTTTACCGGAGGACATGACTTGAGCGCTCTGATAGACGGTATCAAAGGAAACCGCTTTGCCGTTCTGGGACGCGCAGGAATGGACCTGTATGCAGATCCGATCGGCGTCAAAAGCGAGGATGCCGACACGTTCCATGCCGATCTGGGTGGTTCATCCGCGAACATTTGCGCCGGATTGGTTAAACTGGGCAGTCAGGCCTCTCTGATCACGTCAGTCTCAGACGATGCGGTCGGTCGCTTCTGCCTGAACCGTCTGCGCCACTATGGCGTAGACACCACCTATATCCGCGTTTTGGGCGGCGAATACCGCATGTCTTTGGCCGTCTACGAAAGCCGGATCGAGAACTTTCAGAATGTCATCTACCGCAATGGGGCTGTCGATTTTCAGGTCACTGAAGAGGACATGGACAAGGTTGATTATTCGTCCTTTTCGGCAGTCATATCGGCAGGCACAGTCTTTGCCTCCGAACCATCGCGCAGCGCCACATTCCGTGCGTTCGAAAACGCCCGAGCCGTTGACCTGCCAATCATCTTCGATATCGACTACCGCCCCTATAGCTGGCCTTCGCCCGAGGTGGCCGCCGAGGTCCTGTCACGGGCCGGTGAAGCCAGCGATCTGATCGTCGGCAATGACGAAGAGTTCGGGTTCATGGCTGGCGGTATCGACAAGGGCTTTGCCAAGGCCAAAGAGCTGGCGGAAAAACCCGGTCGGATCGTCATCTACAAAATGGGCGAAAAAGGTGCCGTCACGTTGGTGGACGGGCAAGAGATTGAAACCGGCATCTATCCGGTCACCGCTGTCAAACCCAATGGGGCAGGCGACAGTTTTATGGCGGGACTGCTGGCCTCTATTGCCGCGGGCCATGACCTGAAGGATGCTGTCATGCGCGGCTCAGCCTGCGCATCGATTGTGGTGTCTCAACCGGGCTGTGCGCCCGCCATGCCCACGACCGCTGAACTGGACGCGTTCCTTGCCTCACACCCCGGCCCGACCACATAGGAGACTCCCATGCACATCGCGCCCTTTGACAATCAGAACAAACCCATCGTTGACATCGATGACCCAGCGGTCCCGCTGAACTATTTCAACATCGTCAAACTGAAAAAGAGCGAGGCGTTCGAATATCAGGTTCCCGGCTACGAGACCTGCATCGTGCCAGCCACCGGCAGCGTCGATGTGGACGTCGAAGGCGTTGCCTTCCCGAAGCTGGGCAACCGGGGCGAAGATGTCTGGGATGGAGAACCCGAGGGCGTTTATGTGCCCGTCGGTGCGAAAGTGCAGATGGCCTGCGTGTCGGATGAAACCGAAGTGTTCATTGCCGGCGCCAAATACGACAAGGTCCTGGACCCGTTCGATGTGCGTGATCATGACCTTGTACAATACGGCAGCGACGACACCAAAACACACCGTAAGATCAAGCACATACTAGGCCAAAAGCAACACGACAAAGTCGGTCGCCTGTTGGTGAGTGAGCTGTTTACCGTCGGTCAGGGCGGCTGGTCGGGGTTTCCCAGCCACAAGCACGACACCAACCGCCTGCCGGACGAAACGCGACACGACGAGACCTATAATTTCCGTTTCAAACCCAACTGGGGTTCGGGGCTACAGATGCTGCAACGCGAGGACAACGAGCCCGGCGACGCCTATCACATCGTCGATGGCTCCACGATCTGCATCGACAAGGGCTACCATCCCTGCTGCGTTCTGCCGGGGTATGAGATGTATTACTTCACCATCCTCGGCGGGCTGAGCCAACGCTCGCTGGTGCAGTATTTCCAACCCACACATGCCTATCAGATCGAAACAATCCCAGGCATCAAAGACATGATCGCGAAGTTCAAATGACCCTGGTCACACTGAAAGACGTCCTGCAACCTGCCTATGAACAGGGTTACGCCGTTGGCGGGCTGGTTACACTCGGTTGGGAGGACATGCGCGCTTACGTGGCCGCTGCCGAAGCCGAGAATGCGCCAGTGATCCTGCAAGCCGGACCCAGCTGTCGCGAATACACACCACTGCCCATTCTGGGCAAAATGTTCCGCTATCTGGCCGAAAACGCTTCGGTTCCAGTCGTTGCGCATCTGGACCATGGTTACACATATGAAGACTGCAAGATCGCGCTGGACAGTGGGTTTACGTCCCTGATGTTCGATGGGTCGCGCAAGCCGCTTCAACAGAACATCGACGAGACCGCCGCGATTGCCGAAATGGCCCACGCAGCGGGGATTTCCTGCGAGGGCGAAATCGGCTTTGTCGGATATTCTGGCGGCGAAGGATCGAACGGAACGGACCCCGAGGAAGCCGCTATATTTGCTCGTGAAAGCGGGGTGGACGCGATGGCGATTTCAGTCGGCAATGTTCACTTGCAGCAGAACAAAGAAGGGGGCTTGGATGAGGCGCGCATCGCCGAGATTGATGCCTTGACCGAGGTGCCTTTGGTCATTCACGGCGGGTCAGGCGTGCCGGTGGAACAGCGCATGAAACTGGCGCGAGAGACCTCGATTTGCAAGTTCAACATCGGAACGGAACTGCGCATGGCGTTTGGTCACGCCATGCGTGACGCCGTCAATCGTGATCCTGAAAGGTTTGATCGGGTCACCATACTGAAGGAAACCCACGACCCGGTCGAGGCCGCTGCCCGCACCGTGATCCGTGCCTTTGGCGCGCCACCTCAAAGATAAAGCGCCCAAACATGCTTAAATTGTAAAGGCAGCCCGGAAGGCCTCAAGCGCCGTTTCCGGGTCGCCCGCCGCAAAAGCCTCTAGGCCGACAGGTCCGCGATACCCCATGTCATCCAACGCCCGTGCAACGGCGGCATAATTGATCTCTCCAGTTCCGGGTTCACACCGGCCGGGATTGTCAGCAACCTGAACTTCACCGATCCATGGCAGGCATTTCTTGCACCAACGGACAAGATCCCCTTCACCGATCTGCGTATGGTATAGATCCAGATTGATGCGCAGGTGTGAATGATTGACCGAGGACACAAGCGCCAGAACATCCCCGGTCGACCCAAAAGGACAGCCGGGATGGTCCAGCGGGTTCAGATTTTCCAACGTAAAAACAACATCTTCCTGCTCTGCCAGATCACAGATGCGTTGCAATGTGTCCCGTGCCTTCAGCCACATGTCTCCGGTCACGACCTCGTACTGCCGGATTGGAATTCCACCATCTCCCAAGCCTGTACCGTGCAGGTTCAGACGATCCACGCCCAGGCGCTTACCGATCTGAGCTGTCTCGCGCGCGGATCGCAGCAACATGTCAGCGCCTTCTTGGTCCGCAAGGCGACCCTGAAGATACCCGTTCATGATCGTATAGTTCGCACCAACGCGTTCCAGCTTGCCCAGATCCCAATCTGGCCAGTTCCAAAGCCCCACACCAAACCCCATCTCGGTCAGGCGCGCGGCACGCCAGTCCATGGGTTTGTCCGGCCACAGCATCTCGGCACATGCCGCAAGCTGAAAGGGTTGAGACATGTGAACGCTCCAATTTCCCAAAAGGTTCAGATCGAACCGCCCTCGACCATGAAGTTCCCGGCGCTGCACATGGCTGCGTCGTCTGAAGCTAAAAACAGAACCATTCGGGCGACATAAACCGGTTCAATCGGGTCCGGCAGGCACTGCCGGTCCACCTGCTTGGCCAGCGCTTCGGGCGTGACCCACAGGTCTTTCTGACGGTCGGTCATGATCCAGCCGGGCACGACCGCATTCACGCGAATGCGGTGATCCCCCAACTCGCGCGCCATGGTCCGTGTCAGGCCGTGGACTGCGGATTTGGCGGTGGCATAAGCGGGAAAACCCGCTCCGGCCTCCCACCATGAATTCGACCCGATATTTATGATCGAACCCGCACCCTTCGCAATCATGCTGGGAGCCACCGACTGAATGGCAAAAAACATGTGGCGAATATTGGTCGCCATACGCTCATCCCAATACTCGGGCGTCACATCGCGCCAGTCGTGGCGGTCATCATGGGCGGCATTGTTGACCAACACATCCGCTTCGCCCAACTCTTCAACCAATTGCCCCATCGCGGCGTTCATCGCCTCAATGTCGCGCAAATCGCATTGGGCAAACGCGTGCTCGCCCTCTAGATCCGACAACAAGGCAAGTCCGGCATCCGCATTGAGGTCCAGAAACCCGACCTTTGCCCCTTGTTCGGCAAAGGCCCGAACAGTTTCCGCACCAATCCCCCCGGCCCCTCCTGTAATGAAAACCGTCTTTCCTGCAAGGCATGGGTAATTGGCGAAATCTTTGCTCATCCGTCACGCTCCATGATCCATTCGACCTCGGGGGCCGGTACAAATCGCCATTTCCGCAGAGGTCCCGCCATGACGTTCAGATAGTACATCTCAAACCCATAGGGTGCGCCGCAAGGGTGATGACCGCGCGGGACGGTCACAACATCGCCATCGGATACGGCCATCGTTTCATCCAGCTGACCGTCATCGGTATAAACGCGCTGTATCCCGAACCCGTTCGCAGGGTTGAGCCGATGGTAGTAGGTCTCTTCCAGATAGGTGATCCTGGGGAAATCATCCTCGTCATGGCGATGACTGGGGTACGAAGACCAGTGCCCGTTTGGTGTGAAGACCTCTGTCACCAGCAGGCTATCGGTATAGTCCTCGTTCTCCATCGCGATGTTGTTGATATATCGCGTGTTCACACCCTTGCCACGTTCGGTGAGCGTGATGCCATCAGGCCCGATCCGGCGCGCTTGATGACCGCCCTTGCCCGGCGCTGAGCAGACGGCCAAAACGCAATCGGTCTCGGCGACAGCTTCCCATTCGGTGCCGTTGGGCAGGTACAGACAATGCGGTGGCGTCTTTTCGAATACGTTCATCCGCTCGCCCAACACACCCCAATCCTGACCTGCCCCGGTGATTTTCGCCTTGCCTTCGACCATCACCAGAATGACTTCGCGGTCCCCCGTGACCTCGGCTGCCCGGTCCCCGGCCTTTAGGTGATACAACCCAAAACCCACGTACCGCCATCCGGCGCTGGCAGGCGTGATGTCATGCACCTTGCCACGGGTTCCGAAAGGTTTCTTGAGCAGGTCAGCCATTCTTTTTCTCCTTATTGGGGCGGGCTTTCAGGCCCGCCCGTTTAGGCCTTAGGCGGCCTGTCGTGATTGCAAGGCGGACAGCGCGTCAGACAGCTGTGCCTTGGTCCAGCCATCCGATACAGCTTGGTGCAAAATATCAGCCTGACTGTCGGGCGCGTTGCCGCCAACCGGTGGGTCCGTGTCCAGGTTGGTCGGAAACGGATAGCCCTCAGCAGTTGCGGCAATCGCTGCATCCAACTCTGCCGTGCCCAGCTCTCCACGTTGCTTCAGAGCGGCAAGGGACGAGAACACTGCCAGCGACATGGCATGCCGATCAATCATCTCCATCGCGCGCCCGAAAGGGGATGATATCTGCAGAAGGTTCGCCATCCGCTGAATATCCGCGCTGCTGTTCTCACCCGCCGCATGAAACAACGCCGGGTTGAAGAAAACGGCGTCACCCTTTTCAAGCGGCAACTGAATGTAGTTTTCCTCGAAATATGCGCGGTGAGCTGCGTCGTGAAAAGCCAGGTATCCCGGTGGGTAAAGCTGAGAGAACGGCAACAGTTTGGTTGGTCCGCTTTCCACTGGCATGTCACAATGCGCAACTGCCCCCTGCAAGGTCAGCGACGCTGTCACCAGATGGGCATGCGCCGGATACCGCGCAGCGCTCTCGGCCGTTTGGAAGCCCAAATGGTAATCCCGATGCGCCTGCTGAGCTTTACCGCCCGGGCGCACCTGATTGACCTGCGCGGTCACTTGGTAATTTGGCCCCAGCCATGCTTCACAGGCCGCAGCAATGGCCACATTCCCGAAATAAAGTGCAAAGCCTTCGGGGTCGCGAAAGCACTGTTTTTGCAGCGCATTCCAAATTCGGTCATTTGCGCCCGAGGCCGCAAAATGGTCACCTTCCCCACCCGCGCCCTGACGTTCTTCTTCAATAATCTGTTGGAAAACGTCAGTCGCCCGATCGATCACGGACGTGTCCGCAAAAGCGCCCTTAAGAACAACTACGCCCGCCGACTTGTCCAGCACGCGCGCCCATTCTGCCAGCAGAGATCTTCTTTCATCCGCCCTCTCCAACGCAGGACGCAGAGCGTGCATATCGTAGACTGGCACGTTCTTTTCCACCGACGCCGTGTGTGGGACCGCATCGGCTGTCAGGTTTTGTGAGGTCAACACCTTGAATTCATCCAGATCGCAGGATTCCCGGTCGAAATAGCCGACATACCCAAGTTCTTGATGGACCATGACATACTCCTCTCTCATGGCTTCGGTGTTGCCCCGTGGGGCGATGATTTAAGCGCTGATTTCCAAACCTGCTTTGCCGCAAACCTCGACGATGTGATCGTATCCCATTTTGGAGTACTCGTAGGGCGGCGCCTTGGCGGGGTCTTGTTCTGCCTCGACCACGATCCAACCGTTGTAATCCATCGCTTTCAATGCATTGGCCACAGCCTGAAAATCGATGCAGCCATCGCCGGGTACCGTAAAGGCACCTGCGATCACTGCATCAAGGAAGCTGCGGTTGTTCTCACGCGTGTCCTGCACAACGTCAGGGCGGATGTCTTTGAAGTGAACGTGATGCACCCGGTCACCCCAGCGGTTCAGCGTAGCCATCACGTCGCCACCGCCAAACAGCAAATGGCCGGTATCGAAACACAGCTTCAGTTCGGGACCCGAGCCTTCCATCAGCCAGTTTACCTCATCCTCGCTTTCGATGATCGTGCCCATGTGATGGTGATACGCCATCGGCATACCCTGATCTGCCGTCCACTTGGCCAACTCGCTCAGCTTGGCCGCATAGGCCAGAACCTCGTCTTTGGACAATCTGGGGCGGGCATTAACCGGCGTTCCAATCTGCCCCTGAACGGTATTGGAGCATTCGGCATAAACGATGCACGGGCTGTTCAGCGCAACAAACTGCTCAACTTGCTCACGAACAGCCGCAACCTCTGCATCAAAGTCGTTGACTAAGGTTGCGCCCGAACACCATCCGCCACAAAGCGCGATGTCGTTGGCGTCCAGATAGGCACGCAAGCCTTCGGTGTCGCCGGGCATCCGCTGGCCGCGCTCGACGCCGGTATAGCCAATCTCGCGCGCTTCTTTCAGCGCCTGCTCCATCGTATAGGCCGCAGTCAGATCAGGCAGGTCGTCATTCTGCCAAGCAATCGGAGAGATACCGATCTTCACGCTCATTTCGTGTTTCTTTCCTTGATGGCGACCTCATAAGCCGCGCGTTTTTCATTCACTTCGGGTCGGATGCTGACCTCGGGCACAGCCACTTCCCACCACGTTCCGCCATATTCGGTCGAGGGGTACGGGTCGGTGTCGATCACCACAACGTATGGGCCTTTGACGTCTGAACGTTTGGCCAGCGCGTCCTCAAGCTCGGCAATCGAGCTGACCTTGACCGAGGTCGCCCCCATCGCTGCCGCATGGGCTGCAAAGTCGATGGCAGAAGCCGTTTCGTGGACTGTGTGGTCGAGAAGGTTGTTAAACTCCGCCCCGCCCGTGCCCATCTGCAAGCGGTTGATGCAGCCGAAACCTCGGTTGTCGGTAACAACAACGGTGAAGGAAATCCCCATCATCGCCGCCGTCGCCATTTCGGAATTCGCCATCATATAGGTGCCGTCACCGGTAAAGCAGATCACATCCCGGTCCGGGTGGGCCATTTTGATCCCCATCGCGCCCGCGATTTCATAGCCCATGCAGCTGAAACCGTATTCCATGTGATAAGCCCCAGGGCCCGGTGCTTTCCAAAGCTTGTGCAACTCACCCGGCATTGTGCCTGCGGCACACATCGCAACGGTGTTTGCATCGGCCGCCCGCTGTACCGCGCCGATCACCTGCATATCCGTCGGCAGCGCGTTGCTGTCCTTTGGTGCATCGGTAAGCGCATCAACCTTGCCAAACCAATCGGACTTCAACGTCGCAGGCAGGTCCGGCGCACGATGGTTACCCAGCGCTTCGGCCAGTTCATTCAGACCAACGCGCGCGTCAGATTGCAGCGGCATCGCCCCGTGCTTTTCGGCGTCGTAGGCCGCGGTGTTCAAACTGATCAGAGCCCGCTCGGGGTTGGCAAACAAGCCCCAAGACCCGGTGGTGAAATCCTGAAAACGGGTACCAACGCCCAGCACAAGGTCAGCCTCGGCGCAGATGTTGTTGGCGGGTTCGCCACCGGTCACACCAATGGGTCCGACGTTCAGCGGATGATCCCATGCCAATGCGGATTTGCCCGCCTGTGTTTCGGCCACCGGGATGTTGTGCGCCTCGGCAAAGCTTTGTAGCGCGGCGGTTGCGTCCGAATAATGCACGCCGCCTCCCGCGACGATCACAGGGCGTTTGGCCGCCTTGATTGCCGCCACAGCCCGCGCCAGCTCACCCTCATCCGGGCGAATGCGACGCTGATACCAGACGCGCGGCTCGAAGAAGCTTTCGGGATAATCATATGCCTCGGCCTGCACATCTTGGCAAAAGGCCAAGGTGGCCGGGCCGCAGTCGGCCGGGTCTGTCATGGTACGAAAGGCACGCGGCAGGGCCGTCAGTAGGTGTTCCGGGCGCGTGACGCGGTCGAAATATCGGCTGACCGGTCGGAAACAATCATTCGCGCTGATGGTTCCATCCGAGAATACTTCGGGTTGCTGAAGCACTGGATCGGGCCCACGGGTTGCAAACACGTCGCCGGGCAGCAGCAAAACAGGCAGGCGGTTCACATGGGCCAGAGCGGCAGCGGTAACCATATTGGTCGCCCCCGGTCCGATCGACGAGGTCACAGCCATCGCCCGTTTGCGGCCCAGTTGCTTGGCATAGGCAATCGCGCAATGCGCCATGGTCTGTTCGTTATGGCCACGATAGGTGGGCAGGCTGTCTTTCACACCATGCAGCGCCTCACCCAACCCGGCAACATTGCCATGGCCGAAAATGGCCCAGACACCTGCGATAAAGGGCTCTCCGGCCTCGTTCATCTGCGCCCCAAGATAGCGCACCAGAGCCTGCGCCGCGGTCAGTCGGACTGTCTTGCTCATCATGATCCCTTTCAACTTGAAACCGCTGCCAGCGGCCCACAGGTTGCTTTTTTACGAAGATGTCAGGCCAATGCCTCAAGCCTGAATTGAGTGTGAGCTCAGGTGTCACCGCCCGGTCGGATGCCCCCCGAGGGGCATCCATGTTTTCAAAGTTTAGACTGTACCGCCCAAAGACCCTTCCAGCTCGGCCATTTCCTGACCACCGGCCATCAGGTCCTGCAACTGTTCGGGGGTAATCTCACCACGGGTCGCCGTGCCCAGCGTTTTGCCGCGATTCAGCACGGTAAACCGGTCACCCACCGCCAAAGCGTGGCGCACGTTATGGCTGATGAAGACCACACCAACCCCCTGGCTGCGCACCTTGTCGATGGTTGCCAGAACATTCGAGGTTTGACGCACCCCAAGGGCCGAGGTCGGTTCGTCCAAGATCAGAATCTTGGCACCGAAATACACGGCGCGGGCAATGGCGACGGTCTGCCGCTCACCGCCAGACAAAGTGCCCACGGCCTGATCCGGCCCACGCAGGTTGATGCCCATTTTGCGCATCTCTTCCATGCAAACATCATTCGCCTGTTCGACATCGAACCGCTTCATCAGGCCTTTGCCCTTGGTCGGTTCGCGACCCATGAAGAAGTTGCGCGTGACACTCATTAGCGGGATCATGGCCAGATCCTGGAACACGGTCGCAATGCCCGCCTCCATCGCATCCCGAGGCGTGTCGAAATGCAGCGGCTTGCCTTCAAAGAAGATCTCGCCCTTGGTGGGTTTGTGCACGCCCGACATGGTCTTGATGAAGGTTGATTTACCTGCACCGTTGTCGCCCAGCAGGCAATGACATTCTCCCGGTTTGACGTCAAAGCTGACGCCCGCCAAAGCGATGATGTTGCCAAAGTGCTTTTCGATGTTCTTCATTTCGACGATGGGCGCCACATCCGCTGCCGCATCGCCGTGGTGGAACTTGGTATCTTCGGTCATATCAGCGCTCCCCGGTTACGCGCTTACGGATCGCGTTGTTGAACAGAACCGCAATCAACAGCATCGCGCCAAGGAAAACCTGGAACCAGTCCTGATCGAAGTCTGTATAGGTCAGACCGATGACAACCATACCGAAGATGATCGCACCAAAAAACGCGCCAATGGCCGAACCATAACCGCCTGTCAGCAGACAGCCACCAATCACTGCGGCGATGATCGCCTCAAATTCCTTCTGGAAGCCACGACGTGCGTCGGTCGAGCCTGCGTCGATCACGGTAATGATGGCGACCAGTGCGGCACAGCAGGCGGTCAGCATAAACAGCGAAACTTTGACCCGGTTCACCGGCACACCAGAGTTTGACGCCGCCGTGCTGTCGCCGCCCGACGCGAAAATCCAGTTCCCTGCCGGGGTTCGCAGCAGCACGTAAGTTGCTGCAAGCGCCAGAACAATGAACCACAGGATTTCAACCGGGATGCCAGGCACCTTGGGCGCACCACTTTTGAAGGTATCGATCATGCCTTTCTCGGCCAGCCAGGTAAACAGGCCGCCGAAAGCCTCGCCTGAAAAGAACGGAGCCAGCCAGTCGTTCTCAACCACGTCACGAACGCCACGCAACTGCGTCGATCCTCCGGTGGCGGCCTTCAGGCCAACCAACGACAGACCGCGCAGAATGAATAGGAAAGCCAGGGTCACGATGAAGGATGGCAGACCTGACCGGATCACGATGTTTCCGTTTATTGCCCCGACAAAAGCTGCAAAGATAAAAGTCATTGGGATCGCAACGATCAGTGGCAACTGCCAAGTGACCACACAGACGCCAAAGAACAGGCCCGCAAACGCCACCATCGAGCCGATGGACAGGTCAAACTCCCCTCCGATCATCAGAAGCGCGGCACCGATGGCCAGAATTCCCAACTGCGCCGCAGGTGTCATGAAGTTCATGATCCCGGCCAGGGTAAACATCGAGTCGTCTGCTGTGATGGCAAAAAAGATAACCACCAGGACAACACCGGCCATCGCACCGAGTTCGGGCCGTTTCATGAGTTTGGTCATGAAAGGTTCTTTTTTGACCCTTTCGTCCCCGGCGACTTGAGCTGAGTCACTCATCGTTTCCTCCCATTTGGGTGGGAACGGCGCTGCTGCGCCGCCCCGATTTGTTCAGGTTCCGGAATGGGTCAGCGAATGCCCTGCGAAGACAGTTCGATCACCTGAGCGGCCTTCTCCTGAGTCACCAGGTTGGGACCCGAAGGAACGTTGCCGCCGGGCATCAGGCCATATTTCGCGTGCAGGCCCATAAAGTTCACCGACAGGTACCCCTGCAGATACTGCTGCTGATCGATGGCAAATGCTGCATCGCCGTCCGCGATCGACTGCAGGAAGTTGGCCGACAGGTCGAAGGACGCAACATTTACATCCCGGCCCGAGCCTTTGACGGCTGCAACGGTCGGCTCACCGGCCGAGCTTGCACCCAATGCCATCACAGTGTCGACCGCTTCGTTTGCAGCCAGAGCAGCGGCAACTTTCGACTCGATTTCCGACGGGTCATTCGAGGTCGGAAGAACTTCGACATCACCACCGAAACCTTCCGCAAAACCTGCACACCGCAGGTCCAGCGCAACGTTGCCCACTTCGTGGTTCACACAGATCGCCGTTTTGCCACCCATAGCTGCCAGTTCTTCACCAGCGGCCTTGCCGGCGTCAAATTCGTCCTGACCCACATGCAGCAGCGCACCTAGGTCTTTCGAGACATCCGAACCCGAGTTGATCGAGATCACCGGGATACCGGCGGCAACCGCGCGTTCAATTGAGGGGCCAAGCGCATCCGCATCCGGGATCGAGACGATCAGGCCGTCAGGCTCCTGGTTCACCGCTGCATCTATCAATTGCGACATGGCCACCATGTCAAAGGTTTCCGGCGCGCGATATTCCACATTCACGCCGACGTCCTTACCGGCCTGCTCGACCCCGTTTTTCACAACGTTCCAAAACGCATCGTTGGCCTGGCCGTGTGACACAACCACGATTTCCTGCGCAAACGCAGGAGTGGCCAGGGCCAGAGCCCCGGCAGCAAGCGCGCCTTTCACAAATTTCTTCATTTCAGGTTCCTCCCATGATTTCAGTCTGATCTTCCGTCGGGGAACCAGCCCCGATCATCCGGCTGTGCCGAATCTGATTGGCTGCGGCGCAAAACCGAGCTGACGTAAGTTTGAAGAATTTCGATCATTTTGCAACCGGTTTCAAAACTTCTTCCATCCGAACCGGTTTCCCGGAGTGCATTGACAGGGTGGCGGCCTCGGCCATGGCAAGCGCGGCAACGCCATCCTTCAACGAAACCGGCACGTCCGACCCATTCGCAACAGCTTTGACAAAAGCAGCCCATTCTACCCGGTAAGCGGGCATATAGCGTTCCAGAAAGAAATAGGTTGGCTTCGCCCCAACAACGCCCTCGGCCGTTGATTTGACCACGGTATTTTCAAGCGCATTATGTACCTGCAACAAGCCCTTGGAACCCAGTAACTCGACCCGTTGATCATACCCATAGGCCGCGCGGCGCGAGTTTTTAATGACAGCAATACGACCATCTGCGTAAGTCATTGTCACCACAGCGGTATCCACATCGCCGGCTGCACCAATCTCGGCGTCGACAAGCGACGATCCGACGGCCGAGATGGTATGCGGCACATCCCCCATCAAAAAATTCGCCATGTCGAAATCATGAATCATCATGTCCCGAAACAGCCCGCCTGAAACTTTTACATAACTGACCGGCGGAGGCGCAGGATCAAATGATGTAATCGACAGCAGCTCGGCTGTGCCGACTTCGCCCGCCTCCAAACTTTCTTTCAGCGCCGAAAAATGCGGGTCAAATCGCCGGTTAAACCCAATCATCACAGGCTTACCCCGCCCGGACACTGTTTTTAAACATTGCACGGCACGGTCCAGGCTCAGGTCAACTGGCTTTTCACACAGAACCGCCTTGCCAGCAGCGGTCGCCGTCTCAATCAGGTCGGAATGCGTATCCGTCGGGGTTGCGATCAAAACCGCATCAATTTGGGGGTCTGCTATGATCTCATCCGATCCGCGCGCTTGCGCCCCATATTCGTTAGCAA
Source organism: Ruegeria sp. HKCCE4148 (assembly GCF_017872495.1). Taxonomy (NCBI): domain Bacteria; kingdom Pseudomonadati; phylum Pseudomonadota; class Alphaproteobacteria; order Rhodobacterales; family Roseobacteraceae; genus Ruegeria; species Ruegeria sp. HKCCE4148. The sequence continues at coordinate 57,455 of NZ_JAEDOS010000015.1, forward strand.
GGCTTTCTGCCGCTTCCGGTACAGCGTCTGAGACTGCACAGAGTTTGCTGTTTGAATGGGCCGAAATGGCTTGCGCATGTACACGTCCGATGCGCCCAGCGCCCAGCAAACCTACCTTCAACATGCAACTCTCCCGAATCTTGGTATTGGGCGTAACAATGATTCTCTTTGCAACCGGTTGCAATATTTTTTTTCAACAGACTTGAGATTTCGCGACAGAACTCTCGAAACGATTGCCCTAAAGGGGCCTGGGGAAGTCTTCATGCAATGCCGTGTACGCCGAAATCCGCGTATTTTCGCATCTACGGGAATCCCCCAATTTCCGAACGCGGTGAATCAGGGTACGTTTCAGTTAAGGAACACACACTACCACTCTGTGACCCCTTAAAAGGGGCTGGCATGACCCCCTCGTCCAGCCCCTTTATTCTTCCTAAACTATTGATGGCTTGGCTAACTCTGATTTGGCAAGAACACAGGCCAGCAAACGTCAGAGCCGCCTTGCTATAGGGCTTTTTCACGGCTGCAAGCGCAGATGCAGCCGTACTTCAGTGCGCAACTTGTGAAAATGGCGATCCCTGAAGGACTCGAACCCTCAACCTGCTGATTAGAAGTCAGCTGCTCTATCCAGTTGAGCTAAGGGACCGCTACGCCCTTCTTGCTGGTTTTACCCGCAGGGTTCAAGAGGCAAGCGCATGAATGCGCTGTTGGGATCGGCCTCGTACCCAAAGATCGGCTCGCAATAGGAATAACCCAAAGCCTCGTAGAGCTTACGTGCCGCATCATATTCCGCCAGATGTGCGGCACCGGTTTCCAGAACAAGGGCTTCAATCCCCTCGGCGCGCGCAATGTCAGCCATGTGCTGCATCATCAGTCGCGCCAACCCACGACCCCGCGCCTGTGCCAGAATGTGCACGGACTTCACCTCGGCGGTTCCGTCCGGCAGCATCTTCAACGCGCCACACCCCAAGGGCTGCTGACCCTCGTAAATCGCCCAAAACCGAATCCCGGGCCCCGCCAGCGACTCAGCATCCATTGTATGGTTGCTTTCGGCAGGGCCTGCCGTTTCGCTATGGGAGAAATGCGCATCTACCACGGCGCGAAGCGCGTCCGAGGTCGGGTCGGCCTTACGAATGTCGATCATTTAGTGAGTCCAGGGACCGCGCCTGTCGGTAGCAAAGTTCTCGCCATAGCCACGGGCACGCAGATTTGGCTTACGTTTGTGCGGCTCGCTGACCTGAACTTCGATGCCGTTGTCCTTGGCGTAATCCAAAGCTTCTTCCTTGGTGTCGAATTTCAAGCGCACCTGAGTCTGCGTATCGTTGGACGACGTCCAGCCCATCAGCGGATCAACTTCACGGGCCGAGGCCGGGGCGTATTCCAGAACCCATTTGCGGGTCTTGGCCATCCCCGAAGTCATCGCGTTTCGCGAAGGCTGGTAAATCCGTGCGCGCATGTCGCCTCTCCGTACTCACTTGGCTGAGCTGTTTATGCGTCAGAGCGTGCCCGGGGGCAAGATTGCAATTGTCGCGGCTTTTACCCCCACACTGATGTCAGAAATTGTCATTAGTCTAAGATAAACCAGAGATACATCAAACGGCGAGGCATCTCGATGAATCATCAGTCGCAAGACATCAGGCCGCGTAGAGCACAATGATTCTGGATCAGCCCTTGCAGACGGACAAAATAAGAACAAATGTAGGGGCCTGATTGCGGAGCCTGCCGATGCCTTACGCCCATTCCGACAAAACCCAACTGACCGCCGAAGATGTGCGCGCGCGCCTGAAACTGGAAGGCGGCAAGCAGTTTGTGATGCACACCGAATTCAACCCCGCGGGCGACCAGCCAACGGCCATCAAGGAACTGGCTGGCGGCGTATTGGACGGCGAGCGCGATCAGGTTCTGCTGGGGGCAACCGGCACGGGTAAAACTTTCACCATGGCCAAGGTGATCGAGGAAACCCAGCGCCCAGCCATCATTCTTGCCCCAAACAAGACACTGGCGGCGCAGCTTTACGGAGAGTTCAAAGGCTTCTTCCCCGAAAACTCAGTGGAATACTTCGTCTCGTATTACGATTACTACCAGCCCGAAGCCTATGTGCCGCGCTCGGACACGTACATTGAGAAAGAATCCCAGATCAACGAACAGATCGACCGGATGCGCCACTCGGCCACGCGGGCGCTGCTGGAACGCGATGATGTGATCATCGTGGCGTCAGTGTCTTGCATCTACGGTATCGGCTCGGTCGAGACCTATGGGGCGATGACGCAGGATCTGAAAGTCGGCAATGAATACGACCAGCGGCAGGTGATGGCCGATCTGGTCGCCCAGCAATACCGCCGCAACGATCAGGCGTTTCAGCGTGGATCGTTCCGGGTGCGGGGCGATTCACTGGAAATCTGGCCCGCCCACCTTGAGGATCGCGCGTGGAAACTGTCGTTCTTCGGCGAGGAACTGGAACAGATCACCGAGTTCGACCCTTTGACCGGAGAACGCGCTGCCACGATGGAGCAAGTGCGGGTCTACGCGAACTCGCACTACGTGACGCCGAAACCCACGATGCAGCAGGCGATCATCGGGATCAAAAAGGAACTGCGCATCCGGCTGGACCAACTGGTGGGCGAAGGCAAATTGCTGGAGGCTCAACGGCTGGAACAGCGCACCAATTTCGATCTGGAAATGCTCGAAGCCACTGGCGTCTGCAACGGGATCGAGAACTATTCGCGCTACCTCACGGGCCGCGCTCCGGGTGAACCGCCCCCGACCCTTTTCGAATTCATCCCCGACAACGCCATCGTCTTCGCCGACGAATCCCACGTCAGCGTTCCGCAGATCGGCGGCATGTACCGGGGAGACTATCGGCGCAAATTCACGCTGGCTGAACACGGGTTCCGCCTGCCGTCCTGCATGGATAACCGACCGCTGAAGTTCGAGGAATGGGACGCCATGCGCCCGCAATCCGTCTTCGTCTCGGCCACCCCCGCCAAGTGGGAGATCGAACAGACCGGCGGCGTCTTCACCGAACAGGTGATCCGCCCCACCGGCCTGCTGGACCCCGAGGTCGAGATCCGCCCGGTCTCCATGCAGGTCGACGACTTGCTGGACGAAGTGCGCAAAGTTGCCGCCAATGGGTTCCGCACGCTGGTCACCACGCTGACCAAGCGCATGGCCGAGGACCTGACCGAATACCTGCACGAACAGGGCATCAAAGTGCGTTACATGCACTCGGATATCGACACTCTGGAACGCATCGAAATCCTGCGCGACCTTCGGCTGGGGGCGTTCGATGTGCTGGTCGGCATCAACCTGCTGCGCGAGGGGCTCGACATCCCGGAATGCGGTCTGGTCGCCATTCTGGACGCGGATAAAGAGGGTTTCCTGCGGTCCGAGACTTCTCTGGTTCAAACCATCGGTCGTGCCGCGCGCAACGCCGATGGTCGGGTGATCATGTATGCCGACAAGATCACCGGTTCGATGGAGCGCGCGCTGAACGAAACCAACCGCCGCCGCGCCAAACAGCTTGCCTATAACGAAGAACACGGCATCACGCCTGAGACGGTTAAGAAAAATGTCGAGGACGTTCTGGCCGGTCTCTACGAAGGCGACGTCGACATGAACCGCGTCACCGCCACCATCGACAAACCGATGCACGGGGCGAATTTGGAAGCGCACCTGGACGGGCTGCGTGAGAAGATGCGTAAGGCCGCCGAAAACCTGGAATTCGAAGAGGCCGCCAATATCCGGGACGAGATCAAACGTCTGGAAGCGGTCGATCTGGCCGTCGCCGACGACCCCATGGCACGGCAATGGGCGGTCGAGAAAGCCTCGGAAGACGCGGTGAAGTCGCGCGGACGGTCAACGGCTGGCAGGCCGGGGCAGCGGGGCGGGAATGTGAAGAGGCGGAAGCGGTAGTAGCCACACAGTTCACCCTGCAGAATGCCTGGTTGTCGTGATCTTTACACTCCTCAAACTGTTAAATTGTTTCTTCTATTGCTCCATGACACCAGATACATTTCTAAGAAATGTCTCAAACCCTTTTTCTAACTCTCTCGTTAATCGAAGCTGATCAGTACTTGCTGAATTACTTTGAAGGTTAGGCTCAGGACCCATTGATTTCCGTTTGGTTGCGTGATTCACGGGCCGAAAAAC
>NZ_JAEDOS010000016.1:0-51829 GCF_017872495.1 Ruegeria sp. HKCCE4148
CAGCCCGGCACATCGGTGAGACTAAGAAGGCCGCTCCCTAAGGGGCGGCCTTTTTCTTTTTCGCAAACGTCCACCGAGATGCTAAACTCTTTCGTATTGGATTATTGCAATTCGAAAGAGGTCATAAGATGCACGTATCGGCATGTTCGCTCTGTCTTGTTGCGGCAATTGCTTTTTCATCTAGTTCGGCGTTGTCCCAACAAATCGCGGATCGCATTTACCTAGGCGGGCCAATCGTCACGATGCATGACGATGACCCCTCTGCCGAGGCGGTCGCGGTCAAAGACGGGCGCATTCTGGCTGTTGGATCGCTGTCTGACCTGTCTGTGCATCAAGGTGATGGAACGGAAACATTCGATTTGAACGGACGGGCGATGCTGCCGGGCTTCGTGGACAGCCACGGACATGTTGTCATGGGAGGATTGCAGGCGCTGTCAGCCAACCTTCTCGCGCCACCCGATGGCGAGGTCGTTGATATCGCAAGTCTGCAATCCACGCTGACTGACTGGGCCGAGGAGAATGCGCAGGCCGTTGAACAGGTCAAAATGATCATTGGCTTTGGCTACGACAATGCTCAACTGCAGGAATTGCGCCACCCTACACGGCAAGAACTGGACGTGGTGTCCGAAGACTTGCCTATCATCATCATTCATCAGTCCGGGCATCTGGGTGTCGCAAATTCCAAAGCTCTGGAGTTGGCAGGCATCACCGCCGCTTCTGAGGCACCACCCGGTGGTGTAATTCAGCGTGATGAAGCAGGAGAGCCAAACGGTGTTCTGGAAGAATACGCCTTCTTTTCGGTTCTCGTACCCATGTTGGGAAATCTGGGTGAGGACGGCTTGGCTGCCTTCGCCCGAGCCGGAACCGAACTTTGGGCAAAGTTTGGATATACGACCGGACAAGAAGGCCGTTCTTCTGGCGAAATTGTAGAAGTTCTTAGGAAAGTTGCGGCCGAAGACGGACTTCCAATCGACGTTGTAGCGTTTCCGGATGTTCTAGAGGCCAGGGAATTTATCGGTGCCAATACCTCAGAGGACTATGAAGACCGGGTTCGGGTCGGGGGCTGCAAGCTTACGATTGACGGCTCGCCTCAGGGTTTTACTGCGTTGCGGGATCGACCCTATTTTGATCCGGTTGGAAATTACGCTGCTGGGTATGCGGGATATGCAGCCATTACAATGGAGCAACTCCAAGATGCCGTGAACTGGTGTTATGAAAACGGCTTTCAGATTTTGGTGCATTCGAATGGTGAAGGGGCCTCTGACATGCTGATTGCCGCATTGGAAGAAGCGCAGATGAAGTATGGTGACCCCGGCAACCGTCCGGTTCTGGTGCACGGTCAGTTCTTACGAGAAGACCAGGTTGCCAGCTTCAAGCGCCTTGGCGTGTTCCCCTCCCTTTTCCCGATGCACACATTCTATTGGGGGGACTGGCATCGGGATCACACCGTTGGGCCGGTCAATGCCGACAACATCTCACCCACCGGGTGGCTGCACGAACGGGACATGATGTTTGGCACGCATCATGATGCCCCGGTGGCCTTTCCAGACAGCATGCGGGTCCTTGCGGCAACGGTCACGCGTCGCACACGGTCGGGCGACATTTTGGGCCCGCATCAGAGGGTTGATGTCATGACCGCCCTGAAGGCCATGACGATTTGGCCCGCATGGCAACACTTTGAGGAAGATGAGAAGGGTTCGATCGAAGTGGGGAAGGTCGCCGATTTTGTGATCTTGTCCGATGATCCAACATCCATCGACCCCGAGACGTTGGCCGAACTGGAGGTGCTTGTGACTGTCAAAGGGGATGAGGTTGTCTATGAAGCCCAAGAGAGTGTGAAAGAAGGCAATTTGCAGTTTTCACCTTTTTCGAATGACCCGGTGATTGCGCATGTTTTCTTGCATGCGATCTATCAGGGAATGAAGGTAGAAGAGCCGTGGCTTGTACGGAATTAGGCTAAGGATTTAGGTTTCGGTTGCTTGAAGCCCTGAAATAGTCATGCCTGACCAAAACGCGTCGTTCAGCGTTGAGCTGATCGCACCGATCGCAACGGAAATAGGCCTCCGCTTCGCGACCCGCGGAGGCGACCGCACCGTCGGCGCTTGCGTTGTCTCGAAAATCATCGAGTAAGGCGCGCTTGCCGCAACTCGGTTGAACTAAAGAAGGCCGTCCCATATCGGGGCGGCCTTTTCTTGCAACAGCTTATAAATCAGGCTTTTGCGTTCAGTCCGTGGACACTGGGACAGCCTTGGGGAAAGTCCACGTTCCATCAAGGATTTCGGGACCAGGTTGATACAGGCGCACTGCATAGTTCCACCCATCTGTCAACGGGATGCAGTTTACGCGTCCGTCACCGCATCCGCCAAGATGAACAGTCATGCTGCCGTCATCGTTTTCCGCGCCTGAAACAGAGTTTACATTGTAGACGCCGGTTTCGTTTTCCTCAAAAAAGCCATCCGCGTTGTAGACGCTGATGGACCAAAAGGCGTCCACCGGGACCGCAGCCGGGATATCGATTTTATATTCACCAACAGGGCGATTGGGGTCAATCGACAGATAGAAGGCGGATTCTTCCGGCAATCCCCCCCAGCCAAAAGCAGCGCCCAGAAAGTGGCGGATGGGGTCCACTTCACTTTTGGGACCAAACGTGGCCCGGCTATCAGGAATAAACCGGCTGAGCGATAGCGCAGCTTGCAATACGCCATCAAAACTTTTCTCGTCATAATGAGGCGAGATAAAGGGTTTTGCGGACTTTGCCTCTAAAGTGATTTTGTCTTGCAAAGCAGAAACTTCCGCGATGTCATCGGGATCGCTGGCATCCACTAGAAGCCTCACAATCATCACGACAAAAGGGGTGTCGAACGTGTCAAAATCCAATTCATAGGTTCCAGCGCCCAGAAACACCTTGTTCATATAGTGATCCTGATTGACGATCTGGGCCGAGATGTAGCGGTTCCCTCCGTCCGGTAAGGTGAGGGTTGCTCCTTCGGTGATGTCAATGACTGCCATACTGTAAAGGGTGTCCCGATTCATGCGGATCGTGGGTTGTTGGTCAATCGGGGTAGGTTCTCGAATGTGCAAAACTTTGTTGATACCGCCAGATAGTGCCACGTATTTCCCAAACTCGATATCCGTGGCGGCCCGTACAAAATTGTCGACCGTGACAGGAACATTGCGACTGTCAAAGAACTTTCTCAGGTCATTCGATGCGCCTTGTGCGGCAGAATCGTCAAAAGGCATTGTCAGTGCAGCGCCAAGGAGCACAGCAGTTGCAACATGCTTAAGCATCGTGATTCTCCTTTGGTAAAAATGGGTCGACCACTATCCCACGGGGGTGCCAGTTCAATTTGGTCTATGACTATCCGAGACAGAGTTTAATGATTGCGGCTTTCGTATGCATTGAGGTAAATCAAAGGCTGACCCGCGATGACGAGCAAGCGCCTCACTATCGGGTAGCTGCCTCGAGCAGTGTTGAAATTTCCCCCCTTGCCAAACCCCACCAATCCCACTAATACGCGCGAGTTCTCAATAAGAACATCAAGGCGGGATGATTCCCGCCTTTTGGGTTCGAAGAGGGTTGGCGATGCGCGTCTGTCCTCCTCTCAACCTCAACGCCTGATAAAAGGCTGTTAATATGCAAAGCCAAAACATCCGTATTCGGCTGAAGGCATTTGACTATCGCGTTCTGGATGCCAGCACGCAAGAGATCGTCAACACTGCCAAGCGGACCGGCGCGAACGTGCGCGGCCCGATCCCGCTGCCGAACAAGATTGAGAAGTTCACGGTTCTCCGTGGCCCTCACGTTGACAAGAAATCCCGCGACCAGTTCGAGATCCGCACGCACAAGCGTCTGCTCGACATCGTTGATCCGACCCCCCAGACCGTAGACGCGCTGATGAAGCTCGACCTCGCTGCTGGTGTGGACGTCGAGATCAAGCTGCAGTCGTAAGATCGGAGGGTATAGATTATGCGCTCTGGTATTATCGCAAAAAAAGTTGGCATGACCCGCCTGTTCATGGAAGACGGCAAGCAGATCCCTGTGACCGTTCTTCACCTGGACAACCTGCAGGTCGTTGCACAGCGTACCGCTGACAAAGACGGCTACACCGCCGTTCAGCTGGGCGCCGGTGCTGCCAAGGCAAAACGCACCTCGAAGGCCATGCGCGGCCACTACGCCGCTGCAAAGGTCGAGCCCAAGCGTAAGCTGGCCGAGTTCCGCGTCTCTGAAGATGGCCTGATCGAAGTGGGCGCCGAGATTTCGGCAGAACACTTCCTGGAAGGTCAGAAAGTTGACGTTTCGGGTACCTCGATCGGTAAAGGCTTTGCCGGTGCAATGAAGCGCCACAACTTTGGTGGTCTGCGCGCCTCGCACGGTGTTTCGATCAGCCACCGTTCGCACGGTTCGACCGGTCAGTGTCAGGATCCGGGCAAGGTGTTCAAAGGCAAGAAGATGGCCGGTCACATGGGTGCTGCCCGTGTAACCACCCAGAACCTGGAAGTTGTCAAAACCGACGCCGACCGGAACCTGGTCTTCATCAAAGGCGCCGTTCCCGGACCGAAATCGGGCTGGGTCACCGTCAAGGACGCCGTGAAGAAGAAAGCACCGGAAGGCCTGCCTTTCCCGGCTGCTGTGAAATCGGCTGCAACCGAAGCACCTGCGGAAGAAGCTCCCGCGGAAGGTGGTGAAGCATGAAACTTGATGTAATCAAACTGGACGGCGGCAAAGCCGGCGACATCGAGCTGAACGCCGATCTGTTCGGTCTCGAGCCGCGTGCGGACATCCTGCACCGTGTGGTCCGTTGGCAGCGTAACAACGCGCAGGCCGGCACCCACAAGGTCAAGACCCGCTCGGAAACCAGCTACTCGACCAAGAAGATCTATCGCCAGAAGGGCACCGGTGGCGCACGCCATGGTGACCGCAACGCGCCGATCTTCCGCAAGGGTGGTATCTACAAGGGCCCGACCCCTCGTTCGCACGGCCACGACCTGCCGAAGAAGTTCCGCAAGCTTGGCCTGCGCCACGCTCTGTCGGCAAAAGCCAAAGCAGGTGAACTGGTTGTGATCGAGAACGCCGAAGCCGAAGGCAAGACCGCTGCTCTGGCCAAACAGGTTGCAAACCTGGGCTGGAAACGTGCTCTGGTCATCGACGGCGCGACCGTGAACGAAGGGTTCCTGAAAGCGTCCAAGAACATCGAAGGTCTGGATATCCTGCCGTCGATGGGCGCAAACGTCTATGACATCCTCAAGCGTGACACCCTGGTGCTCACCAAAGCGGCTGTCGAAGCACTGGAGGCTCGTCTGAAATGAGCGCGAAGGCAGAACACTACGACGTGATCCGCAAGCCGATCATCACCGAAAAGTCGACCATGGCGTCCGAAAACGGCGCGGTTGTCTTTGAAGTGGCGATCGACAGCAACAAGCCGCAGATCAAAGAGGCCGTTGAGGCTCTGTTTGGTGTGAAGGTCAAGGCGGTGAACACCACCGTGACCAAAGGCAAGGTCAAGCGGTTCCGCGGCCAACTGGGCCGTCGGAAAGACGTCAAAAAAGCATATGTGACCCTGGAAGAGGGCAACACCATCGACGTGAGCACCGGTCTTTGATCCGACGCTTACTGCGACTATTTACGGCCTCGGCGGATCAACCCGCCGAGGCCGATTTCGTTTCAGACCCTGAGACCACGCGTACACAAGTGCTGGAGAAGATGCGCGCGTTCAGCGCCGAACCGTATTTCCAGATTGCTGACGAGCAACTGGGGCTTTTGTCTGTTTTCGATGATTTGAAATATGACCGGGCCGACGTAGACATGATCTCTCCGGCGATGCGTCGTCATGTGGTCGGCAAGCTTGGCCCATTGGGGTTCCGTCAGACCTCTGGTACGGTGCTTGAACACGCCGAGGCGGACATGCGCGTACACATCCCCAAATTCCACGCCTTGGGCGCGTCGCCGTTTGACATTGCGCGCTACACAGACAAGCGCCCGCAGGATTACTGCCTGCTGACCCCCACACAAGTTGCTTGCCAGTTCGTGGACCACTACGAGCTGGACGGTGCCGTGCAGCGGATCGAGTTGCTTGTTAAGAAACACCCGATCAACTTACTAAAACTGGCTGACTATCTGGAAGGGAAACCCAAGCACCGCGCGTTTCGCGAGGTATTAGGATACATCAAGCGTCAGCAGCGGTTGGCTGTGGAATCCGAACCTCTCTGCCGCAGGCGGTCTTTAGGGTAGGGGCCATGAGGTCGCTGAAGTTGTGGAGACACATTCCAGCCAGCTTATGAGGTGCCAGATGGCATTTGTGCTGCTTATGACAGTGCACCGGCTGCTCCTGTTGGGTGACAAACGACGCAGAGCCCGAATTTAGCGCCTTACAGCCGCTTTCGACCTTCTCGAGAGACCATGGGTCATCCGGCGCTGTCTGATCGCACTGTGGGCTTCTGGTTGAAACAGAAAAGGCGCCCTGTGGCGCCTTTGTGTTTTTGCTTCGGGTATCCGCGATTATGAGCAATAAACGTGCTTGTGCGCGATGTCCGCGATATCACAGCGACGGACGCCGATGTCATCCAGCTCGCGGTTGGTCAGGTTTTGCAGTTCGCGGTAAGTGCGCTGATACTCAGCCGCACGGGCGCGCGCGGTTTTCATCCGTTCGATCATGTTTGCAATCCGGGCGCTGAAGCCGAAGCCGGAGTGTGTCAGTGTAGCAGTTGTCATCTTCTTATTCCTTTCTCAAATCAGGGCGTATTCCCTGACGTTTCCTTTTTCGTGTTCCTTCATTGGACAAGCGTGAAATAGGGTTGAGAGGTATCGCTAACAACCGAATTTTCGGTCTACCGGCTATGCGTTTTCGGTATGTCCAACGTCAATCCTTACGCCGAACGGATAGGAATAGTTTCATCGTTTCTCATCCTTTTAACACAATGGATCAAAGCGACACGTCAGTTGGTGTTAAAGGCAAAAAAAAACGCCCCCGACCAAAGTCAGAGGCGTTCTTGGAAATTCTCGAAGGCTTCGCGCTTAGCCGCGTTCTTCGACGATTTCTACCAGATGCGGGATCTTGCGGATCATACCACGAACCGAAGGAGTATCTTCCAGCTCACGGGTTTTGTGCATCTTGTTCAGGCCCAGGCCGATCAGGGTTGCGCGCTGTTCGGCGGGGCGGCGGATCGGTGAACCGATCTGCTTGACGACGATGGTTTTTGCCATGGGTCGCTCTCCTTATGCTTCTGCTTCAGCAGCAGCCGGTGCTTCGTCCCGCTTGGGCAGGATGTCGGCAACTTTTTTACCACGACGCGCGGCAACCGAACGCGGGCTCTGCTCTTTCTGCAGGCCGTTGATGGTGGCGCGGATCATGTTGTACGGGTTCTGCGAGCCCAGCGACTTGGACACAACGTCTTTAACGCCCAGCATTTCGAACACGGCACGCATCGGACCACCGGCGATGATACCAGTACCTTCAGGTGCGGTGCGCATAACCACTTTACCAGCGCCGTGACGGCCTTCGATGTCGTGGTGCAGGGTCCGACCTTCGCGCAGCTGCACGCGGATCATTTGACGCTTGGCTTGTTCGGTCGCCTTACGGATGGCCTCAGGTACTTCTTTCGCTTTACCTTTGCCAAAGCCGACGCGGCCTTTCTGATCGCCGACAACCACCAGAGCGGCGAAGCCAAAGCGCTTACCACCTTTTACGGTTTTCGACACGCGGTTGATTGCGACCAGACGATCTGCAAATTCCGGTGCTTCTTCACGGTCGCGGCCACGGCCCCGACGGTTTTCACGTTCTGCCATTTGGCATCCCTTTTCTCATGTGGCGCTTGTGACGCCGTTTGCTTCAATCCAAGTGAGCCCCGACTGTTGCCGAGGCCCCCGGATCATCGGGGCAGCCGCAAAGCTGCCCGCAAGTCTTAGATCTTCAGACCACCTTCACGCGCAGCGTCGGCAACTGCCTTCACTTTGCCGTGGAACAGGAAGCCACCACGATCGAAATAGGCCTCTTCGACGCCTGCCTTCTTGGCACGCTCGGCGATGGCTGCGCCCACTTTGGTGGCCGCTTCGACGTTGTTCTTGCCAACAACACCCAGATCTTTCTCCAGGGTCGAGGCCGAGGCCAGGGTCACGCCACGAACGTCGTCGATCAGCTGAACGCTGATGTTTTTGTTCGAACGGTGAACCGACAGGCGTACACGGCCGGCGTTGACTTTGCGAAGTTTGTTCCGAACGCGCAGGCGGCGCTTCAGAAACAGGGTTCTTTTGCTGTTTGCCATTGTTTGCGTCCTTACTTCTTCTTGCCTTCCTTGCGGAAGATGAACTCGCCCTTATAGCGGATGCCCTTGCCTTTGTACGGCTCGGGACGGCGCCACTCGCGGATTTTGGCCGCGGTTTCGCCCACCAACTGCTGGTCGATACCTTCCACAACGATTTCGGTCTGCTTCGGCGCGGTGATGGTGACACCTTCCGGAGCAGTGAAATCAACATCGTGGCTGTAGCCCAGGTTCAGTTTCAGGGTGTTGCCCTGCATCTGAGCCCGGTAACCGACACCCTGGATCTCCAGCTCTTTTTTGAAGCCTGTGGTCACACCGGTTACCAGGTTGGCAACCATGGTGCGGCTCATGCCCCACTGCTGGCGGGCACGCTTGGACATGCCACGGGGGTCGATCTTGACCACGTTGTCTTCAACCGACAGCGTTACGTCGTCGGTGGCGGTGAAGCTGCGGGTGCCTTTCGGACCTTTCACTTCGATGGTCTGGCCGGACACAGAGGCGGTAACGCCGCTGGGCAGCTCGACCGGTTTTTTACCAATACGAGACATTGCAGACCTCCTTAGAAGACGGTGCAGAGCACTTCGCCGCCAACATTGTTGGAGCGAGCGTTTGCGTCCGACATCACACCTTTCGGAGTGCTGACAATCGACACGCCCAGACCCTGACGGACCTGCGGGATGTCATTGACGCCCATGTAAACACGACGACCGGGCTTTGAGACCCGCTTCAGTTCGCGAATAACAGGGGTGCCTTCGTAGTACTTCAGGCTGATTTCGATGGCCGGATGACCGTTTTCGCCGGTCGTCTTTTCATAGCCACGGATGTAGCCTTCGTCCGCCAGCACATCCAGAACCCAACCGCGCAGCTTGGAAGCCGGGGTGGAAACGGTGGATTTGCCGCGCAGTTGCGCGTTGCGGATACGGGTGAGCATATCGCCGATAGGATCATTCATATCTATGTCTCCCTTACCAGCTCGATTTCACCATGCCGGGGATCTGACCAGCAGAACCCAGCTCGCGCAGCGCGATACGGCTGACCTTCAGCTTACGGTAGTAAGCGTGGGGACGACCGGTCAGCTGACAACGGTTGTGCAGACGGGTAGCCGAGCTGTTGCGCGGCAGTTTCGCCAGTTTCAGACGCGCCTTGAAGCGCTCTTCCATCGGGCGGCTCTCGTCATTCGCGATTTCTTTCAGCTCGGCACGCTTTGCGGCATATTTGGCCACCAGGCGTTCGCGCTTCTTCTCGCGTTCGATCATTGCTTTTTTAGCCATGTCTCAATCCTCCCGGCGCTTACGCGTTGAATGGCATGTTGAATGCTTTCAACAGGCTCTTCGCTTCAGCGTCGGTTTTCGCTGTGGTGGCAATTACGATATCCAAGCCCCAGACCTCGTCGACCTTGTCGAAGTCGATTTCCGGGAACACGATGTGCTCTTTCATGCCCATGGCAAAGTTGCCACGACCATCGAAAGACGGCTTAACACCGCGGAAGTCACGAACGCGCGGCAGCGCGATGGTGATCAGACGATCCAGGAATTCGTACATCCGGTCGCCGCGCAGGGTCACTTTTGCACCCAGCGGCATGTCTTCACGGACGCGGAAACCCGCGATCGACTTCTTCGCCTTTGTTGCAACGGCCTTTTGACCAGCAATCGCAGTCAGATCCTCGACAGCAGCTTTCGCTTTCTTCGAGTCTTTGACCGCCTCAGCACCACAACCGATGTTCAGAACGATTTTTTCCAGCTTGGGCAGCTGCATGTCGTTCTTATAGCCGAACTCTTCTTTCAGAGCGGCACGGATGGTTTCAACGTACTGAGCTTTCAGACGCGGGGTGTAGGTTGCGTTATCAAGCATCGATCACGTCCCCTGTGGTCTTGGCGAAGCGGACCTTCTTGTCACCTTCCATGCGGAAGCCAACGCGGGTTGCTTTGCCGTTCTTGTCCAGCAGCGCCAGGTTCGACAGCTCGATCGGGTTTGCCTGAGGCAGGCGACCACCTTGCGAGGTTTGCGACTGACGGGTGTGGCGGATGGCGATGTTGATGCCATCGACAACAGCTTTACCGGCTTTCGGGTCAACCGAGGAAATGGTTCCCTCTTTGCCCTTATCCTTGCCGGCCAGCACGACGACCTTGTCGCCTTTGCGGAGTTTAGCAGCCATGATTACAGCACCTCCGGAGCCAGCGAGATGATTTTCATGAAGTTCTTGCCACGCAGTTCGCGAACAACGGGGCCAAAGATACGGGTACCTACGGGCTCGTTGTTGTTGTTCAGGATGACGGCGGCGTTGCGATCAAAACGGATCGCGGTGCCGTCTTCGCGACGGACTTCTTTGGCGGTGCGTACGACGACGGCCTTGCGGACGTCACCTTTCTTCACGCGGCCGCGCGGGATGGCTTCCTTCACCGAGACGACAATGATGTCGCCAACGGAGGCGTATTTACGCTTGGAACCACCCAGGACCTTGATGCACTGAACTCGGCGTGCGCCGGAGTTGTCAGCAACATCCAGATTGGTCTGCATCTGGATCATGTGGTTTCTCCCGACCTGTGGGGGCTGGTCTTGTTAAATCCCCCAGGGTTTCGACAAATGAAAAATCCCGGAAGCTTATGCTTCCAGAACTTCCCAACGTTTCGTCTTCGATTTCGGCGCGCATTCGATGATGCGTACGGTGTCGCCGACCTTGAAGGCGTTCTTTTCGTCGTGAGCCCGGTATTTCTTGGACTTACGAACGGTTTTTTGCAGCAGCGGGTGCTTGAAGCGGCGTTCGACAGATACGGTTACGGTCTGTTCGTTGGCGTCGCTGGTCACGGTGCCTTGCAGGATACGCTTGGGCATCTGATTACTCCTCGGATGCCGCAGCAGCGGCCTTTTCGTTCAGAATGGTTTTGACGCGGGCAGCATTGCGGCGGGCCGCTTTGATACCAGCTGTATTTTCCAGCTGACCGGTTGCCTGTTGAAAGCGCAGGTTAAAGCTTTCTTTCTTCAGGTTGGCCAGTTCCTCGCGGAGCTGGTCCGGGGTCTTGTCACGCAGTTCTTGGGCGTTCATCGCCTTTTTCCTTTGCTCAAAACACCAGAAGGCCCCCTTGCAGGGTCACCTTGGACCTGGTGGATGAATGATAGACATGCGAATCCCCCGACTCGGCCGGGGGACTTGCAGGATGCCGCCGTATAAGGGTTTAGGGGGTGGGTGGCAAGAGGAAGTTTCTAAAGGAAGAACATCCGCAAAAAATACACACGATCCTTACATTAAACCGAGGTTTCGAACGATTGTGGCACTGTCATAATAGTCGCGCCCTTCGACAACCATACCGTTCTTTACGCGCATTACAGAACAGTAGCGTACTTCGTATCGCTTACCCGTAGGTTCAAATTCTCCCAAACTGGAATGCAGGATACCAGTATGCGTACCGGTATTGTGAAACTCTACAATGGCCCACTCGCCACAATCGCTCACGATGACATTGTCAACGATACACTCCCCATCTGGAAATGCTTTTCGCCAACGCGCATAGTCTTCTTTATACGCGAGCTTTCCTATTTGCCTTTCACCACGGGCTACATCCTCAAACTTACAGTCATCAGAAATAACCTGCGCGCCACGTTCAGGGTCGCGCATGCCCCAGCTTTCGTGAAATTGGCGTACAACACGCTCTGCTTCTCTCATTACCGTTACTCCTCTATTAATGAGAGAGTAACGGCTGTAATTGAGATTGGCTTGTCCTAGTTTACCAGAACCCACAGAGTTCTAAGAGAACCCCTAACAGAGTGCACGCTACTCCCACTTGTAGTTGAAGCTGACGCTAATCCGTTCGTCCTCGGCCATGTTCATCGGCACCTCGTGGCGCAGCCAGCTTTCCCACAGTAGGACATCCCCTACCTGTGGCTTCATATAAATGAACGGCTGCAATTCCCGCCGACCACCTTTGAGACGCGTCGGCGCTGCCATCATGCGGCCTGAGCGCGGATCTTCCAGTTTCAACGCGCTCGCCCCTTCGGGCATCGCCACATAGGTCGTGCCAGAAATTACGCTGTGCGGGTGCAGGTGGCTGGAGTGCATACCACCTTCGGGCAGGATGTTGATCCACAGATCCTCCAGCTTCAGCTCTCCTTCACCAAGATCAAACTCCAGATCCTTGGCAAAGGCCGCCACGTGTTGATCCAGCACTTTCACCAGATCGGCAAAGATCGGGAACCGCCAGGGCAGATCCGTCAGCGAGGCATAGCTGGTATAGCCGGGATAGCCATTCTCTTCACACCAATCCTGTCCGGCCTCGTCATCTTCCGCGATAACAAGGCAAGAGTTTTCAAGCTCCTCCGAGTCTATTTTGGGATCAAACTCGGACAAAGCTGCGCGATAGAGACGGGTAACGAAAAGTGATTCAATCTGTGCCATGCGTCCTGTCTTAGACCAGTGATGCGGGGAAGGCGATGGCGGAAATGCGAGGCTCTGCCTCGCGCTCCGAGGTATTTTTGGCCAGATGAAAAATGGATTCCTGCTTCATCTGGCTAAAACTACCCCGGGGGAGGCGTGGCTTGCCGCGGCGGGGGCAGCGCCCCCAACATAAAACCCCCGCCGGTGTCCCGACGGGGGTCAATCTTTTTGCGAACTGGGCCTTAGCCCCAATCGCTTACCAGTCTTCGCGAACCACGACGCGGGTCTTGATCGGCAGCTTCATCGCGGCCAGGCGCAGGGCCTCGCGGGCGATGTCGTCATTGACACCGTCGATCTCGAACATCACGCGACCAGGCTTGACCTTGCAAACCCAGCGGTCCACCGAACCCTTACCTTTACCCATACGAACTTCGATCGGCTTTGCAGTGACCGGAGTGTCGGGGAAGATACGGATCCAGACACGACCCTGACGTTTCATGTGACGGGTCATGGCACGACGTGCAGCTTCGATCTGACGCGCGGTGACGCGTTCAGGCTGCAGAGCTTTCAGACCGTAAGTGCCAAAGTTCAGATCAGAGCCGCCTTTGGCTTCACCCTTGATCCGGCCTTTGTGCATCTTGCGGAATTTTGTACGCTTTGGTTGAAGCATCTCAATTCCCCCTTAGCGACGGCCGCCTGCACCGCGAGGTGCCGGACCATCCTGGAGTTCCTGTGCTTTACGGTCACGTGCCTGCGGATCGTGCTCCATGATCTCACCTTTGAAGATCCAGACCTTGATCCCGATGATCCCGTAAGGAGTCATCGCTTCGGCATGTGCGTAATCGATGTCGGCACGCAGGGTGTGCAGAGGCACGCGGCCTTCGCGGTACCACTCGGTCCGTGCGATTTCGGCACCACCCAGACGACCAGCGACGTTCACCCGGATACCCAGGGCGCCCATGCGCATGGCGTTCTGAACGGCACGTTTCATCGCGCGGCGGAACGAGACACGGCGTTCCAGCTGCTGAGCGATCGACTCGGCAACCAGTTGACCGTCGAGTTCCGGCTTGCGCACTTCGACGATGTTCAGGTGCAGTTCGCTGTCGGTCATCTTGGCCAGCTTCTTGCGCAGAACTTCGATGTCTGCACCCTTCTTGCCGATGATGACACCCGGACGTGCAGTGTGGATCGTGACGCGGCACTTCTTGTGCGGACGTTCGATGATCACACGTGCAACACCGGCCTGCTTGCACTCTTTGTTGATGAACTCACGGATCTTGATGTCTTCCAGCAGAAGATCACCGTAGTCCTTGGTATCAGCGTACCAACGGCTGTCCCAGGTGCGGTTGACCTGAAGGCGCATGCCGATCGGATTGACTTTATGTCCCATTAGGCTTGCTCCTCAACTTGACGCACCTTGATGGTGATCTCCGAGAACGGCTTCATGATCTTGCCGAAACGGCCACGGGCGCGCGGACGACCGCGCTTCATGACCAGGTTCTTGCCAACCCATGCTTCGGCGACGATCAGCTCGTCAACGTCCAGGTTGTGGTTGTTTTCGGCATTCGCGATTGCGGACTGCAGGCACTTCTTGACGTCCTGCGCGACACGCTTGTTCGAGAAAGTCAGGTCGGTCAGAGCCTTCTCAACTTTCTTGCCGCGGATCATTTGCGCAACCAGGTTCAGCTTCTGCGGGCTGGTGCGAAGCATGCGCGTTTTCGCCATTGCTTCGTTTTCAGCCACGCGGCGGGGGTTCTTTTCCTTGCCCATGACTTACTTCCGCTTCGCTTTTTTGTCTGCGGCATGGCCATAATAGGTACGGGTCGGCGAGTATTCACCGAACTTCTGACCAATCATGTCTTCCGAGACGTTGACGGGAATGTGCTTCTGGCCGTTGTACACACCAAAGGTCAGACCCACGAACTGGGGCAGAATGGTGGAACGACGCGACCAGATTTTGATGACTTCGTTGCGGCCCGACTCGCGCGCTGCTTCGGCTTTTTTCAGCACGTAAGCATCGACGAAAGGACCCTTCCAAACAGAGCGAGACATAGATTAACGTCCCTTCTTCTTGGCGTGCCGCGAGCGGATGATCAGCTTCTGGGACGCTTTGTTCTTGTTGCGGGTACGCTTACCCTTGGTGTCCTTACCCCACGGCGTAACCGGTGTACGGCCACCCGAGGTACGACCTTCACCACCACCGTGCGGGTGATCGATCGGGTTCATTGCAACACCACGAACCGACGGACGCACGCCTTTGTGGCGCATACGACCGGCTTTACCGAGGTTTTGGTTCGAGTTGTCGGGGTTGGACACGGCACCGACGGTGGCCATGCATTCCTGACGGACCATGCGCAGCTCGCCCGAGCTCAGACGGATCTGAGCGTAGCCGCCATCGCGACCAACGAACTGAGCGTAAGTACCGGCCGCACGTGCGATCTGACCGCCTTTGCCAGGCTTCATCTCGATGTTGTGGACGATGGTACCAATGGGCATGCCCGAGAACGGCATTGCGTTGCCCGGCTTGATGTCGGCCTTGGCGGATGCCACGACTTTGTCACCAACAGCCAGACGTTGCGGAGCCAGGATATATGCCTGCTCGCCGTCTTCGTATTTTACCAGTGCGATGAATGCGGTCCGGTTCGGGTCATATTCGATCCGCTCGACGGTTGCCGCGACATCAAATTTGTTCCGTTTGAAGTCAACGATCCGGTAGAGACGCTTTGCGCCACCGCCGCGGCGGCGTGAAGTGATCCGTCCGGTGTTGTTCCGGCCGCCCGATTTGGTCAAACCCTCAGTGAGAGACTTGACCGGACGTCCTTTCCAAAGCTCCGAACGGTCGATCAGCACCAGCCCGCGCTGGCCCGGCGTCGTCGGCTTGTACGACTTGAGTGCCATGCTTTCTGTCTTCCGTTTAGCAAGTGCAGGGGTTTTCCCTGCTATGTGATAGGCCCCCGTAGGTGCCAAGGGTATAGGGCCCCGAAGGTCCCCGGTTACAAATATCAGAGGCCCCGGAACGAATCCGAGGCCGCAAGATTGGGTGCGTTTAGCAGTGTTGGCGGTGGGTGTCTATAGGGAATTACTTGCGTTCTGCAATGCTGAGAAAGGTAGTTTACGAACGGCCAGCCAACTTGCACGCATAAGTTTTTCGATGCTACGCGCAAATCCCAATGGCTAGGCCAAATCGCTATCTGTAAAGAACTTTTGAATGCATCGCACCACAATTTAAACACATTTTTTACTTGATACTGTCAGAAAGTTGTTGCGAATATTGCGAATAGATCCATATAAATACACAACGGTGTGTGGAAAACTACCGAGCCCAGACAAGTAACTCTATCGAACCAACATATACAATAAGAGAGAACACGCTATGAATGCCGCGTTAAATGCGCCGGCCTTTGACGAACGCTTGCCAACTGAGTTGGAAAGCACAAACGCCGAGACGCTTAGACAAATCGTCGCCTCGCAAATCAAGGAGGACGGCGAAGCAGTAATAAACATATCTAATGTCGAGGGTGAGACGCAGCCAATCACGCTCTCGCCCGCACTTGCGCACTCTTTTTTAGAGTTGTTGCGGCTAGTTAGCAGTGGTCGAGGCTTCCAACTGATTCCACTGGATAGTCAACTGACCACGCAACAAGCAGCTGATATACTGAACGTTTCACGCCCTCATCTAATCAAATTGCTTGAAAGAGATGAAATCCCCTTTGATCGCGTTGGGAGACATAGGCGCATCAAAGCAAGCGACTTGATGGCATACAAAGACAAACGTGACACTGAGCGTGCTGACGCTCTTGCAGACCTTGCGGAATTTGACGGAGAGCACGGCCTACTTTGAACTATCAAGCTGACCGCTTCACGGCGCTGGCTGACGCTTGCGTGTTATCCAGCGCCCTTAAGCGAAATATTTTACTTTCCTTTGCCCAAGCTGAATTTTATCGCGTTCGATGGTCTAACAAGATCATGGATGAGACTGAACGAACTATAGTGAAGCTGCTTCAACGCAAAGAAATCGCCGAACCCGATAAGGGTGCGAAACGCCAGCGCAGTAATATGTGCCGAGCGTTTGAGGAAGCTATGGTCGAGGATTTCGAGGTTCTTGAACCTTCACTAGATGGCATTAACGAGAAAGATCGGCACGTTCTTGCAGCGGCAATTAAGACCTGCGCATCGGTTATCGTGACCGACAATCTGAAAGATTTCCCGCCGGAATATTGCGCGCCATTTGATATAGAGCCACTGTCGGCAGATAGTTTTTTTTGCCGACTGCATTTCATTGTCACCATCAGAAACCATGGCGACACTCAGAAGAATGCGCGAACGTCTCAAAAACCCTGAAATCACACCGGAAAAACTTGTTACACTCTGCGAGGGTGAAGCGATGCTAAAGACTGCTTCACTAATCCACGAATACAAGGCTGCCTTGTAAAACTGTTCAGACGACCGGTACAAAAAAACCGCTTTCGCGGGGTCTTTAACTCTCTCCAAGGACGGGTCCGATCAGCGACCGGAGGACACGGCGATGGAGCTGCCCTTTTCCAGGGTCACATAGGATTTCTTGGCGTCTTTCCGACGAACCAGCTGGCCACGGAACCCCTCACCCATAAAGCGCCCTCGCCTCGGCGAAGGACAGCAGGCGGCGGCTTTGCTCATCCCACAGATGCAGCCGTGCGTTGGCGAGGCTTTCGCGGATGGTCATCCGGTTGCTGTTGGCCAGCTCATCATGATCGCGCAGCACTTCGGGCAGGCGATAAAAGGGAATACGGCTGTAGAGGTGATGCACGTGGTGGATGCCGATATTGGCGGTGAACCACTGCAAGACCGACGGCAATATATAATGAGAGCTTCCGTGCAGCGCCGCTTCGTGCAGCTGCCAGTTCTCATCCGACTCCCAATGTGTGTCCTCGAACTGGTGCTGCACGTAGAACAGCCATACTCCGGCGGCTGCGGCAATCAGGGTTGAGGGCAGGAAGATCAGCAGCATCGGCATCAGGCCGCCAAAATAATAGACCGTCAGTAATATGGCCAGTATGGCGACATTGGTGGCCATGGCGCTGACCCAGAACCTGACGCTGTCGGTCAGGCCCAAGGGTAGGCGGTTCTGAAACAGAAACAGATAGCCGGGGCCAAACACGAACAGGGTGATCGGATTCCGATAGACGCGATACCAGAACCGGTTCATTGGCGTTTTGGCTTGATACTCGGCCACAGTCAGGGTGTGGATATCGCCCATCCCGCGCTTGCCCAGATTGCCCGAGCTGTTGTGATGCGTGGAATGCGTGCGACGCCAGACATCATAAGGTGTCAGGGTCAGAACGCCGATTCCGCGCCCGATCCAGTCACTGACCGTCCGGTTCTTGAAGAACGCGCCGTGTCCGCAATCATGCTGGATGGCAAAAAGGCGCAGCAGAAAGGCCGCATTGAGCACGGAAATCGCAAAGGCCAGCCAATAGCTGACAGACAGCGACATCCAGGACAACGCCCAAAGCGCGAAGAAGGGAACAATGCTGACGCCCAACTCGAACGTGCTTCGCAGTTGGTCCGGTTCGCGATATTTGGCAAGCGTTGTTACCCAGTCACGTGCGGCGGTTGTCTCCGGCTTGTCCCGAAGCGAGTGAGAAGGGTGAGTCATGCGCCTGCCAGTCTGGTGTTTACAGGCATCCCGATAGACTACCACTCCGGTATGGCAAGGGGTTTCTGCCAAAGTTGGTGGAATTCGTGCTCAAATAACGGTTAGAAACCGGCGAGGTCGCCCTTTTGGGAGCAGTTTACAGTCTGGTTCGGGTACCTTTGACTGCGCCGCAGAGCGGACGGCAATCTACAGACTTGCCAAGCTTGGCCATCGGGCCTATACGCCTGCGGTGGCTTTCCGCCATGAGAATCAAAACCAAGAAATGCCGTGTTTGGCCCATCACGCTTCGGGGGTCATATCCGGCTTAGGAGAAGCGAAATGAAACTGAACGAATTGCGCGACAATCCAGGCGCCGCACCTAAACGCACTCGCGTTGGCCGTGGTCCGGGTTCTGGCAAAGGTAAAATGGGTGGTCGTGGTATCAAAGGCCAGAAATCCCGCTCGGGTGTGGCCATCAATGGCTACGAAGGCGGTCAGATGCCATTGTACCAGCGTCTGCCCAAGCGTGGCTTCAGCAAGCCGAACCGCAAGGCATTCGCCGTTGTTAACCTGGGCCTGATCCAGAAGTTTGTCGAAGCCGGCAAGCTGGACGCTTCGGCTGCGATCACCGAAGACGCTTTGGTTGCGTCCGGTCTGGTCCGCCGCAAGCTGGACGGTATCCGCGTTCTGGCCAAAGGCGAAATCAGCGCCAAAGTGAACCTGGAAGTAACCGGTGCTTCGAAGTCTGCCGTTGAGGCAGTTGAAAAAGCGGGCGGTTCACTGAAGGTCACAAAAGCTGCTGCGGCAGAGTAATCGCTTGTGAGTGGGCCAAGACCCGCTTACATAGACCTCAGAGTTTTCCAAGACGCCGTCCGAGCCGGAAAACGGTTCCGGGCGGCGTTTGCATAAGAGAGACCGATTTATGGTATCAGCAGCAGAACAAATGGCAGCCAATACAAGCTGGGCTGCTCTGGGCAAAGCCACCGATCTGCGCAACCGCATCCTGTTCACGCTGGGTTTGCTGATCGTCTATCGCCTAGGCACTTTTATTCCGGTGCCGGGGATTGACGGGCAGGCGCTGCGCGAGTTCATGGAGCAGGCGGGGCAAGGCATCGGCGGCATGGTTTCGATGTTCACCGGCGGTGCGCTGGGGCGGATGGGTATCTTTGCCCTCGGCATTATGCCCTATATCTCGGCCTCGATCATCGTGCAGCTGCTGACATCCATGGTTCCCGCGCTTGAACAACTCAAGAAAGAGGGCGAGCAGGGCCGCAAGAAGATCAACCAGTACACCCGGTTCGGTACCGTGGCCTTGGCCACTGTACAGGCCTATGGTCTGGCGGTTTCGCTTGAAGCTGGTGATTTGGCGACAGATCCGGGGCTGTTCTTCCGCATGTCGACCATGATTACTCTTGTTGGCGGCACCATGTTCCTGATGTGGCTGGGTGAACAGATCACCGCGCGCGGCATCGGCAATGGTATCTCGCTGATCATCTTTGTGGGCATCATTGCTGAGGTTCCGGCAGCACTGGCACAGTTCTTTGCTTCGGGTCGTTCGGGTGCAATCAGCCCTGCAGTGATCGTTGGGGTGATCGTGATGGTCATCGCCGTGATTACCTTCGTGGTGTTCATGGAGCGCGCGCTGCGCAAGGTTCACATCCAGTACCCGCGCCGTCAGGCCGGGATGAAAGTCTATGAGGGCGGATCCAGCCACCTTCCGGTCAAAGTCAACCCGGCAGGCGTGATCCCTGCAATCTTTGCCAGCTCGTTGCTGTTGCTGCCGGTGACAATCTCGACCTTCTCGGCGGGTGCTACAAACGGACCGATCATGTCGTGGATGCTGGCCAACTTTGGCCCCGGACAGCCGCTGTATCTGCTGTTCTTTGCGTCGATGATCGTGTTCTTTGCATATTTCTACACGTTCAACGTGGCGTTCAAACCCGATGATGTTGCGGACAATCTGAAAAAGCAAAACGGTTTTGTACCGGGTATCCGCCCGGGTAAGAAGACCGCCGAGTATCTGGAATACGTGGTCAACCGCGTGCTGGTTCTGGGTTCAGCCTATCTGGCAGCGGTTTGCCTGCTGCCCGAGATTCTGCGGAACCAGTTCGCCATCCCGTTCTATTTTGGCGGCACCTCTGTTCTGATTATCGTCTCTGTGACTATGGACACGATCCAACAGGTGCAGAGCCATTTGCTGGCGCATCAATACGAAGGGCTGATCGAAAAGTCACAACTGCGCGGTAAGAGCAAGAAACGCGGCAGGAAGGGACCCGCTCGTCGATGAACATCATTCTTCTTGGCCCTCCGGGCGCTGGTAAAGGGACGCAGGCGCGTCACCTGGTTGAAACACGCGGCATGGTGCAGCTGAGCACCGGCGACATGTTGCGCGAAGCCAAAACCTCGGGCACCGAGATGGGCCAGAAGGTTGCGGCGATCATGGATGCGGGCAAGCTGGTCACAGACGAAATCGTGATCGGCCTGATCGAAGAGAAGCTGACAACTGAAACCGGTGCTGGTTTCATTTTTGACGGCTTCCCGCGCACGCTGGCTCAGGCCGATGCCCTGTCGGCATTGCTGACCAAGCTGGGCCAGTCCTTGCACACAGTGATCGAGATGCGTGTGGATGACGAAGCCTTGGTGCAGCGGATCACTGCGCGTTCGACCTGTGGTGGTTGTGGTGAGGTTTACAACGATATCACCAAGCCGATCCCGGCCGACGGCAAATGTACCAATTGTGGCAAGGAAAACGATTTCCAGCGCCGCGCAGACGACAACGAAGACAGCCTGCGCACGCGCCTGATGGAATACTACAAAAAGACCTCGCCGCTGATCGGGTATTACTATGCCAAAGGCGATCTGCGCCCGGTCAATGGCCTGGCCGAGATCAAAGAAGTGACCGCCTCTATTGAGGCTATTCTCGGCTGACTTCAGGTTGGGGCTTGACGGCCCCACCAAAAGCCCATATCGACCCCCATCCCTAAAGGGAATCAAGTCTGCGTGAGGGATTCGTCCCAAACGCCCCGACCACCTCGAATAATGCTGGACCCTCTGGCGACACTGCCACGGTCAAGCGTTGTGAAAAAAGGTTCTGGAGTTACGGAACCGCAACGAAAAGGAAAGTGACACGTGGCACGTATTGCCGGCGTAAACATCCCGACTGCAAAGCGGGTACCAATCGCCCTCACATATATCACCGGTATCGGCAACACTTCGGCCAAAGCAATCTGCGAAGCCGTGGGCATTGAAGCGACTCGTCGCGTCAATGAACTGTCCGACGCCGAAGTTCTGGCCATCCGCGAACACATCGACGCCAACTACACCGTCGAAGGTGATTTGCGTCGTGAAGTTCAGATGAACGTCAAGCGCCTGATGGACCTGGGCTGCTATCGCGGTCTGCGTCACCGCCGCAACCTGCCGGTTCGCGGTCAGCGCACCCACACCAACGCTCGTACCCGCAAAGGCCCCGCAAAGGCCATCGCTGGTAAGAAGAAATAAGGGAGGGTCTGACTGATGGCACGTGATAAGACTCGCGTTAAACGCAAAGAGCGTAAGAACATCGCATCGGGCGTTGCCCATGTGAACTCGACCTTCAACAACACCAAGATCCTGATCTCGGACGTACAGGGCAACGCCATTTCGTGGTCGTCTGCCGGTACCATGGGTTTCAAAGGATCGCGGAAATCGACCCCCTACGCCGCTCAGATGGCTGCAGAAGATGCAGGCAAAAAGGCGCAGGAACATGGCGTCAAGACGCTGGAAGTCGAAGTTCAGGGCCCCGGTTCGGGTCGTGAATCGGCTCTGCGCGCGCTGGCTGCAGTGGGCTTCAACATCACGTCGATCCGCGACGTGACCCCGATTGCTCACAACGGCTGCCGTCCGCCGAAGCGTCGTCGCGTCTAAGCGATTTTGAATTGAGCTGGGGCTGTGTTTTTGCACGGCCCCAGCACGTCATTTTGAACCTCGGGCGTCTGCACCTTGTTGGTCATGGGGCGCGGACAGGAATGGAGGGATTACATGATCCACAAGAATTGGGCAGAATTGATCAAGCCGACTCAGCTGGAAGCCAAGCCGGGCAACGATCCCGCACGCCAGGCGACCCTGGTTGCCGAACCGCTGGAGCGTGGCTTTGGTCTGACTCTGGGCAACGCCCTGCGCCGCGTTCTGATGAGCTCGCTGCAAGGTGCGGCCATCACCAGCGTTCAGATCGACAACGTCCTGCACGAGTTTTCCTCGGTCGCAGGTGTTCGTGAAGACGTTACCGATATCATTCTGAACCTCAAGCAGGTTGCTCTTCGCATGGAAGTCGAAGGCCCTAAGCGCCTGTCGATCAATGCCAAAGGCCCGGCAATTGTCACTGCGGGTGACATCAGCGAAAGCGCTGGCATCGAGGTTCTGAACCGCGATCACGTCATCTGTCACCTGGATGATGGCGCCGATCTGTTCATGGAACTGACCGTCAACACCGGCAAAGGCTATGTTTCGGCTGAGAAGAACAAGCCCGAAGACGCACCTATCGGTCTGATCCCGATCGACGCGATCTATTCGCCGGTCAAAAAGGTCGCCTATGACGTTCAGCCGACCCGTGAAGGTCAGGTTCTGGACTATGACAAGCTGACCCTGAAGATCGAAACCGATGGTTCGATCACACCTGAAGACGCGTTGGCCTTTGCCGCTCGCATTCTGCAGGATCAGCTGTCGATCTTCGTCAACTTCGACGAGCCGGAATCGGCGAGCCGTCAGGACGAGGACGATGGTCTGGAGTTCAACCCGCTGCTGCTGAAGAAAGTGGACGAGCTGGAGCTGTCGGTCCGTTCGGCAAACTGCCTGAAGAACGACAACATCGTTTACATCGGCGATCTGATCCAGAAAACCGAAGCCGAGATGCTGCGCACACCGAACTTCGGCCGCAAGTCGCTGAACGAGATCAAAGAAGTGCTGTCCGGCATGGGCCTGCACCTCGGCATGGATGTCGAAGATTGGCCGCCCGACAACATCGAAGATCTGGCCAAGAAATTCGAAGACGCGTTCTAAGCGCGTCTTCCCAATGCCCGGCTTTCCGGGGACTGTCTGGGCGATGATGCCCCAAGGAGAGCCGGTGACACGCATCGCCGGCCAGACAAAGCAAAACGCAAGATAGGAATTGAAAAATGCGTCACGCACGTGGTTACCGCCGCCTGAACCGTACTCATGAACACCGCAAGGCTCTGTTTGCGAACATGGCTGGCTCGCTCATCGAGCATGAGCAAATCAAGACAACTCTGCCCAAGGCAAAAGAACTGCGCCCGATCATCGAAAAGCTGGTCACTCTGGGCAAGCGCGGCGACCTGCACGCCCGCCGTCAGGCCGCATCACAGCTGAAAGAAGACAAAGACGTCGCGAAGCTGTTCGAAGTTCTGGGCCCCCGCTACGCCGAGCGTCAGGGCGGTTATGTCCGCATCCTGAAAGCTGGCTTCCGCTATGGCGACATGGCCCCGATGGCGATCATCGAGTTTGTTGATCGTGACATCGACGCCAAAGGCGCAGCCGACAAAGCCCGCGTCGCCGCCGAAGAGGCTGCAGACGAAGAATAAGAAAGCCCTGCTTTCGAATAACTGGCCCCTGCGTCCCGGACGCGGGGGCTTTTTGGTTTTTGGCTTTGGGCCAAATTCCGAGATTTGTTGCCAGAATCATGAACTTGGGCGATCCTCAAAGAAATTGAAGGATCGCTATATGTTTAGATATCTGATTTTTGCGCCCCTGTTTTGCGCAAGCACTGCGCTTTTCGCGCAGGAAACCACAGATGAAACGACCGAGGCGGCGTCGCAAGAAACAACGGACCTTCTGACCGACGCAGAGCTGCAAACTCTGGTCGCGCCGGTTGCATTGTACCCGGATACTCTGCTCATCCAGATACTTGTCGCCTCGACCCAGCCGCTGGAGATTGTGAAGGCCGAGCGTTTTCTGATCGACAATGCAGACCGAGATCCGGCTGAGCTTGAGCCTGAAATCGAAGCGATGGGCTGGGACCCGTCCGTCAGCGTGCTTGCAACAGCGTTCCCCGAGATCGTTGGGCAAATGGCGACACATGTCGACTGGACCGAAACGATGGGAACAGCGATGCTGGCCCAATCTGACGATGTGATGGATGCCGTCCAGGTGATGCGGGATCAGGCAATCGATAGCGGTGCACTGGTGTCCGGCCCGGAACAAACGGTTGAGGTTGAAGAGGATGAAACCGTCGTCATCACACCGACCAACACGGAAACAGTTTATGTTCCGCAATATGATCCTGCCACGGTGTACACCGGGCCATCAACGGGTGACGTCGTTGGGGCCGCTCTGCTGACCTTTGGCACCGTGGCGTTGATTGACGAGATTTTTGACGATGACGATGATTGGTACGATTATTGGGGGTGCCGAAACTGCGGTGGATGGGGCGGTGGCCCGATCTACAGAAACCCGAATATCGACATAGACGTCGATGGTAACGTCAATATCGGTAACAACATTAATCGCAAAGATGTTGAATGGAAGCCTGATACGAACCGTCAGCAACAAGCGCGGAACAAAATCGCCGATCATAAACGCACTGGTGGCGGTGCCGGAACATTGCCCGTTGACCGGCCAAATGGCCGCACAGATGAGTTGCGCTCAAAGCTCAGCAGAGAATCCGGGGCTGCCGACATAAGTCGGGACGGCTCGGGCGCTGCGGCATTGGCGGCCGGGGCGGGCGCCGGGGCGATTGCGGGTGGTGCACTGGCCAACCGCGGCAATGATAAGCAATTGCCCAAGGTCAATCGGGGTAATGTCGACACTGACAGAGCCGCCGCGAAACAGAAGGCTGTGGACAGAACCAAGCAATCCTCTGGTGCCGCCAAGAAGCCGGTTAAAAGCAACGCCAAGACCGCCAAGAAACCTCAGGCCCAAAGGGCAGCAGTTCAGCAGAAAAAACCTGCGGCCAAAGGGAAAGCCATGCAAAAGAAAGCGTCCGGCAAGCGAACCCACAGCGCGTCAAAACGCGGGCACGCGGCCAAGGGAAAGCGGAGGAGATAAGATGCGAAATTTCATAGTTTCTTCTGCCATTCTTTTGATCACGGCGAGCACAGCGGCATCCGAGGGTGCCCGATACAATAGCCCGCAAGCGGCGTTGGATGCGTTTGTCGGTGCTCTGAAGTCGGATGATCGGAATCAGTTGCTGGATGTGTTTGGGGCTGAGGCCGAAGACTTGCTTGCAACCGGCGACCCCGAAGAAGACCGCGCCAGACGAGAGGAAGTGCTTGGCATGTATGCCGAGGGCTATCGTTTCCAGCCGGACGAGCACGGTGTTGTCGTTTTGCTGGGGGAAGACAGTTGGCCCTTCCCGATCCCGATTTCTCGGGCCGGTGAGGAATGGCACTTTGACCTCGAAGCTGGCATCGAAGAAGTTTCGGCCCGCGAGATTGGCTTGAATGAGCTGGAAGTGATGGAATTGCTTGATGCTTATGTCGATCTTCAGGCCGCGTTCCGTTTGGCCGACCATAATGGCGACGGCGTGATGGAATTCGCGCGCAACATCATTTCCGACCCGGGCGTGAAGGACGGTTTGTTCTGGCCTGAGGAAGACAGCTTTGTCGGCGCGGCGCTCGCACGAGCGGTGGCCTCTGGGTGGAGTGACGGAGAAGAGGACCACGAACCTGAACCCTTCCTGGGTTATTACTACACAATCCTTCAGGGGCAGGGACCCAGTGCTCCGGGTGGTGCGTATTCTTACTTTGTTGGGGATCATTTTGTAGCAGGTCATGCGCTGCTTGCCGTTCCTTCTGAGTATGGCGAGACCGGAATTCATTCGTTTCTTGTGGGTGAGAACGGGATCATTTTCGAGGCGGACTTGGGTCCTGACACGCTCGAACGCGCTGCGGATATCCAAGAGTATGACCCGGGCTCTGATTGGTCGCCAGCAGAGTAAAACCAAAAGCGTTTGCGAACGCGGACCAGATGGGTGTCGTATTTTAACAAGTTTCGGTGACTTCAGATGATGAACTGTGCTTTCTCACGCGTGAATATTGAAACAGCGTGATTGGAGGCAGCGATGACCGTGTTTTCTGAATTACCGGCACAAATCACCGGTCCATCTGTTTGGAACGGACGGGAAATGGCAGCGCGGAAGAATGAATGGCTGTTGCATCTGAGCCCTGTGGATGTCGCAGACCTTGAGCAAGCCGCGCGCCACTATCTAAGCTTGGGGCAGGATATTGGCGAAATCACCAAAACAGATTTTCCGTTGCGCCGGTTCGACCGCCATCTTGAGACTCTAAAAGACACGCTGATCAACGGTATTGGGTTCGAAGTGATCCGGGGCCTGCCGGTCGAGACCTATTCTCAGGAGATGGCCGCCGCGATCTTCTGCGGGGTGGGTGCCCATTTGGGATCGGCGCGATCCCTGAATGCGCAGGGGCATATTCTGGGTTATGTCCGGGATATCGGTGCGGACGCAAATGACCCGAACACGCGGATCTATCAGACTCACGAGCGCCAGACATTTCACACAGACAGCGCCGATATCGTAGGGCTATTGTGTTTTCGGGACGCCAAGGAGGGCGGGGATTCACTGCTGTTCAGCGCTGAAGCAATCTACAACCGGATGCGCAACGAATGCCCGGACCTGCTGGAGCGATTGTTCGACCCGATAGCGACCGACCGGCGCGGCGAAGTGCCGGAAGGGATGCAGCCCTTTATGACCATTCCGCCCTTCAATTGGCATGATGGCAAGCTGACCGTGTTCTATCAGCGGCAGTATATCGACAGTGCGCAGCGGTTTCCCGAAGCCATGCGCCTGACCCCAGAGCATGTCGCTGCTTTGGACAAGTTCGACTCCTTGTCGAACGACCCAGATCTATATCTGACCATGCGGTTGCAACCCGGCGATATGCAATTTGTCTACAACCATTCTCAGTTGCATGACCGGACGGGTTTTGTGGACTGGCCTGATCCGGCCGACCGTCGGCATCTTTTTCGCCTATGGCTCTCACCCGAGGGAGACCGGGAGTTACCTGACGTTTTCAAACAGCGTTACGGGTCGATCGAAGTGGGTAATCGGGGCGGGATCATTACAAAAGGGACCCGCCTGCACGCGCCGCTGGATTGAGTGCGCCGGACAGGTGCTTGCATTAGCGCGCCCGTAGTCGCATATCCTACGCAGCTTTTGAGGTAGAGGTATCCATGCTTCGCGCGACACTTATCGCTTTGACCTGTGCAGTTTCCACATTTGCGACGGCTGAAACACGCGTGCCGCAGTCGCAGGCCGAGATTTCGCTGGGATTTGCTCCTGTGGTGAAAAAAGCCTCTCCTGCGGTCGTGAATATCTATGCCAAGATCGTGCGGCAGGGGCGGGCCAGCCCGTTCTTTTCGGACCCGTTTTTTCAAGACTTCTTTGGCCGGGGCTTTGGCACGCCACAGCCGCGCGTTCAAAACTCGTTGGGTTCTGGTGTGATCCTGTCCGATGACGGTTACGTGGTCTCCAACTATCATGTGGTTGGGTCCGCAACAGAGATCCGGGTCGTCACCACGGACCGACGCGAGTTTTCGGCCACAGTTGTACTTGGCCATGAAGAAAGCGACATCGCGATCCTGCGCTTAGAAGAGGCCGAAAACCTGCCTTTCCTGAGCCTGCGGGATTCCGATCAGGTTGAAGTTGGCGAACTGGCCCTGGCCATTGGGAACCCCTTTGGTGTGGGGCAAACCGTGTCCTCGGGCATCATCTCGGGTCTGGCGCGCACGGGAACGGCAACGGGCAACGGTCGCGGGTATTTCATCCAGACGGATGCGGCGATCAACCCGGGCAATTCCGGCGGCGCATTGATCGACGTGAATGGCGATCTGATCGGGATCAACACGTCGATCCTGACACGGTCGGGCGGTTCCAACGGTATCGGTTTTGCCATCCCGGCAAATCTGGTGGCTGAGTTCCTGAAACAGGCGCAGCAAGGCAATGACAGCTTTGTCAGCCCTTGGGCGGGAATGTCGGGTCAGCACATGAGCGCGGATATCGCGGAATCTTTGGGGCTGGTTATCCCGCTGGGCGTTGTGATCTCGGACCTGCATGACCTCAGCCCGCTGCGCGAGGCGGGGCTGAAGGTGGGCGATGTTGTCACCCATGTGGACGGGGACGAGGTGAACTCCCCCGCTGAAATGAAGTTCCGCATGTCTATTGCGGGTGTGGGGGGAAGCTCGGTTCTGACGCGGCTGCGCGGCGACCAAAGCGATGAGGTCGAGGTGGCCTTGATCAAAGCACCTGAAACACCCGCTGCCGAAGAAACCGCGCTGGACGACAATACAGTTCTGCCGGGCTTAGTTGTGTCCCGAATCAATCCGGCGGTGATTACCAAGCTGGGTCTGCCCCTGTCTCTGACCGGCGTTGTTGTCGTCGATCCGGGCGCTTTTGGCGCGCGGGCCGGGTTGCGGCCTGGCGATGTGATCGAGACCATCAATGCGGCCGATATTCAGCGCCCCGGTGATGTCGAACGCGCAATGACGGACCCGGGACGCCGCGTGCACATGGGGCTTCAACGCGAAGGCCGCTCCGTGTCCCTGCGATTCCGGCTGTAACGTATGAGCGATCTGTTCGACACCGGGCCAACCGAACCCGTCGATGCCCCGCACCGCCCTTTGGCAGATCGATTGCGGCCCCAATCGCTGGGCGACGTCATCGGTCAGGAGCAGTTGCTGGGGCCGGAAGCTCCGCTGGGCGTGATGCTGGCGGCGGGCAGTCTGTCCAGCCTGATCTTTTGGGGTCCGCCCGGGGTAGGAAAGACGACCATAGCGCGGCTTTTGGCGCAGGAAACCGATCTGCATTTTGTCCAGATCAGTGCGATCTTCACGGGTGTGCCTGACCTGAAGAAGGTCTTCGAGGCCGCCAAGATTCGCCGGCAGAACGGGCAGGGGACGCTGTTGTTCGTGGACGAGATCCACCGTTTCAACAAGGCACAGCAAGACGGGTTTCTGCCCCATATGGAAGACGGCACCATCCTGTTGGTCGGTGCCACAACCGAAAACCCGTCATTTGAACTTAATGCCGCTGTGCTAAGCCGGTCGCAGGTTCTGGTACTGGAACGCCTCAGCCTTGCCGACCTTGAACGCCTGACGCAGCGCGCCGAGAAAGAGTTGGACCGCGCATTGCCTTTGACCCCGGCTGCGCGCGATGCGTTGCAGGAAATGGCAGACGGCGATGGGCGGGCGTTGCTGAACCTGATCGAACAGGTCTCGGCCTGGAAAGTGGACGCGCCGCTGGATCCCGATGCATTGTCGACGCGGCTGATGCGGCGGGCTGCGAAATACGACAAGTCGGGTGATGAGCATTACAACCTGATCTCGGCCCTGCATAAATCGGTACGTGGGTCTGACCCGGATGCTGCGCTGTACTGGTTCGCACGAATGCTAACCGGCGGCGAAGACCCGCGCTATCTGGCGCGTCGGATTACGCGGATGGCAGTTGAGGATATCGGTCTGGCGGACCCTCAGGCGCAGGCCATTTGCCTGCAATCGTGGGAAACGTATGAACGGCTGGGGTCTCCCGAAGGGGAATTGGCGCTGGCTCAAGCCTTGGTTTATTTGGCGCTGGCCCCAAAATCCAATGGGGCTTACGTGGGCTATAAAGCGGCCATGCGACTGGCCAAGCAGTCCGGTAGCGAGCCACCGCCCAAGCATATCCTGAACGCACCCACTTCGCTGATGAAGGATCAGGGATATGGTGCGGGTTACTCTTATGACCATGACGCCGAGGATGGGTTTTCCGGTCAGAACTACTTCCCTGAAACGATGAAACGCCCGGACCTCTATCAGCCGGTCGAACGCGGGTTCGAACGAGAGCTGAAAAAGCGCCTCGATTACTTTGCCAAGCTTCGGACGCAGCGCAACAGTTAGTTACGCAGGGTTAGTATTGAACATGCCGCCGCGTCACAGGCGACAGGTTCGCAATTGAACGCTTCCCTTGGGTCAATACCAGCAAGGGAGGACGGGAAATGCCGGTTTCAATTGAAAAGACCCAAGACGTCTGGACCATCATCCATGACAGGCCGGATGCACGAAATGCCGTTGATACGGAACACGCTGTAGCTCTGGTTGACGCATTCCTGAGTTTTGAAGTCAGTTCTGCCAAAGCCGCTGTGTTCTGGGGCAAAGGTGGCAATTTCTGCGCGGGCTGGGATCTGAAACTCGCCGCCTCGCTGGCCGACCCTGAACTGCGTGAGGCGTATTTCGACAAACATACCTTTCCAATAGGTTCAGCCACTTCGACACTTGGGCCGATGGGACCGTCCCGGCTGGAGCTTTCGAAACCGGTCATCGGCGCGATTGAGGGTGCCGCCGTGGCCGGAGGCATGGAGCTTGCTCTTTGGTGCGATATCCGCGTGATGGCGGAAACGGCATATCTGGGTGTTTACTGCCGCCGCTGGGGGATTACGCTGATGGATGGCGGCTCGGTCCGGTTGCCGCGTTTGGTGGGGCAAGGCAAAGCGCTGGAGATCGCCTTGACAGGTCGGAAAGTCGAGGCCGAAGAATGTTATCGGATCGGGCTGGCAGAAAAGGTCGTCCCGCATGGTGAAGCGCGTTCTGCAGCTGAAGAAACGGCCCATGAAATTGCACGTTTTCCGCAAGAGGCTGTGCGGGCTGACCGCCGTTCGATCATCGAAACGCGGGGTATGCCGGTGCGCGAAGCGCTCAAGGTGGAATGGGCCAACGGGTTGGAGGCGATCCGCCGTGAAGGAACCTCGGGCGCGGGGCGTTTCCGGGACGGGGCGGGGCGACACGGGGATTTCTCGAACATCTGATCGCAACAGCCAGATACCTTGACTCTTGGCGCATTGCGCGCGACAGACGCCCATGATTTCTGGGACACGGACAAAGGTGCAATCCGGGCGGCTCACCCGCGCGGTGCAAGGGTTAATGGCATGAGTGGCGTACAGATGATTACAGTCGCTGAAGGGGATGGCGACCAGCGCGTTGACCGCTGGCTGCGCCGTCTTTTTCCGCATGTCAGTCAGGGCCGCATTGAAAAGATGTGCCGCAAGGGTGAGCTGCGTGTCGATGGCAGCCGCGCCAAAGCCTCGACCCGGCTGGAGGTCGGGCAAGTGGTGCGTGTGCCGCCTTTGCCTGACGCAGATCACAAACCGGCTGAGGTCAAACATCGTATCTCGGATGCCGATGCCAAGATGATCCAGTCCTGCGTGATCTACCGCGACGATCACATTCTGGCGCTCAACAAGCCGCAGGGCCTGCCGGTTCAGGGCGGCAGCGGGCAGACCCGGCATGTCGACAGCCTGTCCGAGGCGTTGCGGTTCGGCTATGACGAGAACCCGCGTCTGGTCCACCGCTTGGACAAAGATACGTCAGGTGTTCTGCTGATGGCCCGCACGCGTGAGGCCGCCAAGGGCCTGACGGCCGCTTTCCGTCACCGCGACACGCGCAAGATTTATTGGGCACTGGTGGCCGGTGTTCCGACTCCCTACCTGGGTGAGATCAAGACGGGCCTTGTCAAAGCACCGGGTCATGGCAAGCACGGCGAAGGCGAAAAGATGATCCCCGTGCATATGAACGAAATCGACAGCACACCAGGCGCCAAACGCGCGCACACGCATTACGCGACCCTCTACCGGGTGGCCGGCCGTGCCGCATGGGTTGCAATGGAGCCGATCACCGGGCGGACGCACCAGCTGCGGGCCCACATGGCGGCCATCGGGCATCCGATTATTGGCGATGGAAAATATGGCGGCTCGGGCCAGGAAAACCTTGGCGACGGCTGGGGCGCGCAACTGGGTGGGATCATTAGTAAAAAGCTTCACCTGCATGCCCGGCGACTGTCGTTTCAACACCCAATGACCCGTAAGCCTGTGACAGTCACGGCACCTTTGCCGGATCATATGAAGCACAGCTGGGATACGTTCGGGTGGACCGAGGATCTGGCTGCTGACGATCCGTTTGAGGATCTGCAATGAGCGCACCCTTACGGCTGGTTCTGTTTGATGTCGACGGCACGCTGGTCGACAGTCAGGGCAGTATCGTTCACTCCATGACAACCAGCTTTCAGGCTGCTTCGGTGCCTGTCCCGTCGCGCGACGCGATCCTTTCGATTGTGGGTCTGTCCTTGCCACACGCCATTGCGCGACTGGCACCGGATCAACCATCCTTGGTCCAGGGTGATCTGGTTGAAGGGTACAAAGAGGCTTACCACGCACATCGGCTGGACCTGGGTGCGGCCAGTTCGCCGCTTTATCCCGGCGCGCGTGAGGCGATTGAAGCGTTACACGCTGTGCCCGAAGTACTTTTAGGAGTAGCCACCGGCAAGTCACAGCGCGGTCTTGATGCGTTGATCGAGGCGCACGGGCTGGAGGCTTATTTTGTGACGCGTCAGGTTGCAGATCATCACCCGTCCAAGCCACACCCGTCCATGGTGCAGACCGCCTTGTCTGAAACCGGTGTTGATCCGGATTGCGCAGTGATGATTGGTGACACGAGCTTTGACATGGACATGGCTGCGGCGGCGGGTGTGCGCGGAATTGGGGTGACCTGGGGATACCATGATCGCTCGGCTTTGGCTTCGGCGACTTGCGTGATCGAGACATTTGACCAGTTGCCCACGGCGCTGGCTGGAATATGGAACTAGGAAATGAGCGACTGGAAACCAAAACGCTTCTGGAAAGACAGTGCCGTTGTCGAGGCCGACGGCGGGTTTGCGGTTGAATTGGACGGTCGATGTGTCAAAACGCCCGCCAAGAAAGGTTTGATCTTACCGACCCGCAGCATGGCCGAAGCGGTCGCGGTAGAATGGGATGCGCAGGAAAAAGAAGT
Source organism: Ruegeria sp. HKCCE4148 (assembly GCF_017872495.1). Lineage (NCBI taxonomy): Bacteria > Pseudomonadati > Pseudomonadota > Alphaproteobacteria > Rhodobacterales > Roseobacteraceae > Ruegeria > Ruegeria sp. HKCCE4148. The sequence continues at coordinate 33,042 of NZ_JAEDOS010000016.1, forward strand.
TGATCCTGCGACAATGCCGTTCACACGTTCTGCGAATGCCGCAATCGACAAAGTGCGCGTTCAGCATGCAGAAGTGGCCGACATGCTGGCCGATTACGGCGATTCTGATCTGCTGTGTTACCGTGCCACGCACCCGCAAGAGCTGCAGAACCGCCAAAGGGACGAATGGGACCCGGCCTTGGATTGGGCCGAATCTACGTTGTCCGTTCGTCTGGTACCGGTCGCAGGGGTGCTGCACCAACCACAAGCGCGTCCGGCCTTGGAGACGCTGCGCGCACGGGTCCATGCGCTGAATGCGTTTCAACTGGCGGCCTTCCACGATCTTGTCAGCCTGTCAGGGTCGTTGATTCTTGGGTTCGCGGCAGCCTTGGATTGGCGCAATCCGGACGAGATATGGCGCATTTCGCGACTGGACGAAATCTGGCAGATCGAGCAATGGGGCCATGATGACGAGGCGCATGAGGTTGCTGAGGTCAAAAGGGCGGCGTTTCTACATGCAAAACGCTTCTTTGATATGTCGGTTTGAGCCATAATTCCTGATATTTGGGCAATTGTGCAAAGGGCTTGGGGGGTGAACCATCGATTTCGATGATCCGACCCTTGACGTTTGTTTATGAATACGCCCAAACTCAGTCCCACTAAAGGGGAGACACCTTTGGGGTAACCTATCCGGCATCCACTTGCCGGGCAGAGCCGTTTCTTATGAGACGGAAAATCAGGAAGAGGTAAAAATGAAAAAATCCGTAATCTTGGGCGCGGCGACGATTGCCGGTCTGGCTGCTGGTGCAGCTGCGGCGGGCACCATTGACGACGTCAAGGCGCGCGGCAAGTTGAATTGCGGCGTGACCACCGGTCTGGTTGGTTTTGCTGCACCCGACGCAAATGGTGAATGGCAAGGCTTTGACGTTTCGCTGTGCCGCGCTGTTGCTGCTGCCGTTCTGGGCGACGCAAACGCCGTTGAGTTTGTTCCGACCACCGGTAAAACACGCTTTACTGCGCTGGCATCCGGCGAAATCGACATGCTGGCCCGTAACACCACATGGACCTTCAGCCGCGACGTCGACCTGAAGTTCGAATTCACTGGTGTGAACTACTATGACGGTCAGGGCTTCATGGTTCCCAAGGCGCTGGGCGTCAGCTCGGCCAAGGAACTGGACGGCGCAACCGTTTGTATCCAGACCGGCACCACAACCGAGCTGAACCTGGCGGACTTCTTCCGCTCGAACAACATCAGCTATGAGCCGGTTCCGATCGAAACCAACGCCGAAGCGCAGCAACAATATCTGGCTGGTTCGTGTGACGTTTACACCACTGACGCATCGGGTCTGGCAGCGACGCGCGCCACGTTTGAAGCACCGGACGAGCACGTTCTGCTGCCCGAAATCATTTCGAAAGAGCCTCTGGGACCGCTGGTTCGCCACGGTGACCACGAGTGGGGCGACGTTGTCCGCTGGACTCTGAACGCGCTGGTCTCGGCAGAGGAACTGGGTGTGACCTCGGCCAATATCGATGAGCTGAGCGGTGGCACCGACAACCCGGAAATCAACCGCCTGCTGGGTACCGAAGGTACTCTGGGTGAGATGCTGGGCCTGGACGCTGACTGGGCTGCCAAAGCCATCAAAGCAGGTGGCAACTATGGTGAAGTATTCGCCAAGAACATCGGTGAAGAAACTCCGATTGGTCTGGCGCGCGGCTTGAACGCTCAGTGGACCGAAGGCGGCCTGCTGTATTCGCCGCCGTTCCGCTAAAATCTACGGAGATGGGCGCAGGGTATAACCTGCGCCCTCTTCACATCAAAGAGCTGCGGAAGCATTCAGAGCGGGAAAAACTCGCCAAGACAAAAAAACCGCACGCTACGGGGATTTCAAAATATGTCGACTATGACTGATCCACCGAAAGCTGACTTTCGGTTGTCCATGCTCATTAACGACACTCGCTATCGCTCCCTGACGTTTCAGGTGATCGCGGCGATCGTTATTGCGCTTTCCATCTGGTATCTCGGAAACAACCTGATCCAGAACCTTCGGGCCGCAGGGCTCAACATCTCTTACTCGTTTTTGGGCGACTCCTCCGGGTATGACATCAACCAGAGACTGATAGAATATGACAGCCAGTCCAGTCACGGGCGTGCGGCTGTTGTTGGTATTCTCAACACGCTGTTGGTTGCCTTTCTGGCATGTATTACGGCCACGGTGTTCGGCGTGATCGCGGGGGTTCTGCGGCTTTCGAACAACTGGCTCGTGTCGAAACTGATGGCGGTCTATGTCGAGATCTTCCGGAATATTCCGGTTCTGATCTGGATCATCATAATCTTCACCATCATGACGGCTGTACTGCCCGCGCCACGCGCGTTCCGGGGCGATGCCGCCACATCCAGTATGTTGTTCGACGCCTTTGCCTTTACCAACCGGGGTGTCTATATCCCGCGGCCCGAGTTCGCAAACGGGCTGTTTGGCGCAACCATTCTGAACTGGTTGCTGGTGATTGTCGTTTTGATCGGTTCGTGGTTCGCCTCGCACGAGATCGAAAAGCGGGCCACATTGAAACAGGAAGAGACCGGCGAACGTCCGAAGACATTCTTGGTCAAATTGGCTGTTTGGCTGGTGCCCTTTGCCTTGCTGATGCTCATCATGGGTTTGACCTGGGATATTCCCGCTCTGAAAGGCTTTAATTTCAGCGGTGGTATCAAGGTTGGCGGCCCGCTGATTGCATTGTGGTTCGCCCTGTCGATCTACACCGGTGCCTTCATTGCGGAAAACGTACGTGCGGGTATTCAGGCGATCAACAAAGGTCAGACCGAGGCCGCCGCCGCGCTGGGTTTGCGTCCCGGACGGATCATGAACCTTGTCGTTCTGCCCCAGGCACTGCGTGTCATCATACCGCCGCTTATTTCGCAATACCTGAACATCACCAAGAACTCGTCGCTGGCGATCGCTGTTGGTTATGCAGACATCACTGCCACGCTGGGCGGCATCACGCTGAACCAGACCGGTCGTGCGATCGAATGTGTGCTGCTGCTGATGCTCTTCTATCTGACAGCCTCGTTGCTGATTTCGATGGCGATGAACATCTACAACGCCTCCGTTAAGTTGAAGGAGCGCTGAGCCATGAGTGATCAAACAACAAACCCGATCGCCTTTGTGGCCGAAGGCACTATCCCGCCTTCGCCCCCACCGGCAAATGAAGTCGGAGTGGTCAAGTGGCTACGCGAGAACCTCTTCTCGGGCGTGACAAACACCATCCTGACGGTGCTGTCGCTGGTGCTGATCTACATTCTGTTGAAAAACACGTTGCCGTGGATTTTGAACGGGGTGTGGAATGCCAACTCTCTGGCGGAATGTCGCGAGATCCTGGACGGCAAGACCGGCGCCTGTTTTGCGGTTCTGACGGAACGCTGGCCTCAGCTGATCTATGGCTTCAAATACCCTGCCGACGCTTATTGGAGACCGAACCTGGCCTTTGTGCTGATGCTGGTTGCCCTTGCCCCGGTGTTGTTCTTTGACCTGCCACGCAAGATGCTGCTGTTCACTGCGGTTTACCCGTTTGTGGCCTTTTGGCTGATCTGGGGCGGTACGATCCTGGTTCCTCTGGTGGCGCTTGTCGGTTTCATTGCAGCAGGTGCTGTGTTCCAGAAGCTGGGCAACAACAGTTTTGCTGCCGGCTTCTTTGGGGCTATCGTGACTGCGTTGGTCATCTGGAACGTCGGCGGAGCTCTGATCCCGGAAAGTGCATCAGAGAATGCTTGGCTCACAGCTGTTCCCAGCCGTGATCTGGGTGGCTTCATGCTGAACATGATGCTGGGTGTGACCTGTGTGTCTCTGTCGGTGCCGCTGGGCATCGCGCTGGCCTTGGGTCGTCAGTCGAACATGCCGCTGATCAAGTGGGTTTGCGTTATCTTTATCGAATTCATCCGTGGCGTGCCTCTGATCACGCTGCTGTTCGTGGCTTCGGTGATGCTGGCGTATTTCTTCCCGCCTGACAGCACAGTCGACCTGTTCCTGCGTGTTGTGATCATGATCACCATGTTCTCAGCCGCCTATATCGCCGAGGTGATCCGTGGCGGTCTGGCGGCACTTCCGCGTGGACAGTACGAAGCAGCAGACAGTCTGGGTCTGGATTACCCGCAAGCGATGCGGCTGATCATCCTGCCGCAGGCTCTGAAGATTTCGATTCCCGGGATCGTGAACGTGGCCGTGGGCCTGTTCAAGGATACCACACTGGTTTCGGTCATCTCGATGTTCGATCTGGTGGGCATGATCCGGGGTCCCATTCTGGCGTCGACCGAATGGAACGGCGTCTATTGGGAGCTTCTGGGCTTTGCCGCGCTTCTGTTCTTCGTCGTCTGTTACGGCATTTCTCAATATTCTCAGTGGCTCGAGCGTCGCCTTGCCACAGATCATCGTTAAGGAGTTCAACACATGTCTGAACTTGCAGTAGAACGCGAAATCGACCGCTCGAAGATGCAGGTGAGCGATGAGGTCGCCATCGAAATCAACGGCATGAACAAGTGGTACGGATCATTCCACGTGCTGCGCGACATCAATCTGACCGTCAATCAAGGCGAGCGGATCGTTATCGCGGGCCCGTCGGGTTCGGGTAAATCCACGCTGATCCGCTGCCTGAACGCGCTGGAAGAACACCAGCAGGGCAAGATTGTCGTGGACGGGATCGAGCTGTCGAATGACCTGAAAAACATCGACAAGATCCGGTCTGAGGTTGGCATGGTGTTTCAGCACTTCAACCTGTTCCCGCATCTGACCATTCTGGAAAACTGCACGCTGGCCCCGATCTGGGTGCGCAAGACGCCCAAGAAAGAGGCTGAAGAGCGCGCGATGCACTTCCTTGAGAAGGTGAAGATCCCCGATCAGGCCTTGAAGTACCCCGGTCAGCTGTCCGGTGGTCAGCAGCAGCGTGTGGCGATTGCGCGTTCGCTGTGCATGATGCCGCGGATCATGTTGTTCGATGAACCAACATCGGCGCTGGACCCCGAGATGATCAAAGAGGTGCTCGACACCATGATCGAACTGGCCGAGGAAGGTATGACCATGCTCTGTGTGACCCACGAGATGGGCTTTGCCCGTCAAGTCGCCAACCGCGTGATCTTTATGGACGCGGGCCAGATCGTGGAACAGAACGAGCCGGAAGAGTTCTTCAACAATCCGCAGAGCGAACGGACCAAACTGTTCCTCAGCCAGATTTTGGGGCACTAAACGGCCTGAAATTGAAGAAAGGGCGGGGTTTTGCCCCGCCTTTTTTATTCCAGCAACTCGCGCGGAATGGCGAATCCAAGGATTTTTCCGCTGTGCCATTGCACCTCGGTCCAACTGGTGATGTCAAATTCCATGACGGTCGTTGCGCAGGTCGGATAGTCCAGAAATCGCGGATGTGTCGGAGCTTCCCGCACCAGCTGGTGGGCAAGCTGCGCTATCCCAGGATTGTGCCCCAACATCAAAACGGTTTGCCCCTTTGCTTCGAATAACTGGCGTATCATCTGGTCAGGCCCCGCCAGGTAGAGCGCGTCGCGAAACTTTGCGCGCCGGGCCGTCATGGACATCCTATCCCAGGTTTCGCGGGTTCGGGTCGAGGTCGAGCTGAGAACCTCATCCGGCACCCAACCATGTGTACGCAGCCATTTGGCAATTGCGGAGGCTGACTTGCGTCCACGTTTGTTCAACGGGCGCGCATGATCATCCAAAATCGGGTTATCCCAGCTGGATTTGGCGTGGCGTGTCAGGATCAGCGTGCGGGTCATGACGTGTGGAACGACCTCATGTGATGGGCCGACTGTTCTGATGTGCGCTCCGCTCCTGCACTGAGAGGGCATGCAAGGCGGGCAAGACATCCGCCGGTCATGCAGGTCTGTCCTTGGGTTGTGTCAAGGTGGCTGTGGCAGGCTGAGATGTTGTAGAATTCCTGAGCGTTCAGGGCACCGACCGGGCAGGCCTGCGTACATGGCGCGACGCAGGTAATGCAGGGAGATTGTCCGGGTGTGTCCGGGATACTGAATTCTTCGGCAAAGTGCAGTGCACCTCGATATGAGATCATCATGCCCACCGTGTCATGCACCAAAGCGCCCACCGGGCTGCTGAAGGTCCGTCCTGATTTCAGGGCCCAATCGATGAAAGGGGCATAAGGTGGCCCGCCAAAAGGAAAATAGGCCTCGGCATTAAATGTCTGGGCTATTTCGCCAATGATCCTAGCGGACCAGCGGTCAACCGGGTCCGGTGCCCCCCATTCTGGTGCGGCCTTCAAAACAGGCCAAAAGTCCCCTCCGGCGCCTAAAAGGACCAACGTACCGGATTCAAGCTGTTTGGCTTCCACCTTACGGGGACGCAGTGCTCCCATGACAATCAGTCCCTCACGATGAGCGACCTCAACGATGTGGTCATAGGATATCGCATTTGGGTCAGAGGAAGGCTGCGCAAGATTGGCCATGTTTCATCCTTCCTTGAACGGGTCAGTCCGGCCTTATAAGCGACCCGGCCCCGTGTTCTGTAAACAATTCTAGCAACACGGCATTCGGTGCGCGCCCGTCCAGGATCACCACGGCCCGGACGCCGCTGTGCAGCGCGTCCAGGGCCGTTTCAGTTTTGGGGATCATGCCGCCCGCGATCGTGCCTTCGCGGGTCATTTCGCGAATTTGTCCTGCCTTCAGTTCGGTCACAACATCTCCGGCGGCATTCTTGACGCCTGAGACATCGGTCAGCAGCAGCAGACGGTCGGCTTTCAGGGCCGAGGCAATTGCGCCCGCCGCCGTATCGCCATTGACGTTGAAGGTTTCACCATCGCGGCCGGCACCCAACGGGGCAATCACCGGGATCACATCATGAGAGAACAAGTCATGCAGAATCTTCGGGTTCATGTCAGAGGGGGTGCCCACATATCCCAGAGATGCGTCCGTCTGGTCGCAGACCATCAGGTTTGCATCCTTGCCAGACAGCCCCACGGCAGAACCCCCTTGATCGTTGATCGCCTGGACAATGCGCTTGTTCACAAGACCGGACAAAACCATCTCGACCACTTCGACGGTTGCTGTGTCTGTCACACGCTTGCCGTTCACGAATTCAGACTGGATATCCAGCTTGTCCAGCATCGCGTTGATCATCGGACCGCCACCATGAACGACAACTGGATTAACCCCAACCTGACGCATCAGAACCACGTCACGGGCGAAGCTTTCCATCGCCTCATCGCTGCCCATTGCGTGACCGCCCAGCTTGATGACGACAATGGCCCCGTCATAGCGCTGCAGATAGGGCAGAGCGCTGTTGAGTGTGGCTGCGGTGGCGATCCAGTCCCGGTTCATATCTCTTGTCTTCATGGCTAAAGTCCCTTTGGAGACCTGTGTTAGGGCCTTTGTCCGGCCCTGCCAAGTGTGAAGCTATTCCAGATGCGCAATGATGGACCGCAGGGTCGCGATACCGTCGCCTTTTTCGGAAGAGGTCAGCACGATTTCCGGGAACGCTGCGGGGTGCTTGGATAGGGCCGCACGTGTTTGGTCCAGCACCTTTTCGCGGTCCTTGGCCTTGACCTTGTCCGACTTGGTCAGAACGCATTGAAAGGTCACGGCGCTGGTGTCCAGCAGCTTCATGATCTCGGCATCGACTGGCTTCACGCCGTGGCGCGCATCGATCAGTACAAAGGCACGTCGCAGGGTCTGGCGACCACTGAGATACTGTTTCAGCAGCTTCTGCCATTTCTCCACCACTTTCAGCGGGGCGTTGGCGTATCCATAGCCGGGCAAGTCCACCAGATAGAGTTCGGGGCCTTGGGTGAAAAAATTGATCTCTTGCGTGCGCCCGGGCGTGTTCGAGGCGCGCGCCAAACCCTTGGTTCCGGTCAGCGCGTTGATCAGACTGGATTTGCCGACGTTCGACCGGCCTGCAAAACAGACCTCCAACCGATCAGGGGCGGGCAGGCCGTTCATGGCGACCACGCCTTTGACAAATTCAGAAGGGCCAGCAAACAGCTTGCGCCCGTGTTCTTTGGTAAGGTCATCCGGCTCTTCAGCCAGTGGAAACGGAAGCGATGTCATAGCACGCGCACCTCATCATTCAGGCGGACTTCACCACCCTGAATGACTTCGGCGTAAACACCGAAATCCTGATGGCCCCAATTGCTCAGCGCACCCAGAGTGTCTGCGTCACGTGCGCCAGTCTCTGGGTTCGCGGTGGTGGCCATGCAACGGGTAATGCGTTCGCGGATACGGAACACGGCCTGCCCAATGCGGACGTCGCGCCCCAACCAGTCAAACTCTTCCCACAAGGGCAGGCCGTCAAACCAGATGTTCCCGCGCCAGCGGACGGTGGACAGCGACTGGCCAAGCTTTTGCTCGACAGCGCGGTGTGATGCCATGTTGCACAGGCTGATGGATGGGAAATCACTGTCGGTCATCCCGCGTCCCGGAACCCGGACTATTCTGTCAGGTGCCGCGCGGTCGGCGGGCATCAGAGGTTTTACCCAATCCAGGAAAACCTCTTGTTCGGTATCCGGGGCAAATAGCAGATCAGGCCGGTCAGGATGGCGCAAAGTTACACGCTCGTCTTGGAGTTCGGCTGAGATCGCCGCCAGCTCGGGTGCTCTAGCGACCCGGGTGAAATTCGAACAAGGGGCCCAGTCCGAACCATCTGTCTTGGCCGCCTCATGAGCCACCGCCCAAACGCGATCCCCGGGCATGGTCTGCCCGGGGATGACTGTGACTTGGCTCAGCGTTTCTCGACCATGGCTTTTGATCGGGTGACGCCAGAGGTTTGAGACTGTGCCGCTCATTTGTTGTCCGTTTTTGGCGTCTTCTTGAAGCCGGACTTAATGTTCCCGAATACGTCCGGGGTATAGCCCTGACTGCGCATGATCAGATATTGCTGCGTGAACGTGATCGTGTTGTTCGCAATCCAGTAGACAACCAGACCGCTGGCGAAACCGCCCAGCATGAACATGAAGACCCAAGGCATCCAGGCAAAGATCATCGCTTGTGTAGCGTCGGTTGGTGCCGGGTTCAGCTTTTGCTGCAGCCACATCGAGATACCCAGCAACAGCGGCAGAATACCGATGAAGATCAGCGCCATGAAGCTTTCGGGCGCGGGTGCGGCCCAGGGCAGCCAGCCAAAGAAGTTGAAGATCGAGGTCGGATCCGGCGCGCTCAGATCCTGGAACGGGCCGAACCAGGGGGCCTGACGCAGTTCGATCGTGACAAAGATCACCTTATACAGCGAGAAGAAGATCGGGATCTGCAACAGGATCGGCAAACAGCCCGCAGCCGGGTTCACCTTTTCCTTCTTGTACAGTTCCATCATGCCTTGCTGCATCTTCTGCCGGTCGTCGCCGGCGGCCTCTTTCAGGGCCTCCATCTGCGGCTGCAGTTCTTTCATCTTCGCCATCGAGACGTAGGATTTGAACGCCAGCGGGAACAGAATCGCCTTGATGATCAGCGTCAGGCCGATAATCGACCAACCCATGTTGCCAATCAGCACGTTGATGTTGTGCAGAAGCCAGAAGATCGGTTTGGTCAGGAAGAAGAACCAGCCCCAATCAATGCTGTCGATGAACTTCTGAACGCCTTCTGACTGGTATTCCCGAATGGCCTCCCATTCTTTTGCACCGGCAAAAAGGCGTGTGGTGACCTGCTCGGTCGCGCCCGGCGCAACTGTCAGCGTCGGCAGAACCGTTTCTGTCTGATAGATTTTGCGGCGCGAGTCATACTTGGCGGCAGCTTTGAATGCGGAACCAGGCTCAGGGATCAGAGTGGTCATCCAATAATGATCGGTGAAACCGATCCAGCCATTTTCCTTTACCTGATATACCTCGGCCTGCGCACGCTCATTCGGGTCGATGTCGAAATCACGGACGTCGCCATAGTCCACCTCCGTCAGTGTCCCGTCGGCCATGCCGATGACGCCTTCATGGAGAATGAAGAAATTCTTCAAGCCAGGCAGATCACCGTCTTCGCCGATACCGTGGCGTGCCAGGATGCCGTAGGGGGCCATGCCGACCTCGGCTTCGGTGGCGTTTTCAACCGACTGTGTGACGCTGAACATATAGTTCTCATCAACCGAGATAGCGCGGCGGAAGGTCAAACCATTGCCGTTGTCCCAAACAAGCGTCACCGGACTGTCAACGCCAAGGGTCTCGCCCTGTTCAACGGACCAGATTGTGTTGGGTCCGGGAACGTCGGCACCGCTCAAGCCCGCGCCAGGGGCCCAACCGTATAGGGCATAATACGCGGACTCGGACCCCACCGGTGACATCAGTTCGACAATCGGAGAATCGTCGGCCAGCGAAACCTTATAGTCTTTCAGCGACAGCTCATCGATGCGACCACCGGCCAGCGACAGGCTACCGGTCAGGCGCGGGGTGTCGATATCGATCCGTGGCGCCTGGGCCTCGGGCTCAGCTTCTGTCGCAGCCGCAGTAGCTTCCCCCACAGCCGCAGTAGCTTCCCCCACAGCGCCTGTACCTGCAGCGCTGGGCGTCTGAACCTCATTGCCTTCAACATTGGAAATTTCAGCCTGTTCAGGAGCAGGTGTCGGTTCCGGCGGAGGGAACAGCACAAACCAGACCAGGATCACGAGAAAGCTGAGCGCAGTTGCGAGGATGAGATTCTTGTTCTGATCGTCCATAGGGGACAGCCACCTTGAGCAGTGAAAGACACCCGCAGGGTTCAACAGAGTGCGGGCCCAAAGGTCAAGCGGAATCGCCCTTCAATTCGTCACGTACCGGTCTTCTTTGGCTTGATTTGGGGTTCTTTAACCTGTTTCCCGCCCAATTTTGGGTACTCGGTTCAATTTGCTGCGATAGGACATGATCCAGTCCCTGGTTTTTTCGACTGGCATCGGCTTGCTGATACCAAAACCCTGAACATGGTCACATCCCAACTGGGCCATCAATGCATGCTCGCCTGGCGTTTCGACGCCTTCGGCCAGTGTTTCCAGATTCAAACGTTCAGCCATGGTCAGAATGGCGCTTGCCAGTTGCTGCTGGCTGGGGTCTTGATCGGCTTTTGCGACAAAAGACCGATCGATCTTTATGCGCGACACGTTGAATCGTTTTATGGATGCGATCGAGGCATGGCCGGTTCCAAAATCGTCCAAATCAATGCAACAGCCCATTGTAGCCAACCCGGTGACGTTGCGGGTTATGACGTCATCAGGTCGACGGGAAAAAACGGTCTCCAACACTTCGACTGCCAACCTGTCGGGTGTCAGGTCGAATTGATCCAACTCCCATTTTAGGCGGTCGATCAGGCCCGGATCGCGCAGCTCGTCCGAGGAAAAGTTGATGCCGATACGCGGCACATAAAGCTCTGCCTGATCCCAGTCGCGCATGGCAGAAAATGCGTAGTGCCGCATGGTCTGCCCCAGCCGACCCATAAGATCGGCATGTTCTGCAAACGGCAGAAAGACGTTGGGGCCCAGAACCCCCTTTTTAGGGTGCTCCCATCTGGCCAGTGCCTCAAAGCCAGTGACGCGCCCGGTGTCGGTGGATATCTGAGGTTGAAACCAAGGACGAATCTCACCGCTGTCCAGGGCAGTTTCAAACTCCTTGCGCAGATTGGAGCGGACCTGAGCCCGGCGGCGGGTTTCGGACGAAAAGGCGCGAATCGTGGATGGGCCATTCTGTTGCGCTTCAAGCAGGGCGTTATTCGCAGCATCGCGCCAGTCCATAGCCGACCCGTCCGGAAAGCTGCCGCTTAGGCAGAAACCGATAGAGCACGACATGTAGACGCCGGTTCCATTCAGCATGATCGGCTCTTCCACCGCCGATTGCATACGCCCCGACATTTGAATGCAGGCCTCTAGATCCAGTTGGCCAGCGGGGCGCAAGACCACCATCATCTTATTCCCGCCAACGCGTGTCGCGCAGTCGTTCGTGCGGATCATGGACATGACACGCGCGCAAAACTGCTGTGCAACGTGGTTTGCGGCTGCCTGACCATGAAGATCAAGCAACTGAGTGTAATCATCCAGAACCACGGCAAAACAAGCAGAGTCTTCGCCTTTGCGACAGGTTTCAGCAAACACTTCGTTTAATGCGGATGCGAAGTCGTCGTTTGACAATAGGCCAACCGACCGCCCCAAGCGCGGACGGGTTTGTTTGGACGAAAACGCACCAAGGCCTGTGATTGCCAAGGGGAGGCCCAATGCAATTGAAACCAAAGCACGTTCGCCCCCGATCCAGAACGCACCCAAACTGAGCGCGGGAATAAACGCCAGCGCTGATGGACTGTTAAAAACGGAGTTCAAAGAACGTATAAAACGGTCGATAGAAGAATGGTTCCGCATCGTGCTTTTGGCCTTGGGCATGAATGACACGCCGTTGAGCCTAGGAAACCAGTCTGAGTCAGTCGTTAACGCAGCTGCGGAATTCCGTCCAAGTTTTCGGTTTTTTTGTCAGAATTTATTGAAAGGTTAAGGAAATCAAACAGTTTCGCGTCCAGCAGATGCGAAGGGCGTGCATTTGTTAAGGCGCGGAACATAACTTGACGCCGACCCGGGCTGTTCTTTTCCCATTGATCGAGAATCTGTTTCACCTGCTGGCGTTGCAACCCGTCCTGACTGCCGCAAAGATCGCAGGGTATGATCGGGTATTGCATTGCATTGGCAAATTTCTCGCAATCGGCTTCGGCAACATGGGCCAGCGGTCGGAAGACAAAAAGATCGCCCTCTTCATTCACCAGCTTCGGCGGCATGGTGGCCAGACGACCGCCGTGGAAGAGATTCATGAAAAATGTCTCAAGAATGTCGTCGCGGTGATGGCCCAGAACAACCGCCGAGCACCCCTCTTCACGCGCGATGCGATACAGGTTGCCACGGCGCAGGCGTGAACACAGAGCGCAGTAGGTTCGGCCCTGCGGAACCTTGTCCATCACAACGGAATAGGTGTCCTGGTACTCGATCCGGTGCGGTACATCCATGCGTTCGAGAAATTCGGGCAGGACTGTCGCGGGAAATCCGGGCTGACCTTGATCCAGATTGCAGGCCAGCAGATCCACAGGCAGCAGGCCACGCCATTTCAATTCGTAGAGAACGGCCAGCAGCGTATAACTGTCCTTGCCGCCTGACAGACAGACCAGCCAGCGTGGCGGTTTGCCGTCCTTGTCGTGGGCAGACGGGTCTACCATCCCGTATTGCTCGATCGCTTCGCGGGTTTGCCGTACGATACGCTTGCGCAGCTTCTTGAACTCGGTGGTCGAGGGCGCGCCAGCAAACAGCGGGTGGATATCGTCTGCATCATCAAACATGCGCTGCCCCTACAGCAGTTGGCCCAACCGGGCAAGATGGTGACAGGATGCCGGGTCTAGCCCTTATCGGTCGAGGTATCGGAGTCAGGGACCGGATCGTAGCCGTCGCCACCCCACGGATGACAGCGCCCGATCCGACGCGCGGCCAACCATGCGCCCTTTATCGCACCGTGCTTTTCCAATGCCTCCAGCGCATAAGCTGAACACGTTGGCTGATATCGACAGTTAAAGCCAACCCACGGGCTGAAAATCAACCGATAGGCCCGAACGGGCAGGGCGACGATATGGGCCAGAAATGTCATTTGCCCTGTGCGTGAACCTTGCGCAGCGCATAGCGCAGGTCACTCAACAGTGCGTCGTAGGAGCGGTTGGCCGTGACTTCGGCCCGGCCGATCAGAACGTAATCCCACCCATCGCGACCAGATTCGGGCAGTATGGCCCGCGCGGCTTCGCGTAAGCGACGTTTGGCGCGGTTGCGGGCCACGGCGTTGCCGACCTTCTTCGAGCAGGTAAAACCTACGCGAATCCCGGATGCCTCTTCTGGAGTGCGTCTGCGCGCCTGGACCATCATCGACGACGTTCCTTGCCTGCGCGCGCGTGCGGCTTTCAGAAAGTCGGACCGTTTTTTAAGAACGACAAGAGGTTCAGGTGCACAAACGGACGCCGCCGGGGGCGTATTCCCGGGCTGGTGCATACCATCCTCAGGGGCCTCCGGCGGCGTCATGTTCATAACCTGATCGGTGAGCGGTTTACGCGCTCAGCGACTTGCGGCCGCGTGCGCGGCGTGCGTTCAGGATCTTGCGGCCGGCCTTGGTGGCCATGCGCGCGCGGAAACCGTGGCGGCGTTTGCGAACCAGGTTCGAAGGCTGATAGGTGCGTTTCATCGCTCCGTCTCCAATCTATAGCGGTGGGGTGCGGCGCGGATTCGCCTGGCCCTAGTGTTCGAAGCCCGTCCTCTACTGCTAAGCGGGTGGTAAGTCAAACCCCAACAGTGGGGTTTTCGCGCCTTTTGCAACAATTCTGTACCCGCAGAGCTGAAAAGGTTTCAAAACACCCAATTATCGATGAAATCTCTCACATTCAGCGCCACAAAGATCAAGGCCCCGTGATCCCTCTGTTGCTTGACCGATTGGAAGCGCATCTTGGGCACAGAATGAAACAGAAAGAACCGGAAAACCTGATGTCTGAAACAAGCCAGGCACCGCGCAGCGGGTTTGCGCGCCATATTCCGTTGCTGGTGATCCTTGGTGTTGCCGTTGCGGGCTTTTTCACGCTGGGGGATTACCTGAGCTTTGAAACCTTGCGGGACAACCGCGAGGCGCTTTTGGCTTGGCGGGATGGTCATTATTGGGTCATGGCCGCAGCGTTTGTGGCCATTTATATCGTCATTGTAGCGTTCTCGCTGCCGGGGGCGGCGGTCGCGTCGATGACAGGCGGGTTCTTGTTTGGATTGTTTGCGGGCACGGTTCTCAATGTTGTGGCTGCAACCATCGGAGCTTCGGCTATTTTCCTGGCGGCACGCTGGGGATTGGGTGAGTCGCTGACCGCCCGTTTGGAATCGTCGGAAGGGACGGTCAAGAAGCTGAAGGATGGTCTGCGCGAGAATGAGATTTCGGTCCTGTTCCTGTTGCGGCTGGTCCCGGTTGTTCCGTTCTTTGTTGCAAATCTGGTGCCTGCTCTGGTCGGCGTGAAGTTTCGCAACTTCCTGATCACCACTGCCCTGGGCATTATTCCCGGGGGGATTGTCTACACGTGGATTGGTGTCGGGCTTGGTGGTGTATTCGATCGCGGCGGAACACCGGATGTGTCTCTGTTGTGGGAGCCGTTCGTGATCGGACCGATTATCGGCTTGTGCGTTCTGGCCGCTTTGCCCATCGTCATCAAAGCCTTGCGCGCAAATAAGGACAGCTGAGCCATGACCGAACTGAAAACAGACCTCCTGGTCATTGGGGCCGGGTCCGGCGGCCTGTCAGTTGCAGCTGGGGCCAGCCAGATGGGTGCAGATGTCGTTTTGCTGGAAGGCCACAAGATGGGCGGCGATTGCCTGAATTTCGGCTGCGTCCCGTCCAAGGCGCTGATCGCAAGCGGGAAGGCCGCTTATGGTCAGACGCATTCCGCGGCGTTTGGGGTAGCGGATGTGACTCCTCAGATCGACTATGGGGCGGCCAAGGACCATGTGCATAACGTCATCGCCCAGATCGAACCGATGGACAGCCAAGAGCGCTTTGAAGGACTTGGCGTCAAGGTGATCCGAGAATACGGTGCCTTTATCTCTTCCAACCAAGTGCAGGCAGGAGATCACTTCATCACTGCGCGCCGGATCGTGATTGCAACAGGGTCATCGCCCCTGGTGCCGCCGATTCCCGGGCTGGATGCGGTTCCTTACTTTACGAATGAAACTATTTTCGACCTGCGCGAGCGGCCGGATCATTTGCTTATCATTGGCGGTGGCCCGATCGGTATGGAAATGGCGCAGGCCCATCGACGCCTCGGCAGTAAGGTCACGGTCATAGAGGGTCAAAGGGCGCTGGGCAAAGACGACCCCGAAGCCGCGGCGGTGGTGCTGGAAGCGCTACGTAGCGAAGGTATCGATATCCGCGAAAGCGCCATGGTGGCACAGATCCGAGGCAGCGAAGGCGCGGTAGAAGTGGTGACCGAAAACAGTGAGATTCTCAAGGGATCTCATCTTTTGATCGCGGCCGGGCGCAAGGCAAACATTGACCGGTTGAATCTGCAAGCGGCGGGTATTGACCGCACCCGGACCGGCATTAAGACAGATGAAGCCCTCAGGACGACAAATCGCCGGATCTATGCCATTGGTGATGTTGCAGGTGGGATGCAGTTCACTCATGTGGCGGGCTACCATGCGGGTATCATAATTCGCTCGGCGTTGTTTGGTCTGCCGTCCAAAGCCAAGACCGCTCATATCCCCTGGGCGACCTACACAGATCCTGAACTGGCGCAAGTTGGTCTGACCGAAGCTCAAGCGCACGACCAGCATGGCGACAGGCTCGAAATTGCCCGCTTTGACTATCATCACAACGACCGGGCCATTTCCGAGCGTAGGACAAACGGCTTCATCAAGGTCATGGTTGTCAAAGGCCGTCCTGTTGGGGCCACAATCGTGGGTCATCAGGCAGGCGAGTTGATCAACTTGTGGTCGCTTGCATTGGCCAATAACCTGAAGATGGGGCAGATTGCTGCAATGGTTTCGCCCTATCCGACGATCGGAGAGCTTAACAAACGCGTGGCGGGTGCTTATTTCACGCCAAGGCTGTTTGAGAATCAGACAGTTAAACGTGTGGTCAGGTTCGTCCAGCGTTGGATTCCCTGACCTGAGGAGGGGCGCATTTTGAACTCGCTGTCGGGCCGATTTCTGATCCTGACGACGGTCTTCGTTATGTTGGCCGAAATCCTGATTTTTGTCCCGTCTATCGCTCGGTTCCGTGAGGATTTCCTGCTGAACCGTCTGGAGCGCGCCCAGATTGCTTCGCTGGCGTTGCTGGCAGACGATATGCTGGCTGATGACCTCGAGGCCGAACTGTTGGCGAATGCGGGTGTTTATAACGTGGTTTTGCGTCGGGACGAAGTTCGGCAGCTTATGTTGTCTTCACCGATTCCGGATTCAATTGCCAAGACATACGATCTGCGCGATGCGGGGCCCTGGGTTCTGATCCGGGACGCCATGAGCCGGATTGTCACGCCCGAAAATGAAATCATTCGAGTTATTGGCGAGCCGGTCAAAGGTGCGGGCTTGCTGATTGAAGTCACCACAGACAGCGCGCCATTGCGAATGGCGATGGTGGACTACGGCCTGCGTATTCTTGGCTTGTCTTTTGTCATTTCGATTATCACCGCTTCGCTGCTTTTCCTAGCTGTACGGGTTGTGCTTGTACGGCCAATCAAAAGCGTAGTGGGGTATATGCAGCGCTATGCCAGCGCGCCCGAAGACGCGCGGGGGATCATCTCGCCGAACTCGAAAGTGACAGAGCTGCGCGAAGCTGAAGAGGCGCTGCAAATGCTGCAGACTGACCTCACACAGGCGCTGCGACAGCGCGAGAGGTTGGCGCAGCTGGGTGGTGCCGTCGCCAAAGTCAGTCACGATTTGCGCAATATTTTGACATCGGCACAGCTGTTCACGGACAGGATCGAATCCAGCGATGATCCACTGGTTCGTCGGATGGCCCCTAAATTGGTGAATTCCATCACCCGTGCCGTATCTTTGTGTGAAAGCACGCTGGCCTTTGGGCGCGCGGAAGAACCGGCCCCGACGCTGACGATGGTTCCAGTGCGGTCGCTGGCCGCGGATGTGGCAGCCAGTGAACAACTTGCCGTCGCCGATGCCTGCGTCGAAATTGTGAATGAAGTTCCCGAAGATCTGATTGTCCGCGCAGACCCCGAGCAGCTTTTTCGGGTTATCATGAACCTCGTGCGCAACGCGCGTCAGGCCCTGGTTGCGGCGGGCAAGCCTGGGCGCGTTACAATTGCCGGCTGCGAATATGGAGACACCTGGTGCATTGAAATCAGCGATACAGGCCCGGGTCTTCCACCAAAAGCGCGCGAAAACCTGTTTACACCATTCCAGGGCGGAGTTCGAAAGGGCGGTTCGGGTTTGGGGCTGGCGATTTCGCAGGAACTTGTGCGCGGACATGGTGGAGACCTGAGTTTGAAACAGACTGGACCCGAAGGAACCGTGTTCGAAATAAGCCTTCCGCGCGGCGACATGACTTTTTGAAATATTTTTGAAGAATCGACTTGCACGTCCTGGGCGGCAGGTCTAAACACCGCCTCACCAACGCGGACCGATAGCTCAGCTGGATAGAGTACTTGACTACGAATCAAGGGGTCGGGGGTTCGAATCCTCCTCGGTCCGCCACTGGTTTACACTTGAAAATAAAGACTTAGATGGTGTGGCCCACTTGATGATTTCGCGGGCTTTTTACTCAAGGCAACTTTGAGGCAACCGTTCTGGGTAAAAAAGGATGTTTTCACCCCAATCCATACGGTCCACCCTCCTGTAAATCGCCGAATACTGCCCATGCCTCGTGGCATGCGTTTGCGAGTGCTATGTCATCTTCGGGAATGCTGTCCTTGAAATTAGGGTATTCCATTCGGTCGCCCAAGTTCATCAGCACCGTCATCAGGTGGTTGCGTGGAATGAACGCTCGGTAGCGATAGTCGCCGCCCGGTGTTTCGATCACCTCGCCGTCCATACCGTAATTGCGCAGAAGTTCGGCGTCCTGAGCGCGGCGGAACCGCAGACAGACGCGAGACCCCTTGTGCGGTCCGCTGATGTTGCCGCGCTCATCCTTGGCGACGGCAGAGAAAAAGCCCGAACCCTCGGGCGTCGAGAATGCTACCCACATATGCAGGTCCTCCTAATTTTTTGGAAAAGGGCACATTCTTTATCAAATACAATAAGGGGTCGTCAACTCGAGGGGGCTTACGTGCGCGGGCGCATAGCCTGTAGGCACAAACCCAAACCTCTACACCTGCCAGTAGCTACGTGATGGTTGGAGACTATTCGTCGTCATCCAGTTTTGCCTCAATC
>NZ_JAEDOS010000017.1:0-49636 GCF_017872495.1 Ruegeria sp. HKCCE4148
CATGGCTGGTCAGATCAGAAGCTTCGAACTTAAGTTTCTGAGCAGACTCATAGGACACATAAAGTTCCGGGATTGGACCGTAAGGCATAACCTTAGCGGGGCGTGAAACCGCCGCTGTTTTGACTCGCTTTTTGATCTTGCTTCTTTTCAGGCAGTTTCCGACACGCGGATGCGGTGCTTGTACAGGTGATTATAGTGAGGCTTCATCCGACGGTGCACACGGCGCACGCGTTCAGGGGCATCAGCCACTTCAACGTACTTTCGTTTTTGCGGTTTCAGACCGGTAGACTGGGCCAGGTTGGCATGAAAAGACCCACCGTCCCACCAACTATGCTCGGACGGGTCGCCACCAGCTTTCCAGGTCAGAGCCTCTTTGACGAAGGGGATGCCAACCGCATCGCAGAATGCCCGGGTCATGTCATGCGGGTTTTCCAGCAGGTCGTCACTGTCAACAACCGGAGGTTTTTTGCCGCCGTTCAAGGCTGTCAGCAGATCAAACAAAGCGCGCTGCTCGGGGAACCCGACCTCGAGCTCATCGAAATCCGGCCATTTGTTGTACATGGACGAAATCGTCTTGGCCGGGTCGCGGATCAGGAAGGCATGTGTGAAATGCGACAAGAATTCGGGGTCCCACATATGGTTGATATAATGTGGGAAATCCTTGATGAAGACCGGCCCTTTTGCGGCACGGGCTTTGATATCGTCCCACACACTTTCCAGGGTCAGGCCGGGGGTTGTGACTTCACCTTCCTGAAAACGCGGCCACATTGGGTCTTCACCCTGATACCAGGCTTCGCCAAATGGTTCATGCAGGCAATCCAGATCGCCACGTTGGCGCATCATCCATTCAAACGCGGTCGAGGTAGAGCGGGGAATCGCCCAGAGAGCTACAATCTTGTGCATTCGCTTCAGTCTTTCAGTGAGGAAAGCAGGCTGCCCTGCTGGGTTTCCGGAGCCAAGCCCAGGGTTTTGAAAATGCGCCAGTAAAGCGCGGTGTCATGGCCAATGACCGGCTTGCCAAGCCGTTTCTCCAGTTCGACTTCATAGTGAACCGGACGCTGGGCAATACCGTCGGTCGGGCGGCGATAATTGCTCATCCCGTTGATCAGATAAGCATCGACATTGGGGGCCTTGTCAGCAGTATAATCGAAGGACTTGTAGATCAGCTCTTCTTCAAAACACCAAATGCAATCATCGACCGCTTCCTGGCTGTTGAACCAACCCTGATCAAAAAAGTTACCGGCCCAGACCACATCAAACCCGGCTTCTTTCAGGAACCCAACTGTGCCTTGATACCAAGTGTCCCTGTGATAGCAGGCGTTGAGCGCGACCTTTTCCACATTCTGATCACGCAGCGCTTCAACCATCGAATAGCCTGCCATGTGAAACGGTGTTTCGTACTTGTCGCTCAGCATTTCGATATGCTGACGGATACCTTCTACACCCAGACCACTGGCATGCACCCAATTTGAACCGACCTGCCCACAGACGTCCGCCCCATTGTTGGCCATGCATTCCATGAATTCTTCCAGCAGGCCGAAGTTCTTTTTGCGTTGATCCAGCCTGTGAGCATAGTCCGGCACATGAAGCATACGGCCGTGCACACCAACACTGCGCGGTGCCATGCGCAAGAAATCAGACGGGGCCGCGTCAAAGTCATGCGGAGGACAAGTAAAACCAACCTGATGCGGAAAGAGCTTGACCTTGGGGTTTTCCCACTTGGGTGGCTTTACGTAACTGTTCATCGCTCATCTGTTCCCTTGGAGAAACCTGGTAGAGAGTTAGAACTGTTTTGCTTTGCATTCCCATTGCTTTTTTGTGCTCATACTCATACCAAAATTGATATGATGTTCCACTTACGAAAATTGCCGCCCAAGAGCTCACTGATAACCCTTGAAGTGGTAGCGCGATTTCGGGACTTCGTCGTACCGCCTAAGAACTGAAAACACCGAAATCAGCAGTCAGCCGTCGTATTGATAATTTGAAATCCGATGTTGGGTCGCGTTCTTTTCGATCAGTACAGAATGCCAAGGATTTCGCGCGGCCGACAGACGCCTTGGGACCGCCGCTTCTGGAGCCCCAAATTGAGTTACAGTTGGATGGTTAGGGCTGGTTGGCAAAGCGCGCATTCTTTCAATGCCGGTTGGCCGATTTCGGAAGAATCCGATAGCTGCATCTATTTTCCGCAAGCCGCCGCGCATTGCGAAAGGTTAAGCTGGATCGGTGCCGTGTTGTTGACGCAATGTGTGGCCTACGTGACACCCACGTGCGCTCAAGAGGCGGGCAAGTCCGGATCGATGCCGTATCTGCTGATCATCATCTGAACACTGCTTTCGATCGTGTCCTCCATTTCAGCCTTGGTCAGCGTTCCGCCGGTAAACAACAAAGGCCAGAAGGCGCGTGCTTTGATCAGGCCGATAAACTCTTGCCCGGCCTGTTCGGGGTCGTCGATTCTCAGCTGCCCATCTTCAGCCGCATCTTTGAGCATGGCGATAAATGTAGCGGTCTTATCCAGTTTGCCCTGCGCCTCAGCCGCGAGCACAGGGTTGCGCAAGGTTTCGCTGATGACCATCCGCGCCATCGCAATGACATCCGGCAGCATTAGAATTCGTCCCTCGGCCCAAGCCAGCTCGGTGAGTTGCTCGCGAATATCGCGACCCTTTTCATACCGGATTTCCAGCACCTCGGCAAAACGGCTGGACAATTCGATCACGATAGACCGGAACAGATTTTCTTTACTTTCAAAATACTTGTACAGCGTACGCTTCGACACTTCGGCCCGCGCAGAAATGCGATCCATGCTTGCTGCGGCAAAACCCTTTTCCTGGAATTCGGCCACGGCAGCTTCGATGATCTGTGCGGACTTGGACGCATTCGGTGTGCTGCATTCATTCATACCCGAGCTATAGACCTATTGACGGGGGCCGGTCAAACCCTAGGTAAACGCAGGAGTTTACAGGCGCGAAGTATTGTGCCACATGTAAACCCGCCAGTTTACCGACTCGGGCAACAAGCCAACACGGAGACCCCCTCATGGCCATAAATCTGAAACTGAACGGCGAGACGCATACGGTCGAAGCCGAACCCGGCACCCCCTTGCTTTGGGTAATCAGGGATGAACTGAAACTGACGGGAACCAAATTCGGCTGCGGCGTTGCCTCTTGTGGCGCATGCACGGTGCATTTGAACGGAGAACCCGTCCGCTCGTGCCAGACGTATATCGAAGATGTCGAAGATGCCGAGATCACCACAATCGAAGCGATCGGTGCGGACAAGATCGGCTCGGCCGTCCAGCAAGCTTGGGTCGAGCTTGATGTCGTCCAATGTGGATACTGCCAGTCGGGTCAGGTCATGTCGGCCGTTGGCCTACTGTCTGAGAACCCCAAGCCCAGCACCGAAGAGATCGACGAATACATGTACGGCAACGCCTGCCGCTGCGCGACCTACCAACGTATCCGCGCCGGTATCCAGCGTGCATCCGAAATTCTGGAGGCCTGATTCATGACTATCAACACTTCCCGCAGGGGGTTTCTGAAGGGTGCAGCTGCCGCCGGTGCGGTTCTGCTGGTTGGTGCGCGTCCCGATGGCGCGATTGCCGCAGCGTCGTCCGAGAACGTTCAGCTCAATCCGTTTGTGCGGATTGATGCCGACGGCACCGTGACTGCGATCGTGAAGCATTTTGAAATGGGTCAAGGCCCAGCGACCGGTCTGCCGACGATTATTGCCGATGAAATCGGCCTGCGGATGGACCAGATCGAGTATGACTTTGCACCGTCAAACCCCCAAGTTTACGCCAACCTTGCATTTGGTCAGGCCCAGGGTACCGGCGGCTCGACCGCTATCGCCAACTCATGGCAGCAATACCGCCAGGCCGGTGCCGCTGCGCGTGAGATGCTGATCACAGCCGCCGCGCAAGCCTGGGGCGTGGACGCGTCGGGCGTGACGATCGATGAAGGTGTTGTGAAGGCGGGCAGCAACGAAGCTCCAATCGCCGAATTTGTGGCGGCTGCATCGCAGCTCGAAACTCCGGCAGAGCCGCGCCTGAAAGATCTGTCAGAGTTTCGTTTGATCGGCAACCCGGATGTGCGCCGCAAGGATTCAGCCATCAAGGGCAACGGTCAGGCGATCTATGGTATGGATTTGCACTTACCCAACCAGATGATCGCCATGATCAAACGCCCTGAGGCGCGCGGTGCCACTGTTACTGGCTTTGACGATAGTGTCGCGAAAGAGATTAAGGGCTTCATCAACGCTGCGACTCTGCCCAACAATGCGGGCGTCGCTGTCTACGCCGAAAACACTTGGGCTGCGATTCAGGCCCGTGATGCGCTTGAGGTCGAGTGGGACATATCCGCAGCCGAAACGCGCAATTCGGATGAGATCGAGGCCGAGATTCGTGCCGCTCTGGACGCCGAGCCACAGCACAATGTGAATAAAGCGGACATGGCAGCCGTTGCAAAGGCAGTCGACGGTGCGGACACGGTGATCGAAGAGACATTCTTCTTCCCGCTTCTGGCGCATGCCCCGATGGAGCCAATGAACTGCACCATCGAACAAACCGAAGATGGTGGCATCCTGCTGCACGACGCTGCGCAAATCCCCACGATCACCCATTTCGCCTTCGCCGAGATTTTCCAGCTTCCTCCGGAAAAAATCCAGATCAAGACGCTGCTTGCAGGTGGGTCCTTCGGTCGCCGCGCCACTCCGGATGCGGATTATCAGGTCGAAGCCGCCTTGGCCTTTGTACTTACTGATCGGACGCGCCCGGTGAAACTGGTCTGGACTCGCGAAGATGACATCCGCGGTGGATACTACCGTCCTGCTTTCGGCCACAAGGTCCGTGTCGGACTGGACGGTCAGGGCAATGTAGTCGGCTGGCAGCATAAGGTTGCGGGACAGTCGATCATGAAAGGCACACCGTTTGAGTCTGTGCTGGTCCATGACGGCGTCGACCACAGCTCGGTCGAGGGTATCGCAGACAGTCCTTACGCCATCCCGGGCATGTCACTGGGTTTGACCGACACGGCCAAGGCGACCTCGCTTTTGTGGTGGCGTTCGGTGGGTCACACCCATACGGCCTATGTCATGGAAACCATGATGGACAAAGCTGCCGAAGCAGCAGGGCGTGATCCGGTTGAATTCCGTCTGGCGCATCTGAACGATGCGACCAATGCCGACCAGGCCCGCAAGGCCGGCGTTCTGAAACTGGCTATCGAACAGGCGGGTTGGGGAAATGCACCGGCTGGTCATGCGCAGGGCATCGCGGTGCACAAGTCATTTGGTTCGTATGTTGCCGAGGTTGTCGAAGTGTCCGGCGACGTGGACAGCGGCATTCGCATCGAAAAGGTGACTTGTGCCGTCGATTGCGGAATCGCCGTAAATCCCGACGTGATCAAGGCGCAGATCGAAGGTGGTGTCGGTTACGGCATCGGCCACGTCATGCGCGATCAGATCACGCTCACCAGCGGTGCCGTGGATCAGACAAACTTCCCGGATTACGAGCCGCTGCGGATCAGTGACATCCAGGCCATCGACGTGCACATCGTTCCTTCGGCTGAGGCGCCGACCGGTGTGGGTGAGCCGGGCACGCCCCCATCCGCTCCGGCGCTGGCGAATGCGATCCGCGCCCTGACGGGCGTTAAGGTCACGACCCTGCCGATGGCGGAAAACGGCGTTACATTCGCCTGACCGAAAACTTTAGGGCTTCGGCGTTACTTGCGTCGACGCCCTTTTGCTTCCCGCACAATTTGATCAAATTTGATGACAAAGCAAATCCATTGAAGTACATCTCGGGGGAATAGCACCGACGGAGCCCCCAATGGACCTGAGCGCCCTGCACAATTTCCGAGTTGCCGCATGTGACCTGAACGGTCAGATGCGTGGCAAACGCGTCCCCGCTAATTATGCAGACAAGCTGGAAAAAGGTGCGGTGCGGATGCCGTTCTCGGCCTTGAACGTTGATCTGTGGGGTGCTGATATCGACGGCAGCCCTTTGGTCTTTGAAACAGGCGACGCCGATGGCGTGTTGCGCCCGACGGAACGTGGACCAGTGCCGGTTCCTTGGCTTGTAAATGAAACGGCGTTGGTTCCAATGAGCCTTTTTGACGACGATGGGACTCCGTTTGCCGGAGACCCGCGCCATGCCCTGGCCACCACGTTGGAGCGCTATGCACAGCGTGGCTGGTCGGTTTTGGCTGCAACCGAGCTAGAGTTCACTCTTGTTGATGCCTCTGGCCCGCAACCGCAGCCTCCGTTGAATCCAATCACCGGTCGCCGTCTTTCGCATGAGGCCGTTCTATCAGTTGCCGAAATGGACGCCTTCGAAGCGTTTTTCACTGACCTGTATGACGGTTGCGCCGACATGGGAATCCCGGCGCAGACTGCCATTTCAGAAAGCGGCGTGGGCCAGTTCGAGATAAACCTGAACCACCAAGACGCCATGCGCTGCGCTGACGATACGTGGCTTTTCAAGGCCTTGACGCGGGGGCTGGCCCGCAAACACGGGTTTGCGGCAACTTTCATGTCCAAGCCCTACGCCGAGGATGCAGGCAATGGGATGCATGTGCACTTCTCGGTCCTGGATCAAGACGGGCGTAACGTGTTTGACAATGGCGGGCCCGAAGGCACAGAGCTTCTGACGTCGGCCGTAGCGGGCTGTGTTGCGGCCATGCCTGGCAGCACATTGATCTTTGCGCCGCATGGAAATTCTTACACGCGACTAGTGCCGGGCGCACATGCGCCGACCGGAGCGTGCTGGGCCTACGAGAACAGAACCGCGGCCATTCGTATTCCGGGTGGCGCGCCGGCAGCACGTCGCATTGAACACCGTGTTGCTGGGGGCGACATCAATCCATACCTTATGCTGAGTGCGGTTCTGGGCGCAGCCCTAATAGGTATCGAAGACGGGCTGCAGCCCCCTGCCCCAATCACCGGAAACGCCTACGATCATCCGGACCTGCCGCAGTTGATGCCAGACTGGTCCACGGCAATAGACCGGTTTGAGGCAGATCCCCTGATCGCCCGCCTGTTCCCTGCCGATCTAATCCGGTACCTGGCAATGACCAAGCGGCAAGAGATTGCCCGATTTGAAAATATTCCTTCAGAGGCACACTGGCTGAGCTATCTTGAGGCGGTTTGACCCTCTTGCCGCCCTGCACGGACTCAGCTAGAATGAATTTGATCAAATTTGGTGTCACATGAAAATCGGCATACTACAAACCGGCCACACCCCAGATGTGCTGCAGGATGAATTTGGGGATTACGACGCTCTGTTCCCCAAACTTCTTGATGGCCACGGGTTTGATTTCGAAACATTTGCGGTTGTGGACAATGTCTTCCCAAACGGAGCCGATGACGCAGATGGTTGGGTCATCACCGGATCGCGCCATGGTGCGTATGACGACCTGCCTTGGATTGCACCGCTGGAAGCGTTGGTCCGAGAGATCCACCAAAGCGGCAGGCCGCTCATTGGCGTGTGTTTTGGCCACCAGATCATTGCGCAGGCCCTAGGTGGCAAGGTCGAGAAATTCTCGGGCGGGTGGGCCGTGGGGCGGACAGAGTATGACTATGATGGGGACAAGGTCTGGCTAAATGCCTGGCATCAGGATCAGGTTGTACAACTCCCTGATCAGGCTCGTGTTCTGGGACGGAATGCATTCTGCGAAAACGCGATGCTGGCCTATGGAGACACGATCTGGACAGTTCAGGCGCATCCAGAATTTTCTAACGGATTCGTTTCGGGCCTGATGCGGACACGCGGCAAAGGCGTGGTTCCCGATAACCTTATGCGAGCAGCCGCAAACCGTGAAACTGCACCCGATGACAATGCAAGAATCGCGCGCCAAATGGCCGAGTTTCTAAAGAAAGAGAGAGCCTGATGGCTGATTGGACTGATAAACTGCCGGACGCCGCCAAAGCGTATTTCCACGGACAGAGGCTGGACGAGGTTGAATGCATCATCTCGGACCTGCCTGGTATCGCACGGGGTAAGGCTGTGCCTGCTTCGAAGTTTGCAAAGCAGTCGTATTTCCACCTGCCCGACAGCATTTTCTACCAGACCATCACAGGTGGCTGGGGCGAGGCCGCGGGTGAAGATGGCTTTATCGAGCGGGATATGATCCTGAAACCCGATTTCTCGACCACCTCCGCTGCGCCCTGGACCGGAGACTGGACGCTACAGGTGATCCACGACGCTTATGACCGGGACTACAATCCTATACCGTACAGCCCGCGCAATGTTCTTAAGCGTGTTGTGCAACTCTATCACGACAAGGGATGGAAACCCGTTGTCGCGCCCGAGATGGAGTTTTTCTTGGTCGCGCCCAATGTCGACCCGGCACAGGGCATCAAGCCTATGATGGGTCGCTCTGGCCGCCCGGCGGCGGCACGACAGGCCTATTCCATGACAGCAGTGGACGAGTTTGGTCCGGTGATCGACGACATCTATGATTTCGCCGAACATCAGGGGTTCGAGATCGACGGCATCACGCAGGAAGGTGGAGCCGGACAGCTAGAGATCAATCTGCGTCACGGCAATCCGATCAAGCTGGCGGATGAGGTGTTTTACTTCAAACGCCTGATCCGTGAAGCTGCGTTGCGCCACAACTGCTTTGCGACTTTCATGGCCAAACCGATCGAGGAAGAGCCCGGATCGGCCATGCACATCCACCATTCGATCATCGACATGGAAACGGGAGAGAATCTCTTCTCCGGTCCGCAGGGCGGTGAGACGGACGCGTTCTACCACTTTATTGCAGGGTTACAGAACCATCTGCCCGCCGGCCTGGCCGTGATGGCGCCTTATGTGAACTCCTACCGACGCTATGTGAAAGACCATGCAGCGCCGATTAATCTGGAATGGGCCCGCGATAACCGCACAACCGGCATCCGCGTCCCGCTTTCTGGCCCCGCGGCGCGCCGTGTCGAAAACCGTATCGCCGGGATGGACTGCAACCCGTATCTGGGCATCGCATTGTCACTGGCCTGCGGCTATCTGGGCCTGGTCGAACAGGAGCGCCCCCGCCGCCAATTCTATGGCGACGCTTATGAAGGCGAAGGGGATATTCCTCAGGTCATGGGGGAAGCGCTGGATCTGTTTGACGAGGCTACGGCCCTGCATGAGGTCCTTGGGCCCGAATTTGCCCGCGTCTACGGCATCGTGAAACGCGCCGAGTACGAGGAGTTCCTGCAGGTCATCTCTCCGTGGGAACGCGAGCATCTGTTGATCAACGTCTGAGACACGCCGTGAACCTGCTTTATTCGAATGACCGCAAGGGCGAATACCCTGCCAGTTGGTACGCTGCGACTGCGAACCCGATGGATCGTTTTCCTGCTCTGTCAAAGGATACCAAAGCAGACGTATGCGTTGTAGGTGGTGGCTACACCGGCCTGTCAGCAGCGCTGCATCTGGCCGAAGCCGGGTTCGACGTCGTGTTACTCGAAGCCCATCGCGTCGGCTTCGGCGCGTCCGGTCGCAATGGTGGCCAATTGGGCAGTGCGCAACGGATGGATCAGGAAGATCTCGAACGCCTTGTTGGCGATGCAGATGCTACCAAGCTGTGGGATTTGGCCGAAGACGCCAAGGATCTGGTCAAGTCTCTGATCGCCAAACACCAAATCAACTGCGACTTGAAACCCGGAATTGCGGTTTTGGGCCTAAGCTCTTCAGAGCAAAAAGAGCTGCATGATCACGCCGGTCATCTGTCGGGACGGTATGGCTATGATCAGATTGAGCTATTGGATGAAAACGCAGGCCGCGCGCTCTGCCCGTCCCCGGCTTACAAAGGCGGCTATCTGGATATGGGCGCGGCGCACCTTCACCCCTTGAACTATGCCTTGGGGTTGGCGCGCGCGGCGGCGAAAGCGGGTGTGCGGATCTACGAAAACACCGAGGTCACCGGGATTGATGAAGCACGACCTGCAGTACTCCATACCTCTAACGGGACCGTTCGGGCCGAGCATGTGATCCTGGCGTGTAACGGCTATCTGGGCGACCTCGATCGCTCTGTGGCTTCTCGGGTCATGCCCATCAACAACTTCATTGCCGCCACCGAACCACTAGGCAGCGATGCCGGACGTGTTTTGACACAGGATGTCGCGGTTGCTGATACCAAGTTCGTTGTGAACTATTTCCGCCTGAGTGCGGATGGTCGACTGTTGTTCGGGGGCGGCGAAAGCTATGGCTACCGTTTCCCTTCAGATATTGCCGCCAAGGTTCGCAAACCCATGACCGAGATTTTCCCGCATCTGCGCGATGTCAAAATCGATTATGCTTGGGGGGGAACGCTCGCAATCACCATGCGGCGAATGCCCTATCTTACCCGCGTGGCACCAAATATCCTGTCGGCCTCGGGCTATTCCGGTCATGGCGTCGGCACTGCGACACATGCCGGACAACTCATGGCCATGGCAATACAGGGACAGGCTGAAGGGTTCGATACAATGGCGCGTGTGCCTGCCCTGCCCTTTCCCGGCGGACCCGCCCTGCGCAACCCGCTGCTGGTACTTGCGATGACCTGGTTCGCGCTGCGCGACCGTCTTGGGGTCTGATCCACTTAAACATTATGACAGATTGGTGAATTCTCGCCGCAGCGTGGAATGAGCGCTTGGCTTGCCACGTGAATAGCTTTATCTTTCCCAAAGATAGAATTCGGGAAAACCAAATATGACGCTTCCACCAAACGTTCATGACGCCGAACCCATCCCCGCAGCCGCCCGCGAAGCCATCGACGCCTTGATGCAATCAGGCGATCTGTTCCGCTATACCGCACCGCAAGATGCCCCGGTGGCCTTGCTGGAAGCCGAGTTCGCGGAATTGCTGGGTTCGAAATACGCTCTTGCGGTTTCTTCTTGCTCGGCCGCGCTGTTCCTGTCGCTCAAGGCGCTGGATTTGCCTCGCGACGCACGCGTTCTGATACCCGGCTTTACCTTCGCCGCAGTGCCCTCTTCTGTCGTGCACGCGGACTGCATTCCGGTTCTGTGCGAGGTGGGTGAAAACTATCGCATCGACATGGTAGATTTCGAGGCCAAGCTGGGCAACGCTCAAGCCGTGATCATCAGCCATATGCGCGGACATACGTCAGACATGGATGCCATCATGGACCTGTGCGACGCGCGCGACATCCCGGTGATCGAGGACGCAGCACATTCGCTGGGCACCACGTGGCATGGCCGCAATATTGGCACCATTGGCAAGGTCGGCTGTTTCTCGTTCCAGTCTTACAAGATGATCAACGCAGGCGAAGGCGGCATACTGGTCACGGATGATGCTGATATGGTGGCCCGCGCCGTCATCATGTCTGGCGCGTATGAGCATAACTGGAAGAAGCACAAAACTCCGCACGGCGACAACTCGTCCGAGTTGGAAGAGGCCTTTGCCCGCTGGCAGAACAAACTGCCGCTGTATAACCTGCGTCTCAGCAATCTGAGCGCGGCGGTGATCCGTCCTCAGATCCCTGAACTTGCGCGCCGTGTTCGCGACGGCCTGGCAAATCACGACTATGTGGCCGAGCGCCTGAACACATCACCCTATATCGATGTTCCCGCACCGCTGGCACCTGAAAGGCGAGCGCCCGACTCGATCCAGTTCAATCTTGTTGGCATGGACGAGGCCGAGATTCGCACCTTTGCCGCCGCATCCGAGGCACGTGGTGTGAAAGTGCAGGTCTTTGGTCTGAGCGAGGACAATGCCCGTGCATTCTGGAACTGGCAGTTCTTGCCCGAGAAATTCGAGCTTCCCCAAACCCGCGCCATGCTGATGAAAGCATGCGACGTGCGCCTTCCCGTGCGACTAACACGCGAAGAGCTGGATGTGATCGCGGATATTCTGCTGGCTTCTGTGGGCGAAGTGACCGGCCCGATGCCGGTCTATGGCACCTAAAAAAACAGGCCCGCTTAACTGCGGGCCTTTTCTTTTCGATTTCAGTTCAGCTTGGACAGCTTCTGCTGAAGCTCTGCCAGTTGTTTCTTGATGTCGTCCAGGTCCTCTTTCGGCTCGGCCTTTTCCTCTTCCGCGTCAGGCGAGGACCAGCCGCTGGACAAACCACCAGTCATGGCTTTCAGGAACGCTTGTTGCTGCGCTTGCAGCGCGTCGAAGCCCGGCATCTGCGACATCGGGTTCATGGCGCTCATATTCTCCATCATCTTGCTTTGGCTTTCACGAAGCATCTCGAACGAGCTTTGCAGGAATTGTGGCATCATACCCCCACCCGGCACCATATAGCTGCGGACCAGATCGTTCAGCACATTAACCGGCAGTACGTTTTCACCGCGGCTTTCATGTTCAGCAATGATTTGCAGAAGATATTGACGTGTCAGATCATCCCCGGTTTTCAGGTCGATGATCTGAACCTCGCGCCCATCACGGATAAACCCCGCAATATCTTCGAGCGTCACGTAATCGCTGGTCTCGGTGTTATACAGCCGACGGCTGGCATAGCGCTTGATCAGCAGCGGTTTTTCTTGGTCCGACACCGGGTACCCTCCCCAAGGATGATGCGTTGCAGCACAGGTTATGCGACTGCAGCACAAAAAGAAAGGGCAGGTCAATGGACCTGCCCAACGCGATTGCACCTTTAGGGAGGATAAGGTGCCTATCGCGGACGTTCTTACTTGGCCGCTGCGGCTTTCTTAGCAGCAGTGGTCACGTCGTTGGTTGCTTTCTTGACAGCAGCAGTTGCTTCTTCTGCAGCGTCTTTGCCAGCAGCCATCAGCAGCTCGACGGTTTCGGTCTGAACTTTTTTTGCGATTTCAGCGAAAGCAGCCAGGTTTTCAGCTGCGACTTCAGCCGACGCGCTTGCAAAATCGGTTGCCGCTTTTGCGTAGTCAGCAGGCTCTGTCTTTGCTTTCGACATCTCGGTCAGCTTGGCCAGGGTGTCCTTGGTCCATTTGTTCGAGATCTCGGCCGATTTCTCAGCAGCTTCCAAAGCAACGCCCGACAGCTTTTCGTTCAGCGAAGCGGTCGATTTGAATGCGTCTTCCATTGCGGTGGTGTCCACCGGGAATGCGCCCATCATGTCTTTCATGATCGCGCTAAAGTCTTGGGTCTTTGCCATTGTCCTAATCCTTTTAGCCGGTCCGGGCCCACCCCGGGCTTCATCAGCTTGAGGACAATATGATTGCTGCATCGCAGCATTGCAAGTTTTTTCTTGCTGCGATGCAGAAAAATTTAAGTTTCAAAATGAAATCAGGCGTTTGGATTTGCCAAAACGTAGGTACCCGGAGCCGGAGCTAGGCTTGGGTATTCCGAATCGCCGGCAACGCGTGCGGGCACCTGTTTCCCGGACCGTTTCTTCAGCCATGCGTCCCACATCGGCCACCAGGACCCTTCATGAAAGTCTGCCTCCTTAAGCCAAGTGTCGGAATCCAGTTTCAGGTCTGGATTGGTGTAGTGTCCGTACTTCTTTTTGCTCGGAGGGTTCACGATGCCTGCGATATGGCCCGACTCGGAAACCACGAAAGTCTTCGAACGCGATCCCATTTTCTGAACGCCCCGGTAGCAGTCTTTCCAGGCAGCGATATGATCGGTTTCGCATGTAACGGCCATCAAAGGCACATCTACATCGCTGACGGACAGTTTGTGTCCCAACAGCTCAAAACCGTCTGTTGCGAACTCGTTACGCTGACACAGGCCGCGCAGATAATCGACGGCCATTTTCGCGGGAAGGTTCGCGCCATCGCCGTTCCAGTAGAGCAGATCAAAGGCCGGAGGCACCTCGCCCATCATGTAACTGCGAATGGCTGGTCCATAGATCAGGTCGCGTGACCGCAGGAACGACATCGTGCGCGCCATGATCCACGAGCGCAGCACGCCTTCCTTGTTCACCTCTTCCTCAATCCCGTCGATGAAGTCGTTTTGCAGGAAAGGCGTGAATTCACCCTGATCAGAAAAATCCGTTAATGCCGTGAACAGCGTGGCTGATTTGACCGACTTATCCCCGCGCTGCTTCATCAGCGAAAGAGTCAGGCTAAGAGTAGTGCCCGCGATGCAGTAGCCGACCGCGTTGACCTGTTTGACCTTGCAGATCTTCTTGGCAACGTCGATTGCCGTCAAAAAGCCGTCCTGAATGTAATCTTCCATGCCGGTTTCGGCATAGCTTTCATCCGGATTGACCCAGCTGACAACAAATAGGGTGTAGCCTTGCTCGGTGATCCACTTGATCATGCTGTTCTGTGCTTTAAGGTC
The DNA here is from genome assembly GCF_017872495.1 of Ruegeria sp. HKCCE4148. NCBI lineage: Bacteria > Pseudomonadati > Pseudomonadota > Alphaproteobacteria > Rhodobacterales > Roseobacteraceae > Ruegeria > Ruegeria sp. HKCCE4148. The sequence goes on from NZ_JAEDOS010000017.1 coordinate 14,183, forward strand.
CAGGATATAAAACTTGTTGATCCAGGGCGGGAACAGGACGATTGGTGTCTCGTAGACAGTGTCTGTCGCAGGCTTGTACTGAATCAGCTCCATCATCCGGTTGCGATAGACCACTTCACCCGGTGAGGTTGCCAGGTTTCCGCCGACCTCGAACGCATTTTCGTCCGCCAGCTTTACCACCAGTTCGCCATCGTTGGCTTCCAGGTCGGCAACAAGGTTCTCCAGCCCTTTGATCAACGATTGGCCTTCTGTCTCGACCGCTTTTTGCAAAGCATCAGGGTTCGTCGCCAGAAAATTGGTCGGCGCCATCATGTCGATGATCTGTTGCGAGAAATACTGCAAGCGCCGCTTGTCCTTGGTATCAAGATCGTCGACCAAAGCGACAGCTTGCGCAATAGCCTGGGCGTTGGTTTGGTATTGTTGACGGATCAAACGGAAATAGGGGTTGGTTTCCCACAAGGGGTTCGAGAAGCGCTTGTCTCCGGGGGAGGAGATTTCGTCATCCGCTTCGCCTTTTGTCAACGCACGCTGCGCTTCAGCAAAGTTCAGAACAGACTTTCCCCAGAATTCTATCTGCTGCTCCAACAGTTTGGCGGGATTTTGCCAAGCTTCGGCCCAATATGCCGTTGCTGCTCGTGCGAAAAGCTCTTGATTCGGGCCATCTAATGCAGGTGTGTGAGGCTTTTTAGTAGCCATGACCTCAATCAAACGCTTCGAGAGTTGCTCGACCTTTTCCATATTTTCTTTAAGGCGTTCAATGTGTTCGTCTGATACGTCTGGCATTTGGTCTTCACTTGTTGTCATTTTAACAATTCCCCCCTAACCTCGCTGCTATGCAGAATAACGTCGTGGGTGCTGGGGGGCAAAGCGACGAATGGTCCGAACTATCAGACTGACACTCAGGAGGCCCCATTTATGCGCTATATGATGACCTACGACCTTATGGAAACCATGCGCAACACCAACCAATGGCTTGGTGCCACAGCCAGCGCGATGGCCTCTTACCCGATGTTTTCCATGGTTCCCAACCCCGCTTTCAACTGGATGGCGGCCTGGGGCGAGGTGACAGAACGCACCTTCCAACGCATGGTTGTGAAGCCCGACTGGGGCATCCGCACTTTCACCTGCGAAGACGGCAAAGACCATCTGGTCGAAATTACAACGGTTCTGGAACGCCCGTTTGGCGATCTGGTCCATTTTCGCGTCAACGGCCGCGAAGAACAACCGCGCAAGGTGCTGCTTGTCGCCCCGATGTCGGGCCACTATGCAACGCTGCTGCGTTCGACTGTCAAAAGCCTTTTGGTCAATTGCGAAGTCTACATCACCGATTGGCATAATGCGCGCGATATTCCTGTGTCTGCCGGCAAGTTCGATGTCGAGGATTACACCCTATACCTTGTCGATTTTATGAAAGAGCTAGGCCCAGACACGCATGTTGTTGCAGTATGTCAGCCTGCGCCTCTGACCCTTGCGGCCACAGCCTATTTGGCCGAAGTCGAACCAAAAGCCCAGCCCAGCACTCTAACCCTGATCGGTGGGCCGGTTGATCCGGATGCGACCCCAACCGATGTGACGGATTTTGGGCGGCGCGTGACAATGGGGCAGCTGGAAGAGACGATGATCCAGCGTGTTGGCTTCAAATACAAAGGCGTTGGCCGCATGGTCTATCCCGGCCTGTTGCAGCTGGCCTCTTTCATGTCCATGAACGCCGAACGGCACTCCAAGGCGTTTTCGGATCAGATTCAACGTGTCATTCGCGAGGAAGCCTCGGATTTGGATGCGCACAATCGCTTCTATGACGAATATCTGGCAGTCATGGACATGACCGCCGAGTTTTACCTGTCGACCGTCGAGCGCGTCTTCAAGAACCGCGAGATTGCCCGGAACGAGTTTGTCGTAGCTGGCCACAAGGTGGATATGTCCAAGATCACCAATGTTGCAGTGAAAACGGTCGAAGGGGCAAATGACGACATTTCGGCCCCTGGTCAGTGTATCGCCGCGCTTGATCTGTGCACCGGCCTGCCCGACAGCAAGAAGGCAAGCCATGTGGAACCCGGCGCAGGCCATTACGGCATATTCGCAGGCCGCAGTTGGCGTGACAACATCCGCCCGCTTGTGATTGATTTCATGAATGAAAACAGCCGCAAGACGCGCCGACGCGCCGCGAATACCAACAAAGTAGCCTGAGCGACATGAGCGAGCCTGCGCATAGCGGTCTCGCCTTTTCCTGTCGGTGCGGCAGTCTGCAGGGGCGCATATCGGCAAGGGGTGTCCGGCAAGGGACGCATGTCGAGTGTTTCTGCCACGATTGCCGGGCCGCGCAATTGTACTTCAAACAACCGGACCCCGCGCCCGGAGCCGTCGATATTCTGCAGATGGCGCCTGATGAAATTGAGATTTCCGCTGGCGGCCAATTCCTGGCGGCCATGAAGCTCAGCCCCAATGGCATGCTGCGATGGTATGCCAACTGCTGCAACACACCGCTGGCGACAACGCCACCAGGGGCATCACTTCCCTTTGCCGGTTTTCTGGTGCGCAGGATCACCGATGACATTTCTGATTTGGGTCCTGTCACAACCCGTGGATTTGTGCCTCGGCCCAATGGCAAACAAAAGCACGAAAAGATTAGGTTCGCCGCTTTCGGACTGATACGCCGTGTTGCGATTTCGCGTCTGTCTGGCCGTTGGAAGAATACACCGTTTTTCGACAGGAAAACCGGCGAACCCGTCGCGGCGCCCGTCGTGATATCCAAAGACGAACGTGCCGCACTTTATCCGTAATCGAAACGCTGTGGTGCACTCAGCCAGGTGTGCAAGGCTTCGTTGACCTGATCTGGCGCTTCCAGGGTCAAAAGGTGTCCCGCGTTTTCAAGAACAAGTATCTCAGCCTCTGGTATCAGATCGGCCATAAAGGAATGCCGTCGAACCGGTGTCAGAGTGTCATGCGTGCCGCACAGAACCAAGGTAGGAACCTTGATTTTCCGCAAAGCGGCCTGCTGATCCGAGCGGCGCTGCAATGCCCGCATCTGACGCACAAATACCTCAGAGCCCAGCCCCTCGGCCATCGTCAAAAGATCATTGAGAATGGGAATACGCTTCGGCCCCGGTGCCAGAGCGTCCGACCCCACAAGTTTGCGCATCACGTCTTCCAAACGCCCGCCTTGGGCCGCGATGATCAGATCTTCTCTACTGGCGGCTATTTGCGGTGTATCGGCCTGAGCGTCAGTCGCCATCAGACACAGGCGTGAAATTCGCTCCGGCGCTCTCCGGATCAATTCCAAAGCCACGACCCCACCCATGCTGAGTCCGGCCAGCGCGAAGCGATGCGGCAGTTGGTCCAATAACCCCGAAGCAATTTCTTCGATGCGCTCGCCACCAGAAATGGGCGCAACGGTCACCGCCCTCGTACGGGACAACAGCTCGATCTGCGGGCGAAACAGTCGGGCATCACACATCAATCCAGGCAAGAACACCAGCGGCTCGATCACGCAGGGGCCTCCATTTGCTCGGTTTTCCGAACTCTTTGCTTTTTCTTCAGGATGGAAGGTTTGCCACGGCCGGGCAAGGGAAACTTTACGGATAGGCGATGGCCCGAAATGCGGGAAAATCCACGTAACGCCTCTGGCGCTCGGATTTGTCTTCACCGGGTTCGGCACCCGGCTTTAGCAAGCATCCGCGCGGGGCAATGTAGCTGTCAATCCTGCGCATTGGTTTGGGCCGCCACACAAGATTGAACGCGCAAAGTTTCGGAAAGAACCAAATCTCGGAATAGTTCAGGTGATCATGCATCCACCACGCTAAATCCCGCCAGTCTCGCCCCTGCCCGTATTGATCCGCAAACCAGGGGATGACGATTGACGCTCCGGCGATCCGCGCATCGCCTTCGCCGCGATCCCAGATATGGCATTCCAACGGATTGTCATTGCGGGCGCAATTTAGCCGGTTTTCATTGCCGAACTGGTTTAGCGACGGCGACCTGTACCCTGACCGCACGGCAATGCGGCCAAAGGTTTCCTCTAATGGGTCCAGCAGGGATTCGCAAAACGCACGCCCTGTTTCAATCGCCAGATCCGGGTTGTCAGGGATGTTCTGTTGCTGGTGAAAATTGCCAATCTCGGAATACAGAAAGTCACGCATGAAGAAGTGCCGGGACAAGCGGACGCGACCCAAAGTCTCGAGGCTCCACATGCTTCCCGGTTTTCGCATTCTATCTCCTTACCTCTGATCAGGCTTCACTGAACCCCAAGCTCTTTCAACCACTCCAGGATACCCGTGACGGCGGCATCGGTCTGCCCCGGTGACATCAGCCGCCCTGCGATGACATGTGACGCGGGATCGTCCCCCGGCCCCATCTTGACCAACTCGACCCTTGCAGGAGCACCCCAGGCCTCGGCGACCTTATGTGTCCTGTCGGGGCGCACAACCTGATCATCGTCCGAGAACCAGAACAACGCAGGTACCAATGCCTGCGAGAAATCCAGTGCATAAACCGTATCCACCAGAACGGACATCGGTACGACGGCTTCCCAGGGATAGACAGCGGACCAATACGTGTTCTTTTCTGGATCCGGCCCTGATACATCCCTTTCTTGCCCCATAAGCAACGGCAGCCAATGCCGCGCCCAAGGCAATGTCGGCACCCATGCCGCCGCGGTGTTCACCCCGAAATTCGGGGATACAAAAACCATCCCGACCACATTCTGACTAAGGTTGGCGTCCAGCGCCACCGCCGCCGCCAATGTGCCGCCGGTCGAGGTCGAGATGACGATGACCTTTTCCCCAACAGCGCGCGCCGCAGCCAGACCTTCGGCTGTGTCCTGCATCCAGCCCGTTGCCGTGCCTTCCGCCATGGCGGGCCCATCGCGGCCGTGGCCTTGCAATCGCGTGTAAACAAGATTTGCTTCAAGCGCGTCAGCCACCAGATCTGGAACGGGCCGGATTTCTTCGGAACTGGCTGAAAATCCGTGGATGTATAGAACAGAATAAGGTGTGCGCTGTTCTTTGAATCCGTCCTGCCAGATCACACGTTTTTCGACGCCCGGAACAATGTCATCAAACGACGCCTCGGTGCTTTCAAAATAGACCTGCACCCCTTCGCCAAATTTGCGGGACTCAAAGCTTGGATTCAGGTCGACATCCTCTCGCGGTCCGAACCAAAAGATCAGACCCCCGACGACGATCAGTGCCAGAAGAATCCGCCCCAGAACCCAACCAAAGCGCCGCATTAGTTAGCCCCCAACACGTCTAAAACCGCGTTTTCGATCAACCCCAGACAAGGCCCGTCGGAAAAGCGGTGGTCTGCGTCCTTGACCAGCAGCAAGCGAATGTCCGGCCCGGTCGCGTGATCCAGCAACCGCACCGCAGTTTCCGTCGACACCGCCGTGTCCGCTGTTCCCTGTAGGAAACGCACCGGAAAGGGCAGATAAAGCGGGTCTCTAAGGACCAATCGCCGCCGTCCGTCCTCGATCATTCGTTTGGTAATGATGTAGGGCTCCATGTAGTCCGAGGGCAGTTCGACATGACCAACGCTGTCTAAAGCGGCTTTTTGTTCATCGCTGAATGCCGCCCAATACCCGTCCTCGGTAAAATCCGGCGCGGCGGCGATTGTGACCATGCCCGCAATTCGATCTGGCAGCGTCTTGGCCAGCAACAATGCCTGCCATCCGCCCATCGAAGACCCTACGACGACCAGGGGCCCGTCGGTCAGCGCCGCCACCGCCGAAACGGCGTCCTCATGCCAATCGCCGATACAGCCATCGGTAAATACCCCCGAGCTTTCACCGTGCCCGGAGTAATCAAACCGCAAAAACGCCTGTCCCCGCGCCTGCGCCCAGGCCTCCAGATGCACGGCCTTGGTGCCCTCCATATCAGACTTCAGACCGCCCAGGAAAACGATGGTCGGTCCCGCGCCCTCGCTTTTGTGATAGGCCAACCGACGGCCCTGCGCCGTCTCCAGAAAACTTGTCGTTACCATGAAATCCTCTTTCCTTTCGCAGCATCATGCACGCCACGTACCCAAGTGCAATTCCCGGATCCCTCTTCATCTGGCTCTAAATACCTCGGGGTGCGCGAGGGGCTGGCCCCTCGCTCCTGCCCTTGACACCAGCCCCCCTACCTGCCAAATCGACCCAACACACATAACCCGCAACCGGGCGTTCTCATACCCCGCGCCAGCGAACCCCCTGCAAATTCATGGAAAAATACCTAAAAAACAGGCGTTTGCTTGTATCACCAAACCGTTTCACTGCCCCTGTCAGACCCACTCAACCCGCGTGGATATCATGCCACAACAGTGACGCATCAGTGACGAAGGGCTGGTAGCGGTGCGATGGCGTTGCTAAATCCAAGGTGTCGGGGGATGCGCCAACACCCGCCCGACTGACACGACCGAACTGCATAAGGACACGGCCATGACAAAGAACACATCTGACTTTCTGACCTCAGTTGCAAGTCTCGTGGATCAGGACGACCGCGACCCCCGCGAGGTTGTTGCTGACCTGATGCAGGCTGCACTCGACACGGGCATCCGCAAGGAACTGCGCGCCAGTGTTGCGTTTGCCCTCGAACAGGCGAACGGAACCGCTGCCAAGGAATTGACTGATCTGGCCTGCCGCCGCCTGAAACCCGGTCGGCGTCTCTCGGACCCGCAATATGCGGGCCTTACGCTTGTAGCCACCACGCGGGGCAAGCGTTGGATTTACCGCACCCAGAAAGGCAAGCGGCAGCGACAAATCACCCTCGGGCACTACCCCGCCATGAGCCTTGCCGAGGCACGAGAGGCGTGGGCGCAGCCCGTCACCAAGGTCGCCGACAAGCGGTCTGAAACGACGCTGGACGAACTGACCGAGGCTTACATCACAGCCATGCAGACGCGCGGCACAAAGTCGTGGCGGCGGTCAGAGAACATCCTCACCAAGAACGTTCTGCCCAACCATGGCGGCATGCGCCTCGGCGCGCTGGACGTGGAGGCCCTGAACGCGACGTTTACCCACCTGATAGATGACAAGCCCGGTGCGGCGCACAACATCCGCATGGCGATGGCAAGCATGTTCAAGTGGGCCAGCGAGAAGAAAATGATGCCCGCAGGCGTACCGGTCCCGCAGTTGGATAAGACCCCGAAATCACAGATCAAGGACTACCGCCCGTCCATGTCCGAACTGCGCACGATGGTCCGGGGCCTTGACGAACTGCAAGACATCGACCGGGACATCATGCGCCTGCAACTGCTGACGGGCACCCGCATCAGCGAGGCGCTGGGCGCTGAGTGGTCGGAGATTGACCTTGAACATGGACGCTGGACCATTCCCGCCCAGCGCATGAAAGCCAAGAAAGAACATCTGGTCATGCTCTCGGCGCAGGCGGTCGAGTTGCTGCGCAACCAACCCACGCGAAAGGGTCGTGTGTTCGGTCGTCGTGGCCGCAAGACTGTCTCGTTGAATTGGGCGCGGCAGCGCGACGAGTTGAGCCTGCCCACCGACTACACCAGCCACGCCAACCGTAAGGCGCTGCTTAGTTGGGTTGCCGAAAACGGTGGCGGCAAGGACATCCGCGACCGCCTGTCCGCACATAGCCCTGACACCAGCGAGGCGGGCGCGCATTATCAGCTATCCGAGTTGAACCAGCCCGCCGCCGAATGGTGGCAGAAATGGGCGGACTTCCTCGACGGGCTCACCGCTGAGAGCGTGGTGCAGTTGTCGGAGGGACGGGCATGACCAACCCGAAACCCAACCCGTTCGCCGACGCCCAGCGCGTCGATACCTCGGCCACGATCATGCGCCGCCTGAAAGTGAGCCGCGAAGAAGCCGAGCGGCTGGCGGCGCTGCCACCGGGTAAAGTGAGTGCGCTGGACTTCATCAAATTGCGCCTGCTGAACCTAGACGGACCTGACCCCCGAGAGGATCACATAGAGGCAGAATCGGCTTACACGGCAGTGCAAAGTGTCCTGAGCGAGCGCAACAGCGCGCGCGGTAAGAACGCCCGCCCCGGTCGTCGTCCTCACCATGACGAGGTGATTAGGCGAGCGATGGCGATAGTTGAACGCAGCCCAAACATGGCAGGTTCGGCGAAACACCTCGCGGAACGGGTTTATGATGAGATGTCGTTAGAACGGACTGCGGATGAGGTGGCGAAACTACCTTCCGAGGGCAGCATAGCCCGCTGGATACGAGCGGAATTCAAGAAAAATGGACCGCTAAAAAGATAGTTTGCGCGTAACTGAGTTACGAATTCGTCCATCTGGAACACCCCCTGTTAGCCAAGTGTCACGACCTAATTAATGGAGTGACACATGGCTAGAGAGCCTGACCTGACTATCGCCGAGGCATGCACTGAGATGAACGTCTCGCGTAATGCGGTCGGCAAGCTGATAGCGTCCGGGCAATTGTCTACTTACTTCGTAGGCAAGCAAGAGCGCATCACTCGAACCTCACTAGATGAGTACAAGGCGAACAACGCCTACGTGCCCGACCCTGCCCTTTTGGCTAAGGTGGCAGGAGACGCAGCATGAGCGCCCCGGTCCCTACCCCAAATCAATCCTCGGACCTGTCCGTCAAGGAAACCTGTCGCGAGTTGCAAGTGTCGTCCTCGACCGTCTGGCGCTGGCTCAGTAGCGGCGAGTTGACCGGCTACTCGAACGGGCGCGTCACGCGCATCGACCGCGCCAGCATCGACGCCTTCAAGGAACGGAACCGCATCCAGCCAAAGGAGCGAGACGATGCCGCGTGATCTGGACCTGGCGCTCCTGAACCAGCGAGCGTGAGGGAAATAAGTGCTGCTTCGGAGGGGCATCAGTGACGCGAACAGTGATCGCCTCTGCCCGAGCCGCCGAAACACTCAGGAAAACGATGAATTGCCCGCAACACAAGCTTCTGTAGGCGCAACAGGAAGGAACGCCGTAATGGATCCTAAACAGATCAAATACACCAACATCCAGTTGGTGGACCCAAAGACCGGCGGCAAGCATTACCGCCGCGACGCGGACGGGACGCTGCACAAGGAAACGGTGGGCTACCTAAACGAGGGACGCGCCTACGTGGATGGCGTCGCGGACATGGCCGAGTTCGCCGCAGTTTTGAACGACAAAGTAATACCGGGTGTGGATGTCATTGCCTACGGGTTGCCAATCGTTCCCGTGGACGTCGACGGCGTGGGTGTGTTTTCAAAGGCTCGCTACAGGGAACAAGGCATCACCCGAACCGAGAGCCATTTCGTTTGGAGCGACGGCCCCGGCATTATGGCATTGGACTACGACCCACGGGAGGGCCACGCGGTCCTGTCACCTGACGAACTGTGGGAGCAGTTGTGCCGGGTCATCCCCGACCTTGAGGAACATGACGTTGTGTGGGCACCGTCCTCATCCTCATTCGTTTATGACAGCGATACCGACGAGCAATTGATCGGGCTGAAAGGGCAGCGCCTCTACATCGGTGTCGCGGATGCCACGGACATACCCCGTGCCGCTGACGTTCTGCTCAAGCGTATGTGGCTGAACAGGTTCGGCTACATTTTCATCTCGGGCAGCGGCGCACAACTCATCCGCGCTACGACCGACCCCTGCATGTATCAACCCTCGCGGTTGGACTATGCCGGTGGGGCCGTGTGTGGCGAGGGTCTGGAGCAGCGCCGCCCGTGGCCTGCACGGCTCATCAGCGAGGGTGAGCGCCTGATCGATACCCGCGAGGTGTTCAAAGACCTGACTGCGGCTGAGGAACGCACCTACACCCGCTTGGTGGAGGAGGCTAAAGGCGCAACCGATGCGGACGCCACCGCCCAGCGCGAGATTTGGCTGGAGCAACGCCTGAGGAAGGAAGCCATCGCCATCGTGGGCGAGGACGCCAGTGAGGCGGAGGTCGACGCCGAGGTTGAACGGCTCACCCAGCGTGGGCGTCGCACGGTGCTGGAAAAGCAGGCTAGTAGCGAGCGCCCAATCCTCCACGCTTCATATGTGGTGTACCTCGCGAGCAGCGGCGAACCGGTTACAGTCGGCAACATGCTGAGAGATCCGGCCACATACGAGGGCGAAAACCTGTCCGACCCGCTGGAACCGGACTACGGCGGTGGGCGCGCAACGGCGATTGTGTACACCCGCAACCGCCGCATCGTCAGTCAGGCACACGGCGTCCAGAAAACCTACGTTCTGGGCAGCGACGAGGAATTTGACGAGATTTGGCGGGCGCGTGTGGCGGACCTCCGGGCGCGCTGGGCGTTGCATGTCGAGCGGGTTGAGGATGTCTTGGACTTCGACGCCATCGAACTGGCCCTGGCCGTCGAGGATAACCCCGAGGCCATCGCGGCGCTGGAACAGAAGGCACGGGACCAGAAAGCCAAGACCGAGTGGGACCGGGCGCGCAAACGCGCTCGCACTGTGTTCGTGACCGAGGCGGCGCGAGATACCGGCGACAAGGTGGTGATAGACACCGCTGACCCGAACCTACTCATGGATGGTGCACCGCTGCTTGAAACGTTGCTAGGCGAGGCGTGTCTTGCATTCTCTTATGGCGGCGTCGGTGTCGGTATCCGCAAGACCCGTTCAACTTACCTCACCACCACACGGCGGGACCACACGGGCGAAGTCATCCGCGACGAGGACGGCAAGCCGATTAAAGACCCGGCCCTTGTCGTTCGCACCGAACCCCTCACCACCGGGCACATGGTCGGCCTCCTGCATCATATCGCTTATTTTCAGCGCGTGACACATACGGACAGGGGTGTGACTGCAACGCCGGTGTTCGCCCCCAACGCGCTCGTCAACCACATGACCAAGGCGGTGGGACCAATGCTGCCCACCCTGAAAGGCGTGGTCTCGCATCCGGTCCTGTATGGCGGGCAGTTGTTGGCCGGGTCTGGTTACCACGAACCCTCGGGCCTGTGGCTGGAAACAGGTGACGCTGAGATTGAGGATTGGGACGACCCACATGAGGCCGTCGCGTTCCTGCGCGACGAGTGGTTGTGCGATTTCCCGTTCGATACAGACGCGGACTTTGCAGCCGCCCTGATGCTGGCGATTTCACTGCTGAAAAACAAAACAAGCCTGTACGGGTCGGCGATACCACTCAACGCCCTGACAGCGCCCAGCGCAGGCATCGGCAAGTCTATCCTGCTCGACTGCCTCAATTGCGCCGTCACCGGCCAAATCGCCGCCATGACGCAGTTGCCTGACAACCGGGAGGAACGCGGCAAGCTGATCACCAGCACGGTCATGGAAAGCGCGTCGCTGCTCGCCTTCGATAACGTCCGCACCGGCTCGACCATCGGCAACAGCTACAGCGACCTACACCAACTCGTCACGTCAGGTATGTGGAACGGTCGGGTGCTGGGCGTGTCCAAGACCTACTCCGGGCCGTCCGGCATGGTTGTCGCCCTGAACGGCAACAACATCCTCATGGTCGGGGACACAGCGTCTCGTGCCATCGAAATCCGCCTCGTGCCGCGCGGTATCGAAAACATGGTCCTGCGTGACTTCAAGCACCCGGACATCATCAGGTGGACGCGCGAGAACCGAGGCCGCATCATCGGCGCACTCGCCTGCATCGCCACCGCCAAGGTGGCCTCAGAAAAACCCAAGAGCCGGTTCCCTCAGTGGGAACGCGAGGTTGCCAGACCGGTTCTGAACGTGGTCGACGCGCCGGGTTTTTTTGAGCCGTGGGTCGAGGCAGGGGAGGAGGATGTCAAAGGGGTCGCACCGTCCGGCCTGAGCGACCTCCTTAAAGCCATCACCCTGATCGAAGTCGGCGGGATGCTGCAACCGCCCGAGGGTGACTGGGTTACGGCTCAGGAAATCAACACCCATGTCGGTGATCGCATCATGGAAAAGGCGTTTCCGGGCGAGACGAGACCATCAAACCAAGCGGTGACGGGATACCTGCGACGCAACCGCGACACCAAGGTCGATGACGCCTACACACTCAGGGCCGCGCGCATGAACCTCGGCGGGCGTACCGGTCGAAAGGCCAGATGGGTGTTTCGAGTGGAGCGGACGAAAGATGCACCCGAAATTAGCGAAAGCGCCCGAGTTTTGTTTGTGAAGGAGTTTGGGGGATCGAAAAGTAAAAAAAGCTAAGTACCTGATTTCATTTAACATGCGCCCAAAACCCCAAAAAGCGCCAATTCGTCCGCGCAGATATGTTCGGAAAAACTCAAACACGATTTGAATATTTACAAATAAGAGGTGGGGTAGCGGTTGGCGCAAATTGGCCAGTGTTGGCGCACTTATCTTTTCCGAGGCTCGCTCATGAACCGTCATAAGCGCAGGAATGAGAATACGCGAGACGTGGCCTGCGTCATTCAACCCGCGAAACCACAAACCAATGGCGATCGAGATACACAATGAGATAGACTTGGTACCAGCATGCGGTGGGGCTTCGTCGATCAAGAGGCAAGCGTCGGGGTGGATTTTGTGATGCCAGGCAAAATCCAGAAGTTACCCCCCCACCCCAACAAAAACACGGGGGCGAGTGGAGCTTGGCACCCCCAAAGCCCGTCACCCCTCAGAAAAATTTTTTCGATTTTTCCCGAATACAAAACTTCAGACAGCGGCAAGCAAATCGCTCTTCCGCGTCCGTTTTGAGCTTTATGCAGACGTTTGCTGAAAAGTCATGAGCGACCACTATGCGGACAAAGTGGGCGTTCGAACTCAGCCACAAGAGCAATTCCCACGCAACTGGCAAACCTGGTCAATGCTGTGATCAGAACCTGACCCTAAACGCCAGTCCAACCAATGGCGCAGTATCGTAGCTCTGGCGACTTATTTCTGCTCCATTCGCATCATCTAGCGTAAGGCGGCCGTCAAATTCTGCGCCTGCGAATACGCTCAATGAAACACCAGGATTTGGGTTGTATCCAACGGAAAGTACGACGGGGACACTCTTGTCTTCGCCCACCCCGTCTGGCGCGAGACCTTCCCCATCCAACCTGAATCGAATTCTCTCCGATCGTGCGGTTAAGGAAAGGTCTATGGTCTCAGTCAACGTGTAGCTCAGCGTCAACCCGGGGCCTTGTGTCGCTCCAATCCCTGAACCAGTGTTCAAGTTCCAGCGATCATTTAGGTCCCAATCGATCAGAAGGGCCGGAAAAAAATCGGTACCACCATCATCAAATTGAGAGAACGCGCCAAAGGCCGGTCCTATCGTCAGGCGCTCGTTAAGTTGCCAAGCAATACCCGCGAAAACACCGTAGGTCCTACCATCAGATGCGGAAGCTCCACTTTGATAATCCCACCTGATCTGTGGTGACACAAAAACTGTTGCTCTATCGCTCGCACGAAATCGCATGGGAACAGCAACGCGCAAGTCACGGATATTCTCCCATGGCTGGTTGTTCGATTGACTAAAGCTATAGTCCAGCTTGCCGAAGCTGGTTGAAAGCCCAATGGAGTTTCCTCCTTCCAGATTGTAAAGTGCGGTAGCGCGTAGAAAAGCTCGGCTTGCAGAGAATTCGCCACCGTTACTTAAATCTGCGTCCCCTTGAAACGCAGCAAGCCCATCAACCTGATATGCCCAACCTAGCCGGTGCTGCGCGGCTGAAGGTAACGTTGCAACTCCTAGAGCAATAGCTCCAAAGCAGCACGTTAGAAAAAGGTTTTTCATTTGGCGTTTCCCACGTGACGCTGATTCATGCTGGGTTGCCATTCCTGAACGAGCGTTTCAAGCCCAATAAAATCTGCTCCGCGGATCAAAGCAGCCAATTTGCTTCAGTAGCTTGGTAACGCACAGGCCTCTAATTTGTTGAACATTGAACCGAAAATAATGGCCTCCCGACGAAACCACTCACTAGAATCTCCGGGAGGCAACCAGACAAATCTGGCGAATGCGCGAGCTGCAGAGGTAATACAAATTTGCCACGCATGCGAATACTTGAATCTAAAAAGCAACAATTCAAGTAATTTTACGCGCGCCAAAAAGTTTGATCTCGCGCGCTTGAAAATTTCTTGTTTGTTTCGGCCGAAACCTCCGCGTTGAAAAACGTGGCCGCGCTGTGCAAATGGCGGGTAACGAACTTGGAGAGTAGCGAACAGAATTTGCGCTCATGCCAACTTGGTTGACCACCAGCGGCTAACCGCACGTTCGACATAGTCTGGCTAGTCCCATGGTCAGATTATCACCCCGCGTTGCCTATCATCCCAGATAAAGGTGGCGCGGGGAACTTTGATCCATCCTTCGATCAGTGTCGTAACAACAACACCCCAAAACTTCAGCCCGCGTTGTTCACTTGGTTTCCCTCCGAACGATGCGGGTCTTTTTTGAAGATGGGCGTGTAATGAGTTTCCGTTATTCAGAGCGACCGACCGGACCTTCCAATGCTGGTTCTGTCGGTGGTACATCAAGTGCCTTTCGAAAGATCACCTTGTCGTCGCCATCGGCCCAAAAAAAACGCGTACCCGAAGGTTGGTTCGAGTTGGAGTGTCTGAATTGGGTTCGGAGCCGTCATTCGATCCGATCTGACGAACGGCTGCCATGCGGACTAAGCTGTTGTTCGCTGCTTTGCAGCAGTCAGCTTCTGCACAAAACTATGATAAAGCGGTTACATTCAGAATTTCAGTTCCTGTGACCGCCTTTGCCGCCGCCACTGTTTCCGCCCTTGCCGCCTTTGCCGCCGCCACTGTTTCCGCCCTTGCCGCCTTTGCCGCCGCCACTGTTTCCGCCTTTGCCGCCAGGCTTGCCTCCGGCCTTTCCACCTCCACGGTTTCCACCTTTACCGGGCTGGCTACCTTCATTGTCTACGCCTTTGCTACCGCCAACGTTTCCGCCTGTACTGCTTTTGCTGCCACCACTACTGGCATTGTTTTTGCCGCCGCCAGCGCTTGTCGAATTGCTTCCAACTTCAGTAGTGACGCCGCTGCCCACACTGTTTCTGTCAGAGCCAGCTTTGGTACTCTCACCACGTTCTATTCCCGATTTGAAGATACCCGACAACTTACCGAACAGATTGCTGTGTTGCATGGGAGGCCTTGCCAATACAGCTCGCGCAACAACCTGGGGCTTGGCCACTGTTGGCGGCTTCTGAAAAGAGGGCGTCGATTTAGCTCCATCTCCGGACACCCAGAGCTCTAAAAGCCCCCGTTTTGGTGACGGTACGAAACTGGTAAAATCTCGTGCGACGCCGTCGAAAAAGTTCGCCAAGTCCTCCCCCATACGCTGATCTTCTAGATGGTAGAAGCGTACTTGCGTATTTTTTATTGTGAAGGGTGATGACGCAACGGATTCCACCGAAATTCCCTCTGCCTCAAATCGTTCTAGGACACTTCGGCGACGCTCCTGTGGAAGGTTCTTCGGTAAATGCACGACAATGAAAGTTTCGCTTTCCAAAGAAAGTGGTGAGGCCCAAAAATCTGATAAGGCAAAGGATGCCGGGTCCACCTCCTTGAGAAGTGACGCTGACTTAATTGAGATTGGCGCCGGAGGGCTGGGCCAGTTTTCAGTATTGGACACTGTTATGTAGTCGGGGAGTTCCAAGACTGGGCTATATTGTGCAATTGCGGGTCGTTTTCCTGCATGGCCTGTCTGGATAACATGTATGGTTTCTTCACCCGACACCATTTCAATTGGTTTTGAGAATTTAGAGAAGGCTTCCGGTCGCTCTTCGATGTGCGGCAAAGTCATGCTTCTCAGCGTGGTATTCGTCATTTTGCGAACGGAAAGCTTTGGTTGTGAAGGAGCAGGTGAGATACGAATGTTGTATCCGTTGCTTTGGAATGAAGATCGATAGTTTGAAATGTTTTTGCTAAAACTTACAATTTGCGCTTGGAAATGGCTGGAGTTCGCGTACAGCAATCCAACGGGGGCAATGAGAAAGGCCAAAAGAACTCCAAGTTGTGGGTTCATCCACGTTCCTGATTTCTTGGAAAAGCTAGAAGTTTCAGTGGGCGTTTTAACGGGAACAATTATTGCTTCGCGTGACCTGAGAGATTTTGCTTTACCTGACTGTTCGACATCTATTTTTCTCTTGGAAGTAGGACGAGAAGAGGCGTGTTTCCTTGGTTTTTCGGCATTGGTCAGTGTAAATTGGGTCAACTCTTCGGCAGGTGGTTCTTGGATAGGCTTTTTGACCTCGACTTCATCAATATCCGAAGCCCAGGACATGACATTCAGCTTTGTTTGACCGTCCGTGCCAATAACAAGCTTGGCTTCATTATAAGTCGTATCAAGCTTTCTCCGGACGCCCAGAACTTTTAGAGTTTCGGTGCCCTTTTGGCTATTTGGAACTTTGTGCTTGGTTATTTTTTGCAGTACTTCTTCGCGCTGTGCGCGGGCAATCGCCATTCGCGTAAGCATATTGTTTTGGCGTTTTTTTTTGTCGGAAACGCCCTTTTTCTGATTTTGGTCAGGAGACCGGTTCAAAAGTACTTTTTCTCGCTGCTTTCGCGCCTCGGCTAATCGTTTTGCCCATTCTTCAGGGTCGTAGGGAAGATTACCGTGCTCAGCGTGGTGTTGTTCCGCGATATTTTCACGTTCAGTCACAACTTAGCTCACTAACTCTTGGGCCAAGCAGCTAAATTGTGTCCTAAAGAAGCGGAGCATTAACCGAATTTGGCGCATCGTCTGTTTGCTAGGGGGGCGCAATGGGCTCAAGAGAAGCAATTTGTCGTGTTTTGTCAACAATTATAGAGTTTTTAAGCCAGATTTTGACCAAGTATTCACGCTAAATGAGTGGCCGCTTTGGGCTCGCAGCAGTCGTTCGGCAGAATTCAATGAATGCCTGCTACGCGGACTTTCCCGCCGTTCGCCTTGCGCCCCTATACGGCCGCTATCTGCGCATTGCGGTCGTTGGTCGAGCACCGCACTTCGCAAGCGCAGCACGATCTCAGACCCTCGTGAACGGCCCAGAGCGGACTTTTAAGTAGCGCGCCGAGAATGGCGGCTTCGAAAGCCACAGCGAACAAGCAAGCTGCCCAACCCGGACGATGTGCGCCGCTACTCGGTGTGTCACACCGCACGGATCTCGAGTTACTCGCGACCGACGTCGCGCCTACCTTGGTGGCGAGTGTGTGAAAGGCACTGCGGGTATTGAACGAAACGGGCGTTGCGTTGTTCGAACGTTGGCTTTGGCAACTGGCAAGAAGGTCAGACGGGCCTTAACGTGGCGCAACACGTCAGACACCGAGACTACGGACCAGAAATGAAATCCGAGATTCCAAAACACAGCGCAATCTGGGGACAGATCATTGTCGGTGAGTTGCAGAAAACAGGCCTTTCCGAGCGGGATATCCGAAAGGAGTTCGGGATAACCAGATCTCAACTCGAAGACCCGGATGCTCGCTGGTCCTTCGACAAGACTGCCTGGTTGTTTGAAAAGGCGAGCGCTTTTACCAGGGACGACCTTGTCGGATACCGCCTGGCACAGTCGCCGGACCTGGTCAGGAAGGCCGGGTTGCTCGCCTATGTCGGCGTTTCGGCACCTACCGTTGGCGGTTACCTTCGAAACATCACCCGTTTTCAGCGCGTGATCGGTGACGCGAGCAAGACGGCCATGGAAGAAGGCCCGGAAACCACCCGGCTGACCTGGCACTACGATGTGCCAGCAAGCGTTCCGACCGGGCAATATGCCGAGTTTGGAGCCGTTGGCACGGTCTTCGCCCTGCGGGACTACTCCAATCGGCAAATCCGTCCGACGCATGTTCGGTTCGCGCATCAGCGGCTGACCGGCACCGAGGCCCTCGACAGGTTCTTTGGCTGCAATGTCCTGTTTGGTGCCGCGGAGAACAGCATTGCCTTCAAGGCGGCTGATATGGATGTGCCGCTGTTGACGGCCGACGACAACTTGCAGCGGACGCTTTCGGTCATTTGCGAGAACACGCTGGCTCGGATGCCGCAGACACCCAACAGTGTGGCCCGGGTTGTTGAGAGGCAGATCACGGCGCGTCTTGCAGCCGGCACGGCCCAGCAGGACGCAATTGCGGCGGAACTTGGGATGAGCGCCCGAACGCTGGCCCGCCGACTGACCGACGAGGGCACGAGCTTCGCAGCGGTCGTCGCCAATCTGCGAAAGGCTCTGGCCCGGGACTATCTGCTCAACAGCACGCTTCCGCTCACCGAGATCGCCTATCTTCTCGGATATAGCGACGCCAGTACCTTCAGCACGGCATTCCGAAGATGGTACGGACAGCCCCCCAGCGACTTCAGGGAGCAGCCAGCAACAGAAGCGCCCCTGGCATAGGGCGAACGATCTGAGTAGAGGCCGGACTGCTCGGATCATAGGCCCGCACTTTCACGTTTCTCCGTCTTCCTGAACCACCCTGACGCAACAAACCCGGCAGGCATGAGGCCTAACGGGTTTGAAGCAGATGCCGGATCTCTCCAGCGTCGGTTGGAAGGGGTAAACCGTTCCGGTTGTCTCGTTGCGGGATCAGCGCTTGTGCTTGTTGCCACCCTTCTTGCGATCGTCCTTGCGATCTTGACGATCCCGGTCTTCGGCGATCTTGCCACCGAGCGCACCGGCGGCTGCGCCGAGGGCCAGGCCGTCCTTGGCGTCGCCGCCGGTGATTTCGGTCAGCACGGCGCCGGCCACAGCGCCCTTGAGGGCTTTCTCACCGATGTCACCGGCATTGGCGGCCATCGGGGCAGCGAGGGCGAGTGAGGCGGCAAGGGCGGCGAATACGGTGTTCTTGAGGGTGTTTGTCATCGGTTCCAACCTTTCTGACGGTGGCGACCTCCGTGGCCGCCTTCTGTGGAAAGATCTAAGCGAACCGCCATGCCCCCGCTTGAGAGCATCCGACAGCTTCATTGGAATGGCTGACATTGCAGAGCAACAAGCCAAATTCGACGGTTGTTCTGCCGTCAAGACTTTCGCCTGACGCAATGCCAATCATCCAAGGGGTCGCCTCCTTGGCCGCGATGGCTGCATGGGCCGTTCCGGCGCAGGCACGACACTCCCAACCAGACGGCATTCTATCCGCCGCTACTCAGGTCAAAGATTGATCCGCAGCCTCAAGCCGAAAACGGTCGTGTCCTGATCGTTGAAGCCCGGGTTGATCATGTGCTGGACGTCCGCCGTCAGGGCGACATTGTCCGACAGGTCCAACCGATAGAAGGCCTCCATTGTGGTCTGGGTGTCGAGCGTTTCATCTACCGGGTCCGCAACGGTCGCGCCAAACCCAAAGAGGTCGTCATAGAGGCCCGGCCGCCATAGAAGTCCAGCGTTGGCTGCGCGTCGGGCGATCGGCGCCTCACCCTCCGACCAGCCGAGGCGTCCGTAGATCATGAATTCCTCGTTGATCGTGTGGTTGGCAGACAGGATCGCCCCGTAGCTCTCCGGCACGCCTGCCTCGGTGCGTTCATCGACGTGAAATACCCCGAGGTGAACGTTGGTTAGAAAGCGCTTCGAGCGTTCGGGCGTCCATCCGATCTCGGCGTATTTGTAGAACTCGGGGCCACCGGGAAACCACTCGACATCGGTCAGCGAGCCGTTTGCATCCGACAGGACACCGAGGGCATAGATCTGGTCGGTCAGGAAACCGCCCCCCGCAATGCCGAAGCCGGGATCGGGGATCGGCAGGACCGGGCTGAACAGGATCGAGAAATTGGAGAAAGTCGTGCGTGGGTTCACGTAGCCGAGGATGTCCGAGTAATCTCCCGGATCGATCCGGCCGGCCACGAAACCGGCCTTCCCGCCAGCGAGCGTCTGGGACCAGTAGGCGACGGAGAGGGTCGTGTCGGTGTCACTGAATGTCGTTGCGGTGACGCCCGCATAGCCGATTTCCCCGGCAAGCCCGCTTGGCGCGATGTCCGTGCCGAGCAGATGGCGGTTCTCCAATGTGAAGACCAATTGCCCGGGATTTTCGCCGCCGCGATTGAGCAGCGTCCACTGGCCCAGAATGCGCGCCTGGCCCAAGGCGGCCTCGTCGATATCGGTCAGGCTCTCGGTCGCGGACTGGTAATAGGCCTGGTAGTCGAAGGAGAGGTTCAGGCCGGTGCGTTCGGCAAAGCGTTGCCGCGATGCCTCCAAGGGGTCCAATGCCGCATCCAGCCCCGGCCAGCGAGAGTCCTGCAACCGCCGCACTCGGTCTTGTTCCAGTTGGGCCTGCGTGGATGCCGGGCCACCGAGCGAGACCGCTGCGGCGGCCTCCAGGGCGGACGTTGGCCGGCTTTCCTGCGCCAAGGCTCCGGTTGATAACCAGAAGCCAGCGACGATGACCGTACCGAGAAGCCTTGCCTGTCCCATATGAGGTCTCTCTTGTTGCTCTTGATTCTTCTTCGGCCCGCTCATGCAAGTATCGCCAGTACGACATCCCGGCCCGTCCAGAGGACGAAGGCCGAAAGCGTAGCCGTGATCATGGCAGGCACACCGTCTTTCCAAGTGTCCCAGATCAGATGACAACCGATTGCGCCAAGCGACGTGCCCAGAAGGGCAGCGGCCCCGAGCGGCCCGAGCAAGCTGCCTTGAAACCAGATCGCCACCGCCCCGAAAAGCTCGACACCACCGACAAGCGCCATGATCTGACGGTTCAGCCCGTATTTGACGAACATCGCCAGTTGCGTTTCGAAGATGAGCTTCTGCCAGCCAAGGATCTTGATCGAACTGGCGAAGAGAAAGAAGGCGGACAGCAGGCCAATGGCAACTATTTGCATAATACGACTCCGCCGACACACACAGGGCTGAAGTTCATTTGATGTTCCCTTCTGGATCGTCCCGAGTGTGCAGTCCGGTTACTTGAGATCGTCCTGCGCCTTGATCTCCGGCACACGGGCGAGGGCTTCGGCCATGTCGGCGCTGCTCATCAACTCGATCATCTGGTAATCCTCCAGCAACCCGTCACCGAGACGGCTGACATAGAAGGCCTGGATGAAGGTGGGGTCGTCCGGCAGGGCGACGGTGATGTAGTTCTTCCCGTTCCCAAGCCCCCAATAGTAGCTCAAAAGCTCGCCGCCGAGCGCCTCGATCCCACCCTTCACCGAGGCCGCGCGGTCCCCGGGATTGGCGATCTGCATCTCCCAGGCGGCGCTGTTGGATGCGCCGATAAACAGGAAGGTGCGCATGTCTTTTGTGTCCTGCGCCGCTGCAACTGTCGCAGAGACGCAAAGGGCTGTCGAAAGAAGGATCCTGTTCATCTTGCCACCCGGAATTGCTTCGATGTTGTGGTCAGTACAGCATGGCTGCCCTGACCGTTCTTGTGGGTTCAATGCCCCGGAGCTCCGGGAATGGAGTGTTCCAGCTCGGCAGGGCGGAGCGGGAACTCGGAATGCTCATCCTCTGGCGTTTCGATGTCGGCGTGCCAGGTGAATTCCTTGTCCCCGAGGTCCAGATCGATCTCGCCCCCTTCGATGACCGGGTAACGGATCGGCTGCCCGGGCCGCAGGTCGATATTAGCGACACCGTCGTCGATAATGACCTGCCCGCTCACCAGAACGTAGGGGATTCCCTTGGTGAAGGAGCCGTTCATGCCCTTCTTCATCGATGATGTTTCGGTGATCGTGTCGGGGTCGAAGATCGTGATATCCGCGATCATGCCTTCCTGCATCCGGCCGCGTTCCTGCATCGCCTTCAGGCCCACCTTGGAAAAGTACTTCGCGGGAATGTAGGAGGCGTTGTTCACCATCTCCATCAGCGCGATGCCCTGTTCACGGGCCTCGCGGAACACGATGCCATAGGTGCCGGCATTGCGCGGGTGCCCCCCGTACTCCGTGAAATCGGCCTCGATCGGCAGCGGTTCGCCATCGACGGTGAAGCCGACGATGTCGTTGGCGATCGCAATATCCTTCATGTGGATCCAGCGCTCCAGGTCTGCTTCGGGGCGGACTGTGATGAAAATCGGCTTGCTCGGATCCTCCTTCTGCTGCCGGAAGAACTCCTCGTCGGACTCGTAGAGTTCGCCGGTGCTGGTATCGAAGATATCGCGGGTCGGAACGATATTGTTCGCCTCGATCTTGTCCGGCAGCAGTTGCGGTGTCGCGATGTTCGGATTGCCGGTGATGGCCGGGTAGTATTCCGCGAAGATGGTCATTCCGCGCATTTGCAGGCGGCGCGCAAGCTCGTAGATTTCTTCCCACCCCTGGTTCTGGATGTGGGAAAGGATCAGGGCCCCGTCGAGCGCAACGGCGTTTGCGATCACCTCGTTTGCGCCCAGGGAATAGTAGAGCGGCAGGCTCTCGGTCGGACCGAAACGGGTATGGGCGCCAAAGAAGCGGTCATACTTCTTCGCCATTTTCTGAAGCGCGAAAATCTCCTTCGGATAGGTGTTGTATCCCATGTATCCCACCGTCGTGTTGACGGTGATCGCCCCGGCGCGAAGACCCTTTTCATACATGGTCATGACTTCGACGAGCTGATCCGCAGTCGGAATATCCAGCGCCCAGCTGGCATGTCCGTCTTCTTCCTCGGCTGCACCGCGTGACTTGAGGATGTAGGTCGGATCGGATGCCAGCTCGACTGAAACCCCATCCATCACGACACGCCGGATCTCCTCGTGCCCCATCCCGGAACCGAAGTTGAGAAAGGAATTGCCCTCGTACTTGTCGTAGAACAGGTCGGCATCCGCCACGCCGCTCTCGGTATCGAGGATCGTCGTCGTGCCATCATGGGCCATCATCTTCTGATCGAAGCCGCCAAAGGAATGCGAATGGGTGTTGATGAATCCCGGCGCGACTACATGCCCGGAAACGTCGATCTCGCGCTTGCCCGTCAAGGCATCTTCGGTGATCGCGGTGATCCTGTCGCCGGTCACGCAGACATTGCGCACGGCATCAAGATTGGTTTCCGGGTCCATGACGCGGCCGTTGAGAAGCGCGACGTCGCACTCCTGAGCAACCGCCATCGAACTGCAGAGGGCCATGAGAGTGGCAAGAGTGAGGTGTTTCACGGTCAGTCCTTCCGGGATGATTGCGTCGGGCAAAAAAACGCGGGGCGGACGAGGGAGACCGCCCCGCGCTCTCCTCAGTCCAGCGTGTTCTTGTAGATCACGCCGTCCTTCATGATGACCTTCAGGTTGGGATCAGGATCGGCCAGAAGAAGGATGTCTTCGAGCGGGTTGCCATCGACCAGCAGGAGATCCGCGTAAGCGCCTTCCTCGACCACGCCGAGCGGGCCGTCTTGATACGGATTGTTCAAGCCCGTAAGCCGGTTCATGCGGGCGCCGTTCGATGTGGCCATGCGCAGAATGTCGAAGGGTTTGAACTTGGCCTCGTGCAGGTATTTGAACTCGTCGTTCATCTTCTTGTCCTGCTCAAGCGTCTGGTCCCAGTTGTTGATGAGATCGGTGCCCAGAGTGTAGAGGTCGATCATGCCCGGTGTCGTCTGGATCACCTCGATCATGTTGGCGGCGGCGTCACGGACACTCTTCCATTTGGCGAACGAGGCTGGCGTGTAGAAGGCTTCCGCCTGTTCGGTCGTCACCGAGTAGACCGGGGCTACCGCCGTCGCGAACATGATCTGCTTTTCGACCATGATCTCGGCGGCCTCCTTGGTCAGGAACGGGATGTGCTCAACGGTCTTTGCACCGTTGTCGATACAGTTGCGGATCGCCTGCTCGGTGAACACGTGGCAGGTGACGTAGGTGCCCCATTGCTCGGCGGTCTTGACCGCCATCTGGATCTCGTCCGCCTGGTACTGAAGCGAATGCAGCGGGTCGAACTCGGACGTGACCCCACCGCTGACCATGACCTTGATCTGGGTTGCCCCGCGCCGCAGGTTCTCGCGCACCGCCATGCGGATCTGCTCCGGGCCATCCGCGATGAAGCTCATGTCCGTGTCGACCCAATGCGATGGGCCTTGCCCCGACAGGGTTGGATGCCGGTCGTTCAGCTTGCGGAAATCGGCATGGCCCGATGTCTGCGTGATGAAGGCCTCCGAGGAATAGATCCTCGGGCCGGGGAACATACCGGTATCGATGATCCGCGCGATGGACTTTGCCGGTCCGCCGAGGTCACGAACCGTCGTGAACCCGTTCATCAGGATGCGCTCGGACCGGATCGTTGCAACGCCACCAAGATGGAAGGGCGTGATGTTCTGGCGCAACCCGTCACTGAGCGGGTTGAACACCAGCAAATGCACGTGCTGGTCATGCATCCCCGGCATGAGCGTGCGCCCGCCGCCGTCAATCATGGTTGCGTTGGGCGCTTCGATCCCGTCCGTCGAAATTTCCTTGATCAGGTTGCCTTCGACCAGAACGCTGGCGTTTTCGATCCGCGCCTCGTTCACGCCGTCAAAAACATGGACATTGGTGAGCAGGGTCTGCGGCAGCGCTTCGTCCTGCGCAGAGGACATGCCGGCAGCGAGCGACACCACGCCCGCCAGTAATGTGGACTTGAAAAGATGCTTCATAAGTTTGCCCTTCCGCAATGTTGACGGCGGAGCCAGCGCCCCGCCGAAAGTTCAGTTCAACGTGTTCTTGTAGAACTTGCCGTCCTTCATGATGACTCGAATGCTCGGCACGTCCTGCCCGCGTGGCTCGGCATCGAACCATGTATCGACAGCGCCGATGGCAGTGATGTCTTCGAGCGGGTTTCCGTCAACGATGAGGATATCGGCATAGGCACCTTCCTCGATCACGCCGAGCTTGCCTTCGGGATAGGGGTTTCCGCGTCCCGTCAGTGCGGCCAGTTCGCCGCCATTCGAGGTCATCATCTGCAAGGCCCAGAGGTTGCCGAACTCACGCGCCATGAAAGCCTTGGTGAAGTCCATCGACTGCCGGTACGGCACACCGGTCAGCAGCACGTAGTCGGAATCGAACACCATCTTCGGCTTGTACTTCCGCACCAGATCAAACAACTGCTCGCTGTTTTTCCGCAACCAGAGGAACTTCGCCGTCGGCGGGAAGGTCGGGTCCTGGTGCATCGGATGCTCAAGCGCCTCGGGCGCCAACGCGGTCAGGTTGGGCGAGAAGAACGCTTCCTTCTCTACCAGCTTCTGCATCGTCGGTTCCGTTATGGTCAGGCCGTGATCCACCACTTTGACCCCGAGATCGAGCGCGCGCGACAGGTCGCTATCCATGAAGACATGCATGGCGACATAGGAATCCATGTCCCCGGCCACCTCGACGGCAGCGGCGATTTCTTCGTCTGTAAAGGCGGACTGGTAGATCGGGTCCTTGATGGAGGTCACACCACCACTGACCATGATCTTGAGGTAGTTGGCCCCAAGCGCAAAGTTCCGCCGCGCGCCGTGGAGCACTTCGGCAGGGCCGTCGACAAGCCGCGTGATCTCCAGCCGTTCAAGATTGCTTTCGTTCTTGCGTTGCCCGGCGATCCCCCAGTCGCCATGACCACCGGTCTGGCTGAGGCAGGCGCCGGACGAGTATATCCGCGGGCCCGGAAGCGAACCCTCGTCGATTACCGCACGAAGTCCACCATGTGCACCGCACATGTCGCGCACGGTTGTGAAGCCCATCGCCAGCATTTCCTGCGCAAAGGCCGCAGAACGTGCGCCGATCTCCTCCCATGTCGTGTCCTGAAGGCCCGGGATCGTGCCATCCTTGTACATATTCACATGCACATGGCTGTCGATCAGTCCCGGCATCAAGGTGCGTCCGCCGCCGTCGATCACATTGACCTCGACCTCTTTGGTCTCGATACCGCGTTCGGTCTGGATGGTGAAAGAATAGCCGTCGATACCGCCAACAGGATCGGGCAGGCGCTTGCTTCCGCCCGTTCGAACTTCGACTTCCCACGTGCCGGATTCGGGAATGTCCTCTGCAATCTTGTGAATCTTGTTCTTGACGACGAGCACGTCGACATCTTTCAAGCCGTCATTCACCCCGTCGAAGACCATCACGTTCTTGAACAGCGTGACCTCCGAGGGAATGTTGGGGATATCCTGCGCAATGGCAGGCGTCGTGAGCGCAATTGCCATTGACATGGCCGGCAGCAACGCCTTCAGGTTGAGTGTTGTCATTCGGTGTCCTCCCAGGGGTCGGTCTTCCTGCGGACCGATCCTCCCACTATGCACATGTGCCCCGAGATTCTTTTGACCCGCTGATCCCGTGGTGCATTTTTCTGACCCGATCCGGTCAATTTCAGCCAATTTCTGCTTGGCCGTCAGGCGCCCGCGCCCGTAGCGTGTCGGAGAGCGAAAGGGTGATGTGGATGCCGCAAGGAGAACAAAAGGACGGTTTGTCCCTCGTACGTGCTACGGTCCTCGGCCCCGTCGTAGCGATGATGCGGCGGCTCGATGCGGATCCGGCCTTTGCGCTCGGGCTGCATGGATTGAGCGAGGAACAGGTCCTGAACCCGGCCGAGTTCATCCCGCATGACACGGTCTATGCGGCGCTGGCCTCCATCGCCGACATCACCCGGCCGGATATCTGCGCCTTGGCGGGACAACAGACAGACCTGTTGAAGTTCCTGCCGCGTGGGGCGCTCCTCGGCCAGTCGGTGACCCTTGGCGATTTCTTCACCCGGTTCACCCAGATCGTCTCGAAGGAAAGCAACGCGGTGTCCTTCCGGCTCCTGATCGAGGAGGAACACGCCTACTTCACCACCAGTCGCAATTTCGAACCCGAGGTGTCGCCGGGCCATTCGGACGCCTTTCTCGTCGGGATCTGGATCTCCCTGCTGCACCGTGTTCTCGATTTCCGATGGGATCCAACCCAGGTTGTTCTGCGCCTCTGCGATCCGACCCTGCTGCCGGAGCAGTTTCATGGCGTGCGGGGCATCAAGTGCAACAACAGGGGATTCTCCATCCGCTTTCCGGCGGCCTGGCTGTCGCTTCCAATCAACCCCGAACTCCTCGTGAACCACGACAATGATATCGAAGAACCGGTTCAGGTCGATGTGCCCCTGGACTACCTCGAAGGCTTCGAAATTCTCGTGCGATCAAGGCTGTCCGATCCGGCGCTGACGGTGAGCGAGGCCGCCCGGATGTGCAGCATCACCACCAAGGTGCTGAACAAGCGCTTGTCCTCCTACGGAACAACGGCGTCCAAGGTGATCAACCGGCTGCGGATGGAAAAGGCCTCCGAACTGCTCACCACATCTGATCATTCGATCAAGGAGATCGCCCAATTGGTCGGCTTGTCCGAAACATCGGCACTCACCCGAGCCTTCACGCGGAACTTCGGCATATCCCCGAAAGATTGGCGCAATAAGGAGGCACAAGAGGCCCAAATTGCCGGAGCGCCTGCAGATTAGCCTGACCCCGCTGCGACTTCTCGACTACCGCAATCTCTTGGAACCTCGGTCGCCAATGGTAATGCCGAAGAGATGCATGAACCGGCGAGCCCTTCGCGGGGAGCAATCGATGGGAAAGGAGACCTCCATGCTATCCGCAGCGAACTCCCGCTTGCCGCCCATCTTGACCGCCTTGGTTTCTGCGAACTCTGACTTCTCGTGCCCGCAGCGAAGGTCCGTAAGGTCGGCATTCTGCCCGTTCGTGACAAAAGCTGCATCGGTCGGGAAGGGCTCGCTGCAGACGTTCGCTGCGCAGTGCATCAGTGACCGCTATGCGGACAAAGCTGCCCTTGGCCGCGATGTAACTCCATCAAGGTCGTTCCAGTCGTCGCTCCGCGAGCAAAAGCGACACCACCATGGTCCCTCTCTCGGAAAGCCACAATGCCTTATCGACCGGCCTTATGTGGCAGCAACAAAGCATAGAGGGCTTTGTTCATTGGTGCCTCCTGTCCCCATTTATCGGACAAACGTGCTGCAGCACCCGATATCCATTCGATCTCAAGCCGCCTACCATGTTCGACATCAACTGCGGTAGAGGCCCGCATGGTTGGTGGAAGCGCTTGCACCCGCTCCCATGTCTTTGCTTCGATGTCATCCGGCAGAGCAACTCCAGAAGCACGGCCCAATGTTGCGGTTTCACTCAGAACTTGCCGGAAGACGGCAGCCAGTTCTGGGATACCTGTGATGTCGGCAATGGTGCAGCGCGCTGCAGCGGTAACACCTGATACGGCTGAAAAGAGAACAAATTTGGACCACAGTTCGCACTCGATATCATCTGTTTCCGGCGCCGCAACGCCCGCGTCAGTCAATGCCTGCTGGAGTGCCGCAACTCGGTTCGAGGGGCGACTGTCGCGTTCGGCAAACACAAATTGGTTGAACTCTCCGGTTTGTGTTATCACTCCTGGGGTCGAGATGGTTGTAGAAACCTGCGCCATTCCATTGGCGACATTGGCCTCGGGTAATATCTTCGCAAGTCGGTCGGAGGCCTCCACGCCGTTCAAGAATGGCACGACGACAGTATTGGTTCCCAACAGAGGTTTGCAGACCTCGGCAGCGGATTCCAGATCATCTCCCTTGACCCCAAAGATGATCGCGTCGACCTCTCCGACCTGGGATGTATCATCCGTCGCAATCCATGGGTGGTGGGTGAGCGTGCCGCTGGATGTTTCAAGTTTGAGACCGGTCTTGGAAATGGCCTCCAGATGCTCTCCGCGCGCAATGGTCGCGATTTGATGCCCACGCAAGCCCAATTTTACAGCTAGATAGCCACCAATTCCACCTGTCGCTACAGTCGCGATCTTCATAGTCTCCATCCATTTTCTAACAACGAAAAGAGGATAGCACGACTGTCAACTCTGGGCTCAGAGCAGCCGTTTGCTGGGCTCTGTTTGAGTGACCGCTACGCGGACAAACGCGCCATTTGTGTCTGCTAACCGCACATCAGCGTTCAATCGCCCTTCGAGCGCCTGCTCGGAGGACAAATCACCAATTTTTTAGTGCATCAATTTTGGGTTAAAGAAAGCTCACTCTTTTGATTATGATGAATCGTCACCATTCTTCGTGGCTGAAGTAATCCAGTTTCTTAAATCCGGTGCAATTAGTCAGAAGTACCTCTAAGACGCTCGGATCTACGGCGCAGCAATTCAAGTGTTGCTAAGAGAGCTATGGATAGAAGCACCAAAAGCGTTGCTACCGCGAGGATCGTTGGATTTATCTGCTCGCGTAGCCCTGAAAACATCTGGCGAGGGATTGTTCTTTGTTCTGGACCCGCCAAAAACAACACCAAGACTACTTCATCAAATGAAGTTACGAAAGCAAACAGTCCTCCAGAGATGACACCAGGCCGGATGATCGGAATAACCACATCGAAAAACACTTTAGTTGGCGAAGCTCCTAGACTAAGGCCAGCGCTGAATAGTGAACGATCAAAGCCAGTCAGTGTTGCGGTGACAGTGATGATAACGAACGGTACGCCAAGGGCTGCATGAGCAATTATTAGGCCAGGGTAGGTGCTGACCAAATTAAAGCTTGTATAGAAAAAGAACATGCCGGCAGCGATGATGATTAATGGCACGATCATGGGCGAGAGAAGAAGCGCAGTGATCAAGCGCTTAAATGGCATCCAAGGCGACGCGAGACCAACCGCCGCAAGTGTTCCCAATCCTGTTGCTAAAATCGCAGCGGCGATGCCCACGACAAAACTATTCCAGATGGCAAGCGTCCATTTCTGGTCCTGTGCGATTGCCTGGTACCAGCGCAGGGAAAAGGCATCCGGGTCTAGCGAAAGCATACCTTCAGTGAACGTAAAGAATGGTTCTGCATTGAAAGACAGGGGCACAATAACTAAAATTGGCAACATCAGAAAAACGAGTACCAGGTAAGCTGAGAAACGCAGACTATAATGTCCAGCGATGTGCCAAAAGGTAAAATACTCTGGGAACTTCCGCATCGCTCTAACCCAGTTTGATATTGCCCGCGCCCACGAACCGGTCATAGAGCCAGTAGAGCGCAAGGATTAAGAACAACAGAAGCGAGCCAAGGGCAGCTGCAAGCTCCCAGTTGTTGGATTGCTGCATGTGAAAGGCGATGATGTTTGAGATCATCTGGCCATCCGTGCCCCCAACCAATGCCGGAGTGATGTAGTAGCCCACTGAAATTATGAAAACCAACAACGCGCCCGCTGACAGGCCCGGCAAGCTCATCGGAAGGTAAATGCGAAGGAAGGCCGGGATCGGTGGGCTGCCCATCGACATTGCCGCGCGCATGTAACTGGGATCAATGCCACGCATGACCGAATAAAGCGGCAGGATCATGAAGGGCAACAGGATATGCGTCATCGCAATGATGGTCGAGAATTGCGTATACAACATCTCAAGTGGCGCATCGGTCAGACCCAGGGCAAGCAGGGTGGAATTAACCACTCCGTTTGTTTGTAACAGTGCGATCCATGCGGTGGTTCGCACAAGAAGCGAGGTCCAGAAAGGCAACAGGACAAACACCATCAGGAGGTTCGCCGTTCCGCTGGAGCTGTTGGCCATGAAATAGGCTAGCGGGTAACCAAGAATAACAGTCAAAATCGTTATGATCAGCGCCATCCGAAGCGTCTTGCCATAGAGCTTGACGTAAATCTGCGTCTCGCGGCGTTGGATGCCGCCGTCAGGGTCATTCTCGAGGTCGAGCGCAGTCAGGTAGTATCCGGCGGTATAGACCTGACCGGTTTTTTTTAGTGCTTGCCAGATCTCTGGTTCTGCCCATTTGGCGTTAGCATCAATCAGGATCGCGGCGCCATTATTGGCTAGCTCGCTGTCATCAACACGACGCAGCTTGCGAGCGGAGGATTTGATGACGCTGGAGGACCCGGGAAG
This sequence comes from Ruegeria sp. HKCCE4148, assembly GCF_017872495.1. NCBI lineage: Bacteria > Pseudomonadati > Pseudomonadota > Alphaproteobacteria > Rhodobacterales > Roseobacteraceae > Ruegeria > Ruegeria sp. HKCCE4148. The sequence goes on from NZ_JAEDOS010000017.1 coordinate 44,639, forward strand.
GGCACGATTCACTTCTTCCGCCAGTTGACCAGAAGTGCGATCGTTGGCGAGCCTCTTTAGATCAAGGGCGAAGATGCTAAGAATCTCATCGCTTGGACGTTCCTCGCCTTGCCAGCTTGGCAGTTTTTCGAGCGTCTCGGGTACGAGGCTGGCAACAGTCGGATTATAGACACCGCGGTACAGCATCGAGGCTATAGGTGCGACAAATGAGAAACCAATAAATGCCAGAAGGGGCACAACGAACAGAAAAGCTCTCCAACGCCGTGACCGGTATTCACGCGCGGCGTTACGGGCATCTTCGCGGCTCAACCCATCTGGGGTGACGCTGGTGGCTTCGGGCAATTGTTCGTCTCCGGTCGATGAACCTGCGCCGATTGAACGGCGCAGGTTGGTGCTCTTAGACTATTGAAGCAGCCACTCGTTGAACTTTTCGCCTAGTGACTCACCGTAGTCGGCCCAGAAGATGCCGTCTGCTTTGACACCTTCGTCAAGATGTGCTGTCGGCAGATCCTGCTTTACGTCATCCGGCAAAAGCGCCTGAGCAGACTTGCGCGTTGGGCCGTAAGCCACGTCTTGCATACCTGACAGAGGCACGGTTTGAGTTGCGAATTTGACGAACTCAAGCGCAGTATCGAGCTTATCAGTACCTTTCATGACCGACCAAACATCAAGGTCATAGACATGGCTATCCCAAACCATTGTGAAGGGGGCGTTTTCTTCCTTGATGGCGGCGAAGATACGACCATTGGCGGACTGCACCATCTGGGCACCACCGTCGTTCAGAAGAACAGGTGCTTGTGACCAGCTATCATACCAAACGATATCGTCTTTGATTGTGTCGAGCTTCGCGAAGGCTCGTGCCTGACCTTCATCGGTGGATAGAACGTCATAGACCTCGTCTGGTGCCACGCCATCGGCCAGAAGGGCCCATTCCATGTTTACCTGTGGACGTTTGCGCAGGCCGCGCTTGCCGGGGAACGCTTCCGTATTGAAGAAGTCTTCGATCGTTGTAGGGCCGTCGGAATACGCATCGTTGTTGTATGCGAAAATAATGGTCCAAACGATGTTCCCGACGCCACATTCGTGCAATGCCTCGGGAATAAAGTCCTCGGCAGCGGGTGTGCCGTCGTCGCCCGGAGGCAAAATCGAATGATCGATGACTTCCAAATACCCTTCCGAGCAAGCACGCTCTAGGTCGATCACCTCGATATCAACAACATCCCATTGGATGTTGCCGGATTCGCTTTGCGCTTTCATTTCGGCGACGCCGCCGCCGTAGTCTTCAAACAAAACGTTGACGCCGCTGTCGGCCATATATGGGTCGATCATGTGTTTCTGTTGTGCCGCCCCGTAAGCGCCACCAAACGACGTCACGGTCAGATCTTGTGCCATGGCTCCCGATGAAACCATTGCCAGTGCAGCAGCATATGTAAGCAATCCAGAATTTCTAATCACATTCACCTCCTGTTGTCGCGAGAAGCTTTGGGTCCCGCTTTCCCTTTCATTACTTCGCGCAACCTCATACAGGGAACGCAATGCAATCCGAAGTCAGCCACATCAGACTCCCGTCCTGGCCTTCTGAAAACTCAGGGGCGGACAAATCGTTCAGGACTTTGACAATAATCTCTGAACCGTTTGCCAGCCTGAAATAATAACGGATGAAATCGCCCACATAGATGCGCGTTATGAACGCCGCGGTCACCTCGTTGTCGTGATCATGCGATGTCGGGTGTATGAACAGCTTCTCGGGTCGTACCGACACACGACAACCGGAATTCTCGGTCAACCCTTGGCCAGCCATAGCAACCACGGTTTCGCCGCCCGGCGTAACGACTTTGGCCTGATCGCCTGAGATCGACTGAACGTGGCCATCGATAAAATTATTCTCGCCAATGAACTCGGCCACGAACGCATTTGAAGGCCGCTCGTAGAGTTCCGCGGGCGGGGCGCATTGCTGTACGACTCCGTCGTTAAAAACAGCGATCCGGTTGGACATCGACAGCGCCTCGGATTGATCATGCGTCACGTATATGACAGTAACCCCCAATTGCTCGTGTAGGCGCGAGATCTCATACTGCATTTGTTCGCGCAGCTTCTTGTCCAACGCACCCAGCGGCTCATCCATAAGGATAAGCGTCGGCTCAAAAATCATCGATCTTGCCAAGGCCACGCGTTGTCTTTGACCACCAGAGAGCTGGCCGGGATAACGTCCGCCAAACCCGTCCAACTCTACGAGCTTAAGCGAGGCAACCACTCTGGAATCTATTTCAGCCTTTGCCACTTTCCGAACCGAAAGCGGGTAGGCTAAGTTCTCCGCCACTGTCATATGCGGAAACAGCGCGTAGTTTTGAAACACCATCCCGATATTTCGACGATAGGGTGCGATACGATTGATCGATTGCCCCTTTATTGCGATGTCGCCTGAGGTAACGCTCTCAAAGCCTGCTAGCATCATCAGAACAGTTGTTTTGCCGGAGCCTGAGGGACCAAGAAGAGTGATGAACTCTCCTTCTTCGACTTGCATATCGAAACCCTTTACGACCAAGTTCTTTTGGTCGTAAGTTTTTTTCACGTTATCAAATACGAGAAACGGTTGTGATTTCCCAGCTTGTTGTTTGTGGGCATCCATGTTTTTCGCCACTATGTTGACCATTCATGTTTGCCGCCGTTATGGGGGCTGAAAGCAAGTAAATCGTGTATTCCGGCAAACTGCAACTTATCGTTTTATATCTATAAAATGAGGCTCTCGGGCAAAAAAAGGTCCGCGTTGGGCTCTAAGCCGACCTTGGAGCAAGCGCGGCATCTCAAAACTTGCACCGCTAGGCTTCGTTGAGGGCGGCCCAAGGCGGACCTTGGTCGCATCCTTGAGCGCCGCAATGCAGCTTCACCAAACCAGACATTCGTGCATCTCGCAGTATTCCGCTTCCCGAAATGACCGGGTCGCGGACAATGCGGCCACTAGCCGGACGCTCTTGAGCCTTGGGAAGCGAGGTATGCGTCTAACTCACTGACGAAACGGTCTGATCTGTCTGTGATCCATTCGACGAATAGCGCCCGCAGATTAGATTTCGCTCGGGGTCGCGCCCATAGGAGACGATAGGCGTACTTTGTCTGGCATATCATTGACGGTCCGAATGGCAGAATGAGCGATCCTGCTTTCAACGCGTGAAATGCTTCCACAATCCCGCAAAGCGCCAGCCCCTGACCCGCTGCCGCCGCTTGAAGCCCTGAACCTGTTCTAGAGATGCGTACGCCATGTTTTAGATGATCGCGGTCAAACCCAAAGGAATCGCCCCATGCTTGGAAGTCAAGCCATCCCGGGTCCTTGGTGCGATTGGTGACGTGGATGAGCGGTACACCCTTTAGCGATCGCACATACGGATCCAGCCCTTGCTGGTCTGCAAAAGCGGGCGAGCATACTGGGGCAACAAAATCACCGAAAAGCACGCGTTCTTCCAATACAGTGTCACGGGTGGGTCCGTATCTGATCGCAAGATCATAGTCTTCTCTCACTAAGTCGATATCGCGATTGGATGGGTCCAAGTATAAGTCCGCATCCGGGTATTGCAGGTGGAACTCCACAAGCATCGGCGATAGCCAATTTTCCGAAAAGGACTCCGGCAGGGTAATGCGTAGACGGCCAGCCGAGTAGTTCGGCTTCAGTTGCTCAAATGCCTCGGCAAGCCTTGCAAAGCCGTCTTCCAACAATTCCCGAACCCGCAATGCATCCTCAGTTGGCTCGATGCCCGAGCTGGAGCGAATGAACAGACTTTTTCCGAGGTAAAGTTCTAGGGACCGTACCCTTTGCCCAACTGCAGCCGGAGTAATTCCAAGTTCGTTGGCGGCCAGTGAAAAGCTCCCATGCCGCAATGTAGCCTCCAGCGCGCGCAACGCGTTCAAATGAGAAAGATGCATGTCGACACCCTAAAGGTTTCCTTTAGTGGGGCCAAATGAAATCAAGCGTGCAAAGCAATCGAACCCACCCATACTGAGCATTGGTGCATAGGATGTCGCCATGAAAAACAGAACCATGGGGAAGACGGGGAATGTTCACGCTTTATTGGGAATATTTGGCAGGCTCGATTGTGGTGCAGTCAGTCCTTGAAGAAATCGGTGCAGAATATCGACTACACTACGTGGACATGGGCGCAGACGGACATCGGACTCCAGATTTCCTGCGTCTAAACCCAACCGGCCGGATACCGGCGCTCGGCTACGCAGATGGCAAAACGATTGGAGAGACTGCCGCGATCGTTACGCTACTCGGCGAGATGTACTCTGGGAGCAGGGTCGCTCCAGCGCCCGGTGATGATAATCGTGGAGAGTTTCTGTATTGGCTGAATGTCATGACGACCTCAGGCTACATGACGGCAGCGCGCCTCGGGCACCCTGAGCGCTATGCGAACAGCAGCAAAGCGATCGAGGAGGTCGGCGCAAAAGCGGCTATCGATTACGATGCCTTTTTCGATGTGATCGAAGATGCAATTGCGGGCGATCCGTACTTCATGACGCGCGGTCTGACCGCACTGGATTTTTACGTCACAATGCTGACCGAGTGGCACGCCAACAAACAGTCTCTCTTTGGCTCACGACCCAAGCTCAGCGCGCTGTGTGAATCTGTGAATGAAAGCCGCTCCTACAAGGCCGCAATGGAGACACATGCACTTCCACAGACCTGAATATTCAAGCGGTCAGCCGAAATCTGCACTCTGGACTAGCGTCTGCGCAGGTGGAGCAATGCGGTCCCTACTTTCAGAGTTTTGATGCTAAACTAATTGGGCTTTAAGCAGATTATCTGCACTGGGCGGGTTCGGCGTTCTTCGATGTTTCGTGCAGCGTTTCGCACAATCTGCGGAGCCAATTTACCCAACAGGATATGAGTGTCAAAAACCGGCGCTTCGCCCTTTTCAACAAATGCTGCGTTTCGCAACAACGACTGGATTGGGCTCAAGGCAGTCATATGAGTCTTTCAGTCAGATGACGGCTTAGGAACGGAAA
>NZ_JAEDOS010000018.1:0-24665 GCF_017872495.1 Ruegeria sp. HKCCE4148
GCTATTCACTCTCAGCGTTCTTGAGCGTCAATGGTAAAAAGTTTGCAACAGATCCGTTGCTGAATGGGGGTGATGGGAACGATCAGGTCACGCTCTCGGGCGCGGCCCTTGGCAACCTAAACCTTGGCGCAGGCTCTAATGGACTAACCCTTGCAAATGGGGGTGCGCTTTATGCGCTGGATGTAATCGATCTGGGTTCCGCTGGTTTCATGCAAGTGAACGGCGATTTCGTTCTGGGTGCCAACTGGGGGCTGAACACAGCCTTCACTTCGTCCGTGCAAGCCAGCAACTTTGCCTTTTATGGAAATGTCAGCCAAACGCTGGACCTGATCGGCAGCCTGGCCTTCGGCAACACTGCAACGTCGACCTTCGATGTGTATTTCCTGACCTCAGGCGCGTCAGGCGGCAACAGCGATCTGATCAACGTGACCGGAAACGCAACAATTGGAGGTAAGTTGACGCCGCAGTTGAACACGCTGCAACGGGCCTTGCCTTTGGTGATCATCAACCCGAATGGCGCCGCAGCAGATGCGGGGACAACAATTCGGGACACTGTGGTTCTGGACTATTCAATTGGCCTGAATGGTTCGACGTCTGACGGCAGCTCAATCGATTTGGTGGTTACGCCCGATTACTCGACCCAGGGAATGAACGTCAATCAAGCGGCCATTGGTGACTATATCAACCAGGTACTCAACGGGCAGGGTTCGGTTGCACAGGGCGAGCTGTTCGCCCTAATCGGGAACATGCAATCCGAGGCCAACGTCATCGCCGCGATAAACTCTCTGTCGACTTCTGATTATGCCTCTGATCTTGTGGATGCCTATTACGGTACCCGCGTGTTTGCCGACACGCTGCACAATTGCGAGCGGTTTACCGATTATCAAATCGGAAATAACCCGCGCAATTGCGCATGGTTCTCAGGCGGGAGGTCCTTTTTGGACCGAAACCAGACTGGCGTCTACGATGCTCTGGACATCAATGCGACCAATCTGTCCGCCGGGGTTCGTATGCCCGTGGGTGATGAGCTTTATGCGGGTTTTGCAGTGGGTCACGACCAGATGAGCCTGAGCAACGGATCGTCTTACAACGCAACCGGCGATCGATTCAATCTGGGTGCGTCGCTGACCAAATACACCGGCGCGTGGTCCTTCGCGGCGCAGCTGTCTGCCGGTTGGTCAGACTACGATACGCTGAGCGCAGGCGGGATTGTTGGAGTGCTGCCCGGTGGCACGGTTGTCAACACCACTGGGGTCAGTGAGATCACCCATAAGACCAACCACCAAAACCTGCGGTTGAGCTTTGCCTACGACCACCGGTTTGACGGTGGTCGGTCTTACCTGCGGCCCGAACTGTCTTTTGATGCAATGCGTCTCGCAACCGAAAGCAACGGCCAGGCGACCCTGTCTGGTGTTACTTTGCAAGACGACAGCAACATGATCTATTCGTTGACGCCGACAATTGAGTTGGGGACCGAGCAGATCCTGAGCGGTACCCAAAAACTGCGTGCTAGCCTGCGCGCGGGTGCCATTCTGTCGTCAGATGATACAGTCTCGGTTACGGCTGGGTTCGCGGGGGCCAGCGCGGCTGATGGCGGATTTGTCAATACCAGCTATGTAGGGGACAGCCATGGGGTGATCTCGGCCCGGCTGGGATTGTTTGCCTTGGATGACAGCCGCTTTATCAATCTGAGCGTCGATCATATGTTCGGTGATTCAACCGAGGCCTTACAGGTTGGGCTTGGCCTTGGAGTACAATTCTAATCCATGAGGAACAGAAGAATGAAAACTTGGATTTGCGCTTTTGGTTTCTCGCTGGGGCTGGCGTTTCCGCTCGCGGCGCAGGAAAATGAAGCACCGCTTTGGTCGGTCAATTGCAGCAATCTGGTCAGCGATGGTGAATTGGTCTGCGAAATGACGCAGAGCATTGTTCTGACCGAGAACAATCAGCGTCTGACTTCGATCGCTTTTGTAAAATCCGCTGGAAAAGACGAGGTTGAAGCTGTGTTATCCTTGCCGTTTGGCCTGCTGTTTGCCGAAGGATTGGTGGCAAGCGTGGATGGTTCCGAAGTTGCGCAGCCAGCGTTTTTGACGTGTGAGGCGCAAGGGTGTTTTGCCCGGTCGCCCGTGTCCTCGGACTGGATGTCCGCTATGCGCGCCGGGGATCAGTTGACGATTGCAGGTGTCAATCGAGTTGGCGAGCCTATCTCGTTTACCTATGATCTGGCTGGTTTCAGCGCGATTTCTGATCTTTTGCCGTAGGGTCAGGACGCATTGATTTTCAACGCGCTGCAAGCCTGACGGCTGGGAAACCAGAGCTGTGACAAAAACGATCTTTTCTGGCCGACCGACGAGCAGATGGCTAGGTTTTTCCTTTCTTCCTACAGTCGCCCTCGCAGGAACTGTCATCTATTGGTTTAGATCCTGACCTAAACTTGGAATGGTCTTTGGGTTCGGTAGTTTGTCTGCATTCTGCGCAGCCCACTCGTGCATTTCATGCAGCAACGGGATCAGGTTTTGGCCCAGTGGTGAGAAGCTGTATTCTACGTGTGGCGGAATAGTCTCAAAGTCTTTCCGCAAGACAAATCCTGTCTCCTGCAACTCGGTGAGTTGGCGCGTCAATGTGCGATGCGTGATGCGCCCGAGGTTGCGTTGAAGCTGGTTGAAACGGCAGCTACCCTGATCGAGCAACGCGAAGCCTTTGTGCAGCCTCCGGCAGCAATCCGTGCGCTGGTAGAACCCACCTTGCTGGATCAGATCATTTTACCTTACGACAACTTGCTGAAATCAGGCGATGTTGTGCGGGGTCGTGCAGTGTCAATCTGTCAATCAGAGGTCACGTTAGACTCTGGCACATCCTGTCCGGCGGACTTGATCGTGATTGCCACCGGATCGTCATATGCCGCCCCTTTCAAACCATCGGGCGACAGTATCGCTGATTTTCGTCAAGCCAGCAAAGAGGTCAGTGCTCGTTTGGCCAAGGCGAATTCAGTGGTTATTGTCGGGGCGGGGGCCGTAGGAACGGAACTTGCGGGCGAGATTGCCTCAGCGCAGCCAGGTAAACTCATTACATTAATCGCGTCAGACGATACCTTGTTTCCAATGTATCCAATCAAGTTTGGCGCACAACTCAAACGCAAGCTGGAAGGCCTTGGTGTCACGGTCATTCTTGGCCAAAGAGCGCAAGACCTTCGCCATTTGGATAGGCCTTACGAAGGATCGGTGACACTTACGGACGGCCGGGTGATTGCGGCTGATCTTGTATTTCCGGTGATCGGATCAAAGCCTCAGACGTCATTGGTGCAATGCCTTCCGGGGGTGACTTCGGGATCTGGGGGTAGGGTCAGGACTGATAAGTGGCTGCGACCGTCCGACTATCCGAACGTTTTTGTGGCAGGCGACATCGCCGACGTGGGAGACGGCATGACGATTGTAGCCACGACTAGGCAAAACCCATGGCTTATCAAAACACTGAAAAAGGTGTCGGAGGGTTCATCCTTTGAAAACCTGAAACCATACAGCCCTTGGAAAAAAGCGCCAATTCTGGTGCCTTTGGGTCCAATGATCGGCAATAGCTGGCTGTTTGCAACAGTTGGTGACTGGATCACTCGTAAAAAGAAGGGGCAAATCTTTTCATTCCCAAATATCGAAAGGCATTTGGTGTTGTTAATACGAGAAAGTAGTTCTGATTATTGGAAACGAATTGTCCGCTCGCTCATAAAAAACCGGCATGCCAAGACAACGAAATTAGGCAAATCGTGTGTCACGAAGACCTCTTGAGGTTGCGTGCAATGGCGTGCCCGCACGGAAGAGCCCAAAAACCAGTTATTCCTTCGATTCAGGCACACCCAGTTTTCGCAGATCTTCTACCCATCGATTAAGATACGCCTCGCTCTCGAATGGCGCATTTTTCGCCTCTTGGATAGTGAATTCTGGATTGGCCGTCAGAAACTCATCGATAACGATCTGCGCATCACTGGAAAGGCCAAGACGCAAAAGAACTGGCGCGTAGGTGCGCTTCAATCCGTCCGGTATTTCGTTCATCTGTTCAATCGAAGCCTTTGCCTCTTCATACCTTTCAGCGAAGTACTGGGCCCAACCCAAGTTCCAAAGATACCAGTCTTGGTGGTGTGGGTTCAGTCGGATCGCCAGTTTCATGCGCTCAACGGCCTCAGGTGCTTTGCCGTCATAGACGAGTGGGTCAATGGAATCTGCAAGAACGGATGCCGAATTTGGATTCAGCGATATGGCCTTGTCATAAAGCGAAGCAGCCCGCTCGAGGTTTCCACTCTGAGTAGTTGCATTGGCCAAGACCCAATGACCCTTGAAATTGAAGGGTTCCAATTCAATGGCTTTCCGCGCCATCTCAAACGCGCGGTCCAGCGACTCCTCGCGTGTCAAAGAGTTCGTCCATCCCCAACGATACCCGTTGATGTGGGCCCAAGCGTTTTCGACATACGCCCCGGCAAAGTTCGGATCGAGCGCAATCGCTTTTGCACTGAGCTCCTCTGCCCTGATGTTTCCTTCTTTCGTGAAGGTAAACCACTCCTCTTGTGCGCGTTTGCGCAATTCATATGCACCAAGGCTTTCGGTTGGTTGATGCTTGAGGCGGCTATATTCCGCAAGATCAATGTTCGTAGAGAGAAGCGAAGCCACCGTTCGCGTTATCTCATCCTGTACTGAAAAGATGTCCTGTAGGTCTCGGTCATAGCTGTCTGCCCAGATGTTCTGGCCTGTCGTCGCATCAATGAGTTGGGACGTTACACGCAAGCGATCACCAGCAATCTGGACGCTCCCCTCAACGATGTAGCGGACACCTAATTCTTCTGACACTTTCTGTATATCCGCCGGAGTGTCCTTGTACGAAAACGTCGAGTTTCGGGCGACCACGAAGAAATCGGAAAAACGGGACAAAGCGGTCAGGATGTTCTCACTAAGTCCGTCGCTCAGGTAATCTTGGCTCGGGTCGTTGTTGAGATTGTCGAACGCCATGACCGCGATGGAGGGTTTGCCAGACAGGGCCACGGCGTGTTCATTCGAGTCCGGAAATTGCACCGCGGACCAAGGTTGCAGCCATGCGGTGACCAACAACGCCAGGAAAATTACGGCGCAACCCAACATGATCAGGCGATTTGTTGGCCTGTTCGAAAGTGGCACGATAGGAGAAACGATGGCTTGCGCCTTGTCATCCAGTTTTAGGCTGTACACGTGAACGGGGTCCGAGATGTTCTTGACCTCTCGCTTCCCCAAATCTTCGATAGTGAGATCAAGCTTGGAATGGACTTGTTCGAAAATACTGGCTGACATGTAAATGCCATCCGGAACAGCCAGACTTTCAATGCGTGCGGCGACATTTACACCATCCCCGTGAATGTCATCCTGATCTACAACGATATCGCCAACATTGAGACCGATCCGGTATCGCACTTGTGAGTCTTGAGGCAGGTCCGCGTTGGCGATCCCTATATAGTGCTGCATGTCCACTGCACACCGAACGGCCTCAACTGCACTTGCAAACTCAAGGAGCAAGCCATCGCCCATCAATTTAACGATGCGCCCATGTCGTGCAGCAACAACTGGTTCAAAGATCTGCTCGCGATGGGCCTTGACCCTTGCAAGCACACTCGCCTCGTCATTTCGAATAAGACGACTATAGCCAACCACATCGGCGGCAAGTATCGCTGCCAGACGTCTTTCCAAAGACTGAACTCCCAGAGTGGGCATCACGCTAAACAGGTTATTACATCTATGCCAGACGCACTAGTCGAACACATATCTCCGATGAGGCGATTTTTCAGTCGTTTGCAGAATTGTCGGCCGCAAAGTTGCGCCTGATAACGACGAGCGGTTATTCAATGAATGTCGGTTTCGGGACTGCCTATAGTCTATGACGGGAGGCAGTCGAGAACGGTGCTGCCGAGACCAAAGCCAACGTGCTTACCCCGGCCAAGCGAAAGTTTGCGACGACCTCATTAGGGCTTCAAGTGCGGGCGAGTGTTTTCGACCTGGAACTGTGAAAGCTGCAATCGTTCTTGAAACTTCCGGCTCTACAAGCGGGCGCTGTAACAAGCCCGGTAAACTAACCGAGTACTCAGGCATAAAGGCAAAACCAATGCCTGCAGCGACCATCGCTTGCACCCAATCTTCTCGCTCAGAGCGGAAGCGAGCGTACAGTTCCACGCCCTTCGACTGGCAGACCGACATCACCATCTCACGCAGCTCACAGGCCAGGCGATCCACGTAGTTTTCTTGCGATAAGTCTTGCAGCGAAACCGAATTGAGTTGTCCAAGACGGTGCTCGGGAGGGAATACAACCACATATCTTTCGACGTATAGTGGTCTCGCCCTGAACTCTTCTTCCAACTCTTCAGTCAGTGTCATCAAAGCGACATCGATATCGCCATCTGAGAGTTTTTTCTTTAAGTCAGGCGCGCTTGCTTCATTGACTGACAACTCCAAGCCGCTGTGGTTTTTCTCGAATTGAGCCAGAAACCGAGCCAGGCGAACATGCCCAATTGTGGATAGGACACCCAAGCGCAATGGCACCTTTTCGAGTAAGCGAAAATTCTGAGCCAGTGCTTGTGTAGCTGCTGCTTCGTCAACGATGTGCTGTAGATGCGGCAGCATTGACTTCCCAAAGTCGCTGACCAAAATTTTTCGACCTTCCCGATGAAAAACCTGTGCACCTAGTTCTGCTTCCAGAGACTTGACGCCCTTGGTCAACGCTGGTTGGCTCACGTTGCACTCTGCGGCAGCTTTGGTGAAATTCAGGTGTTTTGCCGCGGATAAAACGTATCTAATCTGAGACATCTCCATTTTGAGGCACCTCGTCACTTATGGCGATAGTCAACTATACCGCAGAATACACCGATTTATCCAAACCTGGAGTTATTAAGTCATAAGGTATCGATAGTTCCCTGCGTTACAGACCCGTGATGCAATAGACGCACTGGTTTTGACAGTTTGGAAAGGGAGCGAGATGTCTGTTTTTATGGTCGAAAGAAACCTCAAGGGTATAAGCATGGATGACTTGGGTGCTGCCCAGAAGGCAGCGATAGCGACAGCACAAAAAATGACCGCAGAAGGGGATAAGATAAGCTATGTCCGCTCAACTTTTGCCCCGGAAGACGGTCGTTGCATGTGCTTGTTTGATGGCGAAAGTGCTGAACAAGTTCGTCGACTGAACGATACCGCAGGTCTGCCATACGAGAGTGTTGTTGCAGCCATGGACTTGTCTGCATAACGACCATCTGGGTGTAAAATTCTTTTTTGATTGGGCCCAGAGCAAATGCTCTGAGGCCCTTAGAAAAGTTTAAACGGCTCGACATAGTACGGCAGGTTCGTCCGCTGAGCTGCTCGCCCCTGAACTGTCCAATGAAGCCGTCGTGTCATCCATTCTCATAAGGGTTGCCAGTTTCGACGTAAGTCGTCTTGGCGCTGACGGCGGCAATCCAGTCGCGGACAGCCTGGATAACAAATTCCGACCGGTGACACTTTGGGAATGAAGTTGTGTCAGAGACCATGGCTGCCTGCGAATGCATTGGAACCTTACGGGGCGGGGAACTGTTCTGAGAAAATATTCAGTTCCTTTATTTACCTGCTTGTTGCGCCGCAATCTGGGCAAGCGCACTGATAATGTCTTCGGCGTGGCGCTGATCTGCAAACAGCGCACGAAGCAAAGACGGCAAAGGGTAGTCAGGCCAAGCCTCCTCCAACAGAAGGACTGTTGCCCTTGCGCGGTCGTGTTCTCCCATCTTTTGATAGGCGGCGGCGAGGTACCCGATTGATATGGGGCTGACAGGATCACCCAGCCTGATGGACGTGTTGAACTGGTCAACGCAGCCCTGATAGTCCCCTAGATGAAAACTCGCTGACGCCAAAACGCTTCGGTAAGGGAACCTCCGATTGGTCGTATCGTCGTTTTGCGCGCGTCTGGCTGACGCGATGGCGCGTTCGAAGTCGCCGCCAAACAAGGCAAACAACGCGTCAAAATTTGTGACATGGATGTCTTCAGGTGCAAGGCTGACCGCGCGGTTTGATTGGGCGAGGGTCGTGTCGAAATCCCGCTGGGCAAAGGAGATAAGTGCAAGGGCAGAGTGGCTCCACCCTTCATCCGGTGCCAGTTCGACGGCTTTGTCGGCATGCGTTTTGGCCAGATCCAGCAAAGTGCGCCTTTCTTCGCTGGGCGGAGTGGTAATCGCAAGAATACCCAATGCTTGTGCTGACCCCGCGTAGCCACCAAAATACGACCCGTCCAGCGCAATGGCGCGCTTGAACATACCGCTGACGGCCTGCAACCGTGCGCGATCCAGAACCGGAAACATCAAGGGGCGCGCTTCTTCAGCAAGGTTAACCGCCTGTAGTTTGATGGGATTGGTGGAAAACAGCGCTTCTCGGACTGCTTGCTGTTTCCTTTCGGTTTCAGATTGGGAAGTGGTCACCGTTGATGCCTGAGGTTTGAGCTGAAGGTAAAGGCCGGTTGCGCACAAAGCGAATACGGTTGCTACAGCGGCACCGTGCCACCAATAGCGTCGTAAAGGACGTGGCGATCCGTTTTCCTGATCAGGTGAAAGTACCTCAAATCGGGGTACATACCCTCCGGGATCAACATGAATGCGCAAACACTCATCCTTGCCGGAGTTCGAATAATAGTTGGCTAATCGTCTGCGCATACGACCGGCATCGACACGTACAACGGCCATTGGATCGCCGCGCCCACCCAATGTTCTGCCGTATACGTCCTCGGCCACAGACTTGGCCCGGATGTCGTCGGCGTGGCCAGCTAACATAGTTTCAACAACATAGCGCAGAAAGGACTGAAGACGTTCAGCGCCGTCAAACTCCGGGCTGTTCAAAATCGAATCCAACGCCTGTTGGATCTGGATTTCAGTCAGGTTTTTCGGGATGGGATTGGGCCCCGATTCTGAACGCAAGCCTCTTGAAGTCATCGCATCTGTCGCTGTTGATTGTTTCGTAAGCACCTGAAAATAAACATGTTACGTCGTAACATACGTTAAGATACCTGAATATGTAAATGAATTTTGTGTATACTCGTTTTTAAAGGAGGGGGACTTGCCTTTTCGCTGAGGCCTGACCGAGATCAGACAGCTTGGGGATGGATATGAACTCATTGACATTAGTATTTCCAAACCAAGCGAATGAAATCGGTCGATTGCGCAGTTCGGACACGGTGTTTGCTCAAATCTGTGCAGATTATGAGAGTTTGATAGCACTGCTGCCCTGTGATGCTAGCGATCCAACTTATGCAGACTTAACCGATAGCCTTCGGGGGCTTGAGGACGAAATTCGGCTTTACCTCGCGTCCAAGTCCAAATCTCCCGAGGGCTAACCACACGTAAGAAAGGCGATCTGAATGCTGGCCAACATTTTGTTTTATTTGGGTCTTGTCGTTTCGCTGACCATTGGGTTCATGTATTTTCGCGACCTTGGAGACATCAGCCAGATGGTTTTGAAGGTAAAGCGGAACAACATGATCCGTTTCATTCGAAACGAAAACGCCTATATCGCTGCGGGCGTAAGTGGGTTGGCTTTGATGCTGGTTGGCCATTTTATGGGCGGCGGACCAGGCTGGTTGTTCTTTCTGGGTGTGCCTGCAGTAACTTTATTAATTTTATTCCTGTTCGTCTTCCCATGGGTCTGGGTTCACGTCGGTTTGCGTAACCAGCAAGACAGCGCCCGGTATTATCCGATCTCGGAAGCTAAGGACTTCATTAATCCGTCGGCCAGCGTTTTGGTGATCGAAAACAACGGCCATGCCCGCGCGCATTCCGACGGGCAGTTGATGCGCCCCCACCTGGCTGGCAATGCCGATGGACTTGGAGGCGATGACATCGTCATGACGTATTGCGCCATGGCGAACCTGGGTCTGGCCTACAAACCGCAGATCAATGGTAAGCGGCTTGATCTGGAAGTCATGGCCCAGCACGGCAACAACCTGATCCTGCGCGACAACCTCACTGGCGAACCCATTCAGCAGATCTATGGTCACTTTGATAGCGATACGTCCAAACAATCCGCCATGCAGCCCTGGCCCACTTTCCGGATGAGCTTTCGGGGATTTCAAAAGGCTTATCCGGACGGCGAGGTGTTTTTGAACAAGCCTTCTTCGAACCCTTTTCTAAAACTCTTCGATCTATTCACAGAAACTGTGTTCGCCTCGGGCATCGCGAAACAGCATCAAGAGGCAGCACCGGTCATGGATAACATGAGCCACAGCGACGACCGGTTGCCCAATAAGACCTATGTCTGGGGCGTAACAGTGGGTGACGATGCTGTGTGCTGGACCGATGAGTTCATTGCCGAGCATAAGGGTTTGATCAACGCCACTGTGGGCGGTCGTGATCTCGTCGTTGCCTATGATCCAGCCTATGAAAGCGTAGGGGTCTGGTACAATGACAGCGGTGAAGCGGTGACCGAAATCGACTTCTTCGGCAATTCGGATCGAGGAAAGCTCAGTCGCGTCGAGACCTTAAGGTCCGGAATGTTTTGGCATGTCTGGGTCGAGTTCTTCCCGGACACCGACATCAATTGCATCGGACCTCAGACCTTGGATGCAGAGGAGATGCAGAAACCCCCAAAACCCGAAACGCACACAGAATCGGAATAGAGCCAATGAGCAGGAGCGACATGAGACAAGTTGTTTACCTTTCGGCAAGCCTTTGTATTGCAGCCCAAATGGTGACGGCGCAGGAAGCGCCCATCATTCACGACGCTGAGTTTTACATACTGCAAGCCCAGCACGCCGAAAAATGGGCCGAGGATGATGCTGCGGTTGACGCGCTACTTTCCGAGTTTCGGGAGCGCAATAATGGCAATCCGCCAAATATCGTTTCCATCCTGATTGATGATCTCGGTTTCGGAGATATGGGCATACCGGAACTCAACGCAGTACGCGGCATCGAAACTCCGAACATCAACCAATTCTCGGACGAAGGTATGCGGATGGTGCGAATGTACACCGAACCATCCTGTACTCCGACACGGGTTGCTCAAATGACTGGGCGTCTTCCAGTACGCATGGGAATGGGGAACACGACTGTGGATATAGCTGGCTTCGGTCTTCCAGGAAAGGAAGTCACTCTTGCTGAGGTTCTTAAAGAAGCTGGCTATGCTACCAGCCATGTAGGTAAATGGCACATGGGTGACATCGCTGAGAGCTGGGCGATGAACCAGGGTTTCGATTACGCACAACATGCGATCCACCAACAAGGTCAGCTTACGATTTTCAACGACGATGCCATTCGCGAGCAAGTCTCAGTTGGTATCGGAGATTTTGTCCCTGAGTACGTACTCGACGAATGGTTCCGCCCAGACGCTTCAGCAATGATGACCGTCATCGAAGGCGAGGCAGGTGGACCAATCCGGGAGATTAGAATGCAACCTGGTGAACGTTGGGGCGCATTGAAATACGATGAGATGAACCAAGCGTATCAAGACAAGACGATAGAAGAGCTAAGACGTCTTGCGACCGGTGAGCAACCGTTCTTCCTTCAATACTGGCCGATGATCCCACTACATAACACGCGCACCGGAAGAACTGGGCCAGAGTCACCCAATGGTGGCCTCTACGCCGATAAGCTCCAGTTGCTCGATGAATACCTCGGGGAAATCTTCGCCGAAATGGAAAATCTGGACGTCGCGAAAAACACTGTCGTTGTTGTCATGGGTGACAACGGACATTTCACCAAATACTCACCTCAATCCGGCTTTACACCAATGATCTACAAAGGTGGCAAAGGCGACACCACCGAAGGCGGGGTTCGAGTTGACGCCTTTATTCGCTGGCCTGGTGTTATCGGCCCAGATTCAATGGTTAATAACATTTTACACGTCTCCGATCTCTATACGACACTGTCACGTATCGCTGGCGCAGATGGGTTCATCCCGCGCGATCGGCTGGTAGATGGCGTCGATCAGTCAGCTTCGATTCTGTTCGCTGATGAATCCAAAGGTCGCCGAGACTCGTTGATTGTGTATAACATTGATAAACCCGGAGCCATCATTAAGGATAAATTCCGAATGAACCTGCCGAAGGACCTCACAAACGGTATTTTGGCAGACTTCATAGACATTTATCGCGACACTCATGAAAAGTACCCTGTCTCGACTGAAGTCGGTGCTTGGGGAGGTCAGGAATTCGTTCGAATTCTCGCTCGTCACCAAGCCCGGAAGGAAAAATTCCCTGACGAGAAACCCGCATTCGGCATACCTTACGAGGGGATTGAAAACATTCGCCCTGAAACCGCCGCGGCAGTTGAGGCATTCAAAATCAAGCAATCCTCGGTCAGCAAATGAGGTGCGATTTGTCGAAGCATCACCAGCGTGGCCTGTTCCTGTGGAAGTGAAAAGCTAGGAGATTGGCACATGAACTTCAAAAAATCTGCTTGCGGCGCAAGCACAATTACTCTGACCTGTCTGCTGGCTTCTGCAGCGTCCGCTCAATCCTTGCCCCCGCCAGGGCAGGATGACGAGGGTTGGCGGCACACGCTTGGCTTTTACCTATTCACACCACTCAGGACCACCGGAACGTCCACCGTTGCGGGTGTCTCGGCTGATCTTGATCTTGATCTGGGTGATGTTTTGGAGGTTCTCGATTTCGCCGCCGCCGGGCGTTACGAGTCATGGAATGGCGATTTTGGTATCATTGTTGACGCCAATTATGTGGGCATAGAAGAAGACGCGACACTGCCCGGACCGATTGGGGCCTCGGTGAACGTAGATGTACGTCAAAAATGGTTCGGAATCTTGGGGGCTTATCGTATTGCGGATGGCACCTATGGCGCGGCCAATCAACGCTATACCATCGATCTTCAGGGGGGCATTCGGTACAACTCGATCCGGCAGGAGATTGACATCACAACACCGGGCCCAACAACACCACCGGTATTGGGCGGTGATCCGGGATGGGTCGAGCCCGTTATCGGTGCCCGCGGCATGTGGAGACTGAACGACCGTTGGACGGCTATCACGTCCCTTGATCTTGGTGGCTTCGGTGCGGGTGGTAACGATCTGCAGATCGGGGCGAATATCGGTTTTGACTACCAGCCGTGGGAAAGAACAGCGATCACATTTGGCTATCGGTACTTCAGTGTTGACTTCAGCGACACGCTGAGCACCGGTGCTTTCGCCTATGATGTTACCCAACATGGACCGTATTTTGGATTGAAAGTCTTCTTTAATTAAACGCCAAATGGCGAGGCCGACACGGCATCTTGCCTATTCATTTCACAAACCGCGCGGGGCAGGTGTATGGACTGGCGCCGCGTGCAGTTACGTTTTGCTCTCTTGAAGCAAAAATTGCGAACGATCCAGGCTCTGGCCAAGCTGAGCCGGTCTGGGTGTTGTTGCGCCAATCTGGGCAAGGGTCAGGCTCGTCTCCTGCGACAGCACATCCCAAAGGGTTCGCAACCCAGTCTCTCCTCCAGCAGCGATTGCATATAACAGAATGCGCCCCAGAAAGGCAAAATCAGCACCTGACGCCAGCACCTTCACAACGTCTTCACCGCTGCGCAGCCCACTGTCGTAGAACAATGGAAAATCCGAGCCAACCGCCTGACGAATGGCGGGCAGCGCGAGAGCGGGAGGGATTGCAGCATCTAGCTGCCGACCACCGTGGCTGGACACCTGTATGGCATCCACTCCCGCTTGTTTGAGGCGCTGTGCATCTTCGGCATCCAGAACGCCTTTGACGACCAGCTTGCCTGGCCATCGGTCACGCAACCGACTGAGATAGTTCCAATCGGCACGCGCGCGGGATTCGGTGCGATCAAAGGTGCCGTCTGGAAAATTTGCCATCTGTGGCTTGCCGCGGAACAAAGTGTTCAGCGACCAGCGTGGATGCAGCGCGAAATCGAAAAACTGCCTGGGCCCGATCCGAAACGGCATCTTGAAACCGTGGCGCAGTTCGCGCGGACGTCTGCCAACTTCTGGTACATCCAGTGTCAGAACTAGTGTGCGATAGCCTGCCGCTTCGGCCCGGTCCACAAGACCCATAGCGCTGCTGCCGTCGCCGCTGAAGTACAGTTGGAACCAGGCGTGCCCTTCAGCCACTTCGATGATCTTTTCCAACGGCGTCGAGGCTACGGTCGAAACCCCGTGCGGGATTTCGTAGTCAGCTGCCAGGCGCGCCAGCATAAGGTCCGCGTCGGGCGCAGCCAGATTGCACATCCCCATTGGAGAGATACCAAAAGGCCGTTTGGCAGCATGGTCAAAGACAGCCAAATCCAGGCTGCGCTGGCTGACATCCACCAGAACCCGCGTGCGCAGGCGAATGTCCTGCAAGGCGCGCCGGTTTAACTCCGCGCCGTGTTCTTCACCCGCGTTGCCATCCATGTAATCAAACACCATCCAAGGCAGACGCCTGCGGGCTATCCGCCGGGCATCTGCGCTAGAATGGATCTGGCCGGACGGCAACATGTTCGGGACCTCAGGCCTGAACAGCTTTCATGAACCGATCACGGATTACCACCGGGTCCATGGTGATGACGGGCATCTTGGCATTGCCGCTTTCGCATTTGGCCACGATGATGGTCATCTTGTTCCCGGCCAGAGCGTCTTCGATCGCCTGTTTTGTATCCTCGGCCCGGCATTCGACAACGTTTTCGCAGCCGCAGGCCGAAGCGACTGCCGCTAACGAGGTTTTCTGCCCCGCATAGGTCGGCTGATCACCGGTCGAACCATATGATCCGTTATCAACGATCAGCAGGATGAAATTGTCGGCCACGTTGTTCGCGATCGTGGGTAGAGTGCCGAAATTAGTCAGAACCGAGCCGTCACCGTCGATGGCAATCACCTTTTTGTCCTGAGCCAGCGCCAAACCCAATCCGATGCTTGAGGCTAGTCCCATTGTGCCCAGCATGTAGAAATTGGTGGGCTGGTCGTCGATGGCGTGCAGTTCCTGACTGGGGATGCCGATATTGCAGACCACCAACTGGTCGCGGATAACAGGGGCGATTTCTTTCAGAATCTCAGAGCGGATCATTGGTCTCCGTAGCCTCCCCAGAAGGACGCGTCGGTCAGGATGGCGACCGGCTTGTTGCACATGAAGGTGTATTTCAGGATTGTATCCAGCTCATCCGCGTCACTTTCCTTGTGGAAGTGATAGGTCGGGATGTTGAGTTGGGCCAGCAGAGCCTTGGTGTGCACCGCCATTTCAACCTGGCAGGCTACCGGTTCGCGCAGTTCACCCCGGTATGAGATCAGCATCGGCAGCGGCATCCGGTAGTACTGGATCAACGTGGCCAGCGTATTGATTGTCACGCCGATCGCGGTGTTCTGCATGATGATGGCGGGTCGCTTGCCCCCCATCCAGGCCCCGGCGCACAGACCCATGCCTTCGTCTTCTTTGTTTGAGGGGATGTGAAAGATCTCGGGGCGCGCTTCGACCTCGTCGATGACACCGGCCAACTGCTTGCAGGGCACGGTCGTCACGAAACTGATGTCATTGGCCACCAGATCATCAACGATTTTGCTGTGGATGGACATTCTCGATTCCTCTGTTCACTGACACTCATATCGCCCAAAACCTATGCTTTACTCAATGTAATAATACTTTATTATGAATAAAGTTTTGGTTTAGTTTAGTCATGCGCCGCGAAGAAATGGTTTCATGAGCATCACGCTGTACAAAACCCTGATTGCAATTGCTGACACAGGCAGTTTTGCTGCCGCCGCCGACAAGGTCTATGTCTCTCAGGCGGCGGTTGGTCAGCAGATGAAGCGGCTTGAAGATCACTTGCAAATTGCCTTGTTCGACCGAGGCGAGCGCACTCCCAAGCTCAATCAAACCGGCTGGGCGCTGGTACCCAAGGCCAGAGATCTGGTGCGCGCCTATGACACAATCCTGGAAGGTGTGGTTGGTGACACGGCTTTCGGCGGTGAGTTTAATCTGGGCGCTGTGTCATCGACCATTCGCAGCTTGATCCCGGTCACCGTCCGGCGATTGCTGGAGGCCTATCCGGAGCTACGAGTCCATGTGACGTCGGCTCTATCCGGAGATCTTCAGACGCAGGTAGAGCGTGGCGTGATCGATGCGGCGGTGCTGAGCGCGCCAGAAACTATGACCCCGGATCTGGAATGGCATCCTTTTGCGACCGAAGAACTGGTTCTGGTGACATCGCCCGAGGTGACCGAAACTGATCCGATCCAAATCCTTGCAACACAACCTTTCGTCCGACACGCCCGGGATGGGATGGTCGGTGTTCTGGCCGACACGTGGCTTGCCCAGAGCGGAATCCGGGTGAGCTATGCCATGGAAATGAAATCGCTCGAAGACCTCACGAGTATGGTGGCGCATAACTTGGGTGTCTCAATCGTGCCCAACCTGTGTATGCCCGATCCGGAATTCGGCCGATTGCGAAAAATCCCGCTAGGTGGCAAACCCGTTTCCCGCGCGCTGGGCGTTTTGCTGCGCGCCGACAGTCCCAGAAAGCGGTTGATTGATCTGTTCGTTGACGAAATCCGGACCTCTGTCGCGTACCATCCGGCTGTGTCCAAGGATTAGCCAAACTTTCTAATTGTATTAAGCACGGCCCTCTATGCCAGCTTCCTCATTAAAACTTGCTTCCTCTTCCTGTACCAAGGTTTCCGCTTGCAAGACGCCGGGTTGTGTCGCGCCGATGATGCCCACAACCTGCACTTCTCCGGTCTCGGCAGGCGCGGCAACCTTGACGCGCCGGATCAATGCGATCACGGCAACAGAAAGCCCGATGCCGGCTAAAAGAAACTGTAATCCCCTGCCTCCGAACAGGGAAATGGCGTTTGGACCCAATATGGTTCCGATGAGAAGTCCGATGTTCAGCAGCAAAACCATGGTGCCACTGGCGGGTACGATCTGAGACAGGCGGAGCTGATCATTCGCATGAGCGGTCAGGATTGAGTAGGTCGGGTACAAACCGATTGCAATCACGACAAAGCCGAAGACAATGTATTCGGGTGATGTGTTGGCTGCCATCCAAAGACCCGACACCAAGACGATAACGCCCAGACCAATAACAACATAACGCCTGTCGGTGTGGTCTGAAATCCAACCCACCGGATATTGCACGACGGCACCGGCAATCAGGGCAGCCACCAAAGCGCCTGATGCCTGCGCAGCCGAGAACCCCTGTTGCAGGGCATACAAGGGCAGGGTGATATAGTGTGCGGAAACACCGATACTGACCAACACAATCCCAATAACCGCGATGGGAGAGACCTTGTACAACCGTGTGACTGGCATGCGCTCAGGGACGGTATAGTCCGGTGCTTTGTTGCCTGACAAAAGCAATGGCACGATCGACAGCGAAATCAGGATCGAGACGGTTCCGAACAAGAGATTGCCAGTAGGATCAGGAAAGCCAACAAGAGCCGTACCCAACGCTGGTCCCGCAAGTTGGATGATGAAATAGAGCGACAGCACCTGCGCCCGCGTATTGTTTTCGGATTTGGCGTTCAGCCAGCTTTCGGTGATGACGTAAAGACCCGGGTAACAAAACCCTCCCAAAAAGCGCATCACGCTCCAACTGATGGCATCGCTGGTCAGCAGGTGTACGATCGCCGCGATAGAAACCAGTGACGCAAGTGCGGAAAATGCCCGGATGTGCCCGACGTTTTCCACCAGACGCGGCGCCATGGCCGTTCCGGCCAGCGCGCCCAGCGGATAGCTTGCTTGCATGACCGAGATGGTAAAATCACTGAACCCAAGACTTGCGCCGCGAATTGTAAGCAAGGTCGCCAACAGGCCATTGGCAACCATCAGCATGAGCATCCCCAAAAACAGGGCCCAGTTTTCATTTAATGCGCGTATCATGCCCCATGCCTATTGCGGGCCGGATCAGCAGTATATCAATCCCGCGACAAGCTGATGTCGCGACAAGCCACAGCAAGGCACCTGAAACGGGCCTTGCGAGATTGCCGATACTTTCAAAGAAAATTCAGGCTGGCAGACAGCAGAGATCTAGGTGTCTCTTGAAACCAGCACTGCCCAAACCGTTGAATCGAGGCGGGGACCTCGCGCGCTGGCGAGAAATTCGGTGTCTCACATTGTGTCGGGAAAGGATTGGCGCGACGCCCAAAGCGCCACTACGGGCAGATTTTCGCATCGCAATTCCATGGCGAACGCGTCAAAGCGCTGGCGCAAGCGTTGGTGCCCTCGAACATACAAGCCATGGCAGAGCGACCGTTACTGCGCGCAGACCGGTAGACAAGATTTCTTTTGTCAAAAAGAGCGGCAACCGGCACTGATCTGAATTGCGCGTCCTGCACCTTGGCGGGCCAAGGTGGGTTCACTCCAGCGAGACCCAAAGCACCTTTGCGTCTTCTTTGCTGGTCGAAATGCAACCATGCCCCATTCCGCTGTCATAATAGAGCGAATCCCCGGCCTTCATTGGAAGTGGACGGTAATGCTCGGACAGGAAAATTAGCTCGCCGCTGAGGACATACATGAATTCTTCGCCCGAATGGTGAACCAGCGGATCGAATTCTGATATGTCTCGCGCCCGGATTGTTGCGATATAGGGCAACATGCGTTTGCTGGTCAGATCCGAGCACAAAAGTTCGTGCAGGTAAGTGGCGGTTTCTCGCGTGTCGCCCTGACCTTTGGCGGTGAAATCGCGCCGCCCTGCTATGCCTGACTGACCCGACTCCAAAAACAATTGTGGGGGGTTCATGTCCAGCGCCTGGGTCAGACGGCGCACGATCTCGAAACTTGGTTTGGTCTGGTTGTTTTCAATCTTCGACAGAGTCGAGCGACCGATTCCCGCAGCGCGCCCGGCCTCTTCCAAAGTCCAGCCTTTTTCCCGCCGTGCATCGCGAATGGACCGGCCCAACGCCGCGCCTTCGTCCTCTTCGTCTTGGACAGAACCTTCATTCCAATGGTCGTCGCCCATCATTTTCCTCCCAATTTACCACAGGTTACAGGTTCTCCTATACGCACGCAATATCGCGAATATGAGAAATATGTTGCCATTAAGAGCTTAGTTCCACTATAGGAAACAAAGTTTCGAATACAGGATTCGAAAGTGGAGGAAGAAACCATGTTCAAAACGTCGCTGAAAGATGCTGATCCTGTCATCGCTGCGTCGATTGACCGTGAGGGCGTGCGCCAGGCCGAGCAGATTGAGCTTATCGCATCCGAGAACATCGTCTCTCAGGCCGTGATCGAGGCGCAGGGCTCGGTCCTGACCAACAAATACGCCGAAGGATATTCGGGTCGCCGCTATTATGGCGGGTGTGAATATGTAGACGAGGTCGAATCCGAGGCCATCGACCGTTTGAAGAAACTGTTCGGGTGCGAATACGCCAACGTGCAACCGCATTCCGGTGCGCAGGCAAATGGCGCAGTCAAACTGGCACTGTTAAGCCCGGGCGATACAATTCTGGGCATGTCTCTGGATGCTGGCGGTCATTTGACCCACGGGGCGAAGCCGGCGCAATCAGGCAAATGGTTCCGGCCTATCCAATATGGCCTGACCGAGGCTGGCCTGATCGACTATGACCAAGTCGAAGCCTTGGCCAAGGCTGAAAAACCGCAGTTGATCATCGCAGGTGCGTCGGCTTATTCGCAAAAGATCGACTTTGCCCGTTTCCGTTCCATCGCGGACGAGGTCGGCGCATGGCTACTGGCCGACATGGCCCATATCGCGGGTCTGGTTGCAACCGGTTTGCACCCTTCACCTATTGGTCATGCGCATGTTGTCACGTCGACCACGCATAAAACCCTGCGCGGCCCGCGCGGAGGCATCATCCTGACCAATGACGAAGCGCTGGCGAAAAAGATCAACTCGGCCGTGTTCCCCGGTCTTCAGGGCGGCCCGTTGATGCATGTGATCGCGGGTAAGGCGGTTGCGTTTGGCGAGGCGCTGAAGCCTGAATTCAAAGAATACATGCAGCGCGTGGTCGATAGTGCTTCGACGTTGGCCAATGTGATGATCGCACGGGGATGTGACATCGTTTCTGGTGGTACCGAGAACCACCTGATGCTGGTCGATCTGCGCCCAATCGGCGTAACCGGCAAAGATGCCGAAGCCGCGTTGGAGCGTGCCGGGTTTACCTGCAACAAAAACAGCGTTCCGGGTGATCCTCAGAAGCCAACCGTTACCAGCGGTATTCGACTGGGTACCGCTGCCGGATGCAGCCGTGGCTTTGGGGCGGAAGAATTCAAACAGATTGGCAACCTGATTGGCGATGTTCTGGACGCATTGGCTAAGTCGCCCGACGGTGATGCCGCTGTCGAACAGGCGACCCATGCAAAAGTCCGCGCGCTCTGCGCCAGCTATCCGATTTACTGAAAGACGACGAAATGACTTACGACCTGATTGTCATCGGCGGAGGGCCAGGCGGCTATGTCGCCGCGATCCGTGCGGCCCAGCTGGGTATGAAAGTGGCTTGCGTCGAGGGGCGCGGGGCTCTGGGTGGCACTTGTCTGAACGTCGGGTGCATACCCTCCAAAGCGTTGCTGAACTCCTCGGCGAAATTTGCCGAACTCTCCCATCTCTCCTCCCATGGCATTGCGGTCGGGGAGGCCAGCATTGATGTACCCGCGATGATGGGGCGCAAGGACAAGATCGTTGGCGATCTGACTAAGGGCATTGCGTTCTTGTTTCAGAAAAACGGAGTTGATCTGATCGAAGGCTGGGCCACCATTCCCGCAGCCGGTCAAGTCAAGGTGGGCGACGAGGTTCATGAGACTAAGAACATCCTGATTGCTACGGGGTCCGAGCCTACCCCATTGCCCGGCATCGAGATTGACGAACAGAACGTCCTGAGTTCGACCGGTGCGATTGCGTTGGACAGCGTGCCGGATCATCTGGTGGTGATCGGAGCTGGCGTTATTGGTCTGGAACTGGGTCAGGTCTGGGCACGTCTGGGAGCCAAGGTCACAGTTATTGAGTATCTGGACCGCATCCTGCCCGGCATTGACGGTGAAATAGCCAAATTGGCGCAGCGCGCGCTCAGCAAGCGCGGCTTGAAGTTCCAGTTGGGGCGTGCGCTGAAATTCATTGAAGAAACCACGACTGGTCTGAAATTGACCGTGGATCGTGTGGGCAAGGACAAAAAAGAGGTGATCGAGGCCGACAAGGTTCTGATCGCCGTCGGTCGCCGCCCCGTTACACGCGGGCTGGGTCTTGAAGACCTTGGCATCGCTGTGAGCCCGCGCGGCTTTATTGAAGTTGACGGCACGTTCCAGACCTCGGTTCCTGGCGTCTATGCGATCGGTGACTGTGTTCCCGGCCCGATGCTGGCGCACAAAGCCGAAGAGGACGGCGTTGCCTGTGTCGAAATGCTGGCCGGTGAAACGGCTCACGTCGATTACAACACTGTTCCGGGTGTGGTTTATACCGACCCCGAGGTCGCCTCGGTGGGCTTGACCGAAGAAGCGCTGAAAGACGCGGGTACCGAATACTCGGTTGGCAAATTTGCCTTCATGGCCAACTCGCGGGCGCGTTCGACCGGCGAAACCGATGGTGCGGTCAAGGTTCTGGCAGGTCCCAACGGCAAAATTCTGGGTGCACATATCTGCGGTGCACATGGTGGTGATCTGATCGCCGAACTGGTTCTTGCGATGACCAAAGGCGCCACCGTGTCCGAGGTCGCCTCAACCTGTCATGCACACCCGGCTATGGGGGAGGCGGTCAAAGAAGCCTGCCTGGACGCCCTGGGCCGCGCAATCCACGCGTAAGAAAGAGCAGACAGATGACTATCCAGCTTCGCCCTCGCCACCCTGAAAAGGCCAAAAAGGCTGACAGTGTCATCCCGCGCAAACCCAAGTGGATCCGCAAGAAAAAGGGCGATAGCGCCGAGTATTACGAAACCCGCCGCCTGATGCGCGAACATAACCTGGCGACCGTTTGCGAAGAGGCTGCCTGCCCCAACATCGGCGAGTGCTGGTCCAAGCGTCACGCCACCATGATGATCATGGGAGAGGTCTGCACACGCGGTTGTTCCTTCTGCAACGTCTCCACGGGCCGTCCCGATGCGCTGGATGCGTTTGAACCGGGTAGGGTTGCCGCGGCGGTGAAAAAATTGGGCCTGCGCCACGTGGTCATCACCTCGGTCGACCGCGATGATCTGGACGACGGCGGGGCCGAACATATCGCGCAGACCATTCGCGCCGTACGTCATAAGAATCCGGGCACCACGGTCGAGGTTTTGACCCCTGATTTTCTGGGAAAAGGTACTGCCTCAAATATCGTATTTGACGCGGCACCGGATGTTTTCAACCATAATCTGGAAACTGTGCCGCATCTTTACCCAACGGTACGTCCCGGTGCGCGGTATTATGCTTCGCTGCGTCTTCTGGATGATGCGAAACGCGCCAATCCCGAGATTTTCACCAAATCCGGCCTAATGGTGGGCTTGGGTGAAAGCCTGAATGACGTGCGGCAGGTCATGGATGACCTGCGCGCCGCTCAAGTCGATTTTCTGACAGTCGGCCAATACCTGCAACCGACCCCGAAACATCATCCAATTGACCGGTTCTGGTCACCGGAGGAGTTCGCCCAACTGGAACAGATCGCACGTTCCAAGGGCTTCCTGCACGTGTCGGCAACCCCGCTGACCCGTTCATCGTTCCACGCGGACGAAGACTTCGCTGCTCTTAAGCAAGCCCGCCAGCGGGCCATCGCAAACAGGGCATAACCAAACGCAAATGGGAGGGAAACCATGGAAGCGTTAACTTCAATCACAGGGGCCATTAATGGCGTCGTATGGGGGCCGTGGATGCTGGCGCTCATCCTTGGCGTCGGCTTCTTCCTACAGGTTGGTCTGAAATTCATGCCGATCCTGCGCATTGGCACGGGCTTCAGCCTGCTGTTCAAAGGGCGGGAAGGTCAGGGCGAAGGGCAGATCAGCCCGTTCAACGCGCTGATGACCTCGCTGTCGGCGACCATCGGTACAGGTAACATTGCCGGTGTGGCCACTGCTGTCTTCCTGGGCGGTCCAGGCGCCTTGTTCTGGATGTGGATGACCGCCCTGGTGGGCATGGCCACCAAATATGCCGAAGCTGTCTGCGCGGTGAAATATCGCGAAAAAGACGAGCTGGGCAACTATGTCGGCGGCCCGATGTACTACATCAAAAATGGTCTGGGCGCGAAATGGGCCTGGTTGGGCGTTGCCTTCGCTCTGTTCGGCGGCATTGCGGCCTTCGGCATCGGCAATGGCGTTCAAGCCAACGGTGTGGCGCAAGTTCTGGAAACAAACTTTGGCATCAATGAATCGATCACAGGCATTGTGCTGATGATCCTGACCGCCGCCGTTATTTTGGGTGGTATCACTCGCATCGGTGCTGTTGCAGGTAAACTGGTTCCGTTTATGGCCATTGCCTACATCGTTGCGGGCCTGCTGGTTCTGCTGATCAACATCGGTTCAATCGGCTCAGCGCTGAGCGATGTGTTCACTTATGCGTTCACGCCTTGGGCTGCCAAGGGCGGCGCAGCTGGTGCAGCGGTGTGGCTTGCCATCCGCTTTGGTGTGGCGCGCGGTGTCTTCTCGAACGAAGCTGGTCTGGGTTCTGCCCCGATCGCCCATGCCGCAGCCGAGACCAAGGGACCTGTAAATCAGGGCCTGATCGCGATGCTGGGGACGTTCATCGACACAATCATCGTGTGTTCGATCACGGGTCTGGCGATCATCGCTTCGGGCGCATTGGATGCGTCGGTTGCGGATTTCGTGGCCAATGGTGAAACCGAAGGATACAAAGCGATTTCCGGCGCAGCTCTGACGTCGCTGGCCTTTGAAACCACTCTGCCGGGTATCGGTGGGTACCTGATTGCAATCGCTCTGTCGATCTTTGCGTTCACCACTATCCTGGGCTGGTCCTTCTATGGCGAGAAATGCGTTGAGTTTCTGCTGGGTGTTAAATCCCTGCTGCCTTACCGCATCCTGTGGATCGTCGCGATCTACTTCGGCGCAACAGCAGATCTGGGCTTTGTCTGGCTGCTGGCAGATACGCTGAACGCCATGATGGCTATCCCGAACCTGATCGCTCTGGCCTTGCTGAGCCCGATCGTCTTCAAGCTGACGAAAGAGTTCTTCGCGTCGAACGGTCAATCGGAAGAGCCCGGCGGTCAAGCTGCCGAATAAGCTCGGCCCTGACGAATGCGGGGGGCCAAACTGGCCCCCCGGTTTTGAAACAGAAATCCATATCTCGAGGAGAGACGTGATGGCCACGAAAATCCTGCTGCCAATTGATCACACCGACGACCGCTCGTGGAAGAATGCCCTGCCGCTCGCACTTGAACAGGCCAAGTTCTATGGTGCCGAGCTGCACGCACTTGCCGTCATCCCCGAGATCATCCAGCTGCCGAACCTGCCCGCCAACTATGGCGCGGGTGCCCGGGATCATGTGCGCAATGCAGTTCAGGCTATCCTAGATCATGGCAATGCCTCGGACGTGAACGTTCACATCGAAGAAGGCAGCGTATACCGCGAAATCCTGAAACTCGCTTACAAGGATGGCTTTGACCTGATCATCATGGCCTCGACCAAAGGCGATTTCCCGAATTACGAGATCGGCCCGAACCTGGCCCGTGTGGTGCGCAATGCGCATTGCACAGTCACAGTCGTTCGCGACCAATCCCGCTGATCGAAAGGTGAGAACTATGTCCGACATTAAACGCACTCCCTTGTATTCGTTGCATGTTGAGTTGGGAGGTAAGTTGGTTGATT
>NZ_JAEDOS010000019.1:0-11668 GCF_017872495.1 Ruegeria sp. HKCCE4148
ACAAAAACTATGCGACCGTCCTTCCTGCCTCAAGACAACTTCTTCTGACAAGACCGGCGAGTGACCGCTTTGCGGACAAACCCACCGTTCGGTGCTCAAACAGAATTGACGGCTAAGAATGCTTAAACTAGGCGCTCAAGGGTGTTGGCATCAGGCTCAAAATGGCTACGAAGGCCCTCCTCACGACTCCGCCAATTTTCAAAGACAGGAGCAGAGTTCTAGTCAATCTCGCTCAATAGCCACTCCGCCCGTTTTATACTTTCGTGCGCTGTTCCGAGTTTTCGAACTAGTCTGGCTTTTCTGTCAGGATTTTTCTCCAAATGAATTTCGGCTTCAAGATCAGTTGCTTTCTTGCGAAGCTTCTTTAGTACCTTTTGAACATGGCTGGATTTAATTTTCTCCGCTTTGCCTGCCTCAAGGCGCGAGTTGTACTCAGCCATTTTTTCGGCAAGTTTTTTCAGTGCCATCTGAATGCCCCCCGCAGACCGTTGCACAATCTCAGCATACTATTTGCTTTCTACGACTTGACTGTGACGTTTTTCGGATTCGTCTTCCTTAGACAGCGCGTCGTTCTCAGTCCCATACTCACCGAGTTCTTCTTCTTCCAAAGCCAACAAACGTTCAACTTCGGCCATAGCGTTGTCTCGTTCGATATAAAAGGTTCTCGCTGCTTCGATCAGCTTACGCATCGCGCTATAGGCGTAGTCCGAATCGTTGAGAAATGAAGTTGCAGCATCGGGAGTGAGTTGGTTTTTTCGAATGAGCTGTTCTACACGGCGCGCAGCGGTCTGTGCGTCTTCTTCTACTTGTGCACGTTCCTGATCAAGCCAGAGTGCACTACGCTCCTCCGGTTCTGCGTCTTCAAGCTTTTGAATCTCGACGAGTATTCTGGCAATTTCAGTACGGAGGTCATCATAAAGTTCGGTTGCACTCCCGGAAAACCGTACAGTGTGGCGCAAGATGTTCTTGCGCAGGTGTTTAACTGACTTAACCGCTTGAACGATGTCGCCTGCCACATCTCTCAGTGCGTAAACTCGTTCTGCCACGTCTGGTTCGACACGTTTTTCCCCAACGCGCGTCGAGAATTCGACAATGGCGGAATAGAGCGTCTTGATCTTGCGTCGGTAACTTTCCTCGATATCCATGTCGGAAGGTGTTCGACTGTTTCGAACAACCTCTGCAACGCTGTTCGCGCCAAAAACATCCTTCCGATGCAGGTTCAAGCCATGCAAGATCAACGTCATCGCGTTTTCGTAGAGATGCATAACTTCCTTTCGAAGTGCGATCTCAAGAGTTTGTGGGAAATCATCGGCCGCATCGTTCAGGTAACGCGGTTGACTGAAATCCGGGGTTGGTTCGACGATACTGCGTTCAAGAAAGGAGATCAGCTCTCGCATCAATGGTAACATGAGCAAGACGCCGAGCACGTTAAAGATGGTATGGAACACCGCCAACTTCAGAGCATAATCTTCCGCGCCGATGCCCACGGCACCACTGATCAGGTCAACCATCTCACGCAGTGGGACTATGAAAACCAAAGCTACCGCCGCAGTGATTGTATTGAAGATCAGGTGCGCCAATGCCAATCGCTTGCCCTGAAAATTGGCGCTGATCGAGCCAATAATCGCCGTAATCGTGGTTCCAATATTAGCCCCGATCGCCAGAGCCAGTGCGTTTTCATAGCTAATTTGTGAAGCAGCAAGCGCGGTGAGAGTAAGCACCATCGTCGCGTGGCTCGACTGCATAATCAAGGTCGCGGCAGTCCCCAATAAACAATAGACCACCAGTCCCCAAAATCCCGGCAGTGCGAATCGCATTAGGTCGACCTGGTCCTTGAACGCGTCGAAACCCTCTTTCATGTAATGAATGCCCAAGAACAGAAATCCCAGTCCACCAAGGGCGTAACCAATGCCACGGAGCACCTTCGGCTTCTGAAATACAAGGATTATGCTAAGGCCGATAATTGGCATGGCGTAAGTTGCGATATTTACCTTCAATCCTAGCCCGGCGACCAACCACGCACCCGTCGTCGTTCCGATATTGGCACCAAAGATTATCCCCACACCACCTATCAGAGAAATAAGGTCAGCACTCAAAAATGAGATCGTGATAACCGAAACCAGTGAGCTGGACTGCAACAACGCAGTAGAGACAAAACCGAATAAGAGCGATCGCGAAACGGACTGTGTCGCTCGCTGAAGCATTCGTTCTAATGTACCGCCTCCAAGTAGCTTGAAGCCGTCTTCAAGCATCAGCATGCCAAACAAAAAAATAGCGATACCAGCTGCAACAATCTGCGCGTCAGGACTTACCCAGAAGGCAATTAGTAGCGCGCCAATTGCGACCGGTAGGTAGTACTTGATCATTCAATCAGTCCAAATTCTGGATCACAAAAACACCGAATGGTGCGGTTATCGACCTGCAGGAAGACCGCACACTAACCTCGACCAATATTCGTATAGCGCCACGGTTCTTAGCCGATATTACATCCCAAACCCGGGCGCTTTCTGACCTCGGTGTTATTATTACCGCAACGTACATATCTCATTGATTCAAATCATGGCGTAGAAATTCTACTTGCCCAAATTGTTTGAACTGTATTGCTACTTGAGACCGTTGGACCGTGCATGCTGAGAACTGAACGCGTAGAAAAAGCAGTTCGCCTAAACCGCGAAGAACTGTTCCGGTTTGGTACGGCTCTGCTCTTCATCGTCGGCATCATGCTGGTAGCAATGGCCAGATCGGAAGGCGGAACAGACGGAGTGCTCTTGATCGTCGCCGCAATGATCGGTGGGTACATGGCGATGAACATTGGCGCGAACGACGTGGCGAACAATGTTGGCCCCGCCGTCGGGTCCCAAGCAATTACTTTGACCGGCGCTATCCTGATTGCGGCTTTCTTTGAAGCAGGCGGCGCCATGATTGCGGGGGGCGATGTTGTCGGCACAATAAAAAAAGGCATTATCGACCCGGACTTGGTGGCGGACCGAGACACTTTCATCTGGCTGATGACGGCAGCTCTACTCGCGGCAGCGGTGTGGCTGAACTTCGCCACAGCCGTCGGTGCCCCGGTTTCCACAACGCATTCAATCGTCGGTGGCGTACTTGGGGCTGGAATAGCTGCGGCCGGTTGGAGCATAGCGGACTGGTACCAGGTTGGGATGATCGCGGCGAGCTGGATTATTTCTCCCGTACTTGGAGGAGTTATTGCGGCAACTTTCCTTTACATCATCAAACGCACGATCACCTATAAATCGGACGTATTGACTGCGGCCAACCAAATGGTGCCATTACTTGTCGCTGTAATGGCATGGGCCTTTGGCACGTACCTGATGCTCAAAGGTGTAAAGAAGTTGGTGAAGGTCGACTTCCCTACAGCGCTGGTGATTGGCCTGTTGCTTGCAATCGTCGTTTATTTTCTCATTCGTCCGTATGTCGCAAACACGACAAAGCGTCTGGAAAATAAAAAATCAAGCGTGAACGATCTCTTCACCGTTCCGCTTATCTTTGCAGCAGCGCTCCTGAGTTTTGCTCATGGTGCCAATGACGTCGCTAATGCAGTGGGCCCACTGGCGGGTATCAACGAAGCGATCGCCGCCGGTGCCGTGGCCACGAAAGCCTCTATTCCGATATGGGTAATGGCGGTTGGAGCCATAGGCATTTCTCTCGGTCTCGCGCTTTATGGACCCAAATTGATCCGAACCGTAGGAAGCGAGATCACCGAACTTGATAAAATGCGCGCATATTGCATCGCGATGGCGGCGGCGATTACGGTTATTGTCGCCTCACAGCTAGGCTTGCCAGTCAGTTCCACCCATATCGCCGTGGGGGGTGTATTCGGCGTCGGATTCCTTCGCGAATACATCAAGTCCAGCTACGCCCGCATGTTGGACGAAATTAGAGAGCACCACGCCGACCATGACCCAGAAGCGGTTGAAGCATTCCTCGAGAGATTTGAAGCTGCTGACGTTACGACTAAGGGCGAGATATTACGCGATATGAAGGCACAGGCTTCCTCCGACCGTGTCTTGGCTAAGAAAGAACGGAAAGCTCTCGGCAGGGTGCATCGGATCGAATTGGTCAAGCGCACCTTATTGCTCCGAATTGCAGCGGCTTGGGTTATCACGGTCCCTTTAGCAGCTACTCTTGCATCCATGTTCTTTTTTATGATCCGCGGAATGTTGTTGCCCTAGCTATTCCGCAACTGACCCAAAAAGACTACGGCTTCTCGTTTGATAGGCTTCAATCGCCTCGGGCTTTGGTTCTAACTCACAAAAATTTCGACCGTCTGCTTTGGGCTCGGTGCGGTCTTTCGCTGCAACTTGCGTGAACGTCTACTTTGCGGACTAACCGGTCCTTGCTCAATGAGATACCAATTGCCATCTTGGATCGCATCAACTGAGCCAACCTAACGAAGAGCCAACAACCTCCGTGGGAGCAATCCTCATGACTGAACCGAGCACAGTATCTCCGCTTCAACTCCTTTTTCTCGCCGGGGATGGGATTGGCCCTGAAATATCGTCGGCCACGCAACGTGTTCTTGCCGCCGTGACGCCCATCTGCAACCGGCCGATAATTGTGACTGAGGCTGACATCGGTTTCGCTGCGCTTGAGGCGACCGGAAGCACAATCCCGGAACCGGTCCGCACCGCTGCCAAGGAGGCTGACGGCGTAGTCCTCGGCCCCGTGTCCCACAACGCTTATCCTCCGGCTGCAGAGGGAGGTCTTAATCCCTCCGGCACCTTGCGCAAGGATCTCGAACTCTACGCCAATGTTCGCCCAGCACGGACATGGGAAGGCGTTCCCAGGGCAGCCTCTAAACCGTTTCACCTGACCGTCATGCGCGAAAACCTCGAAGGCTTTTACGCCGACCGCAACATGCATCAGGGACCGGGAGAGTTTATGCCTGACCCCGACACCGCACTCGCGTTCCGAAAGATCACCCGACATGCTTCCATGCGCATTGCAGAAGCCGCATTTCGCCATGCCAAACAGGACGGCTTTTCCCGGGTAACAGCCGTGCACAAAGCAAATGTGATGCGTGTCTCGGACGGACTGTTTCTTGAATGCTGCCGCGCCGTGGCTGCCGAGCATCCCAATATCGACTATGACGAGTTGCTCGTTGACGCTGCGGCCGCGCATTTGGTCCGCGATCCGGCGGCATTTGGTGTGATCGTAACAACAAATATGTTTGGCGATATCCTTTCAGACCTTGCATCAGAGCTGTCCGGTGGCCTCGGCGTCGCGGGATCTCTGAACCTTGGCCCTCGCTTCGCCATAGCGCAGGCTCAGCACGGCTCCGCACCCGACATCGCGGATAAGGGAATAGCTAATCCGACGTCATTGATATTGTCGCTGACCATGCTGCTACGTCACCTCGATGAGCTACGCGCGGCTGAGGCAATTGAAACTGCGGTAGCGCAAACCCTTCAACGCAAGCCAACGTACGACCTTGGCGGAACCGCAACGACTGAGGAGTTTACGTCGGCACTGATCCAGGCGATCGAGGCGGGGCCGTGAGAGAAATTTCAATGTCGGTTCATGCTGTTCAAGTAGGCGCAAACATCCGTAGAAGCGTTTATTGATAGGCAGCTTTGGGCTCGAGGCAGACGTTCGCTCACCTACGCTCAATGACTGCATTGCGGACTAAGCCGACCTCGGACTTTCCTCCGACAGTACAGTCTAGTCGTGATTGTGTCCAAGGAAGTGAGACATTGGTTCTCGTCCGTGGTCGACGTCCTCGTTCCCGTGGATTGCCCGAGCATAAACAATCTCGCCACCTAGAACCGTGTGCGTCACCAGCGTGTCACCAACGTCCGTTACTGGAATTTCAAAGAGGTTTTGATCAAGCACGATCATATCAGCAAACTTTCCCGGTTCTATACTACCGATCTTGTCATCCGCGCCAAGAATTTTGGCGCCATTGATCGTTGTTACCGCAATCGCCTGTTCAAGGGTGATCGCTTCGTCAGGGTTAAGCGCCCCCATCTCGGGCATGTCAGGGTTGATCCGAGTGACAAACCCTTCGATGGCGGGAAACGGGTTGGGTGTAGGTTGAGCAGTCAACCAGTCCGAACCGTGACCAACAACTATACCTGCATCAATGGCTGAGCGGACTTTGAACATGCTGTTGTAACGGTCGTCGCCAATCTGTTGCGGGTAAGAACCTTCGACTCCAGGATGGGGATAGGGAATGTGCGGCGAGAAATCCATTTCCACGTTCTGTAGTGCCGCAAGGCGGGTGATGTCGTCCTTTGTTATCATCCAGTTATGCGCGACCTTATGTTTGGTTCCGGTTTCGCCATTGGCTTCCTTCATCGCTTCCAACGCGTCGATGACACGCCGGATTGAACCTTCACCAATGGAATGGATATGCAGGCCGACACCCATCTTGTCGAACTTGATGAAATCATCCCGATACTGCTCGTAGCTCAAAAGCGTGTCGCCAAGAAAACCCGAACCGTCCTCGTAAGGTTCAATCAGTAGCGAGGTGCGCGCGCCGGGGCTGCCATCGGAAAAGATTTTGACATAGTCGGGATAAACCAGTTCGGTTTGGTAGTTCGCTCGGTTCTGTATCTGGCTTTCGATGTCTTCCAGAGTATATGCAAGATTCAGAGTGGTGCGCCAATCCCAGCTAACAAAGACACGCTGGTGCAGATAGCCTTCTCGTTCAAGCAACTTTAATGCCTCAAGTGGAGCGCGGTGTCCTTCTGCGGTTTGCTGTGAAGTGATGCCGTAAGACAAGAACATGTCGAATATGTCGTAGATCGGTTCAGCATATTCTTCGGCGCTCGCTTGTGGAATCACCAGCTCGATCAGTTGCATCCCCAACTCGCGCAAAGTGCCGGTGGGTTCCCCAGAATCGGGGTCTTTGACTATGACCACAGCACTGTCTGACGGAGTGTCCTTGTCGATGCCCGCCAACTCCAAGGCCTTTGAGTTAACCCAGAATGTGTGCCCAGTCTGATCCAAAAGTGCAACCGGACGATCCGGGATGATTTCATCAAGGAGTTCTTTGCGGGGTGCGTCATTCTCGAAAAGCCCCAAATGCCATTGTCCTGCCAATATCCACTCCTTGTCGGGATTTGCGTCGGCATAGGCTTTTACTTCGGCAAGGATTGCGACGACATTGTCGGGCTGGGACAGTGACAAATTCATGTCGCCATACCAAGGCGTGATAAATGGATGCGAGTGCAGATCAACGGTTCCGGGCATAACGAAGGCTCCGTCCAGATCGATAACCTTGACGCTTTCACCTGCGACGGCCATTGCATCATCGTTAGAACCGACGACAACAAACTTGTCACCGGAAATCGCAACCGCTTCAGCCCAAGGCTGAGAGGCGTTCACAGTATATATTTTGCCGTTGGTGAAAACGGTGTCGGCTGATTGAGCCGAAGTTGGACTGGCCTCGGGCGCCGCATGTGAGGTTTGGTCGGCTGCCATAATCGCCAGTGCGGCAAAGGTGGCCAGGATGGATTTACAAAGCCGGATCATCTGTTTTCCTCCCCGGTGATTGCCGTATTTCTTTGGGCAGGCTGCGTCGTGTTAGAATGGTAGGTTCGTGCAATCCTTGGAAATCATCGTGGTTTCTAGCGCAGCCATCGTCCCCTTGAGTTCTGCGTATTCCTGAGTCATCGGACCATCGCCGTATTTGAATCCGCCCAATTGAACCCCGGTAACAGCCCAAATATTGGTGAGCGCTTCATCCTGATCGGCGCGCCGCTTGAGTTCGGTTTCCATTTGCTGTGCAATGCTCTGCGCTCTGCGGTATTCAGCGCTGAGCTGATTGCAGGAGTATGGAGCATATCGTTGAGCCGAAACGTCGGCTGCCTGGACCGCCACCGGCTGGGTAGCATTACATCCGGCCAGCAGAGTAGCTGAAAGGCCGAGACCCACAAGGACTTTGAAATTACGTGTTCGTGTGGTCATGAAACGGAGCTTCTTGTTGATTAGCTGTGGATTTTCCAAAGGTTGCCTTTTCACTCATGGTTTGGCTAGGTGTGACTAACACCCTTTTTTCGCGTTTTGGGGCATGGAATGAGTAGGAACAGAACTGCTGATCCATACAATGGCATTAGGCCAGGCAGGAGGGAGGTCCTGATACAGCTGGACGCTGTGTGCCGCTCTCAGCACTTCCGGGATTCGCCACAACTTGTAAGAGTTCTGAGATTCCTCGTGGATACTGAACTTGGTGGCCAAGACATGACCCCGTCATCCAAAGACATTGCATTGAACGTGTTCGGCAAAGGGAGCGAGTTTAGAAGTAAGAGTGATTCAAGTGTCCGCGTTGCTTGCAAAAGGCTGAGAAACACTCTCTCTCTCTACAATGCCCAGGTCAAACCAAAGATACTCATTTTGCTGAGTCCCGGCAGTAATCGCCCAGAGTTTCGGTTCAACCAACTGAGTTTTTGTAGCACGAAAGAGGCACTTTTCCTTGCAGATTGGTATCAGGGGGTCGCGAGCAAATCTGCCTATCGCTTTGCGATGTCGAAAATTAGTTTGGCTCTGGAACATGACCCCGAAAACGCAGAGTTGTTGGCGGCTTCGGCGGATTTGACTCTTGACGGCTACAAGCATGGTTACCAGCGTGGGGCCGATCAACTGGAAGAGGCAGTTCGTCGTGCTGATTTGGCTTATGCCATCGATAAGACCTGTGCCAAAGTGCTCCTTTCGAGAGCCATGATCTCCCTTGAACTTGGACAGTTGGAGGAAGTTCGCAAATGTGGCCAGTCCATGCTCGCGCTGGACGATGATAAGTCAATGCATTTCGGAATGTGGATGTGTGACGTCGTTTCGGAAACCCCGGGAGAACTTTACGAAGAACGCTCTGCGGTGTGCGGAACCAACGTGCCAGGCTGGTTGCACCACACTAAGTTTCTTTCGGCCTATAGCGCCGAGGATTACGAATCCGCACTGGCAGAAGCTATCGCGTTCGGAATGAATGAGTTCTTTTGGGGTGCGGTTGAGCGCGCTGCTGCCCTCGGGCAGTTGGGTTTACTGTCTGCTGCTGCATCCGAATTGGAGCGCGCATTAGAACTGAATCCTGACCTATCTGGAAACCTAGACCGCTATCTGAGAAGCTACGTGCCACACCAAGATGTTCGAATGCACATTCTGGAGGGCATCGAAAGAGTTTCACTAAGGGTATAATAGTGCAGTAGGTCTGGTCATCACCATTAACGACAGAGCACAACCGCAATGGCGCCCGCTCTTCTGCCATTCAAACGCAGAAATACAAAAGTCCGCTTTTGCTGAACCAGATGACGTGCCAGAAGGCGGCTATTGGCTGCCAACTGCCGATTGCGCACGTAGCATTCAGGCATCTTGGCAAAGCCCGCTTAGGGCTCGTTCCAGTCGTTCGCTGTGCGGTGTGTGAATGGCTGCTTTGTGTACAAAGCGGTAATTTGGCCGCCGTTTGGTCCATCGCAAAGTCATTTCACATTATCAAATAAAATTGATCCTCAATTTGCACCCCTAGTCTCATCTGCTTTTCAGGTTCCGTGTCAGAATACTCATGCGGGCGGTGGGCACACAACTTCAATCAGCGATGGCCCTTCGCTGGAGAGACCGGCGGAAAGCGCCTTTGCGAAGCTGTCCATGTCATCTGCGCGTGTCCCCGGAACACCATGGCCTTTCGCCAGCGAAACCCAGTCCAACGTCGGGTTCACCACGTCAAACATAGCCTGAGCATTCTGACCATAGCTCGCCACGCCGACGTTTGTGAGTTCATCGCGCAGGATTTGATAACCGCGGTTCGCAAACACAACGATTGTCACGTCCAGATTTTCGCGGGCCATGGTCCACAATGATTGAAGAGTATACATGGCGGACCCGTCGCCGGTTAGGGCGATGACTTTTCGGTCGGGGCAGGCGATAGCCGCACCCGTCGCACAAGGCAAACACAACCCAATCGCGCCGCCGGTGCCTGCGAGTAGGTCATGCGGGTGGGCGGTAGCTGTCGGTGGTATGACATGAAACCCGGACGTCACGGATTCATTGCAGATGATCGCGTTTTCCGGGATCAGCGCGGCCAACGCCAAACCAACTTTTTCGAGGGTCAACTGTCCGATGGGAATGTCTGGCAGGTCGAGCGGATGGGTTTCTGTCGCCGTTTTGCTTGTGACCCCGACCGCGTCGGCGAGCGCTTGCAGCGACCACTCGATATCATCTGTGGGCTTGCACAAGTCCGTAATGGGGCAATGCGGAGGTTCGGGCACGCTCGGTTTCCCGGGATAGGCAAAAAAGGCGACTGGCCTATCTGTGCCAAGCAGAGTGATCGAAGAGGTTGCTTCAAGCTGAGCGATCTTGGGCGATATCGGATAGACCAGTTGGTCTAGCCTTGCTGTTCCTGCGCCTTTGGAAATGCGCGGTATCAGAGTATCAGCCAACAAACGGCACCCCGTCGCGGCAGCGATCTTGCCAGCCAGTTCACGCTGGGGTCCAAACAGAGCTGATCCGCCAATCATCAGCGCGGCGTTCGGCGTTACAAGCCGGGCCGCCGCGGCCTCTATATCGGTTGTTGACGGTCGATGGAGGCTTTCTCGGTTGTCCAATCGGTTTGCCGCTGCGTTGGCTTCGTTCCAAGCTGTGTCGGCAGGCAGGACCAGCGTTGCAATCTGACCGTTGCGCGCGCGGGCCGCCTGAACCGCAGCCGCTCCGTCCGTGGCTACGTCAGTGGCATTGGACGACACACGCGTCCAATGACTGACCGCCTGGCTGATACCTAGGATGTCTCCCTTCAAAGGACTTTCATAATGCAGGTGATGCGTTGCGTGATCGCCCACAACATTCACGATCCCGGACCCCGCTTTTCGGGCATTGTGCAGATTGGCAAAGGCGTTGCCAAAGCCTGGTGCAAGGTGCAGGAGCGTGCCCGCAACGTTTCGCTTCATGCGAAAATACCCGTCTGCAGCACCCGTCGTGCCGCCTTCAAACAGGCAAAGAATGCAATTCATCTCCGAGTGTTCATCCAA
Source organism: Ruegeria sp. HKCCE4148 (assembly GCF_017872495.1). Taxonomy (NCBI): domain Bacteria; kingdom Pseudomonadati; phylum Pseudomonadota; class Alphaproteobacteria; order Rhodobacterales; family Roseobacteraceae; genus Ruegeria; species Ruegeria sp. HKCCE4148. The sequence goes on from NZ_JAEDOS010000019.1 coordinate 10,977, forward strand.
GGCAGCGACAAAGTGCATTTCCGAGGTGCCGGGATTTGCAAAGACCGTATTCACACCATTGTTCAAAAGGGTTTTTACGAGTGATTGAGCGCCGTTCATTTTAATCCTAGCCTGATTTCAAGCGATCATTTGATGACAATGCTCGCACGAAAAGGCCTTCTTTCTAAACATATTTTCCTCTCGACACGACACTTTACGACGCATGGCACCGCAACCGCTCGCGACGTGGAGCAGTCACCGGACTTAAGACCGTACCTTTTGGCGGGGCCAGAACTTAGAGCGAAAGCATTCATACACTTGGTGAGATAGACACAGTGCGAGCACGCCCGTTTTGGGCTCGAGGCAGTCATCCGACCGTTTTTGTCGGATGACGGCTAAGCGCCGCGAAGCGGTCTTTCGGCAGCAGACAGTCGAACTTTTTGCATTTAATGATCGCTCGGCACGATAGCAGACGCTGACCAAAATTCCGCTGTGACAGTAGTTCGGACATGACTATCGCCCAGCACCGCAGCAAAATGCACAAGTATTCGCAACTCAAACCGAATTATAGTATATAAAATAGATAGTTATTGCTTGGTTCATTCGCTTTCTGAGAACAGAGGAGTTCACTGTGCCAACACCACTCTTCAAGCCCGGCCATTCTGGCAATCCCGGCGGGCGACCCAAGCTGGACCCCGAGACAAGAAAGTTGA
>NZ_JAEDOS010000002.1:0-1039404 GCF_017872495.1 Ruegeria sp. HKCCE4148
GGACAGCTCTACTGGCCTAGCTGAGACTGGTTCGAATTTGTCTGACAGCACCCCGGCACATGTCCGGAGGGCAGTTCGGCGTACCGGTGGTCATCCGTATGGCGACCGGGGCGGGCAAGCAACTCGCGGCCCAGCATTCCCGTAGCCTTGAAGGTTGGTACGCTCATATTCCGGGACTTAAGGTCCTCGCGCCTGCGACGCTGGAAGATGCGCGCGGCATGCTTTGGACCGCTCTGCAGGATCCCGATCCAGTCCTGATCTTCGAAAACGTTATGCTCTACAATCTGAGCGGTCAAATCGACTCGGGCGCAGGCCCTGTCGACATTTCCCGCGCAGCTATTCGCAGGCCGGGCAAAGACCTGACGCTGATTACCTATGGCGGGTCGCTCCACAAGACATTAGAGGCGGCAAATTCGCTTGCCTCAGAAGGGATTGGCGCTGAAGTCATCGACCTGCGCTCGCTACGTCCGCTTGACGACGAAACAATCATGGGATCGGTTGCCCGGACGCGCCGCGCCGTCATTGTTGACGAAGGATGGCGCAGCGGCTCGCTGGCAGCTGAAATCTCGGCCCGGATCACCGAACAGGTCTTTTGGACGCTCGATGCCCCAGTTGGAAGGGTGTGTTCGGAAGAAGTTCCGATCCCTTACCCGAAACATCTGGAAGACGCCTCGATACCGCAGGTTCCGGCGATTGTCGCGGCGGCCAAAAGTGTGATGGGGCAAAGCTGACATGAGTATCTTTCGGATGCCCTCGCTCGGTGCGGACATGGAGGCCGGTACGTTGGTCGAGTGGTTGATTCAGCCAGGGGACGAGGTGCACCGGGGGGATGTCGTCGCCGTGGTAGAGACACAGAAAGGCGCCATAGAAATCGAGAGCTTTGAAGCCGGGGACGTCTCAGAATTACTGGCGCAAGTCGGTCAAACCGTTCCTGTGGGAGAGCCGCTAGCCCGTATAGGAGAGGAGACGCCGGAAGTGTCAGCGGTTTTGCCAGACCCGGCCGACACTGCGCCTCCATACATTCCATCGCTTGGCCCTGATGTGCAAAAGGTCTCGGCCACGCCGCCCAGACCGACGGCAGTTGTGGCAGCCAGCCCGGCGGCCCGCGTTGCAGCACGACATGCTGGCCTGAAGCTGTCTGAACTCCGAGGCAGCGGCCCGGATGGGGCAGTTGTTTTGGCCGATGTCGAGATCTTCGCGAAAAACGCGGCCAGTTCCAAACAAGCCACGGACGGCCTATCCGAAATGCGCAAGGCGGTTGCCGCAGCGATGACGCGCGCAAAGCAGGAAATTCCACATTTCTACGTCTCGCACACGATCGAAACTCAGGGCCTATCTGAATGGCTGGCCGCTCGCAACAAGGACCGGCCCCCGGCAGAACGGATATTGCTCGGCGCGGCCATCGTGAAGGCCGCCGCCCTCGCAGCGCAGGCCGTCAAATCGCTGAACGGTCATATTGTGAATGGAGAATTTGTCCCCTCTAGCGAGATCAATACAGGAGTCGCCATCGCACTCCGTGGCGGCGGGCTGGTCGCCCCAGCGCTCCTCAATGCAGACCGTATGTCCCTTGAGGAGGTCATGGAAGGGATGCGTGATCTGGTGACCCGTGCTCGTTCTGGACGATTGCGTAGTTCAGAACTGACCAGCGGAACGCTCACTATTTCCAGCCTTGGTGAGAGTGGTGCCGACAGCATGACGGGAGTGATTTTCCCTCCTCAGGTCGCCCTCTTGGCGGTCGGTGCCCCACAAATCCGCCCTTGGGTGGATGGGGAGAAAGTTGCCCCCCGTGAGGTCACCAACTTTGTGCTCTCTGCAGACCACCGCGTTTGCGACGGCAGGCAGGCCTCAAAATTCCTTACAGTGTTGGCCGATAAGCTTTCGAGACCGGAGGAACTATGAACGATAGTGAGATTAGACAGGCTTTTCTGGAGGAAATCCACAAAATCGCGCCGGACATAGAACCGGCGGATGTGTCTGATGATGACCATCTGCAAGATGATCTGGAACTCGACTCGATGGATATTCTGAACCTTGTGACGGCCCTGCACGCGCGCTTAGGCGTGTCGATACCTGAGACCGACTATGCCCAGATCGAAACGCCGACCAAGGCGCTTAAGTACTTCGCTTCTAGACACGGGCCATGATTCAAAAAGCCAATTACGTTGAAGGTTTTGTCAGAAGAACTTGGCTTGAGCAGGGCAGGGCGGTTGCGTAGCTTTTGCCCATGACCAAACCTACCTCTTTCAAGTACTTCAAAACCAGTCCCGAAATCATCCGCCTTGCTGTGAAGCTGTACATCCGTTTCCCGCTTTCGCTTCGAAATGTCGAAGACTTACTTCACGAACGCGGGATCGATGTCAGCCATGAAACTGTCCGCTACTGGTGGAATAGGTTCGGTCCGATGTTTGCTGCTGAGATCCGAAGAAAGCGTGTTCAGTAGCTGCGCGCGTTGCCAATACATGTAATTGGCGAACTGACGGGTTTGAAAACCAGCGACTTCCAAGCATTTGATGTTGCAGGTGGTGAATTTGAAAGCATGGCCGCACGAAGAGAGGTAAACGGACCAGAAGATCTGGGACTCTGATCAACAACATTCTGGAACAGCGATAAACGTGAGGGAAAAGTTCGCGCTAAACAACTGTTTTGGATTAAAAAAATTTAGCTCAGATTTTGCTGGTGAATGTTGGGGCGAGGGGCGGCTACGGAGACCCAACAATCAGGTGCGACCCTGATCAGAAGCGTTTCAAAGGGATTTTGAAGGCTGGCAGACGCACGTTTAGTAAACCCACAGCATTCAATAGAAATCGATTTGACACGTCTCCGCGTGTACCTTCCTGCAGAAGACTGATGGGCCGAGTTTTGGTTTCGAGCGCGCGCTGTGGTATGATTTCGTATTCAGATACGGGATTATGGTATGTTCGAAGGATTGAACCCCATTATCGTTTTCCGTATGTCCGAACGTCTGCTGCTGACCGCAATTGTTATCGTCGTGGCATTGGTCGTGCTCGTCGGCTTCTGGAAAACTGTGCAGCGAGTGACGCTGAAGGATGGCGGTTCGCTTGGCATCACGGGTTCAGTGGCGTTGTCTACGCCGGTCTTCGCACTGTTGGCGGTTATTCTCTACGCCTGGGTAAGCTTGTCGCACCCGATTTCCTACAGCGCGCCACCTCCTGCTAGTGAAGCCGTTTCCGGGCAGACCGCCGCTTTGGAAGCAACTGCTCCGGGTCAGTTCACGGGCGCTGTCAACACCCAAACGCATGACATCGCCGCGGCTGGGGTCAGCAGCTACGCGCGCCAGCGTGTCCGCCACCAGATTTGGACGCTCAACTGCCTGGCGGCCTCGACCACCGTACGTCCACCTGCGCAATCTGAACTGACAGAAATCAAGCTGAAGCTCATGCGAGAAGTTTGGGACAGCAATTGGGGTGCCGTGCTTCAGTTCGAAAACTGGGCGCGCAATCCCAACCTGGGCACCAATCCGACACCGGAAGCGATTGAATTCTTTGATGGAAAGCACACCGGATGCTAAAGAAGGTCTTTTTCCTTTGGATTGTCACCGCGGGTTTTTCGACAGCCGAGGTCGTCTACAGCCCGGCAGAAATTCAACGTGTTCGAGAACGTACGGTCCCTTCGATCCAGTCTGTGATGTGGCAGGATATCGTGCCTCGCCTGCCATCCGAGTACAGAGCCCGTGCCAGCGACGTAAAATTGATATTTCCCGAACGCGGTCCGGGCCTGATGTCGTTCTATGCGGCACCTGCGAGGCAGGAGATCCATTTGCCGCTGACATCTTTGCGCTTCTATGACGACATCGCGACGTTGCACGCCTGGTTTGAGTCCCGCTCATGTCCGCAAGAGTACATTCAGACCTACCTGGCGGCGCTGCTTCGAGCCGATGAAAACCTGCCTGCGCCACTCGTCGCGTTTGGGCTGGATCGAGACAAGTTGTTCGCTGACAATTACACCTACGATCTCAGCGGAAAGATCTTTTCGTCAGGTGTGCAGTTTCTTTTGGCACATGAATTGGGGCATATCCTGCTTGATCATCGCACTGGGGTTGAGGGTGCAGAGAGTCAGCGGCAGGAAGCCGAGGCGGACACCTTTGCGCTTGATCATTTCGCGCGGCTGGGCGGCAATCCGATGGGCATCTTCTGGTACTATCAGGCTGCCTGGTGGCACGACCCGGCAAGCGAGAAAGGGCGGCGGGAGAATTCACATCCCGTTTCGGCAGAGCGTATTCGGGCGATGGCCACGAGGCTGATGGATAACCCAGGCGAATTCGCACATGGAGAGGCCGATCCTGCGCGTGAAGCCAATTTAATCTCTCAGCTAGGGATGATGACCGCGGCCTTCGCTGATCTAATAGATGACGACAGTTTCCTGAATTGGATCGCGCCTGCGATGTTCAATGATTTTCCAGTCTCCAACTTGCGCAACTCATGCCCGCATTAGGTGCTTTTTTAGAACTGGTCGGTATGCATAAAATTTCGTGGGGGCTTCGGAGCCAGAATGGTTTTGTCAGAAGAACTTTGCTTGAGCGGGGCAGGGCGGTTGCGTAGCATTTGCCCATGACCAGACCTGTCTCTTTCAAATACTTCAAAACCAGTCCCGAGGTCATCCGCCTTGCGGTGATGCTGTACTTCCGATTTCCGCTCTCGCTTCGGAATGTCGAAGATCTGCTGCATGAGCGAGGCATCGACGTAAGCCACGAAACTGTCCGATATTGGTGGAACAGGTTTGGCCCGATGTTTGCATCAAAGATCCGAAGAAAGCGTGTTCAGCACCTGCGCGCCTTCTCCAAATGGAAGTGGCACGTGGACGAGGTCTTTGTGAAAGTGAATGGCAAGCGGCATTATCTTTGGCGGGCCGTTGATCACGAAGGTGAGGTGCTTGAGGCCGTCGTTACGAAGCGTCGAAACAAAGCCGCAGCACTGAAATTCCTCAAGAAATTGATGAAGCGGCACGGTTGCGCCGAAGAGATCGTCACAGATCGCTTCGCTTCCTACAAGGCTGCGCTCAGAGAAATGGGCGCGCTTGAAAAACAGCAGACGGGCAGGTGGCTCAAAAACCGCGTCGAGAATTCGCACCTGGTTTCGACGACGCGAACGCGCGATGCAGCGTTTCAGGCGCATGCGAAGTCTACAGAAATTCGCCTCCGTCCTTTCCTCTGTCTACAACCACTTCAACCAGGAAAGATCGCTAGCCAGTCGAGACACCTTCAAGCTGACCCGCGCCGCCGCTCTTAGCGAGTGGCGTCAACTTTGTTCCGGATAGGTCCGCGGTTTCCGCAGCAAACTGAGACTGGTTCGAATTCGTCTGACAGCACCGCCACTCATACCTGTCTCACTTCAGTTGTGTTTTCTGATCCGGAATTGTACCGCAATTCCCGCGAGTGTCTTGCCAGAAAAACTTGTCTTGGGACAGACAGGTGCCTTTCGCAGCCTTCGCGAATGATTGAGCAATCGCCATTCAAGTAATTCAAAACCAGTCCAGAGCTGTTAAGAGTGATAATCTGGCCCCGGTGTTGACCAGGTATTTCGATTTGTTCGAAGAGGCTTAATGCTGCCTCGATGAACTGTCAGAGACCGGGTGGCATTCCTCCGACAACATGGATTAGACAGCAAGCGGAGCTATTCCACCTGCGAATGAAGCCAAAATGGGTGCAACGATTGCCAGCCCTGTGCGCAAGATCTCACCCACACCTTCTTTCAACCCGTGCGCAGTTTTCCAGTCTTCGATATCAAAACTCTGTTTGTTCATCTCACCTTTGCTGACCATGAGGCTAAGGTTTTTAATCCTGCTATCCAAAATCAGCGCGACCGGAAGGTAGAAACTCAGCATAAGCAGACAAAAATAAGTTCCGGTAAACAGCGCCGATGCTGTGATGAGCGAACTGTACGCGGCTTTTTCAGTTTCGGAGATCAAAGGCAGAGGCCAATACATCCAGCTCGACGCAAAGAACATTCCAAAGGTCAGAACCAGACTGGACAAGTATAGCTGCTGCCGCATCTGGTTAAGGCTTCTGGCTAGTTCTGCAGCTGTTTCTTCAACACTTTCGTGATCACTGCTCGCCAGGCACAGGATCATACCAACTATCAGTGAACCGACCGCAAGTCCGGCGAGCGCGTTGATGATATCCAACACCCGCATAAACATTGTAAAAACAGGTATCTCTCCGCACGTGCCCAAAATCCATTGATCGTCAGGTTCTAAACACCCTGGCAGCGTTCCAAGTGACAGCGCCGTTTCGAAGACAGCTTTCCCGACCTGGTGGTAAATTCGAGGTGTGGCCGAAGTCATATATTGTTCGATAGTTGGGACCACCGCTAGCGTGAATATGGCAAGTACCGTGGCAATTGCAGCAATTCTTGTTTGTTGCGCCATTGGTTTTGCCAAGTTGCGGACAAGCAGAGCCACTGCCAACACGGCAAGAGACGCAAAAAACCAAGACGCCGCAAGAAACCGAAATCGGCCAACGGCTTCCAGCCACGTAACTTCATCATTCAGGATTTCGAGCGGCACGTTCAAATCTGTTGCAATCAGGTGATGGTGGATCAGCTCATGCAAGCCGAAAATGAAAACCGGCACCAATGCTATTGAAAAATAACGCAGTTCTACACGACTGTTAGACAAGTCCGACCTCTTGCGTTGCTGAAAGTAAAAAAGGAAACCATAGCACATATTGCTGCTGTCGGCACCGATCTCAGACACGATTACCTGAGGGACCTTTGTTTCAGAAACTAAAGGGAAACTTTTTTGCTCGCTTTTCAGCTCGAATTATTTGATTGGCGGTCTTGCCGGAGGAACTTGGATTGAGGCGGGCAGGGTGTCCGCAACCATTTCAATCGGAAAGGATCGTTCTGCAGCCGAGACACTTTCAAGCTGACTCGTGTCCCGCGATCACTTAGTGGCGCGGTCTTCGCGCGACCAAAAATTCAGCCGTTTTGCCCTAATTGAGAGTGGTTCGCGTTCGTCTGGCAGCACCCACGTGACAGCTCCGTCGATAAGCTCATTGATCCTTGTCAAGATTGGCGGGGTCAACGCGTGTTACAGTGTGTGCCAAAGCAATGAGGTGGATATGGAAGACTTAGTTGAAATCGGAAGATCATTCGTTCAGGCCATGCGTGAGCGCAGGGGCCTTGCAAGTGTTGATGAAATGTATGCCGAAAATGCACAGTCGATAGAGGCAGTTGTGCCTCCTGTTCGACAATTTCGCGTTACAAAAGGCCGGGAAGGCATCAAGGGAAAAAGAGAAGATTGGTTGGCATCGCACGAAATACAAGAACTCGATGTGGATGGTCCTTACGTCCACCCACCCAACCGTTTTGGAGTGCGGTTCAGGGCTGAAGTGGTTCAGAAGGCCACAGGTGAGCATATAACCTTGCGTGAGATAGCGGTGTATTCAGTGGCAGAAGGCAAGATCGTTCTCGAAGAGTTCTTCATGATGCCGAAGTAAGAAGAACGATCAGCAATATTGCCTCTGTGTTGATTGAAATAGCGCGTTCAACCCCTGAGCGTTGTGAAGCCTAGTACGGAGGCCAAGGATGCAACACAGAACTTCGACGTATTATCTGGGAGTTAATACGGACGATGCGCGCATTTTGGAATGTGCCGAAGCAGCACTTAACCAGAACGGTCATTTGACGTGTATTTTGGTTGCCGCTTTACCCAACCTACCTTACCTAAAGTATGGCTCAAACAGGTTCGTTGAGGCCGGCCTTCCTTCAAACTGGTTGGATCTTCTGAAGGCTAAAAACGTAGCCTTAAAGTCTCGAGCTGCTGAGGTTGAAGCGCTTCTGGAGCGACAAGGTGTGTCGACAAAAGTAATCGCCTTTATCGGATCTGGATTAGAGTTACAGCACCTTGTGGCACAGCAAGCCAATAGCTCGGATATCGCTTTTCTAGACGCCGAATTGAGAAAAGACCCCGACTTGTTTCATAGGATTGCGTGCGGAGTACTGTTCCATTCACCAATCGCCTTGATGATAAATGGGGATCCGTTTGTCCGGCGCGACTGCATTTTTCTGGCATGGAATGATGGCTTGCCTGCCTCTAGGGCTGCGCATTTAGCTTTACCCTTTCTTCGCGCAACCAGCAAAGTTGTGATTGGGTGTTTTGATTTGCCGCCGCCTGACGACTTAGAAGGTCAAGTGCGCGGAACTGACATTGCTGGATGGCTCAGCCATCATGGGTGCAACGTGACCGTGTCGCAGTTCCCGCGTGGCGGGAATTCAATCGAGCACTGCATTCAAACGCGCGCGCGAGAAATTGGGGCCGACCTGGTTGTGATGGGTGCTTATGGGCATTCCTATATGCGTGAATCAATTTTTGGAGGAACGACGCAAGCAATGTTAGAGCAGACTGGGATGCCAGTGCTTTTCGGGCACTGAAAATACAAGCCGACGACTGAAATTTAGCTGGGCAGCCACAGCTTGCAGTCTTTTTTGTGAAATGCGGGGCAGTTGATGTTCTTTAAGACTTAACCTGCGATTGATGCTGGTCTGCCTGACCTTTTTCACTCAGGAAATCCAACACAATTGACGTGAGTTCGTCCCAATCAGTGAATTCCCGCGCCCCATCTCGTGGATCGATTTTCCGCCCCAGCAAAACAACGTGTCGGAGGATTTCTCTCTCAAAGTACCCATAGTTTTCGGGCCTCACCGCACCCGCAATCAAAGCGGTAGCGTCAGGTTGGAAACCTGTTCGCAACAGCATTTCGGTAAGATAGTCGCGCGCTTCTTCACGACCCGAAGCAAATGCTGCTTTCAGACCAACGGACAGCACAAGAGATTTTCGTTTCTCTAAGGTATCCCTGTGTGAGGAGATAAAAGCCTCGAATGACTCGGGGTGCCGTCGCTCGTGGACAGGAGCCAGAAGAATGACCTTGACCACATCACCCAGTGACACGCGGTCGGACATTTTGTCGGTATTGACCAGATTTGTGTTGAAACCGGCTTCCTTGGCAATTTTACCGACGAACCGCGCGATCTTTGCGGTCTGACCTTCGACTGTAGCGAAGGCTATGAGTACGGTCATTCCGATCCTCCCATAAATCGGCCTGAATAGATCCTAGAATATGAATGAATGGTGCGTGTTTGCCCTTGATCTCAATCAAAAGCGTTTTCCGGATCAATGAGGTGGTGTTGTGGCACATTTTTTCTGCGCTCAGTACGGCGTGAACAAAGACGCTTTGTGATGGCTTAGTTCAGCCACTCAACGCTAAATGGTCTGCTTTGCTATCGCAGAGAAAAGGCCAAAACAGCGAAGCAAATTAAAGTATTGATGACCCAGAAAGCCAATCTTAATCGTCGCCGCGCAGTTTGGTTTCTGAACCGATCAACCATAGTCGAACCTTTCGGACAGAATCCGCTCTGACGAAGCTCCTCGGGCGATCAGGTGTTCTTCGACACTGTCCATCATTGCAGTTGGGCCGCAGAGCACAAACAGCCAGTTCTCAAAATGCTCCGAGGACAAGTTGCGGTCCAAAAGAGGACCGTCGATCAAACCTGTTTCTCCTTGCCAATCCTTTGGGGGTTCGGAAAGAACAAACACCGCGTCCTCTTTGGACAGCTCCTGGCGATAAACAATCTGTTCCTCGGCCCGGTTGCCATAGATGAGCTTTAGATCGTGTTGTGTTCCGTTAAGCCTGACTTGACGCAGAATGCTCAGCATCGGTGCTATCCCGACACCACCTGCGATCAGAACGACGCCTTTCTCAGGCTTGTTTTTAATCGACAAGTTTCCGTGAGGGGCGTCCAGGTATGCGTGGGTCTGCAAAGTGATCTGTCCGAGATTGCGTGTGAAATCCCCAAGCTCTTTTATGACAAATGAAACTTCGGGGCCGTCGGCTGGTGCTGAACTGATTGAAAATGGGTTCTCGTTTAACGAGAAAGCACTGTGGCCGACGTTGAGCCAGGCAAACTGACCTGCTTCGAAGGTTATTCCTTTGTGACCATCGGGCTTGAGGCGCAATTCCCATTGCCTCGGTGTCAGTCGAGACACAGAAGTGACGCGCCACGGGTTTTTCCTCTGACGCAAAGGGCGAACCAGATAGACATATAGAAGAGTTCCCACCGCAACACTGCTCAGTGCCAGCCAGAAATAGGTCAGTGACGGATGTCCGCCGTAGCGTCCGGCATACACCGTATGGTGCAAAAGCAAGCAGGCCAGCACTAAGGCGCCCAGTCCGTGCAAGAAGCGCCATGTCTCGTACTTGTATTCAAGGGATTTGCGCGCAATCGCCGAGACGACCAGTATGAACAGCAAGAAGTAAGCCCCGATACCCGATGCCAGGGTGGAAAGGTCGGTTGTAATCGTCAGTTGATGCGTCACGTCCCAAGGGCGGTGTCCACCAGTGGGTGTACCCTGATACAGAAGCGGATGTATCAAAGCAAAGCCCAATGCGGTGCGCGCCATCAGTTGATGCACTCGCATTGTCACATCCATACCCAAACTGGAAGAAATGAATCTAAACCTTCCAGACAACAGGAATTCCACCAGGATTATTGAAAAAGCAAGCATTCCAAGTCCGGAAGCAAGCTCTTGATGAAAGGACCGCGGGGACCAGCCCAAAAAACCAGAAATACCCAATGGGGCTAGGATCAGCAAAACGTAGACCAGTACCAAGAACGGCCATTTCATACGGATTTGCTCCGCGGTTCTATAAGTGGGCAACTCGAACTCATTAAATTCAAACGGTAGGCGGACCTGTGAATCCGATCAAGACTTCTGAAATTATTCGTTCCTGTGGGGCGACGGGGCTGTCTGTTGGCGGGTTGTTCTTCATTCATCAAGCCCGGTAGGTGCGCTCAATGCTGTCAATGCCAAGAGTGAATGCTTGCGCAAGATCAAGGTCTGAGACGGTGTTTGCTGCCGCAGTGTTGTGCGCGAAATCGAACCAAGGAAAGACGGCGCAGAGGGTTGGCCATCGGTAAATTCTCTTTGAGTTGCGGTCCGGAAGCAAGGACGGGAATGAACTTGGTCAGAGATTGCAAGAGTCTAATTAGATTGGAAAAATTTATTGCGCGAGCGGTACGATGAGTTTCGTGCTGAGGCGTGTTAGAATGCGTACACGCGTCAAGAGAGGTGGTCGAAATGCGCAAGCCGGGCGAGAATGGTGTCGCGCCCTCGAGTACTGTTGACAGAAGGGAAGTGCGGGCTTTCTTAGAGAGCCTCACCGGACCATCGCGTGGTAACGTAAACTGGCTTGCTGACAATGCTCTGACCGTATCTGTTGGTGAAGGCAGAGCGTTAAGCGTTCGCCCCAAAGACGACCTGCCCCCGCATGATAACGATATCGCCACCCTTCAATGGGCAGATGACGGATATGCGATAAACGTGTCAGCGGGACGAAATGTGTGGGTGAACGGGCAAGAAATCTCTTCAACGCTGCTTGTTCATGGCGACATGATCGAGTTCGGCGAAAAAGGTCCGATGTCTCGGTACAGGTTGTGCAATCACTCGTATCCTGTTCGCCATACGGTTGAAGATATCCTCAGTGATGCATACGCCTATACTCGTACTAGCCGGCGACCGTTCGCCAAGAAAATGTCTGGCGCGTTGCGCGACAGCGGGCGTCGGCTTGTGTCCCAGACCACATTTCTGTTCAGGATCACAGTCGTAGCTGCGCTGCTTGTGATCTTAGGCTTTGGGTTCCTGCTTTACCAAAACGACAGACGCTTGGCGGACAGCATCGAACAGGAATCCCGTAAGATCGAAGCGGTTGCAATTATGCTTGCACAGACTCGGGAAGACGCACTCACGCCCAAGGATTTGGCCTCGTTGCGAGAAGCATTCGAAAGCCAAGTTTTGTCGGCTGAGCAGCGATTAGGGACGCTGGAACACAGAGCAGGAGCGCCAACCCGAGTGATCGCAGCTTCGACTCGATCCGTCGCTTTTATTCAGGGCGCTTATGGGTTGCGGCACTTGGAAAGCGGGAAGCTTTTGCGGCATGTATTGGGGCCGAACGGAGAAAAGCTGAAAACCCCTTTAGGCCAGCCTTTGATTGAACCGGGTGCGATGGGCGAACCCGCTGAATTTCAGTTCACCGGCACCGGCTTTCTGTTGGAAGGGGTTCCGTTAATGGCCACCAATCGTCATGTCGCTTTACCTTGGACTTCGGGAGACAGAGAGCAAACTCTGAAAGACGCGGGCCTTAGGGCAGAAATGTTGAGGTTGTTGGCCTATCTGCCGGATCAAGCTGAACCAATAGACGCTCAATTGGAAAGGTTCAGTGAAATGGCAGACTTGGCGATATTGGCAGTTGATCCAGGTAAGGTACACGGCTTGGGGATGCCGTTGGCAGATGCCGCTCCGCAGGCCGGAGAAGAACTGTACTTGCTGGGATACCCAACAGGTTTAAAGGCTTTGATCGCCCAAGCGGGGCCGGGCTTTTTGGAAACGCTTGAGAAAGATGGAACCCTGAATTTCTGGTCCATAGCGTCTCAGCTGTCTGCGCAAAGCAAAATCCAACCCCTCGCCAGCCGGGGGATCGTTGCGCGGACCAGCTCGGGTGCCATCGTCTATGATGCTGAAACCACAACCGGCGGAAGCGGAGGGCCTGCGCTCAATCGGCGAGGAGAGGTCGTTGCCATCAACGCCGCGATCCTGCCTGAGTTTGGGGGTTCGAATATTGGTGTTCCAGTGGCACATCTCAAAGCTTTGCTGAGAGAGGTCGAAAGCCAGTAATCACTCGCTCGTTTGGAAGCGAGAGCTTTGAACAAAGAACACTGTCACCAGCGGAACGATCACTGAGATCAACGCGACTGAGATCAGCAAGTATCCAAGCTGACTGTAGTCTGCGGTAGAGGTGACAGCGCCAGTTTCTGGATTTGTGACAGCGCGAGTGACGATAAATGTTTGGTTGAGGTATTTGGTGCCGAGACTGCTTGCCGACAATGCCATGTTGGTAAACGATGCCATCACTGCAAAGAAAGTCGCCTTTAACTGAACGGGAGCATTGCGCGCGATCCAAGCCAACATCGGGACCATAGCGATCTGTCCGAGTGGAGACTCAACAGCGGTGTCGAGAATGGCAATAAATCTTGCGTCTACAATTCCGCCGGTTCGCTCCGCTGTCCATTCATGAATGCCGTAGTAGAGAGCAAGGTTAGGCAGGGCGAGTATGCCTGCCGCGATTGTCAGCAATATCACTACATGCGCAATCGAGCGGTTCGCCATGAAGGGGCGCAAAACGATTAATCCGAGCAACGCCAGCAGTGACGTTAACAAAGCCAAGATTGCAAGGAACTGTTCATCGAACCCCAGTTCATCGATTTCGAACCAAGTCAGACCAGGCCCAGGGAGAGGCACAGCGCGAAACACAAAAATGATTGTGGCCGTTCCAATCAGAGCCTTGGCCTGAGCCGGTTCCAACTCTTTCAGCAGACGCGACATAAGGTACAGGATCACCGTCAGGGAAACGGCAAAGACTGTTTCTTGCGCAAATTCGAAGTCCGCGGTTCCCAGTACAATGCTGAGAACAACGAATGCGAGGCCGCCGAGTAATATGGACCACTTGACTTCGGTGGCGCCCTCTGGCGCGTGTGTCGGGTGGCCCCGCCGGATGCGCTGCCGCTGTATCAAGCTGTGAAGAACAACGCCGCTCACGGACAACACCGGGATTGCCAGCGCTATCAGGTAAACCTGGCCATAAAGCGCGAGGCGATCGGATTTTTGAAGGTTTTCTGTTCCAGAGAAAATCCAGATGTTCACAGCCGCAACCGCCGCAAACCCGGAAATGATCGCGACTCTGCCCAGAGTTTGCATTGTTGTGTGCTGTGCACGGGTTTCTTCAGGCGTAAACGGTTGGCCGTGCTGGTCAACCGTTGGAACCGCCTCGACCGTCATGGCGTCAGCAACGACATCCTGAATGGCATAGCCCGAGGGTGCCAACAGCAGCGCAACAACATACCAGTCTTCCAGCGGCATCGTGGAGGCCATCTGCGCGGGTGCTACCACGAGCCGATACATGATGAGCAACGATAACGCGATGAGGGACGCGCCAAACAGGATCAGCAGGGATTTCCAGCGCCAAAACAGGTCCACGACATGACCAAGCGGCATTTTAAGAATCCAAGGGATACCCGCCCAAAACGCGAGCCCTGCAACGAATGAGGCGGACAAGTTGAGATAGTCTTTCAGAAAAAAGGCTCCGACGACCGAGGTCAGCCCTGATACACCCGCCGCGAAGTAGACCATCAAAGGCGGCAGATAGGACCATTGCAGCTGCTGAGCCAGATCCACGAAGGTTCTGTGCCACCAGACTGAAAGGCGCAATCCTATGGACGGTCGACTGGTAGTCATATGGCTAGAGAAACCCTGCTCCGAAGAGCATTGTGCTTGTGATGACTCCAAGGATGGGCACGAAAAGTGGAACTTTGAAGTGCTCTTTAGTATCGCTTGGCTTCATCTTCAGCAGGATCAGCGCGATGTTGACAAGCACAAAGACGCCCAGAACGATCTGAGACGTCCGTTCAGCCAGAATACCTATCGGCAACGTTTGGGTTAGCAAAACGATGATCGCCACGACCAGCAAAGTAGCGACAACCGGTGTCTGCGTTGCTTGAGGTACTGTTGCCAGGACTTTCGGCAGGTGATCCCTGTCAGCAAGCCCGTAGATCACCCGTGATGACATGATCATCTGGATTAGTACCCCATTGACCGTCGCCACAATCGCGACTGCAGAAAAGCCTTGTTTGATCACCTCAGGCGCATTTGAAAACACAAGCGCAAGTGGTGCCGAGGACATTGAAAGAATATCAATTGGAACAACAAGCAGAACTGTCATTGAGGTCCCAAGATACAACACGGTCGCCAGAACCAGCGTTAGCAAAATAGCCTTTGGGATGGTGTGTACCGGGTCTTTAACCTCTTCTGCGACATTGGCCATGTCTTCAAAGCCAACAAAGGCAAAGAAGGCGAGAAGCGATGCTGCAAAAATGCCTCTCCACGCGTCAAGTTCAAGCGGGGGAAGCATTGAACTGATCCTGTATCCTTGCGGATCCTGAATGGTCATGCCCCAGCCAATCACAAAGAGAAGACCTGCGATTTCGATGATCGTAATGATTGCTGCAACGAGAACCGACTCCGTTATTCCCCAAAGTGCAATAGCGCCCATGATCAATACTACGCTGATGGTCAGTAAAGGGATGGCTAAGCCGGTCAATGCGTGCAGATAGGATGCTGCGCCAATTGCAACGGCCGACGCGGAGATAACGCCCGAGGCTGCCACCGCAAGTCCAACGAAAACCGCCATCCATTTTTTCTGGAACCCCGCCTCAACATAGGCTGCTTCACCAGCACTCACAGGAAATCGTGTTGCGAGCTCTGCATAAGAAAGCGCGGTTAGTGATACGACGAGCGCGGCTACAACGAATGACAACGCCGCGAAAGGTCCGGCAATGTCTGCTGTTGCACCGACTAAAACGTAAATGCCAGCTCCTACCGTTACGCCAAGGCCATAAAGCGTCAGCAACGGGGTCGTAAGGGCCCGTTTAAGTTTCTGTTCTTTGGGATCAACAGAGTTCATAGGCGCTTTTCACCGACTGGTCTGTTTGTCTGTTGCCAATAATGCCATTCTCCTTACGGTTAGCGATTTGCGGCTCACCTTGTCCCCGCAGTTGAATCCATCGAATTCGATTTGTCTCAACGTTCGGGCGAATTGGGCGCCAATAAAAAATTCGGGGCTCGCCATCACTTTTGCCGAGCCCCGTGGGTGGAACTTCCACTCCTCCAAAATTCCGTTCGCCTCTTTGTTTGGTTTGGGGACAGGTCGGCGAACGTAGACTACGCTAAAACATTCTTATTTCACTATGTGAATCTTGTTGCTGCTTTGATCTATATCAACCAACGCGTCACATCGGGTCTGCAAGGCTGAAAGTGGGCCGCAGTCTGTTGCTCGCGGCCCTGAGGGTACAGCGAACGTGCCCGTCGTACATTGGCTAAGCGTGGCAAGTTGTTTGTGATGTTCTGGAACCTATTACCAGCATTTGGCGGCATCGGTCTCTTCCTGGTTGGAATGCTGTTGATGACGGACGGGTTGAAGGCATTGGCTGGTGCGCGGCTGCGCGATGTTCTGAGCAAGTTCACGTCCACGCCTCTTACGGGTGCGGTGACCGGCGCTGTCACGACAGCTGCAATACAGTCGTCCAGTGCAACCACTGTCGCGGCCGTGGGCTTTGTCGCGTCTGGTTTGCTCACGTTCCCGCAAGCGCTTGGGATCATCTTTGGAGCCAATATCGGAACGACCATGACAGGTTGGCTGGTCGCGCTTTTGGGGTTCAAGCTGGACCTTGGGCAAGCGATGTTGCCTGTTGTTTTTGTTGGCGCATTGTTCGCGCTTTCGGGCAGGAAAGCGGTTTCTAACTTTGGGCTGGCGTTAGCCGGGTTCAGCTTGGTTTTCATAGGAATCGAACAACTCAAGTCCGGCCTGGACGCATTTCGTGGCGTAGTTACGCCTGCTGATTTTCCACCAGATACACTTCTAGGCAGGCTGAAGCTTGTCTTGATTGGTGTCCTGATCACGATGGTGACGCAGTCTTCGAGCGCCGGTGTCGCCACGGCCTTGGCGGCACTGAGCGCTGGTGCTGTGAGCTTCCCTCAAGCGGCGGCGTTGGTCATTGGAATGGATGTGGGTACGACGTTTACGGCCGTTCTGGCTACTTTGGGCGGGGGCACGATGGCCCGCCGAACCGGTTCTGCCCATGTGATCTACAACGTGATGACAGGAGTAATGGCGTTTTTTTTGCTGGGGCCATTTACTTCGGTCTTTGTAAGCGGGGCGGGGGCCCAAAACTCTTTGACCGCGCTTGTGGCATTCCACAGTTTCTTCAACGCCTTGGGGGTGGTTTTGATCCTGCCGTTCGCCAAGCCGTTTGCCAGATTTGTCGAGGCGCTTATACCCGATCGAGGAGCTGAGCTAACAAAATCTTTAGATCCGCTCGTGCTAGGGTTGCCGGAGATAGCGGTGGATGCGGCAAAAGCCTCAGTCGATCAAATTGTGCTGGCCGAAGTGGCGCACCTTCGGTCGTGTATGGGTGTGCGGCTGCCAGGCGAAACCGACTACGGGCGGGACAGCATTGAGACGGCCTTGGCCGAAGCGCGCGCGTATCTAGACAAGATAGAGCTTTCCCGCGAGTCCGATGTCGAGATTTCCAGGATCAAAGGTATGTACCACATACTCGATCATCTGGATCGGTTGCTTTACCGATGTAGCCAAGTTGACAGGATCAGCGAGTTACCAAAAGACCGGCGTTTGAAACGGCTTGCTTTGGTGGTGATTGCGGCAACTGACAGTTACTTGAAAATCGATGACCAAGAGGAATGTGAAAACACGCTGAACCGTGTTCGTCGCTTTCTGCGACGACAGAGGAAACTTCGCAGAGACTTGCTCATTTCCGACGCTGCGACTGACAGTTTGCCGGACGAGGTGGTCTGGGCTCGGTTGGATTCTCTGAGATGGATGCATCGAGTGTCTTATCATCTTTGGCGAATTCGCTGGCATTTGAATGCACTGGAAGGAGCCTCCTTTGGAGGCAAGCGTGGCGAGGTCCATGCCGAGGCTGCGAAGTCGGAGGTCGACGCAGATTAAATCAGGCATGTGCTCCAACGCTATAAAGCTGAAACACCAGCGTTCGTCTTGGCGCATACAACATGAGCGAGGTCAAAGAAGTTTCTTAAGTATGCCATTTAATGGGACCATCATCGGAAGCAGCGAATTGGAGGAGCAAATGCAGTTATTTCACGGGGTATTTTTGACGCTGTTCGTCACCGGCTCTGCACTGGCGCAGGACGTAAGTGTGAGCGACGGAAGCGATTTGTACCGGACGTATTGCTGGCAATGCCACGGTTTCGAAGCGACTGGCGATGGGCCGATGGCCGAAATGCTTGCTATTCAAACACCTGACCTCACCAAGTTGGCGGCCGAAAACGGCGGCGTGTTTCCGATAGATCGCATAGCTCAGCAGATTGACGGTCGCTCGCAATTGCTTGCGCATGGGGGCGAAATGCCAATCTTCGGCGCGGTTTTTGAGACGGACCAACAGATCGCTGTCGCTTTGCCTAATGGCCAACCTATGATGGTGGGCCTGCCGCTGGCGAATTTGCTCGTCTTTCTTGAATCGGTTCAGGCTGAATAGGCTCCGAACGAGCGTGCAGCTACTCGGTATCCGCGGTGCGTCTGATCGACATAAGCGTCAGTGGCGGCCCAAACACTTCAAATGCCACCGTACTGGCCAAGGTAAAGGCCATTATGGATGCCGCCCAATTTGGAAACTGTTCCCCGGCGACCAAAGCCATCCCCACTGCAACCCCTGCCTGCGGCAGTAAAGCGGGGCCACACCAGTAAGCCTGACGGCGTGGTAAGCCTCCTAGTCTTGCGCCACAAAAGCCGCCCACAAGTCGTGCAATGGTTCGTAAAAGCAAGAAAAGGGCTCCGGCCCAGCCCATCAAGCCAAAAGCCTCAATATCCAATGAGGCTCCGGCCAGCAGGAAGAACAGGATCATGAATGGCCATTGAATGTGCTCGATTTCGTGAAAGGCTCGGTCATGGTGGCGGGCAAGGTTCCCGATCACGGCTCCGGCGACCATGCCTGTTACAAGGAACGAAACTTCCA
The DNA here is from genome assembly GCF_017872495.1 of Ruegeria sp. HKCCE4148. NCBI lineage: Bacteria > Pseudomonadati > Pseudomonadota > Alphaproteobacteria > Rhodobacterales > Roseobacteraceae > Ruegeria > Ruegeria sp. HKCCE4148. Next base: position 18,615 of record NZ_JAEDOS010000002.1, read on the forward strand.
GCCAGAGCGAAAGACCCGCTGTCAGAAAGACGATCCCCACCGCTTCGGCCTGCATTGGTTCACCTGGCTTTAATCGACCGGTCAGGTAAGCGGACGGAATGCCCAACACGCCGCCCAGAACAATTGCGCCCCCGAAATCCCAGATCGCTGTGGTCGTGACGGTGGCCCAACCGTCCGAATGACCGGCCAGAACCAAGGCGATGCTGAAAACGATCAGACCCCAAGCATCATCAATTGCGACAACGCCCTTTAAGGTCTCGGTGAAATTGTTGGATACCCCAGACTGTCTAATTACGTCTGTCATGGCAGCCGGAGCCGTAGCTGTAGCAATTGCCGCCAATACGAACGCCAACCCGAAAGGTACGCCAATTGCGGTCAGTCCAACCGACACAATAATGAGGGTGGCAACCACGATCGAAATGGAAATTGCCAGAATGGCCCGGCCATGTCGAACAAGGTTCTCGCGGGTTAAGGACCCTCCAAGAAGAAACGCAACCATGGTCAAAGCCACGATGGATACCTCATCGAACCACATTGCAACGTCAAGCGGGATCAACCCCATTCCGGCGTTCCCGGCGATCATGCCGAGGAAAAGTAAGGTCGTAACCCGAGGAAGATGCGTGGCCCGACCAAGCTGATCAGCCACCAATCCGGCAAGGAAAAGGACGCCAAGAGTAATCAGAAAACCCGCAATGTTCATTTGAAACCAAGCGTTAAGTTCTTGCTTGATCTACTTTAACTCCAATCCTGCCATCTAGGAACCGATGTCGAAAGGTTAGGAGTGTTCTCTCGCGGCGTAAGCCAGGAAGTATGAAAACAAGGAATATTGATCTGTATTAAGGCGAAAGCTCGCTGCAGGTGGGACAATGGGTCATCAGGGAATGAGGAGGAATTTTCGATGTCGACAAAGAAATCTAACCCTAGGCACCCGGCTTCACTGATGGACGTATTCAAGCAAATGCAGCCGCCCGTTTCTGGCAATCCAGCTTTCGGTGCCCAGATCGAACAGTTTTGGGACGCGCAAGAAAAAATGTTAGAAGAAACAGAAGCCTTTGCGCAGCATTGGTTCGAACGGCGTCACGAGGCGGTCCGGACGGCCCTGCAAGCTGCACGTAAAGTATCTTCCGCCAACCCGTCTGAACCGACAAAAGCCCTTCAGAGCATGACGGAATGGCAACGCCATTCGGTTGAGCGGTTGGTTGCTGATGCTCAGGAATGGTTCGAAACTGTGGCCCGTTGTGCCGCATATGTCGCGGAAACCGAAGCTGAAGCTGTCGAGAAAACCGTTGATGATGTTGCGACCGCAACGAAGAGTGCTGGCAAATCATCGAAGTCTGAACCTGTGTAGGTTTCCTGCTGTCGCAAATTTCAGGCTGACGTCGATGGAGCTGTAGATAGGAGACCAAATGTATAAGAACATCCTGATCCCGGTTGCTCTGGACCAAGAGCACGACACGCGCGCGTCCTTTGAGGCGGCGCGCCAATTGGCCGATGAGGACGCTGTTTTCACTGTGATACACGCCCAGGAACCAATCCCGGCCTATGTAGGGTCTCAGATTCCAAGTGAGGTGCTTGCGAACACGCGGCATGAAATCCTGGAAAACCTACATCAGACGGCCTCTGAGATTCCAGGAGCGAAGACGCGACTCATCTCGGGTCAAGCAGGTAGAGCGATCGTTGATTTCGCGAACGAGAACGATGTGGATTGCATTGTTTTGGCATCGCACAAGCCCGGTTTCGAGGACATATTCCTCGGATCAACCGCAAACAGGGTTGTGCATCATGCGAAATGTTCGGTTCACGTAATTCGCTGATCCAGAGTGGGTTGGGTCACGTCGAAAGAACTTAACTAATGGCGAGCGAGAGGCTGTCGTAGCTTGCGCGTATAAAAAGCTAATCGCCAATCAAGTTTTTGTAACCCGCTCCGAGAAAATCCGTTTTGCAGTGATGCAGTACGGTCTGTCCCCATTGTCGCTTCGAAAAGAAGAAGGTTTGTTGTACGAGCGTGTGGTCTAAGTGAGCCATGGGAATGCACGATGCATGTGAATTCGCTTGATCGTACTACTGTTTCGCGGTGACACAATCCTGGCAAGGTGTGAAAAAGCACTTAGTTGAAGGGGCTTACGCTGGTAAAATTGGTCTGAGAGCGCTTTTCACAGTTTGGCCAGACTAGATTGTACCGGGAATTCCTGTTTGCTAACGTCAAGCACGCGCTGGGGAGGGCGTGGACACCCGAATGTTGGACTATTCGCACAATGTGTGGCTCGTGGCAGCGTCTCTGGCCGTGGCGCTGATGGCTGGGTTTACCGGCCTCTATCTGACTCATGGCGCGTCTCGCCTGGACACGCAGCGGCGCAAACTTGTGGTCGCTCTGGCAGCAGTTATTCTGGGTGGTGGTATCTGGTCGATGCACTTTGTTGCCATGCTGGGCCTGCAACTGCCGATCCTGTTCTACTATGATGCCTTGATCACTCTGATTTCCGCGCTGGTCGCAATCCTAATGGTTGGGCTGGCGCTGTTGTTGCTGCATTTTCGCCCACGCACGCCACAGACGATGATTGGATCAGGGATGATCGTTGGGCTGGGGATTGTGTTGATGCACTATATTGGCATGGCCGGAATGCAGCTGTGTAGTCCTGTATATAATGTTCTGGATGTATTCGTGGCGACACTGGCTTCGGTGATCCTGTCCGTGGCGGCCATCTGGGTCGCTTATGGAAACCGCACACAGCGCAACATATTGCTTGGGACAGTGTGCTTTGGGCTGGCTGTATTTACCATGCATTTCGTAGCAACCGGTCTGACCGACTTTGTCGCAAGCGACAGCGTCGGTGGTGCAGGGCCTGCGTTGGACAATCAGGTTCTGGCGATGGGCGTGACCGTTTCGGTGTTTCTGATATGCGGGGCGTTTCTGTTGACAGGCATCTCGTTTATTGAGCCCACGGAAACACCCAAGCCCGAACCCGCCTCGGAACCGGCCGCATTTCGCGCCGGTGTTCCGTTCGAGCGAGAAGGTCAGACCTTTTTTACAGAACCTGCAACAATCGCAGCCATCAGGGCCGAGGGGCATTATTCTGTTCTCTATATGGGTGCCGAAAAACTGTTTTGCCCTTGGTCGATAACCGAGGCCGAAACGCGACTAAAGCCAGATGGTTTTTTACGCGCTCATCGCAGTTATCTGGTGAACCCCAAACACGTCTCAGGCTTTGAGCGTCACAAGGACAACGGCACATGTTATTTCGACGGTGTCGACGCCCTGATCAAAGTCCCGGTAAGCCGTTCCCGTCTGACGGATATTCGCGAGGCGCTCGGTCTCTGATCGCAGTTCGTGCAGCTTATTCGCATTTCGTGAAACAAGCCGCGCGCTCTGTTGTTCGCTGCTGGAACGGCTGGCTGCATAGCTCTCTCCTTTCCCCAGGTCCCCCAAGGCATATCGCTCGGACCCAGGGAGGAAAAACATGATACCAGCCGGTTTTGAGTATCACCGGCCAGGCGACATCGCCTCGGCCATTGGCATTTTGCAGGAGCACGGAGATGAGGCGCGCGTGATCGCGGGCGGGCACAGCCTGATCCCGATGATGAAGCTGCGCATGGCCGAGATGGGCCATCTTGTCGATTTGCAGGCTATCGACGAACTCAAAGGGGTCAAGATCGGTTCCGACACGGTGTCCTTGGGGGCGATGGTGACGCAGCACGAGATGATTACGCATGACGGTCTGGCCTCGGCAATCCCTTTGATCCGCGAAGCTGCTTTGCAGATCGCCGATCCTCAAGTGCGGTACATGGGCACCGTTGGTGGCAACGTGGCCAATGGGGATCCTGGCAATGACATGCCGGGTTTGATGCAATGCCTGAATGCCACGTTCGAATTGTCGGGGCCTGACGGCAACCGCAGCGTAGCCGCCCGTGATTTTTATGAGGCCGCATATTTCACTGCGCGCGAAGATGAAGAGATCCTGACCCGGATTTCAATACCTGTTCCCGCTGCCGGCGTTGGGCAAGCCTATGAAAAGCAAAAGCGCAAGATTGGCGACTATGCGACGGCCGCTGCCGCGGTGATGTTTGGGCAGGGAACCGCTTCGGTTGCAATGACCAATCTGGCCGACACACCCATTTGGTCCGCAGACGCGAGCACCGCTCTCGCAGGTGGTGACGTCGAGGGCTGCGTTGCCGCTATGCTCGATGCGATCGATCCCGTCGCCGATAATCGAGGACCCGTTGAATTCAAGAAACACGTGGCCGCCGTAATGCTGCGCCGCGCCATCGACCGTGCGCAAAGCCGCGCAGGGTGAGGAGAGAAAGCAATGTCGAAAATGCACGTCAAACTCACCGTGAACGGCAAAGAGGTCGAAGGTCTGGCCGAACCGCGCACGTTGTTGATCCATTTCCTGCGGGAAGATCTGAAAATTACCGGCCCTCATATCGGTTGCGAGACCAGCCATTGTGGGGCCTGCACCGTTGATATCGATGGCAAATCCGTCAAGTCCTGCACCACCTTTGTGGCCCAGGTGAACGGGGCAGATATTACCACCGTTGAAGGGCTGACCAATGATGATGGCAGCTTGGGCGTCTTACAAGAGATGTTCCGCGAACATCACGGGTTGCAATGCGGCTTCTGCACGCCGGGCATGATAACCCGCGCGCATCGTTTGTTGCAGGAAAACCCTAATCCGACCGAGGAAGAAATCCGTTTTGGCATGGCCGGAAACCTGTGCCGCTGCACCGGATATCAGAACATCGTCAAGGCGATCTCAGCTTCGGCTGACATGCTGAACGCTCAGAAGGAGGCCGCGGAATGAACGACCAGACTCTGACCCCCGAAGAACGCGCCGCCAACCTCAAAGGTATGGGCTGCGCCCGCAAACGCGTCGAGGACGTGCGCTTTACCCAAGGCAAGGGCAACTATGTAGATGATATCAAGCTTGACGGCATGCTGTTCGGTGACTTTGTGCGCTCCCCCTACGCACATGCCCGCGTTGTCAGCGTGAACAAAGAGGCAGCCTTGGCGGTACCCGGCGTTGTCGCCGTGCTAACAGCTGAGGATCTTGCACCTCTGGGTTTACACTGGATGCCGACGCTGGCAGGTGACAAGCAGATGGTACTGGCCGATGGCAAAGTGCTGTTCCAGGGCCAGGAAGTTGCTTATGTCGTCGCCGAAGACCGCTACATCGCCGCAGATGCAGCCGAACTGGTCGAGGTCGAATACGAGGAACTGCCCGTTCTGACCGACCCGTTCGAGGCGCTGAAATCCGACGTTGTCCTGCGCGAAGATCTTGAAGGCCAGACAGAAGGCGCGCACGGACCGCGTAAGCATCACAACCATATCTTCACCTGGGAGCAGGGCGACAAAGACGCAACCGAGGCTATTTTGGCCGAGGCTGATGTCGTGGCCGAGGAGATGGTCTATTATCACCGCACGCACCCTTGCCCGCTGGAAACCTGCGGCTGTGTGGCCTCGATGGACAAGGTGACCGGCAAGCTGACGCTTTACGGTACGTTCCAGGCACCCCATGCGATCCGGACGGTTGTGTCGCTGATCTCGGGTCTGGCCGAACACAATATCCGCGTGATCAGTCCTGATATCGGCGGCGGATTCGGCAACAAGGTCGGCGCCTATGCGGGTTACGTCTGCTCGGTCGTGGCGTCCATTGTCACCGGTAAGCCGGTGAAGTGGATCGAGGACCGGATGGAAAACCTGATGTCCACCGCTTTTGCCCGCGACTACTGGATGCAGGGCAAGATCGCCGCCACCAAGGATGGCAAGATCACCGGGTTGTGGTGCCATACCACGGCGGATCACGGCGGGTTTGATGCCTGTGCCGACCCGACCAAGTTCCCGGCTGGGTTCATGAATATCTGCACCGGGTCTTATGACATCCCCACCGCCTATCTGGCCGTGGACGGCGTCTATACCAACAAGGCGCCGGGAGGGGTGGCCTATCGCTGTTCCTTCCGCGTGACCGAGGCTGCTTATTTCATCGAGCGCATGATCGAGGTTCTGGCCATCAAGCTGAACATGGACGCGGCCGAGCTGCGTCGGATCAACTTTATCAAGGCGGATCAGTTCCCGTATCAGTCGGCGCTGGGCTGGGAGTATGACTCGGGCGATTATCATACCGCTTGGGACAAGGCGTTGAAGGCCGTAGACTATGACGGTCTGCGGGCCGAACAGGCGCAGCGGGTCGAGGACTTCAAAGCTGGCAAGACTCGTAAGCTGCTGGGGATTGGCCTGACACATTTCACCGAGATTGTCGGGGCCGGGCCGGTCAAGAATTGCGATATTCTTGGGCTGGGAATGTTTGATAGTTGCGAAATCCGCATACATCCAACGGGTTCAGCCATCGCGCGGCTCGGGACGATCAGTCAGGGTCAAGGCCATGCCACGACTTTTGCCCAGATCATCGCCAGCGAGATCGGCCTGCCCGCCGACGATATCACGCTGGAGGAAGGCGACACGGACACCGCGCCTTATGGTCTTGGGACCTATGGCTCTCGGTCCACGCCTGTGGCTGGGGCGGCGACGGCTATGGCCGCGCGCAAGATCCGCGCGAAGGCGCAGATGATTGCTGCCTATCTGCTTGAGGTGCATGATGACGACGTCGAATGGGATGTGGACCGGTTCGCTGTCAAAGGCGCGCCCGAGCGGTTCAAGACCATGAAAGAAATCGCCTTCGCCGCCTATAATCAGGCCATCCCGGGGTTGGAGCCGGGGCTGGAAGCCGTCAGCTACTACGACCCGCCGAATATGACCTATCCGTTCGGGGCCTATATCTGCGTTATGGAAATTGACGTGGATACCGGCGAATGGGAAGTGCGGAAGTTCTATGCGCTGGACGATTGCGGCACGCGGATCAACCCGATGATCATCGACGGGCAGGTCCATGGTGGTGTAACCGAAGCGCTGGCGATCGCGATGGGCCAGGAAATTGCCTATGATGAGATGGGCAATGTAAAGACAGGCACCCTGATGGACTTCTTCCTGCCAACCGCCTGGGAGACACCGAACTATATCACCGACTATACGGTGACACCGTCCCCGCACCATCCGATTGGTGCAAAAGGAGTGGGTGAAAGCCCGAACGTGGGCGGCGTTCCTTGCTTCTCGAACGCGGTGCATGATGCGTTCCGGCCCTTTGGGTTGGTGCAAAGCCACATGCCGCACGACCACTGGCGGATCTGGAAGATCGCCAATGGTCTTGGGATGCATGGGTGAAATGGTCCGGACCGGCTGGCGCCGGCCCGACCAAAGCGAGGGGGCTCTGCCCCCTCGGACCCCCGAGGTATTTTTGGCCAGATGAAGATTGGATCCTGGTTTTGACTTTGACTGACGTTCAGAACGGATTGGCCGCACAGGGCTATGTTGCCGATGATCGTTTGGCCATGGCCCTGCATCTTGCGCAGACGCTGGGTCGTCCGTTGCTGCTTGAGGGGCCTGCGGGTGTCGGCAAGACCGAGGTTGCCAAGGCTCTTGCGGCTCAACGTGAGACGCGATTGATCCGGTTGCAGTGTTACGAAGGGCTGGACGCCAGTCACGCCATTTATGAGTGGAACTACCAACGTCAGCTTTTGGCCATTCGTGCAAGCGAGGCTGGCGGAGGCACCAGCGAGGCGCAACTGTTCACCGATGATTACTTGCTGAAGCGTCCATTGCTGGAGGCAATCAGCGAAGAAGATCCGCCGGTTCTGCTGATCGACGAAATCGACCGGGCCGATGAAGAGTTTGAAGCCTACTTGCTTGAAATTCTGTCAGACTTTCAGATCACCATCCCCGAACTCGGCACCCTGAAGGCGCGTTCGCGCCCGATTGTAATCCTGACGGCCAACGGGACACGAGATCTGTCCGACGCGCTGCGGCGTCGCTGTCTTTACAGTTTCCTCGACTACCCATCGCGAGAAACTGAAATGGCGATCCTGAATGCGCGCATGCCTGACGTCGAAGGGCGGCTTGCGCGTCAGATCATCGGGGTCGTGCAGGCTTTGCGGAAGGAAGACTTAGAAAAGACACCCGGCATCGCCGAGATGCTGGACTGGGCAGCCGCGCTATCAGGATTGGGTGTCAACGACATGGCGCAGTCTAAGGAAGAGGTTCAGGCAACCCTTGTGTGTCTTCTGAAAACTGCCGCTGACTACGATGCCGCGCCGCCCGAAGTCATGGATCGCCTGATCGGGAAAGTCGCCTGATGCAAGTCACTCGGTTTCCCTCCCGCGCATCTGGTTTGTCGGATCGCATGTCCGGTTTCATCGCACATTTGCGCATGAACGGGATGCGTGTGGGATCTGCTGAGACAGGAGACGCGCTGGCTGCTCTGGCAGCAGTTGACGCAACGAATGTCAGACAGGCTCAGCGGGCGCTTTGTGTATTGCTGGCAGGCGACGCTGACGATTGGCGTCGCTTCGAGGACTTGTTCGATGCCTACTGGTTAAATACAGGCAAGCACCGAACTGGAACTGCCCACACGGCTCATGTGCGGGTTCAATCCGCAAAGCCGATGATTTGGCAGCAGCAAAGCCAAGACGCTCGGGAGGCGGAAACCGGCACGGATCAGGCGCAAGAACCTGATCCTGGCGACGGGGAGGCCTTGGGGAGAGACGGGAGGCTGATCGCAACCCGTACGGCTAACCTGTCGCGTCGGGATTTGCGTGAGCTGATGGATGAAGACGCGTTGAAGCAAGCGGAACAGGCGGCAACCGCCATCGCGCGAGCCATCCGGGACCGTCGCTCGCGCAGACGCAAACTTGCGATGCGCGGCCCGGCTTTGGATATGCGCCGTATTCAACGCGCCAGCCTTGCGAGGGGTGGTGAGCCGATTGATCTTTACCGTCGTGCTCGCCCGCCACGCCCTATGCGGATCGTGGCTTTGTGTGACGTTAGCGGTTCGATGACAGTTTATTCGCGAGTTTTCCTTGCCTTTCTCAAGGGGTTGATTGGCAGCGGAGCCGAAGCGGATGCGTATTTATTTCATACGCATTTGATGCGGGTGACGGATGTACTGCGCGATCACGACACGCTGCGCGCGGCTGGCCGATTGTCGCTGATGGCCGAAGGGTTTGGCAGCGGTACTGACATCTCGGGTAGCCTCGAAAAATTTTTGAATGGATACGGTGCCCGTGCCCTGAACGGGCGGACGGTGGTATTGATCCTTTCGGATGGCTATTGCAGCTCGTCGCCTGCGGCTTTGGGGCATATACTGGCGCGGGTCCGACGCAAGGCACGACGGGTGGTTTGGCTGAATCCGCTTAAAGGATGGAAAGATTACCAGCCCATTGCCGCTGCCATGAAGGCCGCAGAGCCGTACCTGGACGCGCATCTTCCTGCCAACACGCTTGAAGCACTGGCGGCACTAGAACCTGAATTCCGAAAACTGTGAAAGGATAAAACCATGGCAGGTTTCGACATCTTCGACACGATTGAACAGCTGCGCCAGCAGGGGGACGCTTTTTGCGTGGCAACTGTCCTTCGCACCGCCGACGCGACCTCGGCCAAGGCGGGCGGCAAGGCAGTAGTCACGCGAGACGGTCGGATATTGGGACATCTGGGTGGAGCCTGTGTGCAGCGCGTTGTACGGGCATCAGCTCAGGAAGCACTTACAGGTGGCTTTCCGAAAATGATCCGCGTGAAACCCTCGGACAAGGTGGTGGCAATGACAGACCCGGACGGCGTGGAAACCTTCAAGAGCGGTTGCCCTTCGGGTGGAACGGTCGACTTGCTGATTGAGCCGTATCAGCATGCGCCGCGTTTGATCATCTTTGGAGAGTCCCCGATTGCCCATGCCCTCGCAGAGCACGCAGCGCTTATCGGATTGCGTGTTTGCTTGCCCGAAGGTTCTGAGAGTGAAGTGGATTTTACCAGTTTCGATCCGAAAAACTTAAGCGCTTTGGGTGTTGAGCCACGCGATTTCGCAGTGGTCGCTTCGCAGGGAAAAGGTGATGGCGCCGCATTGAAAGCCGCGCTCGAGACACCGGCGCGCCGTGTGTCAATGGTTGCGAGCCACCGAAAGGCTGAGGTGTTGTGCGACAGGTTGGAAGCGCAAGGTTTGAGTTCTGCACAAACCAAGCGGCTCAAGTCGCCTGCCGGTTTGGACATCCATGCGATCGACCCACACGAAATTGCCCTGTCGATCCTTGCTGAAATTATCCTTTGGCGGAACTCAGATAAATCCGAGGAGACTTCGCATGAAGAAAAAATGGCTTAACTGGTTGGCGTCCTTCCGGGCTGCAAAACCGGATTCGACCCCGGAAGAAGCGACCGAGGTGGCACTTCGTGTTTTCCCAAGATGTTGTTGAGAAAAGGATCCTCAGATGGAACTAAATGACGAAATTCGCATCTCTGCGCCCCGAGACGTAGTGTACCGCGCGCTGAATGACCCGGATGTCCTGCGCGAATGCATTCCTGGGTGCGAAGAGCTTATCCAGCATTCACCTGAGCATCTTGAGGCCAAAGTTGTGCTGAAAATCGGCCCCGTTAAGGCGCGATTCAATGGCGAGGTTACGCTGGACAATTCAGAAGCGCCTGATGCGTTCTCGTTGAGTGGAGAAGGGAAGGGAGGAGCCGCGGGTTTCGCAAATGGTGGCGCTGATGTCTCTCTTGTGGCTGATGGGGAAGAAACAGTGCTGTCTTATACCGCCAAGGTCGCAATTGGCGGTAAAATTGCACAACTGGGCAGCAGGTTGATCTCAGGAACTGCCAAAAAACTCTCGGCCAAGTTTTTTGACAGGTTTGGGGAAGTTGTTGCCGATCAATACGTTGGCTAAGCGCAGCGGCCAAACTTAACGAACGTGCTTTGCGTTGCGGCGGTCCTTTCGACTTCCGCAACGCAGTGCGACTTGCGGGTTTAGGGTGAGACGCATTCATTTATAGGGTGAATCTGCTTAAATTTTAGGCCGCCGGGCGTGCATTCGGTTAATATTTGATCGGATGACGCGAAACTAGGCATTCTGCGACGGTGCAAATTGGCGTTTCGGCGCGTCAGCAAGGAAACAGATGGCACCAACAGGTCTTCCAAAGGTGCCTTATTACTCAAGCTGCTGTTATAAAACCCGCGCAAAGTGCGAACCCACCACGCGCCGCTGGTTCAGTTAACCTAAGCACCAAGCTGCTGGGCGCTAAGAGTGTATTAGACAGGTTTCACCATTCCGGGTCCTTCAAGTGCTTGTTCCCAAGAACCACAACGCCGCATTTGGAGGCGGTTCTTCTGAACACGGCCGGTGGAGTGACCGGGGGCGATAGATTTCGGTTTTCAGGCAAAGCTGCAGAAGGCACTACGCTGACGCTGACAACGCAGGCTTGCGAACGTGTCTACAAAGCGCAGCCTGAAGAAATCGGCCAGATTACCAACCACCTGACAGTTCAGTCTGGCGCTCGTGTGAATTGGTTGCCGCAAGAGACGATCCTGTTCAACGATAGCGCGTTGGAGCGTCGGCTGAAGATCGATTTAGCTCCTGAGGCTGAGTTGTTGATGATCGAGCCAATGGTCTTCGGGCGCGCGGCGATGGGAGAGCGGCTCAGCAAAATCCGTCTCAGTGATCGGATCGAGATACACCGCCAAAAAGGTCCGGTTTTTCTGGATGCGATACAGTTTTCAGGCGACTTGAACGCTCATCTGTCCAAGCCGCATATCGCAAACGGCGCTGGGGCAATGGCGTTGATCGTATTTGCCTCGAAGGCTGTTGAAGCTCATTTGGGCCCGGTTCGCGACATGCTGCCGGATACGGCAGGGGCGACACTTATACAAAACGAATTGCTGATTGTTCGCACCCTGGCTGAAAACAGCTTTGCCCTGCGCCGTACCCTGATGCCGGTTTTGCGGCAACTGAACAAAGGCACATTGCCCCGATGCTGGATGCTCTGACATGAACCTGACCCCACGTGAAAAAGACAAGCTGTTGGTCGCCATGGCCGCGGAAGTTGCCCGCAAGAGGCTGGCCCGAGGCGTTAAGCTGAATCACCCCGAAGCCATCGCCCTGATTACGGACGCCGTGGTCGAAGGTGCGCGCGATGGTCGATCGGTCGCTGACATGATGCAAGCCGGGGCTGAAGTCATCAGCCGGGAACACTGTATGGAAGGCGTGCCAGAGATGATCCACGAAGTACAAGTCGAGGCAACGTTTCCCGATGGAACCAAGCTTGTCACTGTTCACAATCCCATTCGTTAATCAAAAAAGGAACGCGTTATGATCCGCATGCTCTTTCCCGCCCTTGTTCTTTCTGGCCCGGCAATAGCCCACACTGGCACGCATATTCACGCACACCCAACCGACTATGCCACGTTGGGCGCTGGGCTGGCTTTGATTGCTTTTGCTCTCATCGCGCTGCTGACCAAGCTGACCAAATGATTCCGGGTGAGGTCATTCCGGCCGACGGCTCACTGACGCTGAACGCCGGGCGCAGCAGCCGCCTTGTTATGGTCGCCAATACAGGTGACAGGCCAGTACAGGTCGGCAGCCATTACCACTTTGCCGAGGCGAACGCTGCCCTGGATTTTGATCGCCATGCAGCTTTGGGGATGCGGCTGGATATTCCTGCGGGGACGGCCGTTCGCTTTGAACCGGGTCAGACCCGCGAAGTGATGCTGGTTCCTTATGACGGACGGCGGCACATTTATGGTTTTAACATGCACATCATGGGGGCTTTGAAAGATGCCGGGCAAGATCAGCCGGAGTGATTATGCCGCTATGTTCGGCCCAACTGTGGGTGATAAGGTTAGGTTGGCCGACACCGACCTGATTATCGAGGTGGAAAGAGATCTGATTGTGGAGCGCGCGACAGCCGCGCGGTTCAGCAAAACGGGTCACCGCGAAGACGTCTATGGCGAAGAAGTCAAGTTTGGCGGCGGTAAAGTAATCCGCGACGGGATGGGGCAGTCTCAGGTCACGCGTGCTCAGGGGGCTGTTGATACGGTGATCACCAACGCTCTGGTCGTTGATCATTCCGGTATCTACAAGGCAGATGTGGGGCTGAAGGACGGGCGGATCGCTAAAATCGGCAAAGCAGGGAACCCCGATACCCAGCCGGGTGTAGACATCATTATCGGCCCAGGGACCGAGGCCATCGCAGGCGAGGGGCGCATCCTGACGGCAGGCGGGTTTGATAGTCATATTCATTTCATTTGCCCCCAGCAGATCGAAGATGCGCTGCATTCCGGCCTGACGACCATGCTTGGTGGTGGCACCGGTCCTGCACATGGCACTCTGGCGACCACCTGTACGCCGGGGCCCTGGCATATCGGCCGGATGTTGCAAGCGGCGGATGCCTTTCCCATGAACCTGGCCTTCGCGGGGAAGGGCAACGCCTCACTGCCAGCGGCGCTGGAGGAACAGGTCAAGGCAGGCGCTTGCGCGATGAAACTGCACGAGGACTGGGGAACAACCCCTGCCGCCATCGACTGCTGCCTTTCGGTTGCGGATGCGATGGACGTGCAGGTGATGATCCATACCGACACGCTGAACGAATCTGGTTTTGTAGAAAATACCGTGGCTGCCATGAAAGGCCGAACGATCCATGCCTTCCATACCGAAGGTGCAGGTGGCGGCCACGCCCCAGACATCATCAAGATCTGCGGCGAGAACCATGTTCTGCCATCCTCGACCAACCCAACACGCCCCTTCACCGTCAATACGGTTGAAGAGCACCTGGACATGCTGATGGTATGCCATCACCTTGACAAATCCATTCCCGAAGACGTGGCCTTTGCCGAAAGCCGTATCCGGCGCGAGACCATTGCGGCCGAGGATATCCTGCACGATATGGGTGCCTTCTCGATCATCGCGTCTGACAGTCAGGCTATGGGCCGCGTGGGCGAGGTGCTGATCCGTACGTGGCAAACCGCCGATAAAATGAAGAAACAACGCGGACGTCTGAGCGAGGAAACCGGAGACAACGACAATCTTCGTGTTCGGCGTTACATTGCAAAGTACACTATCAACCCGGCCATTGCGCATGGACTGAGCCACGAAATCGGCAGCATCGAAGAAGGCAAGCGTGCCGATCTGGTCCTGTGGAACCCAGCCTTTTTCGGAGTGAAGCCCGAGATAGTTTTGCTGGGTGGTACCATTGCTTGCGCTCAAATGGGTGATCCCAACGCTTCGATCCCTACACCGCAACCTGTTTATAGCCGCCCGATGTTTGGCGCCTATGGGAGATCGGTTGAACATTCCGCGATCACATTTGTCTCGCAGGCCGCGCAGGAGGATCGGATCGGTGATACACTGGGATTAGCCAAGCAAACCGTGGCTGTACGGAACACACGGGAGATCGGCAAACAGGACCTTCTGCTGAACAGTGCGACACCTCATGTCGAGGTTGATCCGGAAACCTACGAGGTGCGGGCAGACGGCGAATTATTGACCTGCCAACCCGCTGAAGTGCTGCCAATGGCGCAACGCTATTTTTTGTTTTGACTAAGAATTGTGCTGCGTTGCAGCGCGCGCAACGGAGCCATGAGCAAACATGCACTACTCAATGAGGCCGATATGACAAATATTCAAACCCAAGGGAGGACCAACGATTACGAGGGTCCAAATGGCAGACTCAGCAACTCAGACGCACGCACGGATTTCGCTGCGTGGCTTGATCGCATCCATCGGGTCATCAATCTTTTCAGTTCTAATGAGCTTGGCCGAAGCGCAATCGCGCGTGCGGCAAGTCAACTACTTGCAATCGCTCAGCGACGAAGAACTGAAAAAGCGCGGCCTTACGCGCGAACGGATTGTGCATCAGGTATTTGCGGATTCTATCTGGCTCTGACTGTTTCCGGTGCTGAGGAGGGGATCGCATGACTGCCCTTCTGTGTACCGCGCGTCAGTATTCGGGTCACACGCACAGCGACCCGGCGGACAGCTTGTACCTGACCTATGATGATCGGTTCCTGCGTCGCAAGGTTCTGACATGCGAAAGTGGCGAGCAGATATTGATCGATCTGGCGCAGACAACGTCGTTAGATCACGGAGGCGCGCTGATCCTCGATGACGGGCGCGAGGTGGAAATCCGGGCAGCGCCGGAAGCTTTGCTTCAGGTGACAGCCCCGGACCTGACGCGCATCGCCTGGCACATTGGCAATCGTCATACACCGTGCCAAATCGAGAAAGACCGCCTGTTCATACAGGTCGACCATGTCATCAATGACATGCTTTTGAAAATCGGGGCTACGGTGCAGGAAGTGCACCAACCGTTCACACCCGAAGGTGGCGCTTATGGTCACGGTCGGACTCATGGCCACACCCACTGACACCGATATCCTGACCTTGGCCCAATGGCTGTCCCCTGCTTACCCTGTAGGGGGTTTTGCCTATTCTCATGGCTTGGAGGCAGCGATTGACGAAGGGTGTGTCACGTGCTCACAGGACGCCGAAGAATGGATTTCGGATGTGCTGGAGCACGGCTCGGGGTGGAATGACGCGTTGTTTGTTGTCGCGGCATACAGGGCGCGGACACAAGGTGAACTGGTCAACATCGATGCGACCGCACGGGCCTTCTGCGCGTCATCCGAACGGCTTATGGAGACCGATTTGTTGGGGCAGGCGTTTGGAAATGTGACGCGAGATGTCTGGGAGTTGGATCTACGCCAACTTACGTACCCGGTCAGTGTAGGGCAAGCTGCCTGTCGGCAGAATCTCCCCGTGTCTTTAACGACCAAGATGTTTCTGCAAGCATTCGCCAGCAATCTTGTAGCTTGCGCAACGCGCCTAGTTCCTTTGGGCCAAACTGACGCGCAGCGATTGATCCGCACCCTTACACCATTGTGTGAGAAGATCGCTAGCAGGGCACAAAAGGCTGGCTTGGATCAACTGAGCTCAACAGCGTTTCTGACGGACATCGCATCCATGAAGCACGAAACACAATATTCGAGGATATTCCGAACATGACGAATATGAACGGCCCACTTCGCGTCGGCATTGGCGGCCCGGTAGGAGCTGGAAAAACCACGTTGACCGCTGCACTGTCCGAAGCTCTTCGAGATGTCTGTTCAGTGGGCGTCATAACCAATGATATTTACACACAAGAGGATGCCGAAGCGCTTATGCGTATGCAAGTCCTGCCCAGGGACCGAATCATTGGCGTGGAAACCGGAGGCTGCCCGCACACTGCAATTCGCGAAGACGCCTCGATCAATCTGGCCGCTGTCGCTGAAATGCAGGCGCGTCATCCTGATCTGGACGTTGTGCTGATTGAAAGTGGTGGTGACAATCTGTCCGCGACGTTCAGCCCCGAACTTGCTGACCTTACAATCTATGTAATTGATGTGGCTGCTGGCGAGGAAATACCTAGAAAAGGTGGGCCAGCGATCACCAAGTCGGACATCCTGGTAATCAACAAAACCGATCTGGCACCTCATGTCGGTGCGTCGTTGGAGGTTATGGAACGAGACGCGCAAAAGATGCGCAAAGGAAGACCTTTTCTGTTCTCGTCACTTCGCAATCGAAAAGGGGTTGGCGCAATTGTGGATTTGTTGGAGCAGACAGGAGGTCTGAGAGTGTCAGGGGCTAGTTAGCTGCGTAACAGACGATGCTAAAAGGCCCACCTAATCATCTAATCTGGTAGTAGAATGACAGTTTTCGACTGACGCCGCCAGGTGGGCGCGGGAACGGCGCGGCGGTGCGAACCTGTTGCTTTGCGGCGCGCTCTATATCGGGTGAGCCAGAGCTTTCGACAATATCGACCCACGCCAAAGTGCCATCGGGACTGATTTCAAAAAACACGCGCGCATATCCGCGCGCTGCGACATAGACAATCGGGGCCCGGTTTAAATGAACCAGAACCTCACCGGCATAATTCGTTGAATCCGAGTTTCCTGGGCCGCGCCCACCAGATCGATTGCTGCTTCTGCTTTGTCGAAAGACGTCCACACCTTCTCTTTTGAAGGCAGAGAGCGGCGATTCAATCGTCTGCTCTGGAAAGCGCAGATTGTCGAAATTGTTGAAGCGCTCCAGTGTTCTTGGTTGGGCGGGTTGCGCGTCGCGGTTGGGCGGCCGTGGTCGAAGAGACGAAACCAGCGCTTGTTCGGTTTCGTCTGCTTCCGCTTCGGGGATGGGCAGATCTGCCTCCTCATCCAACGGTTCCTGGGTTGCTTGGGGTGTTACAGGTTCGACGGTTTCACCGTTTTCCGGGTCGACAGGAGATAGCTCGGCTGGCAGCGCAGCAAGCTGTTCTTCTGATACCGGATCTTCGACCGAAGACGGTTCAACCGGAGATGCTGTTTGATCTGGGGGCGCTTCTGGCGTTTCAGTCACGGTGTCAGCCCCTGCGGTTTGCGCAGCTTCACCGGTATCATCCGGGCCCTGTTCCACAGGTTCGGTGACCGCTTCTTCCGGTGCTCTGGGCTGAATGATTGCGGAGTCTCCGGTATCGGGCGCGTAGGTCTGTTTTGGGTCGGGCGACGCGACACGGGCGTCGCTTGTGGGGGCTTCGGCCTCTCTGGGCTCAATTGGCGGTTCTTCCAGAGGGGGTGGTGTCTCTGCCGGTTCGGGTTCGACAGGTTCAAGCCGGGCATCTGCAAACTCTTCAAAACTGTTGCTCAGTTCGACAGTATCGGTACGGCTTTCACCTGCGGCTTGGTTTGACAGGTTTGGCACGGTCAGGCTCAGGCCCGCGAGATGCATCAACAGCGATACCGAGATCGCGAGAATCGCGACAAAGATAGACCGCCTGATCATTCGAGGGCCTGTTCTGTCACAAGAAAAACCGACGGAGCGCCTAACCGGCGCAGGGTGCTGGTGATTTCCATCAATCGGGGCGCAGACGCATTTCTGTCTGGCACGATGCGCACCGGCCCGGTTTCTCGATCGGCCATGAAAGCTTCGGCGTTTGTTGGCCTGCCGCGAAAGCTCAGTGTTCCGTCCTGATGAAGAACAAGCGCATCGGGTGGTTCACGGCCTTCAAGATCTGCAGTGTTCACCAATTCCAGGTCCGGATCCAATGGAGGAGCTATTGTGCCGGCGATCAGAAAAAAGATTAGAATAAGAAAGACAACATTGATCAGCGGGATGGTTGAATCGCGGTTTCGGCTGGTTCGGATGTGGCGGATCATTCTTTTACTCCAACACTCTAACCATGAGACCTTCGCGCCCGCGCAGGCGAACAAGAAGGTCCACAAGGCGTTGTGTGGATGTATCCGGATCAAGGCTGATTAAAACCTGACCGGACTGAATCTGACTGTCCAAGTCGTCAAGCGACGTAACTTGGCCATTCAGCGCGACCCGCTCGGCGCCGAGTTGCACAAAGAAGCGTTCGATTGTCGTTGTTTCGCTTGCTGCGCCCTGGGTTGCACTGCTGAGTTCAATCTCGCTGAACCTCGAGAAAGTCGAGGACAGCATGAAGAACAGCAAAAGCAGAAAGATCACGTCGATCAGGGGCGTCATCGACATCCGCCGCCGGACAAATGGTGCCGTGTTACGCATGTTCTGGTGCAGCCGAAACCGGTGCGGTACCTGCTGCGCTATTGATCGAAGGCCCGGGCACCAGAACCGTGCGCAGGGCTTTGTCCGCAAACACACGCTCGCGCGCTGTGCGGCTTTCGAGCCAAGACAAGACCATGGACGTTGGCATTGCAACGGCCAGCCCCACCGCAGTGGTTATCAAGGCGACCCAGATGCCGCCAGCCAGAACTGAAGGATCCACTGACGACCCTGCGGCCTGCAGGCTCTGAAACGCGCTGATCATACCAAGAACGGTGCCAAATAGTCCCAGTAAGGGGGCAAGCTGCGCCACAGTGTCCAACAGGCGAAAACCGCGCTCAAGCCCGGCAAGCACAAGGCCGGTTTCGGCATCCAGTCTGTCATCGGCTCCGGCTACGCCCGCTGCATCCATCGCCGCGCCGACAATAGGGGCCAGATAACTTTTGCTACCGGCCAGCTTTGCTCGGGCGGCGTGTTGGTCGCCAGCGTCCCATGCGGCAAGTGCTTCGGACAGCACTTTATGTCTCCCGACACCACAGGCCGCAAATTGCCAGAGTTTGTAAAGAGTGACAGCCAGCGTCAGCACGGACATCGCGATCAGGATCGCCACGACCGGCCCGCCAAGTGCGAAAATCTCACGAAGTGCGGTTAAAGGACTCATCCCAAAAGCTCCATGGCTACTCGACTGCTCAGCGACAGGGTCTTTCCGCATACCTGGCTTTCAGCGCCATCGACCAGGCAAGAGTTCGTGCCGTTTATCAAGACCTGCCCAACTTCGGCGCAAGTTCGGTTTGGTAAATCAAACTGGCGTACTCGAGGCCTGTCCGCCGGCAAGTCACGGAAATCGAACAGGGACAAGGTCACAACACCACCTTCGGCATCAAAAACAACGGTTTCAAATACCGCGCCATCAATCGTCAGCCCGGTTTCATTCTTGGCCAAAAAGGTTAGCCTGCATGATCCGGTGACATCCTGGACCGCATTCAGTTCTACGAAGAGTTTGCCATCCTGTTTGGTATCAGATTGCGCTAGCGCGGTAGACGACAGGCTGGCGCAAAACGCTGCCGCTGCTAAAATGCGACTGGAAAACATAAACTTACTCCGTTTTGCTGCGCTCGTTTCAGGGGCGGCACGATCAGTTGACCTATTTGTTTGTCGACCCAGTCATTCGTCAAGTAAAGCCTAACCAAGGGTCGTGGGGTAAAAGGATCGTCAGCGCAAGTTGATGAGTGCTTTCACAAGCTAAGAGATACGGGGCGCAAACAGAATTTCAACTGTGCACGGCAACACCGATCCTGGCCATTTCTGCGCCTCGGAAAAGTAAGACTTTATCGTGCTTGGCAACCCAGAAAGGCCCATCCACTTGCCGTGTCAGAGGTGCGGGAAACGATGGTTTGATGGTGACTTGAACATTAAACTTGCTAAACGCGCATGAAATGGCGCATATTTGTCTATATTTTTTGCACATAAATTAACAAAAAATTATGCTTTTGCAGGGGCGATCATCGAGCACAGTGCGATTTGCACACATCAGGACCCAAAGGGGGAAGGGGCTCGGTTTTGTCGTGGTTAAAGATTGTATTGGTTCTTTGCCTTGTTGTTACCATGCCGTTGCAAGCTGTTGCCAACATTGGAAAAGTTATCAGCGCCAAGCAGGGCGCCCAGCTTGTTCGTGAAGGAAAAACGCAGCCTGTTGTTTCTGGTATGGATGTCGAATCCGGAGATGCGATCACCACAGATCAAACGGGTTTGATCCAGATAGTCTTTGTGGATGACACTAAGATCGCAATTGGTCCCAACGCCCGCATGGTGCTGGATGTGAGCCTGTTGCGCGGCAATCGCAAAGCCAAAAGTTTTGCAGTTCAGGCGCTGGGCGGCAGCTTTCGGTTCATTTCCGGTAAAAGCCGAAAGCGCGCTTATTCAATCACGACACCTTCGGCGACAATGGCAGTGCGCGGAACAACCTTCGACATGTGGGTCGTTTCCGAACAGCAAAGCGCAATGCTTGTGCTTGAGGGGACTGTCAGAATGTGTGGGGTTCAGGGCACCTGCAGATCTTCGGGGCGTCAGTGCAGCATGTACGCAACAAGCGGAAGCGGAGCCGTCGGGCGCCCTGCAAGTCAGGCGCAATACGAACAGGCTTTGCAAAGCGGCTTTCCCTTCATTCAATCTCAGGAAGGTCTGTTGCCCCCGTTACAGGTCAGAGTTGAAGGTTGCGCCGGAGAAGCCGCGCCCATACGTCGTGTCAAGCCAAACAGGGCAGAGCCTCGCGACGCCCCCCCACAACGGCGGGAAAGAACGGACACCGTTGACGCGACTCCTGCGTCAAGCCCGTCAACTTCGGGACAGAGTGAGCCCGAAAGACCAGAGCCTCGCGACGCCCCCCCACAACGGCGGGAAAGAACGGACACCGTTGACGCGACTCCTGCGTCAAGCCCGTCAACTTCGGGACAGAGTGAGCCCGAAAGACCAGAGCCGGAACAAGAAGAGCCTGAAAGAGAGGAACCAGAGCGGGAAGAACCAGAAAGAGAAGAAATCGATCATGAGGAGCCAGAGCGCGAGGAACCGGATCACGAAACGACCGATAGAACGGGATCTGAAGAAGGGTTCTCAACAAACGTTTTTGATTGACGGCGCGTTTTTCCTCTTTCCCGGAGGATGGTGTGAGCGAAAAGACACGTAAAACCAAGAATGGGCGATGGGCCTTTCGTCTTGTTGGGCTGGTCCTGATCCTCTTTGGCTGTTTCATCCGTGCAGTGGATCCTTACCCGGTTCGAATGACTCGCCTGGTTTATTTCGATGTGCTTCAAAGGTTGTCTCCGCGAGAATTCAATCCGGATCTTCCCATACGCGTCGTGGATATCGATGAAGATGCGTTGGCCAATTGGGGACAGTGGCCCTGGCCGCGCACTCTGGTCGCTCAGATGGTGAAGAATCTGGGCGACTACGGTGCTGCAGCCATCGCTTTCGATATGCTTTTCGCCGAGCCTGACAGGTATTCACCATCACGCCTTCTGAACGATCCATCGCTTAAGGGTATTTTGACGGTGGAGCACCATGCCCAGAAGCTGGACAACGATGTGTTACTTGGAATGGAAATTGCATATTGGCCAGTAGTTCTGGGTGCCGCTGCGCGTCTTTCGCAGGAAGGTAAAAACATCACGCCCAAAGCGGGAATTGTCGAATTTGGGGAAAACCCTGCTGAGGGTTTGATTTCAGTTCCTCATTGGACGCCAATCGCGCCTCCGCTGGACCGAACTGCGGCAGGAATTGGTGGCGTCAATGTCTCACCCATTGGTGGAACTGGTATCGTGCGCCGCGTGCCAGTTCTTTGGGACGGGCCGGACGGGCCCATGCCAGGTCTGGCAATCGAATCTCTGAGGGTTGCACTGGGGGAGACCACCATTTTTGCCGAAGGCGCGTCAGACGAAGCAGGCATCATGCTGGCTGTTGAAGTCGGGGGCTACCGGATGCCAACAACCGAGAATGGTGAACTTTGGCTGAAATACCGGCGTGACACACCTGACCTTTATATTTCGGCCAACGACGTCATGGCAGGTTCCACCGATCCGTCTTTGCGGGCCGAAATCGAGGGTAGCATAATACTCGTCGGCACGTCCGCTGCAGGTCTGTTTGATATTCATCAAACGGCGCTTGGCGAAAGTGTCCCAGGTGTTTCAATTCATGCGCAGATGATCGAGCAAGTCTTGACCCAAGAGATGCTGAGCCGGTCTGATGTAACGGCGGCGCAGGAGTTGCTTGCCTTTGCCCTTCTGGGGCTTGTCGTAATTGCTGTCATGTCCATTTTTGGTGCTGTTGCCTCCTTTATTGCTGGTGGCATTGCCGCGGCTGCCGTTCTGACGATCAGTTGGCTGGTCTTTCAGAATCAGTCTGTGTTGTTTGATGCGACTTTCCCATTAATCGGGGGTATGGTGAATTTTGGTCTGTTGGCAGGCTACTTGTTCATTTCGACCGAACGCGAAAAGCGTGAGATCCGAAAGGTGTTTTCGCACTACGTTGCCCCTGAAATTCTCGATGAAATGGAAAGTACGGGCCACCAATTGCAGCTGGGAGGAGAGACCCAGGAAATCACCGTTATGTTCTCGGATATTCGGGGTTTTACGTCTCTGTCCGAAACAGCATCCGCCAGCGAGCTTGTCTCCGTCCTGAACGCGCTGTTTTCCAAAATTGGGGATCAGGTCCTGCGCGAGCGCGGAACGATCGACAAATTTATTGGTGACGCGATCATGGCCTTCTGGAACGCGCCAATCCCTGTTGCAGACCATCCGTGCCGTGCAGCATTCGCGGCGCTCAAGATGCGAAGCGCGTTAGAAGACTTCAATGCGTCCAGCATTATGCGAAACAGGCAACCCATTGCTTTGGCAACAGGAATTGCCACAGGACAGGCCTGCGTTGGGAACATCGGATCAGAAAAGCGCTTCAATTATACTGTTATCGGCGACGTCGTGAATGTCTCAGCAAGGCTTGAACAAAGCTGCCGTGCGGTTGACTATGATATTGTCGTATCAAACGGGGTTTCCCGCGCGGGGCAAGCGGATCTGGCATTGTTGGAGGCAGGGCGTGTTGATCTGAAAGGTAAAGCCAACCCCGAACCTGTGTTTGTTCTTGTGGGGGATCAATCGGTCCTGAAGGCGCGGGCGTTTCAGGATCTTACTTCTCTGCACAGCGAATTGATTTCAGCGATAAAAGGCCGACACCCTCAGGGCAGGATCGAAGAACTATGTCGGCGCTGCGAAGATCTGGCTGAAGACATCGAGCCAGGTCTCCGCCGGTTTTACCGCGCGCTTCTTGGCAGAACGGCTGATTTCAGATCGGACATGCCATCGGGTCAACTCATGTTCACCAGGTACAACCAGCGGGTAGGGGCCGAGTAGACCGCGATGCGATCTTGGTTTCGTTCCCTCACAGACAGTCGTGACTCAATAGAACAGACCTAGCGGGCTAACGTTAAAGCATCCTTGCGCGTTGCGTCTCTTCGGTGACGTGGCCGGTATTGAGAACTGAAAGTCCATGCCGTGCTGAATTTCGCACAATAGGGTGTCTCTTTTCTTGAAATTGGCGTAATACGTTAGCGCAAACTATTTTGCCGCAAGTAAGTAGTGACCCGGCGCAGGCCCGCCTGCGTCACGAAGCTCTACGGTAGGCAAGAAGGGGGGAGAACAGGTGTATCTTGGTCTGGATCTGGGGACGTCCGGTCTCCGTGGTATTGTCGTTGATGAAGGCGGCCATGTGCTGGCCGAGGCCGATGCAAGTGTTGAAACCTCAACACCTCGTTCCGGGTGGTCCGAGCAGGTGCCGGGTGAGTGGATTGAGGCCTGCCAAAAAGTGGTTACCCAATTGCGAAAGGCAAATGCCGCGGCTTTTTCCGCTGTGCGTGCTGTTGGTTTAAGTGGGCACATGCACGGTGCCACACTGATCGACAAAGATGGAAACGCATTACGGCCATGCATTTTGTGGAACGACACGCGATCCGCGCTTGAGGCTGCTGATCTGGACGGTGCCGCGGGGATGCGTGCGATCACAGGTAATATCGTGTTCCCGGGTTTCACCGCGCCTAAACTGGAATGGGTGCGCAGGCATGAGCCCGAGGTCTTCGCAAAAGTCTCCAAAGTGCTGTTACCAAAAGATTATCTTCGTTTGTGGCTGACGGGCGAGTATATCAGCGACGTGTCAGACAGCGCCGGAACCGCCTGGCTGGATGTTGACAGTCGCGAATGGTCCGACACAGCGCTTGAGCAAGGTCACATGCACCGCGATCAGATGCCAGAACTGGTTGAGGGCAGCGCGGTTGGAGGGCAGTTGCGGCCCGAGATATTGCTGAACTGGGAATTGGCCGGGCCTGTAATTGTTGCAGGCGGCGCAGGCGACAATGCCGCGGCAGCCTGTGGAATTGGCAGCATTAACGAGGGGGCGGGTTTTCTGTCATTGGGTACCTCTGGTGTGCTGCTGGTGGCCAAAGAAAGTTATGCACCCGCGCCGGAAACAGCGGTTCATTGCTTTTGTCACGCCGTGCCTGAGCGTTGGATTCAGATGGGCGTCATTCTGTCTGCCACAAACAGCTTGAACTGGCTGTCTCGAAACTTGGGACAGCCCGTTGGGGCGTTGGCGTCGGCGCTACCGGATCAGATCAATGGGCCGTCTGGTACGACCTTTTTGCCTTATTTGTCAGGGGAACGGACGCCGCATAACGACAGCGCCATCCGAGGCGCATTCCTTGGACTGGATATCGCCACGGATCCGAAGGCTCTGACGCAATCCGTGATGGAAGGTGTTGCCTTTGCCATGCGTGATTGCCTTGAGGCGCTCAAGGCCACGGGAACCACGCCAGAAAGCCTGACCGTTGTGGGCGGCGGAGCGCGATCTCGGTTCTGGCTAGAGACACTGGCGACTGTCCTGAATACACGTCTTGTTCTGCCCAAGGGGAGTGAGTTTGGTGCCGCGACCGGCGCAGCGCGTCTGGCGGCCTGCGCATTACGGGGGGCAGACCCGGCGGGCGTCATGACCCCTCCGGAAACGGCTGAAGTCATTGTGCCAAGGACCGAGCTATGCGACGGGTATGAGAATGCCTATCAGCTTTATCGCCAATACTATGCGGCGTTGGCACCGCTTTCCGCGTCGTGATGGCGGGGCAACGCTCAGCAACCATAGAACGGGTTGTGCTGGAAGACGGTGACATGTCCGCCTCATTGCTCAGCTATGGTGCGATCACCCAAGGGTGGTGGTTGGGGCAAACGCCACTGATACTGGGCTATGAGACACCGCAGGACTATCTGACGGACCCATATTACCTGGGTGCAATCGTCGGGCGCTTGGCCAACCGTGTCAGTGGGGCGCAGTTCGATTTGCTGGGTGAAACCATCAGAGTTACGGCGAACGAAGGCAAAAACGCGCTACACGGCGGTCGGGATGGTCTGTCCCATCAGTATTGGAGTGTCGAGAAAACTGCTCTAAATCAGGCGGTTTTGTCGATAACTTCACCTGATGGTGAGGGCGGGTTTCCTGCGGAAGTCCAGTTCGTGATAAAGGTGGAGCTGGCTTATCCGTGTCTGATCTATACGATTACGGCGCATCCGGATCGGCCCACGCCGATCAGCATCGCGCAGCACAATTATTACTCACTTGGTTGCCCGCAGGGCATTCTCGATTGCCGTCTCAAACTACATGCCAAAACCCTTCTTGAATTGAACGCAAACGCCATACCCACCGGCCGCATTCTAAAAGCCGATGCAGAAAGCCTGGATTTCACGCGCGGTCGCGTAATCGGTCAAGAAGCTGGCTTTCTTGACCACTATTTTGTGTTTGAAGATGGACGGGACGTGACCATGCCTGTTGCAGAAGTCGAAACGCCATCGGGTTTAAAGATGAAGGTTTATTCAGATCAACCGGGCGCACAGGTCTATACAGCTGCACATTTGTCTGATCCTTTCAGACCCGGGGCGGCGCTTTGTATTGAGCCCGCCGGATACACCGACGCGGTGAACAATCCGGCCTTTCCTTCTGTGATCTACACGCCGGAAAAACCCTATCGTCAGAAACTTACGCTAGAGATTTTCGAGGATTAAACATGAAAGCTCGGATTTCGGCAGCTTCAATAGGCTTTTGGCTGATGGCATCAGCACTTCAGGCGCAGGACCTTGGACCCGTTCCGAAATTTCTTGAGCCGGACCTGGAACGTGTCGAACTGGGACAGTTGTTGTTTTACGACCCCATTCTTTCGGGGAACAAGAATATCAGTTGCGCCACCTGCCATCATCCGAAACTGGGCACGTCTGATGGGCTTTCACTTGGAATCGGAGAAGGCGGTGTGGGGCTTGGGGCCGAGCGTAAGATCACTCAGGATAACTCTCCCGAACAGCGGATTCCGCGAAACTCGCCGGGCCTGTGGAACCTTGGTGCGTTGGAATTCACAACTTTTTTCCATGATGGTCGGCTGGAGGCTGATCCGTCACAACCTAATGGCGTCAGAACGCCATTAGGGACGGATATGCGGCGCGGCTTTCAATCGGCTCTGGCTGCGCAAGCGATGTTCCCGGTGCTTTCACCTGACGAGATGGCGGGTCACTATTCTGAAAACGAGGTGAGCAAGGCGGTACGGCTTGGCTTGTTGACCCAGGAGGGCGGGGCCTGGGACCTGATCGCTGCACGTGTGGCGGGGATACCGGAATATTCGCAGCGGTTTGAGGACGTCGCGCCCAGAGAAGAGATCACCTTTACCGCCATTGCCAATGTCATAGCGGATTTCATCGCTTTTGAGTGGCGTGCGGACAACAGTCTTTTTGATCGCGCTATGCGGGGCGAGGCGTCTCTGCCCGCGTCAGCACAATTGGGCATGACCCTGTTTTACGGTGAGGCCGGGTGCAGCAGCTGCCATTCCGGATGGTTCCAGACGGATCACAGTTTCCATTCCATCGCCATGCCCCAGATCGGCCCCGGAAAAGCGGCCAGGTTCGAAAACCACGTGCGCGATGACGGGCGGTTGCGCGTCACAGGGGATGCAAGGGATGCGTTTGCTTTTCGCACGCCCTCATTGCGGAACGTGACACTGACCGCGCCCTATGGGCACAGTGGCGCGTATGCTGAGCTTGAGGATGTGGTGCGTCACCATTTGGATCCTGTGGTAGCCTTGCGCAATTATTCGGTCGAGAAAGCCGAACTGCCCGAATTTGATGGCGCGCTGGATGCCCAGGCCATGCAGGACCCCATGCATGTGGAGGCAATTGCCGCCTCAAACACATTGGCCCCAATGAGCCTGAGCGATGATGACATCAACGCCATCCTGAGTTTCCTTGGCACTCTGGAGGACCCGGCAGTTCGCTTGGGGGTGCCCAAGACGGTTCCAAGCGGTTTGCCCGTTGACCAATAGTCAGCGGTCAGCGGCTAAGGCGTATCACCTGATTGGGGTTGGCGGTCTGCCAATCACTTGCCTTGCCATCGGGCCAGATCACCCTGACCTGTAAGCTTTCCGCATCGCCCAGACCAAAGTGGTGAAATCCAGCAATGCCACTGGCATGACCGCCGCCAACTGTGACTTCCCGGGTCTGCACTCCGGCGTCCGTTTTGACCTCGATAAAACTGCCGATGGCCAAGCGGTTGGGTTGTGCTTGACCCACATCCACCATCAACCAGTTGCCATTTTGCGGCTTGTTCTGAAAAACCTCCAGTGATGAACCGCGATTGACGACCACCATGTCCAGCCAGCCATCCCCGTTCAGATCGGCCAAGGCCCCGCCGCGGGACTTTGCCATAGAAGCCACGCCCGCTTGTTCTGCTGTTTCGACAAATTGCCCATTGTCGTTTTGTATCAGTAGGTTGTTTGGATCGGTTTGAGCGGCGTCTGGCATCTGTTCGACATTGCCCTTAGCGACAAAAATATCGTCCCGCCCGTCATTATTAACGTCACCGAATTGGGCGTGCCAGCCGGTTGAAGGACGACCATCACCACCTGTGTGTGGCCTATGTGCTGTCGTCCCCCGATCATAGGTTGCGTCCCGCCATGTTGGCCCCTTAGTCGACGGATCGAATGTCTGGAATTTTTGATCCCCCATCGAGGTCAGGTAGACGTCTGGAAACCCGTCGCCGGTCAAATCGCGCGAGGCGATGCCCATGCCCCAGATCGAATAAGGCAGCCATCCGTCTGCGTGCCCATAAAGCCGTGGGGTGTCCTCCATCGCCCAAAGTTGCTCTTGCCCGTTGCGCACATAGTAGTGGCGGTCGTTGCTGACACGCAGATCCGCACGCCCCGACCGCGCCCAGTCGGAAAACAGAATTGAGAGGGAACAGTGCCCCGGTTCCAGATGAACAGGGGCGCCATATGAGCTGTCATGCGGTCGGTACAGCAAGGTCGGCCCGCATGTCTCAAATGGTCCATCGGGGTTGTTGCGGTCAACGTAGGTGCCAAACGCCAGCGTGGGCAGCGCTTGCCCGCTTTCCCAAGTGGCAGAGAAACCCGTGGTCCAATGATCCTCAGAAGTGAAGTTCAGCGAGTTGAAAAGGTCGAACGCGCAATCCGGCCCGCCGCGCAGCAACAGATCTGAACCCACGCGCAGAACTGCCAGGTCAAGCAACCCGTCGCCATCTACATCCAGCGGATATGCGCCGGTCACACCAGTCAGGGACAAAGCGCTGGGCGTGTCTGCCCGAAACTGAATGTCTTCCTCGGATAAGTTTACAAAAAACTGCGCTGGGTTTGAACCTCCGGCAGCAAAAAGTTCGGGGCGGTCGTCGCCATTACAGTCGAAAACAGCGACCCCACCGCCCACAAAATGTTCCCACCCGCCGTCATAGATATGGGGTTGAACGTCAACGCCAAAAAACTGCGGGGAAGGCGCATCCGCCGCAACGGTTGTTGCTGTGGTCAGCAGGAAAGCCAAACTAGTTCGCATGTGCCGCCAATTCCCTGACTTTCAGAATCGAGACCTGTTCGATTCCATAAGCAGCCGCCCCCTTTGCCCACATTGAATCCCCCCAGTGATTCACTTTGATCGCGGGCAGGGGTGCGTCAACGCTGACGACACCGTTTCTGATACGCGTCATTACGTCTTCCGAGTGCAGATATTCAAAACTGCCCCTTGTGCCGGACAGGATAATGCATTCCGGATCGAACAAATTGATCAGGTTCGAAACCCCCATTCCAAACATTTGACCGGCCCGGGACAGTACGGAAATCGACCGAGCATCGCCGGCATTTGCGGCCGTAAGAATATCTGTAAGTGTGCGAGGATCCGTGGCCTGGCTGGCAATCGTCGCTTCGCGGATCAACGCGTATTCTCCGACATAGGCTTCCAGACATCCGCGCTGTCCGCACTGGCACAGCGCGCCGTCCAGTTGAACTTTCAAATGCCCGAACTCCGCGCCGCATCCGCGCTCGCCGCGATAAAGTTTGCCATCAACGACGATACCCAAACCGATGCCGTGTTCGATGGTCACAACCAGAAATGTTTTCAGCCCTTTTCCCAGCCCAAACAATTGCTCGGCCTTGGCCACCAGATTGGCGTCATTTTCGATAAAGGCGGGGCAGGGCAGCGCCTTGGACAAGAGCGGGCTCAGGTCTACGTTGCGTTCTGTCAAAGAAGACGACCAATGTACAAAGTTCTTTTCTGCGTCGATCAACCCCGCAATGCCGATACAGACGCCGGACAGATCAGACAGCGACCGGTTCGCAGTGCCACAGGCAAGGTCAAGGGCAGTGCGGATCGTTTGTGTGAAGATTTCGGGTGCCATACGCGCCTCATCCAATGGATGGGTATAAGAGGCGATTTCGGTGCCTTCGAAATCCACCAAGATGACCGAGATCTGATGCCGCGCGACCTTTACGCCTGCAATCATGTGACAACCGCCGTGCAGTTTCAAAAGCACACGTGGCCTGCCACGACGTGTGGATTTTGACTGCGACTCCCCTTCAATTTCTTGGATTAGACCGGCGGACAGCAGGTCTGCTGTGGCAGATGTGATTGTTGCAGGGCTGGTTTCAAGCGCCGTGGCGATGTCGATTCGCGAGATGGCTTCGGTTGCGCGAATCTGTTCCAGCACCCGCAACCGGGTGATGTTTCTTTGGTCCGTGGCGTTTGAAGAAGCTTTGCTTTTCAGCATCTTGCCCTCGCGAATCTAATCCCTGTTTCAACCTAGGTGGTTTTTTCTGTTACCGATAGCATAAATATTTTACCGACTGAAATAAATATGCTACTCAGAATTATCGGGGCCACGAATCATGAAGCGATGGCTCAATGAAACCGGGAGGAAATCATGAAAAGAATTCTCAGCGCTTCCGCTGTGGCGGTGTTGATGGGTACGGCCGCCTTTGCTGAACCTGTTGTGGGCGTCAGCTGGTCGAACTTCCAGGAAGAGCGTTGGAAGACCGACGAGGCCGCGATCAAAGCCGCGCTCGAGGCGGGTGGAGCCGAGTACATTTCGTCGGATGCGCAATCGTCCTCGGCCAAGCAGTTGTCGGACATTGAAAGTCTGATTGCTCAGGGCGTTGATGCACTGATCATTCTGGCGCAAGACTCTCAGGCCATTGGTCCGGCGGTTCAGGCAGCCGCTGACGAGGGCATTCCAGTTATCGCGTATGACCGCCTGATCGAAGATGACCGGGCGTTTTATCTGACCTTTGACAACGTAGAAGTTGGCCGGATGCAAGCGCGCGCTGTATTCGACGCGATGCCCAAGGGTAATTACGTGATGATCAAGGGTTCGCCCACCGACCCGAACGCGGATTTCCTGCGTGGTGGTCAGCAAGAGATCATCCAGGGCGCCGTTGACAGTGGTGACATCGTGATTGTGGGTGAGGCTTATACCGACGGCTGGCTGCCTGCGAACGCGCAGCGCAACATGGAGCAGATCCTGACAGCGAACGAAAACAACGTTGATGCCGTGGTCGCCTCGAATGACGGTACTGCTGGTGGCGTTGTTGCTGCTCTGACCGCGCAAGGCATGGACGGTATTCCGGTCTCGGGCCAGGATGGTGACCACGCGGCGCTGAACCGTGTTGCCAAGGGCACGCAGACCGTCTCGGTTTGGAAAGACGCACGTGAGCTGGGCAAAGCTGCCGGTGAAATCGCGGTTGCGTTGAGCAGCGGAACAAGCCCTGCGGATGTCGAAGGCGCGATCAGCTGGACCTCGCCCGGTGGCACCGAGATGAACTCGGTCTTCCTGGCGCCTGTGCCGATCACCAAGGACAACCTGACCGTTGTGGTCGACGCGGGCTGGATCCCGCTGGAAGACCTTTGCCAGGGCGTCGAAAACGGCCCTGCGCCCTGTAACTAAACCAAGTTCCAAATCACAACGTCTCTGGCCCGCAAGGGTGGGCCAGAGATCATAGCTGAACATGAAAGATCGGATATGACCGAAACTTCGTCTCAGCCGGTACCCCAAAAAGCAAAGGCCAACCTGTTCCAGCAGCTGGAACTGGATATGCGGCTATTGGGCATGATCGGCGCCTTCATCATCCTGTGCATCGGCTTCAACATCGTTACGGATGGCCGTTTTCTGACACCCAGAAACCTGTTCAACCTGTCGATCCAGACCGTTTCGGTTGCGATCATGGCTTGTGGCATGGTGTTCATTATCGTCATGCGCCATATTGACCTGTCGGTTGGGGCGCTTCTGGCGACCACATCTGCGGTCATGGCGATGACTCAGACCGAGCTATTGCCCAACGTATTGGGAATGGGTTTGAACCACCCGGCGACCTGGGCGATCACTTTGGTCGTGGGTCTTGTGGTGGGCACATTGATCGGCGCCTTCCATGGTTGGATGGTGGGCTACCTGACCATTCCGGCCTTTATCGTGACGCTTGGCGGTTTTCTGGTCTGGCGCAACGTTGCCTGGTACATGACCGATGGCCAGACAATCGGCCCGCTGGACAGCACCTTCCTGATGTTCGGGGGGACAAACGGCACGTTGGGAACTACCGTCAGCCTTTTGTTCGGCCTTGCCGCCACTGCTATTGCAATCTGGGCGTTGTGGAGCGGCCGCCGGTCCAAAGCCGCCCACGGGTTCCCTGTGAAACCTGTTTGGGCTGAGACAACTCTGGCTGGAATCATTGGCATCGCCATCATGGGCTATGTCCTGATCGTCAACAGCTATGCAATCCCGACCCGCCGTCTGGAACGGATGTTCGAAGCGCGGGGTGAGACCATGCCCGAGGGGCTGATTGTTGGCTACGGCATTCCGATCTCGGTTCTGATCCTGATCCTGGTGGCCGTGACATTGACCGTTGTAGCCCGCAAAACCCGCTTTGGCCGTTACATCTTTGCCACTGGCGGCAACCCGGATGCGGCAGAGTTGTCCGGTATCAACACGCGCATGATGACCGTCAAAATCTTTGCTCTGATGGGATTCTTGTGTGCGTTGTCAGCGGTTGTGGCCTCGGCCCGTCTGGCCAACCACTCGAACGATATTGGCACGCTGGATGAACTGCGCGTGATTGCTGCTGCGGTGATCGGTGGAACCGCTCTGTCGGGTGGTATTGGTACGATCTACGGCGCAATCCTTGGTGCTTTGATCATGCAGGCGCTGCAATCGGGCATGGCCATGGTCGGCGTGGATGCGCCGTTCCAGAACATCGTCGTCGGCACTGTCCTGGTTTTGGCTGTCTATATCGACATCGTCTATCGCAAACGTCTGGGGGCGAAATGATGCAAGCTCAAGAAACACAGAACCAAGCTTCGGGCCGTGGTTCCGGCCAGCCTCCGCTTGTGGAAATGCGCGATATCTCGATTTCTTTCGGGGGCATCAAGGCGGTAGACCACGTCTCAGTTGATCTGTACCCGGGCGAAGTTGTGGGCCTACTGGGGCACAATGGGGCCGGTAAGTCCACTCTGATCAAGGTGCTTTCGGGCGCCTATCAGATGGACCATGGTGAAATCCTGATTGATGGCAAGAAGGTTGAGATCAACAACCCGCGTGACGCGCGCGCCAACAATATCGAGACGATCTATCAGACGCTGGCGCTGGCAGACAATCTGGATGCAAGCTCGAACCTGTTTTTGGGGCGCGAGATGGTCACCCCCTTTGGTCTGGTCAACGATGCTGCGATGGAGGCTGAGTGCCGCAAGATTATGGCGCAGCTGAACCCGAACTTTCAGAAGTTCAACGACCCGGTTTCGGCCCTGTCGGGTGGTCAGCGGCAATCGGTGGCCATTGCGCGCGCGGTGTATTTCAACGCACGCATCCTGATCATGGACGAGCCTACGGCCGCGCTGGGTCCGCATGAAACGCAAATGGTGGCGGACCTGATCCAACAGCTAAAGGCGCAAGGCATCGGGATTTTCCTGATCGACCACGATGTGCACGCGGTGATGGAGCTGTGCGACCGGGCCTCGGTCATGAAGAACGGGCAATTGGTTGGTACCGTGGACATCCCTGATGTCACCGATGACGACCTGTTGTCGATGATCATTCTGGGCAAGAAGCCCGGCGAAAAGACGGAATGAGGTAAGCGAGATGACGAGCGGTTTCTTTCAAGGGATCGAGCAGGTCCAATTCGAGGGCGAGGGCAGTAAGAACCCGCTCGCATTCCGTAACTACAACCGGGACGAGATCGTCACGGGTAAACGCATGGAGGATCACCTGCGTTTTGCCGTGGCGTGGTGGCATTCGTTCGCGTGGGAAGGGGGGGATCCGTTTGGAGGCCCCACTTTCGAGCGCCCCTGGCATCCGCAGGACGACATGGGCCGCGCCAAGATGAAGGCCGATGTGGCCTTTGAGATGTTTGAAATCTTGGGGCAACCTTACTTCTGCTGGCATGATGCGGACATTCGCCCCGAACAGGGAAATTTCGCCGACAATTTGCGGACACTGAACGAGATCACCGACTATATCGGTGAAAAGATGCAGGTGTCGGGCACCAAGCTGCTGTGGGGCACGGCCAATATGTTCAGCCATCGCCGCTGGATGGGTGGTGCCAGCACCAACCCTGATCCCGATGTCTATGCTTTTGCCGCAGCCACGGTGAAATCCTGTCTGGACGCCACCCACAAGCTGGGCGGCGAGAACTATGTGCTTTGGGGCGGGCGTGAAGGGTATGAGACGCTGCTCAACACCGACATGAAGGCTGAACTGGATCATATGGGCCGTTTCCTGAACATGGTGGTCGAGTACAAGCACAAGATCGGGTTCAAAGGCGCGATCCTTGTTGAGCCCAAACCTCAGGAGCCGTCAAAGCACCAGTATGATTTTGACGCTGCCACCTGCATCGGGTTCCTGCGCAAGTACGGTCTGGAGGATGAGGTCAAACTGAACCTCGAGCAGGGGCACGCGATCCTTGCGGGGCATAGCTTTGAGCACGAGATCGCCGTGGCCACAGCCGAAGGGATGCTGGGGTCCATCGATATGAACCGGAACGATTATCAATCGGGTTGGGACACGGATCAGTTTCCTAACAACACGCCCGAAGTCGCGCTGGCCTATTACCACATTCTAAAATCAGGCGGGTTTACCTCGGGCGGCACCAATTTCGACGCCAAGCTGCGCAGACAATCCATCGACGCCGAAGATCTGATTGCCGCGCATGTGGGCGGGATGGACATCTGCGCTCGGGGCCTGAAAGCTGCGGCTGCAATGCTTGAAGATGGCGGTTTGGAACAGGCGCTGGCTGACCGCTACGCAGGCTGGAAGACGCCCGAGGCACAGGCGATGCTGAGTTCCGGTTTGGACGAGATTGCTGCGCGGGTTTTGGCCGAGGGGATCAATCCGCAGCCGCGATCGGGTCGTCAGGAAATGCTGGAAAACTACGTCAACCGATTTGTCTGAGGGCTAGGGTCCGGGAGAGGGCGGTTGGCTCCGCCCTTTGCGGATCAGTCGTCCTGAACGACCTGCTGATGGACTTCGATCACATTGCCTTCGGGGTCGTGAAAGAACACCTGATGCCATTCTTTCGCAAACGTTGTGCCATAGTCTGAATAGGGGATGCCGCGTTCGTCCAGCAGCTTCAGGAAGGCGGGTAGATCATCGGTGCGAAAGGCGATGTGGCCGCGCTCGACTGGGTTGATCACCCGCCCGTTCTTGAAGGCCACGTCAAAGGCGCGCTGGGCCAAATGCATCTGCATGTTGCCTTCGGTCGCAAAGCGGATTTTGCCGTCATAGCCGCTGTCTTTGTCAGCTTCGGTGCGCGGGAAATTATCCTGCGGGATATCATCCAGCCCCAGCACGTTAGTGTAAAAATCATGCATACGATCAACATCATCAGCCACGAAGTTGATGTGGTGGAATTCCAGTTTCATGCTCTGCCTCACCTCGGACAATTGGTGTTTCGGCAGTTCTAACACGTCCTCATGGGGCTGTAGATGGCAAAACGGGATAGCGGGTTGTGTCGGGTGTTCATCCGCGACCATAAAGATCGGAACGAAACCGTTGACCCGTGGCGGCGATCTGTGATGCTGGCGAGATAACACACCGACCACCACAGGTTAGAATGTCCAACCAATCTCAAACCGAAGCCGTATTCCTGAGCGGCAGTCTGATGCGGCATGTCACCCGCATGTCGTTGACGACAAGCATCGGGCTGATGGCAATTTTTGCCGTCGACTTTGTGGACATGGTCTTCATTTCGATGCTGGGCAACGACGCGCTGGCGGCGGCGGTGGGCTATGCGGGAACGCTGCTGTTCTTCACCAATGCGATCAATATCGGCCTTTCGATTTCTGCTGGGGCACTGGTCGCGCGCGAACTAGGGGCGGGGCGCGCCGAGCAAGCCCGGCACTATGCCTCCAGTGTGGCGGTGCTGGGTTTGATCGTCGGGTTGGTCGTACCCGTTCTGGTCTTGTTGAACCTTAGCCATCTGTTGTCATTGCTTGGCGCAGAAGGTGAGGTTCTTAGGCTGGCAATGCGCTATGTCTCGATCATCCTGCCGACAATGTGCGTCATGTCGATTGCCATGGCGGCCATGGCCGTGCTGCGCGCTCGTGGCGATGCACGACGGTCGATGATGGCAACGATCTATGGCGGAGTGGTGAATGCCGTTCTAGACCCGATCCTGATCTTTGCTGTGGGGCTGGGGCTGGATGGGGCCGCGATTGCCTCGGTTCTGGCGCGGCTGTGCATGCTGGCGGCGGCGCTATGGCCCGCGTTGCGGGTTCATCAGGGCTTTGCACGCCCGTCTTTGAAGCAGGTGGCACAGGACTTGCGCCCTGTGCGGGCCATCGCGATTCCTGCCGTTCTGACAAATGTAGCTACGCCCATTGGGAATGCCATCGTTGTGCGGGAAATTGCGCAATACGGAACGGACGCGGTGGCGGGTATGGCCGTCATAGGGCGGCTGCTGCCAGTGGCCTTTTCGGTCATCTTTGCCTTGTCGGGGGCAATAGGGCCAATCATCGGGCAGAATTTCGGAGCTGAGAAATTCGATCGGGTGCGCACGGCCTTTCTGGCCGGAATCAAATTCACGGGGCTTTATGTTCTGGGTATGGCTGCGATTCTGTTTCTCTTGCGGGCGCCGATTGCGGATTTGTTTGCGGCCGAAGGTGAAACTCGGGTTCTCATTTATTTGTTCTGCGGACCTCTGGCGCTGGCATCGTTTTTCAACGGTGTGATTTTTGTTTCGAATGCCAGCTTTAACAATCTTGGGCATCCAGTCTATTCAACTTGGATCAATTGGGGGCGTCACACGGTAGGAACCTGGGTTTTCGCAACCATCGGATCAAATCTCGCGGGGGCGTCCGGTGTTCTGTTGGGACAAGCTTTTGGCGGCGTCATTTTCGCCTTAATCAGCTGGGTCATGGTTGAGCGCGTGGTTGGCCGACTAAGACGTTCGCTCGCGCCCGAACCATTTGTGGATCAGGGCCGGATTCATTCCCTGTTTGGGCGCCGCGGCTGGTAACGCATCGCATCAGTTGCCCTGATTGCGTGCCTCAAGACGTTCCAGATTGACCACGGTCGACAGCATAAGACGGTCATGACTCCAGTCTTGTGTTTGCTGGATCGAAGCCGCCCCAAGCGCCAGAAGGGTGGCGAACGTCAGTGACATGCCAAGAAACACCGCCGGCAAAGGCGTCTCGGCGGGCTGTGCATCGGTCAATGCAATCACGCGCTGACGCAGTACGCGTTTGGCTTTTCCACCGGTCACAAAGGCAACGTTTAAGACGCGCGGATTTCTTGTTGAAAGAGTGCGCGCGCAATAGTCCAGAAGACACGTGGTATATTCGCGCGCATCGATCCTTTTGCGCGCAACAACGGATTGGTCACATGCCAGTTCACGCAAGCGGCCGAATTGGTACTTGAGCATCAGGTATGCCGGATTCCAGAACAGCAGAGGGCGCAGAAGCTCAAAGCCGAGTTCCCATTCCACATCGCCCGCGCGAATGTGCTGAAACTCATGGGCCAGCGCAAAGCGTAGCTCGCGCGGTGTGTCCAGAAGATGGCTGGGCAGAACGACATGACGACGGCGCAGACCACGCACCGCGAACGGCACGGTAATGCGATCAGAGAGGCGGATATCCACCTTTGCCGATTGCCGCCAAAGGAAGCTGGACCTGACCGTTTGTCGGATCATCACTGCGTCCCGTAAAGCTCGAATGGCATATACAGCCGCAGCGACAGCGAACAGGGCGGCGAGTGAGATGAAAACGGGCTGCTGTCCTGACAAAGCAAGATCAACCCATCTTTCACGTGTATTCAGCAGGGCCTCGAACTGCACGGCAGGCATGGCGATATCACCGCGCAGATAAGCGGCAACTGCTATGTCACCAAGGGCGACGGCGCTCCCCGGCCATGCGTGAGCGGCCAAAGACGACACACCCAACGCTAGAAAAGGGCTGATCAGAATACAAATGCACAGAACCTTGAGAGCGCGCAGCTGTGCGACATAGCCATGGCGCAGAGTCGTGCGGGCCAGGGCGACGCGTGCCATCAACCAGATGGCAGCCGACAATGCCAGCACTATGTTGAGTTCGATATATGCGTCGAGAACCGGTCTAACCGCTGTCATTTTGCAGTCTCCTCTCTACCAGCGCTCGAATGTCCTCCAGGTCGGCTTCGCTCAGCCCGGCATCATCGACGAGCCGTGCCACCAGTGTAGCTGGGGTGTCGTCGAACAGAGTGCGGGACAGGTTTTGCAGCGAACGGGCCTGATATCTGTCCTTTTCCAAAAGCGGCGTATAGATCAGGGTTTTTCCTGACTTGCGGCTTTCCACAAAACCTTTTTCATCCAGAATACGCAGGATCGTGGCACCAGACGTATAGGCCAGATTGCGTTCTGAGGGCAGGCGGTCCAGGACATCGCGCACCGAGCCTTCCCCGAGAGCCCAGAGCTCGTTCATGAACTCCAGTTCGACCTCGGTCAGCAGATTAGTCGTCTTTTTCTTTCGCATCGATCTCGGTGTCGTCATGGTTCGTATGCCTGACAGACAAGCATCCTTTCGCTGTTTCGCAAAGCTTAAACTTTCCAGAAGACGAAAATACCCCAGCCGATCGACAGGAAAAGTGGCGTCCAGACAGGTTGTCCGACAATTCCCAGCCAGGCGAGGAAGATATAGGCCGAGCCGAGAAGCGTGATGAACAGCCTGTCGCCCAATGTGGTCGTCAATCCCAGCACACCACGCCGTTCGATCCCATCGCGGTACTTGAACCCTTCGAGCAAGCCAATCAGGGCGATTGCCGAAAAAATACCGACGAACAGGGCCAGAGTTGCTGGCGTCCATGCCATCCAGAAATCGGGCCAAAGGGGATCGGTCCAGGAAAACCCCTTTTCTTCTTGCTGGCCGACATTGCCCCAACCCGCTTGCTGAGCGACAGCCATGGTGGGCAGGAAGGGGAGGGTGAATAGTAGTTTACGCATATCGAACCTCACACTCGGCCCATCGCGAAACCGCGCGCGATGTAGTTGCGGACAAACCAGATGACGATGGCACCGGGTATGATGGTCAGCGTCCCGGCGGCAGCCAGTAGGCCCAGCTCATACCCCGCGCTTGATGCGGTGCGGGTCATCACGGCGGCGATGGGTTTGGCTTCGACTGCAGTCAGGGTTTTCGCCAGCAGCATTTCCACCCATGAGAACATGAAGCAGAAGAAGGCTGCGACGCCGACGCCCGCTTTGATGTTGGGCAGGAAGATCGTCACGAAAAAGCGCGGGAAGGAATAGCCATCGACATAGGCCGTCTCATCCAGTTCTTTCGGGATGCCGCGCATGAAGCCTTCCAGAATCCACACTGCCAATGGCACGTTGAACAATGTGTGTGCCAGTGCAACCGCCAGATGGGTGTCGAACAAGCCGATGGAGGAATAAAGCTGGAAGAACGGCAGCGCGAACACCGCCGCCGGTGCCATCCGGTTGGTCAGCAGCCAGAAGAACAATTGCTTGTCCCCCAGGAACCGATAGCGCGAGAACGCATAAGCCGCAGGTAGTGCCACACAGACCGAAAGCACCGTGTTGATCGTCACATAGAGGATCGAGTTGATATAGCCCCAATACCACGTCGGATCGGTGAAGATGGTGATGTAATTCTCCAGCGTAAAGGTCTGGGGAAACAGGGAAAAGCCCGACAGAATCTCGTTCGTGGTCTTGAAGGACATCGCCACCAGCCAATAGATCGGCAGCATCAGGAACGCGATATAGAGGATCGGGATAAGGGACCGCTTTTTCATTCCGCGTCATCCTTTGTCATCAGTGTGTAGAAGACCCATGAGACCAGCAGCGTGATGGCGAAATAGATCAGGCTCATCGCGGCCGCCGGGCCTAGATCGAACTGTCCGAGCGCGATCTTCACAAGGTCGATCGACAGCAAGGTGGTTGAGTTGCCGGGGCCGCCGCCGGTCAGAACAAAGGGCTCGGTATAGATGTTGAAACTGTCCATGAACCGCAGCAGGATTGCGATGGTCAGAACGGTTTTCATCTTGGGTAACTGGATGTAGCGGAACACCGACCACGGGCTGGCCCCGTCGATCTTGGCGGCTTGATAATAGGCGTCCGGGATTGAAACGAGGCCCGCATAGCACAGCAGCACAACCAGCGAGGTCCAGTGCCAGACATCCATGACGATAACCGTGATCCAGGCGGACAGAGGCTGTTGCGTCATGTCATAGTTGATGCCCAGAACGTCATTGAGAAAATATCCCATCAGTCCGATTTTCGGCAAGGTAAAGATGTTCCACATTGATCCGACCACGTTCCACGGGATCAGCATCGGCAGTGCCATCAGCACCAGACAGACCGGCACCCAGAACCCTTTGCGCGGCATTGAAAGGGCCACGATAATGCCCAAAGGCACTTCGATCAGCAGGATCAGGAAGGTGAACAGGAACTGGCGCCCCAAAGCCGCCTGAAATCGGTCGGAGCGCAGGATTTGTTCGAACCAGCCCAGACCTTCCCAGAAGAACTGATTGTTGCCAAAGGTTTCCTGCACCGAATAGTTGACCACCGTCATCATCGGCACCAGCGCGTTGAACGCGACCAGCGCCAGAACCGGCAGGACAAAGAACCATGCTTTTTGATTTTCGGTTCTCATTGCGCCCGCTCCTGAGTTGCGATCCACCCGTCACGGTAGACGCGGGATTGTTCTGGCTTGAATTGCAGAAAGACATGCGAGCCTGGGTTGGGCGCGTTGTGTTCTGCGACCGCCTTTACCGGCGTGTCTCCGACCATGGCGCTGACCACATAGTGGCGACCGATGTCCGCAACTTTGGTCACATGCGCGGGAACGCCTGTTTCGCCAAAGCTGATGTATTCCGGGCGAATACCCAGATCGGTGCGGCCACCTTCGCCCAAGGTGGGACCTTCCAGCATGACCTCGTGTCCTTCGAAGACCGCGCGGTCACCCTTGGCCTCGCAGGCTAGAACATTCATGCCCGGCGAGCCGATGAAATGGCCGACGAATGTATGTTGGGGCCGCTCGAACAGCTCTACCGGGGTGCCAATTTGTACGACCTCGCCCTCTTGCATGACGACCACTTCGTCCGCGAAAGTCAGCGCTTCGGTTTGGTCGTGGGTCACGTAAATCATGGTGGCCTTGACGCGTTGGTGCAGCTCTTTCAGCTTGGACCGTAGTTTCCATTTCAGATGCGGGTCAATCACGGTCAGCGGTTCATCAAACATCACCGCGTTCACGTCATCACGGACCAGACCGCGCCCCATCGAGATCTTCTGCTTGTTGTCTGGGCTGAGGCCGCTGGCGC
Organism: Ruegeria sp. HKCCE4148; assembly: GCF_017872495.1. NCBI lineage: Bacteria > Pseudomonadati > Pseudomonadota > Alphaproteobacteria > Rhodobacterales > Roseobacteraceae > Ruegeria > Ruegeria sp. HKCCE4148. The sequence continues at coordinate 59,631 of NZ_JAEDOS010000002.1, forward strand.
GGGTATTCAGCATATCCGTGACGTCCAGCATCTCGGCAATCTCATCGACGCGGCGCTTGATCGTCGCTGCATCTACGCCCCGATTTTTGAGCGGAAAGGCCAGGTTTTCGCCCACGGTCATCGTGTCGTAGATCACCGGGAACTGGAACACCTGTGCGATGTTGCGCTGATCGGGGGGCAGGGCGGTGACGTCCTGGTCATCAAACAGGATCCGACCTTCCGAGGGGGTAAGAAGGCCGGATATGATGTTCAGCAGCGTGGACTTGCCGCAGCCCGACGGCCCGAGCAGAGCGTATGCCCCACCATCGCGCCAGGTCACATCAATTTCTTTCAGCGCATAATCCTCGGGGCCTTTCGGCGCGGGCATGTAGCTGTGTCGCAGGTTTGAAAGCTTGATCTGTGCCATGTCAGGCCACCCTCTTGCCGTCTTGGCTGAAATACCGGCAATGGGCCGGGTTCAGGTAGAAATTGTGATCCTCACCAACCTGATAAGGGTGCACGCCAGCGGCCAGAGAGACCCAGTCATCCGATCCGTGCCGAAAATGCGCACTGGAATCCGAGCCGGACAGTTCTGTCACGATGACGCGGCCTGTCAGTTCGACGTCCGCGTCAGTCGTACGGAATGGCGTCACTCTGTGCGGGCGCACGGCAACCATGTAATCGCCGTCAGCCATATCAGATACGGCCCAGCCTCCGCCGCCCGCCAGTTGCGCCTGAGCGCCCGAAACTGTGATGCTGGCCACGTTGATCGGCGGGTCCGAGAAGACGCGCGCGGCGGCGATGTTTTCAGGGTTGCGGTAAATGTCTGCGGTCGGTCCGAATTGAGTCACGCGACCATCTTCCATCAAGGCCGTGTAGCCGCCCAACAAAAGGGCCTCTTCGGGTTCCGAGGTGGCGTAAACCACCACTGCGCCGCGTCCAGCGAACAGGTCCGGCAGCTGTTCGCGCAGTTCCTCGCGCAGTTTGTAATCCAGGTTCGCCAGCGGTTCATCCAGGAAGACCGCACGACTTTCTTTCGCGATGGCCCGAGCCAGCGCAGTACGTTGCTGTTGGCCTCCCGACAGCTCATGCGGGCGGCGGTGCAGCATGGGGCGTAATTGAAGCAGATCGGCGGCCTCTTCCACGCGGCCCTCGATTTCGGACTTTACCATGCCAGCCACGCGCAAGGGCGAGGCGATGTTGTCAAAAACGGTCATGTGGGGGTAGTTCACGAAGAATTGGTGCACCAGGCTGATCTGTCGCTTTTGCGTGTTCAGTCGAGTCACGTCCTGCCCATCCATAAGGACCTTGCCCGAGGCGATCGGGTCCAGCCCGGCCATCATCTTGATCAGAGAGGTCTTGCCCGATCCGGTCGCCCCTAAAAGAACGTTGAAGTGACCTGTATGAAGCTTCAGGTTTGTGGGCTTGATATGGATGACGTTGCCGACCCTTTTGGTCGCGTCTTGAAGTTCGATCATGTCCGTGAGTTCCGGTCCTTCAGTGCATCGCACTGGCCTTGGGATGGGGATGCCGCATACGGCATCCCCGATTGCTTCGGCTTACTGAGACTGCCAGCGCTTAACCAGCTCGTCATAGTTGACGGTCTGGCCCTGTGGCTTTTCGTTCTCAAGCTTGGCTTTGGGCGAACCTGCTTTTTCCAACCAGAAGGACGCATCCTGCGGCTCGTTCAAGCGGGGGCCACAGCCACCGTAGACACCGGCGCTTTCATCCGCGGCCTGCATGCGGGCCATGGTGATGTCCATCTCTTCGGCCAGACGGTCCATCGCCTCTTGCGGGGTAAAGGCACCTGAGTTCACGTCACCAATCTGCTGCCACCAAATCTGGGCCAGTTTCGGATAGTCTGGAACGTTGATGCCGGTCGGCGACCACGCCACACGGTCAGGCGAGCGATAGAACTCGACCAAACCACCCAGTTTGGGTGCGCGTTCGGTGAACGACTCGTGGTTGACCGAGCTGTCGCGGATGAAGGTCAGACCCACATGGGACTTCTTCACGTCAACAGTTTTGGACGTCACGAACTGAGCGTACAGCCACGCAGCCTGAGCACGATCCGAGGGGGTCGATTTCAGGAAGGTCCACGAACCCACGTCTTGGTATCCAACCTTCTGGCCTTCTTCCCAATAGGGGCCATGCGGGCTGGGCGCCATCCGCCACAGCGGTGTGCCTTCGTCATCCACGGTGTTGTTGCCTTCGGACTTCGGCTTCACCATGTCAGCAGTAAAGGCGGTATACCAGAAGATCTGCTGCGCCACGTTGCCCTGGCTGAGCGCAGGCAGCGACTGGTAGAAGTCATAAGACGCCGCACCCGGAGGCGCATAGGCCCGCAACCACTCATCCCATTTTCGGATCGCATAGACCGCAGCCGGACCATTGGCTGCACCACCGCGCGATACGGATGCGCCAACAGGGTTACAGGTGCCCGCTTCCATGCGGATGCCCCATTCATCGACCGGAACACCGTTCGGCTCGCCAACGTCGCCGGCACCGGCCATCGACAGCCAGGCGTCGGTCATGCGCCAGCCAAGGTCAGGCGCGCGCTTGCCATAGTCCATGTGGCCGTAGATCGTCACACCGTCGACTTCTTTAACGTCATTGGTGAAGAATTCGGCGATATCCTCATAGGCTGACCAGTTGACCGGAACGCCCAGATCATACCCGTACTTTTCTTTGAACGCGGCCTTGTTGGCTTCGTCATCGAACCAGTCCTTGCGGAACCAGTAAAGGTTCGCAAACTGCTGGTCGGGCAACTGATATAGCTTGCCGTCGGGACCGGTGGTGAACTGAATGCCCATGAAGTCATCCAGGTCCAGCGTCGGCGAGGTTGTCGCCGCCCAATCGCCGCCCATCATGTCGGTCAGCGGATAGGCCAGTTGCAGACGCGAATGCGTGCCGATCAGGTCACTGTCGTTGACATAGCCGTCATACAGGTTCCGGCCCGTCTGCATCTGAGTCTGAACAGCCTGAACCACTTCACCTTCACCCAGGATTTGGTGGTTGACCTTGATGCCGGTGATTTCTTCGAACGCCTTGGTCAGAACCTCGGATTCGTAAGAATGGGTCGGGATGCCCTCGGACAGGACATTGATTTCCATGCCAGCATAGGGTTGTGCAGCTTCGATGAACCACTGCATCTCGGCCATCTGTTCGTCTTTCGACAAGGTCGATGGCTGGAATTCGTCGTCGATCCAACGTTGTGCTGCGGCTTCGTCGGCCCAAACGGGACCGTGCCCCGCAATGACGGCAGCCGCCGCCACTGCGGAAAGTAGATGTCTCCGCATCTGTCTCCTCCCAAAGATTATGGTTTCCGGTTGGAACCGGATGCCGGACAGCATCAGCGATTTTTTGCGTACCTGTCAAACTAAATTTTTAGTAATTGACGCCCGGGCATCTTTGGATGGGTGATGTTGAACGCATTTGCTAATTTGTGAATTCGTTGTAAGCTAATGCCGTTATTGCAAAAAATTGCCGGTGAACAACGCCGCGAGTTTAACAGAAAACAACTTGGATCAGCGAGGGTAGATGATGTCCCGAAGCTTGTTGAAATACACCCGAGTTCTGGAAATTGTAGGCGACACGATCAAAGTTCGGGTGCCGGTTGAGGGCGAAGGAAACCCTGCTGTTCGATACAACGACCTCGCCGTCATTGAAACTGTAGATGGCCGAAAAACATTGGCCCAGGCGATCTTCATCGACCGGGATGTTGTGACGCTTCAGGTGTTTTCCGGCACCAAGGGGATTTCGACCGAGGCGACGGCGACCTTTCTTGGTCACCCGATGCAGACACCGTATTCGGCCAATATTCTGGGGCGGGTCTTTGATGGCGCAGGGGTGCCGATAGACGGTGGGCCAGATCTGTCTTCCGAGCCCCGAATCGACATTGGCGGACCGACCGTAAACCCGGCTGAGCGCGCCGTTCCCAACAAAATGATCCGCACCGACGTGCCAATGATCGACGTGTTCAACACATTGGTCGAAAGTCAGAAAATCCCGATTTTTTCAGTTTCGGGTGAGCCATTCAACGCGTTCCTCAGCCGAATCGGCATTCAGGCAGATGCGGACATTGTCGTTTTCGGCGGCTTGGGGCTGATCTTTGACGATTACCACACATTCCGAACTTCGTTCGAGGATGCTGGCGTGTTCTCACGCACTGTGATGTTCGTCAATCAGGCAATGGACCCTTTGGTCGAACGACTGTTGGTCCCTGACATGGCTCTGGCGGTGGCTGAGAAATTTGCGGTGGAAGAGGGCAAGCGCGTTCTCGTTCTGCTGACCGATATGACAGCTTATGCCGACGCGATGAAAGAAGTGGGGATCAGTCAGGAACGCGTGCCGTCCCAGCGGGGCTATATGGGCGATCTCTATTCGCAGCTCGCACGCCGGTACGAAAAGGCGTGCGATTACGCCAAGGGTGGATCGGTCACGGTTCTGACTGTGACAACGATGCCCGGTAATGACGTAACCCACCCGGTCCCCGATAACACCGGCTACATCACTGAAGGCCAGTTCTATCTCCACTCTGGCGTGATTGATCCGTTCGGCAGCCTGTCGCGCCTCAAGCAGAACGTAATCGGCAAGACCACGCGCGAAGATCACGGCCAGATCATGAACACGATGATCCGTTTCTATTCAGAAAGCCGCGATGCCGCGCAAAAGCAGGCGATGGCGTTTGATCTTTCCGACTATGACCATCAATTGCTGAAGTTTGGAGGATTGTTCCGTGCACGGTTCATGAACATCAACGTTTCCATCCCTCTGGAGGAGGCGCTGGACCTGGGCTGGAAGACACTAGCAGAGTGTTTTGCGCCAGAACAATTGTTGATGAAACAGACCCTGATCGACAAGTATTTCCCAAAGGATGCCAATGGCGCGGTTGCAGCTGAATAAATCGTCACTGGCCCGCCAGCAGACGCAGCTGAAAAGCTACGAGCGGTTCCTGCCGTCGCTGGACCTGAAGCGCCAGCAGTTGATGGCCGAACGAGTGAAAGCGCGTGAGGACGTCAAACGCCTTGAGCAAGAGGTGGCGGCCCTAGCGCAGCAGGTGGGTGAAAAGCTTCCCATGCTGGCCCAGCAGGGTATCGATCTGGACGGTCTGGTTGAGCTTAAGGACTACAAGGTCAAAGAGGTCAACGTGGTTGGCGTCAAAATGCCTGACCTTGACCGGATCGAAGTTGTCGTGCGTCCTTATTCCGTGCTTGCCAAACCCCATTGGGTTGATGCCGCCGCGCAGTTGCTACATGACATGATCGAAGCGCGCCTGCGGGTCAAAATCGCCGAGGAGCGCGTGCGCATTTTCGACAAGGCGGTGGCCACGATTACGCAGCGGGTCAACCTGTTCGAAAAGGTTCTGATCCCCCGTGCCAAGGCCAACATCAAGAAGATCCGCATCTATCTGAGTGACGAACAAATGCAGGCGGTCGTGCAGTCAAAAATCTCTAAACGCAAACACGCGCGAGAGGTTTTGACATGAGCGTCGCACGTTTGAAGAAGATGTCTCTGATCGGGCCGGCAGCCCAAAAATCGGACACGCTTGAGGCGCTGCAAGACCTTGGCTGTATGCATGTTCTACCGCTTGTTCCCCCGCCGAATGAACCTGAAAAGATCAGCGAACGTGGTGCAAGAGAAGCGTATAAAGCGTTGCGTTTCCTTGCAGAAGTTCCCGAGCCACGGCGCCAGATCCAGCGAAACCCCGGTTTTGACATGGACGGTTTCGTGAATGAGGTGACTGACCTCATGCAGCGCACTCGGGATACGATGGACCGGCGGGATTTTCTGGCGCATCGTATCGCTCAGGTGCGGCCCTGGGGTGATCTGGACTTCCCGCCAACGGATGTTTTGGCAGGCAATCGGCTGTGGTTCTATCAGTTGCCACTGAAACACCGTGAAGCTCTGTCAGAGGTCAAATTGCCCTGGGCGATTTTGGAAGAAGACCACCGATTTCTTTACGCGGTCCTGATCTCTCCCGACGAGCCCGACGATGACATTCTTCCGATCCCGCGCACGCATGTGGGTTCGTTGCCCATTCACGAGCTTGAGGCGCAACTGGAGGAGGCCGAAATCGCGCTTGAGGCCTTAGAGGCAGAGCGCGTGGCGCAAACCCGCTATCTGACCTTGATGCGCCGGAACCTGTCCGTTGCAGAAAGCGCCGCCGAACTGGCTCATGCAAAGCAGAAAGTACGCGATGAAGAGGCAGTTTTTGCTGTGCAGGGCTGGGTCCCCAAAGACCGTATGGACGCTGTATTGGAATTGGCGAAAGCAAAAGATGCGGCAGTTCTGATCGAAGAACCGGGGCCGGAAGATACCCCGCCCACATTATTGGAACAGCCTGAAAAACGTAGTTCTGCGGTGGACTTGGCGCTGTTTTATCAAGTACCCGGCTATAAGGATTGGGACCCCAGCGTGATCGTCGCAGCCTCGTTCGCGTTCTTCTTCGCAATGATCGTGGCAGATGCTGGATACGGGGTCGTAATCCTGCTGGGCCTTTTGCTGTTCTGGAAGCGTATGGGCGCGACTGCGGGTCAGCGATCGTGGCGTCTTTATGGGCTGACCGTTTCTGGGGCTACAATCCTCTACGGCATCTTGGTCGGCAGTTACTTTGGGGTTTCTCCATCTGCAGGTTCGATCTGGGCAAAGCTCAAGGTGCTGGATTTGAACAATTTCGGCGCAATGATGATGGTGTCGATTGTGGTTGGTGTCTTGCATCTGGTTCTGGCCAACGCATTAGCGGCCCATGCCGCGTGGGGGCAACGCAAGGCGATTGCCAATCTGGGTTGGATTGCTGCCTTGATCGGCGGGTTTGTACTGTGGCTTAGCTATATGAACGGCAAATCGCCTGTGCCGGGGTCGGCGATCCTGATCCTCGGCGTTGCGGCGATTGTCTTGTTTTCCAGTGAGCGGATGATCCAGAAGCCGACAGACTGGATCTGGCGTCTGATCGAGGGCTTGCAAAGCCTAGCAGGGGCGATGGGCGCGTTTGGCGATGTCCTTAGCTATATGCGCCTGTTTGCGCTTGGTCTGGCTTCGGCGTCGCTGGCGATCACGTTCAACGATCTGGCCGTTTCCGTCATGCAGGCGCTGAAAGGGCCGGGCATTCTGTTTGGGCTGCTGATCCTGATCATCGGTCACGTTTTGAACTTCGCGCTCGCCATGATGAGCGGCGTCGTCCACGGCTTACGTCTCAATTACATCGAATTCTTTAAATGGGGTCTGCCGGATGAAGGCATCGTGTTTCGTCCGTTTGCCCGCAAGGAGGTTCAGGAATGAATGAGCTTGTTCTTACACTGGGTTGGCTGGGCATCTATGCGCCTATGGCGTTGGGGGCTGCGGCAAGCGCCATTGGCTGTTCGATTGCGGGGATGGCCAGTATCGGAGCCATGACAGAAACCGAAGGCGGCTACGGGCGTTTCGTCGGCGTTTCGGCCTTTCCGTCCACGATGGTGATCTATGGGATTGTCATCATGTTCACCCTGAACCGCGCCGTGACACCGGAAAACGCAGGCGGATTGTTCGGCATTGGCATTCTGTCGGGCATTGCACTGATGTATTGCGGCATCTGGCAAGGTCGAGCCTGTGCGGCAGCAATCAACGCCACCAAGGAAAAGCCCGAAATTTTTGGCCTCGCGCTCGCACCGGCCGCGATTATCGAAGGCTTTGGTGTTTTTGCCTTTGTGTTCGCCTTGGTCATTAGTGCGGGGATCAGCTGATGGCACAGACCGGAGCAATTTCACATGGCGTTGATGCCCTGATCGACAAGCTGCGCAACGATGGGGTTGCCGCAGGTCAGGCCGAAGCCGAGAAGCTGCGCGAAGACGCCAAGGCCGAGGCCGCGCGCATTCTGGCGGATGCAAAACGCGAAGCCGATGAGTTTAAGAAGAAAGCCCGCACAGAATCCGACAACTACCGTGCAGCGGGTGAAGAAGCGTTGAACACCGCGATGCGGGACGCCGTGTTGACCATGAAAGCCGGTCTGACGGATCGCTTCAAAGAAGACGTTGAACGCCTTGTGACCGAAGAGATGTCCGATCCTGAGCTTATTAGGCAAATGATACTGGAGGTTGTCGGTCGGGCCAGTGAGGGAGCCAATCTGGACGGCAAGGTTCAGGTCATTTTGCCTACCAAGGTCGCCACGCAGGAAGACATCAAGCAAAACGCGGATGACATTCAATCTGGCCAGCTGACGAAGTATGTTCTTGGACTGACGGCGAAGATGCTGCGCGAGAATGTCGAACTGCATGTGGCAGACGATACCCAAGAAGGCATCCGCGTTCGCGCAGAGGACGAGGGAGTCGTTCTGGACCTCACAGACAAGGCGGTGGCTTCATTGCTGATGGAGCATTTGCAGCCGAGATTCCGTGCCGTTCTGGAAGGGGTCATCCGCTGAGATGTCAGAGCAGGACGCCTATATCGCATTGATGTGCAGTCTTCCGGGGTCGGAGCGCTTGTTTGTTGCCAAACAGCCTCCGCTTTCGCGCATCAGGCTCGACCGTCGGTTGACGGCTCTGACAGCGGATGATGCCAAGGTCTTGAATGTTCTTGAGCACACGCTGAGCTGGAGCGCCTATGACATGGATGTCACTGACGTTCAGGCAATCCAGCGCTGTAAACAGGCGTTGATGGACATCCCACAGCCCACCTTACGCAAGCTCTTTGTGGAGCGCATGGAACTCCGCTCGGTTGTTGCAGCACTGCGCCTTAGAAAACGCGGAGAACCCGCGCCTTCAGGCTCGTTCGGCGTCGGACGATGGAGCCGCCACATTCCAGCCTACTGGACCGATCCTACATTTGGGCTGGATACGCCCATGCCGTGGCTGAAAGAGGCGCACCAATTGCTCGAAGACGAAGATCCGCTTGGACTGGAACGTCTGCTTTTGTCGATCAGCCACAAGCAACTCAAACGACATGCAGCCCGCCACATGTTCGATTTTGAGGCGGTCGCGATTTATGTTCTGATCTGGAATATTTTCGACCGCTGGGCGCAAAGCAGCGCCACCGAGGCGGCCAAGCGATTTGAGAAACTGGCGCAACAGGCCATGGCCGATGTCGCCGATATCGATTTTGAGGGAGCAAGCGCATGACAGCCCCAACCTCAGCTAAGCAAACCTCGACTGCACGGGTCGTCTCGGTTCAGGAAGGGCTTGTGCAAATACAAGCCAACCCGGACGCGACCGGTCAGCCAGGCCAATTGGTCAAAAACGAGGTGGTGTTCATCCTGCCATCGCGCCCCAGTCCCGGTGGGCGTCAGGAACGTCTGAAAGCCGAAGTGCTGCGAGTGCGTGGCGATACCGCAGACGTACAGGTCTATGAAAGTACCGACGGCGTGGCTGTTGGCGATCCGGTTGAGCAATCGGGTCAGTTGCTGTCGGTTGAGCTGGGGCCGGGACTATTGGGGCAGGTGTTTGACGGGTTGCAATCGCCTCTGCCCAAAGTGGCCGCCGAATTTGGCACCTTCCTGCCACGCGGTGCAGATGTGGCGCCCTTGGATGAGCTGGCGAAATGGTCCTTTACGCCTTCGGTCAAGGTTGGCGACGCAGTAACTGCTGGGGACAGTATCGGGACAGTGCCCGAGGGACACTTTAGCCACAAGATCATGCTGCCATTCAATTGGTCCGGTACATACAAGGTGGTCTGGGTACAAAAGGGCGCGGCCACGATCCATGACATTGTCGCGCGCCTTGAAGACGAAAACGGGGGCGAGCATACTCTGACCCTGTCGCAGAAATGGCCGGTTCGGCGGCCATTGCCGGAAAACATCCTGAAACGCACGTTGTCTGAGCGACTGTATCCGACCGAGCCTGTTCTGACTTCACAACGTTTGATCGACACGTTCTTCCCGATTGCCCGCGGCGGAACCGCCTGTATTCCCGGGCCGTTCGGGGCAGGCAAGACCGTGCTGCAGAACCTGATCGCACGGAACGCAAAGGTCGATATCGTGATAGTTGTAGCCTGCGGTGAACGTGCGGGTGAGGTGGTGGAAACCATCGAGGAATTCCCGAAGATGACCGATCCGACCACGGGGGGTAGCCTGATGGATCGGACAATTATCATCTGTAATACGTCCTCGATGCCGGTTGCCGCGCGCGAGGCTTCGATCTTCACTGGCATTACGTTGGGCGAATATTACCGGCAGATGGGCTATGACGTATTGCTGATCGCCGACAGCACAAGCCGCTGGGCGCAAGCCATGCGTGAAACCTCGGGCAAGCTTGAGGAAATTCCAGGCGAAGAAGGGTTCCCCGCCTATCTGGAAAGCTCCATCAAAGGGTTGTACGAGCGGGCAGGGGCCCTGAAAACCAACGACGGTGATCTGGGCAGTCTGACGCTGATCGGAACGGTTTCACCTGCGGGCGGTAATTTTGACGAGCCTGTCACGCAATCCACCCTGTCGACGGTCAAGTGCTTCCTCGGCCTGTCGTCCGAGCGTGCCTATAAACGCTTTTACCCGGCGGTTGACCCGATGCTCAGCTGGTCTCGGTACACAGATCAGTTGTCGGATTGGTACGACAAGAATGCCGAACCCGGCTGGACGGGTAAAGTGCGCGACCTGATCGCTCTGATCGAAAAGGGCGAACAGGTTGACCAGATGATGCAGGTCACGGGGGAAGAGGGTGTCACGATCGACGATTTTGTAACACAGCAAAAAGCGCTTTTTGTTGACATGGTCTACTTGCAGCAAGACGCCTTCGACAAGGTCGATGCGACCGTTCCGCTGGAGCGGCAGAAAATGACGTTCAAGCTTATCTATGATGTCACGCAATCCAAAGCGGCCTTCTCGGACAAAGCCGAAGTACGGCAGGTGTTTACGCAGCTGACCGGGTTGATAAAGAACTTCCATTATGCGGCGGAAAACACACCAGAATACAAATCGATTTGGACGCAGATCAAAGATCTATGCCGCGAAAAATTCGGAACTTAGGCAAGGAAATGGTAGCCCGTAGGGGAATCGAACCCCTCTTTCCAGGTTGAAAACCTGGCGTCCTAACCGATAGACGAACGGGCCATTTGGTAGTGGCGCAAGCACAAGTGGTAGCCCGTAGGGGAATCGAACCCCTCTTTCCAGGTTGAAAACCTGGCGTCCTAACCGATAGACGAACGGGCCACGCTGGCTTGTGGAGGGCCTTTTACGGTTTCACCGTGACCCCCGCAAGCGGAAAAATGCAGGGATGTGAAAGTTTTTTGGGCCACTGTCGCAGAGCGCTAATTTGCCTCTGCTGCATCCTCCAGCCTGAGTTGCACCGATTGGCGCCCGCCCCATGTATTCACCTCAAGCCGTCCCGCGAAATGGAAACGCGCGCCACCATGATTTGAAAGCTTCTCACCCATGGGTCCGTCAAAGGCACCAAAGGCAATTGCGTCGAGCCCACCGCCCATGCCATCGGCCAGCGATAGTTTCAGATGTGTTTCCCCGGCTCGTTTAGCAAAGCGCACCTGAAGGTCCGGCAAAGCATAGCGTGGGGCAGGGGCGCTGGCGCCAAATGGTCCCGCCTTTTCAACCTGTTCTATCAGATCAACCGTCGCCGCGCCGGGCATGAGTGCACCGTCCAGCTTCAGGTCGGCCGGGCCGCTCTGACCGGCCCCTTGTTTGGCCAGCAACTCGCTCAGACGCTCCATGGCAGGTTCAAGCTTGTCGCGCATCACCGTCAGACCCGCCGCCATCTTGTGGCCGCCGCCCTTGACCAACAGACCTTCAGCGGTGAGACGCTGGATTGAGGCCCCCAGATCAACGCCCGAGACCGACCGACCCGAGCCTTTGCCTTCATCCCCATCAAAGCCAATCACGATGGCCGGGCGGTTGGTGGTTTCCTTCAGACGCGAGGCTACGATCCCCACCACGCCGGGGTGCCAGCCTTCGCCCGCCGCCCACACCAAGGGCGCGCCCAGGCCACGATACTCGGCCTGTTCCATGGCTGCCGCGCGAACAGCGTTCTCAATATCACGACGTTCTGTGTTCAACGCATCCAAACGCTCGGACAAAGCTTGCGCTTCGTGTGGGGACTCTGTGCTTAGCAATCGCGCGCCCAGATCAGCTTGACCGATCCGTCCGCCTGCGTTCACACGAGGACCCAGCAGAAATCCAAGATGATAACTGTTCGGCGCGGTATCCATGCGCGAAACGTCGGACAGGGCCACAAGACCGGGGCGCTGGCGCAGCGCCATCACCTTCAAACCCTGCCGAACCAAAGCGCGATTGGCATCGATCAAAGGTGCGACGTCGGCCACGGTAGCCAGCGCCACCAGATCCAGCATCGACATCAGGTCCGGCCCCTTCGCTCCTGCTTCGCGCAATTGTCGTCCGGCTTCGACCAGCATCAAGAACACCACACCTGCTGCGCAAAGATACCCCAGATCGCCGCTTTCGTCCTGGCGGTTCGGATTCACGACAGCGACGCAATCGGGCAGGGTTTCGCCCCCAAGGTGGTGATCCAGAACGATCACGTCGGCCCCCTTGGCCGCTGCGATCGGGTCATGGCTGAGTGTTCCGCAGTCAACGCAAATGATCAGATCATGCGCTTCCGCTAAATCCCGCATGGCAGGTGCATTGGGGCCATATCCTTCGTCGATGCGGTCTGGCACATACAGCGTCGCCTGCAAACCCATATGGCGCAGCCAGACCATCAGCAGCGCGGCAGAGCTGCCGCCGTCGACATCGTAATCGGCAAACACAGCGATTTTCTGACGATGTCTAACCGCGTCAAGAAAGCGTGTCGCTGCAACCTCCATGTCTTTCATCGCACGCGGGTCGGGCAGCAATTCCTTGAGCTTTGGGTCAAGGAAACCGCGAGCCTCCATCACCGGCACACCGCGTCGGGCCAGAACCTGGCACACCGCGCGTGGCAGATCAGTCTGCTGTGCCATCATTTCTGAGGCGCGCTCGACTTCGGCGCTGGGGCCAACCCAGCGTCGCCCCGTCAATGATTGTTCGACTCCTAGAAAACTCATCGCTCGCCTCTTATGCGCCAAGGCCGGACCCTTGCGGACCCGGCCTTTTCATTTTTTCAGAAATACTCTCGCCAAAGGCAATGGCGCAAGCCGTCACGCCTTGTCGTGCGGCCAGGTGGGCGTGCGATAGGACATGCGGCGCACCGACCCTGTTTTGGACCGCATCAGCAGGGTTGTGGTTTCAACCCAGCCCGGTTCACGTTTGATGCGCGGCAGCAGTGAACCACCTGTAACACCGGTTGCGGCAAAGATCACATCTGCGGTCACCATCTCATCACGCGCATAAACGCGATCCAGATCCGTGATGCCTGCTTTGGCTGCGCGCCCACGTTCGTCATCGTTGCGGAACAAGAGGCGACCAAAGATCTGACCGCCCATGCATTTCAGCGCGGCGGCAGCCAGAACACCCTCGGGCGCACCACCTTGACCCATATACATGTCGATTCCGGTCACTTCGCTTTCGGCACAGTGCATGACGCCAGCCACATCACCATCGGTGATCAGGCGGATCGAGGCACCGGTCTCGCGCACTTCGGCGATCATGGCTTCATGACGGGGACGTTCCAGAATGCAAACGGTGATGTCGGCCGGTTTGCAGCCCTTGGCCTTTGCCAATGCTTCGACGCGCTCGCGCGGGGACATGTCAAGGTTAACGACGCCCTCAGGCAGGCCGGGACCAACGGCCAGCTTGTCCATATAAACGTCCGGCGCGTGCAGCATCGATCCACGCGGACCCATGGCGATCACGGTCAGCGCGTTGGGCATGTCCTTGGCGGTCAGCGTTGTGCCTTCCAGCGGGTCCAGCGCGATGTCCACACCGGGGCCGGTGCCGGTGCCAACTTCTTCGCCGATATACAGCATGGGCGCTTCATCGCGCTCACCTTCACCGATCACCACGACACCGGCAATGTCCAGCAGGTTCAGCTGTTCGCGCATGGCGTTTACGGCTGCCTGATCGGCAGCTTTCTCATCGCCGCGCCCCACAAGCGACGCTGAGGCCAGTGCAGCCTGTTCCGCCACCCTTGCCAGCCCCAGAGACAGCAGGCGGTCGTTGAAATCGGTCTTGGCAGCACTCATTGTTCAGTATCCCTTGGTCAGTAAAGCCGTTTCTTTCGGCATAGCTTGCGTTTCATGCGGGCTGCAAGATCAAACCTTTTCAATCCGCAGCGCAACAGGCTCACCTGCCACTACATCCGTATTGCGGAAACCGTCCAGCGCCACGTTCAGTGCGGCGCGGGTGGTTTTGTGCGTAACGATTAGAACGGGGGCTGTGCTTTCCGCGTGCGCGTACTGGCGCATCCGGTCGATCGAAACGCCCGCGTCGCCCAGAATAGCCGCAACTTTTGCCAGAGCACCGGGTTTGTCTAACAGGCCAAGCCGCAGGTAATACGGCGCAGGCAGGCCAGTGACCGCGGGCTTGGCAGCCTCGAGCGATGTAGCAGGGCGGCCGAAGGTCGAAATCTGCATCCCGCGCGCCAGATCACAAACATCGCCTAGCACCGCGCTGGCCGTGGGGCCTTCGCCTGCACCGGGACCGCGCAAAACGATCTGCTCGACCGAGTCGCCTTCGATCACCACCATATTGGTGCCACCCTCCAGCTGACCCAGCGGAGAATCGCTGGGTACGAGGCAAGGTTGCATACGTTGCTCTAGCCCGCGTGCGGTGCGCTGCGCGACACCCAGCAATTTGATGCGGAAACCCATGTCGTCGGCCTGATCGATATCATCGAGGCTGATGTGCTGAATGCCTTCAATCTCGATGCCATCGAAATTCGGCTTGGTGCCAAAGGCAATCGAGGCCAGAAGCGCCAGTTTATGTGCAGCGTCGATGCCGCCCACATCCAGATTGGGGTCGGCCTCAAGATAGCCAAGCTCGGCGCATTCATCGAACAGGGCGTTATACCCCTGACGCTGTGATTGCATTCGGGTCAGGATGTAGTTGCAGGTGCCGTTCATCACGCCCATAACACGCGTGATTTCATTCCCGGCCAAACCTTCCGTTAGGGATTTGATTACCGGGATACCACCAGCAACAGCAGCCTCGAAGCGGATGACACGAGCCGCAGCTTCTGCCTGTTCTGCCAGTTCTTGTCCGTGGATGGCAAGCAATGCCTTGTTGGCAGTGACAACATCCTTGCCCGAGGTCAAAGCGGCCTCGACCGACGCCTTGGCGGGTCCGTTTTCGCCGCCCATCAACTCGACAAAAACATCGACATCGTCGCGTTTTGCCAGTGCCACCGGATCGGTTTCCCAGGCATAATCCGACAGGTTTACGCCACGATCCTTGTTGGGATCTCGTGCTGACACGGCCACGATCTCAATCGAGCGGCCCGTACGCGCTTTCAGCAAGTCGGCATGGCGGCGGACAATCTTTACGACACCGACGCCGACCGTTCCCAAGCCCGCAATTCCCAGCCGCAGTGCCTGTGTCATGTCGTATGTCCCTTTCCGCCGGATTCTAACTGTATTCGGACGTTTGTCCGATCAGCGCTGCATTAGCGGGTTCGGGCCAAGGGTGCAATCCGTCACCGGGCGAATGTGGAGGTGAAATGCTGTGCGTTAGTTGGTTTGTGCGTTTTGCAGCGCTTGGG
The DNA here is from genome assembly GCF_017872495.1 of Ruegeria sp. HKCCE4148. Lineage (NCBI taxonomy): Bacteria > Pseudomonadati > Pseudomonadota > Alphaproteobacteria > Rhodobacterales > Roseobacteraceae > Ruegeria > Ruegeria sp. HKCCE4148. The sequence goes on from NZ_JAEDOS010000002.1 coordinate 75,155, forward strand.
CCTTTTGGGCGAGCGCTTCGCTTCGCTGCGTTAGGTCTTCTTCGACCGTGGCAGCTTGGCTGACCGGATCAATGGCAGGTCCCAGTGTTTCTTGCAGAGGAACAAGGCGCGGGTAGGGAGCTTTTTTCACCGAGGCCGGTTCACTGCCTTCCAACTCGGGGAAATCTGCGCAGCCGGCGCAAAGAAGGATAAACGACAGTATAGGCAGCAGTTTCATAGGGTGCGCTTTTTTGTTTTGTGTGCCGTATTGTGATGCACCTTTTGGGGCTGTCGATCAAGCGGGGTTCTATCTGAACAATTGTTCAGATATCGTAGGTACATGGCACGAACTCAAGGCTCTCACTCGGACATAACCGGCCCGCGCATTCGCAAGGCTGCTCTGAACTTGTTTGCACGACACGGCTATGCCGCCGTTTCGATGCGGCAGATCGCGAAAGAAGTCGGAGTGCAGGCTGGGGCGTTGTACAATTACACGCCGGACAAGCAAAGCTTGTTGTACCGATTGATGCGTGAACACATGCAGGAGTTGTTGTCTGCATTTAGCGAATTGCAGGGCGGCGAAGACGCTCCACAAGCATTGCGCCAGTTCGTCGGGTTTCACATTCGCTTCCACCTGCAACGCCCTGATGAGGTCTTCATAGCCTATATGGAGTTGCGAAATCTCTCGCCAGAAAACTTCGCCGAAATAGAAGACCTTCGTCGACAGTACGAAAACGCGCTGGAAAACATCCTTCACGCGGGGCAGCAGGCCGGTCAGTTTGCAATTCCAGACACTAAGATTGCGACGCTTGCCGTGATTGCCATGTTGAACGGTGTGATGACCTGGTATCGATCTGGCGGTCGATTGTCGCTGGATGAGGTCGAACAGATCTATTGGAACATGGTACACAAGGCGGTGACGGCCTGACAACGTCAAGCCGCCAATAGGTCAGTGTGCGGGGCGAATGAACGTCCCGTTTCGCAGCTCCCGAAACGCTTGTTCCAGTTCGGCCCTTGTGTTCATCACAATTGGACCGTGCCACGCGACTGGTTCATCAATCGGAGCACCAGAGATCAACAAAAACCGAACACCTTCCCGGCCTGCCTGAACGGTGATTTCGTCCCCGGTGCCAAAGCGGACAAGGGTCCGGTCGCCAGACATATCGCGGATGTTGACCTCTTGCCCGGCGACCTCTTTTTCCAACAGCACGCCTGTTGGCTGCGAAGCGTCGGCAAAGGCGGCCTGACCCTGGAACACATACGCGAAGGCTCGGCGATAGGTGTCGATCCGAAAGGTCTTTTTCACACCTGCGGGGATCGAGATGTCCAGGTATTGCGGGTCTGCCGCGATACCATCCACCGGCCCGGTCTTACCCCAGAAGTCTCCAACAATCACACGAACAGTTGTGCCGTCGTCATCGATGATTTCGGGAATGTCTTTGCTTTGAACATCCTGATAGCGAGGGGCGGTCATCTTCTGATCCGAGGGCAGGTTGCCCCACAATTGAAATCCGTGCATCTGCCCCGAGGTGTTTCCGTGCGGCATTTCCTGATGCAGTATACCTGACCCGGCCGTCATCCATTGCACGTCGCCCGCACCCAAGGTGCCGGTGTTGCCCAATGAATCGGAATGCTCGACCGATCCGGCCAGAACATAGGTGATTGTCTCGATCCCGCGATGCGGATGCCAGGGAAACCCGGCCTGATAGTCCTGCGGCCTTTCGTTTCGAAAGTCGTCAAACAGAAGAAAAGGGTCCAGTTCCGACGGGTCTTGAAACCCGAACGCACGATGCAGTTTCACTCCGGCCCCTTCCATCGTGGGAATGGCCTGACGCGTTTCCAATGTAGGTCTGAGCGACATGATAAACTCCGGTTCGTTTGAGCAGCATGTAATCTCTGCGCCTGTGCAGTCAATTTGCGCGAACAAACCGAACCTGTGCGAATTTGCAACTTAACCAACCCCCTGTTGTTTCCCATTCAAAGAAGCTAAATCGTGGGGAACAAATTGGGAGATATTGATGCAGGACGACGTGTTGGCAACGATTCAGGCATCCTCGCCCAGACGCTGGGCCGGGGTAGGGATGCTGACAACGGTCGGGGCGCTGGTGACGTATGTTGCCTTGGCGTCGCCGCCCGAGCCGATGTGGCAAGTGTTTTTGTTTGCTGTGGGTGGCGCATCCCTGTGGCTGGCCTACCGCGTCTGGCATGCGACACAGGATTGCATAGAACTGACTCAATCCGAACTACGCACGGGCTCGGGTCAGATCATCGCAAGAATCGAAGATATTGAGACTGTCGATAGAGGTGTTTTTGCCTTCAAACCGTCAAATGGCTTTCTGGTTCGCATGCGCCACAAGATGTCATACAAATGGGCACCAGGGCTTTGGTGGAGGCTTGGTCGTAGGGTGGGCGTGGGCGGCATGACAGCTGCCGCCGAGGCCAAGTTCATGTCAGAGGCTTTAAACGTTATTATCGCAGACAAAGGGCGTCTTCGCTAAATTGCACGCCACTTCGTTTGTGAATCTCGGCCTGGTAAAGATGAAGTTTTCAAAGGTAATTCCAGTGGCGAAGTCCCAGCCGGGTCTAAATGTCGGAATATACTCGTTTGATGTCTCGACCAGAATGAGCGTGTCCTGATTGGTCATCGGCGGCAGACGGGTTTCGATTTCGTCGATGTTGTTGTTGTCCCACGATTGCTCAAAACCGCGTACAGTGGACCACCGCACATAGTGACGGTCATCGTCTTCGTCGAATAAGATAAGCGACACCCGCATTTTCATCTCAGACCGATTATTGATCATCTTGCCCGCCAAATCGTGAAGCGAGTCGAAATATGTATCGGTTACGGCTTGAGTTTCACGTGAGATTAAATCGCTGATTGTATAAGCGGCCTTAAGATTCGACGCGCTTTGACGAAACCCTTCGAACGCTGTGAAGGTGAACGTGATCGTCCACAACATAAGCGGGAAGATCATAAGCGCTTCAACGGAAAGAATACCGCTTTCATCGTTCTTGAAGCCTTTGATGCGGTTTTTTAAATTACTGAGTGTAGACATGATCTTACAGCGGCTCCTGTACAAATGCTGTCGTCGCGGTGACTGCGTAATGGCCAGTGTCATCGGGAACAACTTTTGCAATTGCGGACGCCTCCAGAATTGGATCGATACGCAAGCAGGCCCGCAAGATCATCAACTCGTTGGATTGCCCACTTTTAAAGTCCAGCACGGGTTTTGGATCTTCCGAGCTGTCAGTGCATGGAACTTTGTCCGAAAGAACGATACCTGTGAACGCATCTTGTTGGATCATCTGCAGTCGCAGGTTCCCAACACAGTCCGTGATGCCAGATACGTCACAAATCCTTGTCTTGATGTCGTCGTGGTTCCAGTTGGTACCAGTGCCCAAACGAATGTCCCTCACGATAAGGTCAACTCCGCGTTCCAACGCCGCGTGACGCATCGTGATTAACGACAGTTCGGCACCCGCGACAAGAAATGCCAAGAAAAACGGAACAAGCATGACAAACTCGATCGTCGCGCTCCCCGTCTCGGACCTACGAAACGGCCCGAGTTTCGACAGCATTCTGCGGATCATTGGGTCAGCCTCAATTTATGGATGGAAGAGGCGATGGATTCGAATGCTTTTTCAAGGTCGAGTCCACTAACATCATAGACGTGGCTGTCCGAGCTTGCGCAGTTTTGGAGCGTTCTGAAGCCCGCACGCGGTGCTTCAAATGCGATGCCATAGACAATAATACCTTGGTCTTTCGCTGCACCACACACATGTTTCGTGTGCTGGTTTTTCGCCGAAGTCTCTACTTTCGAGTAGGCTTTGGAGTACCATTCCGCCCAACCGCTGGATTGCCAGTAGTAATTGTATCTGGCGTTCCAGGCCAATGAGACACGGTTAAACAGCTCGGGATAGGTCAGGCGAACCGCCGTTCCGGTTTCCTTGTTCAATTCCGTCTCAGGCTCGGGGTTTCCGAAGGGATGATCCGCCCAAGCGTTTTGCTGGGGCCAGAAATAGTTCGGTCGGCCCTGGGAGTGATACACGGTATACTCACCAGCATCGGAATTGTACCAAACGTCTGACATACCTTCGCGCAGCGAAGGATTGAGCATGTATTGGTCTGTGTTCTGACCGTCCGTCATTACGATGATAATTTTAAGAACGTTCGAGTCGTAATTAGTGGGACGTACCGAAAACTTGCTAGGAACAATTGTTGACGGTGCATATGCAGGGTCTTGTTCCGTCGAAAGTTGCTGCACAATTGGCCGAGTGCTGGGGTCCAAAAGGGCAGTTCCCCACTTCACTCCGATATCAATCGATGTGTTTCCACCCGGTGTGAGCGATGCGATTTGCCCAAGGAGCTTATCCATATTGTCGGTCACAGGAGTGATTGCGCTGCCTGCGCGAACTGGGCAAACGGGCAGGGCGATTGAACCTTCGGAATAGGTGAAAGGATCGAAATGAGCCGTGCGTTCCAACCTGTCACCTACGTGCAGGTCGGCATCACTGTACTGTTCCGGAATAAAGTTCACGCAATGCGAATAGCTATGCTCCTGCGTAACGTCGGTAAACTTGTCCAGAATTGACGCGCCAGCGTTGACCTGCGTTGCGTATGGTACGATTGAGATAGAAATCTCGCCATTGCCGGATTTGTCGAGCATAAGCTTGACAAACTCGGACGCTGCCTGCTGCAGAACCTTGATCTTGGATTCCCCAGGTGTCGCAGATGCTCGAGACATGGATCCGGAAATATCAAGGACCAGAGAAATTTCCACTGCACCAATCGATTCTTCGGCCGCGCTGGTGGCCCTCATCCCTAGTTCGGTTACTTGTCCGTAACGCAGGTATCGAGTCTCCATGACCGCTTCAGCAGACGCTGTTACCGATCTGGAACCAAACCCTTCGACCACTGTGGTAACGGCATTGAGGTTGCCCAGTCCAGCTTTGTCCATATACGCGTCTACAACGTCTTTGGCAGGAAGTTGCTGGTCAAGGTCAGCCGCGGCCAGGACAGCACGGTCCAAAGTGGATTGCAGGCTCGCGCGGTCGCGTTCATACTTCATGAATTCCATCGACATGCCTGTGACCGCAAGCATGAGAACCATCATAAACAAAACAAAGATAGTGAATGTACCATCTTCTTCTTTGGCAAACTTGCGAATTTCGGAAGCGCGACGCTTGAGTGTCGAACCGTTATTCTGAAGCGAGTATTTAATCATTTTGATGACTCCGCTCCGCACATGGAGTTCGTGCGATATGAAAAGAGATTTGGGTTAAATTTAATTTTCAATCATGGCGTGAATTGGGCGAAAAAGGCTTGGTTTTGGCCTTTTTGCGCGTATTTCGGGTATAAAACTGTGCGCCGTGACCGTTCTGTCGATGAAATGAAAACAATTCATTAACAGTTGAGGCGATTGCCCGACTCACCTCGTTTGGTGACGTATTTGTTAACGAAATGATGAAAAAAAGTGCATTGTTTGATTGCAGCCTGACGCAACTGGTGCGACAAAACGTCATGACGTTACGTCTGGTATCGATACGGAGGAATGTATGACCGGCATCAAAGAACCCAGCTTTCGTGAGAGTGTTGATCTCATGTTCAACAGGGCAGCGTCACTAATGGACCTGCCGCCAGGGCTGGAACAAAAGATCCGGGTGTGCAACGCAACGTATACGGTTCGTTTCGGGGTGCGTCTGCGGGGTGAAATCCACACGTTTACTGGCTATCGCTCAGTCCACTCTGAACATATGGAGCCGGTCAAAGGTGGTATTCGTTACGCCACTGCCGTTAACCAGGACGAAGTTGAGGCGCTCGCTGCGCTGATGACCTACAAGTGCGCGCTTGTCGAAACGCCGTTTGGTGGATCGAAAGGCGGGTTGTGCATCGATCCGCGCCAGTATGAAGAGCATGAACTGGAACAAATCACGCGGCGCTTTGCTTATGAACTTGCGAAGCGTGACCTGATCAACCCGTCGCAAAACGTACCGGCCCCTGACATGGGCACGGGCGAACGTGAAATGGCGTGGATGGCTGATCAATACGCGCGCATGAATACGACTGATATCAATGCACGGGCCTGTGTGACCGGCAAGCCGCTGAATGCAGGCGGTATAGCCGGGCGGGTTGAGGCAACCGGGCGCGGCATTCAATACGCGCTGCGCGAGTTTTTCCGTCATCCCGAAGACATCGCCAAGGCGGGGCTGGAAGGCAGCCTGGACGGTAAGCGCGTTGTTGTGCAGGGGCTTGGCAACGTGGGTTACCACGCGGCGAAGTTCCTCAGCGAAGAAGATGGCTCTCGCATCGTGGGGATCATCGAATGGGATGGCGCGCTGTACAACCCCGACGGTATCGACGTAGAGGCGGTTCGGCAGTGGATCGTCAAACATGGCGGCGTCAAGGACTACCCTGATGCGACCCACTCGGCCGAAGGTGCAAGTGTGTTGGAAGCGGATTGCGACATTCTGGTCCCGGCGGCCTTGGAGGGGGTGATCAACCTGTCCAATGCCGAGCGGATCAAAGCACCGCTGATCATCGAAGCGGCGAACGGTCCAGTGACGGCGGGTGCGGATGAAATCCTGCGAAAAAAGGGCACGGTGATCATCCCGGACATGTATGCCAACGCAGGTGGTGTGACGGTCTCGTACTTCGAATGGGTCAAAAACCTCAGCCATATCCGCTTTGGCCGGATGCAGCGACGCCAGGAAGAAGCGCGCCATGAACTGATCGTCAGTGAATTGGAGCGTTTGGACCGTTATCTGGGCGAGGCCTGGTCGATGTCTCCGGATTTCAAAGCCAAATACCTTAAAGGTGCGGATGAGTTGGAACTTGTCCGGTCGGGCCTGGATGACACTATGCGCATTGCCTATCAATCCATGCGCGAGGTCTGGCACAGCCGTGATGATGTCGAGGATCTTCGGACCGCGGCCTATATCGTCGCAATTGACCGTGTGGCCAGCAGCTATCGGGCCAAGGGGCTATGATAACGGCCGGAGGGGGAGGGCGTTCCACCCCCTCCGCAACGCAAAACCCTGAACACGTTTCCCAAATGGTAATGGCGGGTCTGTCTGTGGGCGGGTAAGCTACGGTCAAACCAATGATTCCGGGAGACCTCAATGTTGCGTATCGCTATCGCTGCTGTTGTGCTTGCCACACCCTTGGCTGCAGCTGAAACCAAGGAACAAAGCTGCAAGTATCAGGCCGACGTCGTTGCCGCGATCCAGCAGGCGCGTCTGGACAGGGTGAAGGAGCGCGACGTTCCGAAGGCTGTGGCTGACAGTGGCCCGACCTGGCCCGAGAATTACAATGCCGCGATCCCACTGATTACGCCTTGGGTCTACGAACAGAAGATGCGAGACGTGCGCAAGAAAGATTTGGGCGCGGCCTGGTTGGAGCTGTGTTTGCAGCAGTAATCCACATTCCCGCATTTCCTTGTGGATAAGCCCGCGCCATCCCCTTGGCGTGGGTTTTCATTTCTGGCAGGTTTGATCTATGTCTTTGCCCCCCGGATTTCTGGATGAGTTGCGCACCCGGCTAAGCCTGTCTCAGGTCGTCGGGCGCAAAGTCATGTGGGATCAGCGTAAATCCAATCAGGGCAAGGGGGATATGTGGGCCCCATGCCCGTTTCACCATGAAAAGACGGCCTCGTTCCACGTCGATGACCAAAAGGGATTCTATTACTGCTTCGGCTGTCACGCGAAAGGCGATGCGATCAGTTTTGTGAAGGAGACCGAGAATGTCTCGTTTATCGAAGCAGTCGAGATACTAGCGCGTGAGGCTGGGATGCCCATGCCCGCACGCGATCCCAAAGCGCAGGAAAGGCAGGACCGCCGGTCGCAACTGGCCGATGTGATGGAGCAGGCGGTGCAGTTCTTCCGCCTGCAGCTCAAGACCGGTGCAGGGGCGACTGCACGCGATTACCTTGCGGGCCGAGGGCTGGATGCCCAGGCGCTGGATCGGTGGGAGATCGGATTTGCCCCGGACGGCTGGCAGGCGCTGTGGGATCATTTGCGCGGTAAGAATGTGGCTGAGGATCTGATCCTTGGGGCGGGGCTGGCCAAGCCGTCGAACAAGGGTAAGAAGCCCTACGACACGTTCCGTAACCGGATCATGTTCCCCATCCGCGATGCGCGTGGACGCTGTATCGCGTTTGGCGGTCGGGCGATGGATCCAAATGACAACGCCAAGTATCTGAACTCTCCCGAGACCGAGTTATTCGACAAAGGGCGCAGTCTCTATAACCATGGTCCTGCGCGGCAGGCGTCCGGCAAGGGGCAGCCGCTGATCGTGGCTGAAGGGTATATGGACGTAATCGCGCTGGCCGAGGCGGGTTTTGGAGCATCAGTTGCCCCTTTGGGCACAGCCATCACCGAGCATCAGCTACAATTGCTCTGGCGTGTTTCCAATGAACCGATCATCGCGCTTGACGGTGACACGGCGGGTCTGCGTGCGGCGATGCGCGCCGTCGATCTGGCCTTGCCGTTGCTCGAGGCAGGAAAATCTCTGCGCTTTGCTTTGATGCCAGAAGGCAAAGACCCCGATGATCTGTTGCGGGCAGAAGGGCCGGGGGCCGTGCAATCGGTGTTGGAAAGCGCCATTCCGATGGTCAAACTGCTGTGGCAGCGCGAAACCGAAGGTAAGATTTTTGACAGCCCCGAGCGCAAGGCGGCACTGGATAAATCCCTGCGGGAAAAGCTCAAGCTGATCCGTGACCCGTCGATCCGATCGCATTACGGGCAAGAGATCAAGGATTTGCGCTGGCAACTTTTCCGTCCCCAGCGCCAACCACAGAACCGACAGTGGCAACCGCGTGGTAAGTGGCAACCGCCGCAATCGGCAACGCCGGGTGCGCGGGCGTCTTTCCTGGCATCGTCCGAGACCGCTGATATTCAACTGCGCGAGGCGGCCATTCTCGCCATTTCTATCCTCAACCCACAGGTCGTTGTCCAGTTCGAGCACCAGCTTGAAGACATGGAATGTCTCAACCCCGAATACGCTGCCCTGCGGGACGCCATTCTGCGCCACGCGATTCATGATCCGGATCATCTGAAAGACCACATTGTGGATTCTTTAGGTCACCAGCCCCTTGAAAACCTGCTGGCCCTTCGCCATGTCGCAGTGATCCCCTGTGTGTACAAACCGGGCGATGTTGAAAAGGCCGAGATGACACTGGCCGAGGAACTCGCAAAGATCAAAGCGCTCCGGGGGTTGGATGCTGAGATAGCCGAAGCGGCGGAGGAATTGTCTGATCTGGCCGATGAGGCGCTGACATATCGGCTGGCGCAAGCCGCTGAAGAGCGCAACCGAACAAGCCGCAGCCAGAACGAAGACAGGGCCGTTTTCGACATTGCCGACAATGGAGCGCGAATCAACCGCGACGAGAAAGACGCGTTCGAGGCAATCATGTCCGGTATCAATTTCGAGCGGAAACGCCGGTAAACTGGTGTTTTCATAAGGCACTGGAAAAGAAAAACGGGTAAACGGGTGGCCGAATCACTTCTAAGCGCTAATGATTCGGTTCAAACGAATCACCCATCCCTGCAGGAGCATTGAATGGCCGCCAAAGACACGACCGAAGATCGCAAATCCGAAGAGCAGGAACAGGAAATCTCGCTGGACATGAGCCAGGCCCAGGTCAAGAAGATGATCGCCGAGGCCCGCGAGAAAGGTTACATCACCTACGACCAGCTCAACCAGGTTCTGCCACCGGATCAGGTCAGCTCGGAACAGATCGAAGACGTAATGTCGATGCTGTCCGAGATGGGCATCAACATCATCGAAGATGAAGAGGCAGAAGAGGAAGAGAACAAGGGCTCGACCGAACTGACCACCACCGAAAGCAACCGTGAGGTTGCGTTGGCCGGGGCCGCCACCGAAAAACTGGATCGGACCGACGATCCCGTTCGCATGTATTTGCGCGAAATGGGATCGGTTGAACTGCTGAGCCGTGAAGGCGAGATTGCCATCGCTAAACGGATCGAAGCCGGCCGCAACACCATGATCGCTGGATTGTGCGAAAGTCCGTTGACGTTCCAGGCGATCACAATCTGGCATGACGAATTGCTGTCCGAAGACATTCTTCTACGCGACGTCATCGATCTGGAAACCACCTTTGGCAACCAGATGGACGAAGACGGCGATGTGGAAGAGCCTGTGGTCGACACGTCCGCTGTGCAGGCGGCCAAGCCTGCGAAAGATACCGGCCCCGAGCTGGATGCTGACGGCAACCCGCTGAACAATGACGACGATGACGACGACGATGATCAGGCCAACATGTCGCTGGCCGCGATGGAAGCGGCGTTGAAGGATCAGGTTCTGACCACGCTCGAACGCATTTCGACCGATTTCTCGATGTTGTCGGAAATGCAGGACAGCCGGATTTCAGCCACCCTGAACGAGGACGGCTCGTTTAGTAAAAAGGACGAAGAAACCTATCAGAAGCTGCGTGCCGAAATCGTTGAACTGGTGAATGGTCTTCACCTGCACAACAACCGGATCGAAGCGCTGATCGACCAGCTCTACGGTATCAACCGTCGAATCATGTCTCTGGACAGCGCGATGGTAAAATTGGCGGATCAGGCACGCATCAACCGTCGTGAGTTCATCGAAGCGTACCGGGGCCGCGAACTGGACCCGAACTGGCTGGCAGAGATGGCTGAAAAGCCGGGCCGTGGCTGGCAAATGTTCATCGAACGCTCGACCGCCAAGGTTGAAGAACTGCGCAACGACATGGCGCAGGTCGGTCAGTATGTTGGTCTCGATATCTCGGAATTCCGCCGCATCGTGCAGCAGGTTCAAAAGGGTGAGAAAGAAGCCCGTCAGGCCAAGAAAGAAATGGTCGAAGCCAACCTGCGTTTGGTGATCTCGATCGCCAAAAAGTACACGAACCGTGGCCTGCAATTCCTTGATCTTATTCAGGAAGGCAACATTGGCCTGATGAAAGCGGTGGACAAGTTCGAATACCGTCGCGGCTACAAGTTCTCGACCTATGCGACTTGGTGGATCCGTCAGGCGATCACGCGGTCTATCGCGGATCAGGCGCGGACGATCCGTATCCCGGTTCACATGATCGAAACGATCAATAAGCTGGTCCGCACGGGACGCCAGATGCTGCACGAAATCGGTCGCGAGCCGACGCCGGAAGAGTTGGCCGAAAAGCTGCAGATGCCGCTTGAGAAGGTTCGCAAGGTGATGAAGATCGCCAAGGAACCGATCTCATTGGAAACTCCGATTGGCGACGAGGAAGACAGCCAGTTGGGCGATTTCATCGAGGACAAGAATGCTGTGCTGCCGCTGGACAGCGCCATTCAAGAAAACCTCAAGGAAACCACGACACGGGTTCTGGCCTCGCTTACGCCGCGTGAGGAACGCGTTCTGCGGATGCGTTTTGGCATCGGTATGAACACCGATCACACCTTGGAAGAAGTGGGTCAGCAATTCAGCGTGACCCGCGAACGGATTCGTCAGATCGAGGCGAAGGCGCTGCGCAAGTTGAAGCACCCCAGCCGATCTCGAAAACTGCGGTCTTTCCTGGATCAGTAAGTCCAAAGGCGCCTCGTCCGAGGCGCCTTTTTTATTCGGTCTTCACGATGGCCTGTTCTCTTATCACATTGGCGGGAAATCACACGGGATGGGCGGCGTCCCTGTCTATATCTGTTTTGTCCACTCACGGGACGGGGGCCGGGGCGAGGCTTTCGGGCTTATGACCCCCGGTCTCACCGCTGAAGGGGATGTTCGACGCGGGTCTTGAAAGCGCTTGGTGGTTGGCCAGTCCAGCGTTTAAAGGCGGTCGAGAAGGCGGCCTGATCTGCGTACCCGAGTGAAAATGAAATCTCTGACAGAGTCATCCGGTTGGTCAGGAAGGTCTGGGCAAGATCACACCTGAGGTCGTCCACGATGTCGCGATAGCTTGTGCCTTCTTCTTTCAGGCGACGGCCAAAGGTTCTAAGGCTCATTCCGAGGTTCGAAGCTATGACCTCGGCCTGTGGGATTGTGCCGGGCAGGGATCGGGTGATTAGCCCTTCGGTCCGAGCACGGATCGAGTGTTCGGGTTTCTTGCGTTCCGCCAGTAGGCGCTCTGCGTATTCCAAAAGATGCTCGCGCAGTTTGGGATCATAAGTCGGAACCGGCAGATCCAGTGCCGAAAGGGGCAAAACAATCTCAATCTTTTCCGATCCAAAGACCACCGGAAAACCTGCAAGTTTTTCAAAGCTTTTGATATGATCCCCAACCTCATGCTGAAACCTTATCTCAATCGGGTTCAGGTTGATCTGAGTCAGGTTCCGCATTCTTGCGAGGGCGGCGAAGATCAGAAATTCGGTGCGCCGGTGATAGCGGGCAAAACCCGCATCTTTCCAATCGGCTTCCAAAGTAGCGAAATTCCCGGCGATACGCAGACTAAGCGCGATGGCCGGGTCGATGATGCCGTGAAAGCGCGAAAGGTTCTCCATCACCTGTTTCAGGTCGCGTGAATACTTGCTGATATAAGCCGTCACGGTCGAGGCGGATGTGACCTCAAGCCCGGTACGGGCCGCAAAGGTAATGTCTTTGGTCGCGTCACATGCGAAGCGGACGAACAGGGCCTCTGTCTGAATACTGCAGGTTTCAACCGGTGGGGCGACATCCTGCGGCCTGAGGCCGGTTCGCTTCAGGACAGCCTTAGACAACTCTCCGTTTCCACTGTGACGATCCAGCGCCTGAATAATGAAATGTAGACGGCCAACATCCACGTCCATCGCGCAACAATACCTTACGATTACAAAACAATAGACAGCATATCATAGAATTTCGAATGACACTTGGGATTTTGACGGTCGCGACATCATGTGATGGCAGAAACGCAAAAGAAACTGGCCAGATCGCACATGGGTTTTGCGGTGTGAACACCCAGATAAGCTGTGTTGCCGGGTCAGCACCTTTAGGGGATGAGGTCAGAGCCTTCGGAGAAATCACCACTCTCTGCTCAGCGCTCCCCGGCACGCCCTCCTTCACAGATGTCGCATTGTTCAGGAGCTACAGATTTGACACCCTGTGAGAATGGCGGTCTCACGAATGTTAACGATATGCCGGAAAGTGCTGTAAGTTCAAAAGTCTACGGTCAAAACTTGATTGTGTTTGATGGCCAGTGCGTGCTGTGTTCGGGTTTCTTCAGATTCATGCTCAGACATGATCGGTCGCGGTGCTTTCTGTTCGCAACTGCCCAATCCCCGCTTGGGCAGAAGCTCTATCAAGAGCTGGACCTGCGCACGCAAGACTTTGAAACCAACTTGGTGATCGTGGATGGAGTGGTCTATCAGCATCTGGATGCGTTTGCCGCAGCTATGCGTCAACATTCCCGGAATGTGGCGGCTGTTGTCACTGTGCCGTTTCTTGCCCAATGCGCTCAAAAACCCTGCGTATCGTCTGATCGCGCGAAACAGGTATAAACTGTTCGGAAAATCCAGCACTTGTCTGGTACCGGGGCCTGACATTTGGGCGCGATTTGTGAGCGATGGTTATTGATGATGAATGACCCGTTCTTGCAGGCATTGGGATCGGTCGAGTATTTACCCGCTGCGGTTCTTCGCCTGCACAGCACAGAAGGATTGTATTCCGGCCAATGTGATATCGAGCCAGGCAGAGGTGTGTTGGCGGCGGTTGCCACCTATCTGGCCGGATTTCCCCCTAGTGGAAAAGATGTTGCGGTCTCGGTTTCGATCCGCGACCGGGGCAAAGCAGTGTCCTGGGAGCGCGACTTTGGCGGGCATCGCACCACTTCGCACCTGACATACGATGAAAACCGGAAATGCGTTCGTGAAGACTTTGGTGCGATTTCGATTTGGTTGCGACCCGCTTGGCAGAACGATGCACTGCACATCGAAATTCATCGCTTGACCATCTTTGGTATTTTGATGCCCGCCTTTGCGTTGCCGCGCTCTCGCACGCGAGAATGGCAGGATGCACAAGGGCGATTCCGGTTTGATGTCTCAGCCCGGGCACCGGGTTTGGGATTGCTGATCCGGTATCGCGGGTGGCTCACGCCGGATCACACAATGCAGGGGGCTGGCTGAATTGGTCGTGAGGGGCACTGTGCAATGCAAGAAGCTGGACTAACCTATCTGGGACACACAATCAGGGAAGATTAACGATGAAAAAGTTATACACATTTGCCGCGTTGGCGACCGTTGCCTTTAGTGTTCCCATGGCCGCCGATGCTGCGCGGAACGGGTATCGTACTGAGCCGATCAACGCCACGGATTTCGAAGTTATACCGCGTGGGGATCAGCGCACAGAAGGCTATTGGTGTGCGGCTGCGGATTATGCGCGCCGGACCTTGGGGTTGGGTTGGCAAGACAGGATCTACGTGTTGCGCGGATACGGGCCCAGTGTCACCACCGGTCGCAGAACGGCAGTTCAGTTTTCGATCAAGCAACCTGAGACCGCCGAGGTGCAACCCAGCAGCTTTATTTCGTTCGGGTTTCAACCTGGCAACAGTGAATCTGTACAAGGTGCAAACTCACGGTGTAACTATCGGCCGTTCTTCAACGACTGATAAACCCACAGGATCGTCACGATGCAGACTGAATTCGTTGTGCACACCCAAGGCCCGGGGCTTTACGAATTCACGTCTGACATCCGGGAATGGGCGGATCAGTGGTCTGCCGATGGCGTTCTGACGCTGTTCGTTCGCCATACTTCGTGTTCCCTGCTGATCCAAGAAAACGCCGACCCCGAGGTTCAAACCGACCTTCAGGCGTTTTTCGAACGACTTGTGCCTGCGTCCGACCATCCGGCAATGTCTTACCTGCGGCACACATATGAAGGACCAGATGACATGCCTGCGCATATCAAGGCTGCACTTATGCCTGTGTCGTTGACGATCCCTGTGTCTCAAGGGCGGATGGTTCTTGGAACCTGGCAGGGGATTTACCTGTTTGAACACCGCACTGCACCTCATCAAAGACGTGTCGCCGCGCATCTGGCCTGACCCTTTATCTAGCGGTTGAAAATTCCGACTACCCAAATCCTAGCGGCTGCCCTATAGTTGTGGATAAGTAAGCCGCAGCGCTTACAAAAAGAGGCCGAACAAGGGACGAGGAGACGGCGGATGCGCTGCCCGTTTTGCGGAAATATCGACACTCAGGTAAAAGACTCACGCCCGGCAGAGGACCACGTGGCTATCCGCCGACGCCGGTTTTGCCCGGCCTGTGGAGGGCGGTTCACAACGTACGAGCGTGTGCAACTGCGAGATCTGGTGGTCATTAAAACCAACGGCAAGCGCGAGGATTTCGACCGCGACAAGCTGGAGCGTTCGATCCGCATCTCGATGCAGAAACGGCCTGTTGATCCGGAACGGATCGATCAGATGATCTCGGGCATCGTGCGTCGGCTGGAAAGCATGGGCGACACTGATATTCCGTCAAACAAGATCGGTGAGATCGTCATGGAAGCTCTGGCGCGGATCGATACCGTCGCCTATGTTCGCTTTGCGAGTGTGTATAAGAATTTCCAGGCGGCCGATGATTTCGAGGAGTTTGTCCACGAACTGCGCCCGCCGCAGCCTCCGACGGACGAGTGAACGAAACAGATAAGCGATTTATGGCGCTGGCCCTGTCATTGGGGCGGCGCGGCCAAGGGACGTGCTGGCCGAACCCAGCTGTGGGCTGTGTCATCGTGCGCGATGGCCGGATCATCGGGCGCGGTTGGACCCAACCGGGGGGGCGTCCGCATGCCGAGACCGAGGCGTTGGCCCAAGCCGGACAGGCCGCGCGTGGCGCTACCGTCTATGTAACATTAGAACCCTGCGCGCATCACGGCAAAACGCCGCCCTGCGCCGAAGCTTTGATTGCAGCCGGCGTCGCCCGCGTTGTGGCCGCCGTGGAAGACAGCGACCCGAGGGTGGCAGGGCAGGGCTTTGCCATGTTGCGCGAGGCTGGAATCGAGGTCGAAACAGGCGTTCTGGCAGAACAGGCGGAGCAGGATCTGGAAGGTTTTTTCTTAAAGACCGAACAGGGACGGCCGTTTGTGACCCTCAAACTGGCCAGCAGTTTTGATGGTCGGATCGCTACCTCAACCGGACACAGTCAATGGATCACCGGACCTAAGGCGCGGCGTGTCGTGCACGCGATGCGCGCCCGCCACGATGCGGTGATGGTAGGGGCAGGGACGGCGCGTGCCGATGATCCCTCGCTGACAGTGCGAGACCTGGGTGTCGCGCATCAGCCGGTGCGCGTGGTGGTGTCGCGTCACATGGACATCTCTTTGATGGGGCAGTTGGCACGCACTGCAGCGAAAACACCGGTATGGCTCTGTCATGCCCATCATCCTGATCCAGAGCGTGCACGCGCTTGGGAGGGTCTTGGCGCAAAACTTATCCCGTGCGCCTTGAAAGATCATCATATTGACGCGCTGGATCTGCTTCAGCAATTGGGGCAGGCCGGCCTGACAAGCGTATTCTGCGAAGGCGGGGCGGCTCTTGCGGCTTCGCTTTTGGCCGAGGATCTGGTGGACGAACTGGTGGGCTTCACCGCTGGGGTGACCATCGGAGCCGACGGGCTTTCGGCCGTTGGATCTCTGGAACTTAAGACACTGGACGAAGCACCAAGGTTCGAGCTGATTGAAACGCAGGTTGTGGGCGGGGATATCCTGCACTGCTGGCGCAAACCCTCGCTGTAGGATTAACGCCACAAATGCGCGTGGGTCGCAAACGCGCCCTGAAGTTTCGACAGCACTCGATTTACCGGCCCAGTGGGCACAGAATTCCCTTGGGCAAGACGCTCTACCGCCACTTCCACCGGACAGGGCTGGCCTGTGACGGGATCGAAGTAGCGGGGATAGTCGATCAGGGTTGCATGTACCAACCCCGTCAACGACGGTCTCGCACCGCGCCGAACTGGAACCGCCCCTAGATCGGTGGTCAGGCCCCAACCGGCATAGAACGGTGCGCCGAGGGTTGTAACCTTTACCCCGCGCAACAAAGCCTCGAACCCCAGAAGCGATGTCATTGTCCAGACTTCTTGGACATGGGGCAGAAGCGAGGCGGGATCTGTGTCAGCGACGACTATGTCGGCCAACGTCGCGGCGTCGATCCTGCCTTCGCGCAGCCCGGCTTCAACATCGGGGTGCGGCTTGTAGATCAGGATTGCGTTTGGATTGGCGTTGCGGGCAGCTTTCAGCAGATCCAAATTGCTGCGCACCGTGCTGGTGCCCAGCAGGACCGAGGCATCATCCTCAACCTGTCCCGGCACTAAAATACGATGCCCTTCGGGCAGGGCGGAGGCGGGCTGGCCCATATTGTATTTGCTCAATCCCTCTGCCAACAACCGCTGTATCAGGCGCTCGGCCCGCAATTCCTGATCCGGGCGCAGAGTTTCACGTCGACTGATCAGGTCTTCTAACTGGCTAGGTTTTGTCGGATCGTAGTAAATGCCGATTTCATCCGTCACCAACGAGAGTGGAGGGACAAGTTCTGCCCCCAAGCCACGCGACCTCAGAAACCCGTCTTCGACCCGCACCGCACCATCGGTGTCGCGTGCCTGATTGGCCCAGACCATATGTGGGCGCTCTGCAGTTTCGGGCTGTGCCGCTGTAAATCGCAGCTTTGCGTGCTGCCCGAATATCTGCTGCAGATGCTTGCGTTTCCACAGCCGCATACCAGAGGCGGTCCATCCGTTCCGGTCCTGCCGCCACGCGCGGGTTTGCGCTTCGAGCGTGTCCAGCACTGTTTCAAGTTCGCATAGTTTATCCCGAAAAGGATCGTACCATGTGGGGTACAGCAGCATAGCTGCAGCGAAAAGCTGAGCGCGGGTCAGGTTGCGTTGGCGGCGCGTAATTGGGTTCTCATCCTGTGTCAGGCCCCAGCCAGCGTAGAATGGCTGACCGAACACACGTGGTTTATGACCGGCCAGGATAGCTTCGAACCCCAGTTGTGAGGACACAGTATAAACGGCAACAGCACCTTCCAGCAGGGGCCAGGGGCTGATCGGGTCGCTGAACATCGAAACGCTGTCTGAAAGCTCCTGATCCGTGAAATGCCCTTGGCGATAACCCGCCTGTGTTTCCGGGTGTGTTTTGATCAGGATACGCGCACCGGGGTTTTCCTCTTGTGCGACAAACAGCATTTCAAGGAACCGCGCCCGGTCCGCGCCGCTGGCTGTAACCGCAGCGTCGCCCACCGTTTGATCGACGACCAGAACATATCCGGGGTCCGGAGGGGTCGAGGCCAGATCAAAGGCGGAATATTTGCTGAGATGCAGTTCTTTGATCCGTTCGATTGCAGCGCGCGCGCGATTCAGCAGGGCGGTGTCGTCCAACGGCTCATTGATCAGAGTCTTTTCAAGGTCCGATGGGGCTGACGCGTCGAAATGCAGCCCCGAGCGATCTATGAATAAGCCCAGGGGGCTCTCTCCCTCGCGTCCCGGGTGCAACGATCTGAGGAATGCATCTTCGATCCGTACAACCGGCGCGTCGTGTTTTTCGGCGACCGTTAGGCCGCGATGTGCAGTTGGGCTGTCGCCCCAAACCCCTACGCAATCACCGCTTTTGGGAATGCCCAAACGAACATCAAAGCCAGCAAGGGACAAGATCCGCTTCAGGCGCTTTTGCGTCAAAAAGCCACCATTATAGACAAACAGCCGGGTACGGCTGTCCCCGGCTGAGCTGTCCTCGTCGGGGATCATGCATCAGTTTCCGGTCAGTGTGGCAACGTTGGCAATAGGTGTCAGGCCGCCCGCGATAAGTGAGATCGATTTGCTCCACTGTGCGTATGGCGCTTCGGTCACATAGATTGTGTCGTCGTCGCGGATCACGAAATCCCGCGCGATGAACAGGCCGTTGGGTGCTGTCAGATTCAGCAGATAAATCATGCGTTGGTCGCCCTTCAGGTCCGCACGGCCGGTGATGCTGCGAGCCACGCTCTCGCGTTCTTTGCGCAGGATGAAGATACCTGTCGGATCCGAGGATAGCGTCAGCAATCCACCTACTTGGGCAAGTGCTTCAAGGGCAGAAAGGTCCTGGCTTTCAAAGGCCACGCGGGACTGGCCGCCTGTAGCGCCAAGCGCGATATAGGACCGGCTGTCTTCTTCCACCAGGATGCGATCGCCACCGCGAAGGGCCACATCAAGCTTGGGATTCCGATACAGGTCTTCGTACCAGACAGTGCCCCTTTGTCCGCCACGGATCAGTGTCACCAATGCAATGTCAGACGCCACCGAGACGCCCCCCGCCTGAGACAACATGCCCAACAAAGAGCGGGTCGGCCGTTGGATCGCGTATATGCCCGGTGCGTTTACTGTGCCGGTCAACGATACAGTGGACCCGTCGCCTGCAGCGCGCCGCACTTCGACCTGTGGATCCGGTGTCTGTTCCTGCAATTTGTTTGTGATCAGAACGCGCAATTGTTCCGGTGTGTTTCCGGCAGCCCGTAAGCGACCTGCATAGGGAACAAAGATGAAGCCTTCGCTATCAACCTGCACCTCTTCCAGCGCCGTTGCCGCGCCAGTTTCGGTGGTCAAAAGGCCGTCATCAACGTTTTCCCAAATGGTCAGGCTCAGAACATCACCGGGGCGAACCGTATCAGCGGTCAAGGTCTGGGCACTGCTGAACGAAGGGGAAAAGCCGAATTGTGGGATCGCGGATGTGGCACGTGTCACTCGATCATCGACCTCGACAACAAACGCGTTGCCACCGTTCTGCACAGCACCTGCCAGGATTTCGGTTTTGTTCGGTCCGGATTTCGGAAGCTGGCACGCGGCCATCAGGCCGATTGCGGCCACAAGGGAAACCCCCCGCATCCAACGCATAGGAGAGATCTTCACTGCCGGTGTCCTCAGTCTTTTTGTACTTGTGCGCAGCCTATCCGGTCAGACGCTCAACTTCCAGTCACAGCACGCCCTTGTCCTTCAACGATTTTCAACTGTGGCGTCCGCGCCGCGTTCTTGTCGAGGATCATCTGATATGGATCATTCGCACTCAGCATCATGTCTACAGCACGCCGCAGAACCTGCCGTCGACCACGACGGGAATAGAAACCGCCTGGCACCTGACTGGTTTCCAGAAGGAACTGTCGATAACACCGATATGCCTCGCTGTCGGGATGTTCAGGCGCTGCAAAAAAGGCAGCAATAGGCTGCTGAGACACGAATTCGGGTTTGTCGTAAACGGACCGTCCGAAAATCCGCAGTGGAATACCACGCCAAAGAACCTGCTGCCCGGCAGTTGAGTTCACGGTCACGGCTGAATTCGCCTCATCCAGAAGCTTGGCCAGTTTTCCGCCGGGGACATAGTGAACCCTTTCTTGAATACTGTGCCTTCTGGCGCATGCCATTGCGTGGCGGCGCAATGGTTCGCGGTGGTTTTCCAAAGGATGCTCCTTGATGACCAGCCTGTGATGTGCAGGCGCGCCCTGCGCAAAGCCCTCGATCACCTGATCCAGAAATTCGCACATGCCAGAATAGTTGGAATGTGCCCGGACCGAGCTGTCATGTCCCAATTGCAGCAGGACCAGGTGGTACGGATGACCACGCCACCTGACACGGGCTGTCGCAATACTGCGGCGAAGTCTGTGAAAAGGCATCAAAATCAGTCGCTTGAAGTAAAGCCTGAACTCAGTTGACACAGGCAGTTCCCGATGTCGCCGGAAGTTGCGATATCGCCCGTTCATGAACATGACGAACCAGTGGTAAAGGGCGCCATAGAAAATGTGCTGCCGCATGTCCCCCCAATGTGATGGTGGCGGGGGTGTTTTGTTGTCCGCGTCTTCCAATGCTAGCCGCATCTGATTTGTGCCCAGCGACATGAGGTGCGAGTTCCCGTTTGATCCGTTCCGCTCATACGTCACCCACCAAGGACGCAGATAGCCTTCCTCAAACACATGAACGATTGCCCCGTGCGCCCTGGCAACATGAACCGCTTGCGCGTGAACTGGCCGTGTATCCCCATAGAGGACTATGTCCGTGATGCCCTTTTCCGCGATGATCCCGGCAAGCGTTTCAGGCCAGGTCTCGGCTGCGTCGAGGAATGGAACATAGCTTGCCTTATCGGCCCAGAACGCTTGGTCACCAGCGTTGAACCCGACGCGCCAGACCTGAGCCCCAGTGGAACGCAGCATTTTTCCCAATGCGGAAAAAAACGGCCCATGTGGTCCCTGAAGAAATAGGAATACGCGATCTTTTGGATCTAAGGGCGTATGCTGCATTTGGACTGCTCGTTTGGCTTTATTGTCGAAACTATGCCCGTTTGGGCAAGGCGCGGCAAGGCAGGGCTTGCTCGCGCGGTCTGATAGGCTTACCTCGGCGGTGAGACTAGGACAGCGTAGAGACTGAGGGTTAACGGAATGTTTACAGGGATCGTTACCGACATGGGCACCGTCACCGAACTGGAGCAGAAGGGAGACCTGCGCGCCCGTATCAAAACAGCCTATGATACGTCCGGTATTGATATCGGGGCTTCAATTGCCAGTGATGGCGTTTGCCTGACAGTGATCGCACTGGGGGATGATTGGTATGATGTTCAGATCAGCGCTGAAACCGTGTCGAAAACCAACCTGGATACGTGGACTGTTGGCAAACGCGTCAATCTTGAACGTGCGCTAAAGGTTGGCGACGAATTGGGTGGCCATATCGTATCCGGTCACGTGGATGGCGTGGCCGAGGTGGTTGCCGTCGAAGACGAAGGCGACAGCACCCGTGTGACTCTGCGCGCGCCCAAAGACTTGGCGCGGTTTATCGCCCCAAAGGGGTCAGTGGCACTGAACGGAACCTCTCTGACGGTCAACGATGTGAAAGACTGCGATTTTGGTATCAACTTCATTCCGCACACCAAAGAGGTGACCACCTGGGGCGACGTTCGTGTTGGCGATCGTGTCAACCTTGAGATCGATACGCTGGCCCGTTACGTCGCGCGTTTGGCCGAGATGTCCTGATACGTCGCGTCGCGCCCGATCTGCGCCGTTTGCAGGCTGGCCTTTGGGGCCTGAGTGGTCTATTCCGCCGTGCAAACATGCCATCTGAAAGGCTGCCCCATGAGCTTTGAAACCCCCGGTCCGGTTGAGGCCCAGCTGCGCGATGCGATCAGCCCGATCGAAGACATCATCGAAGAAGCGCGCGCAGGCCGGATGTATATCCTCGTCGACCACGAAGATCGTGAGAACGAAGGTGATCTGGTCATTGCCGCTGAATTCGCCGATGCCGAGGCAATCAACTTCATGGCGACCCATGGGCGCGGCCTGATCTGTCTACCGATGACAGCGGAACGCGTGGATGCGCTGGGGCTGCCGATGATGGCCGTCAACAACTCGTCCCGGCACGAGACGGCCTTCACCGTATCGATTGAAGCGCGCGAAGGTGTCAGTACCGGAATTTCCGCTGCTGATCGTGCGCTGACCGTGGCTACCGCGATCAATGAGCAGAACACAATGGCGCACATCGCGACGCCTGGCCATATCTTCCCATTGCGGGCCAAGCGGGGTGGGGTGCTGGTGCGTGCGGGCCATACAGAGGCTGCCGTTGATATCTCGCGTCTGGCAGGGTTGAACCCGTCCGGGGTGATCTGCGAGATCATGAAGCCCGACGGCACCATGGCGCGTCTGCCTGATCTGGTTGAATTCGCTCAAGAGCACGACATGAAAATCGGCACGATCAGTGATCTGATCAGCTATCGCTCGCGCAATGACAATCTGGTGGTGGAAACTTCGCGTCAGACCGTCACGTCAGAATATGGCGGCGATTGGGAAATGCGGATATTCACCGATCAGACCCACGGCATCGAACACGTGGTCATGATAAAGGGCGACATCTCGACGCCTGAGCCGGTTTTGACCCGCACGCACGCGCTGCACGAAGCGCCGGATATCCTGGGTCTCGGGCCGAAATCTTCGCGCGAATTGCCGCGTGCGATGGAAAAGATCGCCGAAGAGGGGCGCGGTGTCGTCTGCCTGTTCCGGCAACCACGCAACTCACTTTACGCTATTGACGATGATGGCCCGCGAACCATCAAGCAGACCGGGCTGGGCGCGCAGATCCTGTCCAAAATGGGTATTCAGGACCTGGTGCTGCTGACCGACTCGCCTGAAACCGTGTATCTGGGGCTCGACGCCTTTGGTTTGTCCATCGTGGGCACCCGCTCGATTTTGAAGGAAGACTGATCATGGCTGAACAAGACAAGCATGGCATCCTGCCGACGCCCAGTTTCGACAAGCCGGTGAAGCTGTTGATCGTGGCGGCCCCGTTCTATCGCGCGATTGCCGACAATCTGATCGCCGGTGCCAAGGCCGAGATCGATGCCGCAGGCGGCACCTGCGAGGTTGTTGAAGTTCCGGGCGCGCTGGAGATCCCCACCGCCATCGCCATGGCCGACCGTCAGTGCAATTTCGACGGCTATGTCGCCCTGGGCTGCGTCATTCGTGGTGAGACCACGCATTATGAGACCGTCTGCAACGACTCGAGCCGCGCCATCCAGCTGATGGGTCTGCAGGGCCTGTGTATCGGCAACGGTATTCTGACGGTCGAGAATGATGAACAGGCCGAAGTCCGGGCTAACCCCGAAAAGATGAATAAAGGTGGCGGGGCGGCCGCTGCGGCCTTGCATCTGATCGCACTCAGCCGTAAGTGGGGCTCTTCCAAAAAGGGCGTTGGCTTCAAGCCGCCGTCCGAGTCCATCCTTGTGGCGGGCGACAACAACGGACCCACGACAGCATGACCCAGACAGACGCGCCGAAACCGGCCAACCAGAAACGCCTGATGAAATCCGCCGCCCGGCTTTATGCTGTGCAGGCGCTGTTCCAGATGGAGCAGTCGGGTCAGACAACTGAACAGGTTGTTAACGAGTTTCTGGATCACCGTTTTGGCGCCGTCTATGAGGGCGAAGAAATGCTGGATGGCGATATCAGCGTGTTCCGATCGCTGGTCGACAACGCGGTGAACTATCAGGCGCCGATCGATCAGATGACCGACCGCGCTCTGGTCGCAAAATGGCCGATCTCGCGCATCGATCCGACCCTGCGGGCGCTGTTCCGCGCGGCTGGGGCAGAGCTGACCCAAAGCGACACGCCACCCAAAGTGGTCATCACCGAGTTCGTTGACGTTGCGCGCGCTTTCTTCCCCGAAGGCAAAGAGCCCAAATTCGTCAACGCCGTGTTGGACCATATGGCACGCGAGGCTCAGCCCGAGGCGTTCTGACGCCTTTACCGTCGCCCTCCAAGCGCTAGACTTCTGATATCAGCGCAAGGAGAGATGCGATGCCGAAACTGATCCGTCTGTATATCACTCAAGTCGCTTGGGGTTTTGTTATCTCGGCAGTGTTTGTCGGGGTTCTATTGGCGTTGAACGTGGCGAACTTGCGCAACCTGATCACGGGCTCGGAAATCGGTCTGATCGCGCTGATCATGATCTGGTTCATGAACGGTATCGTCTTTGCCGGGGTACAATTCGCCTACAAGATCATGAGCATGGCCGAAAAGCCCGGTGGTCCACGGCGTGGATCGCCTGTCGTGCATAGCTTCAAGCCTGCACTTGCCAAGCAGGAAGCCCGCGCAGAGCGCTGAAATTCAGGGGAAATTGCGGCGGGACCACCAGTCAACCGTGCGGTGTGATTCCCGAGGACCTGTATGTACAGGTGGGCGCCAGGTAATCAGGCCAGGACCTGAACAGAGCCAGCCCCCTCGGAATTGCTTAAGGCCACCAGAATGCTACCTGTCACAAGAAGGGCAGAACCCGCCACGCGTTTAACTAGGGTGTCTGGCGGGTTCGCACAAGGGGTCAGGCATCAACAGTTTCGTGCAAAGCCACGCGCATCTTGCCAAAGTGTTCGTCCCACCCTTTGTCCAAGGCCAGGATCAGTCCGAAGGCATCAGTACCCTGCGGCAAGCCTTCGTGCCGCAGATCAAGACGCGTTCCACCTGCCACAGGCTCCAAGGTCCATTTCACGGTGCTTACAGCATCGCCCATGGGTTTCACTGTGAACGTGTATTCAAGATACTTGGGAGGTTTAGCGACGCGAACTTCGCCCCAGATCAGCAAGTCTCCACTTGTGGTGCCAAACATCTCAAGCTTTTGACCTTCGACCAACGGCCGTTCCGGTTTGTGAAACCATTCTGCCAAATGGTCAGGGTCCGTAAGATAAGCCCATACGGTTTCCGGTTCGGCCCTGAGGAATATTGATTTCTTCAATACAGAATCGGTCATTTTGATTTCCTTTCAACAGCTTCCTTGAGAGAGTTGAGGCGGTCGTCCCAGAACTGGTCAAAATAGCTGAGCCAATCCAGAACAGGGGCCATCCCCAGTGGTTCAAGTCGATTAATGCGTTCCCGACCGCGCACTTCGACCGAGATCAAGCCACCGTCAGAAAGAACAGTCAGGTGTTTCTTGACCGCAGCTCGGGTCATGTCGAACCGGTCGGTCAATTGCCCGATTGTCATGTCCTGAACTGCAAGCAGTTGCACGATGTCCCTGCGAGTTGGATCAGCCAGCGCACGAAACGCGTTTTGAGTTTGGTTTTCCATAAGCACCCTCAAATGAGATACCATTTGGTATCATATTAATGCAGTACCAAAAGGTATCATGTCAAGTCTGAAGGGGTGCTTTACTTTTGTTCACTAATTGTTCACATTTGAGAAATGGTTTTGGATTTGCAGCCTGGACAAAAACTGGCGCGGGGTGTCGCGCGACACCTTGCGACGCATGGTTTTGTATCTGTTGAGGAATTTGTCCCGGCACGCGGTTTGCGCGTCGATGTGATGGGGTTAGGCCCCAAGGGTGAGCTTTGGGTGATCGAATGCAAATCCAGCCGGGCCGATTATCAGTCAGATTCGAAATGGCAGGGCTATTTGGAGTGGTGTGATCGGTTTTTCTGGGCTGTCGACACTGATTTTCCGGTCGATCTTTTGCCCGCGGAAACCGGTTTGATCATCGCCGACGCATATGACGCAGAAATTGTGCGCATGTCGCCCGAAGACAAATTGGCCCCTGCACGGCGGAAGAAGATGATCCAGAAGTTTGCAACAGATGCGGCACGTCGTCTGCACGCGTTGCGCGATCCGCGGCTTTAGCGTCAGCCTTTGACGGCCAGAGCGGCTTGGACAGCCGCGCGGATTTCATCGGCAATTTCTTCGGCTTCTTCCGGGTCGAAATCCATCGGAATTTCCACACCGTCTGCTTCGATGAACAAGCGTACCATACCCTGATCGGTTGGGCCGATTTGCAGATTCGCCTGAATGTCGCGTTCGGTATTGATGCCCATCTGTGCCTCCGAGACTGAGCATTCCTGCTAGCGCGCACGGGGTTGAGAATCAAGTCACCTTTGCGGTCAGATAAATCATGGATGATGTTACACTCAGAACCTTTCAACCTGACGACGCCGCCTGGCTGGTCGAACAGCACGGTAGGCTCTATGCGCGTGATGAAGGGTTTGACGACAGTTTCGCGCCTTTGGTGGCACGTATCCTTGACGAGTTCATCGCATCCCACGATCCCACCCGCGAAAGAGGCTGGATTGCAGAGCAGGGCAGGCAACGGCTGGGCAGCATTTTTTGTGTAGGTCTGGATCAGCACACGGCAAAACTGCGCTTGTTTCTGCTTGTCCCCGAGGCACGCGGTCATGGGGTGGGCAAGCGGCTGCTGAAAGCCTGCACAGGCTTTGCAAGGAACGCAGGATATCAGGAAATGGTTCTGTGGACCCACGAAAGCCACAGGGCGGCATGTTCGCTTTACAAGGCGTTTGGGTGGGAACTGACAGACAGCAAACCGGTGCATTCCTTTGGGGTCGATCTTGTCGAACAAAGCTGGAAATTTCGGCTTTAATCCTCTTGCATTCCCCCGGCGCGTTCGGTAAATCGCCCCTCACGAGTGCCGCCTTAGCTCAGTTGGTTAGAGCGCTGGATTGTGGATCCAGAGGTCCCCTGTTCAAGCCAGGGAGGCGGTACCACTTCTCTCAAAACAGGTTTGTTTTTCACGCGACTGCACGCGTTGCGCCATTCGAATGGCTTTGAAAGTTGATGCGATGCGCGCGCTGAAGATCAGCGCGCGAGGTTCAGTTTGAAACGCATCTTGGTTTGCCTGGCAGCTGGAAGATGTCGGTTCAAGCGCTTGTTGATCACGCCAAACCCCCAGACGATTACCAGTGTCAGCAAGATGAAATAGAAGGCCAGGATCGGATAGGGAACGAATGGATTGAACGTCTTGTCGGCAAAGTAGCTGGCGTAATACAGCGCGTCTCCGCGTTGTTGCCAGGCTGGGAAGGCCGAGAAGAAAACAAGGGTCGTTGCGTGGAACAGAAAGATCGCCTCGTTCGTGTAAGCCGGCCATGCCAGGCGCAGCATGGTGGGCCAGACGATCCGGCGGAAGCGAGCCCAACCTGTCATGCCATAAGCATCAGCAGCCTCGATATCGCCTTTGGGAATGGATCTGAGCGCACCATAGAAAATCTCGCCCGAATAGGCAGCGGTGTTCAGGAACAGCACGATCAGCGCCCCCAACCAGGCTGAGGTGAAGGCATCAAACATCGGGTAGGATTTCTTCAGCGATAGGAAGAAGAAATAGGCAAAGAAGAACTGGATAAACAAGGGCGAACCGCGGAACAGGAAGATGAACCATTCCGAAGGTTTGCGTAGCCACTTGTTTGTCGAGGCTTTGCCGACGGCCAGGGCGGTGGCCAGAAAGAACCCGGTGGCCAGTGCCATGATCCCGAAATACACATTCCAGATCATACCTGACCCGATCAGTGTAAACTGCTCGCACAGGGTGAAATCGTTCTTGGGCAGCAGACGCTCGCCAATGCCAAGAGAACGGAGGCCATAGTCCTGAATGGTCTGCAAGCAGCTCATGCCGTGGTCTCCTTGCGTAGCAGTTCACCGCCCGAGGTGGCCTGTCCGTGCGACAGCTTGCGCATCAGTTTTTCCAATCCAATCTCGGATACGCGGGTCATACCCAGATAGAAGATGAGCAGGAACAGGAAGTACCACATCCGCCAGTCTCCGTGCGGGTACTGGGTGAATCTGGAGGTTTTGGTGCCACCAAGCTCGCGCGCCCAATAGACGATATCCTCGATCCCCAGCAGGAACAGAAGCGGCGTCGCCTTGATCAGTACCATCCACAGGTTCGACAGGCCGGGCAGGGCATAGACCCACATCTGCGGCACAAGGATGCGCCAGAAAGTCTGACGACGGGTCATGCCATAAGCTTCGGCTGTTTCCAGTTGTGCGTGCGGTACTGCCCGCATGCCGCCAAACAGAACGTTTGCGGCAAAGGCTCCGAAAACGATTGAGAAAGTGATGATTGCCAGAAAGAACCCATAGGTTTCGTGCACCCATTCCGGCGCTGTTCCCAATGGCAGCTTGGCCGCCTGACACACGATGAAGTCATTTCCCTGACGGATCGGGTCGGTCCATTCGGGGCACAGGATTTTATGCCGCGTCCATTCGAACGCCTGATCCAGGGCAATGACAAAAAACAGGAAGAATGCGATGTCGGGGACGCCGCGCACAATGGCGATGTACCCTTTTCCCAGCCAGCTTAGTGGTGGGAAATGCGACCGGGCTGCCATTGCACCCATAAAGCCAAACGCCAACGCAACAGGCGCGGTCACGGCCAGCAATCCCAATACTTTGAGGAAAGATAAGTAGAAGGACCAGTGGACACCGTTGGTCAGGTAACAAGAAAACCAACGGAATGTTCCGAGCGTGTCTGGATCAGCGCAAAAGGAAAACATGTAGCGTCTTTCGAACGTCGTGCCCGCGTTGCTGACGGGCCAGGTTCGGCGCGACAAACGCGCCGAACCGCTTGATACGGATTAGTTTGTAACGACCGAACCGTCAGCGTTGTAGGTCGGCACGCCTTCGCCGAACCACTTGACGATCAGTTCGTTCAGCGAACCGTCTGCTTTCATCGAAGTGATTGCTTCGTCGAACTTGCCACGCAGTTCGCCATCCGATTCACGGATGCCCAGGCCAATACCGCCGCCCAGCGGGACGTCATCGCCTACGAAAACCAGCTCACCGCCCGATTCTTCGACGATCGGCACCAGAAAGTCCTTGTCAGCAAAGACCGCATCGGCTTCACCGTTACGCACGGCTGCGATCGTTTCTTCCGGGGTTGCGAATTCAACCAACGTCGCGCCGGATTCGGCTACGTGACCGGCCTGAATAGTTGCGGTTTGCGCGGCGACGATACCGCCGGCAACATCAACGCCTTCCGCTGCACCGACATAGGCCGAAGCCGCAGGCGGGAAGTAGTTCTGGGTGAAATCGATGACCTCGTCACGTTCGTCGGTGATCGACATGCCGGCGATGATAGTGTCGTAGTTGCCCGACACCAGGTTTGGAATGATCGAATCCCAATCGTTCTTAACCCACTCACACTCCAGGTTTGCGCGTTTGCACAGCTCGTCGCCAACCTCACGCTCGAAACCGTCGATCTCACCGGCGTCGTTGATGAAGTTATACGGAGGGTAGGCGCCCTCGGTGCCCATGCGGACGGTGTCGGCCATGGCGATACCGGCAGTCAGCGCCAGTGCTGCGGTGGACAGAATCAGTTTTTTCATTGGTTACTCCCCAGTTTGGTTCTGTATTTGAAGTTAAGCCGCCTGAGTGGCGGAGAGAAAGCCCCGAAGCCGTTCGGATTCGGGTGACGTAAAGATATCTTCGGGCGTGCCTTCTTCCTCGATCAGACCTTGGTGCAGAAACACCACGTGGCTTGAGATGTCGGCAGCCATTTTCATGTCATGGGTCACGATGATCATGGTACGCCCTTCGGCGGCCAGATCCTTGATCACCTTGATGACCTCTTGTTCAAGCTCGGGGTCCAGTGCCGAGGTCGGTTCGTCAAACAGCAGCGCTTCGGGTTCCATACACAGACCACGCGCAATGGCGGCACGCTGTTGCTGACCGCCGGACAACTGGGCGGGGTAGACGTCGCATTTGTCCCCGATGCCGACCTTTTCCAGATATTTGCGCGCACTGTCTTCCACTTCGGCCCGGTCACGGCCCAGAACGGTCACGGGGGCCTCCATCACGTTTTGCAGGATGGTCATATGCGCCCATAGATTAAACTGCTGAAAAACCATCGACAGGTTTGTGCGAATGCGCATGACTTGTTTGGGGTCGGCAGGGCGACGCGCATGGCCTTCACCGGACCATTTGACAGGTTCGCCCTTGAACAGAATCTCTCCCTGCTGGCTGTCTTCCAAAAGGTTGCAGCAGCGCAGGAGCGTTGATTTTCCCGATCCCGATGAGCCGATCAGCGAAACTACGTCGCCACGATGAGCTGTAATATCCACCCCCTTCAACACCTCGAGATTACCGAAGCTTTTGTGAAGGTTTTTGATTTCGATGACGGGAGCGGTTTCTGTCACGGGCAGTCCAGTGGTTGGTGGTGTTGGTGCGGTACTAGGACCGAAAAAATAGGTCAATGCAATGCGCAAATGACAGAATCAAGACCTCAAACGCCCAAAATGACTAAATGCGTTCGACAATTTGGTCAGCTGTTCGAAAGTAAGGCGTTTGGGGTCGGAGGGTTGGGAACAGCCAGGTAATCCGAAGCCTGAATGTCCACTAGGCCCCTCAGGGACAGTTGTTGCCGATCCGTGTCCTCTAGACCTTCAATGGCTGCGCGCACGGCAAGCGCGATTTGCGCAGCGTTTTGCCCTTGTGCGGTAATGTAGGGCAAAGTTGGGGTTGGCACGGTCCTCGTCACCTCTTGCAGGCGGTCATTCTGGTCGGTGTATTCCTGCAGCAGATGCCATGTCAGCGCATCCAAAGCGGCAAAGTCTGCTTTCCCCTCGGCCACGGCTTGCGCAGAAAGCGCGTGCCCGCCCGTCTCCAAAACTGCGGCGGGGCGCAGGTTCAACTGTGCCAAATGCGTGATTGGGGCCGCCCAACCGGACTGAGACACAGCCTCGTTATAGGCAAAGGTACCTTGTGTCAGATCTGTGAGGTCGCGGGTATCATCCCGACGTTTGACAAAAACCGAGTTGTAATGGCCAGCCGGGCAATCTGGCAGGCCATAATCTGGCGTTCCAACCAATTGCACATGACCATGCAGTCGGGTCCGGTACGGCATTCCGCATGTCTGAGCCAGAATCAGATTCGGATCTTGCCAGACCCCCCACATGTCCTGATCTCTGGTCAGGTGATCTGGGCCATAACCCAGATGATTGCGGATCAAGGTCCAGAACCGGTCATTGGCAGCTTGAAGCGCAGGCATGTCATACATGCCAAGCATTGCGATCACGATTTTGCAGCCCTTTGGCGCGCCAAGGCCGAATCCACGTCGCTTACACCCAACAGGCTGACCACGAGACGCAGCAGAGAGTCTTCTTCGCCAGTGCGATGACCGTCAGCAAGCGCTACGGACCACAGGGCCTGGACCACGGCCAGCCGGTCCTCATAGGCGACAGCCTCTTTGATGGCACGGGTAAAGCGGACCGTGTCGGGGGCTTCTGCTTCCAAATCCTCGGCCTGCGCGCGCAGTGCGGCGCTTTCGAACGGAGACAAGCCATAGCGTTCCGCAGAAATACGGTCGATGCGCGCCATCTCGGAATCGGAATAGTCGTTGTCGGAACGGGCCAGACGCACCAGCAAGGCGGTCAATGCAAGGCGGGCGTCGTCGTCAACAAGCGGGTCGGGTTGAGGCTGCGTGAGCCTGGAAAGAAAGTCGCTGAACATGGGCTAGATATAGCGAGCGCCTAACTCACATCCAAGCGGCTTTGTACGCGTTCGCGTGCGGCCTTGCTGTCATTAAAGCTCAAACCCATGGCGACGCGGGCTTCTTCGACGATCTTCATCTCGCCTTCATCCGTGCTGCCATCGGCCAAAACAACTTCCCACAAAGCATCGAGCGCGGCCAGGCGCTCTTTCAGGTCCGTCGTCTCCCGGATCAGCTTACCAAAAGTGTCGGTTTCGGGCGCAGCGGCATGAAGCTTTTCGCAAGTTGCCCGAACTTTTGCCGCCTCGATCGCATTATGCTGGTAAAGACGGGCTAGAATCTTGTCGATCAGGCTGATCTCCTCCAGTTTGTAATCCCGATCCGCCTGCGCCACACGCACCATGAGCGCGCCCAGGGCAAGCTCGGCATCCGGGTCGGGCAGGTGTTCATGTTGAGGCGGCCTGAGCGCCTGAAAGAATTTTTTCAACATAAAGTCAGGTTATTCCATATTTTGTGGTCCGCCAAGCGAAGGCTACCTGCCATAGGTCTGAATGGTCACAAGATTGCCGATTGATCGCGTGTCCCTCGGAGCCGGTATCCACAGCTTGCAGTGTTCAACCGTAAGGTGAAGAAAACTACTTCGGAAGGCAATACTACCGAATTGGGCGCGGTTAGCCCTGATAGTTCAAAGCGGCCTGCGCCTGCTCGGTCAGCCACGTGATCATCTGACGGTAGGGCACCGGCCCATAGCTGACACGCGCCACGCCCAATTCGGCCAGTTTGGACGTTTCAGGTGTGCCGGGCAGGGCAATGATATTGACGGGCAGGTTGGTCGCCTCGCAAAGCTGGCCAATCATTGTTTCGTCTTTCAGGCCCGGCGCGAAAAATCCACTGGCGCCCGCCGTTTCATAGGCCGCGGCCCGCGCAATGGCATCCTGCAGCATAGCCTGGTCATGCGTGTCAGCCGGTGTCTTGAGGAAGAGATCGGTGCGCGCGTTGACATACGCGGGGATGCCTGCACTTTCACAGGCTTTGCGCATGGCTTCAACACGCTTGGCCTGAACCGCCATGTCATAAAGGCCCTCGCCACCGATGACCTGATCTTCGAAGTTGAACCCGACTACGCCGCATTCCAGCGCACGTTTCACGTTTTCCGCGACCCCCTGCAAAGTTTCCGCATAGGCCCCTTCAAAGTCCAGTGTCACCGGCAGATCGACGGCTGAGACAATGCGGCGGGCATTATCCAAAGCAGCCTCAAGGGGGATGTTCTGCCCGTCACTGAACCCTTGAGCCATGGCAACCGGTGCGCTTCCGGTCGCAATGGCCTGTGCGCCCGCATCCCGAACTGCGCCTGCGCTGCCTGCGTCCCAGATGTTGAAAAGGATGACCGGATCGCCTTTTTTGTGAAGGCTGGTGAAGGTTTTAGCGTTCTGGATCTGATCGGTCATCGGAACTCTCCTGTTGTGGTCTGTGCAACAGTTAGTCAGTTGAAGAGGACTGGAATAGAGTTTTTTCCATCCCACACGTCACTTTGAAGTGACGACACAGGCGCTGTGCAGATCCGTCAAATACCTGTGCCGTCTGATAGGTTGGTCAAAACCGTTAGGCTTGCTCTGACGCGCCAGATACGAATTTCGCGCTGAAATTCGCCTCACCCAAACGCTTCAGCAGGTTCAATTGAGTGTCCAACCAGTCTTTGTGACCTTCTTCTTCCAGAAGGATACGTTCGAACAGAGTACGCGAGCCGACATCCCCGACCTCGGCAGCCTGCAGCGCGGCTTTGGTGTAGAAATCAACGGCCTCGGTTTCATCCTTCAGATCCGCAGCGAACATCTCTTCCAAAGAACCCGCGGCCGCCGGAGTTTTCTGAAACTCAAGTTCAGGAACGCCACCAAGGAACAGAATTCGCTCGATGAAGGCGTCAGAATGCCCAATCTCCTCTTGCATCTCACCGCGCATCTTTTCGGCGAGAATGTCGAGGCCCCAATCTTCTAGCACATGGGCGTGCAGCTGATACTGATGCGCCGCTGTCAGTTCCATATGCAGTGCTTGTTGGAGGTTGGTGATGGTTGTTGCGTTGCTCATCGGAAATCTCCTGAATCTCTGAACTGTATCCAAGGCACGAAGCAGAAACTTCGCATCCTCATACAGTTAAGAGGTCAGCCCCCACAAAACAACGTGGGGGTGACAGACCGACACAGCGGGGGATTACACCAGACGCGAGGTGTCTTTTGCAGCGCGCACAAAATCGCGGAACAGCGGGTGCGGGTCAAAAGGCTTGGACTTCAGTTCCGGGTGGTACTGAACGCCGATGAACCAAGGGTGGTCCGACCATTCCACGATTTCGGGCAAACGACCGTCCGGCGACATGCCTGAAAAGTTCAAACCGGCTTTCTCAAGTTGTTCGCGATACTTGATGTCGACCTCATAGCGGTGACGGTGGCGTTCCTCGATCTGGGTGCTGCCATAGACACCGGCAACCTTGGATCCTTCGGCGAGAACCGCGTTATAAGCGCCCAAGCGCATGGTGCCGCCTTTGTCGTCGCCGACCTTGCGTTCAACCTTGTGGTTGCCCTGCACCCATTCTTTCAGGTGGTAAACAACTGGCTCGAAACGTTTTTTTCCGGCCTCGTGGTCGAACTCCTCTGAACCCGCCTCGGTGATGCCAGCAGCATTCCGTGCCGCTTCGATCACCGCCATCTGCATGCCCAAACAAATGCCCAGATAGGGGACCTTGTGTTCGCGCGCATACTGAGCAGCCTTGATCTTGCCTTCGGTGCCGCGTTCGCCAAATCCGCCGGGTACGAGGATCGCGTGGAAGCCTTCCAGATGCGGTGCTGCGTCTTCTGTGTCGAATACCTCGGCATCGACCCACTCGATTTTCACCTTGACCCGGTTGGCCATGCCACCATGGGTCAGAGCCTCAGCAATCGACTTATAGGCATCCTCGAGCTGAGTGTATTTGCCGACGATGGCAACTTTGACTTCGCCTTCGGCATTGTGGATGCGGTCACTAACGTCTTCCCATTTAGCCAGATCGGGTTTCGGGGCAGGGCTGATCTGGAACGCGTCCAGAACCGCCTGATCCAGACCTTCCCGGTGATAAGCCAGCGGTGCATCATAGATGGTGCTCAGGTCTTGCGCCGCAATCACGCTGTCAGGGCGGACGTTACAGAACAGCGCCAGTTTCTCGCGTTCCTTGGTCGGGATCGGGCCTTCAGAGCGGCAGACCAGAATATCGGGTGCCAGACCAATCGAGCGCAGCTCTTTCACCGAGTGCTGAGTCGGCTTGGTTTTCAACTCACCCGACGCTTTGATGTAGGGCAGCAGTGTCAGGTGCATAAAGATACACTGGCCGCGCGGCTTGTCCTGGCTGAACTGACGGATTGCTTCAAAAAAGGGCAGGCCCTCGATGTCGCCGACGGTGCCGCCGATCTCACAGAGCATGAAATCGACCTCATCTTCGCCAATTGAAATGAAATCCTTGATCTCATTGGTGACGTGAGGGATCACCTGAATTGTTTTGCCCAGGTAATCACCACGGCGCTCTTTCTCGAGCACATTCGAATAAATGCGCCCCGAGCTTACCGAGTCGGTCTTACGGGCCGCCACGCCAGTGAAACGTTCATAATGCCCAAGGTCCAGATCGGTTTCAGCCCCATCGTCAGTGACAAAAACCTCGCCGTGTTCAAAAGGCGACATCGTGCCTGGGTCGACGTTCAGATAGGGGTCAAGCTTGCGCAGGCGAACGGAGTACCCTCGCGCCTGCAACAGCGATCCCAAAGCCGCCGAAGCCAGTCCTTTGCCCAAGGACGAAACCACACCACCAGTGATGAAAATAAAACGCGCCATAGTTTTTCGGCTGCTCCCGTGAGACGTCAAAATCAGCTGCCCGGCGGTTCCGAAAAACCGCTGCATCACGGGACTTCACGTATAAAGGATTCGCGCCAAAAGCGCAAGAGAACCGCAAGATGCTGTTGCAGTCCTCTTTTAGGTTTCTAGGTTTTGTGGATCAGTCCGCTTGCGGGATCAGTGGCGCGTTGTCGCCCTGTGCCGGCGGCAGAAGATCATCTGCCGACGGAATCGCCGGAGTGCTTTCTTCGGTGGAAGCCGGAGCCGGAACGCCCAGGCGATCAATCACTGAGCTGCCCGAGGATTTCTGTGCAGCCAGAATGGTCAGTGTGATCGAGGTCACGATAAAGCAAGCGGCCAGAATCCAGGTCAGCTTGCCCAGCGCGGTTGCCGCTGCGCGGCCCGTCATGGCGCCACCACCACCGCCACCCATGCCAAGGCCACCGCCTTCGGACCGCTGCATCAGAACAACGGCAATCAGGCCCAAGGCCAACAGAAGGTGGATGATGAGAACGACGTTTTCCATGGTGGTCCTGTACAGCGTGGCGTGTATCGCGTGGTACTTATGCAAGTTTGTCCGCGGGGGCAAGTCAGGAGTTGGCATCACGACGTGTGATATACCATATCACGGCAAAGGGACTGGACAGAACGCTGATGAGTGACGCAGGCTGCGGCCCATGCCACATGACGATCACGACCACCCGCACGCCCTGTTACCGCCGGAACCCGCACTGCGCGTCAAAGCGCTTGAAACGATTCTGACCCGCAAAGGGCTGATCGATCCGGCAGCGTTGGACGAAATCATCGACACGTATCAAAACAAGATTGGCCCTCAGAATGGCGCGCGCGTCGTTGCCAAAGCGTGGAGCGACCCGGCTTTCAAGGCGGCCCTGCTGGAAGATGCCACACCTGTTGTGGCGGATCTTGGCTATTACGGTCGACAGGGCGAACACATGGTTGTTGTCGAGAACACGCCAGCCCAACACAACATGGTCGTCTGTACCTTGTGCAGCTGTTACCCATGGCCGTTATTGGGTATCCCGCCCGGCTGGTACAAGTCGGATGCCTACCGCGCCCGCGCCGTGCGCGAACCGCGCAAGGTGCTGGCCGAATTCGACGTCACTTTGCCCGAGGGCACATCTGTGCGGGTCTGGGATTCGACTGCCGAGATTCGCTACCTCGTCCTGCCCATGCGCCCCGAAGGCACAGATGGGATGAGTGAAGACGAACTTGCCTCACTGGTGACACGTGACAGCATGATCGGTACCGGCTTTCCCAGGGTGGCCTCATGACTCGCGTTCACGACATGGGTGGCCGTTTTGGGGATGGGCCGATAAATCCCAAAGCAGAGGATGCACCTGTCTTTGCCGAGGACTGGCACGCGCGAGCCTTG
The DNA here is from genome assembly GCF_017872495.1 of Ruegeria sp. HKCCE4148. Lineage (NCBI taxonomy): Bacteria > Pseudomonadati > Pseudomonadota > Alphaproteobacteria > Rhodobacterales > Roseobacteraceae > Ruegeria > Ruegeria sp. HKCCE4148. Next base: position 111,993 of record NZ_JAEDOS010000002.1, read on the forward strand.
GCGGTGACGCTTGCCTCTGGGTTTCTGGGGCAATGGAACATCGATGTGTCCCGCCATGCGCGCGAACGCCTCTCACCCAAGGATTACACGCGGTTTTCGTATTATGAGAAGTGGATATCGGGCCTGGCCGACCTATTGATCGAGAGCGGAGTATTGACCCTTGAAGATCTGCGGGGTGGCGGGAACGACGAACCGCACCCGCTGGCAGAAAAGATGCTGAAAGCAGAGGCAGTGTCCGCAGCATTGGCCAAAGGTGGTCCCGCAGACAGACCCTCCAATGTCTCTGTGCGCTATTCAATTGGACAAGAGGTTGTCACGACCCGGCCCGCAGCAAATCGCTTTGTGGACGGTGGCCACACACGGTTGCCGATCTATGCGTCCGGCGCCAAGGGGCGCATCCTTCGCCTGCACGGCACACATGTTCTGCCCGATTCCAATGCGCATGGATTAGGCGAAGCGCCTGAACCGATCTATGCGGTGGCGTTCCCGGCATCCGAGCTTTGGGCCAGTCCGGAGCATCCCGACGACGAAGTGGTGCTGGATCTCTGGCAAAGCTATTTGGAGCCCACATGAACAACTGTGTCACCCATACGGCCCCAGAGCCCGTTTTTGACCAACCCTGGCACGCGCAAGTCTTTGCCGTCACAGTCGCGCTGAACGAGGCGGGCCGTTTCGCGTGGTCCGACTGGGCGGCCCGTTTCGCGGACACATTAAAGCGAAATGGAATTGCCCGGGACCTGGATGGTGGCGACGATTATTTCCAGGCGTGGTTGGAAACCCTTGAGGATTTGCTTGCCGATCAGGGCGCCGCGCCACCACAGGATGTAAAAGCGCTGCACCGGGCTTGGGAGGACGCGTACTTGACAACGCCGCATGGGCAACCTGTGCATCTACGCTGACAAAAATTGGGGGCTCTGCCCCCGCCGCCCGTTCCGGGCGACTCCCCCGAGGTATTTTGAGCAGATGAAGTAGGGGATCCGTTCTTCATCTGGCCGAAAATACCTCCGCCGGAGGCATCGCGCACCCGCGCGATTATCATCTGCGGCGAAATATCGGTTTCCCTGCCGTCTGAGCCCCGCTATACGAGCCGGGTTTGATTACTCAGCACGAAAAGGACCGGATATGGCCAACGTGGTTGTTGTCGGCGCTCAATGGGGCGACGAAGGAAAAGGCAAGATTGTCGACTGGCTCAGCGAACGGGCGGACGTGATCGCGCGTTTTCAGGGCGGGCATAATGCCGGCCATACGCTGGTGATCGATGGCGAAGTCTACAAGCTGCACGCGCTGCCCTCGGGCGTTGTGCGCGGCGGCAAGCTGAGCGTGATCGGCAATGGTGTCGTGTTGGACCCCTGGCATCTGGTCAAGGAAATCGCGACCATCCGCGCACAGGGTGTGGAGATTACTCCTGAGACACTGATGATTGCTGAGAACACTCCGTTGATTCTGCCGATCCACGGAGAGTTGGACCGTGCGCGTGAAGAAGCGGCCAGCAAGGGCACAAAGATTGGGACCACTGGGCGCGGAATTGGGCCCGCCTACGAAGACAAGGTCGGGCGTCGTTCCGTACGCGTCGCCGATCTGGCGGACGAAGCAACCCTTGAAGCCCGCGTGGATCGTGCCTTGCAGCATCATGACCCGTTGCGCAAAGGTCTGGGGATCGAGCCGGTTGATCGTGATGCACTGATCACTCAGTTGAAAGAGATCGCGCAGGAGATTTTGCCTTTTGCGGCTCCGGTTTGGAAAGTGCTGAATGAAAAGCGTAAAGCTGGCAAGCGCATCTTATTCGAAGGGGCGCAAGGTGCCCTACTTGACATCGATTTCGGCACTTATCCTTTCGTGACCTCGTCCAACGTGATCGCGGGTCAGGCCGCAACGGGCGTTGGGATTGGGCCGGGTTCGATTGATTTCGTGTTGGGTATTGTAAAAGCGTACACCACACGGGTCGGCGAAGGACCGTTCCCGACCGAGCTGGAAGATGCGGATGGTCAGCGCCTTGGTGAGCGCGGCCATGAGTTCGGAACGACGACAGGCCGCAAACGCCGCTGTGGCTGGTTTGACGCTTGCTTGGTAAAACAAACTTGCGCGACCAGCGGAGTAAACGGCATCTCGTTGACCAAGTTGGATGTTCTGGACGGGTTTGAAACACTGAAAATCTGTACCGGGTATGATCTGGACGGCGAACGTTTGGATTACCTCCCAACTGCGGCTGACCAGCAGGCGCGCTGCACCCCGATTTACGAAGAAATGCCGGGCTGGAGCGAGTCGACGGAAGGCGCGCGCAGTTGGGCTGATCTGCCCGCCAATGCGATCAAGTACGTACGACGGGTCGAAGAGCTGATAGAATGCCCCGTAGCGCTTTTGTCCACCAGCCCGGAGCGGGACGACACCATTCTGGTGACCGACCCGTTTGCAGACTGATGGCCGAAGAAAACAAACCAGGCCTGAGTTATAAGGCGCGCCGCCGGTGGTCGTTGGTAATCCTTGTAATTGGTCTGCCACTCTACATTGTGGCTGTGGTGACAGTTGTGAACTGGCTGGATCGCCCCCCGATTTGGGTGGAGCTTTTGGTCTACGTCGTCCTGGGCGTTCTTTGGGCTTTGCCGTTCAAGTTCATCTTTCGCGGTGTCGGGAAAGAAGACCCCGATCAGTCCTGAGCCACTTGAGATGTCGGCGCTTGGTTTGGCCAGCTGAGCACTGCGCGTGCAAACGCGCGGTACTCACTTGTAAATTCCTTGGCCATGCTGAACGGTGTAGGCCAAGGGGTCGTCAGCGTCGCCTCGACCTGACCTGGTACAAGAGTTAGCTCTGCGTCGTGTTTCGCGGCCAGGCGTCTCATTTTTTGGTTGGTCGCAAGGCAAAGCATGTGAACTTCCCTGATCCCTCGGTTCTGAGCGATTGTAATCAGACGTGACAACAAGGCATCGCCAATCCCCTGATCTTGCCAGGCTTTCTCGACGGTAAATGCGGCCTCGGCGACGTGGTGCCTATGATCAGGTATCAAACGCAATTCGCCCACGCCTCGAAGGCACGAATCTGGGAAGGCTCCGAATATGAATGCTGCATCTGCAAGAATGTCGGAGAGATAGTTTTGCAGCCCCTGCGACGGAACATGTGTGCCAAAGCGCGAATATAGTGCCTCATCATCCAAGCTGTTGAAATGGCTTTCTATCAAGGCCTGGTCGTATTTTCGAAGTCGTCGAATCATGATGTCTTGCATAACAATACCTCTGTCTGAAACGGGTGTCATGACGAGATTTCTGCCGTGAGATTACACCAGAATTCTGCGACGCAGCATAAATTTTTAAGCATTTCCACTAACAGGAGTTTTTTCCGCCGCGCTTTGCCAAGACTGCAACAAAAAAGGGCCGGGAATTACCCGACCCTTTGTCTTTTGATGTTGTTGCAGTTAGCCGACTGCGCGCTCGTCATCTGGGCGGAAACCGATCAGATTGGAGGCCGCGAACCGGCCACCACCAGCCTTTTCGATTTTCCCATCGCGCAGCAGTTGGCCAAACGACCGCAGGCTTTCTTCGCGATTGAACTCGTCCTGCTTCAAAGAGCGGACTTTGTTCATCAGTTGCGGGCGCGAGAACTGTTCCTGGCCTTCGATGAAGGAAAGATAAGCTGCTGCTGCTTCCAACAGATCGGGCAGTGATTGTGCGCCTTGATCCTGTGCAAACTGCGCAAAGCCGCTTTCTTCCGATCCGGTATCTTCTAGATCCGAAGTGACGCGACGAGGCATGACAGGACCAGTTGGTTCGCTTTGATCGTCCACGCGCTGTTCGGCAACCAGTTTCAGCGGGGCCGGAGCGTCTGCTTCAGGGCGCGCGCTTGTAACCTTCACTTGGGGGCGGCGGGGGCTGACAACGGATTCCAGATCGCCGCGATACTCGGCGTCCTTCGAATGTGTAGCGGCTTCGTCGTCAAGCTCTGCTTCTGTCGCGGCAACCGCTGTGCGCAGGTGCGAATAAGTTTCACGCGCGTCGCTGCTTGAAGGATCTTCCATGTGCTCGCCGGTTTTGGCCATTAAGCGAAGGACATCCTGTTCGGGATCAACATCATCAGTCAGTTTTTGGCTCGAGCGTTCAGAAAACTCAGATTCGATCTCGGAAATCTCGCTCAGCAGGTTCTCTTCATCTTCTGCGGTCAGCAACCCATGCGTCTGAGTGTCCTGATCATCCTGGGCAGTTTCGACCGTCACATCCTCGACGTTAAGGATGTTTGGAACGTCCTCTTCTTCGAGTTCTTCCTCGATATCTTCTTCCAGCTCCGCAAAGAGGGGTTCGGCAGGAAGTTTCGCCGCTTCGGGAGCGTCTTCAAGGTCATCGGCTTGCACGTGCTCGGGGGTCATGGGCACATGCATTTCTTCGGTTTCCGCAGTTTGCTCTTCTGATTCAACAGTTGGGACTTCTGCTGCTTCAGCTTCTTCCGTCTCGTCAGACGTTGTTGGCGCTTCGGCTGAAAGGTCATCTGTCTCTTCTGCGTCAGCCTCATCGATAAAAGGCTGCTGCGGCTCCTCAGGCATTGGCGCCGCAGGTTCGGCAAAATCTTCTGCTTTCAATGCACCAGCTTCAAAAGCTGCGGCTACTGCGTCCACAGGGGGGGTGGAACTTGCCAGCAGAGATGTGTCTTCGTCTTCGGAATATGCTGAAGGAGGAACATCCGAATGAGAGACAACTGCGCGAATGCGCTGCAGCTTGGCCGAGATGCTGTCAGCCGCTGGAGCAGGGGGTTCTCCGACTGGTTCCGCATCGGCAAGTCCGGCTGGGGCCGGGTTGGGTGGCTCGTGAGTGGGGGTGTGTGCCATGGTCATTGCGCCGGCTTGCGGGGCTAGCTCCTGACGGGGGGTCTCAGGTGTCTGTGTGGCGCGCAAAAGAAGTCCGGATTCGTTCTGGCTGGCTTCCACCCGTTGGGACGCATCGCGTCTGGCAATGCGTGTCAGCATCTCGGCATCAGGTTGAGGGGGTTCAGAGCCGAAATAGCGGTCATCTGCTGCAAGATCGCGAAAATACTCGGCGATGGCTTTCATCGTCTCAAAGGAATCGTCAAATCCTTCCAAAGTGCAGGAGAAGGTTCCATAAGAAACGGTCAATACCTTGTTATTCTGTACCATCAGACGCACGTCCTTTACAAACTACGAGAGCCAGCTTACCCGGAATCGGGAGCACACACTGGCTCGGAACTTTCTGCATGAACCTATCATTTTGTGGTCTTAATGTGTCCAAATCCGGGAAAAATGGCCAATCTTAATAAAAACGAGATCATTGTACGCTCGATTGATCCAATTGGTCTGTTCGGAGGGGGATTTGTCGGTGCCGAGGACCTGAATCTGGTGCTGAATCGCGTCAAATCGGTTGTGGCCGCTGATGGTGGTGCAAAGGTTTTGACAGAATCAGGTCATATCCCGGATGCCGTTATCGGCGATTTCGATTCGCTGAGCGCGTCGACACAGGCAAAAATACCGACCGAGCGTCTATTCCCGATCCGCGAGCAGGATAGTACGGACTTCGATAAAGCGTTGCGCAGCACGCAATGTCCGCTGATTTTGGGTGCGGGGTTTCTGGGGGGGCGGCTGGATCATCAATTGGCCGTATTGAATACCCTGGTTAGGCGACAAGATCAGGCGTGTATTCTGTTGGGCGAACATGAAGTGGTTTTTCACGCACCGCCACACATCCGTCTGCCAGTTGATCCCGGCGACGTGGTTTCGCTGTTTCCTTTGCGCCCGGTTACAGGGCGCAGCACCGGGTTGGAATGGCCAATCGACGGGTTGAAATTCGATCCAGCAGGTCAAGTGGGCACATCGAACCGCGCGCTGGCAGAGGTCGAGTTGCATATGGACGGGCCGGGACTATTGATCATGATCCCGCGTTCTGCGTTGGATCCACTTATGCAGGTGTTTCTGTCGGAGCAGACCGGGCAGTGGCCCGCTCGCGAAGAATGACATAGAGCCCGGCAGCGATTGTTATCGTAATGCCAAGCGCGGCAAGCCCGTCAGGCAGGTCGCTGAAGATGACCCAGCCGATTAGGGTTGCAACAGGGATTTCCAGGTACTGCATCGGTGCCAGCGTGGCTGAGGGCGCATAACGCAACGACCAGGTCATCAGCAGGTGTGCAACGGTTCCCAAGACCCCGATCGCAATCAACAGCCAGTACATGTCCGGGGCAGGCAGGGTCACAGAAATCTCCCACACATCCAGATGCGTTCCGATCACCAGAACCGGGGCCAGTACCAGAGTCGCAAGAACACCTGATACCGCCTGTAACGACACAGGGTCTGTCTCTTTGGCGATTTGCCGTGTGACCAGCATAAAAAGAGCAAACACAACAGCGACGATAAGGGGCAGCAGTGCAGGTGCGCCAACCTCGGCAAAGCTGGGTTGGATGACTAGAAGCGTGCCGATGAAACCTACGATGCAGGCGATCAGACGGCGTGCGCCAACCTCTTCACCCAGAACAAACTTGCCCAGCAACAACATGATAAACGGCATAACAAAGGCGATTGCGATGGCATCCGCCAGAGGCAGGAACTGCAACGCGCTGAACATTGCGGTGATGCCAATGATGTGCAGAAACGTGCGGATTATCGTCAGTCGCAGGATGCGGCCACGCATCCGCCAAGGTCTGCCGGTCAGTGCAACCAGAGGGATCAGGATCAGGGCCTGAACTGCAAAGCGGACCGTTACCAGCAACCCCAGTGGGGTGGTCTCGCCCAACAGTTTGGCCATCGAGTCGCCCAATGGGGCAAGCAGGCAAAAGCCAAGCATTAAGACAATGCCAAAAACGGGACGATCCTGAGTCATGTCCGCGACGCTAGCCGTTTCACGGTACAGTGGAAAGGCTGGATGTTAGTCTTTCGGCAAAGGCTGAACCTTGGTGTAATCTGGCCCTACGCAGGTGGGTAAACCGTCATCAAGGTGCAGCCAGCTCAGCTTTTCTTCATGGGAAACATGCAGCGTGGGCTGCAGGTCATCAGGCACCTCTAATGTCGCCACGTACAGATGCAGCACATCCGACATCTTGGCCGAACGGAACGAGATCGGTGTACCGCAATGCGGGCAAAAGCTGCGCTCAACTCCGGGTGAGGAGTTAAAGCGCTTGGGTTCTTCCCCGGTCCAGCGCCATTGGCCGTCGCGGACGGCGAAGTAGGTGGTCATCGGGGCGGCGCATTGGCGACGGCAACTGTCGCAGTGACATGTCACGCAAGACAATGGCGAAGAGTCGACTTCGTATTTGATTGCGCCGCACAGGCAATGTCCACGCATTACGACCCCCACATTATTTTGCGATCAGCAGTTTGGCACGTTCACCGCCAATCCACCAAGCGAGGTTTCCTTATACTTCTCGTGCATGTCATGACCCGTCTGGCGCATGGTCTCGATTACCGAATCCAATGGCACGAAATGTTCGCCATCCCCACGCAGGGATAATGACGCGGCGGACACTGCCTTGATGGCTCCCAATCCGTTGCGTTCGATACAAGGCACCTGAACTAGACCCGCAACGGGATCGCATGTCATGCCCAGGTGATGTTCCAGAGCAATCTCGGCGGCGTTCTCTACCTGTTCAGGTGTTCCGCCCATCACGGCACAGAGCCCAGCAGCGGCCATGGCAGACGCGCTGCCGACCTCGGCCTGACATCCTGCTTCAGCGCCTGAGATCGAGGCATTGAATTTGACCAGCCCGCCTATCGCAGCAGCGGTCAGCAGGAAATCTTCGATATGGCTTTCCGAAGCGCCAGGCACGTGATCCAGATAATAGCGCAGCACCGCAGGTAGAACGCCGGCCGCGCCGTTGGTAGGGGCCGTTACAACCTGCCCACCGGCAGCGTTCTCTTCGTTGACCGCCATCGCGTAGACGCTCATCCAGTCGTTGATTGTGTGTGGGGCGGTCAGGTTCATACCACGTTCAGCCATTAGAGCATCATAAATGCCCTTGGCGCGACGACGTACTTTCAACCCACCCGGAAGGATACCGTCTGTGGCTAATCCCCGTTCGATGCAGGCGTTCATGACCTCCCAAAGACGGGCGGAGCCTCTGGCAAAGCTGTCGGCGCAACCCCGCGCGATTTCATTTTCACGCTTCATGTCAGCAATACTCTTGCCGCTGGATTTTGCCATCTCCAGCATCTCGGCCGCGGATTTGAAAGGGAACGGCACCGGAGCGCCTTCGTCGGTTGCTTTGCCCTCGGCCAGTTCTTCTTCGGTCAGGACAAATCCGCCGCCGATGGAATAGAACACCTGTCGCAGGATCACGTCACCCTGTGCGTCCGTTGCCATCAGAATCATGCCATTGGCGTGCCCGGGCAGGGTGTTGTCATAGTCGAAAACCAGATCGGCTTTGGGGTCAAACTGTAGGGTTGGCAACCCTTCAGGGGTGACCGTATGCGTGCTGGCAATATCTGCCAAAGCAGCCTCGGCTTTGTTGTTGTCATAGGTGTCCGGTACAAAACCGGCCAAACCCAGGATTGTCGCCCGGTCGGTCGCGTGGCCGACACCGGTAAAGGCCAACGAGCCGTGCAGCGACCCTTTAAGACCGGAAAATTCAAACGGCGAGGCACGCATCATATCAAGGAAGCGCGCAGCAGCCACCATGGGTCCCATGGTGTGGGAGGAGGACGGGCCGATGCCCACTTTGAACATATCGAAGACAGAGAGAAACATATCAGATAGCTGAGCCTTCTGGAGGGGTTGGGTGAACAGGGGAGGTGAACGGGTTGGCCCCAAGACCTTCGGCCAAAATGGCCGAGCGGGTCGCCGGGCGTGTTTCAAGCTTCATTAACAGCGTTTGCAGGCAAGGCGTGTCTGTCAGTTGATACCAGCTTCGGTCTGTCATAGCAGGGTAAAGCGCCATCCAGCGCATCATGCACGCGACATAGTAGGTCAGAACGGAAGGGTGATCTGCACAGAACCAACCCGGCGCGCTTTTGGCCATTGCGTCCAGCAATTGAAGGTGACGTCTCAGGCGAGGATGTGTAGCGGCCCGCAATTTGTCGGCCTGCCGTGGGTCGATGTATTTCTCGGCATAAAACACGATACGCAGATCGGCGTGAAGCGTGTTGGACGCAAAGAACAACCACTTCAGAAAGCCTGCGCGTTCCGGGTCATCTTTTGCAGGGGCCAGCTGGCCATGTTGTTCGGATAGCCAAAGCAGGATGGCCGCTGTTTCAAAGATTGGCCCTTGCAGCGTTTCCAACACTGGGATTTGACCGTTGGGATTGAGTGCCCGAAAGGCTGTACTGTCCTGCGCATTCTGGCGCCGATCCACCAGGACCGTGTCAAAAGGCGCACCTATCTCTTCTAGCACCAGGCGGATTACCAGCGAGGCGTTATCAGGGGTATAGTGCAGGCGGTAGGGCTTCGACATGGCGGCAACTTATAGCTCAAAGATGGTCTTGTAAGACATGATTGCGACGTTTCCGATAGGAAACGCGTAGTACTTTGGTATCTTTGAGTTCGCTGGGTCACAAATTGGGGTCGCAGTCACCCGAGGCTTTCCCTATAACTTCGGCAGGCCAACTTTGGAAAGCTGCCATGACCGGAGATCTATCGCCCATCGACACTGCAAAATACGTGGCCGCGTGCCGTGCGGCCGAGATGGTCGAAGACGGAATGCGTGTGGGCCTGGGAACGGGATCTACAGCCGCTTGGTTGGTACGCCGCTTGGGTGAGCGCGTACGAGGCGAAGGCTTGCAGATCAAGGGCGTGCCCACGTCGACCCGAACGGCCCAGCTTGCACGTGAGGTTGGAATCGAGGTCATTTCCCTGGATCAGGCCGGATGGTTGGACTTGACCATTGACGGCGCAGATGAGTTTGACGCGGACCTGAACTTGATCAAAGGCGGCGGTGGTGCACATCTTCAGGAAAAGATTGTCGCCACGGCCAGCGATCAGATGGTCGTCATCGCAGACGCCGGAAAAGAAGTTGAAACACTGGGCGCTTTCCCGCTGCCGGTCGAGGTGGTTCCCTTTGGCTGGCAAACCACGCGGACGCTGATCGAAGAAGCGCTGGACACAATGGATGTTCTGGGGACCACCTCTGCGCTGCGCATGAACGGTCAGGCCCCTTTTGTAACCGATGAAGGAAACCACATTCTGGATCTGCACCTGCAACGCATCGGCAATCCGCGCCAGATGGCGCTGATCCTGAATCAGGTGCCGGGTGTGGTGGAAAATGGTCTGTTCGTCGATATCTGCGACAAGGTCGTTCTGGGCCACGGAGATGGCAGGGTCGAACTGCGGGACATCAATGCAGGTACCATCCAACTGGACCAGTTGTTGAGCGGATCCCGCGATAACCTGTTTTCCGATGTTTCGGACTAAGTTTGATGCTCTTATCTCCGACAAGCGCCCGTGAATGTTTGAATTTTCTGTGCCCAGGGGTTGGCGCCAGGGTTTTTGCGCCCAGATATCCAGAGGATTTTGCAAGTTGAACGAAGGAAACCGGCATGAGCTTTGACTATGATCTTTTTGTCATCGGCGGAGGCTCGGGGGGGGTCCGTGCTGCGCGTGTGGCGGCGGGTGAAACCGGTGCCAAAGTCGCGCTCGCCGAAGAAGACCGCTATGGCGGCACCTGCGTGATCCGGGGCTGTGTGCCCAAGAAGCTGATGGTCTTTGCCAGCGAATACTCGGGCATGGTGGGTGATGCACAAGCTTATGGCTGGGACATTCAACCCGGTGCATTCAACTGGAATACCTTCCACGGCAAGTTGGTGACGGAACTGGATCGGCTGGAAGGTATCTATCGTAACATCCTGAAAAACAACGGAGTGGAAAGCTTTGATCAGCGCGCTCGTCTTGTGGATGCGCACACAGTCGAATTGACTGATGGTACCCAAAAAACCGCTAAGCATATTCTGATCGCCACGGGTGGCCGTCCGGTCGTGCCTGATTTCCCGGGATCAGACCTGGCGATCACCTCGAACGAGATTTTCCACCTGGACAAGTTGCCTGAAAGCATCCTGATCGTCGGCGGTGGCTATATCGCCAGCGAGTTTGCCGGGATCATGAATGGGCTGGGCGTCAAGACCACCCAGTTCTATCGCGGCGCGCAAATCCTGCGCGGCTTTGATGAAGAAGCGCGCGGGTTGATCTGTGAAGAGATGCGCCAGAACGGAATAGACGTGCGACTGGGCACCAACGTGCTGGAAATGACCAAAGACGGGGACCAGATCCGCGTCAAGGCGACCGATGGCACCGAGGATCGTTTTGACGTCGTTATGTACGCCACGGGCCGTGCGCCAAATGCCGATAACCTTGGGCTGGAAGACCTGGGCGTTGAACGCGGTCGCAAGGGTGAGATTGTCGTAAATGAATACAGCCAGACCGCAGTGCCTTCGATTTACGCTATTGGTGACGTCACGGATCGGGTGAACCTGACACCGGTTGCGATCCGCGAGGGAATGGCTTTTGTAGAGACAGTCTTCAAAGGTAACCCGACACCTGTGGATCACGAACTGATCCCGACAGCGATCTTTACGCAGCCGGAATTCGGAACTGTTGGTCTGAGCGAAGAAGAGGCCGCGGCGCAAGAACCGATCGAAGTCTATGCCACGTCGTTTAAGCCGATGCAGAAATCGTTCGCGGGCGGAACGCAGCGGGTTCTGATGAAGATTCTGGTCAGTCAGGCCACACGCAAGGTTCTTGGCTGCCATATTGTCGCCCCCGGTGCTGGTGAGATGATCCAGCTTGCCGGAATCGCCGTAAAGATGGGGGCGACCAAAGAAGATTTTGACCGTACTGTCGCCGTGCATCCGGTGATGGCCGAAGAACTGGTGACAATGCGGCAACCTGTGCGCACGGCTTGATTTGCAACCGCGCGCACACAAGTTACAAAGGACGCCGTGATCACACGGTCAAACACAAGGGAACATGTACATATGGCGGGCAACAGCGGTGGCCCCTGGGGGGGCGGAGGCTCTTCCGGTGGCGGAGGAAATCGGGGAAATAACGGGGACGGGCGTCGCCCGCCCGAAGGCGATGGCCCGCAGATTCCCGAGATCGATGAGCTGATGAAGAAGGGCCAAGAGCAACTGCGCGTTCTGATGGGCGGTCGCGGCGGTTCGGGCAAAGGTGGCAGTGGCGGTCAAGGCGGCGGTGGTCCGGCCTTTACCAAGGGCACGATTGCAATTGGCGTTCTGGTCGCTGCAGGTCTTTGGGGTCTGGCGAGTTTCTACACCGTTAAACCGGAAGAACAGTCGGTTGAGTTGTTCTTGGGTGAATTCTCGGCCGTCGGTAATCCCGGTCTGAATTTTGCGCCCTGGCCGTTTGTTACCGCTGAGGTCATTCCGGTGACACGCGAACAGAACGAAGACATGGGCGGTGCCCGTGGCAGTGATGACGGCCTGATGTTGACCGGTGACGAAAACGTCGTCGATATCGATTATCAAGTGGTCTGGAACATCAATGATCCTGCCAAATTCCTGTTCAATCTGCGCGATCCACGCCAAACCATTCGCGCCGTGTCGGAATCTGCGATGCGTGAGATTATCGCGCAGAGCGAACTGGCACCGATTCTGAACCGGGATCGTGGTATTATCGCCGACCGCCTGCAGGAACTGATTCAGGCAACGATGGACAGCTACGACTCGGGCGTGAACATCGTTCGTGTGAACTTTGACAAGGCTGACCCGCCGCAAGACGTGATTGCTGCCTTCCGTGATGTTCAGGCCGCTGCTCAGGAACGTGACCGCTTGCAGAATGTTGCGGACGCCTACGCGAACCGTGTACTCGCCGAAGCCCGTGGTGAGGCTGCTCAGGTTCTGGAAGAGGCCGAAGCATACCGCGCCCAGCAGATCAACAGCGCACAGGGTGAGGCCAGCCGTTTCAGCGCGGTTCTGGAAGAATACTCTAAAGCGCCAGATGTGACCCGCAAGCGCCTGTATCTGGAACGGATGGAGCAGGTTCTGGGTGACGTGGACAAAATCATTCTGGATGAGAACTCTACTGGTCAGGGGCAGGGGGTTGTACCCTATCTGCCGCTCAATGAGCTTCGCCGCAATTCCGGACAGGAGAGCAACTGATGCGTAAAACGACATTTATCCTGCCGGTCGTCTTTCTCGCGATTGTTGGCGTTTTATCTTCGATTTTCATCGTGGATGAACGCGAGCGGGCACTGGTTCTGCAATTTGGCCGGGTTGTCACGGTCAAGGAAGAGCCTGGTCTGGCGTTCAAAATCCCGTTGATCCAGGAAGTGGTGCGTTACGACGACCGCATCCTTTCTATCGATGTGCAGCCGCTTGAAGTAACACCTCTGGATGATCGGCGTTTGGTGGTTGACGCTTTTGCCCGCTACCGGATTTCAGATCTGGAGCAGTTCCGTCAAGCCGTTGGTGTTGGTGGCATTCCGGTTGCCGAAGATCGTCTGGACCGCATTTTGCGTGCTGAAACCCGCGAAGTTCTGGGTTCGGTATCCTCGCGCGACATCCTTAGCTCGGACCGTGCGGCGCTTATGCTGCGCATCCGTAACAGCGCCATCGCCGAGGCGCGAGCGCTGGGCGTCAATGTGATCGACGTGCGCCTGAAAGCGACTGATCTGCCGCAAGCCAACCTTGAGGCAACCTTCGACCGGATGAAGGCGGAACGGGAACGTGAAGCAACCGACGAACGCGCCCGCGGTAACGAAGCGGCGCAGCGTGTTCGCGCCCAAGCCGACCGGACCGTGGTTGAACTGGTCTCGGACGCCAATCGTGAAGCCGAAATCATTCGCGGTGAGGCCGATGCCGAACGCAACGCGATCTTCGCCGAAGCCTTTGGTAAAGACCCGGAATTCTTCGAGTTCTACCGCTCGCTGTCCGCCTATGAGCGTGCGCTGGGTGGCAGCAACAGCTCGATGGTGCTGAGCCCGGATTCCGAGTTCTTCAACTACTTGAAATCGCCCACAGGGCAGGCGACCCAGTAATGGGTATGATCCTTCTGGCTTTCGGGCTGGTGCTGATTGTCGAGGGGCTGGCCTATGCGCTGGCCCCTTCGCTTATCGAGCGTATGCTCGAAGCGTTCCGGTCAATACCTGAACAGGCGCGCCGTTTGATGGGGCTGCTATGCGTCATCAGCGGGTTGATCCTGCTTTGGGGCGCGCATCAACTGGGTTTTTGAGGCCAGAGCTTCACTTGGCGGTGATTTCCCCGCGATCCCGAGTTGCTAGCCCGACCAAACTGACTACATTGGTTGACAAGACAGACCGTGTACCGGCGGTTCTGGCAAGAATGTCAACAAGGAGAGCTCAAGTGCAGGCGAAAGCGCGCAGTGTATCCGTCCGGTGGGACGAAGTGAGTGTTTGGATGCGGCTGATGTGGCTGGCCTTTGCCGGTTCGCTGCTTTTGCTGGCGCAAACTGTTGCCGCACAGGCAAGGGGCGAAAGCCTGGCACCGTTGGCCGAAAAGATCAGCCCTGCGGTGGTGAATATCACCACGAGCACACTGATCGAAAACCAAACAGGGCCGCAGGGCATCGTGCCCGAAGGTTCCCCGTTCGAGGATTTCTTTCGCGAGTTTCAGGATAGAAACGGCGACGACGACAACGACGCTCCGCGCCGCAGCAACGCCTTGGGTTCGGGTTTCGTGATCTCGGAAGACGGGTTTATTGTCACCAACAACCATGTCATTGCCGAGGCCGATGAAATCCTTGTGGAATTCTTCCCGGGTGACGGTCAGCCCAGGAAAGAGCTGGTAGCCAAAGTCATCGGAACTGATGAGAAAACCGATATCGCTTTGCTCAAGGTCGAGGCGTCCGGTCCGTTGAAATATGTAACCTTCGGGGACAGCGATGTTGCGCGCGTGGGCGATTGGGTGATCGCCATGGGCAACCCGCTGGGGCAGGGCTTTTCCGTCTCGGCTGGTATCGTATCGGCCCGTAACCGGGAACTCAGCGGGTCTTATGACGACTACATTCAAACTGATGCCGCAATCAACCGAGGCAACTCGGGCGGTCCGCTTTTCAACATGGATGGTGAAGTGATAGGCGTGAACACTGCGATCCTGTCACCAAACGGTGGCTCAATCGGAATCGGTTTTTCGATGGCCTCGAACGTTGTTGTCAAAGTTGTTGATCAGTTGCGTGAGTTTGGCGAAACGCGCCGTGGGTGGTTGGGTGTGCGTATTCAGGACGTAACACCGGACATGGCCGAAGCCATGGGGCTTGAGAAGCCCGGCGGTGCCTTGATCAGCGATGTACCGGAAGGCCCGGCGAAAGAGGCGGGGCTGAAGGCCGGCGACGTGATCACCAGTTTTGATGGTGTCGAGGTCGAGGATACACGCGGTCTGGTTCGTCAGGTAGGCGAAACCGAAGTCGGAAAGGCCGTGCGCGTGATCGTGCACCGTGATGGCGGTACCCAGACTGTGCTGGTTACGTTGGGTCGTCGTGAAGACGCAGAACGTGCCGAAACCGGCGAACCGGAAGCTGAGGAGGCCCCGGTTGATGAGAATGCGGATATTCTGGGTCTTACCATCTCACCATTGACGGATACGTTGCGCGAAGATCTGGGCCTGGATGCGGATGCCGAAGGTCTGGTGATTTCTGACGTCGATCAGGCGTCCGAGGCTTATGCCAAGGGGTTGCGGGCTGGTGATCTGATCACCGAGGCAGGGCAGCAAAATGTGGAAACCATCGGAGATCTGGAGCAGCGGATGGAAGAATCGCGCGAAGCTGGCAGAAAGTCTTTGCTGCTATTGGTGCGCAGGGGCGGGGATCCACGGTTTGTGGCGCTGAGCCTGGAGGAATAAGAGCAAGGGGCCGGGATAAAATCCCGGCCTTTTTCGTTGTTCGCCCGGTATTGTGGGCAGGAACACCAGCAACAAAAAAATGAGCCATACGCAATAGTTGCGTATGGCTCAGATACAGGGAGAGGTCAGTGGACAGATATCGGGGATGATTCTCTGACCTCCTACGGTAACAACTTCACCCTAGGTCATGTTGGAACGTGGGTCTGTGAACAAGATCACACCGACTCAGATCAGGTCGGATTCGGCTAACTCACGTAATGCTGCAAAGTCCTGAATCAGCAATCCGCCGCGGGACGCTTCCACGACATTGTCACGTTTCCATCCAGAGATTGTTTTGGACACCGCTTCTCGCGTCGCCCCGACAAACTCGGCCAGTTCGCTTTGCGACAGCGTAATGCGTTCGGACGGGTTGTCCTGCAAACCAGACAGTTGCAGCAGCCTTCGCGCCAGTCGAATGGGCATGGGCAAAAAGACCTGCTCGTTCAACTGAGACCCCATGTACCGCATCCGCAATCCGGCCAGCCGGATTAAATCCTCTGCGAGATCAGGATGTCGCCGGATCTGTTTCAAGACGTCATTGCGGCGCACACGCAGAACGCGCGAGGCTTCGGCCGCAGCAATGGTTGCTGTGCGCGGGCCATTGTCGAACAGGGCTATTTCGCCAAAAACTTCGCCGGGGCGCATAAGAGTCAGGGTCAGCTTGCGCCCGCTCATGGCCAGAAAAGACACTTCAAGCGTGCCGTCTAATATTGCGTAGAGCGCGTCGCCCTCGTCGCCTTGTTCAAAAAGTGTGTCGCCTTGGGCCAGGGAAATTTCGGTCGCTTGAGCCGAAAGCATTTCTCTGAGCCCGTCGGAAGCTTCGGAAAGGAAGCCGCTGTTGGGGAAGGCCGTCATGTATGCACCGATCTTGGGCGAGGTGAGTGAGTGGGTAGTCACTCAATTTCACATAGCTCGGCTCATTATCCAAGAATTTTGTTTGTTTTGGCGGACCTGGCTGATGTGACGGGAGCTATTTCTGTTCCGGGTCCTCCATATAGTGCTGCAACATGCTGAATTGCAGCATCAGAAAAGCCATTAGGGCAATGGGAAAGCCAAAGGTCTCGATCTTGACCCACATGTCGGTAGACATCGTGCGCCAGACAAGTTCGTTTGCGGCGGCCAAAACAGCAAAACAGCCACACAGTCGGCGGGTCAGAATCATCCAGCCTTCCTGCTTCATTGGAAGCAGTTCTTCCAAAACATAGGCGAGATAAGATTTCTTTTGCAACAGGCCGACGCCCAGGATCAGGGCAAACAGGCCGTAGACCAGCGTGGTCTTCATCTTGAAGAACCGCTCGTCATTGAACCAAGCGGTGAGGCCACCGAAGAAAAGCACCATGAATGCGGTGAATATTTGCATCCGGCTGAGTTTGCCGGTCAGGTACCACAGGATTGCCATGGCGCCCAGCATCAGGGGGACAAAGATGATCGTTGCAACGATAAAGCCGGAATACTCGACGCCACCAATCAGAAAACTATCATCGCGCAGGCGCAGGTAGATGAAGAAGAAGGCCAATGGGGGGCCAAGCTCGAGCACCTGTTTGAGAAACGGGTTGATGTCTTTTTTGCCTGTCATCTGTATATCCTGCTGTTTACCCGCCCATTTCAACTATTACGGCACCAAGTGCAATCAATGCCATCAGGGCAATACGCCGGGGGCCGACGGTCTCCTTTAACACAAGCCAGCCGATCAATGCCGCAAAGACGGTTGAGGTCTCGCGGAGAACCGCGGCCTCGCCCACTTTATCCAACCGGGTGGCCAACATGATTGCTCCGAAAGACAACGGAGCGATCAGGCCTCCGGCCAGCCCGCGCAACATCAGGGGGCCGATAGCTGGGCGGTCAATCATGGCGCGCCATCTGAGAAAGGCATAGATGGGCATGGCTGCGCCATCAATCATGAAAAACCAGGCCAGAAAGGTGAACGGGTCGGCGGTGGCGCGAATGCCGTAGGCGTCATACGTGGTGTAAAGCGCCACAAAGAGGCCGGTGATGATCGCCAAGACCAGCGCGATACCCAGCGTGTCGCGGTTGGTTTCCAGAAATCGTAAGTTGTATGCGGCCAACCCGAATATGCCGGCAAGCAGGGTTGCCACGCCCAGCCACTGCACTGTCGTGAACGTCTCGCCGAACAACAGATATGCGCCGATGACGGTGAACAATGGCCCGGTTCCGCGCACGACCGGATAGACAACCGTGTAGGAGCCTTTGGTATACGCCATGGCCTGAAGCGTCTTGTAGGCGATATGAATCAGCCAGACGAGCGCGAAGATCGGCCACACATGCGGTTCGGGCCAGGGCACCACAAAGAAGGCAAAGGGCGCGGCCATTAGGCAGTAACTGGCATCAATGGCCCCACGAGACAGCCACGGATCATGACGCCCCTTTTGCAGAGCCCCAAACACGGCATGAAGGAAAGCCGCCATCAGGGCTAGTCCAAGCGCAAGCTGGTGGCCTGCTTCGGTCCCTTCCAATGAGATCAGCCAGTTACTCAAAGATGCCAACCTTTTGCTGGGCGGTGAGGCTGGGGGTTTTCCACCCCCAGACCCCCGAAGGTATTTTTAGCCAGATGAAGGGGCGGATCAGCCTTTGTCGAGACCGGTCAGGGCGGCGGCGAATTCTTCGGGGTCGAAGGGGGCGAGATCGTCGATCTGTTCGCCCACACCAATGGCGTGGATGGGCAGGCCGAATTTGTCCGCCAAAGCGACGAGTACGCCGCCTTTGGCGGTGCCATCCAATTTGGTCATGACCAATCCCGAAACGTCAGCCAGCTTGCGGAAAGTCTCCACCTGGCTCAGGGCGTTCTGTCCTGTTGTGGCGTCGAGGACCAGCAGGGTGTTGTGCGGCGCTGTGTCATCGACCTTGCGGATGACGCGGACAATCTTGGCCAGCTCTTCCATCAGGTCAGCACGGTTTTGCAAACGGCCTGCTGTGTCGATCATCAGCAGATCGGCACCTTCGGCCTGTGCGCGGGTCAGGGCATCGAACGCCAGACTGGCGGGGTCCGAGCCTTCTGGCGCGGTCAGCACAGGAACCCCGGCCCGATCGCCCCAGACTTGCAGTTGTTCAACGGCCGCGGCGCGGAAGGTGTCACCGGCGGCGATGACAACTTTCTTGCCCGCTTCTTTGAACTGGCTGGCCAGTTTGCCGATGGTCGTGGTCTTGCCCGAGCCGTTGACGCCGACCACCAGCACCACTTGCGGGCGTTTGGGATAGATCGGCAGGGGCTTGGCTACCGGCTCCATCACGCGGGCCACCTCTTGTGCCAGCAATTGCTTGATTTCACGTGTTGAAAGTTTGCGGCCAAAGCGGCCCTCGGCCATGTTCGAGGTGACGCGCAAGGCCGTGTCGACACCCATGTCAGAGGCGATCAGCAGCTCTTCGAGTTGCTCCAGCATGTCGTCATCGAGTGTGCGGCGTATTTCCGTTGTGGTGCCACCGCGATTGAACAGGCGGTTCAGGATGCCTTTGGATTCCGGTATCTCGGGTGGAGGCGCGACCGGCGTGGGATCGGCAGGGATTGGGGCGGGCGGCTCAACAGGTTGTGGCACCGGCGCGGGTTCCGGAACCTCGGGGACCGGTTGCGGTTCGGGCTTTGGTTCGGGGATCACCGGGTCAGGCGCGGTCGTTTCCTCGCCGCCATCTTCGACGATGGCTTCCAGCCCCTCTTCCAGGCGAGAGGAGGATTTGAACAGCTTATCCTTTAGCTTTGAGAAAAACGCCATGTAGTGTCTCCGCAGGTGTTCCCTTCACCTAATGCGGATTTGCGGCAGTTGCAAAGGGTCACGCGAATGCAAGGACAAAACCAAGCTGTGCGCCCCAATAAAGGGGCCAGACCAAATAGGGCGTTGCCTTGAGGGCCGGATGGCTTGGTGGCAGCAGGAACTTTTCAGTCGCAAGGACCAGATCGGACGCGATGAAGGCGATGGCGGCGGGAAAAGCCCACCGCAAAGCGCCCGTGTCCGGCAGTGCCAGAACAGTGATACCCATCCCAAGGATGATGGGGATATAGGCCAGAACAGGCCCTTTCAGATCACCGGCGTGGGGTGCAAGTGTCGTGGCCATGATGATGCCCAGAATGACGAGAGACCATACCGTTGCGGGCGCGTTCCAGATTAGGCCAGCGTTACTGGTCGGGTAGGTCATGAACAGCGTGATGTAAGCCAGATGTCCGCCGGCAAAGGCGGCAATGCCCGACATAAACGTGGCATCCGTTTCGCGCGATAACAGTGCGTCGCCCGTTGCGCATAAGATGAGCGCCAAAACCAGCAACCAGGGTCCGCCATTCAAAAAGGCGATCATGGTCAAGGCTGCCACGGAAGCGGTTTTCAATACCGTGCGCAAGGCTGAGGCCGGGCGCGCTGTCAGCGGCAAATAGCCAAGGGCACAGCCGAGAGCGATCCAAA
The DNA here is from genome assembly GCF_017872495.1 of Ruegeria sp. HKCCE4148. Lineage (NCBI taxonomy): Bacteria > Pseudomonadati > Pseudomonadota > Alphaproteobacteria > Rhodobacterales > Roseobacteraceae > Ruegeria > Ruegeria sp. HKCCE4148. The sequence continues at coordinate 132,156 of NZ_JAEDOS010000002.1, forward strand.
AGAGTACGTTGGTCATGGGTCCCCCGACAGTTTCCAAACGACTTCATCCGAGGTGAATATTGAAATCAAGCGCTTACGTTGAGTTAAGGGAACTGTGATGAACCCAGAGGCAAAGGGTGAATGGCACAGCTTAAGCGCTTCTGGCAGAATGTACTTATGCTTAGATACTGGATGATTCTCGCAGGCTTTGCTGCGCAATCCGTTGCGGCCCAGACCCCGTTGTCTGGACCGGAATTCGATAGCTACACGCAGGGCAAAACTCTGTTCTACGGGTTCGAGGGTCAGGTATACGGGGTTGAACGGTATCTGCCGAACCGGCGTGTGATCTGGTCTTTTCTGGATGGCAATTGCAAAGAAGGCGTCTGGTATCAAAGGGACGAGCAGATCTGCTTTGTCTACGAAGACAGACTCGACCCTCAATGCTGGGTTTTTACGCAATCTGGCGGCGGTCTGGTTGCGCAGTTTGAAGGCAACCCGGAGGCGACGGAGTTATATGAGGCCGAAGAACTTGGCGAGGAAATGGTGTGCTATGGGCCTGAGGTTGGTGTGTGATCAGGGCACGCGCAGGTCTTCACAACTGATCATCACATGGTTCTGATAGGCACACCTTTCCGCCAGTGTCTCATAATACCGGCGCAGGTTTGGGAGCGCTGCGCGGGATATGTCGATATCGTAATAGCGATACAGAACGTGCCCCAGCTGAATGTCGGCCAAGGTCAGGTCGGTGCCGCACAGGAAGGCGTGTTGGGACAGTTGAGCGTCTGCAAGTGTCAGCTTGTTTTCCAAAGTGGTCACAGCTTGTTCGATTGCCTGCTGGTCCTGTTCCGCCTTTGGGATTCGGGTAACCTGCCAAAACACGGGCACGGTGAATGCCATCGCGACGTTAATCTTGGCCCATTCCGCCCATTTATCGACTTCGGTCTGGTGCACCGGATCGCGGGGCCAAAACCTTTGAGTCCCGTATGAATTGGCTAGGTAGCGGAGAATTGCACCGGTTTCCCAGAGGGGCGGATGGTCGCCATCGCGTATGACAGGGATGGTTCTGTTTGGGTTCAATTGATGGAATTCATCAGTGTCCAACCCTCCGAACCTGTGTCCCAGATCGTGGCGGCGGCAATCCAACCCCAACTCACCGACACACCACATCAGGGCCTGAACATTCGATGACGTTTTACGGCCCCAGATGGTCAGCATGGCTTAGAACAGTGATCCCTGATCCGGGGCGTCCGGTTTGGGTTTCTTGGGCGTCGGTTTTGCCGTGGCGCCGGTGCTGAGAATGCCATCTGCGAACTCGATCTCAAGCGCCGCATGTTTGGCCGCCTGGGCTTTGGTGGTAATCACGTCGCCGTCCGCACGGACGACCGCATATCCCCGTTCCAAAGTGGCTTTGTAACTGAGCGTTTCGCGCAGGCGGTCGGTGGCCTCAAGTCGTTGCTGAAGGCGTTCCAGCCGCGTGGTCTGAGCGGTGTTCATTCGATCGTTAAGCCGGGCAAGGCTCTGCCGCTGCTGGTCGATCTCGCGCTGAATCGGGCGCAGAGACAGGCGTGACGACAGGTTGCGCAGTGACTCCTGACGCGTTGTTACCAAACCGCGTAGGGTCGAGGGGCGTAGGTGGGCCGACAGTTCGACGACTTGCAGACGGCGGTTTTGAACGCCACGGGTCAAGGCGGGTGTCAGGCGATCTGCAATCAAATCAAGGCGTTGGCGTGGGGTGTTCAACAGGGTTTCCGGACGCGGCAAGGCGCGGGACAGATCGTGCAGCCTTTGCGTTCGGCGTTGAACTGCATTCGTTGCCGCACGGGACAACCGCGCACCTTGCTCTCCGGTCCATGCAAGCAACTCCATGCGGACGGGCACGGCAAGCTCTGCTGCGGCAGTGGGCGTGGGCGCGCGACGATCCGAGACAAAGTCGATCAGCGTTGTATCGGTTTCGTGCCCGACGGCTGAGATCAGCGGAATGTCCGAGGCAGCTGCGGCGCGGGCGACGACCTCTTCGTTAAAGCCCCAGAGGTCCTCGATAGACCCGCCGCCGCGGGCGACGATGATCAGGTCGGGCCGGGGCAAAGCTCCGCCAGGCGTCAATTGGTTGAACCCTTCAATAGCTCGGGCGACTTCTGGTGCGCAATTCGCCCCTTGGACGGCCACGGGCCAGATTAGCACCTTACGCGGGAACCGGTCCCTGAGGCGATGAAGAATGTCACGGATCACAGCACCCGAAGGCGATGTCACCACACCGATGATATTCGGCAGATAGGGCAACGGCTTCTTTCGCTCGGGCGCAAACAAACCCTCGGCTTCAAGCTGTTTCTTGCGTTTCTCCAGCAAGGCCATCAATGCGCCTTGTCCGGCGACGGATACCTCATCGACATTCAGATTGTATTTCGATTGCGCGCCAAATGCGGTCAGGCGCCCGGTGACGACAACCTCCAACCCTTCTTCCGGCACAACAGACAGGCCGGAAATCTGCCCTTTCCAAGTTGTACAGGCCAGAACGTTCCGGTCATCTTTGATGTCATAGTACAAATGCCCGGAACGCGCTTTGAATACGCGCCCGACCTCACCCCGCACTCGGATTCGCCCGAAAGAGCCTTCGAGCGTCCGTTTCACCTCTCCCGAGATCTCGGAAACGGTGTATTCGGGGGTATTTTGGCCCGGAATCGGGTCATCAAGCAGATCGGACATTTCAGCGCCTTGTTTCAAATGCCGGGCCAGCTTAGAACGCCGCGCAGGCAAGGCCAAGCAGATCGGAGAGCATTCATGAACATCCTCATTCTCGGCAGCGGCGGGCGCGAACACAGTCTCGCCTGGGCGGTGTTGCAAAACCCAAAATGCGACCGTCTGATCGTTGCTCCCGGCAATGCCGGAATCGCTCAGATCGCGGACTGTGCAGCGCTGGATACTGAAAATGGCGGGGCTGTTGTCAGCTTCGCCGAAGAAAACGCGATTGACTTTGTGATTGTCGGACCCGAGGCACCTTTGGCTGCCGGGGTGGCTGATCGCTTGCGCGAGGCCGGAGTTCTGGTTTTTGGTCCCTCCGCCGAGGCGGCGAAGCTGGAAGCGTCGAAAAGCTTTACGAAGGAAATCTGCGACGCGGCCAACGCGCCCACCGCAGCTTATGCCCGGTTCACCGAAGCCGAACCTGCCAAGGCCTATATCCGCGAACAAGGCGCGCCGATTGTGGTGAAGGCTGACGGTCTGGCCGCAGGCAAGGGCGTGATTGTTGCGATGGATGAACAAACCGCACTGGACGCTATTGACGACATGTTCGGCGGCGCTTTTGGCGGTGCTGGTGCGGAAGTTGTCATCGAAGAGTTCATGGAAGGCGAAGAAGCCTCGCTTTTTGTTCTTTGCGATGGCGAGAACATTCTCTCTGTCGGGACGGCTCAGGACCACAAGCGTGTTGGCGAAGGCGATACCGGGCTGAACACGGGTGGCATGGGCGCGTATTCTCCGGCACCGGTGCTGAGTGCTGAGGTCGAAGCGCGCGCAATGGAAGAGATTGTGCGCCCGACCATGGCAGAAATGAAGCGTCGCGGCACGCCGTTTCAGGGAGTCCTTTACGCTGGGTTGATGATCAAGGACGGACAACCACGCCTGGTGGAATACAATGTGCGTTTTGGCGATCCCGAGTGTCAGGTGCTGATGATGCGCCTTGGTGCGCAAGCGATGGATTTGATGCATGCCGCAGCCGAAGGGCGGCTGGGCGATATGCGGGTGAACTGGGCCGATGATCACGCGATGACGGTTGTGATGGCGGCCAAAGGCTATCCGGGGTCTTATGAAAAGGGTTCGGTCATCATGGGGCTGGATGCTTTGCCCGAAGACAGCAGCAACATGGTGTTCCATGCCGGTACCAAGGCTGTTGAGGGTCAGGTGCAGGCCGCCGGTGGGCGAGTGTTGAACGTGACTGCGCGCGGTGACACGCTGCAAGAGGCGCGGGAACGGGCGTACAAGATGGTTGATGGTGTGAATTGGCCCGAAGGGTTTTACCGACGCGATATAGGGTGGCGTGCATTGGATAAGTGATCGGGCAGGGGGCTTTGCCCCCTCGGCCTGCGGCCTCACCCCCAAGGTATTTTTAGCCAGATGAAGAGGCGGATCAGCAGTTCAAGGCCTGTGCGAGGCTGTTGGGGCCTTTGAAAGGGCCGAGATCGATTTTGGTCCAGTCATTGTCATAGGAAACGCTCATGATCCGTGACCAGTCGGCGCTGGCCACGATCAGTTCTGGGCGTTCGCCGCAGGTGCGCAGGCCGCCCGAGATGAAATCCTCACCGATCTTGTGGTTGGTCAGACCGGGTATCGAAGCGATCTGGGTCAGGGCGTTGTCTTTGTAGCGCCAGATGCGCAGTGTTTTGGCAAGGTGCGGACGGTCGATATAGGCGATTTCGATATTGCCGTCTCCGTCCAAATCGGCTGCTCCGATTGGGGCGAGCCAGCGGAAGCGGGTGCCGATATGAGGTGTGGAGGCGATTTTTGCGCCGCTTGCGTTGTAAATGGCCAGCTGCGCGCCTTGTTGATCCTGAGATTCAACGACAATCGCTTCGAAAGTTCCGTCTGCATCAATATCGATAAGTCGTGGTGTGAGATCTTCGAAGACGCGATCTTGCGGCAGGCGAACGATTACGGTTTTTGGGTTTGAGCCGGTGTTTTGAACACGAAGTTCCAATGCACCATATTCAACAGTGTCGCCCAAGACCCCGTGCGCGTAGCGTGTGGTCGGTTCTGTGAATTTGGCCGCTTTGATTTGATCGGCAGCTGTCGCGGTGCCTAAGGTCGATCCCCAAAGGCACAGAGATGTCAGTGCGCCGCGTGTCCGACGCCACCAAAGGCGACGGGAGGGACGCGGCGCTTTGGAATGCATCAGATCTGTTTTTCCGGCATTTGCACGATCAGACCGTCCAGCGCGTCGGTGACCTTGATCTGGCAGGTCAGGCGCGAGCGGGCCGGGTCGGGCTCGTAGGCAAAGTCCAGCATGTCTTCTTCCATGTCATCTTTGCCCGGTATTTTTTCGACCCAGTCGGGGTGGACATAGACGTGGCAGGTCGAGCAGGCGCAGGCGCCGCCGCAATCGGCCTCGATGCCGGGAATGTTGTTGTCACGGGCCCCTTCCATGACGGTCAGTCCGTTGGCGACCTCGACAGTGTGTTCGGTACCGCCGTGCTCGACATAGGTGATCTTTGCCATTGCGTGCGTCTTCCTTTTGCGATGTTCGAATTCTTCCTTAGTCAAGGCATTTAGGTCTTTCCAGCCTCATTTGCGACTCCTGAGGCCGTGTCTGGACTTTCTTGGCGTTTGTTCTATTTTTGTTCTCATGCTTGTTGCCCCTGTTCATTCTGTGGTTTCCAGTCGGAACTGGCCACGCCCGCCATCTTGTTTGCCGTCAAATCAGTTGACAGCACCGCCCGAGGGCGCGCGCGTGGCCGTGGCCGGGCTGGTGATCCTGCGGCAGAGGCCGGGGACGGCCAAGGGGGTGATCTTTCTGACGCTTGAGGATGAGACCGGGATCGTGAATGTGGTGGTGTGGCGCAAAATCTACGAACAATTTCGCCGCGCGGTGATTTCAGGTCGCTTGCTTAAGGTGACGGGCCGGATGCAGCGGGCGCATTCGGTGACTCATGTAATCGCGGAAGAGATCGAAGATATCTCGGGCATGTTGGATATGCTGGTGCAGGGGGAAGGGCATTAAAGCAATCTGTGTATAGTACGGCCTCTGGACAGGGCGCTTTGCCGGTCATAGCTCGGATAGGATCGAAGCAGGAAAGAGGGCGCGATGGCAAACGGACATTTTCTGTGGACGGACCTGTCCACCTACGACATGCGCGCTGCCAGAGTGGACTATGCCGGAATATTCAATTGGGCATTTGGTGAAGAAGACACTTATGACTTTGCCACTATCGGCGGGCAGGAGGTGGCGGCCGTTTTCCCGATGCCGGATCGTTTGGCGAAAATGAACATGCCGTCTTTTTGGATGTCGTATGTGCACGTCGATGATCTGGACGCAAAGGTCGAACAAGCCCGGACACATCAGGGCGCCATCATCGAAGTGGAGCCTCAAACCTTTGGCGACGCGGCGCGTATCGCGCTGGTTCGGGATCCATCCGGTGCCGGGTTCACGATGTATGAGGGTCCAGACATACAGGCCGGAGCACCGGGTGCTGGTAAGGTCATAAGCCGTTTTCACCACGTTCCTGATATCAAACTGATCGCGCCGTTTTATGCGGACCTGTTTGGGTGGCGCTTTGAGAAGAGCTCGGCAAGCCCATGGCCGCGCTATGATATACGTCATCCTGACGGAAGCGTGGTTGCTGAGGCCGAAGAGGTGCCCGAGGCCATCCGCGGAAAATTTCGCTATTGGATGCCCTGTTTTGGCGTCAAGTCGGAGGACGATTCCATTCGGCAGATCAAAGTCCGGGATGGGCGTCACCATAATGACTTGCCAGAAGGTCGTGCATTGGTTTCAGATCGGCAAGGGGCTCATTTCATGATCCAGAATGTAGGTCAGGATACTGTTGCGGTCAGTGAAAGCCCACGTGCGGCGGCCCGAAGCACAACTGATGGTTTGGCTTGGAAGTCCCTGCTTGCGTTGGTTTGTGTCTGGCTTGCTGTGATTATGGATTTGCAGGTGTTTTGGGGCGTGCTGTTTCTGATCTGGACTTGGCTGGCGCTGAAATCAGGGCGTGCTGATTTTGTCGAGCCAATTGACCGTTCGAATCGACCGTTTATGTTTTGGCTGATCACGGGAACATGGATGTTTCTGAGTACCTGGGTGATACTCGCCTCGGTTTTCGGCGGCGGATGATCATGTTCACGCGGCGTGTACGCTAAAGGTAAATTTGATCTGGTTTCAGCAGGTTGGCACCTAAGCACAAAACTGCGCTTGGGTTTGCCCAAACGTGGTGTCTAATTCCAAAGCGCATAAGAGGCGTCTTTCCGCCAATCTGGTGCGTGTTGGTCGACTCTGTGTCACAGGGCAGGTAATTGCGTGTGTTGTTACGCCTCAGCCTGTGTCCGAGATCAGGTTTGATCGTGCACCACTCAACGTCTTGTCTGAGCCACTCGAGATGCCCAACGTAAAACAACATGGATCGTTCGAAAAAGCCGTCGTTCTGAATGACAACCTGATTTCTGACCGTATTGCCGAACTCTCAGAGCTTGTGCGGTCCAAGGGGTGCATTCACGCCGCCAGAATGATCGAAGAAGCTCAGAACGTCTATGCGTTCGAGAAAAAGCACCTTGAAGCCGCTGAGGCATACCGATCAAAATTTAGGGACCTGCAATCGCTGTCGTTGGAAGAACCGGAAAAACAGCAGCACAAGATTCCGAATTTTCGATCAAGGCGTTCTGGAGTACCGAACGATTTCTTGTCCGATTTTGCAAAACGACCCGTCGACCAGGTCCAGGAAAAAGCAGTAGGGCGGCCAGCCCTGGTCCTGACATCCCGGATGCGCGTGGACGGAAGAAATGTCACAGCGCTGCGCAGTGGGAATCGTGGCAGCAAACCATTGGGATTCCTTGTAGAACCTGAGTTCAAGTTTCGCTGACTGACCGTAGTGCGGGCAAAGCTATCACGGCAGGTGATCGCGCTCTGAACCCAAGAGGCACAAATATGCCCTAGGGTCGCCCCAAGGCACGCAGTGACCTTAGGGGTTGTTTTCGCACAGAACCTCCTCACCAACTCGAACTACGTCAAGCAAAAAGCCATCAATATCGTCGCGTCTCGTTCGATGGTTGTTGAAGGCACAGCGAAGCCCGTGCCTGCCTTGGACAGTTGTGTCAGACGCCACGGCAAGGCCGCGTTCCTGAAGCCGGAGCATAATCTCTGTGTTGAGAGCCTTCGCTGCACTCTCATCCGCCGCCACATATCTGAAGCACACGATGTTGAGGTCTACCGGAGCAACAAGTTCCAGCGTTGGATGAGCTTCTATCTGGTGTGCCATATAGCGTGCATGGGCGATGTCTTGTGAAATGAGGCGGCCAAACTTTGCGGTACCATGTTCCCGCAGCGCCATCCAAATCTTTAGAGCTCGGAAACCACGGCTAAGCTCTAGCCCGTAATCGGCAAGGAATTTTCCTGCGATCATCCCGCGTTCCTGCAATTGAAGATAGGCACCATGCATTTCGAAGGTCGCGAAATGAGCCTCGGCATCTTTGATCAAAACGGCTCCAGCCTCGAAAGGTGCGTGCAGCCATTTGTGAGGGTCGATTGCAACCGAGCCGGCCCGCTCCATCCCTTTCACAAGATGCGCGTGGTCGGGTGCAAGACGTAATACGCCGCCGATGCATCCATCCACGTGAAACCAAAGCCGCTCTCGATCACAAAGATCCGCAAGTGCGGTCAGGTCATCTATGGCTCCGGTGTTCGTGGTGCCCGCCGTCCCGATCACGCAAGCTGGCTGCAACCCCTTCGCACGGTCTTCAGAGATTGCGGCCTCGAGCGCGTCGAGTTGAATCCTCTGGCGGTCGTCGCTTTGTATCTCGACCAGCGCTTTTGAGCCAAGGCCGAGGGTTTCCAACGCCTTTTGGTGGCAGCTATGGACCTGATCGGATGCGTAAAACCGCAGCGGCTTTTCCAAAGCAGAAACACCTTCTTCGCGCACATCAAAACCGGCGGCCAGGTTACGGATGACCGTGTGCGCGATCAGGTTTGCCATTGACCCGCCGCTGGTCAGGGTTCCACTGGCGCTTTCAGGAAAGCCAGCGATTTCCTTTAACCAATCGACAACCTGCTGTTCTACCTGTGCCGCGCCTGTGTTCCCGCCCCCTAGGTTGCTTCCTTCTACGGCGGCAAGGAAATCACCCAATGCCCCGGTGAAGTTGCTTGCTCCCATGTACCACCCCCAAAAGCGGGGGTGAATATTACCCATCGGATAAGCACGTACGAATTCCCTATAGTCGCCATAGACCTGTTCCAATGTGCATGGGTCTTCCGGCAAAGCCTGTTTCAGATGCGCGCGGACATCATCGGGCATAGGTTGCCAAACCGGGCGTTCTCGCACCTGCTCTAGGTGGTCAATTGCTTCATCTATTATGACGTGCGCTAGGGCCCGTGCGGCGTTCCAGTCATCTGGATCAAGTGTTTCTTCTTTGATGTTTCGCATTTGCCGCCACCTCCCTCGTCCGAGGAAGAGTGCGTTAGAACCACTTTCAGGGCAACAACTCCGTGGTCTTGGCATTCAGCAAAAACGGTTTGCGTCCGCTCGCCCGCCGCTTGGTGCTTGATTAGGAATATGTGCTTGGTGCAGAGCGTGATTTGCAGAAGTGGCAAATCCTCAAATCTCGGTGTAGGCCTCGTAAGGGCTCAACACTCGCCATAGATCCTTTTCACCGCTTGAACAGAACACCTTGCGATTGCTTGTCCCTGTGATCGCCGCGCAGGTCTGCATACAACGCGCGACCGGCCTGAACGCCGGGACGGGCACCTACGGTTTCAAGCCAGCGGGCGAAATGGGGTGTGTCGTCGATCTTGTGCTGTTGCCCTTCCCACAGACTGGCCCAACCCCAGATCGACATATCCGCGATGGAATAGAAATCGCCTGCAACATATTCATTGTCCGCCAGCCGACGATCCAGCACACCGTACAGCCTGGCGACCTCGGCGCGATAACGGTCCTTTGCATAGGGCAGGTCCTGTGGTGGGTCCAGTTGAGGGGCGTATTTTAGAAAGTGATGCGCCTGACCGGCCATTGGTCCGACGCCGCCCATCTGCCACATGAGCCATTCTTCGACCGCGATCTGGTCCCGCTCGGTCTTGCCATAGAAGCGCTTGGTCTTGCGGGCCAGGTACATCAGGATCGCACCGCTTTCGAACACGGAAACGGGCGCACCGTCAGGGCCATCGGGATCGACGACAGCAGGCATCCGGTTGTTGGGGGCGATTTTCAGAAACTCCGGGTCGAACTGATCGCCTTTGCCGATATTGATCAGGTGAGTCTTGTAGGGCAGCTCCATCTCTTCCAGGGCGATGGACACTTTCCAGCCGTTTGGCGTGGGCCAGAAATACAGATCGATCATGGTCTCTCCTCAGGTTGAAAAGATCATGAGGGTTTCTGCGCAATCGGCAAGTGGGCTTGCGGCAGGCGAAGCGCAAAAAGCTGTGACTTCGGGCGATACCATCGCAGGGAAGGCCCGTCGGACCTTTGATTACAGATCTGTGACGACGGGCTTGTCGGGGTTGACGACTCTGCATGTGCGGCGTAAGGCCAACATCACAGACCACGTGGCGATTTGTTACCGGATTGCGGGCCACGCTAAACAACACCGCTAAAAGGTCAGGATGAAAGACCCCTTTCGCTTGGCCGCGTCTGGGGTTTTTTGTTTGCCTCTGCCAGAGGCTGAAAGGAATGAGATGAGCGAGAACTGGAACAAACGCACCCAAGCCGTCCATGGCGGCATCCGTCGTAGTCAGTACAACGAGGTGAGCGAGGCGATTTTCCTGACGCAGGGCTTCGTTTACGAAAACGCAGAACAGGCCGAGGCCCGTTTTCTGGAATGTGGCCCCGACGAGTTCATCTATGCGCGCTATGGCAACCCAACCGTGTCGATGTTCGAACAACGCATCGCGGCGCTGGAAGGGGCCGAGGACGCCTTTGCGACGGCGTCGGGCATGGCGGCTGTCAACGGTGCGTTGACCTCGATGCTGAAGGCTGGTGACCATATCGTGTCCGCCAAGGCGCTGTTTGGATCCTGTCTGTATATCGTCGAAAACATCCTGACCCGCTTTGGCGTCGACGTGACTTTTGTTGACGGTACTGACCTGGAGCAGTGGAAAGCGGCGATCCGCCCGGACACCAAGGCTGTCTTTTTTGAATCCATGTCGAACCCGACGCTGGAAGTGATCGACATCGCGTCGGTTGCGGAACTGGCTCATGCCGTTGGCGCCCTTGTCGTGGTGGATAACGTTTTTTCGACACCGGTCTTTTCGCGTGCGATCGAACAGGGTGCCGATGTCGTCGTTTATTCAGCAACCAAGCACATTGACGGTCAGGGCCGCGCGCTGGGCGGTGTGATCATCAGTACACGGGATTTCATCCGCGGCACGGTCGAGCCATACCTGAAGCATACCGGCGGTGCGCTGAGCCCGTTTAATGCTTGGGTTATGCTTAAGGGCCTGGAAACCATGGCGCTGCGCGTAAATGCACAGGCCGACAGCGCGCAAAAGATTGCTGAAGCGCTTGAAGGGCACCCGGCGCTGGAGCGTACCCTCTATCCCGGTCTGAAAACTCATGCGCAGAACGCGCTGGTGCAATCGCAGCTTGGCGGCAAGGGCGGCACAGTTCTGTCGCTGGACATCAAAGGCGGCAAAGACGCTGCCTTTGCGTTTCTGAATGCGATGACGATCCCGGTGATTTCCAACAATCTGGGCGACGCCAAATCCATCGCAACGCACCCGGCGACGACGACACACCAACGCCTGAGCGGCGCGCAGAAAGTTGAGTTGGGCATTTCGTCAGGACTCATTCGTTTTTCCGTTGGTTTGGAAGACGCAGATGACCTGCTGGCTGATATTCAGCAGGCTTTGGAAGTCTCGCAGAAATAACCAGTTCCAGCGCGCACCTTTATCGTCGGGGCATTACCTGACGTCCGAGTGCCGCTTGAAAACCTTTTCGGACGGGGTGCTGTCCTGCCGATAGAACCAATAAAGGGCGCAAACCGTTGCAAATTGACGGTTTCGCGCCACTTTTTTCGATCCGGACTGCTAATGGCAACGTATCGGGATAGACTGGAAAACGAACCTCAGTCGTATATAGTCCGACGATCACTCGAGGAACTGCAGCCGATGAACGTTCACCCGCGCGACATTGATGAAACACCAGACCGTGAAAAAGCCGCCGAAGCCCTGAGTGTGCTGCGGCAGTGGGCGAAAATGGCGTCTGTGTCTGAAATCAGTCAGTTGGACCCGGCCATCGCGCGTCTGGTGCCGGGGGTGGCCGCTGTAAATTATCCTTCGCTCTCACGCGAGTACCCAGAGGATTTTGCAGTAGATGCAGCTTACAGGTCGTCATTGCCGGACTTGCAGAATGGCCCGTCTAGCCTGATCCGTGGGGCGAAACAGCAAATCCAGCATGTGGGCATCTCGAATTTCCGCCTTCCGATCCGGTTTCACCGGAAACAGGGCGATGACCTGACGCTTGAGACGTCGATCACAGGTACTGTCAGTCTGGAGGCCGAGAAAAAGGGCATCAACATGTCCCGGATCATGCGGTCGTTTTACAAACATGCAGAACGTACGTTCAGCTTCGAGGTGATGGAAGCGGCGCTCGACGACTACATGACCGATCTGGACAGCTTTGATGCCCGCATTCAGATGCGGTTTTCTTACCCGGATAAAGTAAAGAGCCTGCGCTCGGGTTTGGAAGGCTATCAGTATTACGACATAGCCTTGGAACTGGTCGAACAGAACGGCGTGCGTCAAAAGATCATGCATCTGGACTATGTCTATTCCTCAACTTGTCCGTGCTCTCTGGAACTGAGCGAACATGCGCGGTCGATGCGCGGACAGCTTGCAACCCCGCATTCTCAGCGCTCTGTCGCGCGAATTTCAGTGGTTGTGGATTGCGACGCGGATTGTTTGTGGTTCGAAGACCTCATCGCGCTGTGCCGCAGAGCGGTTCCTACCGAGACACAGGTCATGGTCAAACGCGAAGACGAGCAGGCGTTTGCCGAGCTGAACGCCGCCAACCCGATCTTTGTCGAAGATGCTGCGCGCCTGTTCTGCGCCGAATTGTTAGCTGATCACCACGTGGGCGATTTCCGTATCGTGGCTAGCCACCAAGAGAGCCTGCACAGCCATGACGCTGTGTCGATTCTGACCGAAGGCCAAACCTTTGAGGCGCCCAGTCTGGACCCGAGATTGTTCACAACCCTGTTTCATGTTGGGTGAATTCCCCGCTGTAAGCGGTTAGAATTTAATCAGGGATTACGTCGATCAGCGTTCTTTCGCCGCAATGCAGCAAAAATGCTGCAAATGCGCATTTTTTGCCTGTATGTTCGAAGGGAATGCAGCAGACGCATGCCTGCCTTCGGGAAGGTGTGCGTCCCCGAAAGGACACCGAGACGTGACACGCCTTGGACTGCAAGACCCCAACCGCCGCGCGGCGTGTCTGCGTAGGCAGGGTGCCTTACACCAAAAACTCGGGCTGCATCGGTTTTACAGGAGAAACATGTAATGAATCCGATTACCCATTCACTGGAGCTTCAGGCTGCGGCATTGCGAGTGGCAGGCTATGCAATGGCCAACCAGATGAAGATCATGCAGATCATGGCTCGGTCTGCGTTCGAGTTGCCAATGGCACCCGTGCAAACCATACACGCGGCTGCATCTGCCCCGGCACCGGTCACTGAGAAACCAGCCAAAAAGGCGGCGGTCAAAGCAAAACCAGCCGGAGCACGTGCGCTCAAAGCAGCGTCCAAGAAGACGACGGGCGCAAAAAAACCTGTGAAGAAGAGTGTTGTGGTGGCACCTAAGCCCAAAACGGTTGAGTTTTCCGCGAAACCACGTGCTGCTGCCACAATTAAGGTTGAACCTGCCGCCAAAGCCAAGCCTGCACCTGCGCCAAAACCGGCACCTCAGCCGAAAGCAGCAGCAAAGCCGGTTGCCGCCGCCACAAAGCCCGTTAAACCCGCTGCCCAAAAGGCGGCACCTGCAACGTCTTCTGTCGCCAAAACCGCTCCGGCAAAAGAAACCTCAGTCCAATCTGCAGCACCTGCGAGCAAGACACCTGCAGTTGAGCCCAAAAAGACGACCCCGCTTGAAAAAGCCGTTTCGACACAGGCGAAACCTGCATCGCGTACGCGCAAAGCCGCCGCGCCGAAACCCGCGCCTTCTGCGGCTCAAACGAAACCGGCACCGGCGGCTGAGCAACCTAAACCGCAGACGCGCAGAACTCGGGCTCCGTCCAAACCTCCGGCGATGCCTGGGACAGAGACGAAATCCGACACTTAACTCGGATCATCTGCTTGACACCGTCGGGTTGGCGCGCCAACGCTGCGCGTCATGATGGATCTTCGCCCGGTCGGATATGTGATTGGCTTGCTGGTCGCCATTCTTGGGGCGACCATGCTGTTTCCTATGCTTGCCGACATGATCGAAGGGCGTGGCGAATGGCATGTGTTCTTGGAAAGCGCGATCATCACGACGCTGACCGGATCAGTTCTGGCGATGAGCTGTTCCAACGGCGTGGGCGAGGGGCTGACCATCCGGCAGACTTTTTTGCTGACGACCGGCGTCTGGGTTGCGCTGCCGGTATTTGGTGCGATCCCGTTCCTTTTTGGTGAAACCGAGCTGCGCTTTGTCGATGCCTATTTTGAGGCCATGTCGGGGCTTACGACAACAGGCTCAACGGTCATAAGCGGGCTTGATTCGCTGCCGCAGGGGCTTTTGCTGTGGCGTGGTATTCTGCAATGGCTAGGCGGCATCGGCATCATCGTGGTTGCGATGGTGTTCCTGCCGGAATTGCGGGTTGGTGGTATGCAAATCTTCCGTTCGGAAGGGTTTGAAACCATGGGAAAAATCCTTCCACGTGCGCAAGAGATCGCTGGCCAGATTTCCCTGATCTATGTGTTTCTGACCGTGGTGTGTGGGTTGGTTTATGCCGCGCTTGGGATGAGTTTTTTCGACGCCACGGTCCACTCGATGACAACGATTGCGACGGGTGGGTTTGCTAACTATGACGCCTCATTCGCGACATTTGCGGGTCCGGTGGAATATGCGGCAGCGGTGTTCATGATTTTGGCAGCGCTGCCCTTCGTACGGTATGTACAGCTTGCCAATGGTCACACCTCTTCCTTGTGGGAAGACAGCCAGATCCGCGCCTTCTTGGCGACTGTTCTGGTGCTAGTCATTATCATGACCGTCTTTCTGACATCGGTCTTTCCGCATCATTGGGAACAGGCGTTTCGCGAATCTCTGTTCAACATCACCTCGATCATCTCGGGCACCGGATATGCCAGCGTCGATTACATGGGGTGGGGCAGTTTTCCCGTCATGTTATTTTTCTTGATTGGGCTCATCGGGGGCTGCGCCGGCTCCACGGCATGTTCAATCAAGATCTTCCGTTACCAACTGCTAATTGCATCAATCAAAACTCAGATCAAAAGGATCAGGTCCCCGCACGGGGTGTTTGTACCGCTTTATGACGGACGGCCCGTGGGGCGCGATGTCTTGACCTCGGTGATGAGTTTTTTCATGTTTTTCGTTCTGTCGATGGGAGTGTTGTCCTGGGCCTTGGCCCTGACCGGGCTTGATTTCATCACTTCAGTATCCGGAGCAGCAACCGCTTTGGCCAATGTCGGCCCCGGTCTGGGCAGTCAGATCGGACCGTCAGGCAATTTCGGGGGCCTCAACGATACGGCCAAATGGCTGCTGACAATCGGAATGTTGGTCGGGCGTCTCGAACTCTTGGCCGTTTACGCGATCTTCACCGTTCAATTCTGGAGAAACTGATGCAAAGACCCCTTGGCGCGCAAATCTCGCATATGCTCAAGGATCGTGGCGTGGACGTGATTTTCGGTATTCCTGGCGTCCACAATCAGGAAATGTATCGCGGCATCGAAGAAGCTGGTATCATTCATGTTCTGGCCCGGCACGAGCAAGGCGCCGGGTTCATGGCTGATGGCTACGCGCGAGCAACCGGTAAGCCGGGTGTCGCCTATGTCATCACCGGGCCTGGGCTGTGCAACATCATGACACCAATCGGTCAGGCCTACAGCGATTCCGTTCCGATGCTGGTGCTGTCATCGTGCCTTGATGAAACGCAGGCAGCGCGGGGTCAGTTGCATCAAATGAAAGATCAACGCGCAGCAGCTGGAACGGTTGCTGATTGGTCAGTACAGGCCGACTCCGCGACCGCTGCATATGGGTTGGTGGAACGCGCTTTTGAGGAATTCGAGCTGTCACGGCCGCGTCCCAAACATATTCAGGTGCCAATCGCGCAGTTGGAGGCGGATGCCGAACCTGCACCGTTCCCCAACCAGCCTGCGTTGCGCACCAAGGCTTTGCCGCCAGACGTTTCGTCCGTTGTCTCGATGCTGAATCAGTCGCGCAGGCCCTTGTTCATCTTGGGTGGAGGCTGCAAGTCCAACGATTGGCGGCAGATTTTGACGCAGCTGGGGGCTGCGTGCTTTACCACCTATGCTGGGCGCGGGTTGGTCGGGGCGAACTATCCGTTGGACTTCGGATCCATGCTGCCACGTCCCGGAAGCGCCGAGGTCATTGCCTCGGCTGATCTGGTAATTGTCGTTGGGGCGGAGCTTGGAGAAGTCGATTTATGGCGGCATGAGTTGGGGCATAAAGCACCGCTGATCCGTGTGGATCTGGATCCGGAGGTTTTGTCTGATCACCACCGCGCCGCCATCAAGCTTCAAGCAGACAGCCAGAGTTTTGCCCGTGCGTTGTGGCAGGCCACCGAGGACAAGAAGCCTGCGCGCGGCTGGTCGGCCGAGGAAGTAGCCGATGCCCGTGCAAGCTGGCGCGCCGAGGTGGACGCAGAACGGTCCGGAATCGTGCCGATCGCGGATGCTTTGCGCGAAGCTATGCCAGCCGACTCGATGATCTATTCAGATATGACCCAGTTCGCCTATGTCGCGAAAGAAGTCTGGGATATGGCTTATCCTCATCATTGGCATCATCCAACGGGGTTTGGCACCCTTGGTTATGGGTTGCCTGCCGGGATCGGTGGGGCCGTGGCCAGACGCGGAAAGCCAACGGCAGTTATCGCGGGGGACTATGGTTTCCATTACACGATGCAGGAACTGGGCGTTGCGGTTGAGCTGGGTTTATCTCTTCCGATCATCTTGTGGGACAATGGCAAGCTGAAAGAGATTGAAGACAGCATGGTGGGCAGTCAGATCGCACCCAATGCAGTCGTGGCCCGAAACCCGGATTTCTGCAAATTGGCTGAGGCTTTCGGAGCCTTGTCGGCGGCACCGTCGACATTGGCAGAAATGCAGAGCGCCACCCGCGCCGCCTTCGACGCACCGGTCCCGACGCTTATCCATGTGACGCCAGACATTCTGTGAAAAAGCGCCGCGCGGGTGCGCGGCGCTTGGAAACTTGCTGGTGGCTGCGGTTTATTCCCAGCAGTGCACCAGAACCGTCATGCCTGTTGCGCGACGGCTCAATTCATTGGGCGAAATCTGTGTGGTTTCTTCGCTGGACAGACCGGACACGCCAGCCTGAGTTAGGATTTCTGTCAGCCTCTCGTTCGTGGCCGCCAGACTGACCGAAGCCGGCAGGCTGCGCCCTTCGGATGGTGTGGGCAGCAGCATCCCGACAACATTGCCGCTGTCATTGAAGATCGGGCCGCCTGCATCACCGGGCTGCGCGTTCAAGGCCAGGCGTTTAACACCTGTCTCACCATTCAGGCCACGCACATCGGCGACTTGCCCATATGTCAGAGTCGGGGCACCCAAAGCCCCTTGATAGGAGAAGCCCGAAACCGCGACGTCGGATTGAAGGCGCGGCAGGGCAGCGCTGAAAGCGGCCACGCTCATCGGCGCCAGCGCCTTGGTTGGACGCAAAACCGCAACGCCAATGTCGTTATCGGCCTTGGCAAGCTGCACCTCCTGATCCCCGTCCAGAGTGATCCGCGTGCAATTCTCGACGGCTTCCGAAACTGTCAGAACGGTTCCCTTTTCATCCGCAAAGAAACCGGAACGGGAAAGGCGCGGTTTACGGATTTGCAGGCCGGACATCAGATCAATGCTTTGTGCGGCGTCTGCACCTGCAGCAGCGTCGAGCACCTTGTCTGTGGTGGTAAAACTGGAGGCCATAGCCGAAAGAACCCGCAGGCGGCGCGCCTCGTCCCCTTCGGGCCAGACCAAAGTGAAGCCTTTGATCTTGCCGTCTGTCAGGCGCGCTTGCGTAAAGGACACAACACCATTGCCGCGCCCTTCAAGGGTAAAGCGGTCTCCTCTCAACTCGCGCTGGCCGTTAAGCGGAACGATTTCCAGCGATTGCATGACCTCATACAAGGCGCGCAGCGTGCGCTTGTCGCCGTCCTGACTGATCAAGAGTATCTTTGCGTTCAGGTCAGATGCGCTGTTGAAGTGGGCAAAGGGGGCTTCATAGCGATCAAAGCGGACAGCATCCAAAGGCAGGTCCATCGTGATCCCAGCCGCGTCATCCTTGTATTGGGCCATCCCAACACTTGTCAGTGGCGCATTATAGTCGTCTATCAAGGCTTTGCGCTGTGCAGTTGTCAGCACACCGGTTGCCTCGTACCCATTGAAACGTTGCCAATCGCCCATTGAACGGCGCGTTCCCTGACCGAAGGCCCCGTCGATGGTCGAGTTGTAAAACCCTTCTGCCTGCAACGCAGTTTGCAGATCCTTGCGCTCTTGCGCGGTCAGCAAACGTTCGGATTGCAGGGCCTGAGCGCGGGTTTCATCCGCGTCCTGAGTGGGTGCGATTGTCAGGGTGTCTTCGGCCTGAGCAATAGGCGCGACGGGAGCCGCTATGGTGCCGCGATTCAGTACGTTTGCGCCGACGGGCCAAAATTGCTGCCCCAGTCCGCTGGAAAAGGCGATGAAGCTGTCACGGGGTATTTGACCCTCGGATCGATAGACCCTAAGCACCTGTTGGGCATCCGGCCGCGCATAGGGGCCGATCACGACCGCATACCATCCGCTGTTCAGTCTGAAGCCGTTCACATCCGGCAAAGCGCGGGCGTAAGCCTGCGCGCGTTCCTGAGCCTCTTGCAGCGTCGGCTGCGCTTCGATCTGAACCCATACGCCAGGGTCTTGCTGCGCGGAAGCGGCGCGCAGGCCGACCACAAGAAATAATAGAAATGCTGTAAATACGCGTGTCATTGTCTGCCTGTGTTCTGCAATGTTTGTGCTTTGGCGCAGAATACGCGATTTCAGGTGCCAATTGCCATGCCGCGAATACGGGGAATTTGCGGTGTGGCCGCGCAGATACAGCCAAGCACCAAAGCCCCGTTGACGCCCCTTGGCCCCTTGCATAGGAAGGGCCAAACCGACCGGAACCGGGCGCAAGGATGCCCAGAGGGAATGCTATGACCGAACCGAACAGCGCACCGCGTTCATTTCAGGAGATTATCCTGCGGCTTCAGACCTATTGGGCCTCCAAGGGCTGCGCAATTCTGCAGCCCTATGACATGGAAGTTGGGGCAGGGACGTTCCATCCCGCGACCACTCTGCGGGCGCTGGGGTCCAAGGCCTGGGCCGTGGCCTATGTTCAGCCGTCGCGCCGTCCGACCGACGGGCGTTACGGCGAAAACCCCAACCGGTTGCAGCATTATTACCAGTATCAGGTTCTGATCAAACCCAGCCCGCCCGATCTGCAGGAGCTTTACCTGGGCAGCCTCGAGGCCATCGGCATCGACATGGACCTGCATGACATTCGGTTTGTCGAGGATGACTGGGAAAGCCCCACCTTGGGTGCCTGGGGATTGGGTTGGGAAGTCTGGTGTGATGGAATGGAAGTCAGCCAGTTCACCTATTTTCAACAGGTGGGCGGGCATGATTGCGCGCCCGTCTCGGGCGAGCTGACCTATGGTCTGGAACGTCTGGCCATGTATGTGCTGGGTGTCGACCATGTGATGGACATGCCGTTCAATGACCCGCAGTCCCCCAGCCCGTTGACATACGGTGACATCTTCAAGCAAACCGAAGAGGAATACGCCCGCTGGAACTTTGACGTGGCCGACACCGAAGTTCTGCTGCGTCATTTCGAAGAGGCCGAGGCCGAATGCGCCGCCATTCTGGCGCAAGAGCATGACGATCCAAAAACCGGAAAGCGCATCATCATGGCGCACCCGGCCTATGATCAATGCATCAAGGCCAGCCATATCTTTAACCTGCTGGACGCGCGGGGCGTGATTTCGGTGACGGAACGACAGGCTTACATCGGCCGTGTGCGAGCGCTGGCGAAACAATGCGCGGATGCGTTCGTTCAGACCGAGGCGGCTGGGTTCCAAACCTGATGGGCCAATCAGGCCAGCCCCGGCAACAACGCTTTCAGGCCGTCAGCGATCATACTAATCGCGATGGCCGACAAGATCATGCCCATGAAGCGGCTCATGATCACGCGCGCGTTGCCAGAAAGGCGTTCAGCCAGCCATGCCGCATTCCAGAATGTGATCAGCAAAAGGGCGACGACGCCAAGGAATACACCGGCAAAAACAATTGCTTCAACAGGTTTCTTCACGTGATGTGCGTACAGGATCAAGGTCGTGATGGTTCCGGGGCCAACAAGAATGGGAAAGGCCAAAGGGTAAAAGGCGACGGTTTCAGCCGCGGGATATTCTTCTTTCTCGTCATCGGTTCCATGGTGCGAACTGCTTTCGTTGCCGTTCAACATGTTCAAACCGATCATCAAGACGACCAGACCACCCGCGACTCTCAAATGGTCAACCGTTATTCCGAACAAGCCCAGCGCCTGACTGCCGATAGCTGCAAACGCCCCGCCAAGGATCAGGCAATAGAGGGACGTCTTAACCGCAACCTTGCGCTGATCTGATGCCGACAGATTCTGCGTCACGCTCAGAAAGACGGGCAGGTTCGTCACTGGGTTCATAATGGCAAAAAGTGCGCCGAAAAATCCAACGGCAAGAGTGGATTCCATAAGGTTCGCCTCGGTTCGTTCTGTTCTGCGGAGAAACGTGGCCTATTTCTGAAACACTTGGAAGTACCTGCATAAGGGGAAGCATCGAAAGATGACTGGAAAAATTCTGGCAATCATCCTGCTCATGTCTGCGGCTGTTGCAGGCGCTGGCATGTATTACCTTCAGGTCTACGGGTATTACTATGAAGTTGAGCCCATTCCGGGTGAGGATGTGTTTCTGTCGATCGACGCGGCCCAGCCCCCGGTGGCTATTTCGTATACATCCTTTCAGGCCATCGACGCAGACAGCTCTCCTATCCGGTATCGCGCCTGTTTTGAAACCGATGCTGCGCTGGAAGAGTTGCGGGCCACCTACCTGACAGCGGATGAGGCAAAGCCGCTGACGGCTCCGGGCTGGTTTGACTGTTACGATGCAGTGGCCCTGGCTGATGACTTGAAATCAGGCAAGGCGCAGGCGTTCATTGGTCAGAAAAACGTGCATTACGGTGTGGATCGCATCGTGGCTGTTACCCAAGAAGGCAAAGGCTTTGTTTGGCACGTTTTGAACAATTGTGGCGAAAAGGCCTATGACGGCACCGTCGTCGGAGAAGAGTGTCCTGAGCGTCCTGACAGCTGAATAACCTTGCTGGGCTGGTCCTGAAACCCGCCGCTTTTGCAAATATGACCGGTGTGACACGGCGATATGACCCATCTCCTATTGCCTTTATCGTGCTCCCCCTTGTATCCGCCTTCTTTGTGGATATCGCTAATGCCATCGTCATTCAGACGATCGTCAATTTCTAAGGACCGACAATGCCTGACCTGCTGATCGAACTGTTTTCCGAGGAGATCCCCGCGCGCATGCAGACCCGCGCCGGTGAGGACCTGAAAAAGCGGATCACCGATGGTTTGGTTGAGGGTGGTTTGACCTATGCTGGGGCCGCTGCCTTGACCACGCCGCGTCGCCTGACGCTGGCGGTCGAAGGCCTGCTGGCGGAAAGCCCAACGATCCGCGAGGAACGCAAAGGCCCTAAAGTTGGCGCGCCGGACAAAGCTATCGAAGGGTTCCTGCGTGGCGCTGGCCTGACCCGCGATCAGTTGGAAGAGCGCGACACGCCCAAAGGTGCAGTTTACTTTGCGACCATCGAAAAGGCGGGTCGCCCGGCGGCTGACATTGTGGCTGAGGTGCTGGAAACCACCATCCGCAACTTCCCCTGGCCCAAATCCATGCGGTGGGGCAATGGCCCTTTGCGTTGGGTCCGTCCGTTACATTCGATCCTGTGCATCCTGAATGATGAGGCAGGCGCGCAGGTCGTGCCGCTTGAGGTTGAGGGCATCACATCTGGGGACACAACCGCAGGCCACCGCTTCATGGCGCCGAACCGGTTTTCGGTATCATCGTTTGACGATTACGCCGCCCAATTGAAACGCGCCTTTGTCCTGCTGTCGCCCGACGAACGGGCCGAGCATATCTGGAACGACGCCCAGAACATGGCTTTTGCCGCCGGACTGGAGGTGGTCGAAGACAGGGGCCTGCTGGCAGAGGTCGCCGGGCTGGTTGAATGGCCGGTGGTGCTGATGGGGCAGATCGACGACGAATTCCTCGACCTGCCGCCTGAGGTGCTGCAAACCTCGATGAAGGAACACCAGAAGTTCTTTTCCGTGAAGAACCCTAAAACGGGTCGGATCGAACGGTTCATCACGGTTGCAAACCGCGAAACCGCCGACAATGGCGCGACCATTCTGGCAGGGAACCAGAAGGTGCTGTCGGCCCGTTTGGCGGATGCGAAATTCTTCTGGGAGAACGACCTGCGTGTCGCCAAATCGGACATCGCCCAATGGACCCGTGCGCTTGAGAATGTAACCTTCCACAACAAGCTGGGCACACAGGCCGAACGGATCGACCGTATCGCCGCGCTAGCCCGCGAACTGGCCCCGGTGACCGGTGCGGATACCGATCAGGCCGAGAAAGCCGCGCGTCTGGCCAAGGCCGATCTGAGTTCTGAGATGGTCTATGAATTCCCTGAGCTTCAGGGGCTTATGGGACGCTATTACATCGAAGCCGCAGGCGAAGACGCCGCCGTGGCCGCCGTGGCGCAGGAACACTACTCGCCGCTGGGTCCATCGGACGACGTACCGACTGCACCGCCGTCGGTGACCGTGGCGCTGGCCGACAAGCTGGACACGTTGACTGGGTTCTGGGCGATAGATGAGAAGCCGACCGGCTCGAAAGACCCGTTTGCGCTGCGCCGTGCGGCGTTGGGGATTATTCGGTTGGTGCTGGATAACAATTTGCGACTTCACTTGGACAGATACTTTGACAGTCAATTGGTGCGGGCGGAAAGCGCCTCAAACAATGCATTGAGGTCTGAAAGCATCAATGATCTGTTGGACGAAATTGCAGAGCATGGCGTATTTGGCGCGGCTTTCCAGACGTTTAAAGAGAAACTGGGAGAGCTGCCCAATAGCGATTTCCTGAGCCTGGAAAAGAAAATACCTGACACGTCAGACGACCTCCTCTCCTTCTTCCACGATCGCCTCAAAGTCTTCCTCCGCGACGAGGGCATCCGTCACGACATCATCGACGCCTGTATCGCGATGGATGGCAATGACGACCTCAACCTGTTGGTCAAACGCGCCCGTGCTCTGAACGCGGTGATCGCGACCGAGGACGGCGAAAACCTCGTGCAGGGCTTTAAGCGCGCCAACAACATTCTGACGCAGGCCGAAGAGAAGGACGGGGTCGAATACTCCTATGGTGCGGATGTGAAATTTGCCGAGACAGACAGCGAAAAGGCGCTGTTCGCGGCGTTGGATCAGGCGCAGGCGCAGATCGAACCGGCGTTGAAGGCCGAGGATTTCCCGACCGCAATGGCCGCCATGGCTGCGCTGCGCGGACCGGTAGATGCATTTTTTGAGGATGTACAAGTCAACACCGACAATGACATTGTCCGGCGTAACCGTCTGAACCTACTTAGCCAGATCCGCCAGGTCTGTTCCAGCGTGGCTGATCTGACCCGGATTGAGGGCTAAATAACTGGGCGCGCTGCAAATGCGCGCCCACAACACCCTTGCGCGAAAGGCGCAACCGCTTATGCTGCACGCAAACCAAAAGGTGCTGCAGTGCAGAATAATCCGCATACTACGCTCATAACGTCCGACGCTCCTGTCATGGCGAACACTCATGGCGGGCGGGCCAAGTGTTTGCAACGGCTGGTCCGCCTCGACCTACCGGTGCCGCGCACGGTTGCCCTGTCTTTTGAGTCCGTACATCAAATCGCCGAAGGCGAAATTCCGGATCTGGCCGCGATCCTGGAACAGTTTGACCCGACGACGTTGCTATGCGTTCGGCCCAGTTCCGAAGACCCGGATTGGGGCGGGCCCGGTGCGGTTCTAAACATCGGAATGAACGATGCGTGCTATGTGGACCTTTCCGAAACCATGGGGGCCGAGGCTGCAGCGGCGCTGTATCTGAGATTTGTGCAAAGCTATGCAATCCACGTGGCGCGTCTGGACCCCGATCTGTTCGATGACATCGAATTGGACGGGAGTGAAGGTCTGAGCCAGTCGTTGCGGGCCTATGAAGACGAAACCGATGAAGCCTTTCCACAGGATCGCGGAGAGCAATTGATCGGTGTTCTGCGGTCGATGGCGCGCGCATGGGATGGAACCTCGGCGCGCTTGTTGCGGCAGGCCAAAGGGGCTCCGGCGGATGCCGGGCTTGGGCTGGTCATTCAAGAGATGATCCCCGGTGTAGGGCAAGGGGAATGTGGTTCCGGTGTCTTGCAACTGGTCGATTCCACAACCGGGATGCCGCAGATCACCGGACGCTACCTGAGCCAGAGTCAGGGTCGGGATGCTCTGGGCGAAGACGTTGCCGCGCTGTTCTTGGAGAAAGACCCGCGCGGACCATCGCTTGAGGAAGTGGCGCCAAAGGCTTTTGCAGAACTCAAGGAACAAGCCGCTTTGATGCGCGAAAAGCTGCGCGAAGAGATGCAGGTTGAGTTCGTCATTCAAAATGGTGACGTACACATTCTGGACGGCGTGAGGGTGCAGCGCAGCGCCCGTGCGGCCATGCGGATCGCAGTGCGACTGGCCGAGGATGGCATAATCCCGCAGCAAGAGGCGGTCATGCGTGTGGACCCTCATGCGCTGAACGAATTACTGCACCGTCAGGTGCACCCTGACGCCAAGCGCGACGTGCTGACGACGGCCATCGGGGCCAGTCCCGGTGCGTCGACCGGCAAGATCGTGTTCACCTCGGCTGAGGCGCAGGCCAGTGCCGCGCGTGGTGAAGCCTGTGTTCTGGTGCGCCGCGAGACCTCGCCCGAGGATGTACGCGGGATGCACGCGGCCGTGGCTGTGTTGACGGAAAAAGGCGGGATGACCAGCCACGCGGCAGTGATCGGGCGCGGCCTTGGTTTGCCCTGTATCGTCGGCGCGTCCGACATGCGGTTTCAAACAAAGAAAAAGATGCTGACCGCTCAGGATGGGCGTGTCTTCAAGACAGGCGATGTTCTGACCATCGATGGCAGCTCGGGCCAGGTTCTGGCAGGGCAGCCTGCGATGCTCGAGGCGGCGCTGGACGATTGTTTTCAGACGCTTATGGCCTGGGCCGATGCAGAGCGTGACATTGATATTCGCGCCAATGCTGACACACCCGCCGATGCGCAAACAGCCCGGAATTTCGAGGCACAGGGGATCGGCCTGTGCAGGACCGAGCATATGTTCTTTGATCCTGGTCGTCTGATCGTGATGCGCGAAATGATTTTTGCACAAACCTCGTCCGGTCGGGCGGCAGTGCTGGAACGCCTGCTGCCGATGCAACGCGAAGATTTCGTGCAACTTTTCCGGATCATGGAAGGTAAGCCTGTCTGCATTCGACTGTTCGACCCTCCGTTGCACGAGTTTTTGCCCACCACCCGCAGCGGGCAAAGGGAACTGGCCGAAGCGCTTGACTTACCAGTCTCGGATGTTGAGCGGCGGGTTGCGGCCATGAGCGAGTACAACCCGATGCTGGGCCTGCGTGGCGTCCGACTGGGTGTGACCGTTCCCGAAATCTATGACATGCAGGCGCGCGCAATATTTGAAGCCACGCTGGAGGCCCGCCAGAACGGTGCCGCGGTCGTGCCCGAGGTGATGATCCCACTGGTTTCGGCAAAGCGCGAGGTTGAGTTGGTCAAATCCCGCATCGACTCGGTCGCGGCGGCTGTTGCGTCGGAACAGGGGCAGGAGTTCGACTATCGGCTGGGCGTAATGGTCGAAACCCCACGCGCCTGTTTGCGCGCGGAGGAGATCGCCCCACAAACGGCATTTATGAGTTTTGGTACAAACGACCTGACGCAGATGACCTATGGCCTGTCGCGGGACGATGCCGGTCGATTCATGTCGGCCTATGTGCAACAGGGTGTCTTTGGTGAAGACCCGTTTCATGTTCTTGACCCCGATGGGGTGGGGGAATTGTTGAAATTGGGGGCGGAAAGAGGACGCGCTGCAAAACCTGACGTGACCCTGTCTGTGTGCGGCGAACATGGCGGAAACCCCGAATCAATCGCCATTTGCCGGGATTTGGGGTTTGACTATGTGTCGTGCTCTCCGTTTCGGGTTCCGGTGGCTCGGCTGGCTGCCGCTCAACTGGCGATTTCGTCCAGACTTGGGGGTTGACAGGACCAGGTATCCCAAGGATTAGTGGGGTACATGGTCACTCGTGGGCGAAGTAATTCTTCGCGACGGGCGATTTTCCACTTGCTTTTTTCAAAAGGCTGGACCTTTGCGTCTGGTTGCGTTAGATGCCTCGTCGCGCCCGCCGGGGGAGGGTATGGCGCGTGAAGTGCCTGTGCGAGGTTATCTGATGCTACGTTATATACTGGCTGCTGCCACATTGGCGGCAACCGTGCTGCCAAGTGCGTCCTTCGCCGAGAGGGAAGCAACCGAAACCGCAAAGCAAGAGCTTGTGGCCCGTAACGAATTGCCTGGCCAACGGTTTCGCGATTATTTCCAGCTGTTCCAGCCGCGTAAAGCCGCTGAGCCTGTTGAAGTGACCTATTCCAAGGATTGGCTTGATCAGCAACCTAAAGCAGCTGGTGACGACAACTGGAAGTGCCTTTCCGAGGCGTTGTATTTTGAAGCGCGTGGTGAAAGCGTCCGCGGTCAGTTCGCTGTGGCTGAAGTGATCCTGAACCGTGTCAAAAGCGGTCGTTTCCCGGATTCGTTGTGCGGTGTCATCCGCCAAGGCACAGGGAAAAAATACCAGTGCCAATTCACATACACGTGCGATGGCCGCAAAGAGGTCATCCACGAACAGAAAGCCTATGAGCGCGTGTCGAAAGTGGCCCGTGCGGCGATTGATGGCGTCGCAAAAGAACTGACCGAAGGGGCAACCCATTACCACACCACTGCAGTTCGTCCATCGTGGTCACGTGTCTACAAACAGACCGCGCGGATTGGTGTGCATATCTTCTATCGCCACAACTACCGGACAGCGAGCAACTGATTGACGCACCCGCGCTGGAAGCTTGGTGGCGCGATGCAAGTTGCAGTCTATATTACGGGCCAGGAGGCCCGTAATGCTATTTACTCGAAGGCACATACTTAAAACTGCGGCGGCAGCGTCTCTGTTGCCGTTTGCGGCCCGGGCCGGATATCCGATGCTCGAGGCGCGCGAGGCGCAGCAGCGCGTTGCGCCCGACGGGTTTCCTGACACCACAGTTTGGAGCTTCGATGGCACTGTTCCGGGAACCACCATAAGGGTCGGGCAGGGCGCGCGCGTTCAGCGCCAACTGTTGAACGCGCTACCTCAGCCGACTTCGGTCCATTGGCACGGAATCCGAATAGACAATTCGATGGATGGTGTGCCGGGCCTAACGCAGGATGTGGTCGAAACGGGCCGTTCATTTGATTACGACTTTGTCGTTCCTGATGCGGGTACGTATTGGTATCACGCGCACAACAGGTCAATGGAGCAGGTTGCACGGGGCCTTTACGGGCCGCTGATCGTCGAGGAGGCACAAACGCCAGATGTCGATCAGGACCTGATACTGATGCTGGATGATTGGCGGTTAGACCCGGAAACGGCTCAGATAACAGACGATTTCGGCAACGGCCATGACCTGAGCCACGCAGGTCGGCTTGGCAATATCGTCACCGTAAACGGGTCGTTTGATCCAGCGTTTTCTGTGCAAAGACATCAACGGCTTCGATTGCGCTTGATCAATGCCTCTAACGCCAGGATCTATGATCTGGATATTGATGGTCTGTCCGGGTGGATCGTTGCTTTGGACGGAATGCCGCTGGAAACTCCGTTGGAACTGTCAGGATCGTTTCCACTGGCGCCTGCACAGCGTGCGGATCTGATTGTCGACGTTGTCACCGAAGGTGATACAGCAAGTCTCGTTAGTGTAGAAAGGGACGGTGCCTTTGGTCTGGCGCGTTTCGACGTTACAGGCGATGCTGCAAAGGCGCAAAGGCAGAGCGTGTCAGCATTGCCGCCTAATCCTTTGCCGGAAATCAATAATATTGAAGACGCGCCTTTGCACAGAATGGTTTTGCAAGGCGGCGCGATGCGATGGTTGGAAAGCGCCAGACTTGGTGAAACTGAATTGTCGGGGCAAGAGTTGGCGCAGCTTGGCCGGTTCTGGGCGCTAAATGGCCGTGCTGAACGCCCTGAGGATCCGTTTCTGGATGCAGAAATCGGCAGTCTACACCGTGTTGAATTCGTAAATGAAACGGCATTTCCGCACGCGATGCATTTGCATGGTCATCACTTCAGGCTGATTCTGGGTGATGGGTCGCTTGGCCCCTGGAGGGATACTGTTTTGGTTGGACGAGGGCAGACTCGTCAGATCGCTTTGGTCGCGGACAATCCGGGGGGCTGGCTGTTGCATTGCCATATGCTAGGACACGCCGCATCCGGTATGATGAGCTGGTTTCGGGTAACCTGACGCCGCAATCGGCGGTTGGAATGGCGTTTGTATAAGTGCTATAGGCCCCCGCAACGCCTATAGTAGGCATACTTTGCAACGAGCCCAAAAAGGCCTGACCTATGAGTTCTGAAATCCGCCTGGCATTCGCACACCCGTCCGAGAGATCCGAGGCAACCTCACCCCGGGGGCCGCTGGATCGGATTTCGCTGCGCGACCACATCGTCGAAGTTGAGATCGGTGCTTTTCAGGCTGAGCGAGGAACCACCCAAAGGATTTGTTTTAATATCGTGGTCGAGGTGCGCCCGCTGGCCGCCGATATTGACGACGACGTGGACCGCATCCTGTCCTATGATCGCGTCACCGAAGCAATTGCATTTGAGTTGGCCGCAGAAAGATTGAACCTGCTTGAGACGCTGGCCGAGCGTGTGGCCGAACGCATCTTGCTCGAACACCAAGCCGTAAGGGTTTTTGTTCGCATCGAAAAGCTGGATCGTGGTCCGGGGGCGTTGGGGGTCGAAATCGTGCGCGGAAAGGACTCGGTTCATCACGACGTGGTCGAGGAAGAACGCCCGCATCCGCGCCTTGTGTACCTGTCGAACGAAGCCATTTCTTCGGACAACCTGACCGGTTGGATTGACCAGTTGGAAAACCGTCAGCGTCCATTGATCCTGTGCGTTGGGGCGTCGGATTTGGCTGCGCCCCAAACTGGCCACGCGATGACGCAGCGCCGTATTGATTTGCTGGCCATTGAGCAGAATGCTTGGGTTCTGGCGGCACGAGATCACCGTTGTGTTGTGGTTTCGACCCGGACGGAACTGGATTGGGCGATGAAGAACGGCCAGATTTGCGTCTGGGCCCCGTCCAAGATCGTTTTGGACGCTGTGGATGGCCCGTCTGCCGCACCATCGGATGCAGTGGCCCTTGCGGCTTGGTTCGCTGCGACCTTTGAAGCGAGCGAGATGATGGTGATCGGCGGCGCATTGCCGACAGAGCCCAAAACGCCTTTGCGCGCCGTTGCCGTGGATCAGGCCCAGCTGTGAGCATCTACTACAGGCCACTGGTTCAAAATGGCCCGGCCCGCCCTGCAGGTGCCGTTCCGCTGGCAGGGCAATCGCTCTGGTTTACCCATGTTGAAGCTCTGCGGCGCGGGGGGGACCGTGAGATTGTTGCGGTATCAGAGGTTCCTTCAGACCATCTGGACCGTTTGACCCAGGCGCGGGCAGACATTGCAGGTCTGGACATGCAGGTGCCGCATATCATGGGCATTCTGAATGCCACGCCAGACAGTTTTTCGGATGGCGGCGTCCACAGCTCGGCGGAAGCCGCCCGTATGGCCGCCGCTGGAATGGTTACGCAAGGGGCGACCATTCTGGATATCGGTGGGGAATCCACGCGCCCAGGTGCAGATTTTGTTCCGGCCGAACAAGAGATTGCCCGCACCCGCCCTGTGATCGAAGCGATACGGTCAGAAACGGACGCTCTGATCTCAATCGATACGCGCAAGGCCAGTGTGGCCAAAGCTGCCTGCGATGCCGGGGCCGGGCTGGTGAACGATGTCTCAGGCTTTACCTTTGACGCTGATCTGGCACCGTTTTGTGCGGCGCAGGGCGCACCTGTTTGTGTCATGCATATGCAGGGCGACCCGGCCACGATGCAGGACAATCCGCACTACGACAATGTATTGCTGGATGTGTATGACTTTCTGGAGAACCAGATTGCTGTGCTGGAGGGCCTTGGCCTCAGCCGCGATCTGATCATTGTTGATCCAGGGATTGGCTTCGGCAAGACCGAAGACCACAATCTGACCTTGCTGCGCAATCTCAGCCTGTTTCACGGTTTGGGCTGCCCGATCCTGCTGGGCGTGTCACGCAAAGGTTTCATTGGTTCGATCGGGCAGGAGCCGCGCAAGACAGCGCGTACACCGGGATCAATTGCGGTGGCTTTGGCAGGATTGTCTCAGGGCGTGCAAATCATTCGCGTGCACGACGTGGCCGAGACCTCTCAGGCCTTGCGCCTGTGGGCTGCTGTCCGGTAATCCGGTCTCACGACAAATCACGGAGTGACACGTATGCGCAAGCTGTTCGGAACTGACGGGGTGCGGGGCACCGCCAACACGCATCCGATGACGGCGGAAATGGCCTTGCGCATCGGGGCTGCGGTTGGGCGTTACTTTCGCCGCGACGCGACAGGTGTGCACCGGGTTGTCATCGGTAAAGATACACGTCTGTCCGGTTACATGCTGGAAAACGCGCTGACGGCGGGTCTGACCTCGACGGGTATGAACGTGCTGCTTCTGGGGCCCGTACCAACGCCTGCTGTTGGGCTCATGACGCGGTCCATGCGCGCTGATCTTGGGGTTATGATCTCGGCCAGTCACAACCCGGCTGAAGACAATGGCATCAAGTTTTTTGGACCCGACGGCTATAAGCTGTCCGATCAGGCAGAGATCGAGATCGAAAAACTGATCGACGAAGGCGTCCGGCCCGCGCAGGCGCAGAATATCGGCCGGGCGCGTCGTGTCGATGATGCGCGGTTTCGTTATGGCGAGCGTGTGAAATCGTCCTTGCCCCGTGACGTGAGTTTGGATGGTCTGAAAGTGGTCATCGATTGCGCAAACGGTGCGGCCCACCGCACTGCGCCCGAGGTCCTGTGGGAGCTCGGTGCTGATGTCATTCCAGTTGGTGTTGCGCCCAACGGCAAGAACATCAACCTCAATTGCGGATCGACAAAGCCGCAACTGGCCGCAGAAACGGTTGTGGCCCATGGGGCAGATGTCGGCATCTGTCTGGATGGCGATGCAGACCGGGTTGTTGTGGTTGATGAAACCGGTCAAGTGGCCGATGGCGATCAGCTAATGGCATTGCTGGCGACGGCATGGAAGAAATCGGACCAGCTGAAGGGCGATGCCCTGGTGGCGACGGTGATGTCCAATCTGGGCCTCGAACGCCACTTGACAGGGCAGGGGCTGCGTCTGGAGCGCACGGCCGTTGGCGACCGCTATGTGGTTGAGCGGATGCGGGAAGGCGGGTTCAACCTTGGCGGTGAACAATCCGGCCATATCGTGATGAGCGATTATGCCACCACCGGTGACGGACTTATGGCCGGTCTGCATTTTCTGGCGGAAATGGTTCTATCGGGGCGTAAGGCGTCGGATCTGTCGAAACAGTTCGAAACGGTGCCGCAGTTGCTGAAAAACGTGCGCTATGCAAGCGGTCAAACCCCGCTGGAGGTTCAGAGCGTCCAGGCTGCTATTGCCGATGCCGAAGCGCGTTTGAACGGGCAGGGCCGGTTGCTGATCCGCAAATCCGGGACCGAGCCTCTGATCCGGGTCATGGCCGAGTGCGAAGACGACAGGCTGCTGACACAAGTTGTCGATAGCATCGTGGCCGAGGTCGAAGCTGCTACGGGTTAACGTCCGAGCAAAACCTTGCGCAGGCTGAACCATTGGCTGATCGCCATGCCGGTCAGGATCAGACCCAAGGCAATGTAAAAGCGCAGGGGCAGGGCCTCGGACAGGATCCATGCGCCGAACACCATCGACCAGATCGGCACTTGATAGTTCACCAATGTTAGGAAGACCGATCCGGCGCTGCGGGTGATCGACACGCGCAAGAGGGTGGCAAAAGCGGTTGGGACCAATCCCAACACAATCAAAGCGATCGTCGGGCGTGGCCCTTGCCACGTTGGCAGACCTTCGGTGACCAGCATTATGGGCAGAAGAAGCATAGCTCCTACAACCAGCGTCAGGGCAGCCAAAACCAAAGGGTCGACAGGTGGACAGCGTCGGGTCAGCACAGATGAGCTTGCGTAACACAGGGCTGCCGTGATGCAGGCCAGCTGCGCGAGGGGCTCTGCCCCTTGGCCCAATTGTGCAAGGCCGGGGCCGATCAGCACCAATGCGCCTGAAAACCCAAGGCACACCCCCAGAAAACGGCGCAGATTCAGGGGTTCATCCGAGAAGAAGTGGGCCAGCGGCAGCACCATCAGCGGAACAGCTGCCATAGACAGCCCTGCAAAGGCGGATGGTACAAACTGCTGCCCCCAACTCAGCAGCATGAAAGGCACGGCCGTGGACAGGACACCGATAAGCACAATCGAAGTGCTAAGAGCGGGTGTCAGAACCGGCAGTTTGCGACCGGTCACCCACATCAAAAGCAGCAGGGTCACAGCGCCCAGAGTTGTCCGAGAGGTCGCGACCGTGATCGGGCCGTAGCCTTCAAGCGCCATGGCCACGACCATGAAGGTCGCGCCCCAGATCAGGCCCAGCGTGAAGACACCGCTCCAATCCTGTTTTGTTGGCTGTTGCACCATCGGTTTTCCTGTCGGGGCTGCGTGAAACTGAAAAAAGGTTAATCTGACCGGGTGTTTATGTGCTGCGCCGCTTTTTTGTGCAAACGAAAAAGGGCGACCACCGGGGCCGCCCTTGTGCTGACAGAGGTCAGGCTTAGTTCTTTTCTTTGTCGACCATTTTGCCGGCCGAAATCCACGGCATCATGCCGCGCAGCTTGGCACCGGTTTCTTCGATTTGATGCTCGTCATTCGCGCGGCGCGACGCTTTGATGGTCGGCTGGCCAACAGCGTTTTCCAGCATGAAGTCGCGAACGAATTTACCCTGCTGGATGTCGTTCAAAACCTCTTTCATACGCGCTTTGGTTTCGTCGTATTTCAGGATGCGCGGGCCGGTGACGTACTGACCGTATTCGGCTGTGTTCGAGATCGAGTAATCCATGTTGGCGATGCCGCCTTCGTAGATCAGGTCAACGATCAGCTTCACTTCGTGCAGACACTCGAAATAGGCCATTTCTGGCGCGTAACCGGCCTCGACCAGCGTTTCAAAGCCGCAGCGGATCAGTTCGACCAGACCGCCGCACAGAACGGCTTGTTCACCGAACAGGTCGGTTTCGCATTCTTCGCGGAAGTTGGTTTCGATGATGCCCGAGCGACCGCCACCAATGGCCGAGCAGTAGGACAGGCCGATTTCCAGCGCTTTGCCTGTCGCGTCATTGTCAACGGCGACCAGGCAGGGCACGCCGCCGCCTTTGGTGTATTCGCCACGTACGGTGTGGCCGGGGCCTTTGGGGGCCATCATGATGACGTCGACGCCTTCTTTCGGCTCGATCAGGCCGAAGTGGACGTTCAGGCCGTGAGCGAACGCGATCGCAGCACCCGGCTTGATGTTGTCGTGGACGTATTTCTTGTAGGTTTCAGCCTGCAACTCGTCGGGCATGGTGAACATGATGACGTCGCACCAGGCCGCCGCTTCGGCGATGCCCATGACTTCCAGACCTTCCGCTTCGGCTTTCTTGGCCGAAGGCGAACCTTCGCGCAGGGCGATGACCAGATTCTTGGCACCCGAGTCACGCAGGTTCAGCGCGTGGGCGTGACCCTGCGAGCCATAGCCCAGGATGGCCACTTTTTTGTCTTTGATCAGGTTGATATCGCAATCGCGATCGTAATAGACGCGCATTTCGCCGGTCCTTTCTGGTTAGATTGCGGCGGTTTTACATGCCTGATCGCGTATTGGCGATAGTGTTGAGCTTGAGTTTTTGTGAAAAAGGTGAAGAATAATTCTTCAGAACTACAAAATGTGAAAAAATCATGCTTGATGACATTGATCGTCGCATCTTGCGTCATTTTCAGGCTACCCCAAGCCTGACCACTGCGGAATTGGCCGATCTGTGCCGGATCAGCGCTGGGGTCTGTTGGCGGCGGATTGAAAAGATGCAGGCTGCCGGGATCATACAAGGACAAGAGGTCGTGATTGACTGGGCTGCCATGGGCTATGCGGTCGAAGTTTCGCTTCGCGTTACTCTGGATAAGACACAGGCGCGTGCCTTTGACGATTTCACCGAAGCGGCGCGAAATGTACCGGAGGTGGTCGAGATCCAGACCTTTCTGGGTCGGGTGGACGTGCGACTGTCGGTCATTGCGAAGGATATGAACCATTACCAACTATTGTATCGCAACCGTATCCTGACCTTGCCCCATATCGCCGATATCGAGACGCTGATGCACATCGCGCGGGTCAAAAGCGATGAGGTGTTACCTGTATGATCGAGTTGGATGAAATTGATCGACGCCTGCTGCGTGTCCTGCAACAGGACGCGACACAGAGTGCCGGTGCCTTGGGTCGCAGGTTTGGATTGTCGCAACCGGCCACCTGGCGCCGAATCCGGCGACTGGAGGAAGCAGGAGTTATCAAGGGGCGGCGCTTGCGTCTGAACGCCGAGGCGTTGGGTTTCGGGGTGACGGTGTTTCTGGGTATCAAACTTGGCCGCAAAGGGCAGATCAATCTTGAGGACTTTGAGCGCGCCGTGAGTGCCATCCCCGAGGTCCAGACAGTCGAGCACGTGTTGGGCCTATATGACTATCGCCTGCGCGTAGTTGCGCGGGACCTGTCTGACTTTGAGCGCGTATTACGACGTCGAATCATGACGTTGCCCGGTGCAGGGGATGTTGAAGCAAACGTTTTGCTCAGCGAAGAACGCTTGCCTGGGCCCCTTGGCTGAAACGCCTCAGTATTTGGTGCGGATACAGTAGCCGGGATGATGTGTCATCCGGGCAAAGGTCAGCGGCTTGTCCTCTTTCCAGGTGGTGCGCTCCATCTGAATCATCGATGTGCCGGTCGTCGTCCCCATGAACTCTGCCAGTTTTGCATCGGCAGAAATGGCGCAGAATGCAACTTCAGCTTCGGTGAACGGCGCGGCATTCAGTAACCATTCATGTGGGCCCTGTGCGCACAGGTCGGCATCTTCCACTTCTGGAACTGCATCGATATTGATCCAGCGTTCTTCCAATTGAAACGGTCGGTTGTCCGC
This sequence comes from Ruegeria sp. HKCCE4148, assembly GCF_017872495.1. Taxonomy (NCBI): domain Bacteria; kingdom Pseudomonadati; phylum Pseudomonadota; class Alphaproteobacteria; order Rhodobacterales; family Roseobacteraceae; genus Ruegeria; species Ruegeria sp. HKCCE4148. The sequence continues at coordinate 167,459 of NZ_JAEDOS010000002.1, forward strand.
GTAGTGCATACAGGTGACATGCAACACGCGCTTGTCACGAGAAATATCTATTTGTGAAGACAGCCAGCGAGGGCTTTCCACCACGTTCCGCTCGACCAGAGCATACCGATAGGTTGCGTTCTGGCTTTCGATCGTCTGTCGTGCGAGTGAGAATTCAAGCTTGGCGTGTTTGCTGGGTTCTTTCTTGACCCGCGTTCCGCTTTTACGCTTGCGTTCGACGAACCCCTGATCGGCCAATTCCCTCAGGGCGCGGTTCACTGTGGCACGCGCGCAATTAAATTCGTCTGCCAACTGTGTTTCCGTTGGCAAAAGAGACCCTTGTGGCCAGACACGGCTTTCAATACGTCGTTTAACTTCGTCTCGAACGGACTGGAAGCTGATCCGCTTTTGTATAGTCACGGGTAGAATTATCCCTTCAAGTATAAAGTGTGTGCATCTGTTCAGAAGCAATTAGAAGTGTAAAGGGGAAGGTGACACTAGTTGGCGTCAAATGTGGTGGTGTTGGCGAGATTTGGCGCAGATTTGTACAAATCTGTGTGACATGCCGTAACGTCACTTTTTGTCGCGAAAGTACTTTACGGGCAAAGGCAAAACGATCAGGTTCTCGGAAGAGTTTTGGAAAGGATCAAGAATGCCTGCGTTGTTGGACACCGTTGACCCGAACGGACTTCAAGAGTTTTCGGTGGTATTCACCGATCGTTCGCTGAACCATATGTCCCAGAAGTTCCAGCAGGTCATGCGGGACATCTCGGACATGTTGAAGGGGGTATACAACGCAGACGGCGTTGCGGTCATTCCCGGCGGCGGTACTTATGCCATGGAAGCCGTCGCCCGTCAGTTTGCGCGGGGGACGGATGTTTTGGTGGTTCGGAACGGGTGGTTCTCGTACCGATGGAGTCAAATCATTGAAAGCGCGGCCCTGACGCAGAGTGCCACGGTTATGAAGGCGCGTCAGACAGGCAATTCCAGCCCGTCGCCGTTTGCGCCCGCACCCATTGACGAAGTTGTCGAAGCCATTCGGTCACAAAAGCCGGGTGTTGTCTTTGCCCCGCATGTCGAAACATCGGCAGGAGTCATTTTGCCGGATGATTACGTGGCCGCGCTGGCTAATGCGGCGCATGAGGTCGGAGCATTGATGGTACTGGATTGCATCGCATCCGGTTGCGCCTGGGTGGACATGAAGGCGACAGGTGTCGATGTTCTGATTTCTGCCCCGCAAAAAGGGTGGAGCGCATCGCCTTGTGCTGGCCTTGTCATGTTGTCCGAGCGGGGCGAAGCCCGGTTGCAAGAGACCAACTCCGACAGCTTTGCGGTTGATCTGAAAAAATGGCGTCAGATTATGCAGGCGTATGAAAACGGTGGTCATGCCTATCATGCAACCATGCCCACGGACGCATTGTTGGCTTTCCGCGATACCATGGCTGAGACCAAAGACTATGGGTTCGAAAAGTTGCGCGCGGCGCAATGGGCGTTGGGAGATGGTGTGCGGGCAATGCTGAAGGACAAGGGCATCGTTTCAGTAGCTGCTGACGGTTTTGGCGCGCCCGGCGTTGTGGTCAGCTACACTTCGGACCCCGACATTCAGAGCGGCAAGAAATTTGCAGCGCTGGGGATGCAGATTGCTGCTGGCGTGCCCCTGCAATGTGATGAACCCGAGGGGTTCAGCACCTTCCGCCTGGGTCTGTTCGGGCTCGACAAGCTTTATGATGTGGACGCAACCATTGCGCGCTTGAAACGGGTGCTGGATCAGGTTCTGTAAACGAACCGGGCCTTAGCGGACGCCAAGGCCCATCTGCATCAGTGTCTTGCGTACGGGCGGCAGAGAATAGAGCGCGCTCAGCCCCATGGCCCGTGCGTCACGCAACGGACGCGCCTCGATCATCGAGGCGCGGTTCAACAGGTCGATGCCCCTGACGCGCATTTCGACCTCGGTATGGCGGGCCTTGTGGTATGCATCCAGCATCTGAGCATCGCCCAATCCTTCGGGACGGGCCTGTGCCAAATCCAGCAGACAGCGCAGATCACCCAAAGACATGTTCAACCCCTGAGCGCCAATCGGCGGCACCACATGCGCCGCTTCGGCCATAAGGGCAATGCGTTCGCCAGCCAGCCGCTCAGCAGACTGGCTGATAATAGGCCAGATCGTCCGGCGCGACGCCAACTTCAAGGGGCCAAACAACCCGCAGGATCGTTCGGTCATTGCGGCCTCAAATGCTTCAGGCTCGAGGTTCAGAAGGTCGATTGCCTTCGGACCACGCTCCATCCAGACAATGGCTGAGGACGGCTGCCCTTGCCAATCGGGTAAGGGGACTAGCGTGAACGGCCCGCCCGATCTGTGAATCTCGGTTGAAACGTTTTCATGCGGAATGGGGTGGGTGACGGCAAAAGCCAGCGCTTTCTGGCCATACCGTGTTGTGTGAACCGATATCCCGGCGGCATCGCGCATGGGCGAATTGCGGCCATCGGCGGCCAGCACCAGGTTACACCGAACGCGGCTGCCATCGCTCAGCCCAACGCGGGCTTCGGCGGTGCGGGTGAATAGGCTGGTCGTACCTGTGCCGGGGCGGAAATCGACATTGGGAAGTTCTGCCAGTCGCGCCACCATTTCCCGGCGCAGCAGCCAGTTGGGCAAGTTCCAACCAAAGGGTTGATCAGAAATGTCGGCGGCATTGAAATCGCGCACAACGCGCGGTTCGGGCACGTCACCGCCTGCGTCTACGATACGCATGATTTGCAAAGGCGCTGCATGAGCGTCCAGACGCGCCCAAAGCCCGCACTGTTCGAGCAATCCGTGCGCGGGCTGCAGAAAGGCAGTGGTGCGCAGGTCCGATCCGTCCACATCCCGCTCAGTGATCGGAGGGGTCGGGTCCACGCAGATCACGTCAAAGCCTGCTGTTCCGAAAACCGCTGCTGCGGTCAGGCCAGCGATGCCGCCGCCGGAAATCAGGATGTCACAGCTGTCAGTCATGGCGCCTCTCATCGGTTTGGGCAGAACCTAGTTCGGTTCGACCCCAAGCGCCAAGTGACATCCTGTCCCGTGCCTCAGCCCCGAGAAATCAGGACGAGAATCAAAAACATCACCGGCACCATCATCAAGGCAGGAATGAAGAGACCGGGCAGGCCGAACAACATGATGGAACAGCCCCACATGCTGAAAATCGCACCGGCGGTGTAATACAGATCTTCTGCCTTGCCATTGACCGCATCGCGGGCCAGCCATCCGAATACAGGGATTGCAAAGAAAAGGCGCTGCCAAATCGGCAGGCGGCCGGTCATCTCGATCGCGGTCATTGAGGTCTCCATCTGTTCGTCGCTGACGTGCATATAGGGACGAGGATGCAGGTGCAGAATGTGCGGATCGTCGCAGTGTGACAGCCTATCGCAGGCGAGCCAGAAACGCGGTCAAATCGTCCGTGTGATGGTGGATGTGATCTGCGTCATGCGGGTCAGGCGCCACGTGCACTGTGCGCATTCCCATCTCGTGCGGAGCCGCCAGATTGCGCGCATCATCCTCGAACATGGCGGCTTTTTCAGCTTGGATACCATCCTGGGCAAAGATGGCCTCAAAGGCTGCTTTTTCGGGCTTGGGCCGATAGCCTGCATGCTCAACGCCATAGATTGCATCGAACAACCCGGAAAGGCCGCGCGCATTCAGCACGCGTTCAGCGTAAGGGGCGCTGCCATTGGTGTAGACAATGCGCCGCCCAGGCAGGGCGCGTATGTGATCGGCCAGGTCTTCATCTGGGTCCATATGGCTCATGTCCACCTGATGGACTGCGTGCAGATACGGGTCGGGGTCCAGATCATGTTCGGCCATCAAACCGGCCAGCGTGGTGCCGTATTCGCGCCAGTAATGCGCCCGCAAACGGTCCGCCTCGGCTTGATCCACACCTATGGCCCGCATGACATAATCCGTCATCAGCACCTCGATCTGATCGAACAGACGCATGTGTGGCGGGTACAGGGTGTTGTCCAGATCGAACACCCACTGTGTGACATGAGAAAAAGCCGGTTTGACCATAAGCAGGGTGTAGGGCGCGGGCGCGGTGTTTTCAATGCTCTACTTGATCGTTCCCCCTTTGGACGGATAGACATGTCCGAACGAGGAGATAATGAACCCCATGAGCCAGACCCGATCCCCAACCAAGGATGCCTATAGCCTGATACTCGAAGCTATCGACGTGGGTGTCTACAAACCCGGTGATCGTCTGGTGGAAAGCGAGCTGGCCGAACGGTTCGGAGTGTCACGCACGCCGATCCGCGAAGCGTTGCAACGGCTCGAGACACAGTCACTGTTGGAACGGGACGGCCGGTCGCTGATCGTGGCGTCGCTGGATCACAACCAGATGGCCGAGCTTTACATCGTACGTCGGGAACTGGAGGGGTTGGCTGCAAGCCTTGCGGCCAAACATGCGACCGAAGAAGAGATCAAGGTTCTGCAGGAGATGGTCGTCGAAGATGACAAGCTGATTGATGACCCGTCGGCATTGTCGCGTGCAAACCGGCGCTTCCACGAACAGATCCATCTGGCGTCTCATAATCGCTATCTGGTGCAGCAACTTGATCTTGTGCATCGCACAATGGCGTTGATGGCAACCACCTCTCTGGCGGTGCAGGGGCGTGGTGAAATCGCCCAAAGTGAGCATAAGGGCATTGTCGAAGCCATTGCCGCAAGGGATGAAGAGGCAGCGGCTCGAGCGCTGAAGGATCATATCTCGATCGCGTTCATGACGCGCCTGAAACAGGACGCAAGCCTGCGCGACAAATAAGTATCAGGCCAGCGGCTGATCTTCGCTGGCTTGCCCATGTTGGGTTTTGTCCCAGAAGAATGGATTCGTTGCCAGCTCCCACAGAGCTTTGTAGGCTGCAACCACGCCCAAGGGGTAGTACAAAGCCATGGTGGGAACCCAGGGCAACAAAAAACGCCGCTCTCGTGCCGAAACGGCAAGACAGCCAACGCAGATATTCAACGCCTCAGTCGTCAAAAACAACAGCACCAGCGCCGTAGTCAGATTCTGTGGCAAAACGGGTGCCAGCGGATTGGAAAGCCCCAACGTTGAGAGCCAGAATACCCACAGAACAGGGGCCAGCAAAAACTGACCCAGCGTGCCTAGGAAAAACGCCTGAAGCCCCAAAAACTGCGCGGCGCCCAGATCGCGCAATAGTCTTTTTGCTGAGCGCATGTGCACAAGATACGTCACCATAAAGCCCTTGAGCCAGCGTGAGCGCTGTTTCACCCAAGGCCAGGCGCGAAAATTTGCCTCTTCATAAGTTGTAGTGTCCACCAGTTCGGTTCGGTATCCGGCCCGGCACAGCCGAACGCCAAGGTCAGCATCTTCGGTCACGTTGTGTGCATCCCAGCCTCCCAATTCCAACAGCTTGTCTCGACGGAAGAAAAACGTTGTCCCACCCAACGGGACGACAAGCCCCAAGCGCGCAATTCCGGGCAGAATGATGCGAAACCAGCTGTTGTATTCGATGGTGAAGCAGCGTGAACGCCAATTTGTGCGTGGGTTGTAGTAATCCAGACTGCCTTGAAGACACACGACCTCGGGCGGAGCCTGGGAAAAATGCGCGACGACCCGTTCGATCTGATCCGGCTGCGGTGCGTCTTCGGCGTCCCAGACACCCACATAGTCGCCGCGGCAAAAGTCCAAGGCATAGTTCATGGCGCGCGGCTTGGTGGTCAGCCCGTCCAATTCTGGCACCTCGACAATCCGCATCCAGCTGGGCAGGTCAATCTTCGCCAAAGTTGCGCGCGTGACCTCATCTTTTTCTTCCAGCACCAAGATAACGTCCAAGAGCGCCTTGGGGTAGGTCAGGCGTTTGAGCCGTTGGACAAGCGCATTCGCAATCTCGCGTTCTTTGTAAAGGGGAACCATGATCGAAACGCAGGGTTGTCGCAGGGTGACAGCTGCATCAGACGCTTCTGGCTTCTGACGAAAGCTGTGGCGCAAATAGGCAAAAGTACCGGCAAGGCGAAGAACAGCAAAGAGAATTAAAGTTCCCACAGCCGCGGCAAGCAGGGTCGCCAACACAAACCACGGGAAAGCAAAAAACAACGCAATAATTCCAAGCGCTGAAACAGACGGTACGATGCGCGACCCAATCGTCCAGTTGCGGCAACTCTGATCCGCATCAACCCGTGTTTCTGCAGCCTCTGCCAAAGGGCGCGAAAACTGTCGGGCAATAGTGCGGTCGATCTGATCAGAAGCCGCAAGAACTGGAATGATCGTGTAGTCGCAATCCCGCATGTTGTTTGTGACAGCTGGAAACCGATCCGGACGCGCTGTCGCAACCAACAGAAGCGGGCCCACGCGCATCCACGGAATGACGTTGTGTTTCAACCAAAAGCCAACTGGTTTCAGGTCGCACAGCCCCGGCATGGGCGGGATCTGTTCCAAGTTCGCAATCTGCCAGCCGGACTGGACAGACAGGGCATGCAAGATGTCTTGCCGGGTGGCAAATCCTTCACCCACCAAAATTTCGCCCAAAGGCGCGTTTTGCTGGGATTGCAAATGCAAGGCGTGGTCGAGTTCCGACTGCGTCAGAGTTTCGACTTCTACCAGACAGGTGCCCAGCGGTTTTCGAAATCCGGGAGCGGGGATCGGAGAAGCGGCTGTGAAATTTTGGAGATTAAGCTCAACCATAAAAAGAATCCTGGCACAGTTACCCGTGCTCAGGGTTGTTCGATCAAGGTTAACGTGCCGTTAACACTGCAAAGCTTGAGAGTTATGCGCTCTGTTTTTTCTTTTCCATGGCGTCAGCGAAACGCTCGAACAGATAGAAACTGTCCTGAGGCCCGGGGGATGCTTCCGGGTGATACTGCACCGAATAAACGGGCCGATCTGTCATGCGAATCCCGCAGTTCGACCCGTCAAACAAAGATTGGTGGGTTTCCACAACGCCATCGGGCAGAGACTGAGCATCAACCGCAAAGCCGTGGTTCATCGAAGTAATCTCAACCTTGCCGGTATCCAGATCCTTGACCGGATGGTTGGCGCCGTGGTGGCCGTGGTTCATCTTGACTGTCTGACCGCCCAAGGCCAGTGCCAGCATTTGGTGGCCGAGGCAGATGCCGAAAACAGGCAGATCGGTGGTCTCCAGTATCTCTTTGATCATAGGCACAGCGTATTCTCCGGTCGCTGCCGGATCGCCGGGGCCATTCGACAGGAACACTCCATCAGGCTGATGGGCAAGCACCTCGGCGGCAGTGGCTGTTGCGGGCAGTACCGTTACATCACACCCAGCTGACGCAAGACAACGCAGGATGTTGCGCTTTGCACCATAGTCGACGGCCACAACCTTGTGCACCGGGGCTTCCTGACGCTGATACCCGTCAGGCCAGGCCCAACGCATTTCGTCCCAGCGATAGCTTTGAGCACAGGTCACATCCTTGGCCAGATCCATGCCCTCCAGACCGGCAAACCCACGGGCGGCTGCAACCAGTGCCTCGATGTCGAAATTGCCTTCGGGGTTATGGGCCAAAGCAACATGAGGTGCGCCTTGTTGACGGATAGCACGTGTTAAACGGCGGGTGTCGACGCCGCCGATCGCGATCCGTCCGCGACGGGCCAACCAGCCTTTGAGCTCCTCGGCCGATCGCCAGTTCGAGGGCTCGGTCGGATCCCATTTTACAACCATGCCTGCAGCAACCGGGTCGCCGGTTTCATCATCTTCGGGGTTCACGCCGACATTGCCGATATGCGGGAAGGTGAACGTCACGATCTGACCGGCGTATGACGGGTCTGTCATGATTTCCTGATAGCCTGTCATGGCTGTGTTAAAGCACAGCTCGGCCACAGTCTGCCCGGTGGCGCCAAAGCCATTGCCATAAAACAATGTACCATCGGCCAATGCCAGACATGCGGTGGGCTTGGACGGGGCGTTCTGGGCCATGGCGCGACTCTCCTTCAAGGTAAACCGGCGCATACCTAAGGGGGTTAGGCGCGTGGGTCAAGCCTGTTCAAATTTTTGGCTATTGTTGTTTTTCAAAGACTTAGATGTAATGGCTTCCTGTTGTATCAGGCTTTTTGTTTAGATATGGTCGGGGTTCCGTTGTCATGGGGATGGACAAACCAAATGGACATGCGATCACGGGTGAACACAGCCCTGAAGCAAGCAATGAAAGACAAAGCGGCCGAGCGTCTGTCGACGTTGCGGTTGATCAACGCGGCTATCAAGGACCGTGACATCGCCGCGCGCGCCTTGGACAATGAAGAGGCCAAGGGTTGCGGCGATGCTGAGGTACTTGAAATCCTTGGTAAAATGACAAAGCAACGCAAAGAAAGCGCCCGTGCCTATGAAGAAGGCGGCCGTTTGGATTTGGCCGAACGCGAGATGCAGGAAGTTGCGGTCATCGAGGAATTTCTGCCCAAGCAGCTGGATGATGACGAGGTGTCAAAGGCGATTCAGACTGCGATCACCGCAACCGGGGCCGGATCCATCCGAGACATGGGTAAAGTCATGGGCGAATTGAAGACTCGTTACACCGGACAGATGGATTTTGGCAAAGTTGGCCCGATGGTCAAAGATCACCTTTGCGCGGCGTCAAACGGCAACTGCTGAAAAAACAAAATGAACGATGACCTACTGCGCGACCCGTTCGCGCAGTCTTGTGCTTAGTTCGTCATAAAGCGTTATCCGCTCATCTTCCGATAAAAACGAACCGATCTCGACCTCGCGCCCATCACCGACAAGCGTGACATAGTGAGGGACGGGTCCACCTTTCTCGTGCATTTCTGTCCTCGCCCAAAAGCGGTTGCAGGACCATTCCTGTTGGTCTTTGCCGGGTGTGTAATGCACCAGATGCGCTTGCGTATCAGACAGCGTCAGAACCTCGAAAACGCTGCGTGCGCGATAGTTGGTCTGAATGGCCAGCCAAAGGCCAGATACCGTGATCAGAAGAAAGGGTAATAGCCCCCACAGAACCACGGACCCCAGCATGGCCAGCAAAGGGATAAGGCCAAACAGGAACACCGAAAGTATAGTGATCATAGCTCCGCGCGGAGGCAGAGAGTTATGCGGCCAAAGGCGCAGCTCTTGTTCCGTTTCGGATGTCTGATTCCATGTATACGGCATATCGGGAACATAGCGCAGGACTGTCTTGTGTCGACGGGTTTTGACTAGATGACGTGACCGACACGCGCCCAGGACAGGGCATCGTCCAAACGGTCATCTCCCCAGAACACTTCTTGGCGGACGACAAAACTTGGGGCGCCGAATACGCCCAGCTTCATAGCTGTTTCTGTTTCGGCTTCAAGCGCTGCGGTGACGTCATCACTGCGCGCCCGTCCCAGCGCCAACCTGGGGTCTTGCTGGCATCGTAAAAGGGCTTCGGACAAGGCGTTCTCGCTTCCGGCTTCAATCCCTTCTTCGAACCAGATACGGTACAGCGCCTGGGTAAAGGATTTACCCCAACCTTCGATCATTCCCAGCACGGCGACCTGATTGGCCAGAGCCAGGTCTGAAACAGGGTAGGGCGCAGGCAGGTTGGCGTGAATGTGGTACTTGGCGCAACGGCGCTCGATATCGCGCCACATATAGGCCGATTTGACCGGCTTTCCGGTAAACGGAATGTTCTGTTGGGTCGACATCACGGTACGCACGTTAAACGGCCGCCAGTTCACTGTGGCGTCATGTTCGGCGCACCACTCGTCCAGACGCATCACGGTTAGGTAGCTATAAGTACTGCCGATCGAGTACCAAAAGTCGATTTCAGGCATAGACGACCCTCCGGCTGTCTTGCACTGATATAATACCCGATTTTGTCCTGATTGGCGAACGTCGGGTCCGCGCAAAGAAAAACCCCGCCACTTGGGCGGGGTTTCTTTGGATCATGTTGGGATTAGTGCGCGTGGCCCTTGTCCCAGTCTTCCTGCTTGGGCAGCTGCTCGAACGTGTGTTCGGGCGGCGGCGAGGGCAGGGTCCATTCCAGTGTGTCGGCGTATTCGTTCCACGGGTTCGGACGCGTCTCTTTCGCGCCACGGAACAAAGCGTAGAACACGATGCCGAAGAACAGCAGGAACGAAGCGAACGAGATGAACGCGCCAATCGACGATACGAAGTTCCACTGAGCGAACGCTTCGGGGTAGTCAATATAGCGGCGCGGCATGCCTTGACGGCCCAGGAAGTGCTGCGGGAAGAAGGTCAGGTTGGCGCCAATGAAGAACATCCAGAAGTGAACCTTGCCCCAGAACTCGGAATACTGACGGCCTGTCATCTTCGAGAAGTAGAAGTACACGCCAGCGAAGATTGCGAAGACGGCACCCAAGCTCATCACATAGTGGAAGTGTGCCACCACGTAGTAGGTGTCATGATAAGCACGGTCGACACCGGCCTGCGACAGAACCACACCGGTCACACCACCAACGGTGAACAGGAACAGGAAGCCGAAGGCAAACAGCATCGGAGTTTTGAACTCGATCGAGCCGCCCCACATGGTCGCAATCCACGAGAAGACCTTAACGCCAGTCGGAACAGCAATAACCATCGTTGCCAGCATGAAATAGGCCTGCTGACGTAGCGACATGCCAACGGTGTACATGTGGTGCGCCCACACAACGAAGCCCAGAACACCGATCGCGATGATCGCCCAAACCATCGGCAGGTAGCCAAAGATTGGCTTGCGCGCGAAGGTAGCGATCACGTGGCTGATGATGCCGAAACCGGGCAGGATCACGATGTACACTTCCGGGTGGCCGAAGAACCACAGGATGTGCTGATACAGGATCGGGTCACCGCCACCAGCAGGGTCAAAGAAGGTGAAACCAAAGTTGCGATCCATCAGCAACATGGTGATCGCGCCTGCCAGAACCGGCAGCGACAGCAGAATCAGCCACGAGGTGACGAAGATTGACCAGCTGAACAGCGGCACCTTGAACAGGGTCATGCCCGGGGCACGCATGTTCAGGAAGGTGGTGATCATGTTGATCGCGCCGAGGATCGAGGAGGCGCCCGATACGTGCACGGCGAAGATCGCAAGGTCCATGGACATGCCGCCCTCGGTCGTGGACAGCGGCGGGTACAGAACCCAGCCTACGCCTGAACCAAGCTGGTCGTTACCACCGGGGCTGAGCAGCGAGGCCACACCCAGAGAAGTACCGGCGACGTAAAGCCAGAAGGACAGGTTGTTCATCCGCGGGAACGCCATATCCGGCGCGCCGATCTGCAACGGCATGAAATAGTTGCCAAATCCGCCGAAAAGCGCCGGGATGACAACGAAGAACATCATCAGAACACCGTGGTAGGTGATCATAACGTTCCACAAATGTCCGTTGGGGGTACATGGGTCGGCCATGAAGCCTTCCAGGCACATGTACTGAACACCGGGGTGCATCAGTTCAAGCCGCATGTATACGGTCATCGCTACCGAGATCAGACCGGCCAGGGCCGAAACGATCAGGTACAAAATCCCGATGTCCTTGTGGTTGGTCGACATGAACCAGCGCTGGAAAAAGCTGCGCTCGTCTTCATGGTCGTGACCATGAATGGCTGCGTCTGCCATTATAGGTGCCTCCTGTTGCAACTGCACCGCGCAGTCGGACCTCTCCAACGCGCGGGATTCCTGCTGGTTTTAGATTGCGAAGAGGGTACCTTCAATGGCCGAGTTTGATCTGGATCAAGATTAATTGTCGCGGGCAGGGGGCTGTCACGCTGTTTTTGTGTCTCGAACAGCGCTTATCTGGGTATGTCTGCCCGGTTTTCAAGCCGCAGATGGTGGCCCGCAAGGGCGTTTGGCAGAGTTCCGCCTTGACCGTCATGGGCAGGCGTCTCAGAACTACGCCAACACCCGCAATCCGGAGACCTGATATGGCTGACTACGATCCCGACAACATCTTTGCCAAAATCCTGCGCAATGAGATCCCCTCGACCCGCGTGTTCGAGGATGATGAGACGTTGGCCTTCATGGATATCATGCCGCGTTCGGACGGTCATTTGCTGGTGATACCCAAATCGCCGTGCCGCAATGTGCTGGACGCCACGCCCGAGCAACTGGTTGCCGTGATGAAGACGGTGCAGAAAATGGCACAAGCAGCGAAGGCGGCATTTGATGCAGACGGAGTGACGATCCAACAGTTCAACGAAGCCGCAGGCGGGCAGGAAGTTTTCCACCTGCACTTCCATGTCCTGCCGCGTTATGAAGACGTGTCGATGCGCCCGCCCGGAAAGATGGGTGATTTCGACCAGATCGCGCAGCACGCCGAAAAGATCAAAGCCGCATTGTAAAGCTGAGTTTCAGTTATCCGCCGTAACGAATTTCGGACCTACACCCCATCAAAGGGCGCGGCGTTTACGCGCGTATCAATCAGGGGAAAGAGAATTGCCGTTCCGATTTGGGGTCGGAACGGCAGACTCGTAACCAAACACTTCTCGGATTTCGAGGGCGAGCCCTGGATCACCGGTTAACATACCACTCACTCTTGATTGGCAGTTTCATACTACTCGTTAACGGCCCCTTTGTATCTAGTTGAGTTAAATAATGTCTAAAAAAAACGATAAACCCGGCTTAAACACGGTTAATTGCTTCAGGTGTCGGAAACAGAGCTAACCGCTTGAGCGTATTGTTTTGAAGCTCGCATGATATCACCGATTCGCTTTGCTGAGATACAGGGTGACTCACCCGTCATTCGAACCAAAGACATCCAAAAATGTCTTCTCTAACGCGGCATCAAGATCAGCCATGGTCACAGGAAGCCCCAGATCGACCAGAGAGGTCACGCCGTATTCGCTGATCCCGCAGGGGACGATTCCCGAGAAATGCTCCAGGTCTGGCTCGACGTTGATCGAGATGCCGTGAAAGCTGACCCATTTGCGCAGGCGCAGACCAATGGCTGCGATCTTGTCTTCCGCCGGCTTGCCCGTCACCGTGAGCGGCTTGTCGTCCCGCCGAACCCAAACTCCAACGCGTCCGTCGCGGATCTCGCCGTGTACATTGAATTCAGCCAGGGCCGAGATCACCCAGGTTTCCAATTGCTTTACAAACTGGCGCACATCCCGTCCGCGTTTGTTGAGATCCAGCATGACATAAGCCACACGCTGACCCGGTCCGTGATAGGTGTATTCACCGCCACGTTTGCTTTCATAGACCGGAAACCGATCAGGATCGGTTAGGTCCTCGATCTTGGCTGAGGTGCCGGCAGTATACAATGGCGGATGCTCCAGCAGCCAAACGCATTCTTCAGCGTTGCCGCGTGCGATTTCGGCAACGCGGGCCTCCATGAAGGCCACGGCGTCGTCATAGCTGGTCAGACCATCGGTGATTTTCCATTCCATGCCGGCCTCATATCTGTGCAAAGCGGTCAGGGAAAGGGGTCAGGCGGCCTCGGACAGGCATCGTTGCAACATCTGAGCATAGGTTTCGGTTCCCTGTGCGCCGGTCAGCAGGTATTTTCCGCCAAACACCATGGACGGCACGCCGGAAATACCCCGGCTGGTCCAGAATTGCTGTTTCTCGCGCACGGGGCCCGTGTGTTGGCCACTCTCAAGCGCTTGCCGAGCAGCTTCCGCATCAAGCCCGACTGATCGAACGGCATCCAGCAAAACCTCGGAGTCCGAGACGTCCTTCTGCTGGGTAAAATACGCATCAAACAGAGCAAGCTTCAGCGGGTGTTGCTGACCTTGCCCTTCTGCCCAATCCAGCAACTGATGTGCGGCAAACGTATTTACCATCCGGCTTTCGTCGCCGAAGTTGAACGTAAACCCCAGCTCTGCGCCAATCGAAGTGAGTCTGTCCCGCGCTTGCTGGCTTTGTTCGGCGGTGGTTCCGTATTTCTCCATGATATGCTCGCGCAGGTTTTGACCTTCGGGTGGCATATTCGGGTTCAGTTCGAACGGATGCCAGCGCAGCCGGGCCAAAACACCCATTTGCTGCAATGCTGTGTCCAATTGTTTAAAGCCAACAATGCACCACGGGCAAACCACGTCTGAAACGATGTCGATCTGTACAATGGGGCGGTTCTCGGTTGAGGTCATTTGCGGTTCCTGTCAGATCGGATGTGTGGTGATCATTCAGCTAGATAAGTCTGCTTCCGAGTAATTTAAACCAGAGCGTTTTTGCCTCTTCACATCGTGCGCGCCAACGTCTATACGCCGCTCTACCAAGTCACAGGCAATGCGGTCGTGGCGGAATTGGTAGACGCGCAGCGTTGAGGTCGCTGTGGGGTAACACCCGTGGAAGTTCGAGTCTTCTCGACCGCACCATATTTTCTTGAAAAAAATATATAAAACAATTGCTTGTTAGGTTTGGGTGATTGGCGGTCCACCTTATAGTCCACCTCTAGTGATGCGTTGTGGGTAATCCGACTGATATCGATTGCGTTAAATTGCCATCGTGAGCATTGAATGGCAGGTTTTGCTTCAACTCTGCGATAAACGAAGGGTTGGCTTCCTCTTCCGGTATATCGCCAGCTGTTTGACCGGCGTGGCCTGAAAGTAAAGGTTGAATGCAATACTTGTCAGTTTGCCCAGTTTGTACTTGAAGCATTCCTAGTCCCAAATATACGACTGTTCGGGATACCAATTGATGGTGTCTTACAGTGAAAGGACTCGCTTTTTACCTCGAGAACGCGGGTGGATCGATAGATCGGTTTATTTTTTGAGGGATTTACCGGTTTCAAAGTGGGAAATTTGTGGCGGCCTCGTAGAGGCGAGATCGATCGCTGGTTTGCTGTGCAGGAAAAAAACAAAAAAAGGGGAGCGAAAATGACAGGTCAGCAACAGGTTGAAGCATTGCAGCGGCAAATCTGGCAAATTGCCAACAAAGTGCGTGGCGCAGTGGATGGTTGGGACTTCAAACAATTCGTTCTGGGCGCGTTGTTCTATCGCTTCATCAGCGAGAACTTCACCAACTACATCGAAGGTGGAGACGACGGCATCAACTATGCGGGGATGTCTGATACTGGTGTACCTGATGAAGCCAAAATCGACGCCATAAAGACCAAGGGATACTTTATCTATCCCAGTCAGCTCTTTGAAAATGTAGTAAGAAACGCCAGCAAGAACGATAGCCTGAACACTGATTTGGCCGAAATCTTCTCGGCTATCGAAGCCTCTGCCAGCGGTTACCCATCTGAAGAGGATATCAGTGGCCTATTTGCCGACTTCGATACCACCAGCACCAGGCTAGGCAGCACGGTCAAACAAAAGAACGAAAGGCTGGCTGAGGTCCTTAAAGGCGTGGAGGAATTGCCTTTGAAGTTCGACGAGAACGAAGGTGATCTGTTTGGTGACGCCTATGAGTTCCTGATCTCGAACTACGCAGCCAATGCGGGCAAGTCCGGCGGTGAATTCTTCACGCCAACCCATGTTTCCAAGCTGATCGCCAAGCTGGCCATGCACAAGCAAACCAGTGTCAACAAAATCTATGATCCGGCAGCAGGGTCTGGGTCGTTGCTCTTGCAGGCCAAGGAGGAGTTCGACACACACATCATCGAAGACGGCTTATTCGGGCAAGAGATCAATTATACCACCTACATCTAACGGCGTCGCCTTCTCGCTGGCAGGAGCAATTTTTCAGCAGATCGGGATGAATTTGAGGCTGGGGGACGTAACAAAACCAAGCGCTTAGTTGGATCTGCGCTCGGTCGCAGCAAGCTAAATCGTACCGAGGTTTTGCGGTCAACAGTCACGGGATAATGAAAATGAGACTTGTCGTATCCACGATGAAAGACGAAGGGCCGTTTATTCTTGAGTGGATCGCTTACTATCTCTCGATCGGTTTTACGCATTTTATCGTTAACTCGAATGATTGTTCGGATGGGACGGATGCCATCCTGAAAAGGTGCGAAGAGCTTGGGTTCCTGGCGCATATTGATAATCCGGCTCCGTGGAAATTCGGACCTCAGGCATCGGCCTATGCCAACGCAATGCAACATCCCTGGTCATCCGAGGCCGAGTGGATTCTCGTGTGTGACGTGGACGAGTTTCTGGATGTCCGTATCGGGGACGGTACGCTGGACGACTTGTTTCGCGCTTTGCCACATGCTGATGGGTTTGCGGCACTGTGGCAGATGTTCGGGCACAACGGGATTGTTGAATTCGAGGACCGGTTCGTTGTTGAGCAGTTCACGCGTGCGGGCGAGCTGGGGATGGTCATGCCGCAGAATGTGCGCGCATTTAAGTCTTTGACCCGCAACAACGGGTCCTATCACGCGATCAATACACACCGCCCGCGCGGTCCTGTTCGGGGCAAGGCCGAAAATTTTGCTTGGGTGGATGGTGACGGAGATCCTCTGCCGCCTGCCATGCGTCGGCGAGGCTGGGCGTACACGACAACAGGAGCAGCCTTCGGAACCACGTTGTTCCGAATGAACCACTATGCCGTCAGATCTATCGAAAGCTATTTGATGAAACGGCTTCGAGGGGATGTGAACACAACGGCTTTTCACCCAAAGATGGAAGCGACGGGGCGGGCCTACTGGCACATGCACTGCTTTAATGTGGTCGAAGAGCGGTCGATCCTGACAAAGCTGAGCCGCCTACGTGAGTTTCACACACGTTTGTATGAAGACAACGTATTGAGAGACCTTCATGAAAACGCAGTGAAGTTTCACAAGTCCAAGATTGCCACGATCCGTGAAACAGAAGCTGCCAAGGGCTTTGTTCAGAGGTATCGGAACTTTCGCAGCGGGCAGTATCTAAAAGCTCTGGATCTTGGTGTTCTGGAAGAAGCAAATGCTTCATTTGACATTGAGATGTACAAAGACCCAGCGGTTAGTTTTGCTCAGGTCGCCAAGTGGAACCGGATTGGTCAAATGGCAATTGCCGGAAACGCCAAGTCGATGAATTATCCGTGGTTTGTTCGCCTGGATTCCCTGGAAACGCCTTTGGATTTTGAACAAGCGGCAGCAGAACATTCCAAGATCACAGATCCAAAGCAGGTCGATCTACCGTTTGATCCCAAAGATACTGATTTGTTGCCGTCGCCCGCCAAAGAAGTCGAGCGAACGGCGAAGCAACGTCAGAAATTCCTCAAGTCGATCAGCGGCAAGAAGTCTTGGGTGCTGATTGGTCAGGTCGAAACAGAAATCGTGCAGGAAATCCTGGATTTGGGAACTGTGGCGCAACTGACAATTATTGCGCCTTGGGGCTTGTCGTGGAACGGGTTTGCTTGTGTGGACACAACGCAAGACGCTGATTTGCAGGCGCTTGACCGTGCATTTTATGCATTTCTCGAGTATTTCCGCGAACCCATTCTGTCGGGAAAGCTGCGTGTATACCGGGCGATGCCAGCCTTGATGCTGAAACTGTTCGAGGATCAAAGCGTTGGCGTCGTGATCATTCGCGGCGTCCGGGCAGAGCGTGTGATGCTGCAGCTACTGAGGCGAATAGACAGGGTTTTGGCACCAAGTGGAAGCATTGCTTTTACGTCTTATAGACGCGGCAAAGGTTCGTACTCGGGCATGTCCGCAGCAATTAACAGGTTTCTTGCGGGCAACGCTGCCAGCTATAGGATCACCAGCCTGGAACCACCGTGGCTTGGGATCGACAAATTACCTCCGCTCAATAAAGAATAAGCCAAGCTTCTGGCTCTTGCGCGGCTGACATGGTAGCGATCAAAAAAAGAATAAGGCTGGATGGACGCTGTTCGGTAGTGCCCGCCGCATAAGCAGAACGAGGTTGAGATGGCAAACGAACCCCAAATCATCGGTGCCGTGCCGGGGCATAAGGAAAAGCCTAAAGCCGACAAGGTTACCAAGCGCAAGAATACCAAGGAAGCGATCCGCCGCACGTTCTTGTCGCGCCTTCCCAAAGGGGGCGTAGCAGTTGAGATCGGTGTTTGGCAGGGTGAGTTCTCTCCGACCATTTTGAAACTGCTTGAGCCCAGTCAGCTGTTTCTTATCGATCCGTGGAAACACATCGGGGAAGAGTCGCACACCACTGCGTTTGTCGGCCGAACCGAAGATGAAAAGATGGAGGCCATCTTCCAGAAGGTGGTCAAATCTTTTGAAAAAGAGATCGAAGAAGGCAAGGTTGGCATTATCCGAGACTTTTCTGTCCCTGCGCTCGAATTGTTCGATGACGAAAGCATTTCGTTTGCCTATGTCGATGGCGACCACTCCTATGAAGGCGTGACTGCCGACCTCGTGGCGCTGTTTCCCAAGATCAAGCCCGGCGGGATCATGGCCTTTGACGATTACCACCGTCGCGGATGGTGGGGTGACGGCGTGATCCGTGCGGTGAATGAGTTTCTGGGCAAACATCCACGTGCCCTGCGTATCCGGGCTATTGCCGGCGCTCAGATCGCCATCGAAAAGATTGTGCCGCAGGATGACAGTAAAGGGCAAACTGGCTAAGCGGTAGGATCGAGTGACAACGATGGTCAAGCCTGAAAAAATTCTCATCACTGCGATGAAGAACGAAGGGCCCTATATTTTGGAATGGGTCGCCCATCACAAGGTGTTGGGGTTCGACAGAATAATCGTCTACACAAATGACTGTACGGACGGCACAAACCAAATACTGCGCCGTTTACAAGACTTGGGCCATGTCGAGTTTCACAAAAATCGCGTTGGAACAGGCGGTATTCATCGTTCCGCCCTTAGGCAGGCGCGCCGTTTGCCAGTGGTGAAAAACGCCAAATGGATTCACGTGGGCGATGCGGATGAATTTCTGAATATCCACGTTGGTAATCACAAAGTTGATGATCTGATCGAAGCAACGCCCGGTGTCGACGTCATCTCGATCCCGTGGAAGATTTTTTCCAACAACGGTCGACATGTGTTGCGCGATATGCCCATCACGCAGCAGTTCTTTGATGGTGAGTTGGACTATGAACAGGGCGGGGCCGGGCGCCGATTTGTAAAATCCATGTTTCGACAGGGCGATGTGTATCTACGCTATGGATTGCACAACCCTCATCCCAGAGCCGAGTTTCAGGCGGCCGTCTTCAGGTCGGTCCCAGGTGGCCACGCAAAGGAACCGGCACCCTTCGGCAATCACGTCGCACCTCCGTTTGGTTTCGAAGTCGCGCAAATCAACCATTATGCGGTTCGGTCCACCCAGGCTTATCTGGCCAAGCGCAGCCGGGGCAGGGCGAACCACTCGTCTCAGACCCTTGGAACGGACTATTGGGATCGCTGGAACCGAGGTGGTGCGCAGGACGCAACGATCTTGCGATACAAGGATGAGGTAGACGCCGTGTTGGAAGAGTTCCGCGCAGATGACCGCCTCAAACGGTTACACAGAAAATCGTTCCGTTGGCATAAGGCACTGATTAACGATCTTCTGAAGCAACCTGACTATCATGAACTGTACCAGAAACTGCTCGCCAAACCGGCTGTGGAATTCGTCAAGAAGGACCGTACTGTGCGGGAACGACTTTCAGCAGAGCCCATTCCTGTGCCCGATGAACATCGATCAGAATCCTAACAGACCCCCCCTCGGAGAATATTGAAATGGCTGCGGATCGCTCTCTGCCGACGATTGGGATGCTCTGGATGGAAGGGCGTCTGAGTTTTCTGGAACAGATGTGCATGTTGTCCTTTGTCGAACAAGGGCACAGAGTGGTTCTGTTTCACTACGGTCAGGTGGAAAACGTGCCTTCTGGTGTCGAATTGGTATCTGCCAACGAGGTGCATGAGCCGAAACAGTTCATTATGAACAATCAATTCAAAACACCTGTACCGCAATCTGACATTTTCAGACTTCAGTTGATGAAAAAGACGGACTTCCTGTGGTGTGACACGGATGTTGTGGCGCTGGCTTCGATCCCAAAAATAGATCATATCTTTGGCTATTACAACCGAGACACGATTTGCAATGCTGTGATGCGGCTGCCAGCCGACAGTCCGGCGCTAGACGCGTATATCGACTACAGCAAGGACCCGTACCCCATCCGCCCTTGGGTTGAAGGAGAAGAACGGGAAGAGCTGGAGCGCATGAAGAGTGCTGGAGAGTTGCCGCACGCTTCAGATCAGGAACACAGTGTTTACGGTCCGGGCGTTATGACCTGGTATCTGCGTCAACACGATGAGTTGAAGCATGCCAGCCCAATCCCCGTGTTTTATCCGCTACCGTTCCGTCAGGCAGGGCAAGCCAACGACATTCACGTTCGAGAATTCAGAGAGACCTATATCAAGGAAAATACTCTTGCCGTGCATTTGTGGGGCCGCCGAATGCGGTGGTGGATCGCCAATGGGATCAAACGGCATTCCTTCCTCGACAGGCGCCTGCGGAACTTAGGCATCCGCGCCAGCGATGCGCCTTTGCCGCGCCATGGCAGAAAAGGACCCAAGCCGATCGAGTTTCCGGCAAATTTGCCTGGGCTTCGCGCAACAACCGAAGATATTCGAAAGGCTACGGGTGGGGCAATGTCAACGGCCTTGCTGTCCGACCGGGAAGACTATCTGAAGGCAGCACAGGCCGAGTTGGACAAGATCACTGCTGGCAATCTCTTTGGTGTAAACGACCCACCGCCTCAGGGGTTTTTGCGAGGCTGGGATCACTACCGCAGCGATGCAGCGCGGCTGAATGCGCTCGCGTTGGCTATGTTCAATTTCGCCGAAAGCCATCGCCATCTACCCGATCTCTGTGACCCAAGCACATTTATGGAAAAGCTGTTGGTCATGAAGCTTTTGGGGGCTGTCCCACAAGCGTTCATCGCCGACAACGACATGGCTTTTGAAAGGCTGCCGGATCGCCTGACCGTGCCTAATCGAGTGTGGCATGCACATGTTCCGGGCTTGCCGGACAAGCTTGAATGCGAGCCTGGGCAGTATAGCCTGAAAGGCTCAGCCAGCGCATCGCACCAGATTTCTCTGTCGCTTCCAATGGACGATGCTAAGCGTAATGAGGCGAACGCTCAGATGGCGGCGTGGCACAAGACCAAAACGCCAGAGGGTTTTTGGACCGGTGATTGGTGGCGCGTTACCAGCAAGCCATCCTATTGGATCGAACAAGATCAGACTGTTGGTGAACAGTCTGTCACTGAATGGCAGTTCTGGGTAATTGCCGGGCGCGTGACTTTGGTGCAGGTAGATCGAGACAGCGCGCGCGGACGCATTCAGATGTTACACGACCGCGAATACAATTATCTGGCCCAAGAGCTTTTTTTCCCTAGCAGTTCGGATACAGAGCCGCAGCCTGCGCAATTCAATGACATGATTCAGATCGCTGAAACCCTGGCAAAAGATGTCGAATTCGCCAGAATAAACTTGTGCTTGGTCGGGGAAAAGATCTGCTTGCGCGAAGTTGCTTTGTCTCCAACTGCGGGAAAGCAGAAGATACGCTCAGATGCGCTGGATCAGCAATTGGGCGCTGCATGGGTCGGAACATCTTTGTTTCCAAACGCCAGTTAGCCTGCGTTAAAGATCCAGTAGGCGGATCAAATGTTGCTCAGGCTCATTCAACAGCAATCTCTTGGCGCAGCTTTCCGGTCGTTTTGTCAAAGATCAGAACACGGTTGTCATCCGTGACAACTGCATACCAGTTAGAGCCGATGGTCAGCGCCTGGGCCTTCGCGCCGTCCGGCAACTCGATCTGATCCGGAAGGGTGGGGGTGCGGTCCGATAGGCGGATGACAATCAGGGCGAATGTCACTAGAACCCCGCCAATCATCACCGCGGTCAACAACATGACCATCCGCCGCAGCAATCGCAGCTGCGGTGTTTCCTGCGGTTCTTGGGGTTCGGAAGGGACAGTCATGGGCACCCGCCAGATTGAGTTTCAGATCGCGGCTGATCCGCCGTCACGCCTTGATAAGGCGCTTTCGAGGGATGTGCCAGACGGTGAAAACCTGTCGCGCACCAGGTTGGCGCGTCTGATCGAAGAGGGTGCGGTTCAGATCGACGGGCGCGAAGCACGTGACCCTAAGGCAAAAGTCTCGGAAGGAGCACATATTACCATCGTCGTGGCCGAGGCCGAAGACAGCCATATCGGCCCCGAAGACATCCCGCTTGAGGTTGTCTTTGAAGATGCGGACGTAATCGTTGTGAACAAGCACGCAGGCATGGTCGTGCATCCCGCGCCGGGTTCGCCAAGCGGCACTCTGGTGAACGCGTTGCTGCACCATTGCGGGGATGATCTGTCAGGTGTTGGTGGGGTAAAACGTCCGGGCATCGTGCATCGGATCGACAAGGAAACCAGTGGCCTTTTGGTGGTGGCAAAATCGGACGCTGCACACCACGGCCTGGCCGAGCAATTCGCAGCCCATAGTGTCGAACGGTATTACCGCGCCGTGTGCTACGGAGTGCCGGACGCAAACGATCCACGTTTGCGCGGTGTCAAAGGCGTCAGTTTCGAACCCGGCAACATCATGCGCGTGACCACGCAGCTTGCGCGGCACAAGACAGACCGTCAGAGGCAGGCGGTTCTGTTTCACGGGGGGCGCCACGCAGTAACGCGTGCACGGGTTGTTGAGAGTTTTGGTACACCCGCAGGGCTGGCCTTGATCGAATGCTGGCTGGAAACCGGACGCACCCATCAGATCCGTGTGCATATGGCTCATGCAGGGCATGGGCTGGTCGGAGACCCAGTTTACGGCGGCAAGCGCAAGCTGTCTGCCAAGGCGTTTTCGCTTTCGGCTGCTGAATCTGTCCGCGATTTCCCGCGTCAGGCCCTTCATGCAGCGGTTTTGGGCTTCGAACACCCGGTGACCGGCGAAAACCTGCGGTTCGAGGCTGACCTGCCGCAAGATATGAAATCCCTGATTGCAGGGCTGCGCAAACCAGTGTCACAATAAGCAAAGTCCCGTGAGAAAGAGTTTCTTATCTTCCCTTAACAGAAGTTTAATTTCAGACTGATAACAGCACCTCTTGAATAGGCAGGGTTCCTTACCCATATCCTATGTTAAAGACTTAAACATTTGTCGGAGGGACATCATAATGGCAAACTACGCAAATCTCCCCGCACCGACGCCCGAGGGCGGCCTGAATCGCTATATGCAGGAAATCCGCAAGTTTCCCCTGCTGGAGCCGGAAGAAGAATACATGCTGGCCAAGCGCTGGGTCGAAGAGCAGGACACCGAATCCGCGCATAGGATGGTGACATCTCACCTGCGTCTGGCAGCCAAGATCGCCATGGGCTATCGCGGCTATGGCCTGCCGCAGGCCGAAGTGATTTCCGAGGCAAATGTGGGCCTGATGCAAGCGGTCAAACGGTTTGATCCTGAAAAAGGCTTCCGGTTGGCGACCTATGCCATGTGGTGGATTCGCGCCTCGATTCAGGAATATATCCTGCGGTCGTGGTCATTGGTGAAGCTGGGTACAACCTCGGCTCAGAAAAAGCTGTTCTTCAACCTGCGCAAGGCCAAGGCTCGTATCGGCGCGTTGGAGGAAGGCGATCTGAGACCGGAAAATGTCGCTCAAATCGCCAATGATCTGGGTGTGACCGAAGAGGAAGTCATCAGCATGAACCGCCGTATGTCCGGTGGGGATGCCTCGCTGAACGCGACCGTTGGGTCCGAAGGCGAGGGCACGATGCAATGGCAGGATTGGCTGGAAGATGAAGATGCCGATCAGGCGGGTGACTATGAGGCGCGCGATGAATTGGAAGCCCGCCGCGAGTTGCTGACCGCAGCACTGGATGTTCTGAACGATCGGGAAAAGGACATCCTGACCCAGCGCCGGTTGATGGATCAGCCGGTGACACTGGAAGAGCTGAGCACGCAGTACAACGTCAGCCGCGAACGTATCCGTCAGATCGAGGTGCGCGCGTTTGAAAAACTGCAAAAGAAAATGCGGGATCTGGCCCGTGAAAAAGGCATGCTGGCAACCAGCTGACCGAAAAACCAGCCCGCAATCTCTGCGGGCTGGTTTGTTTCGCTTCAAACGAAAACAAAATCGTCTTCAGAGAGCTGACCTGGGCGAACACCAGTCAGTACGATGCTGTCGCCATCGTCCAATTCAATCTCTGTGCGCAAGAACCCACCAGAGATGTCGTCTTCGATATCTTCATAGCTGGTAATCCCGTCATATCCGGACAGATCAATCTTGTCTTTGCCAGCGCGAAAATCGAGGATCAAGTCGTCCCCACCTCCGTTCTCCATGACGAAAGTATCCTTGCCGCGTCCGCCGATCAGGATGTCATCGCCAGCACCGCCATCGATCAGGTCAGCGCCGCGACCTCCGTAGATTTTATCGTGGCCATCATCGCCGCGCAAAATATCCTTGCCGCGCCCGCCAAAAACGATGTCATTCCCGTCGCCGCCAAGAGCTACGTCATTGCCTTTACCCGCTTTGATAACATCGCGACCACCACCGCCATGGATGAAATCCTGACCCTTCCCGGTGAAAATGAACTCGTCAGTGTCATCACCCAGAATGAAATCGGTATTTTTCTGACCCAGTATGCTTGATACCGATACCGGAAGCAGCACGCCGTCCAGCACGTGAATGATCCCATTGGACGCATCCACGTCAAATGCAACCAGGTTTGGGTCAGTAATAGCAGCGTCCGCATCAACCAAGCTCGGTGGTGACGTTTCCAGGTTCAGTTCAAGAGATGATCCCAGAAGGGTGTTAATCTCAGCACCGTTACCCAGCGCAACCACGGCGTCCTTGGTGAATTCTCCGTCAACCACATGGTACTTGAGGATATCGGTCAGCAAGGGCAAAGGATCTCCGCCACCAAGAAGCGTGAGTGCCTTGACGATAAAATTCAGCGCTTCCGCCTCGTCATCGCCCGCGAAGCCAAGGGTTTGGGCCAAATTTATGAACGCTGAATCCTTCGGTGCGAAGACCGTCAAATCCACTTCAGGGCTATCCAATGTTCCGACAAGCCCTGCTGCAATCGCTGCTTCACGCAATATGTCAAAGTCATCCGGGTTTTCGTCAAAGGTGCCCGGCGCGCCGCTGTTCAGGACAATCCCGGTTATGGTTTGCTGATCCTTGGTTGTCGTCTGCATATCCATCGTTTTTGGTTTCTCCCACCCAATTGGTTACGTCTGATCAAGACAAGCGGCAGACATAATTGCGCTGCGCACTTGTCGATATGTTTGCTACGGGCAGACACGGAAACGGATCAGGAAAAGTGAATAAGTGGCGGCGGGCCAGCTTGCATGCTACGGGAAAGGCGTGCTTTATTTCGATGACATTTTGAAAGCGTCACATCGTTTATTCTTGCGATGATTGAACAAATTGGCGTGGACAAATAGGGAGGGCGCGATGCAAAGACCTGTTCAGTTTGGCGTTTTGGGGGCCGCGAAATTTGCGCGGGAATATATGGCGCCAGCGATCCATTCCGCCTACGGCGCGCAGTTGGCGGCCCTGGCGACCTCTGACGCGGCAAAGGCGGACCCTTTTCTGTCTTTTTGCCCTGACCTCCAAGTTCACAACAGTTACGACGCGTTGTTGGCGGACCCAGGGATAGACGCAATCTACATCCCTCTGCCCAATCATTTGCACGTCGAATGGAGCCTGAAGGCCCTTGACGCTGGTAAGCACGTGCTATGCGAAAAGCCGATGACTATGCGCGCAGATGAGTTCGACGCGTTGATCGCCAAACGCGATCAAACCGGCCTGCTTGTGGCCGAAGCTTACATGATCGTGCATCACCCCCAATGGCAATTGGCCCGTGATCTGATCGCGGATGGGGCCATCGGGAATTTGGTGCATGTGACCGGTGCGTTCAGTTTTGACAATCGGGCGGATACCGGGAACATCCGTAACCGCGCTGAAACCGGCGGCGGCGGTTTGCGGGATATCGGCGTCTATGTGATCGGCGGTGCACGCTTTGCCACCAGGGAAGAGCCCGTGTCCGTACAATCTGCAATCCGTTGGCAGGATGACATCGATGTCTTTACGGAAATCCGGGCCCAGTTCCCGGGGTTCACCTATTCCGCCTACGTATCCATTCGCGCGCACCCTCATCAGGAAATGGTGTTCCATGGCGAGCAGGGCCTGATCCGCCTGACAACCCCTTTCAATGCCCGAGTGTTCGGCGAGGCACGAGTCGAACTGCATCGTCCAGGGCTAGAGGTTCAGATCACCCGTTTCCCCGGTGCGGACCACTACAAACTACAGGTCGAGGCGTTCTGCCGTTCGGTCCGCGAAGGGGTGGACTATCCCTGTCCACTGGAGTTTTCGCGCAGCACGCAAGAGATGATCGACCGCGTATTTGTCGGCGCAGAGCCGCTGTAACTTGCTAAGCGGCTCAAGCACCGGCTATCGTATCCTCCTGTGTTTCAGGAGGTGAGCCATGGCCGGAGGTTGGGCGCGTGACGGCGCGGTAAGCGAACAGATCGAAGCGTCGATTTCGGATGAGCTGGCGCGGATGCAGGCACAAAAGCGGCCTTTGGGGGAAAGCCTGACACATTGTGCGGAATGCGAAGAACCCATTCCCGAAAAGCGACGCATCGCACTGCCGGGCGTCAAACTTTGCCTCGATTGCCAGCAAGAACGCGATGGCGCGTTCAAATTGAGGGGTGGAGTGAATCGTCGAGGTTCGAAAGACAGTCAGTTGAAGTAATCGGAACAAAGCGATGCTCAGCACCAAACTGACGCAAAATGGTCTGGTTCTGGGATTCCTGGCAGCGCTCCTTTGGGGCACGCACAGCGTTATTGTACGTTATCTGACCAGCGATCTGGGCGGGCTGCAAATCGCTGTAACACGTCTGTTTGTCGCCGCTCTGGCGATCTATTGCATGTTACGTGTGATGCGGGTTTCAGTATCGATTAAGTTGGGCGATTGGAACTTTCGGCTCGCAGTCTTGTCGACGGTGATCAACTACATCCTATTCCATGTTGGCCTTGAATACACAGGCGCGGCAAGTGCCATGGTACTGGAGAATACTGCTCCGTTCTTTGTTCTGATTTTCTTGTATTTCTTTTCCGACACGCAGGTGACACGTGCAGATGTCTTGGCCACGGCGCTGGCAATTCTGGGAGTTTTCCTAACAGTTTACCGGGATTTTCAGGGCGGCGGAGACCCTTTTTATGGCGATCTTATGGAAATCGGAGCCGGGCTAAGCTGGGCAGTGTTTCTAGTTTCCAGCAGCCGTGCAATGCGCAGCTCAAAATCAACAGAAGAGCGGTTGAACTTCCTTTTCGGTATTTTCCTGTGCGCGGGCGTGCTGTTGCTGCCGTTGGCAGCTTTTTTGTTTAAGCTGCCAACAGCCAACGACGTCTTGTTTTTGACCTTGTTAGGCGTCCTGCCTACCGCATTGGCCTATTACCTTTGGTATGAGGCGGCCGCTCGGGTTTCAACCTTGACAGCCACGTTGATGTTCGCGGCGTCCGTCGTATTTACTTTCATCAACTCAGCCTTGTTTTTGGGGGCCACAATCACTCCAATTGCGGCCCTTGGGGCTGTTTTGATTATCCTGGCCATATTCCTTACAACCAAGAACCAAAAATGATCAGCCTTCCATCGCCTCCAGCTCGTCAATAAAGCCAGAAATCATCGACAGGCCCTTGTCCCAGAACTTCGGGTCGCTCGCGTCCAATCCGAATGGGGCCAGCAGTTCCTTGTGATGCTTCGATCCGCCCGCGCGCAACATTTCGAAATACTTGTCTTCGAACCCGTCCGCTCCGCTTTCGTAAACCGAATAAAGCGCGTTCACGAGGCCATCACCGAAGGCGTAGGCGTAGACATAGAAGGGTGAGTGGACAAAATGCGGGATGTAGGCCCAGAAGGTCTCGTACCCGTCCATGAATTCAAATGCCGGGCCAAGGCTTTCGGCCTGAACGCTCATCCACAATGCGTTGATGTCATCCGGGGTCAGTTCGCCTTCGCGACGGGCCGCATGTAGCTTGCATTCAAAATCGTAGAATGCAATCTGGCGGACCACGGTGTTGATCATGTCCTCAACTTTACCGGCCAGCAGCACCTTGCGCTGTTCCGGGGTTTCGGCTTGATCCAGCATCTTGCGGAAGGTCAGCATTTCGCCAAAGACCGAGGCTGTTTCAGCCAGCGTCAGCGGGGTAGAGGACAGCATCTCACCCTGATCGGCGGCCAGCACCTGATGCACGCCATGGCCCAGCTCATGCGCCAGGGTCATCACATCACGTGGTTTGCCCAGATAGTTGAGCATCACATAGGGGTGGACATCAGTGACTGTCGGGTGCGCAAAAGCACCTGGCGCTTTGCCAGGCTTCACCGCCGCGTCGATCCAGCCCTTTGAGAAGAACGGCGATGCGATCTCGCCCATGCGTGGGTCGAAGGCATTGTAAGCGTCCATGACGGTCTTTTCGGCTTCGTCCCAATTGACGACGCGTGTGTCTTCCATGGGCAAGGGCGCGTTGCGGTCCCAGACCTGCATCACATCCAGACCGAGCCATTTGCGCTTCAGCTCATAATAACGGTGGCTCAGCTTGGGGTAGGCGGCCACAACTGCCTCGCGCAGCGCTTCGACCACTTCGGGCTCTACATCGTTTGACAAGTGACGCCCGGTCTGCGCGGTGGGCATTTTACGCCAGCGGTCGACGATTTCCTTTTCCTTGGCCTGTGTGTTGTGAACACGGGCAAAGGTTTTGATGTTGTCCTGAAACACCGATGCCAGTTCCCGCGCAGCCGCTTCGCGCTTAGAGCGATCCTGCTCGGTCAACAGGTTCAGGGTGCCTTCGATATTCAGCTCTTCGCCGTCAACGTCAAAGGTCAGTCCAGCTATGGTTTCATCAAACAGACGTTCCCACGCATCACCTACAACGCCCAGATCGTGCAGGAATTTTTCCAGCTCATCGGACAGCTGGTAAGGCTTCATCGCTCTGATGCGGCGGAAAACGGGCTCGTAGCGTGCCAAATCGGCATTGGCGTCGAAATGAGCCTTTAGCACAACGTCGTCGATACGGTTGAGTTCCAGAGTGAAAAAAACCAGCGGCGTGGTGAAAATCGTGATTTTTTCCTGCATGTCTGACAGGAACTTGGCGCGCTCGGAATCCGTGGTCAGTTGATAATAGCGCAGACCAGCAAAGGACATGATGCGTCCGGCAATGGAATTGATCTTTTCATTGCGCTGTACACAATTCAGCAAGCCGGCTGCGTCCAGCTCGGCCAGTTTGCCTTCGTAATCCGCGGCAAAGGCGCCGCATTCGCCTTCCAGCCAGCCCAGGTCACGCTCAAGCTCGGGCGCTTCTTCCGAGGTGTAGAGATCGCTCAGATCCCATTCCGGAAGGTTACCAAGGTTGTCGGCACCGCCCATTGCGTTTGCGTCACGGACGGGAAAGGGAAGGTCGCGCATGGATCACCTTTTGTAGATATCTTTTGCAAACATCTAGGGCCGGCGCGACCGGATCACAAGCGGACAGTCCTTTGAGTGGGCAAAGGGGCCGATCTTTTCAGCCCACGGCCTAGCCGGTTGGGTTGGACTGAAAATGCGCGGCCAGCTGATCCAGAACCGGACCGCGCACTTCCAGTGCCTCCATCAACACTTCATGCTCGCCATCCGGGATTTCGACAAGCGTGCCGTTTGGCCAGTTTTCCATACGTGTGCGTATCGCCTTGCGGTCGACGATCTGTTCGTGGCTGCCCAGAAAGGTCAGGCAAGGTGTGTCTGGGGCGGGGTGTTCCATCAGCCAGGTGCATTCGTCCAGCGACTCGCGCAGCCAAAGGTTTGAAGGCGCACCAAGCGCCAGTTCGGGATGGGCCTTTAGTTGATCCTGCATCATCTTAAACATCGCCGCATCGCGGGTCAGCATGTTGCCTTCAAACGGTTGCGACAGGACATAGCTTTCCAGGGTTGTGGTCGGAGGTGTCTTTTCACCAAGACCAAGCGCCGTACCCCAATAGGCTGTCACACGACTGAGGGGTTTCATAACCGGGGTGAAGAAAATACCCCACATCGGTCCGGTGAAAGCACAGGCGGCAAAGCACTTCTGCTCTATCACGGCGCGTAACCCAATAGCACCGCCCATTGAGTGTCCGATCACATGCCAGGGTTTCGGCAGATCCAGCGCACGGGCAAGATCTAGCGTCGCCTGAACGTCATGCTGGTAGTCTGTAAACTGATCGACATGGCCAATACGAGGGTTGTCCAGCAAACGGTCCGCCAGGCCCTGACCGCGCCAATCAACCGCCAGCATGGCAAAGCCGCGTTGGATGAACTCGGCTGCGGTGCTTCCGTATTTCTCGATATATTCGGTTCGACCGGGAAACATCAGCACCGTGCCATGCGCATCGCCTTCGGGTCGCCAATGACCCACACGGATTCGAATCTGGTCAGAAGTCATCAGCCAGTGGGCGCTCCCACCGGCGGGACCGCCGGCCACGTCTTCAAAAAAAGGGGCCGGCGTCAATTCCATCAGGCCAACACCGATGCGAGTTTCATAGCAACGCCCATGTCGCCATCAATGGTCAGCTTGCCCGACATGAAAGCACCCGTAGGGTTCAGCTCACCGCTGAGGATTTGCTCGAACGTTTCGGCGTCAGCGCTCATTGTAACGTCCGCATCATCGTCACTGACGCGCGCGCCGTCTGCGTCCAACACGATTGCGCCCAGATCGGCGATAGCAAACTTGGCCGAGGCGTCGAATGCGCCGCCTTCCAGTTTTTCATTCAGCGCGGCTGCCGCCTTTTCAAGAATCTCGCTCATGCTTTTCCTCATTTTGTTTGTGCGCCGTGAATGGACATCCCCGGTCGCAACGCTACACTGACGATTGTTATGAGCATTGCAATCCACAATCTCAAAGGTACCGTTGCGGCACTTGTTGTCCTAGTCACGTTTTCCACCAGTTGCTTCGCGCAACAGGCGGATTTGCGGGATGAAGACGCGCTGCTGCAGCAACTGGCCCAATCCACGCCCGAACAGGCTATGGCTCTGGATCGGCAGTTGCAGGCGCTGTGGGCACAGTCCGGTTCAGCTTCGGCGGATCTGTTGTTGGAACGAGGGCGCGAAGCGCTTGAAAACGGAGACGTAGACGCCGCATTGGATCATCTGACAGCGTTGACAGATCACGCACCCGAATTTGCGGAAGGCTGGCATGTACGTGCCTCGGCTTTTTTCGGAATTGAACGGTTCGGAATGGCGGCTGCTGATCTGGAGCATGCATTGACCCTCAACCCCAACCACTATGAGGCAATATATGGGCTGGGTTTGATCTTTGAGATTATCGGAGAGCCTCAGAAAGCCTATGACGCGTATTCGCGGGCCTTGGCTATACATCCCCATCATGAAGAAGTAACCAATGCGGTGAATCGACTGAAGCCTCAGGTTGAAGGCGCAGCGCTGTAAGGTCTGGGGCAGGGGGCAATGGTGAGCGGGTCATCCCGAGTAGTGGCCGTATTGGGCCCGACAAACACAGGTAAAACCCACTACGCAATCGAACGGATGCTGGGATACCGCACCGGCGTGATTGGTTTGCCGCTGCGTCTGCTGGCGCGCGAAGTCTATGATAAGATCGTTGCCATTCGTGGCCCGTCGGTTGTGGCCTTGGTAACGGGTGAAGAGCGCATCGTGCCGCCGCGCACCCAGTATTGGGTCTGCACGGTCGAGGCCATGCCTGAAGGCATGGGGGCAGATTTCGTTGCGATCGACGAAATCCAACTTTGTGCCGATCCCGAACGCGGCCACGTCTTTACAGATCGTCTGCTGCGATCCCGTGGCACGAACGAGACGCTTTTCCTAGGCTCTGACACTATGCGCGGCCCCATCGCGGCGCTTGTTCCCGAAGTGCAATTCGTAAGGCGCGAACGGATGTCTCAACTGGTCTATTCTGGGTCAAAGAAGATCAGCCGGATGCCTGCACGCAGCGCCATTGTCGGATTTTCGGTCGACAATGTTTATGCCATCGCGGAATTGCTGCGCCGTCAGAAAGGGGGGGCGGCCGTTGTAATGGGGGCGCTCAGCCCACGAACGCGGAATGCTCAGGTTGACCTCTATCAAAACGGCGAAGTCGATTATCTGGTTGCCACCGACGCCATTGGGATGGGGCTGAACCTGGATGTGAATCATGTCGCGTTTTCATCTCTGACCAAATTTGATGGCCGCCGGATGCGCCCACTGGCCCCGAATGAACTGGCGCAGATTGCGGGCCGGGCCGGTCGCGGGATGTCTGATGGCACCTTTGGTGTGACGGGCGAGGCCCCGCCGCTGGACGAAGGTGTGGCGCAGGCCATCATGGACAGCCGCTTTACGCCGATGAAAAAGCTGAACTGGCGGAATGCCGCCTTGCGGTTCGGCTCCATCGACGCGCTGATCACTTCGCTTGAGGTCAGCCCAAATGATGAGCATCTGATCAAAGCGCGCCCTGCGGATGACCTGAACGCGCTCAAATCTCTTTCGCAAGTGACCGAGGTCGTAGCCCGCGCCAGCGATCCGCAATCCATCCGTTTGTTGTGGGACGTGTGCCGAATCCCCGATTTTCGCGGCATCAGCCACGCAGAACACGCCAGCTTGCTTGAAGTGATCTATGGTCACCTGCACGAGCGCGGATCGATCCCGGATGATTTTATGGCGCGGCAGATTCGCCGTATCGACCAGACCCAGGGTGACATTGATACGTTGTCCAAAAGGTTGGCATATATTCGCACTTGGACATATGTTGCGCAACGAAACGGCTGGGTCCGTGACGAATCGCATTGGCGTGACGAAACACGCACTGTAGAAGACAGACTGTCAGACGCGTTGCATGATCGTTTGACTCAAAGATTTGTGGACCGGCGTACATCTGTTTTGCTGCGCCGGCTCAAACAGAAGGAGGCCCTTTTGGCCGAAGTAAATGACAAGGGTGAAGTGACCGTCGAAGGCGAATTCGTCGGTCGTCTGGAAGGGTTCCGGTTTACACCGGACAAAAGCGCGCAAGGGACCGAGGCAAAAGCTTTGAAATCGGCTTCTTTGCAAGCACTCGCGCCGCAATTCCATCTGCGCGCCGATCGCTTCTACAATGCGCCCGATACCGAAATTGATTTCACGGATCAGGGTGGCCTGATGTGGGGCGAATACGCCGTCGGCAAGCTGGTTGCCGGGGCAGAGCCTCTCAAGCCAATGGTCGAGGTTTTTGTGGATGAGGCCGCAGGGCCGGATGTCGAACAGAAAGTGCAGCGCCGGTTGCAGCATTTCATCGACCGCAAGGTCGCTGCGCTGTTCGAGCCGCTGCTGAACTTGTCGCGCGACGAAGAACTGACGGGACTGGCGAAGGGCTTTGCCTTTCGCATGGTAGAAGCCTTGGGCGTTCTGCCACGCGGTCAAGTCGCGCAAGAGGTCAAGGATTTGGATCAGGATGCCCGTGGCGCGCTGCGCAAGCATGGCATCCGGTTTGGCCAATTCACGATCTTCATGCCGCTGCTGCTGAAACCCGCGCCAACACGCCTGCGTCTGGTGCTGTGGGGCTTGTCCAGCGGTTTGCAGGAATTCCCCGAAGCGCCGCCTCCGGGTCTGGTCACTGTGCCCGTCGCCAAGGACGCGCCGCAGGGCTATGACACTATGTGCGGCTACCGCGATGCGGGCGAACGTTCGATCCGGATCGACATGTTGGAACGTCTGGCTGACATGCTGCGTGCCGAAGACAGCCGGGGAGGGTTCGAAGCCAAGCCGGACATGCTGTCGATCACCGGCATGACGTTGGAACAATTCGCAGACCTGATGCAGGGCCTGGGCTACAAGGCCGAGCGTGGCGAGCGCGAAAAACTCAAACAGGCGCCGGTGGAAACATCTGCGACTGAGTCTTCTGATCAAGCCAGCGCGCAAGAAACGCCAACTGCAGAAGTTGCAACCGACGAGGTTGCAGCACCCGCCGAGGCATCAGACGAGGCCGCGACAAGCACCGAGGCGGCAGCCGAGGCACCAGCGCCTGACGCCGCACCGGATGAGCCCGAGGTTGAGGTTTTCTATACCTTCACCTGGGGCCGTCAACGCCAGCAAAACCGTGGCCCGCGCCGCGAGCAGGGGCAGGGCAAAGGCAAGCCCCGTGGCAAACCCCAGGACGGTCGCGGCAAGCCGCACGGCAAGAAGGGCGGCAAACCTCAGGGTGCCAAGACCTTCTCGTCACGGCCTCCGAAAAAGGAAAAGGCCATTGATCCCGACAACCCATTCGCTGCGGCGCTTATGGGTTTGAAAGACGGCAACTGACACAAGATGGCCGAGGCCAAGCTGCGGATCGACAAATGGTTGTGGCAGGCGCGGTTCTTCAAGACCCGTAGCCTGGCAGCCAAGCAGGTCAGTGGCGGCCATGTCCGATTGAACGGAAACCGGGTGCTCAAACCGGCGCAAGCCGTGGCATCCGGAGACGTTCTGACCTTTCCCCAGGGCCGTATCGTGCGGGTTGTGCGTGTAGAAAAACTGGGCGAACGCCGCGGTCCGGCCCCCGAGGCGCAAACGCTGTACTTCGATATGACGGAAAAACAGGACGTGCCTCCTAAAAATCCGGGGTTCGAAGGAAAAGGTCGTCCAACCAAGAAGGATCGGCGCGCTCTTGATCTTTCTCGCACAGAAGATCGCTGATCCCATCTTGAAGAGCGGGCCAGACTGAATTAGCTAGTCGAACGAACCGCAAACGGGAATCCGCTCATGACCTATGTTGTCACCGAAAACTGTATCGCCTGCAAATACACAGACTGCGTCGAAGTGTGCCCGGTGGACTGTTTCTATGAAGGTGAGAATACATTGGTTATTCACCCGGACGAATGCATCGACTGTGGTGTTTGTGAACCGGAATGCCCGGCAGACGCAATCCGCCCGGATACTGAGCCGGGAATGGAGCAATGGGTTGAGTTCAATCGCAAGTTCTCGGAACAGTGGCCGGTGATTGTTACAAAGAAAGACCCGCTTCCCGACGCTGAAGAGCGCGACGGTGAAGAGGGTAAGATGGAGAAGTATTTCTCTGAAGCACCTGGCGAAGGCGGCTAAGCGATTCGCGAAGAAAGCGCACGGCACAGCGCGAAGATCTTGAAATAAAGCATTGTGCGCGCAGGTAATTCGAATATTTTCCTTTGGGTAAACTTTCGGGTGTCGTATTTTTGTGATATACTCAGTTTTCATATGATGACCGAGATTGGGATGCGCTCCGTAAGTATGCTCGCTTTGGAGTACTGAATTTATGACAGAAACGCCGCCTGACGGGGCTGAGACAGTCCCGGCACGTGGTGCTTTTGTTGTCTGTGTCCCGGTCCGTAAGCAAGGAAAAAACTGAATGACAAAGTCGAAAAAGCTTGAGTTCCGCCCCAACGACTATGTTGTCTATCCCGCCCATGGCGTGGGTCAGATCATCTCGATTGAGGAGCAGGAAGTTGCGGGTTTCTCGCTCGAGTTGTTCGTCATCTCATTTGAGAAAGACAAAATGACACTGCGGGTGCCGACCAACAAAGCAACCGAATCCGGTTTGCGGTCGCTCAGCTCGCCAGATGTCATCAGCCAGGCGATGAAGACATTGAAGGGCAAGGCCAAGGTAAAACGCGCCATGTGGTCCCGCCGCGCCCAGGAATATGAACAGAAAATCAACTCGGGCGACCTGATCTCGATTGCCGAAGTTGTCCGCGATTTGCATCGCACCGACGATCAACGCGAGCAGAGCTATTCCGAGCGTCAGCTTTACGAAGCTGCTCTGGAACGCCTGACACGTGAGGTTGCAGCCGTGTCCGGTGCTGGCGAGGTTTCCGCCGCCAAGCAGGTAGACGAAGTCCTGACCTCGCGCGCCGCCTGATTGCAAGAGAATCGTGACTAAGGCCGCTCTAATTGGGGCGGCCTTTTTCGTGGCTTGGTGATTTGCACAACTGTCGTTAATTTCATTGTGTATGCAGCATGATACAGGATGGATATGAAGCAGACGCTGAAATACCTGTATATCGGGCACGACCCGATTTCGGTCTGGTTTCGTTATGGTCTGATCCTTTTCGACATTGTGTCGATCATCTTCTTTGTCGCCACCGCTCATTTTCCTCAGGGGTCGGGCGTCACGGTCGCAAGCCTGCTGATTGGCTTTGTGATTTTTTTGGATTTCTCAGCGCGGCTTTGGATCGCCAAGGACCGTTGGAAGCAGCTGCGCCAGATTTACACGCTGGCGGATATCGTTGTTATCGTCTCTCTGGTGCTTGATCCGTTCCTGACGGGTAACCTTGCGTTTTTGCGGATTCTACGCGCCTTGCGGTTGATCCATTCCTACCACCTGCTGCGGGACTTACGACGCGACAGCAATTTCTTCCGCACCCACGAAGACGCGGTGATCGCCGCCATCAACCTGATGGTTTTTGTCTTCGCAACTTCGACCGCCGTTCTGGTGTTCTTTATTCCCGCAGATTCGCAAACGCCCTATATTGACGCACTCTATTTCACCATGGCGACCCTTACGACCACCGGGTTCGGCGATATCACCTTGCCTACGCCAGGGGGTAAGCTGTTCTCGGTTTTTATCATGGTGGTGGGTGTGGCGCTTTTTGTCCGGTTGGCGCAGGCGATTTTCATGCCTCAAAAGGTTCGCCACAAATGCCCAAGCTGCGGCTTATTCCGACATGACCCGGACGCTGTGCATTGCAAACACTGCGGCGGCACTTTGCGCATCGAAACCGGGGGTGCGTCTTAAACTAGCGCGGCGCAGACCAGCAGAAAGGTTATCTCGGACACCAATTGCGTGGCCCCAAGAATATCGCCGGTCTGGCCGCCGATCTTTTTCTTGGCAATGACGGCCAAAACTGCTGCGCTGGCTGCCGCAAAACCCATCGCAGGTATTGCATCCACACCCATAAGAAGCAGGGCGAGTGCCACCGCCAGAACAAGTGCAGCGATGACGGAAATCGTCTGGGGTTTTCCGACGGAATGGCTCAGGCCCGATTTGCGGGCATGAGGTAATCCAGCCATCACTGCAGGCATCAACGCCCGCGAGACAATGCTGGCGGCTAAAACTGCGCCCACCGCATCAGCCGTCAGCAAAGCAGCGATAGCCGATATTCGAACCAGCTGAGACACGATCAGGGCAAGCACGCCGAAAGTCCCAATATGACTGTCCTTCATGATCTCCAACCGGCGGTCGCGGGTGAACCCGCCCCACAGGCCGTCGAACGTGTCCGCCAGGCCATCCTCGTGCATCGCCCCGGTTGTTGCGATCAGCGTGGCCAGTAAAAGACCGGCCGCCGCCAGAACAGGTAAACCCAGCGCCAGCGCGCCCCAGCCCACAAGGCATGCGAGTCCTGCAACCAGCAGACCGACAATCGGAAAGGCCCAGGTTGCCTGAGCTTGCCGAGAAAACACTGGATCCGGCAAACGCGGCAGGGGCAGGCGGGTGAGAAGGACCAGCGCCAGCCGAATATCCCGCAGAGAAAAGGGTTTCGTGTCGTTTTTATGCACGCCCGTGCCTTTCGGGGTCTTGTCGGTTTCGGTGCTTCGGTTAAACACACTGCACCACTCTGATGCAATGAGGCTTTTATGTTGCCTGAACTGAATGATTTGAATGCGTTCCGTGCTGCACTAGCTGCAGCTCCGGGTCCGGATGCCGCTGCGGTGCATGGCGCGGGTGAGCGTAACGGACAACTGACTAAACCGCCCGGCGCGTTGGGTCGGCTTGAGGATTTGGCGATCTGGTATGCGGGTTGGCGTGGGGATGCCCGCCCGCAAATTACCGCACCACAGGTCATCGTCTTTGCCGGAAATCATGGTGTTACGGTACAGGGCGTATCGGCCTTTCCGCCGGAAGTGACCGTCCAGATGGTTATGAACTTTGAACATGGCGGCGCGGCGATCAATCAGCTGGCCAAGGCAGCAGGCGCGACAATGAATGTGCATGCACTTGAGCTGGACAGACCCACTGTGGACTTCACCCAGGCCCCGGCCATGAGCGAAGAAGATCTGCTGAGTGCCTTGCGTACCGGTTGGCAGGCCGTTGATCCGAAGGCCGATCTGCTGGTTGTGGGCGAGATGGGTATTGGCAACACCACTCCAGCAGCGGCTATCGCCTGCGCACTGTTTGGTGGGGATGCCGAGGATTGGACCGGGCGTGGCACCGGTGTCGACGATGCAGGGCTGGCCAATAAAACCCGTGTCGTAGCAGAGGGCG
The DNA here is from genome assembly GCF_017872495.1 of Ruegeria sp. HKCCE4148. Taxonomy (NCBI): domain Bacteria; kingdom Pseudomonadati; phylum Pseudomonadota; class Alphaproteobacteria; order Rhodobacterales; family Roseobacteraceae; genus Ruegeria; species Ruegeria sp. HKCCE4148. The sequence continues at coordinate 205,312 of NZ_JAEDOS010000002.1, forward strand.
TCGCGAAACATGCGTCAGAAGATGGCCTGGAGATTCTGCGCTGCCTTGGAGGGCGTGAGATTGCCGCGATGGCCGGGGCGATTGCCGCCGCGCGCGTGTTGCGCATTCCGGTCATTCTGGATGGGTTCATCTGCTCTGCTGCTGCGGCGTGCCTTTGGAAGCTGTCGCCTAGCGCGCTGGATCACGCTGTCGCGGGGCACCAAAGCGCGGAAGCGGCACATGGTGCCGTATTGTCTCGGCTGGGCAAAGACCCGCTGTTAAGCCTTGGTCTTCGGCTGGGCGAAGGATCTGGCGGGGCATTGGCGATCAACATCCTCAAAAGCGCCGTGGCCTGCCATTCAGGTATGGCCACCTTTGCCGAGGCTGGGGTATCCGACGGGTAATGACTTGCCTGACCCAATCGGGGTTTTGGGTCAGGCAGATTTCTTGGCGTGTTCTTCCGCCAGTTCGAGCAGCGCAGTTTCCAGATCCTTTTCCAGTTTCTGAGCGCGCTCGATGTATTTCTTGTTTTCGGCTGTTGGCAGGCCAGGAACCCACAATTCAGCCAAATCACGAACAGACGTCCTGTCGTGGTGGTAAAAGGTCTGTTCAGCTTGCGCGGCCTCATACTCACTCAGCCCTATATTCTCCAGTACATAACGGCCTGCGCGCAACGAGCTGTCGAACAGTTCGCGCACGATGTCGTTGGCACCAGCTTGGTACAGCTCGTACACGTGGGTCCGGTCGCGGGCGCGGGCGATGATGTGCAGGTCAGGGCGCTGTCGTCTGGCATAACTGACTAGTCGCGTGACTTGCTTGTGGTCATCCATCGCCGCCACGAGGACCGAGGCTTTTTCCAACCCCGCAGCGCGCAACAGTTCAGGACGCGTCGGATCGCCCAAAAAGCCTTTTACACCAAACCGGCGCATCAGCTGGACGGTTTCGATATCATGGTCCAGAACCACCGTTTTAAAGCCGCTGGCCCGCACCAGCCGGTTCACGATCTGACCAAACCGGCCAATGCCAGCAATGATCACTGGGCCTTTTTCGTCGATCTCATCAGGTTCAGGCTCTTTGGACGTATCGCTTATTTTTCGGGACAGAAGGTCATAGATGATGAACAGAAGCGGGGTGATCAGCATCGTCAGGGCAATGATCATCAGCAGTTTCTGTGACAGGTCAGGCGGGATAACGTTCTGCTGCGTCGAAAAGGCCAGCAGAACGAAACCAAATTCACCGGCTTGTGCCAACCCCAATGTGAACAGCCAATGATCTCGGCCTCGCAGCTTAAAGGCTCTACCGACCAGAAACAGGATGATGCCTTTTGCAAGGATCACAAGCAGTGCCAAGCCGATCAGGTCAAGCGGGTCATCGAAGAAATAGGCAACGTCGATCCCGGCCCCAACCGTGATAAAGAACAGCCCAAGAAACAGCCCTTTGAACGGTTCAAGGTCGCTTTCCATTTCATGGCGAAACTCTGAGCTGGCCAGCACGACACCCGCCAGAAACGCGCCTAAAGCGGGCGACAGCCCAACAAGCGTCATCAGGAAAGAAATACCGACCACAATCATAAGCGCCAGAGCGGTGTACATTTCGCGCAGGCGCGTCGCGTGTATAAATCGAAAGAGAGGTCGGGTAAGATAGACGCCTGCCAAAATGACAAAAGCAATTGCGCCAATCGTGACCAGTGTGACAGCCCAGCCCGGCAATCCTTCAACCAAGGACAGACTGTGATGACCCGCGTCATGCAGATCACCCGCCCCCCGATCAATCGAACCGTCTGCTTCGATGTGAGGCATCGCAGGTAGGGCGAGCAACGGAAGCATGGCCAATATTGGAATGACTGCGATGTCTTGCGTCAAAAGCACCGAAAACGTCGCGCGACCACCATTTGTCTGCATCAGACCTTTTTCAGACAAGGTCTGAAGGACGATAGCGGTCGACGACAGCGACAGGGTCAACCCAACGGCCAACGCAACGGACCACGGGTGGTTTGCATACATCGCCACCGCAGCAATCACCGCGGTTGAAAGAAAGACCTGTAGCCCCCCAAGACCCAACAATCGGTCGCGCATGTCCCAAAGGGCACGAGGTTCAAGCTCCAGCCCGATCAGGAACAGCATCATCACAACACCAAACTCGGCGACATGTTGAAGGTTTTCCGTTTCGGCCCCGACCAGCCCCAGCATCGGTCCAATGATAATCCCGGCGGCCAAATAGCCCAGCACCGACCCAAGCCCCAGCCTTGCGGACAGAGGCACCGCAATCACAGCCGCAGCCAGATAGATCGAAGCCTGGTATAGAAAATCGTCCATGAGTCTCCTCGTGAGCCCGTTCAGGTGGGCAGGGGGGCGTCGCGTTTTAGTTGGTCCATCACTATCTGGCTTTGGACACGGGCAACAGCAGGATGCGGCAGGATGACCTGATGGAGCAAGCTGTTGAGGGCGGAAAGATCGTCGCAATAGACGTGCAGCAGGTAATCTGCCTCTCCTGTCATCGTCCAGGCGCTGGTAATTTCGGGGCGGGTATCGACCATGCGGGCAAAGCTCTGGGATTGTTCGGGGCCATGTGTACCCAGATGAACCTGAACAAAGCCTTGAACCTGCAAGCCAAGTTTCAGCGGATCGAGCCGGGCGGCATAACCTGTTATATAGCCCTCGGCCTCAAGCCGTTGTCGGCGTCGACCTGCCTGGCTGGGTGAGAGATTCAGCATTTCACCCAGTTGGTGCGCGGTCAGATGTGCGTCCTTTTGCAAGGCAGATAGAAGACGTTTGTCAGTAGCATCCAGCACGTGCGGAGGAATCCCGAATTTTTTGCGATTCATGCGCGTTTTACGCGTCTACTTTGATTTTACACGAAAACAATGCGCAGAAACAGCGTCTGGAAAGTCATATTTTTGAATCAGCAAAAAAACTTCCTGTCTTCAAAGGAGACGCGCCATGGGTCCTTTCCCGCACAACGCCCCGAAATCAGTGATCAGTGAAGAAAACCCCGCCGGAACCGACGGGTTTGAATTCGTTGAATTTGCCCATCCCGAACCGCAAGAACTGCGCGATCTGTTCGCCAAGATGGGGTTCGATCTGGTGGCCCGGCACAAGGACAAGCCGCTGGTCGAACTCTGGCAGCAGGGGGATGTCACCTATATCCTGAATGCTGATCCAGAGAGTTTTGCGGACAAGTTCGTGGCCGAACACGGCCCTTGCGCCCCGGCGATGGGGTGGCGCGTGGTCGACGCGCAAAAAGCATATGAACACGCTGTTTCAAAAGGGGCCGAGCCCTATGACGCAGATGACAAAACGATGGATGTTCCTGCTATCAAGGGCATTGGTGGATCGCTGATCTATTTCATCGACCAGTATTACGACACTTCGCCCTACAATCAGGAATTCGAGTGGATCAAGCAATCCAAGCCGCGTGGCGAAGGGTTCTATTATCTCGATCACCTGACCCACAATGTCTACAAGGGTAACATGGACAAGTGGTTCAAGTTCTATGGTGACTTGTTCAACTTCCGTGAAATTCGTTTCTTCGACATTCAGGGCAAGTTCACGGGGCTGTTCAGCCGCGCATTGACATCACCCTGCGGTCGCATCCGAATTCCGATCAACGAAGACCGGGGTGAGACCGGGCAGATCGTGTCGTACCTCAAGAAGTACAAGGGCGAAGGGATTCAACACATCGCTGTGGGCAGCGAGGACATCTATGCCTCAACCGACGCGATTGCCGAGAATGGTTTGAAATTCATGCCCGGACCCAACCGGGGCTATTACGAGATGTCGAAAGATCGTGTGACGGATCATGACGAACCGCTTGATCGCATGATGAAGCACGGCATCCTGATCGACGGTGAAGGGGTTGTGGACGGCGGTGAGACCCGCATTCTGCTTCAGATCTTCTCAAAGACCGTGATCGGCCCGATCTTCTTTGAGTTCATCCAGCGCAAAGGGGATGACGGTTTTGGTGAAGGCAATTTCCAGGCTCTGTTCGAATCCATCGAACGCGAGCAGATCGAAAGTGGCGAGATCTCTGCAGCCTGAAACTTACGCGAAACGCCGGGGTAATCTCCGGCGTTTTGACGCTCAACTGCGGGGCATCGAAAGCGTCACGTTACGGCCTTTTTTCTGATACCGCAGTTCGCTATCGCTTATGGCGATGACCTTGCCACCGTCGATGCGGTCTCCAACCTTCAGTTTCTTGTACCGGCCACTGGGCAGGCGGACCAAGGCACGGCGGTTGGCAGGCGTGCCATAAACGCCAATCAGGTTCAGCCTGCGCAGATTGATGGCGTTGTCGATAGTAGCCTGCCGGGCGACTGATGCGGTCGAAGGTATCTTGGGTGCCACGGTCTTGGGTTGAAAAGATTCTGCGTCGTCAGAGTTTTCAACAAGTGCCGCTGTTGATGCCAGAGTGGACGGCTTCGCGACGGTCGGTCTGGCAGCAACCAGTCCAGCCGGTCGCGGCTTAGGTCGGGGAACGCGCATAATGGCCAGCTCGGAAACAGGAACTTCGACCTCTTCTGGGGATTCCAGGCCTGCAGGGCGCGCTTTGGGTCGTTTTCCGGCAAGTTCCGCCAGCGATTGGCCGCCCAGTTGCTGACGTTCGAAGGTCTCTTCAATGTCGCCGGGGCGCGGTTTGGGGCGCAAACCAGCCAGCCGTTGATCAACTTCTTCAACAACAGGTTCTTCTTCGAACCGCAGCGGTGCCTGAGGCGGCGCTTTGGAAGGGCGGCCCAGGTACACAGTGATCCCTTCGGGATTCAACGCGCCTTCGGGTGTGGGAACAACAAGTCCCCGGTCATCCAGATCGAAACGTGAGCCTGCAACACTGGGTAAATCGTCGCTCTGAAATGGTTCGTCCGTGTCGAAACTTGATGCGGGTGGTAACGCGACAGCATCTGTGGACAGATCAGACTTGTCGATGGATGTCAGGTACAGGTCTTCATGCTCAGCGATTTCCGGTTCTTGCAGAGGTGCGGGGGGTGATACGTCAATGCCAGTCTCGGCAAGGATTTCCTTTGGGGCGTCGGGGTCTTGAGCAATGGGTTCGACCGGTGTCGGAGCAACCTTGAGCGCCTCAAGGATCGCCGCGTCCGTAGGTGACAACTCTGGCTGTGCCTCAGCCTCCTCCGCTGGTGGTTCGGGGGGCGTGTTTTGCTGGGCGTCGACAGCTGCCACCTCAGGGTCTGGCTCAGGGGCGACCTCGGGGTCCGGTGCATCTGAATTCAGCTCAGCCTGCTCGGACGTTTCCTCTGACGATTCAGGAAGGAAGGTTTGTTCTGGCTGGACGACCGCGATCTCTGGCTCCGGCTCAGGAGGGGCCTCGGACGATGAGACTTCCGGTGCAGTAGGACTCAGTTCAGCCTGCTCTGGTTGATCCGTGGGTCCAGAAGCCAACCATGCGCCAAAAGCTCCGCTCAGAAGAACTACGGCAGCAAAAGCTGGAATGGCATACCGCTTGGAGGCAGGGCTTGAGGTGGCATGTGCTGCGGGGGACGTGTCAGGCGCTCGAAATGTTTCCGGCGCAACTGTGCCCGCAATAGGATGAGCGGGCAGGCCGGGGGTGTCTGCCTCATCGTGCGAATCCGCTTCATCGGGCTCTGAGGTCAGTGTTGCATGCGGCTGATCAGGTTGCTCTGTAAACACTGGCTCACGCGGGAAAGACCCAGCGCTTTCTTCGGCGCTGAACAGTGTCGGCACAAATCCATGGCCTGCGGTAAAGCTTCGCGCTTCGGCCAAAGTCTCATTGGCGACAACAGCGATATGGCTTGTGCTGCCGATTGTTTGGCTGTCGTAGCTGAGATCAGACAGGGCATACGGGGTCGAATCGGCCAATGCAGCCTCAATACGTGCCTCTCGCTCGTCGGGCGGTAACTCTCCGGTTTCGACGTCCAGAAAGCGCACCTGATCTGCTGGCAATACGACTTTGCAACTCAGATCGTTTTCCAGCGCAAAGGCCTTTTCCCGCAACGCCTGCATTTGTTCGGGCAGGTCCTCAGCATCCAGCGGAATCGAGCCGACAACATACCAATCGTCATCCGATTGGTGATGCAGAGTTATTCCGGTTGTAGAAAAAGAAAGCGCAAAGGCGGGTTTCATAATCCGGAGGAACCATAATTATCATCGTCAATGCAAACGACTTTGCATTCGCAGACCGACATTAAAGCAGGAACCCGCCGAGGGAAAGAAAAAGGCTGGGTCTGCTCTTGTATGGCGACGGTCCGCTAACCCATCTTAAAGTAGAACAAATTGGAGTGATAACCTTGAAGACATTCGCTTTTCTGGCCGCGATGATGGCAGCAACAGCCGCAGGCGCAGCCCATGCGGAAGAACGTCGCATCACCGTGGACGCCAGCGGGACGGTGCAAATCGCGCCGGATATGGCGACGATTACCTTGGGTGTAACAAACGAAAATGCCGAGGCCGGGGCGGCCATGCAGGCGACCTCGGACGCGGTTGCCAAAGTCCTTGCGCGGCTGGCCGATATGGGCATCGAAGACCGGGACGTTCAAACCCGAGATTTGTCGCTGTCACCAGTTTGGTCGGGACGGCATGGGCAGAATGGCGAAAAGCCCGAAATTACAGGGTTCACCGCGTCGAACCGGGTTTTTGTGCGGGTTCGCGATCTGACACAGTTGGGGACGATCATGGATGTGGTCATTCAGGACGGTGCCAATGATTTCGGCGGGCTGAGCTTTGGTGTGCAGGATCCCAAACCGCTTGAGGCGCAGGCCCGTGCGCAAGCCGTAGGAGAAGCCACCGCCAAGGCCGAGCAGTTGGCGCAGGCGGCCGGTGTCACGCTTGGCGCGGTCCAGACAATCTCGGAACGTGTGGCTGGTGTCCGCCCGATGGCCGAGATGCGCGCCATGAGCATGGCTGATGCGGGCGGGGTCCCTGTTGCAGGCGGAGAGGTTTCAGTCTCGGTCAGTGTCTCGATGGAATTCGAGATTTCGGACTAAGATAGTGCCTTCGCACGGGCCATCAGCGGTTTGCGTTGTTGGCCCGCTGCATCGAAATTGTCCGGTGAAAGCCAGGCTTCGAACGCATCCCGAATGCGCGGCCATTCGCTATCAATAGTCGAATACCACGCAGTATCACGGTTGCGTCCTTTGTAATGGGTCGCTTGCCTGAAAATCCCTTCAAAGCTAAAGCCCAGCCGCTCTGCCGCACGGCACGATGGCGCATTGAGTGCGTCGCATTTCCATTCATAGCGGCGATAGCCCAATTCATCGAACACCCGCTTCATCATCAGATACATGACTTCGGTGGATTGTGGTTTGCGCTGAAGCAGAGGTGAGAAGTGGATATGCCCCACCTCAATTGCGCCTGCAGCGGGCTCGATCCGCAGGTATGAGGCCATGCCGACCGGTACGCCTTCGCCGTCCAGAACGGTGTGAAACATCGGGTCCGCATCCATGCAGTTGGTGCGCGCCCAGTCTTCGAACTTTGCCTCACTGTCAAACGGGCCATAGGGCAGGTACGTCCAATTTCGACCATCCCTGTCATTGGCAAACGCCCGGAAAAGTCCGGGCGCATGCCTGTTCACGTCCAAAGGCACGACAGAACAGTACCGTCCTTCCATCGGAGTGTACGGCGGGGTCGGGCGCGGAAACTCGCCCGAAACCGGCAGGCCGATGGGCTGGCCAAGGTCGTTAGTGTCATGCCCGGCCATCGTCAGGCGCTTGCCTTAGCCAGAGCTTGATCAAGATCGGCGATCAGGTCGTTAGCATCTTCGATTCCGATGGACACGCGCACAACACCCGGACCTGCGCCAGCGGCTTCTTGCTGTTCCGGGGTCAGCTGACGGTGGGTGGTCGAGGCCGAGTGGATAATCAACGAGCGTGCATCGCCCAGGTTGGCCACGTGGCTGAAAATCTCGAGCGCGTTGACCAGTTTGATGCAGGCGTCATAGCCACCTTTGACGGCAAAGGTGAACAGCGCACCGGCACCGCGATTGTACTGCGATTTGACCCGGTCGTGATATGGAGACGAGGGCAGACCCGCATAGGTGACATATTCCACGCGGTCATCCGCTTCCAGCCAGGCCGCGATCTTCTGGGCGTTCTCAACGTGGCGTTCCATGCGCAGCGATAGGGTTTCGATCCCCATCAGCGTATAATGCGCGGCTTGCGGGTTCATTGTCATGCCCAGATCGCGCAGACCGATGGCAATACCATGGAAGGTGAATGCCAACGGACCAAAGGTTTCGTGGAACTTCAGCCCGTGATAGGCCAGCTCCGGTTCGCTGAGCGAGGGGAACTTGTCATTTGCCGACCAATCGAACTTGCCCGAATCCACGACGCACCCACCGGTGACAGTTCCGTTGCCGGTCAGATACTTGGTGGTCGAGTGCACAACCAGTGTCGCACCGTGTTCAATGGGACGGCACAGGTAGGGCGTGGCCGAGGTGTTGTCGACGATCAGCGGAATGCCAGCTGCATCAGCAACGTCCGCCAAGGCACGGATATCGGTGACATAACCGCCTGGGTTGGCAATGGATTCGCAGAATACAGCACGGGTGTTTTCGTCGATTGCGTCCTTCACCGCGTCCAGATCATCTGTATCGACAAACTTGGCTGACCAGCCAAAGCGTTTAATGGTTTGGCTGAATTGCGTGACCGTTCCACCGTACAAACGGGTTGAGGCGACAACGTTGCAGCCCGGTCCCATCAAGGGGAACAGCGCCATGATCTGTGCCGCGTGACCAGATGAGCAGCACACGGCCCCAACACCGCCCTCAAGCGTGGCCACGCGTTCCTGCAACACCGCGACGGTTGGGTTGGTCAGGCGCGAATAGATAAAGCCCACTTCTTGTAGGTTGAACAGTGCCGCCGCATGGTCGGCGTCGCGAAAGACATAGGCCGTGGTCTGATAGATCGGTGTCTGGCGCGCTCCGGTCGCCGGGTCGGGGCGGGCGCCCGCGTGAATCTGCAGCGTGTCGAAACCGTAGGTGGGGCCGTCAGACATCTTGAAAATCTCCTGTTGGAACTTGTGTTGCTGAATCTTTAGGTGAATGCGCGCTTGCGCACAACGATCCTGTCAGCGCAGCCACAACCCTTTGCTTTTGATCGTGTTGCGAATGGCCTGTTCGCGCCGCGGAAGATTGTCCTGATCAAACAGAGCCCGGATTCTTGCGCCTTTCCCTTGCAGGACCAACTTTTTCAGCGGGTCATACTGTTTGAGGACCTTCTTGACCTTGTTCGGAGCCACAACGGCCTCCAGAACGTCGATCACATGATCACTTTCGCGGGCGTAGAGCAGTGGGAACAAGCGGTAGTGACAACTGACAGAGCCATCAAGCAGGCCTTCGGGCAGCGCATCCCGACCTCCGCCGAATGAATGTATCACAAGCGGAAGGGCAGCTTGATCCAGCCATGGATCAAGGTTTTGGCCCGTCAGTTCGGGTATGTGTTCATCTCGGATCGCTTTGGCATAGTCCAGATAGCGTTCACCAAAAACCCTCGGGCATTTGTAAAAGAAATAGCCTGCGTTGAAATACAGATACCGCCGCCAGTAATCATGGGGTTGGCTGACATATATTGAGCTTTCAAAATCCAGCCCGAACCGCTGATATAGCGCCCGCCAGATGCCGTCGAGGCCGGGGCCGTAGAGCGTTGGTTTTGGCCATGTCCCCTCAACCTTCAACGATGCGCCAGGACGGTCGAAGTCAAAGGGTACAGTTGTGATGTCACCGGTGATCAGCGTGTCGGTGTCAAAGAACACAAAGGGCTCATTTTCGGGCAAGGCCAAAAGGGCCTCGATCTTGTTGCCGTATGGGTAGCTTTCGCCAAAGACATGCGAATCAAAGGGAAGAACTTCGGCATCCAATTGCGTCAGCGCTTTGAGAACGTCTTCGTCCTGAATGCTGGGGTTCTGGTTCCAACGTGGTCCCGAATTGGGCGTGGCAATAAACAGTTTGCCTTCAAATCGCGGCGAGCTGTGCCGCAATGATGCGGCAAACAGCAGGGCTTCGTATTGCAGGCGATTATTTTGTCCGACAACAGCAATGTTAAATTTCTGTGTATTTGCCTGCATCTGCGCCCGTTCCTGATGTGTGCGCGATCCGGCACCCTTCGTCCCGGAGTACAACACCTGACCCGAACCGTCAAAAGCCGAAAGCTGAATGCACTGCCGGGTAATCTCATTTTTTCAAGGTGGTCATGTGAAACAGCTGAATTGAGCGCTGACCAAGGCACAAAGGCCTTTGTCATTGACGGCAGATCAACCGAAAAGGACGAGATATTCGAGAAATGGATCGGTTGCACTTACCGCCTGGTACGCAAGCGCCGGCCATCGCGGCGCGCGGGTTGGGACCGAGTCCGATCATCTCATCACAATGACTGAGGTTTCTTAGTCTCAAAATTACACAAAGCCGGAGGAAAACCGGCTTTTTGCCCGGGTTTTTCACTTTTTTGACCTTTTGATAAATTTTACCAATTGATAAAAAATTTTTTTGTGGCAAGCTGAGGTCATAACAAACATATCTACAGGGAGTAGAGTGATGGCACAGGGCCAGATGGCACCCGGCATCGTCGCTGGGCGGCTTTCCAGCGATGAGCTGACCTCGAATTTCACCGATCTGCATCCGCCACTGGCCCCGCATGAGGCCGCCGTTGCCGCTGATCGATGCTATTTCTGCTATGACGCACCATGCGTGACAGCCTGTCCGACGGATATCGATATTCCGTTGTTCATTCGCCAAATTCAGGCGGGGCAGCCACAATCGGCAGGGCGGACCATTCTGGAACAGAATATTCTGGGCGGCATGTGCGCTCGGGTCTGTCCAACCGAAACCCTCTGTGAAGAAGCCTGTGTGCGCGAGGCTGCAGAAGGCAAGCCGGTTGAGATCGGTAGACTGCAACGTTTTGCGACCGATGACATCATGGCCTCTGGCGCGCACCCGTTCGAACGGGCGGCGCCTACGGGCAAGACTGTTGCTGTTATCGGGGCAGGGCCTGCAGGGCTGGCTTGCGCCCACCGTCTAGCCATGCTGGGCCATGACGTGGTGATCCACGAAAGCAAGCCCAAGCCGGGCGGTTTGAACGAATATGGGATCGCCGCTTATAAATCGACCAATGATTTTGCGCAGGCCGAGGTGGATTGGCTGCTGAAAATCGGCGGGATTGCGATCGAGACCGGATCGGTGCTGGGCGACAGTGTCTCGCTGGATGGCCTGCTTGAGAATTACGACGCGGTGTTCCTATCCATCGGCCTGGCTGGGGTGAACGCCCTGCGCGCAGGCGGTGTTGAAAAGGATGGCGTTCGTGCTGCCGTTGATTTCATCTCGGATGTGCGGCAGGCAGATGAACTGGTAAACCTGCCCGTTGGTCGCAACGTTGTCGTCATTGGCGGCGGCATGACAGCGGTAGATGCTGCTGTGAAATCCAAGTTGCTGGGCGCGGAACATGTCACCATTGCCTACCGCCGGGGCCGCGACGCCATGGGCGCCAGCCGGTATGAACAGGACCTTGCCGCCTCGCACGGCGTTCGGATCCTGACCAATGTGCAGCCGGTTGCCGTGCATGGAAACGGAACTGCTGCTGAGATCGAACTGGAATATACCTCCAACCAGAACGGTCAACTCACTGGAACCGGCGAGACAATCCGCCTACCAGCAGATCAGGTGCTCAAAGCCATCGGTCAGACGCTGGATGGCGCGCCTGAAGGGCTGACGCTGGACGGCAATAAGATTGCTGTCAGCGGGGCTGGACGCACCTCAATGCCGGGTGTCTGGGCTGGTGGGGACTGTGCGGCGGGGGGTGAAGACCTGACCGTGACAGCGGTTGCCGAAGGGCGGGATGCAGCGATGGACATCCACGCGACACTCGTTTCGTGATAGGGTGGGGTATTCACCCCATTCCTTTCGCTGCTGAGGTATTCTCATGTCCCAGATCGAACAAGCTGTTGCTCAACACTACACCACCGGTGCCCTGACCGAACGCGTCCGCGCGGCGCTTGAGGCCAGCGGTATTGACCCGGACGCGGCCACCGTTGCTGATCTGAAGGCAGGGGATGAGTTCCACACGGGCGGTGTTCTGGCGACCGATAACCTGTTTGCTCAATTGTCGCCGACCCATGCAACCCGCGTTCTGGATGTGGGGTGCGGTATAGGTGGCACCTCGCGTTATATCGTGGATCGTTTTGACTCGTCGGTAACCGGGGTCGATCTGACGCCTGAATTTGTGGAAACGGCCACCGTGTTGAGCGATCTGGTCGGGCATTCGGAAAAGGCCACTTTTCATGTGGGCAGTGCCTTGGACATGCCTGTGCCGGATGCGGGTTTTGACCTTGCAGTCATGATGCATGTGGGCATGAACATCGAAGACAAGGCCGGACTGTTTGCTGAAGTGTCGCGGGTGCTGGCCACGGGCGGAACTTTTGCCTTGTTCGATGTTATGGGCGGAGACGTGGACGAGCCGCTGGCTTTCCCACTCCCTTGGTCCACTTTGCCGGAGACTTCGTTCGTGCACGCGCCGGATGTGTACAAAGACGCAGCAGTGGCGGCGGGGCTGGAACTTGAGACCGAAACCGACCGCACCGATTTCGCGCTTCAGTTCTTCGAAGATGTCTTTGCCAAGATCGCTGAAAGCGGCCCCGCGCCGCTGGGGATCCACCTAATGATGGGCGAGACGGCGCCCGAGAAATTCCAAAACTACGTCACAAACCTCAAAGCCGGGCGCATTCGCCCGACCGAAATGATTTTCAAGAAATCCGGCTGAGCCGGGAAGGGAGAAGCCATGGCCGATCTGACGACAAACTTTCTGGGCATTTCCAGCCCCAACCCGTATTGGCTGGCCTCTGCGCCGCCCACCGACAAGGAATACAACGTCCGCCGCGCCTTCGAGGCCGGGTGGGGCGGTGTTGTCTGGAAAACTCTGGGGGCCGAGGGTCCTCCGGTCGTGAACGTGAACGGCCCGCGCTATGGCGCGATATACGGCGCGGATCGGCGGTTGCTTGGCCTGAACAACATAGAATTGATCACGGACCGACCATTGGAAGTGAACCTTGAAGAAATGGCGCGGGTCAAAGCGGATTACCCGGATCGCGCACTGATCGCTTCGATCATGGTGCCCTGCGAGGAGGAGGCATGGAAGGCCATCCTGCCGCGCGTTGCCGAAACCGGCGCGGATGGGATCGAACTGAACTTTGGCTGCCCGCACGGTATGAGCGAGCGCGGAATGGGCTCGGCTGTGGGACAAGTGCCGGAATACATCGAAATGGTCACACGCTGGTGTAAGCAGTACTACGACCGCCCGGTCATCGTGAAGCTGACGCCGAACATCACCGATATCCGTAAACCGGCAGCTGCGGCAAAGAACGGTGGCGCCGATGCGGTGTCGCTGATCAACACGATCAACTCGATCACAAGCGTCAACCTGGATACGTTCAGCCCCGAACCCTCAATCGACGGCAAGGGCAGCCATGGTGGCTATTGTGGCCCTGCGGTGAAGCCGATTGCACTGTCGATGGTGTCCGAGATCGCGCGGGCCGAGGCCACGCATGGCCTGCCGATTTCCGGTATTGGCGGCGTCACCACATGGCGCGACGCGGCCGAGTTCATCTCATTGGGTTGTGGCACAGTGCAGGTTTGCACCGCTGCGATGACCTATGGTTTCAAGATCATCGACGAACTGACCGCCGGTCTGTCCGAATGGATGGATGAAAAAGGGTACAGCAGCATTGACGAGGTGATCGGTCGAGCCGTGCCCAATGTCACCGACTGGCAGTATCTGAACCTGAATTACATCGCCAAGGCGAAGATCGACCAGGACCAGTGCATCAAATGTGGTCGTTGCTATGCGGCTTGTGAAGATACCAGCCACCAGGCGATTTCGATGTCGGAGGACCGCGTGTTCGAAGTGATCGACGAAGAATGCGTGGCGTGCAACCTGTGCGTTGATGTCTGCCCGGTTGAAGACTGTATCTCGATGGTGCCGATGGCACCGGGTGAGGTAGATCCGCGCACAGGTAAAGAGGTGCAGCCGACCTATGCGAACTGGACGACGCATCCGAACAATCCGATGGCCAAGGCAGCCGAATGAACCGATTTGGAAAGATCATCAAGGGGCCGTTCTTGCGGCCCCTTTTTTCAAGGGGTCAAAAGCTTTCGGTACAGGGTGTCCACAAAAGGGTCGGCCCCTTCAAACGGATCCTCTTCCCCCAAGATCGCACGCACCTGAACTTCGAAATCTGCGTAGTGCTGGGTCAGCGCCCAAATCGAAAACATCAGGTGATAGGGGTGCACCCGCGCGATTTTGCCCTGATCCATCCAGCGCGTCAGGATCACGGTTTTTTCGTCAACCAGTTCCTTGAGATCCTTGGACAAAGCCTCGTGGATACGTGGCGCGCCCTGAACCAGTTCATTGGCAAAAAGGCGGCTTTCGCGTGGTAACTCCTGACTCATTTGCAACTTGCGCCGAATATAGGCCAGGATTTCTTCCATCGGATCGCCATCCTCGTCCAGATCGTGCAAAGGGGCCAGCCAGGTTTCCAGAAGACCCGATAGCAGTTCAGTATGGATCGCCTCTTTCGAAGGGAAATAGTACAGCAGGTTTGGTTTGCTCAGTCCGGCTTCGGCGGCAATCTGATCCACGGTCGATCCGCGAAACCCGTGGGCTGAAAACACGTTCAGGGCGGCCTCGAGGATCGCAGCACGGTTCTTTTTCTGAATGCGAGTCGGTGCGCGGTCTTTCGGCATGTTTTCGGCGTGTCTCTTTTTTCGACTATAGGCGCGGAATTCAGTGAAAATTCAAGCTGTGCCGCGCAATTTCTTGACTGATCTCGAACCCGTGATAGCGTGAGTTTGACCAGATGGTCAAATCAAGACACCAAAAGCGAGCCAAATCGCAAGCAAACAGGGAAGATGAACATGGCAGCTCCGGCGCAGAATCTCAGGATCAATGGCGACAGGTTGTGGGACAGCCTGATAGAGATGGCCAAGATCGGCCCCGGTGTTGCCGGTGGCAACAACCGCCAAACCCTGACGGATGAGGACGCAGAAGGCCGTGCTTTGTTCCAGAAATGGTGCGAGGAAGCTGGTTGCTCCATGGGCTTGGACCAGATGGGCAACATGTTCGCCCACCGTGAAGGGGCGGACCCTGACGCGTTGCCGGTCTATGTCGGTTCGCATCTGGATACGCAGCCGACCGGCGGGAAGTATGACGGTGTCTTGGGTGTTCTGGGGGGGCTCGAGATCATCAGGACCCTCAACGATCTTGGGATCAAAACAAAGCATCCAATCGTGGCGACCAACTGGACCAATGAAGAAGGCACGCGATATGCGCCCGCCATGCTGTCTTCGGGCGTGTTTGCAGGAATGCACACGCAGGATTGGGCGTATGATCGCGAGGATGCCGAGGGCAAAAAGTTTGGGGATGAACTGAACCGCATTGGCTGGCGCGGCGATGAGGAAGTCGGCGCGCGAAAAATGCATGCGTTTTTTGAGCTGCATATCGAACAGGGCCCGATATTGGAGGCCGAGGGCAAGGATATTGGCGTTGTCACGCACGGGCAAGGGCTGAGCTGGACCCAAATCACCGTGACCGGCAAGGATGCCCATACCGGGTCAACCCCGATGCCGATGCGTAAGAACGCGGGCCTTGCGATGGCGCGTATTCTCGAGAAAGTGGACGAGATCGCGTGGTCTCATGCGCCGCACGCAGTGGGAGCGGCTGGTCATATCGATGTCCATCCGAACTCACGTAACGTGATCCCGGGAAAGGCAGTGTTCACGGTCGATTTCCGCTCGCCCGAATTGGATGTGATCACGGACATGGAGAACCGTCTGCGGGTGGCGGCCGAAGACATTGTGGAAGACATGGGCTTGCAGATCGAATTCGAAAAAGTTGGTGGATTCGATCCGGTGAAATTCGATGATAGTTGTGTGTCCGCCGTACGCAACGCGGCCGAGCGGTTGGGATATTCGCATACGGATATCATCTCGGGTGCGGGGCATGACGCCTGTTGGATCAACCGCGTGGCCCCGACCGCGATGATCATGTGCCCATGCGTGGACGGGTTAAGCCATAACGAGGCTGAAGAGATCAGCAAGGAATGGGCTTCGGCTGGGGCGGATGTTCTGTTGCACGCCGTCGTCGAGACGGCTGAAATCGTGGAATAGGGGGCTCTGCCCCCGTCGCCCGATGGGCGACTCCCCCGAGGTATTTTTAGCCAGATGAAGCAAGCGGCGCAGACCGCATCAGGGAGTTTGAAATGAGCACTGTTATCAAGAACGGAACCGTCGTCACTGCGGATTTGTCGTACAAAGCGGACGTGCTGGTCGAAGGTGGTGTGATCACTGAAATCGGAATGGATCTGAAGGGCGACAAGGAGTTGGACGCCACCGGCTGTTATGTGATGCCGGGTGGGATCGATCCTCATACTCACCTCGAGATGCCCTTTATGGGCACCTATTCCAGCGATGACTTCGAAAGCGGCACGCGTGCGGCTTTGGCTGGTGGCACAACAATGGTGGTGGATTTCGCTCTGCCCAACCCCGGTGAAAGTCTGCTGGATGCGTTGAAACGCTGGGACAACAAATCGACGCGTGCGAATTGTGATTATTCGTTCCATATGGCGGTCACCTGGTGGGGCGAGCAGGTGTTCAACGATATCAAGACTGTGATTGAGACGCGTGGCATCAACACGTTCAAGCATTTTATGGCCTATAAAGGCGCGCTGATGGTGAATGATGATGAGCTGTTTGCGTCGTTCAAGCGTCTGGCCGAATTGGGTGGAACCGCAATGGTTCATGCCGAAAACGGCGACGTTGTGGCCGAGTTGAGCGCCAAGCTGTTGGCTGAGGGCAATACAGGACCCGAAGCGCACGCCTATTCCCGTCCGCCGCAGGTCGAGGGTGAGGCTACCAATCGGGCCATCATGATTGCCGATATGGCCGGGGTTCCGCTTTATGTGGTGCATACTTCTTGCGAAGAGGCACATGAGGCTATTCGGCGCGCCAAGATGCAGGGCAAGCGGGTGTGGGGCGAACCACTGATCCAACATCTGACCCTGGATGAGAGCGAGTATTTCCATCACGACTGGGAACACGCTGCGCGGCGGGTCATGAGCCCTCCGTTCCGCAACAAGCAGCATCAGGACAGCCTGTGGAACGGTTTGCAATCTGGAACGCTGAGCGTTGTTGCGACGGACCATTGTGCGTTTACGACTGAGCAAAAACGTTATGGCGTAGGGGATTTCACCAAGATTCCGAACGGGACCGGAGGGTTGGAAGACCGAATGCCCATGCTGTGGACCTATGGTGTGAATACGGGACGACTGACGCCGAACGAATTTGTCGCTGTTACATCAACAAACATCGCCAAGATATTGAATTGCTACCCTAAAAAGGGTGCGGTTCTGGTCGGCGCTGATGCTGATCTGGTGGTTTGGGATCCAAACAAGGCCAAGGTGATTTCGGCTGAGACGCAGCAATCATCGATCGACTACAACGTCTTTGAGGGTAAGGAAGTGCGCGGGTTGCCGCGGTTCACGCTGACCCGTGGTGCGGTAGCGGTGCATGATGGAGAGATCAGGACTCAGGAAGGTCACGGGAAGTTTGTGGCGCGTGACGCCAACACCCATGTCCATAAGGCTCTGAGCACCTGGAAAGAGCTGACGGCACCACGGCCCGTTGAGCGGACGGGTATACCGGCCACCGGTGTTTGATCTGTTTGGGCCGCTTTGCAGGCGGCCCTGACACCACTCTTTTCAAGGCAAAGTAATGAACACTGAAAGCACGACCCAGCCCGTCATCCAGGCAAGGCAGCTGGACCTGACGTTCCAGACCAACGATGGGCCAGTTCACGCGCTCAAGGACGTGAACCTGACAATCGACAAGGGTGACTTTGTCAGTTTTATCGGGCCGTCCGGATGCGGCAAAACCACGTTTCTACGCTGTATCGCGGCGTTGGAAACACCTACGGGTGGCACGCTGACTGTAAATGACATGACCCCCGATGAGGCGCGTCGGAAACGGGCTTATGGGTATGTGTTTCAGGCGGCGGGTTTGTATCCGTGGCGTACCATTTCCAAGAACATCAAGTTGCCGCTTGAGATCATGGGATATTCCGCCGCCGAACAGGATGAGAGGGTGAATAAAGTCCTGGAACTCGTTGATCTTGCTGGCTTTGGGGGGAAGTTTCCCTGGCAACTATCCGGTGGGATGCAGCAACGCGCAAGCATCGCGCGGGCCTTGGCATTCGATGCCGACATCCTGCTGATGGACGAGCCGTTCGGCGCGTTGGATGAGATTGTGCGCGATCACCTGAATGAACAGCTTTTGGCGCTGTGGGCACGGACCGAGAAGACAATTGGCTTCGTGACACACTCGATCCCCGAGGCGGTGTATCTTAGTACCAAGATTGTGGTCATGAGCCCAAGACCGGGGCGGATCACGGATGTAATCGATAGCCCTTTACCCAGAGAACGGCAATTGGACATTCGTGACACGCCGGAATTCATCGAGGTCGCGCATCGCGTGAGGGATGGGCTGCGGGCGGGGCATTCCTATGACGACTGAACTGAACGCAGATAAGATCAGACGCGCCGTGCCAAGTGACGTCAAGTCCTGCGCCAAGGTCGTTCACGACTGGGCGACGCAAACAGATTGGATGCCCGAGGAATTGCCGGTGGAAGAACTGGCGAACCTGATCCGGGATGCATTCGAAAGTCGTGAGATCTGGGTCGCCGGTGATCCGGTCGATTGCTATATGTCGGTTGATCCCGAGCAGCAGAAGATTGGCGCGCTGTATTGCAGCCGAACGGGGCAAGGCATCGGCAAGCGGTTCATCGATATCGCCAAAGAGGGAAGAGGGTTTCTTTGGCTGACGACCCACAGGCCCAACACCGCGGCGCAGCGCTTTTACCGCCGCGAAGGGTTTGAAGTGACCGTAGAGGAGCCTCCGGTACCGCCAGACACTGTGCCCGTCTATCGCATGGAGTGGCACGCATGAAGCAGGTCGTTGCCATACTCACAGTTGTCGCTGCAATCGCCCTGATTTGGTACGCGGCTTGTGTTCCGATGAATATCAAAGGTGTTCTGAGTGAGCTTGAGCGTGGCGGGGCCGAGGTTCAGCCGCCCACTGCAAGCGCGCGCCGCGACTTGGGCGAGTTTGGGCTGGTGGTAAACAACACGTTTGCGATCCCCGCCGCGTGGGAAAAGAAAAAACCCCGTTTGCCTTCGCCCCATCAGGTCGTGATTGAATTGTGGGAAACGACTGTCGAGAAGAAAATCACCTCGAAACGATCGTTGATCTATCATGGTTGGGTGACGCTCAGCGCGACGATGCTTGGCTTTGTGATCGGCACGGGGTTGGGCATCTTGCTGGCTGTGGGGATCGTTCATAGCCGCGTGATGGATTTGTCTGTCATGCCATGGGCCATTGTGAGCCAGACGATCCCCATTATTGCACTGGCACCAATGATCATTGTTGTCCTGTATTCGGTTGGCGTTCAGGGGATAATCCCCAAGGCCATCATATCGGCTTACCTTAGCTTTTTCCCGGTTGTCGTTGGTATGGTCAAAGGGCTGCGCAGCCCCGATGCGATGCAACTGGACCTGTTGCAAACCTATAATGCCAGCCGGTCGCAAGGCTTTTGGAAACTGCGCTTGCCTGCGTCGATGCCTTACCTTTTCACGTCGTTGAAAATCGGTATCGCGGCGTCTTTGGTCGGCGCAATCGTGGGGGAACTGCCGACAGGGGCCGTCGCCGGGCTGGGTGCTCGTTTGCTGGCTGGCAGTTACTATGGCCAGACGGTGCAGATTTGGTCGGCCTTGTTCGCGGCCGCCATTCTGGCTGCCTGTCTGGTTGGATTGCTCGGATTGGTTGAGCGGATGGTCCTGAAGCGGATGGGGATGGCGCAATGATGTTGGTTATCTTTGCTCTGCTGCTGTGGGCTTTTGGCTGGTGGTTGAACAGCCGCCTGGCCAGTGGACCGCAGGCGGACAGTCGGATCGTACGCTTTCTGGCGCCGGTGATTTTCGGGCTGACCGTCGTAGGTGCGTGGGAGCTGTTGGTGCGCGGACTAGAGGTTCCGTTGGTCATCCTGCCAGCACCTTCCGCCATCGCGCTGCGCTTTGCCGGTAGCCTTGACATTCTGTGGGCGGATTTTGTTCAGACAATTCTGAAAGGTGCGCTCAGCGGATATGTCATCGGCTGTGGATCGGCATTTCTTATGGCCATTGCTGTGGATCGGTGGGACTTCCTGCGCCTCGGTCTTTTGCCTGTGGGGAATTTCGTAGCAGCTCTACCCATCGTTGGAACGGCGCCGATCCTGGTCATGTGGTTCGGGTTTGATTGGCATTCCAAAGCGGCGGTGGTCGTTGTGATGGTGTTCTTTCCGATGCTGGTCAACACCGTGGCCGGGTTGCGTGAAGCCACGGCGATGCAGCGCGATCTGATGGAGACTTATGCCGCAACCTATTGGCAGAGTTTTGTGAAACTGTGTTTGCCTGCGGCGATGCCTTTCATTTTCAATGGGTTGAAGATTTCAACAACTTTGGCTTTGATCGGAGCCATTGTGGCAGAGTTCTTTGGCTCGCCAATCGTGGGGATGGGCTTTCGGATTTCTACCAGCGTAGGCCAGCTGTCGCTTGATATGGTCTGGGCCGAGATCGTGGTGGCAGCGCTTGCCGGCACCGCCTTTTATGGCCTCGTCGCAGGCATCGAGAAGGTCGTGACGTTTTGGCATCCGTCACAACGTGGATAAGAAAAGGAATAATTCAACAGACCTCGAAAACGGGGCAACCAAAAGCAACTAGGAGATATGAAGATGAACAAGCTACTTAGCGGGGCGGTTGCCGCCTTCAGTTTGGCAGCCACTACGGCGCTTGCGGCGGACGAAGTGACGTTGCAGTTGAAATGGGTCGGGCAGGCGCAATTTGCTGGCTACTTTGTAGCAGAAGCGAAAGGTTTCTACGACGAAGAAGGGCTTGATGTCACAATCAAACCGGGCGGTCCGGACATCGCACCGGAACAGGTTATTGCTGGAGGTGGTGCCGACGTCATCACCACTTGGATGGCCGCTGGTTTGGCTGCGCGTGAACGCGGTGTTCCGCTGGTAAACATTGCACAGCCGTTCAAAACCGGAGGGCTTCAGGTCAACTGCCTGAAGTCCACCGGCGTTGAAACGCCCGAGGATTTCCCCGGCCGCACCATGGGTGTTTGGTTCTTTGGCAATGAGTATCCCTTCTATGCCTGGATGGCGTCCTTGGGCATCGAAACGGATGGCGCGGACGAGAACGGGGTTACTGTTCTAAAACAGGCGTTTTCCGCAGATCCCCTGATTCAGGGGCAGGCGGATTGCATCTCCACCATGACGTACAACGAGTACCGCCAGATCCTTCAGGCCGGTATCACGCCCGAAGAGCTGGTGACTTTCAACTATCTTCAGATGGGTTTTGGGATGCTCGAGGACGGCCTGTATGTCATGGAAGAGAACCTGAGTGATCCTGAATTTGTCGACAAGATGGAACGGTTCGTTCGTGCCTCGATGAAGGGCTGGAAATATGCAGCTGAAAATCAGGAAGAGGCCGCCGAAATCGTGCTGGAATTCGATGAGACCGGCGCGCAGGAGCTGGACCATCAGGTTTACATGATGGGTGAGGTCGCAAAACTGATTGAAGGATCAGACGGTGCGCTGGATCCCGCTGACTACGAGCAGACAGTGAAAACACTGCTCTCGGCCGTTTCTGCAGAGAACCCGGCAATTACCAAGCAGCCCGAAGGTGCCTGGACGCACCAGATCACGGATGCAGCCTTGAACTGATCCAAGTTGTCAATCCGAACAATTTCAACGCGGTCCCGATTGGGGCCGCGTTTCATATTTCCTATGCCGGATTTGTGTCTGTACTCATTCGAAAAACAGAGTAGTATTAATCTGAAAATAAACGCATTTCGTACGAAACGCAGGCATCACGGTAGAAAATGCAAAGTTTTGCATCAGAATTCAACTCTGCCATTTCTCTGATCCTGCATGGGGACTCAGAGCTTTGGGCGATTGTGCTGTTGTCTCTGAAGGTTTCACTGTTTGCCGTGCTGATTTCCGCGCTGATTGGGATGCCTGTGGGGGCTGCTTTGGCCGTTGCCCGGTTTCCTGGAAGACGCATTTTGATCGTGCTGATGAATGCACTGATGGGGTTCCCGCCCGTGGTCGTGGGCCTGCTGGTCTATCTGATGTTGTCCCGTTCAGGCCCTTTGGGTGTACTGCAACTTTTGTACACGCCGACTGCGATGATTATCGCGCAAGTGGTGCTGGTCACACCAATCGTCGCGGCATTGACGCGGCAGGTGATCGAGATGCTGGCCGAGGAGTATTCGGAACAGTTGCGATCCCTAGGCGTGTCCAGGCTGGCTTCGGTTCCGGTTTTGTTGTGGGACGCAAGGCTGGCCTTGGTTACGGCCTTGCTGGCAGGCTTCGGACGCGCCATCGCCGAGGTTGGCGCGGTGATCATTGTCGGGGGCAACATCAACCACGTGACGCGCGTGATGACCACAACCATCGCGTTGGAAACTTCAAAGGGAAACCTCGCATTGGCGTTGGCATTGGGGGCGATCCTGATCGGGATTGCTGTGGCGGTGAACGCAATGGTCAGCGCCGTAAGCTTGAAGGCCGAGCAAGAGGGGTTGCGCCATGCGTGATGGCATCTGCAACTTGGTGAGCCGCCTTGAGGTCAAAGATCTTCGGATTCGCAGCAAAGGCCGTTCGTTGCTGGATGTGCCGTCGCTGGTTCTGGATGGTCCCGGACCAACCCTCATCCTTGGTCCGAACGGCGCAGGCAAAAGCCTGCTGTTGCGTTGTTTGCATGGTCTGATCGCACCGGATCGTGGGCGCGTCGTCCAGGACGGACTTCCGCTGAGCACGGCACAAAAGGCGCGCCAGGCTATGGTGTTCCAGCAACCGGTTTTGTTGCGTCGTTCGGTCTCTGCAAATCTGGACTTTGTTCTAAAGCGTCAGAGTATGGGGCGCACAGACAGAAAAAAACGCATCGCCGAATTGCTGGTCGAAGGGGGGCTGGACGGCAAGGCGCGACAGCCGGCTCGCTCACTTTCCGGGGGTGAGGCGCAGCGGCTGGCAATCCTGCGCGCCCTGGCGACTGAGCCCGAAACTCTGTTTCTGGATGAACCGACCAGTGCCCTGGACCCGAGCGCCACACAAATGATCGAGCGGATGATCCGGCGCGCCTCGGCACGTGGGGTGCGGATCGTTATGGTGACACATGACATCGGACAGGCGCGACGTTTGGCTGCGGATATTGTCATGATGCAGGGCGGTCAAGTGGTAGAACATGGGCCCGCGAAACAGGTATTGGATGCCCCCGAAAGCGAAGCATCGCGTCGCTATCTGGCGGGTGGGTTGGTTACTTAATAAGAAAAGACGGAGAACATGATGTTCCGGGCATTTATTCGGGCAGCAGCAGTTGCACTTGGCCTATCGGCAGGGGGGGTTTCAGCAGAAACGCCGTTCATTGTTGTTCAATCCACGACATCGACGCAGAATTCTGGACTGTTGGAACACATATTGCCGTGGTTCGAGGCTGAGTCTGGCATAGATGTGCGCGTTGTCGCGGTTGGAACAGGTCAGGCCATTCGCAATGCAGTCAACGGGGACGGGGACGTTCTGCTGGTCCACGCCAAACCAGTCGAAGAGAAATTTGTCGCGGACGGCTGGGGCGTTGAGCGAAAAGACCTGATGTATAACGATTTTGTTCTGGTCGGCCCAAAATCTGACCCGGCCGGTATTCGTGGAGGCACCGATATACTGGTTGCTCTGACGGCCATTGCAGAGGCCGAAGCCCCTTTTGCATCGCGTGGCGATGACAGTGGGACGCATAAGGCCGAGCTGGGCCATTGGTCGTCTGCCGGGCTTGATCCAAAGGGTGCTTCCGGCACGTGGTATCGTGAAACCGGATCGGGTATGGGCGCGACCCTGAACGTGGCCGGGGGCATGGACGCCTATACACTTACAGACCGGGCCACGTGGCTGTCTTTTGGCAACAGAGGCAATCTAGAGGTGTTGGTCGAAGGCGATCCGCGCCTGTTTAATCAATACGGTGTGATCCTTGTGAACCCGGAAAAGCACCAACATGTGCGGGCGGCATCCGGTCAACGCTTTATCGACTGGTTGACGGGGCCGGACGGGCAGGAGGCGATCGCGTCCTTCAGGCTGGAGGGACAGCAGGTGTTTTTCCCCAATGCCCAATAAGTTGGCCTGCAGCCAACACCTGCGGGGCGAGTATTTCTGAAAAGATGAAGCGGTTGGCGGAGGATCAGCCGCTGGCACCATTGTGATGGATCGTACCGAGGCCCGACAGGTCATAACCGCCGAATTCGCGGGCCCGTTGTGTGAAATGATCCGAGCGTAGCAGCGACATCAGTTTTTGCATCGGTGGATCGAAAAACGATCTGCGCCAGATCGCCAGGTCCAGTCTTTCGGAATGGGTGGGGACAAAGCCGAGGTTGTAAAGCCCGGCCAAAGCACCCAGGCCAAAGCCTGCTTCGGCCTTTTGATCGTGCAGGGCGATGGCCAACTCTTCTTCGGTGCGGGCGCGGCCGGGAAAAGTGTCAAAATCGTCGTAAGTTAGGTTATGTGCTTCAAGTTGCGCATTGAACAAGTGCTGGCTGGCTGCACTGTCTTGCCGCAGGATGATGCGTCGCGATTTGAGGTCCTGGAACGATCTGATGTCCAATGCGCCCGGTGCCAGTAACAAACCGCGTTCTCGACGGGCGACTTCATAGAGGATCACCGGGGCTTCGCCCAATGAGTCGCGCAGGGATTTGGTATTGAACCCACCGTCCTCGTGGATGTGCAGCACAGCGGCCTGCGCGCTGCGCTCGCTCAATCGTGTCAATCCGTCGAAAGAGCCATCATAATACGTTGCCAGCCCCGATCCGCTTTCGCGCAATGCCCAGTCCAGAAGGGGATCATGGCTGCCAGCAACGATCGGGGGCAGGGGCGGTTCCGCCACTTGAGGCCCAGACCGTGACGCGTTGAGCCAGGCGATGATCTCGGCCCGTGGGAACAAAAGCTTGCCCATGGCGCGCACACAAGGCACCTCGCCGGATGAGGCAAGGTCATAGGCTTTACGCTCGCCAATGCGCAAAAGATCGGCCAGTTCGCGGGTGGTCAGGTATTGAGACATTCAGTCCAGGCGCACCGCAGAACCAGATGTGCTGTCCGCGGCGCTGAACCCGATCTGGTCCAACGTCGTCGGGGCTGCAACTGTAATCACGACCATCGCGACAACCGCGGCTAAAAAGGCTTTCATAGTCTCCTCCGGTTCAGTTCTGGTCGTCCGTCGCACGGCGCAGAAAAGCGATCAGGTCGTCCCGGTCCTGCTGTTCTGTAATCCGTTGCATCGGCATCTTCGACCCCGGAATGTAATGATCCGGCCCCTTATCGAAAAGGGCATTTATTGTTTGTTCATTCCAAACAATATCAGAGTCTTGCAGCGTATCCGAGTACAAATATCCCGGCAGCGATCCGGCGGGTCGCCCAAAGATACCGTGCAGTGTTGGACCCGCCCGACGTTCGCCTTCGGGTGTCAGGCTGTGGCAGATCGAGCATTTGCGGGCGAATTGACGTTCGCCATTCTCCATTTCGTCGGGATCTTTCAGAAAACTGGGCTCGGTCGAAGCCATTTGCTGTTCATCCGACAGCGCACCCACGGGCCAGCTGTACATCGCCGCGTCTATGCCCCCTGCATGGATGTTCTGGCCATCATCAGAGAATGACAGCGCCCAGACCGGTCCGCGCAGCGTTGCGCGGAAATCCTGCGTGATGCGCCATTCGGTCGTGTCGATCATCATGATATAGCCTTCGCCGTCACCGACCGCCAAAAGGCTTCGGTCCGGGCTGAGCGCAAGGGCCAGGATCGGGCGGCGGTCCAGAGTGAAGTCGCGTTCTTCACCGGTTGTCAGATCGAGGATGCGCGTCACCCCGTCCACCGCGCCATAGGCGATCCAGTTTTCCTGCGCGTTGAAAATCAATTCGTTGATGCCAAATCCGTGCTCAACCAGCCGGTCCGTTTCTTCGCCGGTTGCGACATCCCACACGCGTAAGGACCCATCGACGCCAGCGGAAAAAAGCTTTGATCCATCCGGTGAAAAAGTGACCGCATTCACGCCACTGCCCGTGGGGCCGAACAGGGCGGGGGCAGTGCCATCGACGGGCCATAATCCGATTGTTCCGTCCCAACTGGCCGTTGCGACATGCGTTTTTGAGGCAGCTACAGAAACGATCTTGCCTTTGTGTTGGCCGACGATCTCTCCGCCCGGCCAGCGGCGGAGGGTAAAATCGTCTCCGGCGGAATAAATTGCTGTACCGTTGAAGACGACCGCGTTGACGGCTGCTTCGTGACCTTCCAGCCATTCGGGTGTCTGGTCCGACCATAGCCCGACAGAATTGTCGAAACTGGCTGTTGCGATCCGTCCATCAGGGGCCGTTGCGATACCCATGATCGGCCCGCCATGACCTTTGAGCGTGAAGAACTCCGCCCATGCGGGCAGGGGGATCAACGCACAGGCAAGGATCAGCCAGCGCATCTATTCGGCGGGTGAGGCCGCTGCCTTGCCAGCCTCTTTTTCCTGCACCTCTTCCAGCCACAACGAGTGGTGTTCGCGCGCCCATTGCTCTTCGACTTCACCAGTACCCATTGCATCAAACGCGCCCTCCATCCCGACCGAGCCGAGGTAGATATGCGCGATGATGATGGCGATGAAGACATAAGCGACCATCACGTGCCAGACTTGGGCGTATTGCATCTCTTCCTGAGGCGACATTTGCACGGGCAGGTTCAGACCAAGCGCCTGTGGAATGCCGGTGGCATTGGCAACCGAGAAGGTCTTGGCGAACATCGGCAATTCAAACGGAAACAGCAGCGACAGGCCGGACAGGCTGATCGAGACTCCCAGCAGTATGCAGGCCCAGAAGATGATTTTTTGACCTGCGTTGAATTTCTTGGCGGGTGGGTGGCTGTTTTTGCTGAATAAACCCCCACCGGCAGCCAGCCATTTCAGGTCTGTGCGGTTGGGGATGTTATGGGCAATCCAATTCACCGTGATGATGATCAGCCCCAGCATGAAGGCCCATGCCAGATTGTTGTGAAGCCATTTGCAGCCTTGCGCGATGGTTGCGAAACCTTCCTTGCCGAAGATCGGAATCAGGAAGTCGCGGCCATAGAGTGTCAGCAGGCCGGTGATCGCAAGCACGATGAATGATCCTGCAAACAGCCAATGCCCGAAACGTTCAAAACTGGTGAAGCGCAGAACGGTACGGCCGGTCTTTTCTCCGTCGATGCGAATCTTGCCTCGGATCAGGAAAAACAGAACGATGATGGCCAGCATTCCAGCGATGATGTAACCGCCATATTCGCGTAACGGCCCTGTGCGGAATTCCCACCACCAAATGCCGCCGTCTTGGATCAGCACACTGTCGGCAGGTCCGCGCGAGGACACGGTGACGTCCGCCGAGCCAAAGCGCAGCGCGCGGTATACATCACTGTCGGACGATACGCCGCTGGGTCCAAACTGGCCCAGAAGGCCTTCGACATTGCCTTGGCCAGTGTTTTCCGAGCGATAGGTGTTATCTACTTTTTCGCCGCGTTGACGCGCGAGAATATCCTCAAGCGTGGTCGCACCACCGGTCGAGGCGCGCTCATTCGTGGTGGCTGGTTCCCCAGCTTCGTTTGTTTGCGCAACGGTGGCCTGTGCCAGCCCAATGGTGAACAGCAATGCGATGAGTAAGCGGAACATCTGAACCTCGGTCAAAATCCCTGATCAGGCGACCCACGGATGCGGGTCGCCTGTTTGGTTCATCAAAGACGGTCCTAGCCGTCTTTCTGGTCGTAGGCGGTGCCCCAACCCCATGCGCCGGACCCGAAGCCACGGGCGACAACACGCTCGCGGTAGATGGCCGACACAACGTCGCCGTCACCAGCGAGCAGGGCCTTGGTGGAACACATTTCGGCGCAGATGGGCAGTTTGCCCTCGGCGATCCGGTTGCGACCATATTTGGCGAACTCTGCGGTCGAGTGCGTTTCCTCGGGACCACCAGCGCAGAAGGTACATTTGTCCATCTTTCCACGCGATCCGAAGTTGCCCGCCTGCGGGTATTGCGGCGCGCCGAACGGGCACGCGTAGAAGCAATAACCACAACCAATGCACAGGTCCTTGGAGTGTAGGACGACCCCTTCTTCATTCTGATAGAAGCAGTCGACCGGGCACACCGCCATGCAGGGCGCATCCGAGCAATGCATACAGGCCACCGAAATCGAGCGTTCGCCCGGGTCACCGTCATTGATCGTTACCACCCTGCGGCGGTTCACGCCCCACGGCACCTCGTGTTCGTTCTTACACGCGGTGACGCAGGCATTGCACTCGATGCAGCGTTCGGCGTCGCAGAGAAACTTTGCTCTTGCTGCCATGTTCTCTTCTCCTCCCTTACGCTGACCAGATTTTGCAAAGAGTCGCTTTGGTCTCTTGCATCTGGGTCACGGAATCATAGCCATAGGTCTGGGCGGTGTTGGTACTTTCACCCAGCACATAGGGATCGGCACCTTTCGGGTATTTCTCCCTCAGGTCCTCGCCCTGGAAATGGCCGCCAAAGTGGAACGGCATGAAGGCCACGCCGGCACCGACCCTGTTGGTCAGCATCGCCATCACCTTGACCTTGCCGCCTTCAGGACCTTCGACCCAGACCTGTGATCCGTCGCGAATACCAAGGTTGTTGGCATCGCGTGGATTGATCTCGACGAACATGTCCTGCTGAAGCTCGGCCAGCCACGGGTTCGACCGTGTTTCATCCCCGCCGCCTTCATATTCGACCAGACGACCTGACGTTAGGATTATCGGGTAATCCTTTGAAAAGTCGTTCTTCTGAATCGAAGCATAAAGGGTGGGCAGGCGATATGCGTGCCGGTCCTCGTAGGTCGGATAGTCCTCCACCAGGTCGCGCCGGTTCGTATAAAGCGGCTCGCGATGCAGTGGGATCGGATCCGGGAAGGTCCAGACAACCGCGCGGGCTTTGGCGTTCCCGAAGGGCGCACAGCCATGCTCGATCGCGACCCTCTGGATACCGCCGGACAGGTCGGTTTTCCAGTTGGTCTCTGGTCCCGCAACGGCGTCGATGGCTGCGCGTTCCTCGGCCGTCAGATCGCCATCCCAACCAAGGTCCATCAGCATCTGCATCGTGAACTCGGGATATCCATCCTGAATTTCCGATCCAACGCTATAGACCCCTTCGGCCAACAGGTTGTCGCCATCCCGCTCCACGCCAAAGCGCGCACGGAAGGTCAGGCCACCTTCGGCCACCGGTTTGGACATGTCATAGAGGTTTGGTGTCCCCGTATGACCCATCTCCGGTGTTCCCCAGCAGGGCCAGGGCAGACCGTAATATTCGCCGTCGTTGGGCCCACCAATGGCTTGCAGCGTGGTTCTGTCGAACGTGTGCTGGTTGGCCATATGGCTTTTCAAACGTTCTGGCGATTGACCGGTATATCCGATGGTCCAGAGACCCGCGTTGAACTCACGCGTGATGCTTTCAACATTGGGGGTTTCCGGATCGTCCATCTCGATATTGCGGAACAACCGATCCGCCCAGCCAAACTTGTTGGCGAACTTGGCCATAATGACCTCGTCCGGCAGGCTTTCGAACAGCGGTTCTACCACCTTGTCGCGCCATTGTAGCGACCGGTTCGATGCCGTGACCGAGCCACGGGTTTCGAACTGCGTACAGGCGGGCAACAGGTAGACGCCATCGGTGCGGTCATGCAGCACGGCCGAGACGGTGGGATACGGGTCGATCACGACCAGCATGTCCAGCTTCTCCATCGCCGTCTTCATTTCCGTCATGCGGGTCTGCGAGTTGGGCGCGTGGCCCCACAGAACCATGGCGCGGACATTGTTGTCCTGATCCATGTTGGCCGGGTCTTCCAGAACACCGTCGATCCAGCGGGAGACCGGGATGCCGCGCTCGTTCTGAAGCGGTTTATCCTTGCCTTCCTTGTCCTTGATCGTGGCGAACTGGCCCGCCAGCCATTCGGGATCTTCACCCCAGACACGAGCCCAATGACCCCATGCACCCTTGGACAGGCCGTAATAGCCAGGCAGGGTGTGGGACAGAACACCAAGGTCCGTTGCGCCCTGCACGTTGTCATGACCACGGAAGATGTTGGTGCCACCCCCCGAAGTGCCCATGTTGCCCAAAGCAAGCTGGAGCACGCAGTAAGCGCGGGTGTTGTTGTTGCCGTTGGTGTGCTGCGTACCACCCATACACCAGATGACTGTGCCGGGGCGGTTGTTGACCATGGTCCGGGCAACGCGCTTGAGCTGCGAGCCGGGCACGCCGGTTACACGCTCGGTCTCTTCCGGGTTCCAGTTGGCGACCTCGGTGCGGATCTGGTCCATTCCCCAGACACGGGTGCGGATGAACTCTTTGTCCTCCCAGCCGTTGTCGAAGATGTGCCACAGAATGCCCCAGATCAGAGCAACGTCTGTACCGGGACGGAAGCGGACATATTCATCCGCATGCGCCGCGGTGCGCGTAAAGCGCGGGTCGCAGACGATCAGCGGTGCGTTATTCTGCTCTTTCGCGCGCAGAACATGAAGCAGCGAGACGGGATGCGCCTCGGCCGGGTTGCCGCCGATGATGAAGATGGCCCGTGAGTTGTGGATGTCATTGTACGAATTGGTCATGGCGCCGTAGCCCCATGTATTCGCAACACCCGCAACAGTGGTCGAGTGGCAGATACGGGCCTGATGGTCCACGTTGTTCGTGCCCCAGTAGGCGGCGAACTTGCGGAACAGATAGGCCTGTTCGTTATTGTGCTTGGCCGAGCCCAACCAGTACACGCTGTCCGGCCCGGATTCCTGGCGGATGTTCATCATGCCGTCGCCGATCTCGTTGATCGCCTCTTCCCAGCTGATGCGCTTCCACTCGCCGCCTTCCTTTTTCATCGGATACTTGAGGCGGCGTTCGCCATGGGCGTGCTCGCGGACCGAGGCCCCTTTGGCGCAATGCGCACCCAGGTTGAACGGGCTGTCCCAGCCGGGTTCTTGCCCGACCCAGACACCGTTCTGCACTTCGGCAACAACGGTACAGCCGACCGAACAGTGGGTGCATACGGATTTAATATTCTCAACGGCGGTGTTGGCCGCTGTTTGGGCGCTGGCAGGCGTCACGGTTCCACCCGTGGCGCTGATCGCGGCAAGGCCGCCGATCGTCAGGCCCGAGCCACGCAGGAATGCGCGGCGATCGACGGTTTTCTCGCCGATCTGGGACAGGATACTTGTCCGCTGGGGGCGTCTCGCAACCCCGTTGGTCTTTTTCCTAAGCATTTCTTTCCTCCCTTGCTGGCCATGAGGATCACGGCTGGCTTGGTAACTGCGAAACCGACGTCAGGGCCAATCGCAACCGTCAGTCGGGTAAGTGACATCGTCCGGCTGGTGCGCCGGGCGCAGTCGAGGCGGCTTAGAAGCGCGCGCTTTCCAGATATGCGCGGGTATGCGCTGTATCTTGCATGCGGGTCTCGTCCGTCGGCAGCTCGGCTGCTTCGGCTTGACCGCTCAGGCTGGCGGCGGCAACGGCAGCGGGCGCTGCGGTTCCGGCCAGTTTGAGGAAGTCGCGGCGCGTTGCGCCTTCTTCCTTGGTCTTGCTCATGGGCTTCTCCTCTCCCATTTGCGATCTAGCGCCAATTCAGGCGCTGGCGAGTGGCGGGTTATGCCGCCATCATTCGGAAGGCCTCGCGTTCGATTTCCATGAACACTCGACCGGCGGTGCCGACCGAGGCATAGAGAACCGACGCTTCGGCGGCTTCCAAATCCGAATAGAAATGTGCGGCCCAGGGGCCGATATGTTTGTTCCAGAACGTTTTCTGGTCTTCTAACGTCGCCGGCGATCCGAAACGGCCTACGATCATGCCTGCCATCATCTCCATCAGTGAGGCAACGTTGTCTTCGGGTTCAAAAACGTTCTGCGTACGGGTGATCCCGCGAACAGCCATATCATTGCGCAATTGCGCCAAAGGTTTTTCGTTCAGGAACCCGGTCAGATAAAAACTGGCGTAAGGCAGTAATTCGCCACGTCCCAAACCAATGAATAGCGCGTTGAACTCACGCTCGGCAGCGGCGGGCTTGGTCACCTTGGCAACACGCGCCATAGCCTGAATGGCTTGGCCCAGATCAGTGTCGTCTCCGCTCAGCCCCGACATCTGGTCCAGAAGCAACTGATCAGGCGGGCCGGCCAAAAGCAAACCCAGAAAATTGTAAAAATCCGCGCGCAGCCGGTCTTCGGCTGAAATGTCTAAAGTCTGCGCGTTATCTGCGGTCATGGGTTATCCTTCGAATTCAAATCTCATGCGGCGCGGGGACGGGGGCAGTTCGACCTCTTCCTGCGTGTAGGCTTCGGCCAAATCCACTTCAGGTGTTGTGGGGGCGGCTTCTGTTTCTTCCATGGCGACCGAGGGTTCGGACATTGGTTCATCCTCCGAGGGGGTTTCCTCTTCGGTGTCGTCTTCACTTGCGGCCAAGGCCTCGACATGGGCCAGCATCCCTTTGCCCACCTGGTAGGCGGTCTGAAGGTTTTCGATCACACAAGCTGCGTCGGTATAGTCTTCGCCGTAATCAACCAGACCGTCCACGTTGGCCAGAACCGGATTCAGTCGCCACAACCGGCGCAAGGCCCGGCGACGCAACCGATCAGGCACCGCCTTGGCCATGAACCCCGTGACATCGTCGCCCGCCTGTAATTTATCCGGGTCAGGCAGGTTTAACTCGGCCAGAATGTCGGCGTCAGTCTTTTCTTCCAGTTCGGCGTGTTGTGCGGCTATGACGTGTTCTTCTGCCGCTATGACCTCAGCTTCGGCTTCTGCCTGTACGGCGGCCTTGCGACGGGACCAGAAATCGCGCGCCTGGGTCATTGCACAAGCCTCCGAGGTGCGCGGTAGACATCCGAGGCCTGTCTGATCCGTGGGTCGCCCTTGCCGTCCTCGACCAAATCCGTGCGTTTCTTGTCGCGGCGGCGCTTGATGAAAACTTCGTCTTTATGATGTTTGAGCGCGAAATCCCGCACCCAGGCAATCAGCCCTTCGGTCATGGGGATCTTTTCGACGATCTCTTCACCTGTGTCGGCATAGTCCTGCCCCTCAAAAGGCGAGGCCGTGATAAGCACCGCGTTCAAAGGGACGTCCCCCTTCAATTCATCCCGCAACACCAGATAAAGCGAGGGTTGTCCGTCTGACAGGTTGACCATGTAGGCTTCGGTCTCATCCGCCCAAAGGGTCAGGGGCAGGGTGGCTGCATGGTATTCAACCGCATCGCCTTCACGACGCAATTCCTGCCAATCGGCAGGACCAGCACCCGGCAAAACGGCTATGGCACGCCAACTCCATCGGGCCCAACGTGTGATCCCGGGTTTCTTGCGCACTATGACGCCAACTGGCATTTCGATCTGGCTTGCGGCCTTGGCCACTGGCTCCTCCCCGAAAGGCTCTCCCCTGCCTTTGCATGAACACTATGGTACACATTGTGTCTTTGTGCCAAGCCTGTGTCCTTAGACTTTGGTCGTATGTTTTGGTCGCAACTGCGTGAACGGAGCCGAAAACGCGTTTGTTTCCTTCGATTTTCTGCGCGAATGAGGGGTAAATAACTGCGCACGGCAGGGGGTTGAAGTTGCCGGGATGTGCGTACAGCCTAAGGTTCATGGGATGGGGAGAGCATCCCGCGGGAGGGAAAATGGGCACCAAACTACTGCTATGCGATTGCGCAGGAACTCAGGAATTGGATCCCGACAGGATCGAAAGCGCCTGTGGTGTTAGTTGTTCTAAGGTGCATACAGCGCTTTGCACGACCCAACTGCAATCTGCTGCCGAACTGATGCAAGACGGAGATACCGTGATCGCCTGCCTGCAAGAGCAGGACGTGTTCCAGTCCCTTGCCGAAGATTTGGATATCGACGTGCCTGGCTTCTTCGACCTACGCGACCGTGCGGGTTGGTCTGAACAGGGTACGGATGCAACGCCAAAGATGGCTGCACTGGCGGCTGAGGCGCTGTTGCCGCAGCCCGTCACACCCAGCGTCGATGTTATCAGCGAAGGAACTTGTTTCATCGTTGGCCCCGGCGCGGTGGGTTTTGATCTGGCTGAGAAGTTGGTGGGAACTTTGGCCGTGACTGTTCTGGCTACGGATCAGGCAGAGCCGACCTCGCGCGCTTTCGATGTGGTACGCGGACGGGTGAAGTCCGTGTCAGGGGCGCTGGGCGGGTTTTCACTGCGTCTGGACGCCGTGCAACAGGTCGTGCCGGGCGGGCGTGGTGCCTTTGCCTGGACCGAGCCCAGGAACGGAGCACAATCTGCCTGCGACATTATTCTGGACCTGACAGGCGGCGCGCCGTTCGTCCAGGCCCCCAACAAGCGCGAAGGGTATCTGAGGGCTGATCCAAAAGACGTGGTGGCCGTTGAACGCCTGGCTTTTGAGGCCATTCAGCTTGTTGGTACCTTTGAAAAGCCTTTGTACGTGAGATTGGAAGAATCCTTGTGTGCGCATTCACGGGCGGAACAGGTGGGTTGTACAAACTGTCTGGATATCTGCCCGACCGGGGCGATAACACCAGCGGGTGAGCATGTGAGCATCGACCCGATGGTATGTGCCGGATGCGGTGCGTGTGCCGCACTGTGTCCGTCGACGGCGATCACTTACGAGGATCCGACCGTTTCGGCGCTGTTGTCCCGGATGCACGTCCTGGCGCGCACCTATCGACGAGCAGGAGGGGCCGCGCCCCGGCTTTTGATTCATGATGCGCATGGGGCAGAGATGATCCGGTTGGCTGCGCGCTTTGGTCGTGGTTTGCCTTCGGATGTTATCCCGCTGGAACTAAATGTTATATCCGGTTTTGGCCACGCCGAGATGCTTGCCGCTTTGGCGCATGGTTTTGTCCGTGTGGATGTATTGCTTGCACCCACAACCGAACGGGATTCGCTGGACCACGAGATTGCTCTGGCGCGCGCGATCGCAGGCGCTGATGGGATTGGACTGATTGATGAGGCTGATCCGGACGCCATGTCTGATCTGCTCTATGGTCAAGACGTGCCGCAACCTTTGGCCGAACCGGTTCTTCCATTGGGGAACCGTCGACAGATCACACGCTTGGCCGCGCAGGCGCTAAATCCGCAGGCAGACACTCCATTGCCACTGCCCGATAACGCGCCTTATGGTGCGGTTGCAGTGAACACGGACAGTTGCACCCTGTGCCTCAGCTGTGTGTCGCTGTGTCCATCAGGGGCTTTGATCGACAATCCGGACAAGCCGCAGCTGAACTTTCAGCAGGATGCCTGCCTGCAATGCGGAATGTGCAAGACGATCTGCCCCGAAGAGGCAATCACTTTGGTTCCACAGCTTGATCTGAGCGATGCGGCCCTGTCCCAGCAGGTACTCAACGAAGAAGAACCTTTCGCTTGTGTTGAATGCGGTGCGTTGTTTGGGGTGAAATCCACTGTGGAGCGGATCATGGAAAAGCTTTCGGGCACACACCCGATGTTTGCCAGTTCGGATCAGGCGCGGATGATCCAGATGTGCGACAATTGCCGGGTTAATGTGCAGTTTCAGCAGCAGGACAATCCCTTCCAGTCAAAGCCTAAACCACGGGTCGTTACGACTGACGATTATTATTCAGATAGAAAAGATCATTGAAGCTGCAGCGGAGCCCCCAAATCTGCGGCTTTCATCCGCGAGACAAACGCGAGGATTGCATCGAGATCGTCCAGAGTCATCTGAACAGGATGGATCGGAGAAGGGCGCTCGGGGTCAAATGGCGGCGTCAGTCCGTCGATCTGTGTAAACGCAGGATGGGGGTTGAGAGCAAAGAAAGCCTCGAACCGTTCGGACCAGTCCGGCATCGCGCGCAGGACGGCAAACGATGGGGTCGAGCCCAGCCCGTTCATTCGGTTTTTGGGTCCGATCACATGGCATCGTCCGCAATGGGTCATCGACAGTTCTTCGCCAAGCACGGTATTACCGTCAACGGTTTCCTCCGACTCAGTGACCGTCAGATCGAAGCTGGCGGTAAAGGGCGCGCCTTGTGCTGGCGCAAAACTTTCAACGGTGCGCTTTCCAATATCCGAACGCAGCCAATCGCGAAAGCGGGCCTGCCGCTTATTGTCTTCGATGGTCAGATGGTAGATCACATCATCGCGGGCAAAGACCGGATCGCCGGGCGGAGCGGGATTCAGGACCATAACACCTGTGTCATCCGCAATAACGCGAATCCCGGTCTTGAGAGAGAAGCGAGGAAGAATATGTTGCAACAGACCCGAGTCTTTCACCTCGGCCGGGGCCGCAAGGCCAATCGCCTCCTGAGACAAGGAGGGGGTGGCAGAGAACGTGAGGCTCAGGCACAAGAGGACAAAGCGCATGGCTCAGCCTAACGGGGCAGGGCGCGGTGCGTCAAATAAACTGAAAGAGACGGAGACACATGCAATGAGCGGCGACCAGAATTTGGTGACACGCACGCCCCTGTCACACGGGCATATCGAAGGGGGCAAGGCATGAGTGTTCGTGACGCGGTTCTGGCGAACCTGAAAAAGATCACTGACCCGGTGTCTGGTCAAGATATTGTCAGCGCAGGTATCGTGCGTGCGCTGAATGTCGAAGGTGATACCGTACGATTTGTGCTTGAGATTGATCCAAAGCACGCGGAAAAGATGGAGCCCGTGCGAGCGACGGCCGAGAAAGCCGCGCAGATGGTCGCCGGTGTGGCCAATGTATCGGCGATGATGACCGCGCATTCCGACAAGGCTCCGCCGGATCTGAAACCGAAACCCAAACCGTCGCAAACCGGGCCGCAGGCCGTTCCGGGTGTTGATCGGATTATTGCTGTTGCTTCGGGTAAGGGCGGTGTCGGTAAGTCCACTGTCTCTGCAAACCTTGCCTGTGCGCTGGCCGCTGAAGGACGGCGCGTCGGTCTGCTGGATGCGGATGTTTACGGTCCGTCGCAGCCCCGGATGCTGGGTGTGTCCGGTCGCCCGGCCAGCCCCGATGGCAAAACCATTCTGCCTTTGCGCAATCACGGCGTGACCATGATGTCCATGGGGTTGATGACCAACGAAGGTCAGGCTGTTGTCTGGCGTGGACCCATGTTGATGGGCGCATTGCAACAGATGATGGGGCAGGTGCAGTGGGGCGCGTTGGACGTTCTGATCGTCGACCTTCCACCGGGAACGGGCGATGTGCAGCTGACGCTGAGCCAGAAGTTCCAGGTGGACGGTGCCATCGTGGTCTCAACCCCGCAGGACGTGGCTTTGATCGACGCCCGCAAGGGGATCGATATGTTCAATCAGCTCAAAACCCCGATCGTGGGCATGATCGAAAACATGTCGACCCATATCTGCTCCAACTGCGGGCACGAAGAACATGTGTTTGGTCATGGCGGTGTTGCGTCCGAGGCGGAATCTCTGGGTGTACCGCTGCTGGGTGAAATCCCACTGCATCTGGACATCCGCGTGGCCGCTGACGGAGGCGCGCCCATCGTGGTCAGCAAGCCCGATAGTCCACAGGCCGAGTCGTTCCGCAAGATCGCACGCGACCTGATCTCAAACGGTTTCGCATGAGCCAGCCGGTCTTTCCCCCTTTGCTGACGGGTCACCCGGTTCAGGGTGGGGAAGACCCGTTTGACAGGGCGCAGGCAATGGCCGCGCTGGGATGCGACGCGGGAACGGTCGTTTACAACATTCAGGCCGACCGTCTGCGCGTTGCCATCGTCTTTGCGCCTGAGGTGCCGTTGCAGGACGCGATGGCAATGCTGCCACTGTGTGCCGTAGGGTTTCAGAACGCGCTGGGCGCTCTGGCCCCGCCAGAGGTTGCTGTGCATTTGGGCTGGGACGGATTGATCTGCGTGAATGGCGCAAAATGCGGGAAGTTTCGGGTGACCTCTTCGGATGTGTCCGCTGATCAGGAGCCGGACTGGTTGATCGTAGGTTGGGAACTGGCGCTGCTGCAAACCAGCGAGGCCCCGGGTGAAACACCAGATGTCACCGCGCTTTACGACGAGGGATGTGCAGACGTATCCGCCACACAATTGGTTGAAAGCTGGTCGCGTCATACTTTGACCTGGCTGAACCGCTGGCAGGAAGATGGTAACGCGCCGCTGCACGCTGAATGGATGGGTTTGCTGCGCGGTGTAGGAGATCCGCTGGATCATGGCGGTGTTTTTTTGGGTACGGATGAACGGTTTGGAATGTTGATCCGGGACGGATCCGAAACGCACCTGCGTCCCCTGACCGAAGTGTTGGAGAACGGAAGATGAAACTGGCCCGAGCAATTCACTTCGACGAAAGCGACATGAACGTGTTTCATTCTCCGGCGCGCACCGGGGAATGGTGTGTGTCTGGCGGGTTCGAGTTCTCGAATTGGAGCGATGCAGATCTTGAAGGCAAGGCGCGTCAGGCCTTTGCGAATGGCTGGCTGGGTCTTGAAACCTTTGGCCGCGTGACATTTGTGGCCGTGACGCAGATCGAACCGGCAGAGAAAGATCAGATCGCCCGCAATCTGGCCGACCATTTTGTGCAGTTCTATGGTGCGCCTTCAGTTGAGGCAGCGCTTGGCGTGGCGCAGGCGGAAGTCGATCATATGTCAGAGCTGTGCGAAGATCATGCGCCCAACACGCTGTTGACCGTGGCCAGAGAACTGTCTGAAACTGGCGTGCACGAAGCCTATCGTGTGATCACGCCGCAGGATGCGCAGCTTGAGGCTTTGGCAGTTCATGGATCCCTCGACGACTAGATCAGATCGACAAACCCGCCGAACTGGCCGCGTTTGAAAATCAGGCCCTTTCCTGTGCGGTACATAACCTGTTCCACTTGTCCCACAATGATCAGATGATCACCAGCGTCGTGCCGCGCGTGCAGACGGCAATCGAACCGCGCCAGACATTGGGTCAATTGCGGGCGACCGGTCTCATCCTCAGTCCAATCTGCATGTGAGAAGTCTGTGCCGTCACGCGCAAAGAGCAGCGCCTGCTCTTGCTGATCCTGTGCCATCACATGAATCGAATAGTGTTCGCAGCTGCTGAAAGCGTCGAAACGGAACGATTCCTTGGCCAGACACCACAACACCAGCGGAGGGTCCAATGAGACCGAGGCAAAGGAATTCACGGTGATCGCGCGCGGTCCACCTTCGGTTTGCGTGGTAATCACAGTGACACCGGTGCCAAAACACCCCAGGGCCTCGCGAAAGGCCGGGCTTTGTTCCGGGGTGGGTATGAAAGTCTTTTCGGTCATTGCGCGCGTATTCCTTGGCCGCGCATCAGGTGCCACGCGAGGCTCGGATTGTCCATGAAAAGCTGACTGCTGCTTGCAATTTAAGCTGTCAGTTCAGGTCTTCCAGCAAGCGCCCGTGTTTTCGTGTTTCGATTATGACTTCACCGAAGGTCGTCATGCCGCGTGCCTGCAGAATCGGCAGCATCTTGACCAGCGCTTCGGCCGTGGCGACCGCATCGCCCAGCGCAGTGTGGCGCAGGGCCTCGGGGATCGTGATTTCCAGCCGTTCACACAGCGCGTCCAGCGTGTGTGTGTCGCTGGCTCCGAACAGCACGGCAGACAGCAGAACCGTGTCGAGGATCGGGTGATCCCATTCGACCTCCATCCGCTTGGCGTGACGACGCAGGAACGCCATATCGAAGGGTGCGTTATGCGCCACGATCACCGCGTCGCGGGCGAACTGATGAAATACGCGCCCGGCCTCAGTGATGTCGGGTGCGCCCTGAACCATACGGTCACTGACCTTGTGCACTTTGGTCGAAGCAGGTGGTATCGGGATGCCCGGATTCACCAGCATGTCCAAATGTTCACCCTGAACGATCTTGCCGTTGAGCACGCGCACCGCGCCGATCTGAACGATTTCATCTTTATGAGGAAGCAGCCCGGTGGTCTCGGTGTCGAAGACGACGAAACACAGATCCGACAAGGTGCGATTTTCAAACGCGTCATCCCCTGGCGTGTCGAGCAGCTCAAAATCGTAAACCAGAGGCCGCGCCTCATCAGGGGACATTTGGGCGGCACTGTCTTCGAAGACCAGCATGTAGCCGGGCGCGTCGCCCAGGGGCTTCATCCGCGCAGAATAGGTTTGCCGGCCATCTACGCTGTTCAGCGTACAATAAACGTCTTTGCCGGTTTTTCCCATTTTGGCATAGGCATCCGTCAGGCCTGTGGCCTCGATGTACTCGAAAAGCGACGCGTTCAGTCGAGGATGTGCAATCTGGGCCAGAACCTCGGCGGCCTGACCATCATACAGCACAATCTGATGCTTTGGGCTGGCCAGCAACATAGCGACCGGTATCTCGGTCAGCAGGGCGGTGAGACGTTGTTTCTCTGCTGCTAAGTACGCGGTTTCCGATGCTACGGCTTCGGCGGTTCGCATGGCGTTTGACGCCAGTTGTTCCGCCAGACCTGCCGCTGCGGGGGCCAGATCCCCCAGATAGCGCGCAGCCTGCATGTCCAGATCCGTACTGACCCCGGCATGCGCTCGGGCCCGTAGTTGGGCCGACAGGCGTTCAATTGGCTTGGCAATATTGTCGTCAAACAGCAGCCAGACACCTGCGATCAAAGCAAGCAGCCCAAACGCGATCAGGATTTCTGCAAAAATGAAGTCACCCAAAAGGTCGGGATTTCCTGCGCGGGCATAGGAAATCCACAGCGCAACTGCGCTGATCGCAATCCCGCCGAATGCCAGCAAGCAGAAGAACAAAAAAATCCTGAGCCTAAGGCTCAAATTGGTGAGCATGATCAGACCCCGCAGGTGGTCTCGATGATTGGATCGTTGGCCTCGGCTGAAATCCAGTCCGCGTTAATCAACCGACCATCATCAGCGAATTCAGCACCGTCTGCTAGATTGGCGCGGCTATTTTCAACACAGTTGACAGCCACCGGCACTTTTGAAACTGGAGCCCAGCGGCCAAAGAAGTATAGGTCGACAAGTCTTTGATCTGGAACATTTTCATTGCTGCGAACCGATATCGTGTCAATGGCGGCAAAACGATCTACGAAGGGCACCGCGTATGTCCAGGGGCGATAGAAAGCACGGCTTTCCACCTCTTGCACGATGGCCATTTCATCCGGCAGTTGATCGCGGGTGCGGTCGTACCAGGAATACTCGCTGGCAATGGTCATGCCGATCATGCCCAGACCCGCCGCAACCGGAGTGGTCCATTTCGGCAAGCGCCCACCGGTCAGCTTGTTCAGCACAAGCACGACGCCCGCAAACGCGAAGCCCGCAAAGATAGTGCCGATCAATTCCAGAAACATGTGGTCTCTCCGTTCTAGGGGGTCTTAGCCCAGCATACCCTTGCCGTGGCCAACCGCCGATTGCATTGTTTTTACCACAACAAATGCATCGCGTAGATGACTTCGCTCAAAGTCCGAAAGATCGGACGGTGGCAGATAATTGTCGGGTTTTTCACCTGACTTAACCAGCCGAACCTGATGCTCCAGGCGGGTTTCAGCGATCAGGTCGTAAGCGTCCAGCAGATCCCGAGCCCCAGACGGGCTGAGGACACCGCTGGCCTCGGCCGCTTTCAGGCGGGCACGGGTGTTGGCTTCGGTCAGCTCGCCCTGCAACGTGTATATCCGGGCCAGATCTACGACGGGCACAACACCATTGTGTTTGAGGTCCAGCGTATTGCGGTGTTCGCCCGAGCGAATGGTGGCGAACCCGCGCAACAGGCCAAGCGGGGGCGTGTGTTTCAGCGAGTTCGAAATCATATGCGCCACAAAGATCGAGTTCGCTCTGGCCGCTGCCAGTGTGTCGGCCTGAAGGTCGGCAAACAGCTCAAACGCGCCGCCGATAGGGCGCAGGTCGAACATGACCGAGGCCAGCATCTGCGCCTCTGGGTTTGGTTTGGCGATCCATCCTGTGAAATAATCGCGCCAGACGCGCACCGGCTGACACCAGCGCGGATTGGTCGCCATCATGTCGCCGGGGCAGTAGAAGTACCCGCAAATGTC
Source organism: Ruegeria sp. HKCCE4148 (assembly GCF_017872495.1). Lineage (NCBI taxonomy): Bacteria > Pseudomonadati > Pseudomonadota > Alphaproteobacteria > Rhodobacterales > Roseobacteraceae > Ruegeria > Ruegeria sp. HKCCE4148. Next base: position 247,273 of record NZ_JAEDOS010000002.1, read on the forward strand.
CAGCCCGTCCGAGACGAATTTCGCCAACCTGGTGAAATAGGCCATGTCTTCATCGGTCACGCTGTCATCCAGCATCAGACAATTGTCCTGATCCGATACGCCGGTTTGTTCCTGCCGTCCCTGAGACCCGCATGCAAGCCACAGATAGGGTACCGGGGGCGGGCCCAGTTCAGCTTCGGCGAGTGCTAATAGGCGTCGCGTGGCGGTATCCGCGATATCGGTGATCAGTCGGGTGACAATTTCGTGCCGGTTCCCGCCGGCAACCAGCTGCACAAGAAGCTGCGGGATCTCTTCGGTCACGCGTGCCATTTCTTCGGCCGTGTCAGCCTGCGCAATGCGGCGCACCAGCTCGGCCGAGTTCACGGCCTGATAATGGGTCAGATCGGTCTGCGTCACGATCCCGACCAGCCGACCGCCTTCGGAGATCGGGATATGGCCAATGCCGCGCTCCATCATGATGTGCAGCACATCCGACCCGATATCGCTGGGCGACAATGTAACCGGGTTCGCGGTCATGATTTCAGAAATGGGCGTGGAGGCGGGTAGGCCGTCTGCAACGTATTTGCCCGAGATATCCCGCAGGGTCGCAATGCCCTGCAAGCTTTCACCGTCCGTGATGCAGAGCGACGAAATATGTTTGTCGCGCATGATCCGCGCGGCGTCCTGAACCGACGTGTCAGCGGGGCAGGTGGCCGGGTTATGCGCCATCAATACGTCGATCGAACTGGTAGCCAGGCTTTGCGGACCACTGCGGTCGCCACGTGTGCGGTCAAAGAACTTTGCCACAACATCATGGTTATCGATCAAACTCCGGACCAGATCCGGTGGCAGAACCATTAGAACTGACGGCGTATGCGCGCGGGCTTTGGTGGCGGCTTTGCCGTCTTTCAGCAGGCCCCTTTCGCCAAAGGAATTGCGCAGACCCAGATGAGAGACGATGGCACCGTTCTCATCGGTAATTTCGACCTGTCCTTCATAGATCACGAACACCCCGGGTAACTTGTGGCCCAGCTCAAAGACCGAGGCGTCTTCCTCAACTTCCCAGACCTCGATCTGTTTGACGATCTGATCCAGGGCGTCGGAAGGCAACGCGTCATAGGGATGAACGGATTTCAGAAACCGGGCTATTTCGTCATGGGACAGGGGCATGTGTCGTCTCCGGTGTTCTGGTTAAAAAATCCCGCCCAGTGATGTGCTGGGCGGGAACAGTGGATCGAAAGACGCGGTCGAAGGCAAGAACCAACGACCGCATCAAGCTCATTTGTTCTGAGCTGCGCCCGCACCACGGGGAATGCGTACGCTTTCGACCAGATCCTTGATCTCCTGCGGAGTCTCTTTGGTCGCGCCTGCAACAACGTAGGCAACCGCAAAGTTGATCATCGCACCGATTGCGCCGAACGAGGTCGACTTGATCGGACCCAGCAGCGGGTCAGCATCGGTGAACGAGTTGGTACCCGGAATGAACAACCAGCCCTTGTGCAGGAAGATGTAGACCAGGGTCACAACCAGACCAGCCAGCATACCTGCAACCGCGCCGGTGTTGTTGATGCGGGTCGAGAAGATCCCCATCATCAGCGCCGGGAAGATCGAGGCTGCCGCAAGACCAAAGGCCAGGGCCACGGTTTGCGCCGCAAATCCGGGTGGGTTCAGACCCAGGTAGGTTGCGACAACGATGGCGACGGCCATTGCGATACGAGCAGCCAGCAATTCACCCTTTTCAGAGATTTGCGGGTTGATCGCACCTTTGACAAGGTCGTGGGACACCGCTGACGAAATCGCTAGCAAAAGACCCGCAGCGGTTGACAGAGCAGCCGCAAGACCACCGGCAGCGACCAGACCGATCACCCAACCCGGCAGGTTGGCGATTTCGGGGTTGGCCAGAACCAGGATGTCACGGTTGAACTTGGTCAGCTCGTTACCGACCCAGCCGTTTTCTTCCGCAATGGAAGCCATGGCTTCGGACTTGTCATTGTAGTACTGGATTTTGCCGTCACCGTTCTTGTCTTCCCAATCCAGAAGACCGGTTTTCTGCCAGGTTTTCATCCAGTCATAGCGCGGATCGGTGTCGATTTCCTCGACCGAGACAGCGCCACCTTCGATGCCACCATTGGGCCACATCATGTCGGTGATGTTCAGACGTGCCATTGCGCCAACCGCAGGGGCGGTCAGGTACAGCAGCGCGATGAAGACCAGAGTCCAGCCAGCCGACCAACGTGCGTCAGATACTTTCGGCACGGTGAAGAAGCGCATGATCACGTGCGGCAGACCGGCGGTACCGATCATCAGCGACAGCGTGAACAGAACCATGTTCAGCGTGTTCGAATGGTGGGCGGTGTACTCGTTGAAGCCCAGCTCGGTCACGATTGCATCCAGCTTGGTCAGCAGGGGCTCACCGCTTGCGGTGTCACCAAACAGACCCAGAGCAGGGATCGGCGTGCCGGTCAGCTGCAGCGAGATGAAGATCGCCGGGATGGTGTAGGCTGTGATCAGCACGCAGTACTGAGCAACCTGGGTGTATGTCACACCTTTCATCCCGCCAAACACCGCGTAGGCAAAGACCACACAAGCACCGATCAGCAGACCGGACGTGTTCGACACCTCAAGGAAGCGGCCAAAGGCCACGCCAACACCGGTCATCTGACCGATAACGTAGGTCACCGACGCAACGATCAGACAGATCACCGCAACAACGCGTGCGGTCTGGCTGTAGAAACGGTCGCCGATGAATTCCGAGACAGTGTATTTGCCGAACTTGCGCAGGTAAGGCGCAAGCAGCAGAGCCAGCAGCACGTAGCCACCGGTCCAACCCATCAGGAATGTCGAGTTGTCATAGCCGGTAAAGGCAATCAGGCCCGCCATCGAGATGAACGAGGCCGCAGACATCCAGTCCGCCGCTGTCGCCATACCGTTGGTGACCGGGTGAACGCCGCGACCGGCGGCGTAGAACTCCGATGTGGAACCCGCGCGGGCCCAGATCGCGATGCCGATGTATAGCGCGAATGATGCGCCAACAAACAGCAGGTTGATGGTAAACTGATCCATAATCCCCGCTCTCCCTTATTCTTCGTCTACGCCGAATTCGGCGTCCAGCTTGTTCATGCGCCAGGCGTAGTTGAAGATCAGCACCAAGAAGACCAGGATCGATCCCTGTTGTGCGAACCAAAAGCCCAGATCGGTTCCGCCAACGGCGATCCCCGACAGCAATGGACGCAGCAGAATGCCGAATCCAAACGACACCAGCGCCCAGATTGCGAGGCTGATGTAAATGAGGCGCAGGTTGGCTTGCCAATAGCCCTTATCGGCTTCGGACGCCTGCGCGGAGTTTGTTGAATGATCCGCCATCGCGGGTTCCTCCTTCGCTTCCTCGTTGGGCGGCCCGTGCCCAATTCCTCCAGTGACGCGGACCGCTTCTCGATTGTACCAAACGCCCCGTGACGTCCGGCAAAACTTCTCTGTTCCGCCAAGGCGGTTCATTGAAGTATTCTTTTAAGGATCAAGGCCTTGCGGCCGATCTCCTCCCCTTACTTCATCGCGCCGCTGACGATTTCCTCCAGGTCGCGGGCGATGTCTTCAATCTTGCCCATGGCGTTGGTGCGTTGCAGCACGCCATGGCCTTTGTAATAGGTGATCAATGGCGCGGTCTGTGCGTGATAAGCTGCCAACCGCGACGCCACGGTTTCGGCATTATCATCCGCACGGCGCTTGAATTCAGTGTGACCACACTTGTCGCATGTGCCGTCTTCGACAGGCTTTTTGAACGTGTCGTGATAGCCTTCGCCACAGCCGGCGCAGGTGTAGCGACCCGAGATGCGGATCACCATTTCGGCGTCTTCGACCTCAAGGCTGATCGCAGCGTTGATCTTCTGATTGTTCGACGCAAGCAGTCCGTCCAGCGCTTCGGCCTGAACCGTAGTGCGGGGGAAGCCGTCCAGAATGACGCCCTTGGCGCAATCTGGCTGGGCCATACGGTCGCGTAGGATGGCGATGACGATGTCGTCACTGACCAGGTCGCCCGCTTCCATGACGGCTTTGGCGGCAAGACCTGCTTCTGTACCAGCCGCGACAGCCTCGCGCAGCAAGTCGCCGGTGCTGAGTTGAACCAGCCCGAATTTCTCTTCCAACATACGGGCCTGTGTGCCCTTCCCGGCGCCCGGAGGGCCGAGAAGGATCAGAACGGCGGGAGTGGTGATCGTGGCAGCGTCCATCACGTCCTCACTTATTCGCACGGTTTTCGATCAGGTCTTCGACAACCGACGGGTCGGCCAGTGTCGACGTGTCACCCAGGCTGCCAAAGTCGTTCTCGGCAATCTTGCGCAGGATACGGCGCATGATTTTGCCCGAACGTGTTTTGGGCAGGCCAGGGGCCCACTGGATCACATCCGGCGAGGCAATCGGGCCGATTTCCGTGCGGACCCAGGTGCGCAGCTCTTTCAACAGCTCATCCGAAGGCTCGCGGTCATTCATCAAGGTGACGTAGCAATAGATGCCTTGCCCTTTGATTTCATGGGGATAGCCGACCACGGCAGCCTCAGCGACTGCGGCATGAGCGACCAGCGCGCTTTCGACCTCGGCCGTGCCCATGCGGTGACCGGACACGTTGATCACGTCATCGACGCGGCCGGTGATCCAATAGTCACCATCTTCGTCACGGCGGCAGCCGTCACCGGTGAAGTAGTAGCCTTTATAGTCCGAGAAATAGGTCTTCTCGAACCGCTCATGATCGCCCCAGACGGTGCGCATCTGACCGGGCCAGCTGTCTTTGATACACAGAACACCCTCGACGCCGTTGCCCTCGATCTCGACACCCGACTGAGGGTCCAGAACGACAGGCTGGATGCCAAAGAACGGCTTCATCGCGGAACCGGGCTTCATCGCATGTGCACCGGGCAGGGGGGTCATCAGGTGACCGCCGGTTTCCGTCTGCCACCAAGTGTCCACGATGGGGCATTTGCCCTTGCCAACGACGTCGTTGTACCAGTTCCAGGCTTCGGGGTTGATCGGCTCACCCACTGTGCCCAGCGTGCGCAGATCGCTCAAGTCGCATTTCTCGACAAACTCGTTGCCCTGTCCCATCAGCGCACGGATCGCGGTTGGCGCGGTGTAGAACTGATTGACTTTGTGCTTTTCACAGACCTGCCAAAAGCGCGAAGCATCTGGGAAGGTCGGAACGCCTTCGAACATCAACGTGGTCGCGCCATTGGCCAGCGGGCCGTAGACGATATAGCTGTGGCCGGTGACCCAACCCACGTCCGCCGTGCACCAGTACACGTCGCCTTCGTGGTAATCGAAGGTGATCTCATGCGTCATCGAGGCATAAACCAGATAGCCGCCAGTGGTGTGCACAACGCCCTTGGGCTGTCCGGTTGAACCGGATGTATAAAGAATGAACAGCGGATCTTCGGCGTTCATCTCGGCGGGCGCGCAGTAGTCGTCCGCCTCAAGCGCCATTTCGTTGTAGTCAAAGTCGCGCCCGTCGATCCAGGTGGTCTGACCACCGGTGCGCTTGACCACCAGACATTTCACACTGTCTTTGCAGTGTAGCAAGGCCGCATCCGCGTTGGACTTCAGCGGTGTCTTGCGACCGCCACGTGGCGCTTCATCCGCTGTGATCACAACCTTGGCGTCGCAGCCATTGATCCGAGCTGCCAGCGCGTCGGGCGAAAAGCCAGCGAAAACAATCGAGTGAATGGCGCCGATCCGTGCGCAGGCTAGCATTGCATAAGCGGCCTCGGGGATCATCGGCAGGTAGATGACAACACGGTCGCCTTTGCGCACGCCCAGCGATTCCAGGATGTTGGCCATCCGGCAGGTACGGCGGTGCAGTTCGGCGTATGAGATATGCTGCGCCGGATCATTTGGATCGTCCGGCTCCCAGATGATGGCTGTTTGGTCGCCACGTGTCTTTAGATGGCGGTCCAGGCAGTTGGCCGAAACGTTTAGCGTGCCATCAGCGTACCAGTTGATCTTGACCGAGCCGAAGTCGTAGTTGACGTCCTTTACCTGTGAGAAGGGCTTGATCCAATCGACGCGCTTGCCTTGCTCACCCCAAAACGTGTCGGGGTCAGAGATTGAGGCGGCGTACATGTCTGCGTATTTCGCAGCATCGACATGTGCACGAGCAACAGTGTCTGCGGATGGCGGATAGGTCTTGGCATCTGCCTGGGCAGCGGTGGTCATCTTTGAGGCTCCTCCCTCTGGACTGGATTACGTTGGGTCGTTTTTGCCCGATTGTTCAGCAAAGTCGATCCCGTTCCTCCCCGGTCAAAGTATTACCGGGTTCAGAAAATAAATAAATAAATTGCCGTAATCTTTGGATTTGTTTGTAAAGAAATTTCGGCGCGTTGCTTATTTTTGTAAAAATTTACGGTCTAAATTGAATAAATTACTATTTAACAGAGACATAAATGTAACGATTACTCCTGGTGGTTTCGCGCGTTTCTACGGTCGGCAAACTTGGCCAGGTGTTCCTTGTGGTCTCGGATCTAGGAACACATGCGACCCTGAGGGTTGGCACATCCGAATGTTGGCGCTAGCTTCGTTGCAAGCGCTTCGGGAAGAGGCGCACCAAAGGGAGACAAAATCATGAAAAATATGTTGAGCGGTGCTGCCGTCGCCGCCTTGAGCTTTGCGTTTGTCAGCGAGGCTGCCGCGACCGAGTGGAATGCATCCGTCTGGGGCAAGCGCCGCGCATTTACGGAACATGTCGAAAAGCTTTCCGAGCTTGTCAGCGAAAAGACAAATGGAGAGTTCACGATCAATGTCAGCTATGGTGGCCTGTCCAAACCACGCGAAAACCTGGATGGTATCGAAATCGGGGCCTTTGAAATGGCTCAGTTCTGCGCTGGCTATCACCGCGACAAGAACCGGGCGATCACCGTTCTGGAACTGCCGTTCCTTGGTGTAAACAATCTTGAAGAAGAGGTTGCTGTAAGCCACGCTGTATATGATCACCCGGCGGTCAAAGATGAGATGGCGCAGTGGAATGCCCGTATCATCATGACCTCGCCCATGCCGCAGTATAATATCGTGGGTACGGGCGAACCCCGCGACCAATTGGCTAAGTTCGACGGAATGCGTGTCCGTGCAACGGGCGGTTTGGGCCAAGCGTTCGAGGCTGTGGGTGGTGTGCCAACTTCAGTCCCGGCAACCGAAGCTTATAATGCAATGGAATCGGGTGTTGTGGATACAGTGGCCTTCGCCCAGCATGCACACTTGTCTTTCGGCACGATCAACGAGGCTGATTGGTGGACGGCCAACCTGAACCCTGGCACGGTGAACTGTCCCGTGGTTGTGAATATCGACGCCTATGAAGCACTGCCTGCCGAGCATCGCGAAGCGCTGGACAGCTCAATTGACGAGGCGATTGATCACTACCTAGCGAACTATGGCGGTCTGCTCGAACAGTGGGACAGCGTCCTCGAAGAAAAGGGTGTGCAGAAGGTGATGATTGACGACGCCGTGATCGAGGAATTCCGCACCAAAGCCGCAGATCCGATCCGAGAGAAATGGATTGCAGACATGACGGAACAGGGGCTGCCGGCGCAAGACCTGTATGATCTGGTTCAAACCACTTTGAAGCAGCAGCGCGGCGGTAACTGATCTTTTAGACCGGGTGCCCCGTCGGGTGCCCGGTTCACTTTCAAGAACAAGGAACCACCGGAATGGCAGGACAGGCCACGGTGCTGGAAGACGGTAGCCGTCTAAGCCAGCTGGACCGGCATTTGTTAAAGCTTGAACGCTTTCTTGCATTGATCAGCGGCATAGCGGTTTTTGGATTGATGGTTCTGGCCGTCGTTTCGGTCAGCGGGCGCAACGCGATCAACGCGCCGTTGCCCGGTTATGTCGACTGGATCGAACAGGCGATGCCACTGATTGCTTTCCTGGGCATCTCTTTTGTGCAGCGCGACGGCGGGCATATCCGCATGGATATCGTCATCTCGCGGCTTCACGGCCGGGCCTTGTGGCTGTTCGAGCTGATCTCGGTCCTTCTGATCTTGGTGTTGATGCTGGCACTTGTGTGGGGCAGTTGGTCCCATTTCGACCGGTCCTTCGACTTTGGTGCGCCGCTCTGGAGCAGAGACAGTTCCATCGACATCGGTATTCCCTTGTGGCCGGCCAAGCTGTTGGCGCCCGTAGCCTTTTCGGTGTTGTGCGCGCGGCTGGTGCTTCAGGTGTGGGGCTATGGGCGTGCATTTGTGCTGGGGCTCGAGACCCCTGTGGCGGTTCCACTTCTTCAGGATGCTGCGGCCCAAGCGGCGGCTGAGGCCGAACAGTTCGAAGGGCAGGACTAGAACATGGACACGATTGATATTGGCCTTTGGGTCACAGGCGGTCTGCTGGTTCTGGTCGTTGCCGGCATGCGAGTGGCTTTCGCAGCAGGGCTGGCGGGATTGGTTGGGCTGGTCTGGATATTCTGGGCCAAGTTTGGCTATGACCCGGACCGGTTGGGCAAAGCCTTGACGGTTGCGGTCAAGACCGCGGGGCAGGTTCCGCATTCTAAGGTTGCAGCTCATACGCTCAGCCTGATCCCGACCTTTATCCTGATTGGCTATCTGGCCTACTATGCTGGCCTGACGCGCGCATTATTCGAAGCCGCCAAACGCTGGGTGGCCTGGGTTCCGGGTGGGCTCGCCGTGTCCACAATTTTCGCCACCGCCGGTTTTGCTGCCGTATCCGGGGCATCGGTTGCCACATCTGCCGTCTTTGCTCGCATTGCTATCCCTGAGATGTTGAAGGTGGGGTATAACAAACGCTTTGCAGCGGGTGTTGTCGCTGCGGGTGGAACACTGGCCTCGCTTATCCCACCCTCGGCCATTCTGGTGATCTACGCCATCATCGTCGAGCAGGATGTCGGCAAGCTGCTGCTGGCCGGATTCATACCGGGTGCGTTCTCTGCAATCATCTATGGCCTGCTGATTGTCGGGATTGCAGTGATCTTCAAAACCGTCGGTCCACCTGTTACTGGCTTCACCTGGAAAGAGCGTTTTTCCGCTTTACCAGGCGCCATTCCGATTGTGGCCGTGATCCTGATCATCATTTGCTTTGTCTACAACCCGTTCGGAGACAAAGCCTGGGGCACCCCTACGGAAGGCGGCGCAATCGGGGCCTTCATTGTGTTCTGTTTCGCCCTGTTTCATGGAATGCGCTGGAAGGAATTCAAATCCGCGCTTTTGGAAACGGCCAAGCTGACGGCCATGATCTTCTCGATCATCTGGGGCGTTCTGATCTATGTGCGGTTTCTTGGCTTCGCAGACCTTCCTGGTGCGTTTTCCGACTGGATTACCGGGCTTGAGATGTCCCCGATGATGATCCTGATCTGCATCCTTCTGGCCTATGCGGTGCTGGGCATGTTCATGGATGCAATCGGGATGCTGTTGCTGACATTGCCCGTCGTCTATCCAGCGGTCATGGCGCTGAACGGAGGTGAAACTGTGAGCGCAGCCGACAGCGCCTTTGGCATGTCCGGCCCGATGTGCGCCATCTGGTTTGGTATTTTGGTGGTCAAGATGGCCGAGTTCTGCCTGATCACGCCGCCCATTGGGCTGAACTGCTTTGTCGTGGCCGGGGTGCGCCCGGACCTGAGCGTTCAGGATGTGTTTAAAGGCGTGACGCCGTTTTTCATCGCCGATGCGATGACCATCGCATTGCTTGTGGCATTCCCGGGGATTGTTCTCTACCTGCCGTCGCTTGCGGGTTAGCAGGGGAGCGAGGCTCTGCCTCGCGCTCCGAGGTATTTTTGGGCCAGATGAAGCAAGGGATCCGATCTTCATCTGGCCGAAAATACCTCGGGGGAGGCGCGCGCAGCGCGGCGGGGGCAGAGCCCCCATGACTGCGTTTTACCCGGCTCGCATCAGCATTCCGAACAGATCGCGCGGATCATCCGGATCGGCCAGCATGTCCAAAGGCTCAAAGAAACCTGTGCCTTCAATCGCTTGTTTCACATAGCGCAGGGCCGAGAAATCTTCGATCGCGAAACCTACGCTGTCGAACAACGTAATCTGGCGATCATCTACGCGCCCTTTGGCGGTACCGTTGATGACCTGCCACATCTCGGTCACCGGATGATCCTCGTCCAGCGCCTGAATTTCTCCTTCGATACGGGTCTGTTCCGGGTATTCAACGAAAATGTCCGAGCGGAGCAGGATATCGCGGTGCAGTTCTGTTTTGCCCGGACAGTCGCCACCGATGGCATTGATGTGAACACCGGGGCCAACCATGTTGTCGGTCAGGATGGTTGCGTATTTTTTGTCTGCCGTGCAGGTGGTGACGATCTGGGCACCTTCGATGGCCTCCTCTGGCGTCGTGCAGGGAACAACAGTCAAACCCTTGCCCCGCAGGTTTTTCGAACATTTTGCGGTTGCGTTAGGGTCAGTGTCGTAGAGCCGGACTGTACTGATGCCGCACATTGCCTTAAATGCCAGACACTGGAATTCAGACTGCGCGCCGTTGCCGATCATTGCCATGGTGGTTGCGTTTGTCGGGGCGAGATAGCGCCCGACCAGTGCCGAGGTTGCCGCTGTGCGCAGTGCGGTCAGCAGCGTCATTTCGGTCAGCAGTGTTGGATAGCCGGTATAAACATCCGCCAACAGACCAAAGGCCGTGACCGTTTGCAAACCTTCCGAAGTATTTTTGGGATGGCCGTTCACGTATTTGAAGCCGTAGGCCTCACCATCCGAGGTTGGCATCAGCTCGATCACACCATGCGGTGAATGCGCCGGAATGCGTGGGGTTTTGTCGAAGCTCTCCCAACGTTTGAAATCGGCTTCGATCTGTGCGGCGATCTGCGTGATCATCTGTTCGACGCCGATGTGATGAACCAATCGCATCATGTTGTCGACGGATACAAACGGCACGAGGGCCTTGTCAGAAGGTTGGGTCATCAGAAACTCCGGGTGGGGCGGTCAAAGATGCGGCGGCCCATAAGTGAGGCGGCCAGATCGACCATAAGTTTGGCGGTGCGACCGCGTTCATCCAGAAACGGGTTCAATTCAACAAGATCCAGCGAACTGACCAGCCCGCTCTCATGTAGCAGCTCCATCGCCAGATGGGCTTCGCGCTCGGTCGCTCCGCCTGGAACCGTTGTACCTACGGCTGGAGCTATAGCGGGATCGAGGAAGTCGACATCCAGCGACACGTGCAGCAGAGCGTTTTCTGCGCGCACACGGTCCAGAAAGGCCATCAAAGGGGCCTTGATCCCGTGTTCGTCGATGCTGCGCATGTCGGCCAACATCGCGTGATTCTGCTCCAACGCCAGCCGCTCAGCCGGGTCGACAGAGCGTAGGCCGATCATGCCAACGCGATCCGTCGGGACCACCGCAGGCAAGGGCGGGAAAGCGTCAAAACCCGGTCTTCCAGCAAAATATGCCACGGGCGTTCCGTGCAGGTTGCCGCTGCCTGTGCTGTCCGGTGTGTGAAAGTCGCTATGCGCGTCCAACCACAACACAAACAAAGGCCGATCCACCTGATCGGCGTAGGCTGCCATGCCCGCGACAGTGCCCATGGACAGCGCGTGATCACCGCCCATAAAGATGGGCACGCCCCGACCAGCGGCCGCTTGTGCAGCTTGGCTAAGAGCCCGAGTCCAGCCGACACATTCCGGCAGGGCAAAAAGATGCGGGTGTTCGGGCATGCCAGTTTCTTCGGGGGTCACGTCGCCCTGGTCCTGAACAGAATGGCCAAGATCGGTCAAAGCTTCTTGCAGCCCGGCCACACGATAAGCGTCCGGACCCATCCGGCATCCCTGACGACGTTTTCCAGCGTCCATTGGCGCGCCGATGAGAATTATTTTCTTCATGTCCATGTGTCCATTTAGGCTGGCAGAGTGTCTTGCGTGAAGGCAGCAAATTGCTCAAAATGGGTCGAGAAAATCCTTAACGGGAAAAAGATATGGACGATTTGGATAATAGACTGCTCAATGCGTTGCAACGTGATGCGCGTGCCAGTCTGTCCGAGCTTTCGGAAACCCTGGGTGTAACGCGCACCACGGTGCGCAGTCGGTTGCAGCGCCTGAAACAATCCGGAGAAATCGTCGGTTTCACTGTCCTGACTCGCAGGGATCTGGCGCAAAGCCCGGTACGCGGTTTGATGATGCTTGAGATTGAAGGGCGCGGGACAGAACGCGTCATGGCGCGGATAGCAGCCTTGCGGCAGGTGACAGCAATACATTCGACCAATGGCAGCTGGGATCTGATCGCAGAAATCAGTACCGAAACCTTGGCCGAGCTGGATGAGGTCCTGTTTCAAATCCGCCGCTTTGACGGTATCACGCGATCCGAGACGAATTTGCTGCTGTCCACGCGCAAGGGGCGGCTCTAGCACTTTGAGATGAAAACAATTTGTGTCAGAGTTTTAGGGCAGATGATGTCTGAATATTCAGCAGACTGTCTGGCGCGGCAAACAGGCAGGGACGTGCAGGATGACCACTTCGCAGAAAACTGACGAACCTCTGGCTGTGCATTGGGCGGAACGTATGACGGCGATGCTGGAAAAGCCTTGGCTGCGCATCGCAATACCCGTTGTGATCACCGCAATCGCCCTGACTGTTTTGCACGATCTGTCGGCGCATGTGAAATGGTCGGATGTGCAGACCGATATCGCTGGAACGTCATGGAAGCTGATGCTATTCGCGCTTTGCTGGACGGCGTTCAGCTTTCTTTCTCTGTCGCTCTATGATGTTTTTGCGGTGCAAAGCGTGGCAGAGGGCAAAGTGCCCTTGCCTGTGGCTGGAATGGCAGGGGCAAGTGGTTACGCCGTATCAAATTGCCTTGGCTTTTCCTACATCACCGGTACTGCGATCCGGTACCGGATTTATGCGTCGCTGGGGCTGGATCTGGGACGTGTGGCCGGAGTAATCGCGACCTCTTGGGTGGCGTTCTGGATGGGGCTGGTGTTGATACTGGGCCTGCTGTTGACCCTGCATCCTGACGGCATATCCAAGGTGGTGCCGGTCAGCCCGACGGTGGAAACAGCCATCGGGCTGTCGCTGCTGGGGGCATTGGTCGTCCTGTTTATTTGGCTGTCGCGCGGGGGCAGGCGGTTGTCCTTCGCAGGCGTTGGTTTCGATTTGCCGGGTGGAAAGCTTGCCAGCCTTCTGACGCTGGCCGCGATCGGCGATCTGTTTGGCGCGTCCATGGTGCTCTATGTTCTGATGCCGGACGATCTGGGGGTTGGCTATCCGTACTTCTTCACAATCTATATCGCGGCCATTGCTGTGGGCATCCTCAGCCACGCTCCGGGCGGGATTGGCGTGTTCGAGGCTACGCTGATCGCGGGGCTGGGTGCATCGGGGCGGTCGGATGTTATTGCCGCGCTGCTGCTCTATCGTGTGGTTTACACGTTTGTCCCGTTTGTTGTTGCGAGCCTGTCAATTGCGGTAGCGTCGGCGCTGACGCAACGCCAAAGGATAAGTGGGGCCGCGACCTGGGTATACCGGGCCATCCGCCCCATGGTGCCCATTGTTGCCGCCGGAGTCGCAGCGGTGGCCGGGGTGATCCTGCTGGTGTCAGGGGCGCTGCCTGCCGGTTCACAGAACCTTGGTGTTTTGAAAGACGTTTTGCCGCTGTCCTTTGTCGAAGCCTCGCATCTGGTAGGAAGCGCCATCGGAGTTCTGCTTTTGCTGGTGTCACGCGGATTGTTCCGCAAGCTCTACCGCGCTTGGATAGTTGCGATGTTGCTGATGGTGGCAGGATTCTTTGCCTCGCTTGCCAAGGGCTTGGACATGCACGAAGCGGTGTCGATGTTGGGAACGATAGGCGTTTTGGCCTTGTTCCGTGGCGCGTTTTACCGGGTCAGTGGGGCATCAATTTTCCGCCTGAACATCCCATGGCTGATCAGTGTCGTGGTGCTGCTTGCCGTGATCTTCTGGATCGGGCTGTTCGCGTATTCCCATGTGGAATACCAAAACGCTTTGTGGTGGGAGTTTGCATGGAATGGCGACGCCTCTCGCTTTTTACGCTCGAGCCTCGTTGTTGCCGTGATCGTTGGCGTGGTCGCTGTGAACTCATTGTTTGGGCGTGAGATCCCGACACCGCAACGCACCGAAATTCCCGAGGTCGTCGAGCGTCTGGTGATGGAGAGTGATGATACTGAATCCCAGATCTCGTTGACCGGTGACAAGCAATTCCTGATCTCACCGGATGAAACGGCCTTCATCGCTTACGCCGATACCGGCAACGCGGTCATCTCAAAAGGCGAACCGGTGGGGGATGAGGCCGCTGGCCGCCAATTGATCTGGCAGCTTCGGGAAATGGCGGACCGTGAAGGAAAGCTGTGCGCGTTCTATAGTGTCTCGACCAAATACCTGCCGACCTTTTTGGATTTGGGCCTGTCGATCCTGAAAATTGGTGAGGTCGCGCGGGTGCCGCTGCAAGATTTCTCGCTGGACGGAAAGTCGCGCAAACGGTTCCGGCAGGCCAAGAACAGGGCCGAGCGGGAAGGCTATGTGTTCGAGATTATCCCAAAGGAAAACCTGGTACCTGTCTTGCCAGAATTGCGCGAGATTTCAGATCATTGGCTCGAGCAAAAGGCCGGCGCCGAAAAAGGATTTGCGCTTGGGGGCTTTGACGATCAGTACCTGTCTTATTTCGACCACGCGGTATTGCGCGATGGAAACACAGGCAAGATCAAGGCGTTCGCCAACCTATTCCAAGGCGGCAACAAATCCGAACTGTCGCTGGACCTGATGCGGTATGAGCCGGACAGCCCCAGCTTTGTGATGGATGCGCTGTTTGCCGAGATGATGGTTTGGGGTGCAGAGCAGGGTTTTCACTGGTTCTCGCTGGGGGCTGCGCCGTTTTCAGGCATAGAAAACCGGCAACATGCCTCGCTCTGGAACCGGATCGGAGGGTTCGTTTATGAGCACGGCGAACAGTTTTATCATTTCGAAGGCTTGCGCAGCTTCAAGCAGAAGTTCGACCCGGAATGGAGCCCGAATTATCTGGCCAGCCCCGGCGGGTTGGCCGCGCCGCGTATCCTTTATGAGGTCAATATCCTGATCTCAGGCGGGCTGCGCGGTCTGACAAAGTAGGTTCAGTTCAGGCTGGCACCGGTTGGGGTTTTCTGCAGCAGATCCCCCCAGTCGGTACGATAGGCCATTTCGGCCAAGACGGTCTCGGGCAGAAACTCCTGATTTTGACGGATCTGCCAACCGCCGCCTAAACCTTTGTAAACCGCGACCAGATTGCTGGACACTTGCTGACGCGCTTCGATTAGATTGGCTTGTGAGCGTAGCAGCGCGGTTTGCGTGTTCAGAATGCGCGAATAGCTGGCAATGCCGTCCGTGTACTGGCTGACTGCAATCTCAGCCGCCTTGCGCGAAGCGTCGACGCTTTGCTGATAGAACCCAACCTGTTTGCGTGCCTGCGCATAAGCGACCATTGCGCTTTCAACCTCGGAATACGCAGTCAGCACGGTGTTCTGGTAATTGGCGATCAGCGCCTGATAGGCGGCATCCTGCGCGCGGACATTGTTCTTGATGCGGCCATAGTTCAGCACGTTCCAGACCACACCGGCGCTGGCCAGACCGGTGGTGCTGTTGCCACTGAACAGGTCGCGCCCGCCCGAAGCCTGTAGGCCAATCGAGCCGGACAGCACGAATTGCGGATACAGATCCGCCATCGCGATGCCCACCTGCGCCGATTGCGTTGCTGCGGCCAGCTCCGCGGCCCGCACATCCGGGCGGCGGCGCAGCAGTTCGGCGGGTACACCCACAGCCACATTTGTCCGCGCGGACGGGATGCGGCCCGAGTTCCCCAACAGGCTGGTCATCCGGGACGGCGTGACACCCAGCAGCACGGCCAGGGCATTCTTGGTTTGTTGCAGGTCACTTTCCAGCTCGGGCACCAAAGCTTTGGTGTTGTTGAGAAGGGCGGTAGACTCCTGCACGTCCAACTCGGTGGTGACACCGTTGTTGAAACGCAATTGGGTCAGATCTGCAGATTCCTGCTGCAACTTGATGTTTTCGCGGGCGACCGCAAGCGACTCCTGTAACGCACGAATATTGACGTACAAGGCCGCCACATCCCCGGTCAGTGTCACCAAAGCGTCGTCGTAATTGGCCACCTGAAGTGCCAGGTTGGACCGCGCGGCCTGCACCCCGCGCCGCTGCGCGCCCCAGACGTCCAGCTCCCATTGGGCATCGAAACCGACTTGCGAAGTCGAAAATTCCGTATCCAGCGGAATGATGCGGTTGATATCAGCGATGGGTCCAAGATTGTCGCTGATTTGTCGGCGCTGCAACGACCCGCCAATGGCCTGGGATTGCGGGTAAAGCTCACCAAATGCGATGCCCAACTGTGCACGGGCCTGCAACACACGTGCACCCGCAACCTGAAGGGTCAGGTTTTGCGCATAAGCTTCCGCAATCAGCTTGTTGAGGGTGGGGTCATTGAACGTCTCCCACCATTTCACCACGGGCGCGCTGCGCGATGTCAGGCCGCTTTGGCCGGTGCTGGGGGTGTTCACCTCGATCCATTGCTTCACGACCGGAGAGTTCGGGCGCACGAAATCCGGCCCCACTGGCGCACAAGCCACCAGACTAGCAGCGCAAAGGGCAGTTCCCAGCAACCGGCGGAGTGTCATGGCGCGCATCCTCAGATATCCAGCGGGCGGATGAAGTTGGCGAAGGAATAGAGGCGGATATTGATGCGCCTCAGGAACTCAAAGCTTTTGCCCATACCGGTATAGATCGCTACGGCCGCATGGCCACCAGCAGGGAAAGTGTGGCCTTCAGGCAAGTCGACCGTGATCTGTACGGCAATCCGACCGGGCAGTTTGGGCAGTTCAAAACCGGGCAGGCGGCCCGACGGGATGAGTTGCCCTTGCCGGGTGGCCCACCAGATCGCCTCGACCTTGCCTGTCAGGATTTCACCGGGATAGAGGTCCAGCGCTACTTCAACTTCTTGTCCTGGTTCGACAAATTTCAGGTTCTGTTGACGGAAGGTGGCAAGGATATAGGGGTTGCCTTCGGTCACGAAGCTCGCGATTGCGCCCAATCGGACGTCGCCGACAACCAGACCGGGACGTGCCTGCTGTGACACGATCATCCCGTTTTCAGGCGCATAGATGGTGGTGTTTTCCAGAAAGTACTCGGCCTCGGCCAATTGGGCCTGAGCCTGAAGAATACCCGTGTTCACGCCGTCAATCTGCGATTCCACAGCCAGTTGTGCCTTTTCCAGATTGGCCTGCGCTTGTTTGACGGCAGCCAGATCTTCGGTCACCTGCTCGTTCCAACGGTCCAGATCGTCTTGCCGCGCTCCGCCAGCGGGCACCAGGTTCTCATAGCGGGCTTGTTGGGTCTGCGCATAGGCTAGTTGCGCGTTTGCGCGTTCCACAGCTTCGGTCGACGCGATCACATCCTGTTCCAGGATTTTGGCATTCTGCTCGGCCGCGACCAGTTGGGCCTTTGCATTGTCCACCGCCAGAGAAAACACCGTGTCATCAAAGCGATAAAGCGGATCGCCTTTTGTGACTTGAGTGTTCGGCTCGACCAGTACCTCGGTCAATATTGTTGGCTGCGTCAGTTTGGGCACGATCTGTATGGTCGAACGCACCACGTGGCTGTCTGCCGAGAAGGGCTGAAAAAACCGAAGCGCCACCAGAAAGATCAGCAGCAGATGCGCGCCCACCCAGAACGAGACGATGCCCCAGGCAATATTGAATTTCAGAAGTTCCAGCTTGAAGAAGATGAGCCAGACAAAAATGATGTAAAAAAGCGTGATGCCGAGGGCAACGAACATAGGTATTTCTTTCCTTCGGCCTTAGCTTTTCTGCGTGTTGTCTGTCTCCAGACGATCCTTATACTCAGGTCTGACCTTGCCGCCCAGACGTTTGATTTCGTCGCGAATGGCGTCTTTCTCTTCATCCGGGCCCCGGCGAATGTCCACTGTAACGCCATCATGGAACGCCCACATAAAGGCGTGAACCCATGGAACCACGGCCAAAAACCCCATCCATCCCATGATCTTGACGGCTTCGGCATGCGGGTGATTGCGCTTGATAGCGATCCGCCCCGGAAGCCCCATGAGAAACAGAAACACACCCATCACCGCTGCAAGAAGCAGGATCAGCGCAACAAATGTCAGATAGTCGTAATAGCCTAACGGCTGCCCCAATAGTCCCATGCTCGTGCCTCCTCTTCGGGCGAAGGTTGTCTTATCCTCCGTCGTCCGCGTCCAGTTCGTCAATCAATTTGTAGCTTGTAGGCGGGTCAGCGCAGATGCCGGGGCCGCATTCCAGAAGGGTTGACCCGGCATTCAGCACAGCCAGCGCCAGCATGACGAAAAAGGCAGTTTTGGCCAGTTTGTTGCCTCCAAATTTCGGCTCTGCAGACGCGTCGTGGTCGTACTGACGCTCAAACAACAGCATGACTGCCGTGCCCAGCAAGACGAGGAAGAAGGCGATTGCTGCCCATGTGTAATAGTGAAGCCCCAGAACCGGTGATCCGTAATGGCCTGTTCCGGGTACGATATGCAGCAGGATCTGACGGATCGAAACCGAGACCCCATACAGCGCAGCGATCAGAACAATCGCATAATGGTGGGGTCTTGCGCCGTATAGCAGGTTCAGGCCAAGCCCAACCCCCACGGCCACAAAACCGACCCGCTGCAACAGGCAAAGCGGGCAGGGCAGTTCATAGAGCGCAAATTGGTAAACATATGCCAGAACCAGAACGAGGCTGACAGCAAGCATTCCGATCGCATTGAGGGTTCGGGACAGTTCAGGTGTCATAACGGTCCCTTTACAGTTGAATGGTCAATTGGCTGGTGGCGTGGAATTTCAACCAATAGATGCTGAGCGCCAACGTGGCGAAAAACAGCAAACCCCCGGTCTTCGTCAGGTTGAAATAGTTGAGCCCCATTGTGACGGTAAACAGCAGAAACAATAACGCAATCATGGCCCGGTCCTTCCTTCCCGTGCACATTGTAATTACAGTGAATAGTGTCAGGTCGATCGGCATCTGACAAGCTGCGCAATTCACCCAAACGTTGAAGCGTGAAAGCTACTGCGCGCAGAGAACGACCTCTGTTTGCCATTCCCGACAGTGTTGCGGCAGATCACCCGGCAGATGAACGTCTGTGTAAATCCTGTCGATTTCGGACATCGATGTGATCCGCGCAGGGGCTGAACGTTGAAACTTTGAATGATCTGCCACCAGAAAGGTACGCCGGGCTTGTGCGATGATCGTTTGGCTGACCTGAACCTCTTGGAAGTCGAAATCCAACAGATCTCCGTCTCGATCCAGTGCCGAGCATCCGATGACGGCCAGGTCAAACTTGAACTGCTGTATCGTCGAAACAGTCAGATTGCCGATCAGCCCGCCATCCGAACGTCGCAAGACGCCGCCCGCCACGACGATCTCGCAGTCGGGGTTTTCAATCAGGATGTTGGCGACGTTCATGTTATTGGTCACGACCATCAGATTCTTATGGCTCAGCAATTGCCGTGCTACGGCCTCGGTTGAGGTGCCGATATTCATGAAGATTGAGGCACCATCCGGAATATCAGAGGCGCAGGTCTGCGCGATGCGGGTTTTGGCATCCGCATTCAGCGCGCGCCGGTCGTCATAACCGATATTGGACACGCCCGAGCGTAGAACCGCGCCGCCATGAACCCGGTCAAGTTTCCCGGCATCCGCAAGTTCCGTCAGGTCGCGCCGGATCGTCTGTACGGTGACGCCAAACCGCTCGGCCAACCCTTCGACCGTGACGCGCCCTTCAATGCTGGCGATGTCCAGAATGTCGGATTGGCGGAACGAAAGAGACATGGGGCAGATCCAAAGCAATGCGCTCTTTCGTTTTTGTTCTTTTCTAGGGAATTGGCAAGAAGGGCTGTGAAAATTTCATATCAGCGTTGCAAAAAGAAAATAAACGAACATAAACATTGACCATACGAATGGTATTCTGGCTAATACGCCTGATCAGGCCTTGCGAGGAATCAAGGGATATGCAGCCGACGGATAATCAGATCACAGACCTTTTCATCATTGGTGGCGGCATTAATGGCTGTGGCATCGCACGGGACGCTGCTGGGCGGGGCCTGTCCGTTATGCTTGCGGAAATGAACGATTTGGCGTCTGCTACGTCTTCTGCTTCGACTAAGCTGTTTCATGGCGGGCTGCGATATCTGGAGTTTTTTGAAATCCGGCTTGTTCGCGAGGCACTGATCGAACGTGAAACCCTGCTGCGGGCCATGCCTCATATCAGCTGGCCGATGCGCTTTGTATTGCCTTACCACGCGGATATGCGGTTCGATTCCGAGACACCGACATCGCGATTGCTTAGCACAGTTATGCCGTGGATGCGCGGGCGGCGTCCGGCTTGGCTGATCCGGTTGGGGTTGTTCCTCTACGATAATCTGGGCGGGCGCAAAATTCTGCCCGGAACCACGTCGCTGAACTTGCGCACGGCCGCAGAAGGAACCCCTCTACAGGATAGATTCGAAACGGCTTATGAGTATTCCGATTGTTGGATCGAGGATTCCCGCCTGGTGGTTCTGAATGCACGCGACGCTGAGGCGCGTGGTGCGCAGATCATGGTGCGGACCGAGGTGATTTCGGCCGAGCGGGTGGACGATCTGTGGAGGGTAACTGTTCGGGATCGTGACAGCGATCAGACCCGTGTAATTCAGGCCAAAATGCTGATCAACGCCGGTGGCCCGTGGGTTGGCGACATCATACAGACGAAGATCCGCGTGAACTCGCGCGAGGGCGTCAGGCTGGTACGTGGCAGCCATATCGTGACGCCCAGGCTGTACGATCACGACAAGTGCTATTTCTTTCAGGGTGAAGATGGCCGTATTATTTTTGCCATTCCCTATGAACAGGACTTCACCCTGATTGGCACAACCGATCAGGATCATCCGGATCCGTCCACCGCGCCGGTATGTACCGAGGCCGAGCAGGAGTATCTATGCGCCTTCGCTTCGAAATACTTCCAACGCGCCGTGACCCGCGACGATATTGTCTGGACCTATTCCGGCGTGCGCCCGCTGTATGACGATGGGGCCAGCAGCGCGACAGCAGCGACGCGCGACTACACGCTGAAAGTTGACGCTCAGGGTGGGGCACCGGTCCTGAACGTATTTGGCGGTAAGATCACCACCTATCGCAGGCTCGCAGAAAGCGCGTTGGAAAAGGTGGCTGAGTTCTTTCCAGACCTGCCCAAACCCTGGACTGCCGGAGTTGCCTTGCCCGGCGGCGACTTTCCGGTGGATGCCGTAGATGCCCTGAAAAGCAAACTTCTGGCGGAGTATCCTTTTCTGAACGCAGCATGGGCAGCTCGGTTGATCCGCGCCTATGGGACCGAGGCGTCCGCAGTTATTGCTGGCGCTAAACTAGCGTCTGACCTGGGTGAAGATTTTGGCGCAACCCTGACCGCGCAAGAGGTTACTTGGTTGATGGACAAGGAATATGCGCGCACCGCCGAAGACGTCGTCTGGCGACGCAACAAGCTGGGGCTTCGGCTAAACGACGAACAGATCGCGCGGATCGATGGTTGGATGGCCGAGCGCCGCGCCGCGTAACAGGGGCGCATGCCCCTTGGCGATCGACCGCTGTTATGCTAGCCATCGGGCACGGTCGGCAGACACCGAGGCGCCGCTGCTCTGTTTCAGAGCGCTAAACCTGCCTTTAGGACAGGATTGACATCGCAACACTCAGGGCGTTGCTTCGTCAGGTCAGCGGCCAACGAATGCGCAGAACGCCCGATATGGATGTGTGATGAGCAAGACACCAGTACCTTTGCATGTGGATGATCTAACCCCGTTTGTTCGTACCCTGGCCATCCAGTTGGGAGGGGCCAGCCCTTCGCACTTAAAACTGATGAACATGGTGGCACGCGCAGCCGGTTATCAGAATGTGCAACATATGCGAGCCGACAGCGCCGCCAGTCGCCGATTACAGGCGCGCTCGGACCCACCACCACCCAATGCGCGAGCAGTGGAACGCGCACTGCGTTTGTTCGATTCAAACGGCAGGTTGCAGCTTTGGCCTTCGAAACGTTCGGTGCAAAACCTTGCACTCTGGGCTGTTTGGGCCGCTTTACCCTCAGGTGCATCCTTGCATGAGGCCGAGGTTAACGCGTGCCTCAACGCTGAACATTCCTTTGACGATCCGGCCACCTTGCGGCGCACGATGATTTCTTGCGGGCTGCTTACACGGCGCAGGGATGGATCAGAATATCGCAGAATCGAGCAGGAACCTCCAGCCGATGCGAAACAGGTGATCCACGAGGTTACCAGCCGTCGTCGCGCAAGATCACCCTAAGAAAAAACCCCGCCGTTGAGGCGGGGTTTTTGAGGATCAGGTGGCAGTCTCGGTCGGGCCGGGATCGTTTTTGCTGCCCTTCAGCCATTCCCTCATGCTTTGCATGAGGGCATACAGCACCGGAACCACGATCACACCAATCAGCGTCGCCGCCAACATGCCGCCGAACACCGCCACGCCAATCGCTTTCTGGCTTGCAGCACCGGCTCCGTTCGCCGCCAAGAGGGGCACAACACCCAAGAGGAAGGACAGGGCGGTCATCATCACGGCGCGGAACCGCTGATGCGCAGCCTCGGTTGCAGCCTCTTTGATTGACAGGCCATTGGCGCGTTGCTCCATTGCAAACTCAACGATCAGAATACCGTTTTTTGAGGCCAGCCCAACAAGCATAATCATACCGATCTGCGTATAAAGGTTGATGTCACTGCCGACGATAGCGACAGCCGCAACCGCCCCAAATAGGGCCACGACCACAGATAACAGGATCGAAACCGGCAATGTCCAACTTTCGTACTGCCCCACCAGGAACAGGTATCCGAACAGGATTGCGAGGCCCAGGATAATGATCACCAGACTGCCTGAGGCCAGCTGTTGCTGCGCCGTACCGGTCCATTCGAACGTGTAACCAGGGGGCAGGGCGGTGGCCGATTCCTCAGTCATCACTGTGATAGCGTCACCACTGGAAAGGCCTGGTGCGGGCACTGCCGTCACTGTGGCCGAGCGAAACAGGTTATGTCGCTTCAACAGAACCGGCCCCAACACGTTTTCAACGTCAATCAGTGTGCCCAACGGAACCATATCGCCCTTTTGCGAGCGGACATAAAGGTTCGCAATATCATCGACATTGTCCCTATAGGTCCCATCTGCCTGTATCATGACGCGATAGACGCGTCCGAACAGGTTGAAGTCGTTGACATAATACGATCCAAGCTGTGCCTGCATCGTCTGGAATACCTCGGCGACGGACACATCCAGCGTTTTGGCTTTTTCACGATCCAGATCCACGAATAGCTGTGGAACGTTGGCCCTGAAGGTGGTGTAAGCCTGCCCAATCTCGGGCCGCTGGTTCGCAGCATAGACAAAGGACCCCACGGCTGAGGCCAGATCCTGAGGCGAGCCGCCGCCAGTTTGCTGTACCTCCATCTCGACACCAGCCGACATGCCCAAGCCCTGAATAGGCGGTGGGTTGAAGGCCACGATCGAGGCCGCGGATTCGGCATTGGAGATGGCAAGGACCTTGGCCAGGATCGCATCGGCGCTTAGGTCTTCCTCTTGCCGTTCGCTCCAGTTGTCGAGGTTCACGAAGATCGCAGCGCCATTGGTGATCGTGCCGTTCAGCAGCGAAAAGCCATTGACCAGAACCGTGCTGGCCACACCTGGGATTTCGCGCAATTGATCGTCAAGGCGTGCAGTCACGGCCTCGGTCCGTTCTAGCGTGGCGGCGTCGGGCAGTTGGACATCAACAAAGAGATAGCCGTTATCCTCAAGCGGAATGAACCCGGCTGAGGTGTTCGACATGATCGTCCCTGTACCCATGCCAAGTCCAACCACGATGGCCAGCGCAATGGCAGGAAAAACCAGCAGTTTGCGCACAATGGCGACATAGCCGTTGCGCATTGTGCCGATAAAACCTTCGAAGACAGCCAGCAGCCCCTTGGGCGGGCCCGAGCGCGCACGCAAAACCAGCCCACAGAGTGCAGGGGACAAAGTCAGGGCGTTGATGGACGAAATCACAACCGCGGTCGAAATAGTGACAGCAAACTGTGAATACAATCGTCCCGAAATGCCAGGCATGAAAGTTACCGGTACAAACACGGCCAGCAACACCAGTGTGGTTGCAATGACTGGACCGGTGATTTGGCCCATCGCTTTACGCGTTGCCTCGGCAGGGGGCAGACCTTCGTCTGCGATGATGCGCTCTACGTTCTCGACCACGACAATGGCGTCATCCACCACGATTCCAATGGCCAGAACCAGCGCAAACAGAGAGATCGTGTTCAACGACATGCCGAAGGCCAAAAGGAATGCAAAGGTCCCGATCAAAGACACCGGGATTGCGACGGCCGGGATAATCGTGGCGCGCCAACTGCCCAGGAACACAAACACAACCGAAATCACCAGAATAAAGGTCAGGATCAAGGTCGAGACCACGTCACTCAGCGATGCCTCGACAAAATCGGTGGTGTTGAAGGGCACTTCATATTCCACGTCCGTCGGGAAGGAGCGGGACAGGCGTTCCAGTTCTGCTTCCACGCGCTCGGACACGGCCAGCGCATTCGCGCCGGGTGCCTGATAGATACCGATCACAGTAGCTGGAACGGCCTGGAAATAGCCCGAGGCCGAATAGAACTGCGCGCCAAGTTCAGTTCGGGCGATGTCTTTCACGCGCACGATCGCGCCATCTTCACCTGTGCGGATTACGATATCGCTGAACTCTTCGGCGGATGTGAGGCGACCCTTGGACTTGATCGTGTATTGAAACGTCTGCCCTTCGGGCACCGGAGGGGCGCCGATCGAACCCGCCGATACTTCTATGTTCTGTTCGCGGATCGCATTGATCACGTCGCCCGGCGTGATGGACAGAGCGGCCATCTTGTCCGGGTCCATCCAGATCCGCATGGCGTATTCCAGGTTGGTCAGAACGTCCGCCTTACCAACGCCCTGCACACGCGCCAGCGCGTCTCGCAGATTGATCGAGGCGTAGTTGGACAGGAACACGCTGTCATAGGTGCCATCGGGCGACGTCAACGTGACCAGCATTAGCATGTTGGTCGATGATTTCTGTGTGACCACACCCGACGATGTCACTTCGGCTGGCAGCGAAGACATTGCCTGCGCCACCCGGTTTTGCACGTTGACCGATGCGATGTCGGGGTCGGTGCCGACCTCGAAGGTGACATCCAGCGAATAGGATCCGTTATCAGACGATCTGGACGTCATATAGATCATGTCGTCCACACCGTTGACCTGTGCCTCAATGGGCGCGGCGACAGTGTTTTCCACGGTTTCCGCATTTGCACCGGTGTAAGTGGTAGAGACGTTGACCACGGGCGGAGTGATATCCGGGAACTGCGCCACCGGAAGAACCAAATAGCCAATGCCGCCCATGATGGTCAGCACAAGCGAGATGACAAGCGCCAGCTTGGGCCGGCTAATGAACAGGGCTGAGAACATCAGTTATTCTCCTGGCTGTTCAGAGGCAACGACCGCGTCAACAGCCACGCCGGGGCGAACGCGTTGAAGGCCCTCAACAATCACACTTTCACCTTCGCGCAGGCCTTCTTTTACAATGATGGCCGTGCCAACAGCGTCGCCGGTGGTGATGTAGCGTTGCTCAACCATCTGCTTGTCGTTGACCACCAGAACGAACTCGCCGCGCTGATCACGCTGCAAGGCGGCCTGAGGCACCAGAACTTGCAAGGTTGGCTCCAGCGCTTCGATTTGTACGGTCACGAAGGCGCCGTCCAGGATCAGACGGGCGGCATTGTCGAATTGCGCCCGGACCCTGATTGCGCCTGTCAAAGGGTCGATGCGGTTATCGACAAAGACAATTTTTCCGGTTTCATCCAACTCGCTTCCATTTGGCAGGATCACGTGAACATTGGGGCTTTGCGGGCTTTCCGCCAAAGAGGCCGAGTTTTCGCCATAAGATTCCAAAACCGTCGTGAATACTTTTTCATTGAGGGAAAAATTCACGTAAATTGGTGTTTCGCTAACGATATTTACCAATGGAGGGTTGGTTGGACCGACCACGTCACCAACGCTGGTCGTGATGCTGCCGATACGCCCATCAAATGGCGCATGGATCTGCGTATAACTCAGGTCAAGCTCGGCTTGTTGGATCGCGGCATTCGCTGCCTTGACCTCTGCTTCTGCAACCAACTCGTTGGCGCGCGCGATGTCGCGTTCCGACTCTGGTGTGGCATCGCGTTTGTAAAGTTCTTCCTTGCGCGCAAGATCGACTTTGGCGAGTTCCAGATTGGCCTCGGCCCGGTTCAAATCGGCCTTGCGAGCTTCAAGCGTCGCTTCATACAGGTCGGGTTCGATGGTGAAGAGCAGGTCTCCCTCTTTGACTGTAGCGCCATCTTCGACTTCCCTGCTGTTGAGAAACCCGTTCACTCGGGCCACGATGTCGACCTTGTTGATTGCCTGAGCACGCCCGATGAACGAGGCTTCATCCGTGATTTCTTGGGTATAGGCTGCCGCAATTGAGACTTTGGGGGGTGCGCCTTCCTCTTGTGCGACAACCGGATACGCCAATCCGAGAGACAACAGCAGGGACGCTGTGGCCAGAGGCCTGCTGATCCGGTTGGATGAGAAACGTGTTGGGAACATGGCGAAAGCCTCGTGCGTGACAGAAACAAATGATGCCGGGCCCGCCGTATTGGAGGCCCGAGTCGGAAGAACTTCGCATCAGGATGACTTTTTTGACATGGTTTCTCAAGCGTGATGACGCCTGAACCTGTTGGCACTGGTGCGAAAAATTACTTCGCTTTGACCATGTTAGGTGTTCACTTTGATCATGCCCAAAAGCAAAACAGGGGCCACGCGGGCCCCCGAATACTGTCAGCATGCAACAAGATTAGTTGCGTGTGCCAGCGAATTTTTCCTGCCAGTCTTCACGCTGCTCATCCAAGACTTTGGCGAACAGTACATCAGGCACAGTAAACGCGTGACCCGCAGGCAGCGCGTCCAATGCGGCGGCCAAGTCATCGGGCCATCCCGTGTCCAGCGTGTTCATCGCGCTGAGCATTCGGGCCGAGGTATCGGGAATGAACGGCGCGCTGAGAACAGCATAAAGGCGGATCAGGTTCAGCCCCAGACGCACCTGAGCCGCAGCTTGTTCCGGATCTTCCTTGAAGGTTGACCATGGGGCAGCGGCCTGAAGATATTCATTGCCCGCAACCCAGATCGCCCGCAATTCCTGAGCGGATTTGCGAACCTCCATTGTTTCCATGTGGTCCTCATAAGCGCGGACGCGGCGGGTCAATTCGTCGATCAGAGCGTTTTCGCGTTCGCCAAAACTGCCGCCTTCCGGCACGGCTTCACCGAATTTCGAGCGGCAGAATTTGGTGATGCGGCTGACAAAGTTGCCGAGTACATCCGCCAGGTCCTTGTTCACCGATTGCTGGAAGTTTTCCCACGTAAACTCACTGTCGCTGCTTTCAGGCGCATGGCTCAGCAGCCACCAGCGCCAATAGTCGGCGGGCAGGATCTCAAGCGCCTGATCCATGAACACGCCGCGCCCCTGGCTGGTCGAGAACTGGCCACCATCATAGTTCAGGTAGTTGAAAGACTTGATGTAATCGACCAGCTTCCAGCGCTCGGATGATCCGGTGTCTTCATTGTGCGAGTTCGTGCCCAGGATGGTGGCCGGGAAAGACAAGGTGTGGAAGGGGACATTGTCCTTGCCCATGAACTGCACATAACGCACGTCTTCTGCGCCTTTGTCGGTGCGCCACCAGCGCTCCCAATCGGCATCGGTTCTACCGCTGGCATCCGCCCATTCCTTGGCACAGGCGATGTATTCGATGGGGGCGTCGAACCAGACATAGAAGACCTTGCCTTCCATGCCGGGCCAGTCCTGGTCACCCTTTTTGACCGGAACGCCCCAGTCCAGATCGCGGGTGATGCCACGATCTTGAAGACCGTCGCCATCATGCAGCCATTTCTTGGCAATTGATGTGGTCAGGACCGGCCAATCGGTCTTGCTGTCGATCCACGCATCCAGTTGATCCTTCATCGCCGACTGGCGCAGATACAGATGCTTGGTCTCGCGCACCTCAAGATCGGTCGAGTCACTTATCGCGCTGCGTGGCTCAATCAGGTCGGTCGGGTCCAACTGCTTGGTGCAGTTCTCGCACTGATCGCCGCGTGCGCGGTCGTACCCGCAATTGGGGCAGGTACCTTCGATGTAGCGGTCGGGCAGAAACCGACCATCCGCGTTGGAATAGACCTGTTTCTCGCTGACCTCACGGATCAGGCCGGCGTCGTCCAGCTTGCCCGCAAAATGCTGGGTCAGGCGCTTGTTCTGTTCACTGGACGAGCGGCCAAAGTGATCGAAGCTGAGGCCGAACCGGTTGGCGATATCGGCCTGAACCGCGTACATGTCAGCGCAGTATTCGGCCACGGGCTTACCGGCTTTGGCAGCCGCCAGTTCCGCGGGCGTGCCGTGTTCATCCGTGGCACACAGGAACATGACCTCATTCCCCCGGCCACGCTGGTAGCGTGCGTACAGGTCGGCTGGCAGTTGCGAGCCGATCAGGTTGCCGAGGTGCTTGATCCCGTTGATGTAAGGGATCGCCGAGGTGATGAGAATCCGAGCCATTTTGCGTGTCCACGTAACTGTCTGCGCGCTCGTCTACCTTATGTAACCCGCCAGCAAAAGGCCGGGTTTTGCGTGGATGTCCTGAAATGCCACGATCCAGTCAAAAAACGCTTTATCAATTGAGTAGCGATTGCAGTTAAACAGGTGTCTACACTACCCATAGGTTGAAAATAGAATCACGATCTCTTGTATTTTTATTATGACTACCCATATTGAGTGTATACAAAAGTATACAAAAACGAGGGCATATTCCTAATGTTCGACTTCCTGCTTGAGGGTGCATTCGTGCCCTTTACCATGGCGCTTGCGCTGCTGTTTGGCCTGCTGGCCCTGGAGCTGATTGCTCTGGTGCTGGGTGGAAGCCTGCTGGCAGGTGAGGGCGAGGTCGATCTGGATGCTGTGGATGTTCCGGATCTGGCTGTTGCAGACTTCGATCTCGACATAGATGCTGACATTGATCTGGGCGAATTCGAACTGGCCGAGATTGAGACGGACGTGCCTGATGCCGCCGCTGCCGGGCCGATGGCATGGTTGGGGATTGGCAAAGTGCCATTCATGATTTGGCTTGTGGTCCTGCTGGCGGGTTTTGGTCTGTCGGGCATCGGCCTGCAATTGGCGCTGCGTGATTTGTTGGGCTTTGATCTGCCAAGCTGGATGGCTGCGATCCCGGCAGCTGCATCCGGTCTGTGGTTTGCGCGCGGCTTTGGTACCGTGTTCGCCCGCCTGTTGCCGAAGACCGAGACTGAGGCGATGTCCGAAAGGATGCTGGCCCGCCGTCGCGGCGTGATCTCGCAAGGGACGGCGTCTCGCGGACGCGCGGCAGAGGTGAGGGTGATGGACCGGTTCGGAAACACCCATCACCTGCGCGCCGAGCCGCTGCAAGACAAAGACATCCTTGAGCAAGGCACTGACGTTCTGGTGCTGCGCGACAGACAGCGGGACCGGTTCGTTCTGGTCGGCTTGTCGGACTAACCAAATTATCAACTCTTAAATCGGAGGATTTTGCATGGAAGTTTCATTCCTGGCGATTACGGTCGTCACCATTCTGGCCGTCCTGCTATTCATCGGCCTTGTACTTGGCCGCCTTTATAAACGCGCGACCCGCGAAGTGAGCCTGGTGAAAACCGGGGCGGGCGGTAAAAAAGTTATCATGGACGGCGGTGTGGTCATCGTGCCGCTGTTGCACGAGGTCAGCCCCGTCAACATGAAGACCCTCCGCCTTGAAGTGCAACGCAGCGGCGAGGCTGCACTGATCACTCAGGACAGGATGCGCGTGGACGTGGGTGTCGAATTCTACGTCTCGGTCATGGCGACGGAAGAGGGCATCGCGCGCGCCGCGCAGACGCTGGGCTCACGCACGTTTGACGTCGAACAACTGCGCGAGATGATCGAAGGTAAACTGATCGACGGTTTGCGCGCCGTGGCCGCGCAGATGACTATGGACGGGCTGCACGAAAACCGCGCTGACTTTGTGCAAGAGGTGCAGAACGCAGTGTCCGAAGACCTGTTGAAGAACGGCCTGTCGCTGGAATCTGTGTCGCTGACTGCGCTTGACCAGACGCCGTTCGAAGCACTGGATGAGAATAATGCCTTTAACGCGGTGGGTATGCGCAAACTGGCCGAGGTGATTGCAGCCTCGAAAAAAGAGCGCGCGCAGATTGATGCGGATGCCGAGGTTGAAGTACGCCGGGCCGCGATGGAGGCCGAGCGTCAGAAACTGCTGATCGAGCAGGACGAGGCACAGGCGCGGATCGAGCAGACTCAGAAGGTTGAAACCCTGCGCGTGGCGCAAGAGGCCGAGATTGCGGCGCGGACCGAAGATTCG
The DNA here is from genome assembly GCF_017872495.1 of Ruegeria sp. HKCCE4148. Taxonomy (NCBI): domain Bacteria; kingdom Pseudomonadati; phylum Pseudomonadota; class Alphaproteobacteria; order Rhodobacterales; family Roseobacteraceae; genus Ruegeria; species Ruegeria sp. HKCCE4148. The sequence goes on from NZ_JAEDOS010000002.1 coordinate 277,687, forward strand.
GTGCGCGAAACCGAACGTGCCCGGATCGCCCGTGAAGAAGCCATCCGCGGGGCCGAGATCGAGCGCGAGCGCAAGATCCGCGATGCTGAGATTGCGAAAGAACGTGAGATCGAAGTGGCCGAGCAGGAGCGTCAGATCATCATCGCGCAGAAATCCGAAGAGGAAAGCCGTGCGCGTGCATCTGCTGACCTCGCCCGGGCCGAGGCGACAAAGGCGACCGAAGCCGTCGTGACCGCCCGCGAAGTGGCCGAGGCCGAACGCCAGAAACAGATCGTATTGATCGAAGCGACGCGCGAAGCGGAACGTCAGGCGACCGCGATCCGTCTGGCCGCGCAGGCCGAGAAAGAGGCAGCCGCAGACCGTGCCGAAGCGCGTCGTGAAGAAGCTCAGGCCGAAGCAGATGCGTTGAACATCCGTGCCGAGGCGAAGAAAAATGACATGCTGGCCGAAGCGGAAGGTAAGCGCGCCATTGTTGAAGCCGACAACGCTCTTTCTGCTGCGCAGATCCGCATGAAGGTCGATATGGCCAGGATTGAAACCATGCCGTCGATCATCTCGGAAATGGTGAAACCGGCCGAGAAGATCGATTCGATCAAAATCCATCAGGTTGGTGGGATCGGTGCCGGTGCTTCAGGCGGTGGCGCGGCCAACAGCGACAAGCCGGTGGTCAATCAAGCGTTGGATTCGATCATGGGCATGGCTGTGCAGATGCCCGCGCTCAAGAAGCTGGGCGAGGAGCTGGGTCTGTCGATGGAAAACGGTGTCGGCGGAGTAGTGAACGGCGCGCTAGAGGCGACGCCGGAACCCGCAGAAATGGTCGATGTTGTCGAGGAAGAAACGCTGCCGACTCAATAATATGCGAACAAACAACAAAAGGGCCGGGGATTTCCCGGCCCTTTATTATTCTTCCCGAGAGCGTTTCAGAAGGCGCCCGACGGTAAAGGATGTGCGCGGAGCGTAAACATAGTTCGTCCGCTCTTCTGGCGTTGGGCGAGAGCGCATCCGCGCAAGACCAAAGATGATCAATCCCAGATGTCCGACGGCCACAAATGCAAACAAAGCGCCGGGGCCGAACTGTTCGATCAGTGTCGAGGAAATATAGGGCGATGCAATAGCGCCCAAAGCGTACCAGAACATCAATGCAGCGGACAGTTCGACCCGTTCTTCACTGGTGGCAAAGTCATTCGCGTGGGCCGAAGACAGCGAAAAGATCGGAAAGGTCGTCAGACCAAAGAACCCGGCGGCCAGCATCACCCCAACCGTCCCAGCGCCGCTGGCGGCCATCGTGATCCCGCAGCTCAGTACAGCAGCGGCCGACAGCCAGATCAGAACCCAGCGTCGGTCATACTTGTCAGCCAGCCAGCCTAACGGGTATTGCGCCAGGGCTCCGCCCAAAACAAACGAAGCAAGGAAGAAAGCAATCTGGTCAATGCCCAGACCAACCTCTTGCCCGTAGACCGGGCCAACCATTCGGAAGGACGCAGAGCTGAGCGCTGAAACGATCACACCCGCGACGGCCAGAGGGGAACAGGCCCAAGCCAGCTTGGGCCGCAAGCGCTGTGTGTTGGGTGTTGGCGGCTGGTTCGCTCGGGTCAGCGTCAGCGGCAGCAGCGAGGCACAGCACAGGATCGCCAACAGGTTATAAGACACGTAAGATGCTGGCGGCAGAACCGCGATGATCATCTGTGCGCCAAGCGAGGCGCCCAGGTCAACAAGCCGGTAGATGCCCATCGCCCGTCCGCGTGTTTCATTCGTGACCTTTGCGTTCAGCCAAGCCTCGATCACAGTGTAGCAGCCTGCGATACATGTTCCTGATGCGATCCTGAGGATGGCCCAGATATAGGGATCGTTGGTTAGGGTGTGGCCGATCAGCCCCATCGCGCCCAATGCAGTACAGACGGCGAAGGCGCGGGAATGTCCGACACTGCCCATCAGTCGTGGGGCCCACCAACACCCTACGAAAAAGCCGATAAAATGAGCCGATCCCAGCAGACCGATCTGTTCGGTCGTGAATTCCAGGGTGATGCCGGATATGGCGTCAAGCGGGCCAACCCCGCCTGTCGACAGTTGCAATAGAATGGCTGAAAGGAAAAGGGCGGCAAAGGAAATAATGGTACGCATAGTGATCTCAGATTGGCGTCATTGCCGCACAATGCGCGCACCTATTCGACTTTATCGAGTCGTTTTTGCGCTTTGTGGATCAACTTGCACGACTGATCTCGGCGTGGATGTTCAGACCGACATTGTCCCGAACAAGATCGGGATAACCCGACGCGCCAAAATCATGCCTGTTCAAGGCCCCCGTCAGACCGATAGACAGGTTTGTCAGGTCGTCAACCGTAGTGCCTGCCTTGCGATAGAGATTGGCGTTCAGCGTGATGGGGCGCGTTACACCGCGGACGGTCAAATCGCCGGTTATGCGGGCCCCGTCCGAGATACGCCCTTGCGCGCCAAGCTCAATTTTTGTTGAGACAAAACGGATCGTCGGGTGCTGTTTGGCGTCCAGTACGCTGGGGCTAAGCATGGGCATTCGGGCAAAGGGCAACCGAGTTCTGGCCTTGCTGACATCCAGCACTACGGTGACCTGGCTGTTTTGTAGTTGGCGCGTATCGACCTGGACGTTGGCGAAGCGTATCGGCATGGATCCCGACTGCATCACGCCTGAAAGGTTGAAACTGAAGCCAACCCTGGTGTCCGTTGTCGACAGAACATAGGGGCTAAGTGCGGCAAGCGACGGTCGGGCGAAGGGCAGGGATGCAAGCCCGGCAAGGACAGTACGGCGGTTTACAAACGTCATGCCATGACCTTTTCCCGTCTGGGGCGGGATCGCTTGAGAAGCATCAGAACGATCGCGATGTTCAGCCCGTTCCAGAGAATACCGTTCACGAATGCCAGTTGGTAGCTTCCGGTGAGGTCGTAAATCCAGCCCGACATCCAGCCGCCAAGGGCCATGCCAAGAATGGTCATCATCAAAACAAATCCGACCCGCGCGCCTGCCTCTTGCGGAGGCATGTACTCGCGGACAACCAAGGCATAGCTGGGCACGATGCCGCCCTGGGCCAGCCCGAACATCAGGCTGATAAAATAAAGCGAGACCATCCCGTCATAGGGCAGGAACAAGAACAGCGCGATGCATTGCAGGACTGAGCCAATCAAAAGGGTCATGACCCCACCAAGGTGATCGGCCAGAAGGCCCGAGACCAAGCGGCTTACGACACCACCCAACAACATTAGTGACAGCATCTCGGCGCCCACCGCGGGGCCATATCCCAACCCGACGCAGTAAGAGACGATATGGACCTGCGGCATGGACATAGCTACGCAACAGCCAATGCCAGCCAAGCCAAGAATATATTGCAGTGTGCGAGGTGATACACCTGCACTGCGTGCGTTGATCTGGGCAGAGGCTTCGGCCGTACTGTGTGCCTCGACCGGGACCCGGCGGCGTAGGAGTAGGGACAGTGGGATAACGACGAGCAGTGTTAGAACGGCTAATGTCACATAGACCTGTTGCCATCCATCGCGCGCCAGAATGCCCGACAGCATGGTGGGCCAGATAGCTCCGGACAGGTAATTTCCGCTGGCCACCAACGCAACGGCAATACCGCGTCGTTTCATGAACCAATGCGATATATCGGCGATCAGTGGGCCAAATCCAATTGACGTGCCTAACCCAAGCAGAAGATGCGCGGCAGACAGCAGCATGATATTTGGTGCCAGCGTTGCCAGCACATAGCTTAGGGCACTCAAGATGGCTGCGCCGATCAGGGCCATGGTTACACCCAGCCGGTCTACCAACTGACCCAACCACATATTGCCCAGGGCAAAACCGATCATCGTAAGCGTGTAGGGCATCGAAGCTTCTGCGCGACCAGCGCCGAATTCAACCTCGACTGCGGGCATGACCACTATCACCGCCCACATCCCCACATTCGCCACTGTTGCAATGGCGAGTGTGATCAGAAGGCGAAGCCAGGAATAGCGGCTGTCGTGGATCGGGTGGCTCATGCGGTGACGCTAGGGTGCGGTAGGTGTTTTGACCAGTCACATCTTGCGTGAGCTATTTGTGTTCACGTCACAGCGTCTTCTGTTTCGGTGCGCTTCAGGTGTAAACCGGCGCGGGCCGCAGTCATGGTGGCCTGCCATGTGACCGGGGGCAGGGCGCGGGCCCGGCGGCGGGTCAGGGTCCAGCGTCTTGCTTCGCCCTGATGGGCGGCAGCCATGTGCCAGCGTGTCTCGACCCCTTGCGCGCCACCGTCACCGGGTGTCAGCAGCAGGCCAAGCGGAGCCCGCCCCATCGTGCCGCCCTGTTCGGCGGCCAGATGCATCCGGCGCACCGGTGTCAGATCCGGCGCGCCCGGCAGGTCGCCGATGATCAACGGGATCGCCCCGCTGCGCAGCGCCTCTTCCATGCACCACAACAGATCTTCGGCGCGGGTGGGGTGGACAAAGATGAACCGGGCCGGATCGGCAAAGGGCATCATCCCGTCCGGGTTCAGCTGGCCGGGCTCCCACGCGGGAGAGATCCACAGTACGGGCCCCTGCGCCTGGCCAGCCAGCCACATAGCAAAGCTGCGCCGGGCGGGGCCGCATGCCTCGTGCACGCGGCCCAGTTGCAGGGTGATCTGATTATGCAGGTTTAACCCCGGAGCAGCACGCGCGGGTTTTTGATCGAGAAGATGGGCAGACATGCGGGCAGATTAGCATGTTCTTATTTTGTTCTCAATGATCGAATGCAGCCCTGAAGAGGTCAGCGTGACAGGATCATGCGCCCGTCTGCGAACTGGATGTTCGAAAACCGATGCAGGTAATCCATCCCCAGCAGGGATTTGTGCAGCTCACCCTCATTGACCCAGGCCGAAACGTTTTGATCGGTGATGGGGCCAACCGTCAGGGTTTCCAGCCGGATCGGAGCCGTGCGCACCTCGCCATTGGCAGTCAGGGCGCGCCCGAAATAATTCAGTTGATCAGGATTGATACCTGCACGTTCCGCATCCTGCGCGCTCAGAACAATCTGGCTGGCACCGGTGTCGACAAGAAAGTTGATCGGCTCACCATTCACCAAAACGGGTAGGTAATAATGGCCATCATAGGCGCGGGGCACCTCGATCGTCTCGCCTGAAACGGTCATCTGCGGGGCGGGGCCAACCGAGGACCGGATATCCTCCCACAGGCCGATGACGGCAATGACTCCGACAAAGATGAACACCCAGGCCATTACCTGCTGCAACGTCTTGTTCAGGGACTGGCGGTTTTGCGAGACGAACCAGAAAGCAACCGCCAGGCCAAGCACGACCAGATAGACCAGTTGTCCTATGTTGACGTCTTCCATTCGGGTATCCCCACTTCGGTCAGTACTACGGTATATGGGGGTTTATGCGGCAAAACCAAAGGCTTTGAGGCCATCCAGAATGAACTGTACCGAAAGCGCCGCCAGCAACATCCCCAACAGCCGGGTCAGAACGTTCAGACCGGTCTTGCCCAGAACGCGCGCCACTGCGCCGGATGTCAGATACATCACGAATACCATCGCCAGAACGACCAGCATGACGCCAATAACAACGGCAAGACCCTGAATGCCGGGCTGCTGGCCCGCAAGCAGGATCATCGTTGCAATCGAGCCGGGGCCAGCGATCAGCGGAATGCCCAGTGGGAAGACTGATGGGTCCGGGTGCTCCTCTTCTTCGGCGCTGCTTTCACGGCGTTTGGTGCGGCGCTCAAACAGCATGTCGAGCGCGGTCAGGAACAGCAGAACGCCCCCCGCAACGCGAAACGCCTCCATCGAGATGCCGACAAATCCTAGAAGAGCTTCACCGAAAGCGGCAAACAAAGCCAGAATGAAGCCTGCCGTCAGGCACGCCCGGATCGCAATGGATCGGCGCGTGTGCCAATCCATCCCCTGAGTCAACGCCACAAAGATCGGTGTTTGCGCAGGTGGGTCCAGGACAACGAAGAGCGTTGTGAACGCGGTAATTAAGAATGCACTGTCCATTTTAGTTGCTGCTCCGTTGCAGTGCCTGCAGGATTTTCAGGGCGTCTTTCGACCGGTTTGAAGGCACATAGACATGATCGTGGTGATACCCAGCGACCATGTTTGCAGGAATGCCAGCCTGAGCCAGCGCGTCGGATACGGTTGCGGTCAAACCGACACCTTCCAGCGAAGAGTGAACCTGCAATGTGATGCAACGCATTGCGACGGCATCCTGCGGCGCCTGTGCGGTTGGCACGATGAGAGACAACCCCTCAGCCTCGACACAGCTCGCACGCGTGCCTTCTGGCCAGGGTTCGTTTTCTGACCAGACAACAAAGGCAAACTCACCAGGCTGTAAAACAGGATGCATACCGGCAATCATAGCGTTGGTATCCTTGATCGGTGTTGTCATGCTGTTTCTGCCTGTTCCAGCCGTTCTGCCGCAGCAACCCATAGTGCTTCGGCCTTTTGCATCGCCTCGGTCACTTCCGCGAATTTGCGGTTCCAGGTTTCCAGATCGTTGATCCTGTCGTCTTCATACAAAGCCGGGTCCGACAGTTTGGCCGAAAGCTTGTCATGCATATCCGTCAGCTTCTCGATCCGATCCTCGCATTTGCGCAAATCGGCCCGCAAGGCCAGCATAGCCTCGCGCGAGGGGCGTTTGGACTTGCTGACTTGCGGCTTTTCTTTGACCGGTTTGTCCCGCGCCAACAACAAAGATCGGTACGCTTCAAGGTCGCCGTCGAAGGGTTTGACTGTCCCGTCCGAGACCAACCAAAGCCGGTCCGCGACAAGGCTTAGAAGGTGCATGTCGTGGCTGACTAACACGACTGCACCGGAATAGGCGGTCAGTGCTTCGACCAGAGCCTCGCGGCTTTCGATATCGAGGTGGTTGGTCGGTTCATCCAGGATCAGCATATGCGGCGCATCAATCGTGGCGATCAGCAGCGAAAGGCGTGCTTTTTGGCCACCGGACAGACGACCAACCTCGGTTTCGGCCTGATCCGCGTTCAGTCCAAATCCAGCCAGCCGAGAGCGCCACTTGCCCGGCGCTTCGTCAGGACGCAGACGGCGCAGGTGGTCCAATGGCGTTTCGTCCACATAAAGCTCATCCACTTGATGCTGTGCGAAATAGCCGATGCGCAGCTTGTTGGAACGGCTCATCTTGCCCGCCATCAGGGGCAGGCGGTCAGACAAAAGCTTGGACAAGGTTGATTTGCCCTGACCGTTCTTGCCCAACAGGGCAATCCGGTCATCCTGGTCAATCCGCAGGTTCAGGCGGCGCAGAACCTCAGTCTCGCCATAGCCTGTCGCACCGCCCTCGATCTGGATGATCGGCGGCGACAGTTCTTCGGGTTCGGGGAAGGAAAACGCGCGCAGGGCGGCCTCTTGCGGGGTCGAGACAAGTTGAATGCGCTCGATCATCTTCAGGCGGGATTGGGCCTGAACGGCCTTGGACGCCTTATAGCGGAAGCGATCTACAAAGCTTTGCAAATGCGCGATGCGTGCCTTCGCCTTGGCGTTCTCGGATTCCGCCTGCGCCAGACGTTCGGCGCGTCGTTCGGCGAACTTGTCATAAGGCACCGCGTAATAAGTCAGCTTGCGGTCCTCGAGATGCAGGATCGAGCCGACAGCACGGTTCAACAACCCTCGGTCGTGGCTGATGATGATCACCGTGTGCGGATATTTGGCCAAATAGCTTTCCAGCCACAGAGCACCTTCAAGGTCCAGATAGTTGGTCGGTTCGTCCAGCAACAGCAGATCGGGCTGCGAAAACAACACCGCCGCCAAAGCGACACGCATCCGCCAGCCGCCCGAGAAATCGGAACACGGGCGCAACTGGTCTTCGTCGTCAAAACCCAACCCCTTGAGGATTGAGGCTGCGCGCGCCTCGGCGGACCAAGCGTCGATATCGGCAAGGCGGGTCTGGATCTCGGCAATGCGGGCCGGGTCATCCGCCGTCTCAGCCTCGGCCATCAGGGTGCTGCGTTCTGTATCAGCGGCAAGAACCGTGTTGATCAACGAGACGCCAGACGAGGGCACCTCTTGCGCCACACCACCAATCCGAGCGCGTTTGGGGACCAAGATATTGCCGGACTCCAGCGCCAGTTCACCCCGGATCAGGCGGAACAGAGTGGTCTTGCCGGTACCATTCCGGCCCACAAGGCCAACCTTGTGCCCGTCTGGTATGGTCGCGCTTGCGCCGTCAAATAAAGGGCGGCCTTCAACGGCATAGGTGATGTCTTCGATCCGTAGCATGGGCCGCTCTTAGCAGAGGCGTGATGCCGCCGCCAGCGGCTTGGCATGTTCAAGCCTCATTCAATGTGTTAGCGCTGTGTCGTTTGCTTTTCTGATCGGTTTTTCCAATGCGCGCGGCCCAAACGCCCCCTCATCTGATCACGCTGATCTTTGCCACTGCGTTGTCGGTGCTGTCGCTGAACTTGTTCCTGCCGTCGCTGGCCCACATGAGCGAAGATTTCGGCGTGGATTACGGCCTGATGAACCTGTCAGTTGCCGGGTATCTGGCGGTTTCAGCCGTGCTGCAACTGATCATGGGGCCGCTGTCTGATCGCTTCGGGCGCAGACCGATACTGTTGATGTGCATGACCTTCTTCGTCATCGCCTCAATCGGATGCACACTGGCCCAGTCGATCTGGGTGTTCTTGGGGTTCCGTCTTTTGCAGGCCGCAGTGGTGGCCGGGTCGGTTCTGTCCAGCGCATCAATCAGAGACCGGTATCCGCCGAACGAGGCGGCCAGCAAACTGGGTTATGTGACGATGGCCATGGCTTTGGCGCCGATGCTTGGGCCGATGCTGGGCGGCGGGCTGGATGTGCTTTTTGGTTGGCGCTCGGGGTTTGTGCTTTACACGTTGCTGGGTGCAGGGGTGCTGGTTCTGCTGTGGTTTGACATGGGCGAAACCAACACGAACCGTTCTTCTACCTTTACTGCCCAACTGCGCGAATATCCGGATCTGTTTCGCGCCCGCAGGTTTTGGGGTTACGCCTTGTGTGCGTCGTTTTCGATTGGTGGATTCTATAGCTTTATCACTGGCGCGCCTCTGGTCGCGGCTGCTTGGTTCGATCTAAGTCCGGCGATGTTGGGTCTTGGGATTGGCATCATAACCGGTGGGTACATGGTCGGGAATTTCGTCACCGGCCGGATCGCGGCGCGGACACGCCTGACCACGATGATCCTGATCGGCCGGGTTGTGGCTTCGACCGGGCCATTCCTTGGATTACTGCTGTTTCTCACTGGCCTGGGGTCAATCTGGGTGTTCTTCGGATCGGCCATCTGCGTTGGATTCGGCAATGGCCTGACCAATGCAAATGCCACTGCAGGTATCATGTCCGTGCGCCCTAAGTTGGCGGGCAGCGCAGCCGGGCTGTCTGGGGCAATGATCGTGGCGCTTGGGGCTATCCTGACCTCGGTGACGGGTGCATTTGTCAGCCCTGAAAACGGGCCCTTTCTGGTTCTGGGCATGATGTGGGCGTGCAGCTTTGCCGGGTTGTTGGCCGTAGTTTATGTTCGTCGTCTGGATTGGATCGACCCGCTGCCTGACACAATCTGAACCCCAAAGCGGCAAACGGGCCATCATAACACTTTTCATAAGCCAAAGACCGTGATACGCGGCGCGCGATGGATTTCGGCGCGGGCCCCGCGCCACATTGTAAGGAGAGGCCGACATGGCACTGGAACGCACATTCTCGATCATCAAACCCGATGCAACCCGCCGCAACCTGACTGGCAAAATCAATGCCAAGTTCGAAGAGGCCGGCCTGCGCATCGTCGCGCAAAAGCGCATCCACATGACCAAAGAGCAAGCTGGCAAGTTCTACGAAGTGCACGCCGAGCGTCCGTTCTATGACGAACTGTGCGAGTTCATGTCGTCGGCTCCGGTCGTTGTTCAGGTTCTGGAAGGCGAAGGCGCCATTGCAAAGAACCGCGAAGTCATGGGCGCAACCAACCCCGCAGACGCAGCCGCTGGCACCATCCGCGCCGAGTTCGCGGAATCGGTTGGCGAAAACTCGGTCCACGGTTCGGACGCTCCGGAAACCGCAGCGGTTGAGATCGCGTACTTCTTCTCGGGCATCGAACTTGTTGGCTAAGCCAACGCTTCTGCCAAATCATTGGGCCGCTCCAACTGGGGCGGCCTTTTTTGTTCAGATTTGCTTTAGATCTTGTGGTGCAACGCGCACGCCAATGGCATCCAGATCGGCGATCATCTTATTTTCCGGCGCGGCACTGTTGCCTGACTTTATGGCGTCAAAGCGTTGACGCAGGGCCTTCTTTTCTTCACCCTTGCAATCGTTCCACGGACGGCCCTGCAAGCCCATCACCAGCACGTAGTAACCGATGAAGTGGGCCTTAGTGCCTGCTTTGAGCAGGCGGGCATAGGCTTCATCCGGCCCGAGATCACGCAATTCTTCAGCCGAGTGAATACCCGCACGGGCGCAGGCTTGTTCGAAAGCCGGGCCAAGGTTTCGGATCGATGAAACAGGGTCGCTCATTCGTTCGTTTTACGTTTATCCCTGACCCCTGTCACCCGGGGATTACGCATGGTCAAAGCGGAATGTCTTGAAGTTTTTCCAAGCTTGAGATTGCATAAGGCTATGCTATCGCGGAGGGTCGAGTGTCAGAACACAAAAAGACCAGAGGTGGATCAACCGCAAGGAGGATGCCCGGGGCGTCTGAAGACCTGTTTTTTCTGCCCTCTGTGATGGACACGTTCGCTGTTGAAGCCGCCTTGCCGGGGTTCTCTGTTGTTGTTGAACAGGACAGCGAGGCCAAACCTTTTTCATTGCTGGATTGCCATGATCAATCTTTGCGGGCCAAGGGTTGGATGCTGATCGAAATCGGTGATGCGTTGCAATTGCTGCAAAAGGAACAGCGCCCATTGTTCCAGAACTGCTCAGGCAAGGGGCGGTTCATTCAGGATCTGCCGAGCGGTGAAGTGCAGGCGGCGTTGCGTGATTTTCCAAAGCTCAGAGCCCTCATGCAGATTGGGGCCGGTAAGTTAGAAGAAAAAAACTTTGTTGTGCTGGATGAATTGCAAAAGACCCAGGTCAGAGGGGTGATCTGGTCAATGACTTCAACCTCGGGGCAGGCCACGCTTGTCCGGCTTCAGAGGTTGCGCGGGTACGAACGGACATATCAAAAGGTCAGTACAGCCTTTGCCGATCTGCCAGACTGCGCGAAGGATGTTGAAGCGCTGTATGCCGGGTTGTTTCCTGGCATGGAGACCTATCGCGCCAAGCCCGATATCCAATTGGGAAGAGCGGAACCCTCCATCGAAGTCGCAGCAGATATTATTCACACATATCTGAAGGTTGCCCGGCAAAACGAAAGCGGTATGGTTGCCGACATTGATACAGAGTTTTTGCACGATTACCGTGTTTCGCTACGTAAGATCCGGTCTGTGATCAGCCTGTTCAAAGGCGTCTTTTCCGAAGATCAAACCGTCGAGCTTAAACGAGTGTTTTCAGATATTATGGCACCGACCGGGCGCATGCGTGATCTGGACGTGTATCTTTTGGAAAAAGATATGTATTTCAATCTAATACCAGAGCATCTTCATTCTGGTTTGCAAGCGATGTTCGACCGGTTCCAGTCAGAGCGCGGGCAAGAATTGTCGCGCTTGTCTCGCAGATTGCGCAGCAAAGCCTATGCCACCTCGATGAAGCATTTGATCGAAACGTTCGACGGCATCGGTCAACTGCAACCCGGGCCAAATGCGGATCGGGGCGCGTACGACTATGCCTGCGCGCTGATCTGGAAACGCTATCGCAAGGTATGCAAAATCGCACGCGGCATCACCGATGACACCCCGGACGAAACGGTTCATAACCTGCGCATCGACTGTAAGAAACTGCGCTATCTGATGGAATTCTTTGCACCTCTCTTTGACGCAAAGGGATTTAAATTGATCCTCAAGCCTTTGAAAAAGCTTCAGGATAATCTGGGTCTTTTTAATGACTATTCCGTCCAGCAAGAGGCTTTGCTGGCCTTTGTCTCTCAGCAAAGCAACACGCAGGGCCGTGTGGACGCCCAGGTTGGCCTGGCCGTTGGTGGATTGATTGCCGTTCTGGATCAACGCCAAAAATCCGAACGCAGCCGTGTGATCGCCAGTTTCCAACACTTTGACAGCCCCGAAACCCGAAATCTGTTCCGCAGTTTGTTTCACGACAAAGAGGAGTGAGGAATGAAGATCATTGCCTGCTACAGCAACAAGGGCGGTGTCGGCAAAACCGCGACCTCGGTGAACCTGGCTCATGCATATGCACATGCAGGCAAGCAGGTTTTGCTGTGTGATCTAGACCCTCAGGGCGCGTCGGGTTTTTATTTTCGCGTGAAGCCGTCCAAAAAGTTGACGGACGCGCGGTTTTTCGAGGACGTGGAACGGTTTACCAAAGCGATCCGGGCCAGCGATTTCGAAGGATTGGACGTGTTGCCCGCAAATCTGACCTTCCGCGATTTCGATGTTTTCTTGTCCCGAATGCGCAACAAGCGCTCACGCTTGAAAAAGGCGCTGGTGTCCGCCGGCAGCGATTATGACGTGGTCCTTCTGGATTGTCCGCCGAACTTTTCCACCCTGTCTGAAAACATCTTCAAGGCGGCAGATGAAATCGTTGTTCCCGTCATCCCCACGACTCTGTCCGAGCGAACGTTTGATCAATTGGTGCGCTTTTTCGACGAACACAAGCTGCGCAAGAAGAAGTTGCGTGCGTTCTTTTCGATGGTGCAGAAACGAAAGGTTTTACATCAGGAGACAATGGCCTCGATGCGCAAGCTATATCCTAAACGGTTTTTGCAAACGGCGGTTCCATTTGCTGCGGATATTGAAAAGATGGGTCAGCATCGAGCGCCCGTCAGCACCTATGCCGGGCGCAGTGCAGCCTGTGTGGCCTATCGGGCGCTGTTCGACGAACTGGAAAACGGAGTGGTTTCAACCCAATGAGCAAAGAAATCGAGCGCAAGTTTCTGGTGGCAGCCGCGCCGGACCTGAGCAACGCGCAGAAATCCGTTGTGCGACAGGGTTACTTGACCGCGCCTGACGACTCGACTGAGTTGCGGTTGAGGCAGAAGGACGATGCGTTTTTCCTGACACTGAAAGGCGGCGGTGGTCTGGTCCGTGTTGAGCGCGAGGCACAAATCACAGCGGAACAGTTTGAAACCTTCTGGCCCGAAACAGAAGGCCGCCGTGTCGAGAAAGAGCGTTACACCGGGCGTTTGCCGGATGGGCTCATGTTCGAGCTGGATATTTTTTCCGGTGATCTGGCGCCGTTACGCCTGGTTGAGGTCGAATTCGACTCGGAGGATGATGCCGAAGCTTTTGTACCACCTGATTGGTTCGGGGCGGATGTAACAGAAGACAAACGCTTTAAGAACAAGACGATGGCAACAAACGGTATCCCGATTTAGGGATTCTGCGCCAGATAGATCGTCGCCTTCAGCCCAGGATCACAATTTTGGGCTGCAAACCTTCCGCCATGCATATGCGAAATCGCTGCGACCAATGCCAGACCCAGCCCGGCGTTTCGCTCCGTACGCGCAGGGTCAAGCGTTACGAAAGGCAGTTGCAGGCGATCCAGTTCTTCAGGTGGGACGCCCGGGCCTTGGTCGCGCACGTGCAGACATGCAAAACCGTTTTCGGTATCCAGCGAAATCGTGATGGTCGACTCCGCAGGCGCATATCGCATCGCGTTTTCAAGCAGGTTGGACAGGGCCTGTGACAATAGAGGGCGGTGCCCTTCGATTGGGGGGGCTGAGCCAGTCACCTCGAGTGTTATGCCCTGATCGGCAGCCACCGGGTCGTAAAGTTCGACAACATCGCCGACGAGGTGCTGCAAGTCGATGGTTTCAAACTGTTCGCGCCCAAGCCCGGCTTCGGCGCGCGAAATCTCGGTCAGCTGTGCCAGCACGCGCAGCACGTGGTCAATTTCTGCCGTAGCGCGGGCGACATCGATTTCTCGTTCCAAATCGGTTTTTCCCGGCTCTGACAGGGCTTCAACGCGCTGGCGCAGGCGTGACAATGGAGACCGCAGGTCATGCGCGATGGAATTCGACGTGGTGCGCAGGTTGCTGATCAATTCTTCGATCCGGTCCAGCATGTTGTTCAAAGTGCCCGAGACCTGGTCGAATTCGTCGCCGGTTCCGCGCAGGGGCATTCTTTTGGATAGATCGCCTGATACGATGTTTTCTGCTGTGCTAGCTATGTCCGAGAGGCGTGCAAAGACCAGGCGTGTAAACAGCCAGCCGGTAATCACGCTCAGCACAAAGGCAATCCCCAGCGCCAGTGCAACGGATCGGAACAAGACGCGGTCAAACTGCTGACGCGTGGCGGCGTCGCGCCCAACCAGAAGACGCTCTCCGCCGGGCAGGCGGATCGATGCAGCAGAGACCGGAACAAGCTGGTCATTGTCGGCGCGGCGAAGCTCCAGATCGACCCAACCACTGCCTGCTGCAACATTGACAGGCCAGGATTTCAGGTTGCCCACCAGCTTGACCCCAAGCCGGTCGGTCAACAGGTAAAGCGCGTCGCGTTCAGAGGCGCTTGGCAGGCGACGTTCGATTGCGGTGATCAGCCCAAGCAGGCCTCGCCGTTCATATTCATCCGCCAACCCGGTCAGCTCGGCCGAGACGACCGAGCGTGTCTCGGCTTCAATGCTTCGGTTCGCGGTGACGTACACCACGGCCAGTACCGACGCAGTCAGAAAGGTGCTGAGAAACATGCTGGTCGCGACCAGCCGTGTTCTGGAATTGTTTAGGGAAAGCCGAAGGTTATCCATCGGACATCATGTAACCCGCGCCGCGAACGGTTTCAATCAGGGGGGCATCGCCGCCTTCATCCAACTGCCGCCGCAGCTTTGAGATATGGACGTCGACAACATTTGTGTTTGGATCGAAGTGATAATCCCAAACGCCTTCAAGCAGCATGGTGCGAGACACCACACGGTTCTTACGGCGCAGAAAATACTCGAGGATCTGGAACTCGCGCGGGGTGAGGGTGATCTCATGCCCGTCGCGGGTAACCTTGCGGGTCAACAGATCCATCTCAAGGTCTTTGCAGGTGAGTGTCGGAGTTTCTTCGGATTCCTGAGGACGACGCAGCAGAGCCTCGATGCGGGCGTGCAACTCCTGAAAGGAAAACGGTTTGACCAGGTAATCGTCTGCGCCCGAGCGCAGGCCCTTGACCCGTTCATCCACCGCGCTCATGGCTGTCAGCATCAGGACGGGTGTTTTCAAACCGGCTGCCCGCAGTGACTTGATCAAGGACAGCCCATCCAAGCCCGGCAGCATCCGGTCCAGTACAATGGCGTCAAACCCGCCATCTGTGGCGTGATACAACCCTTCGCGCCCATCTGCGGCGGTTTCGACCACATAGCCTTCTTCGCCGAACCCTTTGGCGATGAAGTCCCTGGTGTCAGCGTCATCTTCCACGATCAACAGGCGGCGGCTCATGGTCTGGCTCCTTTCTATCGGGATTTAAACACAATTTTCAGGTGATGCACATGGAATTCGGGGGATCTTGCCGGGTGCTGGGCACGCACCCGGCAAGCCCGGCAGACAGTGGACAATTCTGATCTGCCGGGTGAGGCGCGCCGAAAATCCCCATCAAGCGGCGCGCCCGGTTTCCTGATCAGGCGAGTTCGACTGCGACGAAGATCTGACTACCGCCGCGATTGATCAGCACCAGAGCCGGATCGGTCTTTTCGCTGTCCAGCGCCGCCTTCAAAGCATCGGGTGTGAACGTCTCTTGGTTGCCCAGTTTGACGATCACGTCACCACGCTGCAGACCGGCCTTTGCGGCGGGGCTATCGGGTTTCAGATCCGTGACGACAACACCGTCGACAGTCTCGGGAATGCCCGTCTCGGCACGGACCGTTTCAGTCAGCGGGGCTACAGTGACACCCAGTGTCGTACCTGCAACCTCAGCCTCGACCGGTGTATCAGGTTGGGCAGACGCCGCCTGATGCTGACCGACTGTCAGAGTCAGCGTTTCCTGCTTACCATCACGCAAAACCGTCAGAGTGCTGTCCGTGCCAACTTTGGTCGTGCCGACGAGAATGGGCAGGTCACTGCTTGAGTCTACGGCTTCATCGTTGAACGTCAGGATCACATCGCCTTGCTTCAGAACACCATCCGCCGGGCTGTCGGAAACAACATCGGACACCAGCGCGCCAGAGGAAGCATCGATACCCAAAGCGGCTGCAAGTTGTGGGCTGACATTTTGGATCGAAACGCCCAACCAGCCACGGCTGACCTGGCCATCGTCACGCAGGTCGGCTGCGATATGCTGGACGATATTCGAAGTCACCGCAAAGCCCAGGCCAACGGATCCACCGCTGGGCGAATAAATGGCTGAATTCACGCCAATAACTTCGCCTTCCATATTGAACAGGGGGCCGCCCGAGTTGCCCTTGTTGATCGCAGCATCGGTTTGAATGAACTCTGCATAGGGGCCTTCAGAGATGTTTCGCCCTTTTGCCGAGACGATGCCGGTGGTCACTGTGGAGCTGAGGCCAAAAGGATTGCCGATGGCCACGACGTCTTCGCCGACACGGATGACATCGCTGTCGCCCAGTTCAACGGCCTGAAGCGCGGTGTCCGGGTCGATTTTCAAAACGGCGATGTCGGTCAGCGGGTCGGTGCCGACCACCTCGGCTTCATAGCTGCGATCATCACTCAGCCGAACGGTCACGGTAGAGGCGTTGTCTACGACATGATGATTGGTGACGATATATCCCGCCTCATCCAGCACAAAGCCCGAGCCCAAGCCCTGTGCCGGACCGCGCTGGGGTGCATTGAAACCTTCGGGCGCACCAAATCGCTTGAAGAACTCGCCAAACGGGTGCCCGTCAAAGTCGAAGTTTTGCCCAGGCGCTGCGCTAGGTACATTGTCCTGCTCCGCGATGATGGTCACCACCGAAGGGGAAACGGTTTCAACCAGATCAGCCAGTGCCTCGTCCGCCACGGACGGAATGGCTGTTGTCGCCAACAGCGCGGCCCCTAGGGCGCTGATGCCCATCCAGTTGGAGGTTCGGGGAAGTAAAAGCGATGATTTGCGGATGCTCATTTCTGTCTCCTGTATGTGTCGCGCAGATTCGACTGCGCGTTAAAGCAAGAGATGCAGCACCAGGATTGGTCTTTCCTGAGGGATACGTGAAGAAATCTTAATTTCGCCACAAAGGCGATGTTCTGTGACGATCGACGTCAGACTGGATTCGTCGAAATTGACGGGTCGGAGTCGTGCGAATCGGAGGATTGTTGCTGAAATCGACGTCAAACTCTCAAAACCGTTGAATTATTTTTGTTTTGTTGACAATGATTGGTCAGCAGGATGGGGGAAATAGCTGCTCCCTCAATGGTTGTGTGTTTGAAGGCTGCTGGTCGGCCTTGACACCAAAAATGTAACGTGTGCGAGGTGAAATCGCGAATAAGTTTGCGCATAATCTCGAATCGTTATCTTGTGCATAAATTCGAAATCGCCCTAGGGTTGATCGTCGTAAATGGCGTTGTTGCCCAAAAACCATTCAGAGTTGAGCCAAGTTAACCATTCCCTCCAATTTTACATTGTTTTGAACGATCAGATCAGTGAGGATGAACATGCCCAAGTGAGGGGGAGCCAAAAGCGCTAGGGGGCGCTGCTGGTTCACTCGATCACCGAGAGTTTTAGCGGCGTGTTAACGAGGGGGTCTTGTTTAGGTTTGGCGGCTATTTAGTCAGCGTGCTTTGACGGCGCACTGGCCGGACTTTTGGGATTGAGGAAAGTGGTAGTCCTGTTTTGGGCAACGGCCCGGTCTTAACAGACCGGGCCGAGTTTATTCTGGGGCACGGTTTTTTTTCCAAGCGTCCCAGTCTTGGGGTGTATCCAAGTCCAGCAACGCATTTCGGTCGGGCAGGCGGTGCAGGTACACTTTTTGTGCATGTGCCTGGACCACCTTTTGCGCGCCTTCATCGCCCCGTAGGCCCGAGAGTTGATCAAAGAGCGATTGGTCAAAGACGACTGGATGGCCCGGCTTGCCATTTGCAGTGGCCCCGCGCCAGATGAGGTTTTCCGGGTGGGCATCGCGTGCCTGTAAAACCGCGCGCAGATCGAGCTGAGTCAGGTTAGGCAGATCTGCAAGCAATACCATGACAGCTTCTGCACCCGGCGGAACATGTCGCATCGCCGCCCGTAAGCTTGCATTCATTCCCTCTGCGGCTTCAGCGACCGGCACCGGAAGAACGTCCAAACCCTTTAGCGCCTCATATCGAGGATGCGGTTTTGGGGGCAGGGCGACTAATACGGGACCTACAGCTCGCGCCGTGCGTGCGGATCGCTTCAGCAGCGGGGTGTCGTCGATTGGTTGCATCAACTTGTCCACGCCGCCCATGCGGCTGGATTGACCGGCGGCCAGCAGTATGATGGGAACATCAGTCATGCAGCCACCATGCCGCCGGTAAAGCGCAGTGTCATCCCCTCATGCGTGCCCCGTCCGGATCGAACAAGGGCGTCGAGATCACCCGGGCCTTACGCATCTGCCCCAGGATTTCGATTTCGACCTCAAGCCCGTCTGACACACGCTCAGAAGGCAAGAACCCCATCGCAATGGATTTCTGCGCGAAGTGAGAAAAGCCACCCGACGTGCAGAAGCCAACCACCGAACCGTCCAGCCAGATCGGCTCATAGGCGTTGACGTCTGCATCTTGTGCATCGACTTCAAACGCAACCAATGTGCGGGCGCTTCCGTCCGCGCGGTCTGCCTCGGCGGCGGCGCGGCCGATAAAGTCGCTGTTCTTGCGGAAGGAGATGAAGCGGTCCAACCCGGTTTCCGCAGCGGTGTAATCAGGCGAGAACTCTCGCATCCACGAGCCAAAAAACTTGTCCAACCTCAGGCTCATCATCGCGCGCATCCCAAAGGGAACCATGCCATGTGTTTGCCCGGCTTCCCACAATGCCCACCAGAGTTGTCGTTGGGCCATCGGATCGCAATAGATCTCGTACCCAAGATCGCCGGTATAGCTGACACGTTGAACGATACAATCGGTCATGCCAACTGTCATACGGCGGACATCGAGGAACTGGAAATCACTCAGATCGTCACGCGTGCAGGCGGCCAGCACCTGTGTTGCCTTGGGGCCTGCGATCTGAAACCCGTTCAAGCGGTCGCTGATGTTCTCGATGGATACACCTTCCTGCACATTTTGTAAGAACCAGCGCATGTGGAACGCTTGGCTGCCGTATGAGGCCGTAAGTCGAAACTCGTTTTCGCTCAGACACGACACGGTGAAATCGCCGATCAGTTTGCCTTTGGGCGAGAGCATCGGTGTCAGGGACAGGCGGCCGGGTTTTGGCATACGTCCAGCCATGATCCGGTCCAGCCAATCCCGCGCCGATGGTCCGGTGATCCGGTATTTACCAAAGTTGTGGACCTCGTTGATACCCACGTTCTCGCGCACAGCGCGCACTTCGCGACCTGTCGCATCGAACGCGTCAGACCGTCGGAACGATGGGGTCTCGAACCCCGGCTCCTCTCCTTGGGCAAAGTAGTTGGCGACTTCGAGCCCGTATTGCTGGCCCCAAACCGCGCCCAGATCACTGAAGATGTCGTACATCGGCGTTGTGCGGTTGGGACGCGCTGCGGGCAGTTCCTCGTTCGGGTAGGCGACGCTGAAGCGTTTCTGATAGTTCTCGATCACTTTGGGGCGGGTATAACCGGGGCTGATCCAGTCGCCGAACCGGGCCACGTCCATGGCAAACACGTCGCGTTCGGGCTCGCCTTCGATCATCCATTGCGCCAGCGTCAGGCCAACACCGCCGCCCTGGCTGAACCCGGCCATCACGCCACAAGCCGACCAGTAGTTGCGCATTCCGGGAACCGGCCCGACCAGAGGGTTTCCGTCGGGTGCGAAGGTGAACGGCCCGTGGATTACAGACTTCACACCAGCTTCGGCGAGAACTGGGAAACGTTTGTAGGCAAATTCGATGCTGTCGGTGATCTTGTCATAGTCATCAGGCAGCAGTTCATGGCCGAACTCCCAAGGTGTTCCATCGACGGCCCAGGGTTTACAGGGTTGCTCGTAAAACCCGATGCAAAGGCCGCGCCCTTCCTGCCGGAGATAGCTTTCGCCCGCCGGGTCCATCACATGGGGATGCTCGCCACCGGCGTCGATGATCGCCTCGATCTGAGGGATCGAGTCCGTGACAAGATATTGGTGTTCCATCGGGTGCAGAGGGAAGTAGATACCCGCCATCGCGCCCACCTCGCGCGCCCAGAGACCGCCTGCATTGACCACATGCTCCGTGTGAATCGTCCCCTTGTCGGTCACCACATCCCATGTGCCATCCGGGCGCTGGTTGGTTTCTCGCACCATGCAATGGGTTTCGATCGTGGCCCCACCCATCCGCGCCGCCTTGGCGTAGGCATGTGTGGTGCCCGAGGGGTCAAGATGCCCATCGAGAGGGTCGTAGAGCGCGCCGATGATGCCATCGGTATTGGTGATCGGGGCGATTTTTTTGATCTCGTCCGGCCCGACGATTTCTGTTTCCAACCCCATGAAACGGTGCTTGGCGCGCTCGGCCAGCAGCATGTCAAAACGGTCCTGATTGTCGGCCAGGGTCACGCCGCCGACGTGGTGCAACCCGCAGGACATGCCTGTGATTTCTTCCAGCTCTTTATACAGTCGGATGGTATAGCCCTGCAGCGCGGCCATATTGGTGTCGCCGTTGAGGGTGTGAAACCCGCCCGCCGCGTGCCAGGTCGATCCGCTGGTTAACTCGGAGCGTTCCAGCAGCATGACATCCGACCAGCCCAGCTTGGTCAGGTGATACAGGACTGAACAACCGACGACACCGCCGCCAATGACCACCACGCGGGTTTGCAGTTTCATAAAGACCTCCGATTGATTTCCGCCAGTGTGCGCAGGGCGCTACTGAGCGCAATGCCAAACGCGACAAAACTTGTCGTGGAAGTCATTCGCAAGGCTGGATAAACGCACCCAAGGTCGGTCACGCGCCCGTTACAGAATCAATCTAAAGGCGCTGCGACTGCACCTTCGTGAGACTCTCAGTTAGGAAATGAAATGAGTAAATTCGAACTCAACCCCCAAGCGTTGAGCCGCCGTGAGTTCATGGCGAAATCTGCGGCCCTGGGCCTGAGCGCGGCTGTAGCCAGCACCATTTGGGCTGAATCCGGGCTGGCGGATACGCCCAAGAAAGGGGGGCACTTTGTTCTGGGTCTGAAAGGAGGAGAAAGCACCAACACTCTGGACCCGGCCCTGTCGACGTCGCACGTGACTGCGAAGGCTTTGCGCGCCTTTGGCAACACTTTGACGATTGTCACCGCAGATGGCGACATTGCCCCCAGCATTGCTGAAAGCTGGGAAGCGTCCGGGGATGGCAAGGTTTGGACTTTCCGCATTCGCAAGGGAGTAGAGTTCCACAATGGAAAGACCTTGACGCCAGAGGATGTTCAACAGACGTTGGCGCGTCACTCGAACGAGGATGCTCAATCCGGTGCGTTAGGGATCATGCGTGGGATCGAGGATATCCGGGTCGACGGTGACTATGTGGTCGTCACCTTAACCACCCCAAATGCGGACCTGCCGTATCTGATGTCGGATTACCACCTGGTCATGCAACCGGGTGGCGGCATGGACAATCCGGCCGAAGGCATTTCGACCGGGGCATACAAGGTCGTCGCGGACGAACCGGGCGTACGCTATGGGTTCGATAAATTTGCCAACCACTGGGATGACAGCGTCGGCCATTATGACAGCCACGAGATTCTGGTTCTGAATGATGACACCGCTCGTTCGGCGGCTTTGCAGTCAGGTCAGGTTCACGCGATGAACATCGTCCCACCACGGACCGCGAAACTGTTCGGGCGCGCGCCTGGCATCAACATCAACGCCACATCGGGCCGCGGGCACTACATCTTTGTTATGCATTGCGACACCGCTCCGTTCGACAACAAAGACCTGCGTCTGGCGCTGAAATACGCGATCAATCGCGAACAGATGGTCGAGAATGTATTGCGCGGCTACGGCTCGGTCGGGAACGATATACCGATCAATGAAGCCTATCCTTTGTTCGATGATACGATGGAACAGCGCGCTTTTGATCTGGCCAAGGCTTCCGAGCACTACAAAGCGTCGGGCCATGATGGCTCGCCTATCGTACTGCATGTCTCGGATGCCGCTTTTGCAGGTGCCGTTGACGCCGCGCAACTGTTCCAACTGTCAGCGCAAGAGGCGGGTATCCCGCTGGAGATTCAGCGTGAGCCCGCAGATGGGTACTGGTCCGAAGTGTGGAACAACAAGCCGTTCTGCGCGTCCTATTGGGGTGGTCGCCCGGTGCAGGATCAGATGTGGTCGGTTGGTTATCTTTCCACTGCCGACTGGAACGATACGCGTTTCAAAAACGAACAGTTCGACGCGTTGCTCTTGAAGGCGCGTTCCGAGTTGGACGAGACCAAGCGCAAAGAGCTCTATGGTCAGATGGCCCGGATCGTCTGGGAAGAAGGTGGTCTGATCAACCCGATGTTCAACCAGTTCATCGATGGCTACTCGGATAAGGTGACCGGCTGGGGCGCGCACGCCAATGGCGACCTTATGGACGGCTATGTCGCCAGCCGTACCTGGTTCGCCTGAGGTAGAGATTGCGACCGGTGCCCTGATTTGGGGCACCGGTTTTCGCGACGCCTTACAGCGGGCGGACTTTCAAAGCGGTGATACGATTGCCTTCGCGATCGGTCACTTCGAAGCGGAACCCGTGGAACGAAAACACCTGACCCACGACGGGGATCATTTGTGCTTCGTGTATGACCAGCCCAGCAAGTGTATTGGCCTCTTCATCCGGCAGTGACCAGTCCAGCGCCCGGTTGGCATCACGGATGGTCATTGCGCCTTCGACAAGGTACTGCCCGTCTTCGGTGCGGGTGACAGGCACTTCTTCATCAATGTCAAATTCGTCTGCGATTTCGCCTACGATCTCTTCCAGAATGTCTTCCAGCGTGATCAGTCCGCGCAAAGATCCGTATTCGTCGACCACCAGTGCAAAATGGCTGTGCATCCGCAGGAATTCACGCATCTGGTCGTCCAGAGTGGTGGTTTCCGGCACGAAATAGGGGTCATTGGCAACTTTACCGATATCAAAGCTGGCCAGACGGTCAGTGCCGCCATCGCTGCCACCGGCTTGCGCATACATCGCTCGGAAAAGGTCTTTGGCATGCACAACACCCACAATGTTTTCCGGCTCATCCCGAAAGACGGGAAGGCGCGTATGCGGGCTTTCCAGACATTGCTTAAGGATCGCTTCGGGCGCGGCGTCGGCGTCAATCATCTCGATATTCGAGCGGTGCAACATGATCTCTTCCACCGCGCGGTCACCCA
Organism: Ruegeria sp. HKCCE4148; assembly: GCF_017872495.1. Lineage (NCBI taxonomy): Bacteria > Pseudomonadati > Pseudomonadota > Alphaproteobacteria > Rhodobacterales > Roseobacteraceae > Ruegeria > Ruegeria sp. HKCCE4148. The sequence goes on from NZ_JAEDOS010000002.1 coordinate 301,032, forward strand.
AATCCAGTGCGCCCAGAATACGGTCGCGGTCTTCCTTTTCTACCACGCCTTCGGAATGGCCCAGTTGCAGGGCGCCGGCAATTTCTTCACGAACAGCCAGAATGTTGCTGTCGGGGTCGATCTGCACCCCAAACAGGCGCAAGACACCGCGCACCAGCAATCGCACAGCGGCAACGATGGGCGAAAACACCGTCACAACCACGCTGATGATTGGTGCAACCGCAGATGCAGCTTTTTCAGAATTGGTGATGGCGTAGGTCTTCGGCAGCACTTCGGCAAAGATCAGAACCAGCAATGTCATCACCAGTGTCGCCAAGGCCACGCCGCTTTCGCCGAACAAGCGTGTGAACAACGCCGTCGCCAGCGACGCCGCCAAAATGTTGACCAGGTTATTGCCCAGTAGAACCGATCCGATCAGACGTTCGTTGTCATCGGTGATCTCGAGCGCCTTTTTTGCCCCGCGTGATCCTTTGTCGGCCTGCGCCCTGAGTTTTCCGCGAGAAGAGGCCGTAAGCGCTGTTTCCGAGCCAGAAAAGAAGCCGGACAAGACGAGCAAAAGGAGGATAGCACCAGAGGTAAACCAGAAAGTGCTGTCGATCAGAGAAGGTGAGGGTTCCATAGGTCCTTGAGAGCTAGAGTTCTGCATCCGTTATGGGGATGCGACCCCGCCGGATCAAGGGCTTAGCCCTCGTCTTTCTTGGGGTCTTTGCTCAGCGGGTGATGCTGCAACACCAGTTCCGCCAGACGTTCGTCCAGAACATGGGTGTAAATCTCGGTTGTTGCGACGTCGGCGTGACCCAACAGTGTCTGGATCGAACGCAGATCAGCGCCATTTGCCAGAAGATGCGTGGCAAAGGCATGTCGCAACGTGTGCGGCGTAACCTTTTCGGGTGAAACACCACCGTGCACGGCCAGTTCCTTGACCAGCAGAAAGAACCTGTGTCGCGTCAGATGGCCCGATTTCCCGCGCGACGGGAACAAAAAGCGGGACCTTTGGCCACCTTTCTCAACGGTCTGCTCTTCGGCTTCATCCCGTTCGGTCAGCCAATCGGCCAATGCATTCCGCGCAGGTGGGGACAATGGCACCATGCGTTCCTTGCCACCTTTGCCCAGCACCAGCAGCATACGCGGATCGCCGCGCGCCGAGGAAACGGGCAGGGACACAAGTTCGGTCACGCGCATTCCCGTGGCGTAAAGCAGTTCCATCAGGCAAGTGTTACGCAACCGGTCCGACTGGGTGCGTCCGGTTTGGCGCGCTGCTTCAAGAAGGCGGTCCACCTCGGGCACACCCAAAGTTTTGGGAAGACGTTTCTGTCGCCCGGGACCTTTGATCTGAATGGCCGGGTTCACATCGTGCCAACCTTCCTCGAAGGCAAATCGATAGAGTTGTTTGATGGCCGAAAGACGTCGCGCTCGGGTGGAACGGGACAAGCCCTGCGCATCGCAGTCGATTAGGTAGGCTTCGATTTGGTCGCGGTCGGCCTGTTCAAACCCTGTGGCTCGGTGCTCCAGCCACGCGGCAAGATCTTTCAGATCACGCCCATAAGCCAGCAACGTGTTTGTCGCCGCGCCAAGTTCAGCCGCCTGCGCTTGCAGGAAGGTTGAGATCCATAGCTCGTTGGATGCTGGGCCGCCCATGGTCACCGCTCTTGCAGGATCAGCAGCGTCAGCGCGGCACGGCGGGCCGTGTCCTCAAGCCCCACCTTTCGGAAGGTTGCGATTGCTCCGGCCAGATCCACCAGATTGCCGCGCGCGCCATGGGCAAACAGTTGCATCGCTTCCAAAATGGCTTCGCCCAACTGACCGTTGGCTAACAACGCGTCGATGTCGCTGGGCACAGGTGCCAACCACTCGAATCCCTGCGCGACGGCATCTGCCAAGGGGGAAGGGGAAACAGCGCGTCCGGGATCGCCTTGCGCAAGTGCCGCAAGGAACAATGTGTCGGTCCCGTTGTTGGGCGTAGCAAGGGCTGCACGCTCATACATGTCGGACAACATGAGGATGCGCCAGCGCAGGTTTTCGGTGGCGGGCACCGGCAAAGTTACCTGCGACAAGCGCTCGGCAAAAAGGTCGGCAAAGGATACTTCAAGTCCCACGCTGCGCATCTGTTGCCAGACTGTAGGCAGAGTCTTTCCGATGGCGTCGGCATTGCCCGTATTCAGCGCGCTTTCAAATTGTTGGATGGCTGCGACACGATCCCAGACTGCACCAGAAGCAGCGGGATCACGTTCGGTATACAGGCCCAAGAGCTGATTTGGGGTCAAAGCACCGATCCGCGTCAACCGTTCTGCGGCTTCGATCTGAGCCTTCCAGCCCGCGACGTCCCGCAGATCTGCATTGGCAAAAGCACGCGGCAAAGGGGCGGATGGCAGGCGTTCCCCGATGGCTTCGAACAGCCGGAAACTCAGCGGGTCCGGGTCTTCGGGCTGCGGCAAATAGGCTGCGCCCTCATAAAGCTCGGGGCTTAGAAACCGATCAAGAACAGCAAGTTCTTCGGGCGGCAGAAGTTCTAGTGCGTGCGCCGCTTCGAGTGTCAGCGCCGCAGACGCCCAATCCCCGCGACGTGCTTTGCAGAATATCTGCACCGCATAGTTCTGCGACAGATGAGGTTGGGCAATCAGGGCGGTGCAGCTGCGATCTTCGTCCCCGGTCAGCAGAGTTGCGTCAAACCAGCGTTGAAACCGCTCCTGGGTATCCGTCGGTCCTGCCAATTGCACAAGGGATTGTACAGGATCTGCTGCACCCAACTGCATCAGCCGATCCAGGCGGGCCAAAAGCAGCACCTCTTGCGCATCAGGCCCGGACGGGGCGCGGGATTCGGACAAGAGCAACGTGAACAGCAAGCGCTGCATGGCAGGATTGTCACGAACAGGGATTTTGGAGATCAGCTCAGCCAGGCGAGCGGGGTCACTGCCTTTCCAAAGGTCGATCGGCAGTCCCGTAACGGTGGACGAAACAAGACCCAACGGCCGCGACAGAGCCTCAAGCGACGTCACCTCGATGTCCGGTAATGCGCCGTTTTGGGCGACCGGGGGCTCTAGCAGAACGGTTCCGGGAAGGTTTTCGGGCGGATTTGACAGCCAATCGATGGCTGACAAAGGGTCCTGCGCCTGTGCCGATCCTGCCAGAAAGACGGCAAAAAGCGCCTGTTTAGTCGACATCCAGCACGACCGGTTCGCGGATTTCACTTTGGGGTGCTGAGAAATCCGCGCCAAAGAAAGGACCGACATAGGCATAAGCCACCAGCCCAATGAAACCCAGGCAAAGAACATATATCACGAATTTGATCAGACGGCCCATGGCCCCACGCTGCCTCAATTTTTGATTTTGGCCAAGTTATAACTGGCATTTTTCCTAAGATCACGTCATTCACAGAGAAATGAGCGAAATTAAGCATAACACGCACATCGCAGACGCACAGGGCAGGTTTGATCTGCACAAAACCGTGGTTTTGGTCGGGATGATGGGGGCAGGCAAGACTGCTGTGGGCCGCGCTTTGGCGGCGCGCTTGGGCGTTCCGTTTCTGGACAGCGACGCCGAGATCGAATCAGCGGCCAACATGACCATCCCGGAAATTTTCGAACGGGACGGAGAACCGTTTTTTCGGGCAAAGGAAGCGCAGGTTATCGGCCGCTTGCTGGAAGAGAAGAAGGGTGTCCTGTCCACTGGCGGCGGGGCATTTCTGCAACCGGGAAACCGGCGAACGATCAGCCAGCAGGGCGCCTCGGTATGGCTACGGGCTGACCTGAACGTGTTGTGGAACCGGGTGCGCCACAAGGACACGCGCCCGTTGCTTCGAACCGCAGATCCGTATGCGACATTAAAAGCCCTCTACGAGGCGCGCGTACCGGTTTACGCCGAGGCGGATTTGACGGTCGAGTCCGATGGCGAAACCTCGATCGAGAATATGGTGGACAGGGTTGTCGCAGCGTTGCTGGCGCGCCCCGATGTTTTGGAACAGAAGTAATGCATCAAACAGTACATGTGGATCTGGGCGACCGTTCGTATGATGTCGAGATCGGCCCGGATCTTCTGGCGCGGGCAGGAGAGTGGATTTCCCCACTATTGCCGCGCCCCAAAGTGGCCGTCCTGACCGATGAGAACGTGGCTGAGTTGCACTTGGACGCTCTGCGTGCGGGTCTCAACGCCGCCGGTGTCGAGATGACTGCCTTGGCCTTGCCTGCGGGCGAGGCCACCAAAAGCTGGCCACATTTTGAACGCGCGGTTGAATGGCTGCTGGCAGAGAAAGTCGAGCGCCGGGATGTGGTTGTGGCTTTGGGTGGTGGGGTCATTGGTGATCTTGCAGGTTTTGCTGCGGCTGTCCTGCGCCGCGGGGTCAGGTTTGTGCAGATCCCTACCTCGCTGCTGGCGCAAGTTGACAGCTCGGTTGGCGGCAAAACCGGGATCAATGCGCCTCAGGGAAAAAACCTGATTGGGGCGTTCCATCAACCATCGCTGGTTTTGGCCGATACCTCGGTCCTGGGAACCATGACCCAGAGGGATTTTCTGTCGGGCTATGGCGAGGTCGTGAAATACGGTCTGCTGGGTGACGCGGAATTCTTTGAATGGCTCGAGCAAAACGGCCCAAGCGTGTCCGCCGGAGACATGGCGGCACGCGTGCGGGCCGTCACCCGTTCAGTGCAGATGAAAGCCGATATCGTTGCACGGGATGAAACCGAACAGGGTGATCGTGCTTTGCTGAACTTGGGGCATACGTTCTGCCACGCGCTTGAGGCGGCAACAGGGTATTCCGACCGGTTGCTGCATGGCGAAGGCGTCGCCATCGGCTGTGCGCTTGCGTTTGAACTGTCCTCGCGTCTTGGCCTGTGTTCGCAGGAAGACCCAAGCCGGGTGCGGGCGCATCTACGCGCGATGGGGATGAAAACCGATCTTGCTGATATTCCTGGAGACCTTCCAAGTGCCAACGCGCTGGTGGAACTGATGGGGCAGGACAAGAAGGTTGTGGATGGGCAATTGCGCTTCATCCTCGCGCGCGGCCTCGGTCAGGCTTTTGTTACGTCTGATGTTCCGAAAGACGCCGTTCTCTCAGTCCTGTCAGACGCTTTGGCAGCGGCGTGAAACAGGGTCCTAGCGGCCCTGAATCACCATGAGTTCACCGATATTCTCACGCGTGATATAGCCCACCATGCGCCCGCCATGGGTGACAACAGCGATGGCCGGAGCGCCTTTGTGAAGATGCTCCAGCACCTCTTCTAGCCCAGTGGTCAGGGCGACTGAGGGAATATCGGCATCCATCACCGAAAGCGCAGAGGTTGATCGGGGCTGATCGCTGGCCAGAGCGGCGAACAGGCGATCCCGGGTTACGAAACCCAGCAGGCCACGATCATCCTCCAGGACAGGAAATTCGTGCTGTGTCGTATGAATGACGGCTTGCGCCGCCGTGCTGAGCGTGTCGCTGGGGGATAAGGCGTGAAACTCGGTGATCATCGCGTCCCGGGCCAAGACGCGGCGGGCGGCGGACCGCAATGCAACATCCTGGCTTTCTGCGTTGGCTGCGATGAAAACGAACACCGCAATCAGGACAAGGATGGGGTTTGCGGTGCTAAGACCAAGAAAGCCAAGGCCGATGGCGACGATCTGGCCACCTATTGCGGCCAAACGCGTTGCCTTGACCCTGTCCATGCGCAAGCACAACAGGGCCCTGAACACCCGCCCTCCGTCCATGGGAAAGGCGGGGATCATATTGAAAGCGGCCAACAGCAGGTTGATATAGGCCAACCTGTCCAACAACCCGGTACCGGGCGAGTCGATCTGCGCAAAAGTTTCAAATGGCGTCCCTGCGCCAAGGGCAACAAGTACGATCCAGATGACAATATTCACAGCAGGGCCCGCAAGCGCCACATAGACCTCTTGCATGGGTTTTTCCGGCATGCGTTCCAGCCGAGCCAGTCCACCGATTGGCAGCAGAGTTATGTCAGGGGTTTTGATACCATAGCGCCGGGCCATGAGGGCATGGCCAAATTCATGCGCAACCACACAAGCAAAAAGCGCCAGAACAAAAATAAGGTTGTCTATGGCGGCGGGCAGACCGCCCGCGGAATAGGCTGCAAAGCCGACCCATGCTAAAAGCAAAAGAAAAGTGACATGGACCCTCAGTTCGGACCCGAGCAACCGGCCGAGAGAGAAGGACCATGTCATGTCGTGTCTCCGTTTCGATTAGAACGGAATCTCGTCGTCGTCGATTCCACCTGATGCAGGCACTGGTGAGCTGGACGGGCCACCGTAAGGGTCGCCGTAACCGCCACCAGCTTGGCCGCCGCCATAACCACCGCCACTTCCGCCGCCACCTTCGCCACGGCTGTCCAGAAGGGTCAGTTCACCTCGATAGGGGCGCAGGACAACTTCGGTGGAATAACGATCCTGACCGGATTGATCCTGCCACTTGCGGGTTTCCAGCTGACCTTCGATGTAGACCTTGCTGCCCTTGCGCAAATATTGCTCGGCAATGCGGGCCAAAGGCTCTGAGAAGATGGCAACCGAATGCCATTCTGTACGTTCGCGACGCTCGCCTGTGTTGCGGTCTTTCCAGTTTTCCGAGGTGGCAATGCGCAGATTGCACACTTTGCCGCCGTTCTGAAACGACCGAACCTCGGGGTCGCGGCCAAGATTACCTACCAGAATGACCTTGTTGACTGAACCCGCCATGTAATTCCTCGTTCTGTTTCGCGTATATGCACCGAATCCGGCGCGGCTTGTTTCGTGAGACCCTATACGGCCTGCATCGTGGTTGAAACACAGTTGATACAACAGTGTTCAACAAGAGTCTTACTTTGATGTTTACCAAGCTTTCATTTTTGTCGGGAATACCTATACTCCGACTGGTTTCTGATCGAGCAGGATTGGCATTGATGCGTTCTTGGGTTGCTGGGTTTACTGTTGTCTGCCTTGTGCTGGCTGTTGCGCCCGTGCAGGCGCAAACGCTGTCCACCAAAAGCCGTAAGGATATTTTTCTGAAGCAATCCAAAGTTTTGGATTCACGCGCGGCCACTCAGTATCGGGATTCTGAGCGTCTCAAACCCAAAACGTCCCGCGCGCAGGTCAGCAAACGCTATACCGGAAAGTACCGGGGTCAGTATCTGGACCTGGCGAAGCAAGCTGCGAGGCTTCACAACATCCCCGAGGACTTGTTCCTGCGCCTTGTACAACAGGAAAGCGGATGGAATCCGCAGGCGAAATCTCACAAAGGCGCGCTGGGACTGGCGCAGCTGATGCCTCAGACCGCCGAGCTTTTGGGTGTAAATCCGCTCGATCCCAAACAAAACCTGGAAGGCGGGGCCAGATATCTGTCCTGGCAGTATCGCAAGTTCAAATCCTGGCCACTGGCTTTGGCTGCTTATAATGCGGGTCCCAAAGCGGTTGAAAAACATGGTGGTATTCCGCCGTATAAAGAAACGCAGAACTATGTGAAGGTCATCTGGGGCGGGTAAGCCCGGATGCTGCGACGCAGAGCGTCCAATTCTTGATTCCGTGCGGCTCGTCCAACTAACCTGAGAGGGTACCGCCCAGTAACTGGTGAGGCCCCTCATGCCTGTTGACCACCCGCAAATTCCCAAAGAAACACTGGCCAACTGGCAGCAACTGGTTGATCTGGTCGCCGAGTTGGCAGATGTGCCCGCGAGCCTGATCATGAAAACCGATGCGCCTGACCATGCGGTTCTTATCACCTCAGATCATCCCGAAAACCCCTATCCGGTCGGATTGACCTTCCAGTTGAATCCCAAACTCTATTGTCAGGGCGTTCTGCAGCGGGACGGAGAGCTGGTGGTCGAGGATGCCACCTGTGACCCGGTCTGGTCGGACAATGACGATCTGGAACACGGCATGACGTTTTACATCGGTCTGCCGCTGAAATGGCCCGATGGATCCGTGTTCGGAACAATCTGCGTTCTAGATCGCAAACAAAACCGCCGGGCATTGCTGTTCCGCGAAGGGCTGGCGCAGTTTGCGCGCATGGTCGAGTCGGATTTGGCTTTGTTGCAAGAGGTTTATCTGCGCCGCGCGTTGGAAGAGAAACTGAATGAAACACTTGCGCAGCTTGAAACACGGGTCTCGGATCGCACGCGTGAATTACAGGAAACCAACACGGCGCTGCGCGTGTTACTGTCCAGTCTTGAAGATGATCGCAAGAGCCGTGACATGGAGATTGTCGAACAGGTGCGTAGCCGGGTGCTGCCCTATCTGGATAAGGTTCGAGCGCAGTTGGCAGGTGATGAGGCGCAGAGTGTTTACCTCGACCTGGTTGAGAATAACCTGAACGAGATCACGTCGTCGCTGTCCGACAAATTGACAGATGCGTTTGCGGCGATGACCCCGACCGAGATGGAAATTGCCCAGATGGTGATGTTTGGAAAGACTACCAAGGACATCGCAAAGGCGCTGTCGCGCGAGACTTCGACAATCGACTTTCACCGCAACAACATTCGCCGCAAATTAGGCCTTGATGGGCGCGACCAGAACCTGCGCAGCCATCTTCTCTCAATTTCGTGATGGTGGAATATGGGGATTGCCCCCATATTCCACCCCTATTTTTCCGGTCTGAGCCAACATGCTTTGGCTTGTTACCCTCTGTGATGGGGTGCGGGCAAATCGCACACGTCCAACAGAGAGGTACATTAAATGGATCGCAAAGATCTGAAACCGACCATCCTGAACGGGGACAAGGATCACCTGGCACCTGGGCTTTCACGTCGATCATTTTTTATGGCCGCAGGGGCTGCCGGCGTTGGTGCGACGGCTTCAGTACTGGGCGCAAAACCGGCTGAGGCGCAGTCTCAAGCCTGGTTGCAACCGGGAAACAATAACCACGTCATCGATCTGCAGGGATCGACCGGGCAGGCCAGCACCGGAACGGTAGGGATCGACTATTATGGTCATTGCGCCATCAAAATCACGTCACCCAACGGGGCGACCGTTCTGTTTGACCCGTGGCGCGATGATCCATCAGGGGCGTGGGGTTTGTGGTTCCGCAACGAGTTTCCTCAGATCCCGGTGGATATCACGTTGTCGACCCACGCGCATTTTGACCATGACGCCATCGAACGGCCAAGCTCGACCATGGTGCTGGACCGGATGGTTGGCAAATTTGAGTTCGCCGATCTCAAGATCACTGGTTTTGCAGACAAGCACGCCTGCGTTGCACCCGGGTGGTATGATTGGACCAATGCGCTGGCCGAGTTCGGGGCAGAAGCCTGTCCGCCGAACAATGTGGGTCACATGGATATGGTGGTCTATCTGGTGGAAACCGGTGGAATTCGCACGCTGATCTGGGGCGACAATCGTCACAACCCGCCGCAGGAGTTCTGGGATGCCATTGGACAGGTGGATGTTCTGACATTGCCGGTGGACGGATCGGAACATATTCTCAGCTTTGAGCAAGGCAATGATATCGTTTCTAAACTTAAGCCCAAGGTTATCATTCCCACCCATTACCTGAACGAAGTCACATCCTACACACTGACCACGTTGCAATCGGCTGACGATTGGGTGAAGGGGCAGCAAAGCTACAAAATGCTCGAAAGCGCCAGCTTGCAGCTAGAGGCCGGTGACGTTGCCGGAATGAACCAAGAGTTCATGCATTTCGGCAACAATGTCATGACAGGCTGAGGACAATCGGGGACACCACTCACGCATATTCCTAAGCGCCGCCGGTCTCCCCGCAAAACGTGGCGCTACCAGAAAGGGCCGGTCAATGACCGGCCCTTTCTAAGTCTTATTGGCAAGGTTACTCCGCGGCGACTTTGATCACCGGTTCCATCCGCGCCAGAATGTCTTCGGCCAGATGGCATTTCACCTGATGCCCATCTGCCAAGGTCTGCACCGGCGGAACATGTGACTCGCAACGCCCATCCGGCACTTCGGATTTCCAGCGGCATCGTGTCTGGAACGGGCAGCCCGGCGGCGGGTTCATGGCTGAGGGAATATCACCTTCAAGCACGATATGCTGCTTCTCGACCGAAGTATCGGCGATTGGAACAGCGCTCAAAAGAGCTTCGGTGTAGGGGTGATAGGGCGGGGCAAAAACCTGATCGGTCGTGCCCAATTCGACTACATGACCCAGATACATGACCATGACCCGGTCACTGAGATACCGCACGATGGACAGATCGTGGCTGATGAACAGCAAGGTGGTTTTATGCTCTCGTTGGATTTCCATCAGCAGGTCGGTCACAGCTGCCTGCACCGACACGTCCAGGGCCGAGACAGGCTCGTCCGCAACCACGATACGAGCATCACCCGCAAAGGCGCGCGCAATGCCCACGCGCTGTTTCTGACCACCGGACAACTGGCGCGGCATCCGATCCGCAAATGCACGCGGCAGCTTCACCAGATCCAGAAGCTCCAGCATCCGCTTCTTGCGCTCGGCCTCAGAGTTTCCAACCCCAAAAATCTCGAGCGCTCGAATGATCTGACGCCCGACGGTCATCGAGGGGTTCAAGGTGTCAAACGGGTTCTGGAACACCATCTGAACTTCGCCAACCGTCTTGGCATCCCGTTCTTCGATGGGCACCTGTTCGATATTCCGATTGTCCAACAGGATTTGACCATCCGTGGCCGTTTCCAGCCCCATGAGCACCTTGGCAAAAGTAGATTTGCCGCAACCGGATTCACCCACGATGGCCAGCGTCTCGGATTCATGTGCTTCGAAACTGAGCGTTTCGTTGGCTTTCACAACTTTCGTCTCGCCGCCACCGAACAGAGCGTTTGCCGCAACCTCATAGTATTTCTTGAGGTTGTCCATTTTCAAAACAGTCCGCCCGATTTCGCCTTTCTCTTTCTGTTCGCCTACCGTGATCGGTGCGTTCCAGTCGATCTCTTGGAATTTCAGACAGCGCGTATGGTGCCGGTCATTTCCCGGCACAGCCTCCATCAGAATGTCTTTTGCGTCGCAGCGCCCCTCTTCGAAGTAGTCGCAGCGCGGGCCAAAGTTACACCCCGGAGGCCGCTCATGGGGTAGGGGGAAGTTGCCGGGGATGGCCACCAGCGGACGCGAATTCTTGTCGGCCCCCGGCAGCGGGATCGACCGGAACAACGCCTGTGTATAAGGATGCTGCATCTCGTCGAACACATCCTTGATCGAGCCACGTTCGACCGCTTCGCCCGAATACATCACACACAGCCGGTCGCAGGTTTCCAGAACCAGCCCGAGATTGTGCGAAATGAACAGCATAGAGGTGCCGTATTTCTTGCCCAGATCCTTGACCAGCTCAACAACGGCGGCTTCGACTGTCACGTCCAAAGCTGTTGTTGGCTCATCTAAGATCAGCAGCGCCGGTTTCGACATCAGCGCCATCGCAATCACAATGCGTTGCTGTTGACCGCCAGAAAGCTGATGCGGGAAAGAATTCAGCATTCGCTCCGGGTCAGGCAAGCGCACATCCGTCACCACTTCCAGTGCTCGTGAATATGCTTCTTCCGCACTGACGCCTTCGTGGATCATCGGGACTTCCATCAGCTGTTTGCCGATCTTCATCGCCGGGTTCAGCGATGCCATCGGCTCCTGATAGATCATCGCGATTTCGTTGCCGCGAACATCGCGCAACTCTTCCGCCGACATTTCTGAAAGATCCCTGCCTTTGAACTTGATCGTCCCTCCGACGATCCGACCGTTCTTGCCAAGATCCTGCATGACACCCAACGCCACGGTTGACTTACCGCACCCGGATTCACCGACCAATCCCACAGCCTCGCCGGGCTGCACACTGACTGAGAAATCCATCACGGCGGGAATTTCCCGCAGGCGGGTAAAGAATGAGATAGACAGCTTGTCGATCTCCAGGATCGGGCCGTCATAATCCGCCATTTTGCTCATCTTGTTTACTCCTCACCAAATGCGGGGATCCCCTTCATCTGGCTAAAAATACCTCGGGGGTCCGGGGGCAGAGCCCCCGGCCTCGATCACATCAGTCCTTCAGGCTTTCTTCGCGCAGACCGTCAGCCAGCAGGTTCAGACCCAGAACCAGCGACAGCAGGGCAAAGGCAGGCGGAAGGGCAGGGTGCAGGTAGATAGACAGGAGCTTACGCCCCTCGTTGATCGTCGAACCCCAGTCCGGGCTTTCAGGTGGAAGGCCCAGTCCGAAGAAGCCCAAGGTTCCCAGCAGGATGGTCGTGTAACCGATACGCAGACAGAAATCGACGATCAGTGGACCACGAGCGTTGGGCAGGATTTCCCACAGCATGATGTACCACGGTCCTTCGCCACGAGTTTGCGCCGCCGCGACGTAATCACGGGTTTTGATGTCCAGCGCCAGACCCCGCACGATACGGAACACCGTAGGCGAGTTCACAAAGACCACTGAAACGAACACCACCAGAATACCGCCCGGAATGTCGAACAGATCCAGATATGTCGGCAGGCCCCAGATGCGATAGTCATCGGTATTAATCACATACCCACCGGTCGAAATCAGCGATAGGTACAGCCAGACCGTGATCCCCAGCACCGCCACCAGAAGCGGCGTCCGGAATTTCGGACGTGTATAGAACCGAGAGTTCAGCAAAACTGCCAGGAACAGGATCGGGAATACAAACAGCACCGCGGCCATATAGTTCGGTACCCCAGTCGCGACGATCTCGGGCGTTACCAGAAGGTAGAACAGCAGGATCACTGGGAAGGCAAGGATCAGGTTGGCCAAGAACGACAGGAACGTGTCCAGACGACCGCCATAATATCCTGCGGGCAGACCCAGAGTGATGCCGACCATGAAGGCAAACATCGTGGCAAGCGGCGCGATTTGCACCACGATCCACGCGCCCTTTACCATTCGGCTGAAGACGTCGCGGGCCAGATTGTCACCGCCCAGCAGGTACCAGGCATATTGCCCGTCTTCCAGATTTGGCAGAGGCGTGCCAGGTACCTTGTTCTTCATGCCCGAAAGCTGCGTCAGCGGGTCATGCGTCACAATCATGTCCATTGCGCCGAAGATGCCGGTAAACACCCAGAACATCACAAGACCGAAACCGATCATGCCGATGGGGCTGTCATAGAGTTTGCCGTACAATCCAAGACGCCGTTTAAAGGCGATGGACGACGCAAACATGATGATCAGCGCTACCCAAACAGGCAGGAACTGTTGCGACATCGCGCCGATGATCCCTGCATTGGTCCCCATAAAAATGCCCAGCAGCAGATACGCAACCGACAATCCGACGCTGGCCAGAAAGCTGTAGTGAAGCGCCGTTTGGATGAGGCCTCGCAGCCCACCGCTTGAACTGACAGAGCCATCCGAGTTTACGGTGATCTGCTGTTCAGGCAAAAAGATACTCGCGACGATCCAGACTATGATCGAAAGCGCCAGTGCGGCGAGTGCGAGCAACAGGATTGGATTCAGGAAGGCGATAGAGCCGGTCCAGGTAAGTGGTTCCATAATCTATCCCTCCTTAAGAAATGCGAATGCGCGGGTTAAGGTAGACATAGCCGATATCCGAAATCAGCTGAGTCAACAGAACCACAAAGACCGACACGACCGAGATCGCCAGCAGAAGCTGAATGTCGTTGTTGCCCGCCGCCTGAACCAGTGCCCAGCCAAAGCCCTTGTAGTTGAAAAGGGTCTCGACGATCACGACGCCATTCAGCAGCCACGGGAACTGCAGCATGATGACGGTGAAGGGCGCGATCAGCGCGTTGCGCAGCGCGTGTTTCATGACGATGTTGCTGAAGGACACCCCCTTGAGCCGCGCGGTCCGGATGTATTGCGCGGTCATCACCTCGGTCATCGAGGCGCGGGTCATGCGGGCGATATAGCCCATCCCGTAAAGTGAGATGGTCAGTACCGGCAGGAAGAAGTTCTCGAAAGTCGGGTTTTCCATCGCTGATGTCGCTGTTCCCTTGAACCATTTTAGTCCAACGGTCGACGAGGTGAAAATCGCGATGAAGATCACGCCCGACACGTATTCAGGCGTCGCGGTCGTGATGATAGAGAATGTCGACAGCGACCGGTCCAACGCGGATCCTTCGCGCATCCCAGCCAGAACTCCGACTAAAAGTGCAGACGGAACCATCAGGACCAAAACCCAGAACATGAGATAGCCGGTGTTGCCAAGACGGACGCCGACGATCTTTCCGACCTCATCCTTGAAGACAGTGGAATACCCCCAATCCCCTTGCAGGACGCCGCAATAGCGGGGCGTATCTTCTTCGGTCAAACCGGGACGCACACAGGTGCCCTGGAATGTGCCGTCTTCCAGTGTTTTGGTGAAGCCCGGCATCACGCCAAGCCACTGACCATACTTGATCAGCGTTGGCTGAAGGTAGCCACGATTCCCCAGCCATGTTTCGACCTGCTCGTCAGACATCCGCTGGTTGCCTTGCGTTTTGGCAAGCTTTTCAAGGTTCGGGTAGAGGTTGGTCAAAAAGAAGACCACGAAAGTCAGGCAGAGTGCTGTGAGTAGCATCACGCCAAACCGTCGGAGGATAAAAAGTCCCATGTTGGCCCCTGTTGTTCGGGTGTTCCGCAGATCAGTGGACCATTTTCTGGCCTCGGACATCCGACCCCGTGTCGGCAGGTCTGCGGCTGGAAAGGGGCGCCCAATCAGGCGCCCCTTGTGAGAAGCAGGCTGGCGTTAAGCGGCCCAGCCCCACTTGTAGTGATGATGTTCGAACGACACGTGCATGTCAGTACCGACCAGACCATCTTTCATATGGCGATAGAGCGCACGCCAATAGGGCTGGATGGTTACACCTTCTTCCTGGATCAAGGCCTCGCCCTTGGCGACGACTTCGCGGCGCTTGTCCGCATCTGCGATCGCCAGAGCTTCCGTCAGGATTGAGTCGAACTCGGCGTTGGACCAGCCAAATTCATTCCACGCTTCGCCTGTCCGATAGGCCAGTGCCCAGATTTGAACACCAAGCGGACGGTGGTTCCAGTTGGTCGAGCTGTAGGGGTACTTTGCCCAGTCGTTCCAGAAGGTGTTGCCCGGCAGAACGGTCCGCTTGACCTTGATCCCCGCGTCGCGCAGCTGCGCGGCCACGGCGTCGGTTGTGTTCCGGCGCCAGTCGTCGTCGATCGAGATCAGCTCATGTTCGAAATCGGCCATTCCGGCCTCTTCCATAAGGGCGCGTGCACCCTCAGGATCCACTTTCTGCGGTGGCAGTTCGTAATAATCTGGATGAATCGGGCCGACATGGTGGTTTTCGGCAGGCGTGCCGCGGCCACCAAAGCCCAATTCCAGGCAGACCGAATTGTCAACGGCCATTTGCAAAGCCTTACGCACGCGCTTGTCCGCGTAGACTTGCTTGCCATCAATTTCGGCCAGCTGGTTCGGCCGGATAACAATGGTGTTCATCGTGACCACTTCGGACTTCACATAGCCAA
The DNA here is from genome assembly GCF_017872495.1 of Ruegeria sp. HKCCE4148. Classification (NCBI taxonomy): domain Bacteria; kingdom Pseudomonadati; phylum Pseudomonadota; class Alphaproteobacteria; order Rhodobacterales; family Roseobacteraceae; genus Ruegeria; species Ruegeria sp. HKCCE4148. The sequence continues at coordinate 316,364 of NZ_JAEDOS010000002.1, forward strand.
GTCCGTCCATCACGTCGATGAACTCGCCAACTGATTCATACAGCATGTCGACTTCGTCGGACTCCAGTGCCGCCAGCCACGCTGACGGGTCGGTTCCATAGTCGGTGTATACGATGCTGTCCAAAGCAGGGCGACCAAAGACCTCTTCTCCCCACCAGGTGTGATCTTCGTTGCGCGTCAGAACCGCTTTCACACCGACTTCCAGCTCACTCATCAGGTAGGGGCCCGTACCGACGTTGTTCAGCAGGTCAGTTTCGCTGAATGAGCTGTGTACGATCGCAGCCGGATAGTCAGCCATACCTGCGATCAGCGAGATATCAGAAGCAGGCAGGTTCAGCTTAACGGTGTTGGCGTCGACAACTTCGATCCCGCCTTCCACGGCCTGACCTGTATCTGCGTCAACCAGCGTAGCAAAACGACCAGCCATCGAGTTGGTTTCCGAACTCTTGTCACACCAACGTGCGATGTTGCGGGCCACGTCATCAGCGGTGAAATCATCGCCATTGTTCCACTTGACGCCCGAACGGACTTTCAGAGTGTAGACCGTTGCGTCTTCGTTGACTTCCCAGCCTTCCAGCAACATGCCGCGGAATGTCCCGTCCGAGTTGTACTCGACCAGATATTCCAGAGTCCCGCGTGAGACGTTCGCGATTTGCGACCAGTCATAAGTGCGCGGATCTTTCAGTGCGCGTACTTCTTGTTGAACGCGAATGGTTCCGCCTTCTTTCTTGGCGTCTTCGCCTTCGGCTTGAGCAGGAGCGGCAAGGCCGATCATGCCATATGCAGCGGCTGCGGTAACGCCCAGACCGGTGGCACGGGTCAGGAACTCACGGCGGCTCAGCTTGCCGTCACGGTATTCCTGTGCGTGCATCTCGGCCGCCCAGTGTACCTTGTCATTGGTGGTTACGTCATTCGTCATAGATGTCTCCCTGTGACATTAGATTTTGTTGATTGATTATGGTTCTACGCGACCCGGTTTTTACCGGTCGCCAGATTGAAGGGTTTTGATTTTTGGTTTCTGTGCATCCCCATGACGGTATTCGGCACCAGAATTCCGCCAACGTCAATGTTCGAATTCGTCATTAAACGTTCAAAAACGACATTCTCGCCAAGTTGAACACGTGGTCTGTCGTCATTAGACGGTAAAGATTCGAGCGCGGCCGTTGTTAAGGGTCACTTGTGGATTTGAAATAAAATCATTAAAAACAGTGTCTTGACGGCGCTTAAGGAGATCATCCCAGCAACGTTAATGTGCTTGGTATCATGGTGAGATTTCGACGTGATTCCATTCTTTCATGCGCGCCCGAAACCAGGTGCGCTGACGCTTAGCGAATTGCCGTGTCGCAATCGTTGCGCGTTCACGAGCCTGATCCAAGGTCATTGACCCGTTCAGGTAGGCCCTGAGCTCGGGTACGCCGATGGCTTTGCACGCGGGCAAGCTGGGGTCAAAGCGTCCCTGCATGGCGCGCACTTCCTCGATGGCACCTTGATCCAGCATCTGATCGAATCGACGCTCTATTCGCGCCAAAAGCCAAGCCTTATCAACGTCGAAGACAATTGGCACTGTGTCGCTTAGGTTCAAAACCGGTGGTGGCGTGTCGACCTGCCAAGACAGCAGGCTTCGTCCGGTGGCGCGTTGCACTTCCCAGGCGCGTTGCACGCGAGCCCGGTTTTGTGTGTCCAGACCGGATCGCGTGTCGCTGTCTATTCCGTCGATTAACTTTTGCAGCGGTATCTGGTCCGCCTCAGACCGGATCGCTTGGGGCGTGGCCGGGATCTGTGCCATGCCCTCGGTCAACGCGGTAAAGTACAAACCGGTGCCGCCCACGATGATTGGGCGCTTGTCCCCGGTCAGCAAAGGGATCACCTCGCGCAGCCAATGACCTGTTGAATAATCCTGATCATATGCGACATGACCATAAAGGCGATGCGGGGCTCGGGCCTCTTCTTCGGCGGATGGTCGGGCAGAGACAACGCGCCAGCAATCATAAACCTGGCTGGCATCCGCGTTAACGATCACACCGCCAAACCGTTCGGCAATCTCAAGCGCTAAAGCAGACTTTCCTGACGCCGTCGGGCCCGCAATCAGCACCGGTTTGTCGTCGGGGATGGCGGGTAAGTGTCGAAATAATTGCGCTGTTGATTGCTGGGCCATGTGCGGTTGCCTCGATCCTCACCAACCGCATTGAACCTGCGGAGCTTTTGCTTCATTTTGCGCCGGAAATTAACCCCGTGCCAGCCCGGAGCGCAATATGAGCCTTTCCCCTTCATCAGAAACCGCAGAAACCCCGAAAACCAAGTATAACAGAGTTATGCTGAAAATCTCGGGCGAAGCATTGATGGGGGATCAGGGATTCGGCTTGCACCCGCCAACCGTTCAGCGCATCGCGCAAGAGGTGAAATCGGTTCACGATCTGGGCGTTGAGATCTGCATGGTCATCGGCGGCGGCAATATCTTCCGTGGCCTGAGCGGATCAGCTCAGGGCATGGAACGAACCACGGCAGATTATATGGGCATGTTGGCCACGGTTATGAACGCGCTGGGAATGCAGTCGGCACTGGAAGAAATCGGGGTGTTCACGCGTGTGATCTCGGCCATTCGTATGGATGAGGTGTGCGAGCCGTACATTCGTCGCCGCGCCGTGCGCCACCTTGAGAAAAAGCGGGTCTGTATTTTTGCAGCCGGAACCGGTAACCCTTATTTTACTACGGACACCGCCGCCACCCTGCGTGCCAATGAAATGGCGTGTGAGGCGATCTTTATGGGCAAGAACGGTGTTGATGGCGTATACGACAAAGACCCCAAAGAACATGCTGACGCGGTACGCTATGATACCGTCTCATACGATGATGTGCTGGCTAAGCGACTGCGTGTTATGGATGCCTCGGCGATTGCGCTGGCGCGGGACAACAACCTGCCCCTGATCGTTTTCGGCTTGGATGAGCCCGGTGGTTTCCGTGGCATTTTGGCGGGCGAGGGGACGTACACCAAAGTTCAGGGCTAAATCCCGTTCCAACGCGCGATGTAAACCTCGGGTTCTTTCCGGGGTTTTCTTTTTTTTGCAGCGACTTGACGGTTATGGAAGCGGCTGTCTAAGTACTACTGCTCTTTCTTATCAAAGAGCTGCCGTGTGGTGCGCCTTTCTTCGGCGTAACGACAGGCTGGGCTGGAAGACCTGCCATGATTTCTGAGGTGTCTGGAAACATGAGCGGGCATCTCATTGATCTGACTGCAAAAACTAAGGAGCAAAGAGGCATGAGCTCTCTTGATATCGATTTTGTTCGGGCGCAATTCCCAGCTTTTTCCGAACCCAGCTTGCAAGGTCAGGCTTTTTTTGAAAACGCCGGTGGGTCGTACACGTGTCAACCGGTGATTGACCGACTGACGCGGTTCTACACGCAACGCAAAGTTCAGCCTTATGCGCCTTACGAGGTCAGCCGTTTGGCAGGGGCCGAAATGGATGAAGCACGAGCGCGTATGGCCGCAATCCTGGGGGTCGACACCGATGAGCTAAGTTTCGGCCCTTCGACCACGCAAAATACCTATGTTTTGGCGCAGGCGTTCCGGCAATGGATGAAGCCCGGCGAAGCCATCGTCGTGACCAATCAGGATCATGAGGCAAATTCTGGCCCTTGGCGTAGATTGGCCGATGAGGGGATCGAAATTCGCGAATGGCAGATTGACCCTGAAACCGGTTCGTTAAAGCCCGAAGACCTTGAAAATATGCTGGACGAAAGGGTGCGTCTGGTCTGTTTCCCGCATTGTTCAAACGTTGTAGGTGAGATCAATCCAGTGACGGAAATCACCGCAATTGCCCACGCGGCAGGCGCGTTTGTCTGCGTTGACGGCGTTTCGTACTCCCCGCATGGTTTTCCGAATGTTGGTGACCTTGGGCCAGATATCTACCTGTTTTCGACTTATAAAACCTATGGCCCGCATCAGGGCTGCATGGTCATCCGACGCACAATAGGAGAGTTGCTTCCCAATCAGGCGCATTATTTTAACGGTGACGTTTTGTATAAACGGTTCACCCCGGCCGGTCCGGATCACGCGCAGATCGCTGCCTGTGCGGGCATGGCGGATTATGTGGAATTGCTGAGTGCGCACCATGGCGGGCCGATCTCTGATGCCGCCGCACAAGGCGCTTTTGTACATGACCTGATGCGCGGTCAGGAAGTGTCCTTGCTGCAGCCGGTGCTGGACGCGGTCAAGGATCGCAACGCAGTGCGTTTGATCGGCACATCTGACGCCACTCGGCGCGCGCCAACAGTTGCGATGTCGTTAAATCGACCGGCTGAAACTGTTGCCGCAGAGTTGGCGCAACACGGCGTTATGGCAGGTGGCGGAGACTTCTATGCCGTGCGCCCGTTGCAAGCCATGGGGGTTGACCCGGCACAGGGCGTGCTTCGGGTCAGCTTTACGCATTACACATCGCAACAGGAAATTGATCAACTTTTAGAGGCGCTTGAACGCGTTTTGTGATCCATTATCCCTGAGCCTTCGTATACGAAGAAAACAGCAGGGCAAACATGGCACACGGGCAAACTCCGATCATTTTTTGGTTCCGGCGGGATCTGCGCCTGTCGGACCATCCAGCCTTAACAGCAGCGGCTGAGAGTGGTCGCCCGGTTATTCCGGTCTTTGTTTGCGATGACCTTGTTGGACGCCTGGGTTCGGCACCAAAATGGCGTCTTGAGTTAGGATTGGGCGCGCTTGCCGAGGGATTGGCGCGACTGGACAGCCGTTTGATCCTGCGAAGCGGAGATGCGCTGGCTCAATTGCAGAACTTAGTGGCAGAGACCGGCGCCACTTCGGTCTATTGGTCGCGTTCTTATGATCTGGCCTCGATTGAGCGTGACACAGAGATCAAGGCCGCGTTGACCGAGCAAGGTGTGACAGCCAAGTCCTTTGCCGGGCATTTGCTGTTTGAGCCTTGGACAGTCGCAACCAAGGCCGGTCAGCCCTTTCGCGTTTACACCCCCATGTGGCGCGCGGTTCAGGGCCGGGACGTTCCTGCGCCCGCTGCGAAGGTGACGCGTTTGCAATCACCTGACACCTGGCCTGCAACTGAGGATCTGAACGCGTGGCAGATGGGGCGTGCAATGAACCGGGGCGCAGCCGTTGTGCGACCTTTCGTTCAACCTGGCGAGCGGGCCGCCCGCGATCATCTGGACGAGTTTCTGGACCGCGTTTCAAAGTATTCCAGCCAGCGTGACCGGCTGGATCAGGACGGAACATCGAACTTATCTGAATACCTGTCGCTGGGCGAGCTTGGCCCGCGCACGGTTTGGCACCGGGTCCACCAAGCTGCTTTGATGGGGGTTTCGGGCACCGAGGCTTTCTTGCGTCAGTTGGTGTGGCGTGAGTTTGCCTATCACCTTATGTACCACACGCCGCATCTGCTAAGCGACAATTGGAAGCCAGAATGGGATAGTTTTCCGTGGAACACGGACCCCGAACATCCGGACGTTATTGCATGGACACAGGCCAGAACCGGTATCCCTGTGGTCGATGCTGGTTTGCGCCAGATGTATGTGACAGGCCGGATGCACAACCGGGCGCGGATGATCGTGGCCAGCTATTTGACCAAGCATCTGATGACACACTGGAAAATCGGGATGCAATGGTTCGAGGAGTGCCTGATCGACTGGGATCCGGCCTGCAACGCGATGGGATGGCAATGGGTGGCGGGTTCTGGCCCTGATGCCGCGCCGTTTTTCCGGATTTTCAACCCTCAGACGCAGGCTGAGAAATTTGACCCGGACGGCGCTTATCTGAGGCGCTGGATTGCCGAAGGCCATAGAAAACCCAGCGCAACGGCCCGTTCCTATTTTAAAGCGGTCCCCCGGTCCTGGAACCTGCACGAGGACGCAGACTACCCAGCGCCAGTTGTTGCTTTGGCAGAGGGTCGAAGCCGCGCGCTTGGCGCTTATGAAAGCCGAAAAACCCACTAAGGAATTGAAAACTTGCCAGAAACAAAATCGCGGCCTAGCTTAATATCGACACCGCAAAGGGGAGAGCGGATGATCCTGACGACGACTGAAGGGCAAAAAGACTTGCCCAGATATTTTGCTCAAGTTTTCAAGATGCTGACCAAAATGGAATACGGGCGGCTTGATATCGTTTTACCCGATGGTCGCACATTCCGCGCCGAAGGAGCCAAGCCGGGGCCGGTTGCTGAGGTCCACGTTCATGACGGCGATATCTTTGCGCGCCTGGTACGAGAGGGCGAGTTGGGCTTTTCCGATGCCTATCTGGATGGCCACTGGAGCACGCCCGACCTGCGCTCGTTCATGGACCTTGTGCATCTGGGATCCGAGACCGTGTATGACGGGTTTACCGGCAAATTCCTAGTGCAAGCCTACGAGCGGCTTCGGTTCTGGTTGCACCGTAACAACCGGACGCAGGCGAAAAAGAACATCTCGTACCACTACGATCTGGGCAATGATTTCTACAGCCTTTGGCTGGATGAAACCATGACCTATTCCAGTGCGATTTTCGAGACCGGGCAGGAGAGTTTAGAAAAGGCACAGACCGCCAAATATGCAAGCCTTGTGGATGAGATGGGCGTCAAACCCGGCGATCATATTCTGGAAATCGGCTGCGGCTGGGGTGGGTTTGCGGAATATGCGGCCAAAGAGCGTGGTCTGCGTGTGACCTGTCTGACCATCAGCCAGGAACAGTTTAAATTCGCCAAGGAACGCATTGACAACGCAGGATTAAATGGTCAGGTGGAGTTCAAGTTGCAAGACTATCGCGACGAAAAGGGCTTGTATGACGGTATTGCTTCAATCGAGATGTTCGAGGCAGTGGGTCAAAAGTACTGGCCGGTCTATTTCGAAACTGTTCGTGACCGGCTGAAGCCTGGCGCACAAGCGACATTGCAGATCATCACCGTGGGCGATCATCGCTGGGACTATTACAAGAACGGTGTTGATTTCATTCAGAAATATATCTTCCCGGGGGGTATGTTACCGTCCCCCTCGATCCTGCGGCAGCAGATCGACCAAGCCGGATTGAGCGTGGTTAAATCTAAAGAGTTTGGCAAAAGCTATGACCTGACACTGCGCCGCTGGTACGAGACGTTCAATTCCAAGTGGGACCAGATCGCTGAAATGGGTTTTGATGAGCGTTTTCGCCGCATGTGGAATTATTATTTGACCGCATGTGGCGCGGCCTTTGACACAAGCAATTGTGATGTGACACAGATCACCATAGCAAAACCAAGTTAACGAACGGACCGTCATATGCCCACTGCCTCGCGTCTTGTTGCCGCTGTTTGCCTTGTCGTGCTGGCCTTCATCGTCTCAGGGATGATCATCGACAATGGTGAAGAAGGTAAGGACTATGGGTACTTTACCTATGTAAACATGGCGCTTGGCGCGGCCTGTGGCTGGACAATCATGGGCAAGCGCGCCGGACGAGGATGGACGGCGGGCATCAACAACGGCCTGACAGGTGTTGCGTCGTTGGTATTTTGGGCCTTGTTCGTACAGGGCTGCTACGAGATGTTCCGCCTTGCCATGCGCAATAGATATGGCGGTCCGTTTGAGGCGGTCATGGCCATTTTCCAGATTGGTATCGAGTATGGCAAGTTGCTGATGGTCCCCGAAATTTTGATCGCATTTGCCGTTGGAGCAGTTGTCGCTGGTCTGGCCACTGAACAGGCCCATCGCCAATGGCGCTGATGCGAAGTGCCACCTGAGAGATTGAATTTGTCTGATTTGTTTTTCTACGGAACGCTTCGGCATTTACCCTTGCTTGAACGCGTTCTGGGACGTCCGCTACAAGATATTTCCGTTCAATCGGCGGTTCTGCCTGATCACGCTGTTCACGCAGTGAAAGGGCAGGATTTCCCGATGATCCTGCCTTTGTCTGGCGACAGCGCGCATGGCGTGTTTGTTCAGGATTTGTCGTCTGAGGATCTGGCCAGGTTGGCATTTTATGAAGGAGCGTTCGACTACGACCTGACCCCTGTGACAGTTGATCTGCACGACGGAAACAAGCGTGAGGCAAAGGTCTTTTTTCCCGCACCCGGTAGTTGGGAACCGGATGGACAATGGTCTTTGCAGGGATGGGCAGACAGGCTGGGTGACATCACGGCTTTGGCCGCTGAAGAAGAGATGGCGTATTTTGGCAGGATCGAGCCTGAGGTGATGGCAGGTAACATTCGCGCCATTCAAACCCGGGCTTGGGCCAAAATTCTTGCGGACAAACGGCGCACAGGCGACCCAAGAGATACAAATAAGGATGTCATCGTGCATCGTCACGATCGCGCCTATGTCAACTATTTCGGGATGGAGGAAGTCGACCTTCAACACCGCCAGCATGATGGTTCAATGGGGCCTGTGCTGCATCGGGGCAGCTTGATGCAAGGTAGTGCCGTGTCCGTTCTGCCCTACGACCCGGCGCGGGATACGGTGCTTGTGGTCGAACAATTCAGGCCACCCGCTTTTTTGATTAACGACCCCGAACCGTGGCTTTGGGAGGCCGTGGCAGGGATGATAGACCCGGGCGAAGAACCCGAACAGGCCGCGCATCGTGAAGCAATGGAGGAAGCCGGTGTAAAATTCGATCGGTTGGAATACGCGGGTGGGGCCTATTCCTCAAGCGGGTCATCCACCGGCTTCATGTATCTGTATGTCGGATTGGGAGATTTGACCCATACGACAAACACCGGCGGTCTCGATACCGAAGGCGAAGACATTCGCAGTCAGATCCTGCCTTTCGACGCGTTCATCGACATGGCAGACCGTCATGTTTTCAAGGACGTACAATTGGTTGCTCTGGCTTACTGGCTGGCCCGTCATCGCGACAGGCTGCGTGTATGACTATCACGCTTGTGGTCACGGCGGCGCGGCTGTAAATCTTCTTCGATACCAAACGACAAGAGGGCGCCATGCGCATTGCACGAGACCTTGCCGACGCAGTCGGGAAAACACCGCTGATCCGGTTAAAGCGCATCAGTGAAGAAACCGGTTGCGAAATCCTGGGGAAGGCCGAGTTCATGAACCCTGGCCAGTCCGTCAAGGACCGTGCGGCGCTGTATATTATCCGGGATGCGATTGCGCGGGGCGAATTGAAACCCGGCGGAACAATTGTCGAAGGGACAGCAGGCAACACGGGGATCGGCCTGGCCCTGGTCGGAGCTTCGATGGGGTTCAAGACAGTGATTGTCATCCCCGAAACCCAGTCCGAAGAAAAGAAAGACATGCTGCGTCTGGCAGGCGCTCAGCTTGTGCAGGTTCCTGCCGCGCCTTACCGCAACCCCAACAATTTCGTGCATTACTCGCGCCGTTTGGCCGAGAAGTTGGCCAAGACCGAACCCAATGGCGCGATTTGGGCCAACCAATTTGACAATGTGGCCAACCGTCAGGCGCATGTGGAAACAACAGGCCCTGAAATTTGGGAACAGACGGACGGCAAGGTCGATGGTTTTGTCTGTGCCGTAGGATCTGGTGGAACGTTGGCCGGCGTGGCCGAGGCGCTGCAGCCCAAGGGTGTTAAGATCGGTCTGGTCGATCCGATGGGGGCAGGGCTTTATTCCTATTATACCACCGGCGAAATCGCGATGGAGGGGGGCTCGATTGCCGAAGGCATCGGTCAGGTTCGCATCACAAAGAACCTGGAAGGGTTTAAACCGGACTTCGCATACCAGATGAGCGACAACGAAGCGCTGCCGTATATCTTTAACCTGCTGCGCGAAGAAGGTCTGGTCATGGGGGGCTCGACCGCGATCAACATGGCCGGTGCGGTACGTCTGGCCAAAGAATTGGGGCCGGGCCATACCATCGTTACTATTCTCTGTGACTATGGCACACGCTATCAGTCCAAACTGTTTAATCCGGAATTCCTGCGTGAAAAAGAATTGCCTGTGCCGGATTGGATGACAGAGGCCCCCCGTAGTATTCCCGGCGTATTCGAGGACGTGTGATGCTGGCACAGGTCCGCCTGTTTTTGGTCCTGGTATTTTTGTGCCTTGTTGGGTTCACAAGCAGCGCGAATGCGCAGTTGACCGATCGGCAAAGCGAGTACTACCAGGGGTGGCTAAGAACGGCGGACCGAGCTGAATCCGTGATCGAGGCGAACCGCGCCTCGGACGCGGCGTTAGAGAATTTACGTTCCGAAATAAACAATTACAGGGACGACTTCAATCGAGCACGCGGAGCAAATACTGACCGTATCAACACGTTGCAAAGTCAAATCAAGGCTTTGGGTCCAAAACCCGAAGGGGACGCGCCCGAGCCTGAAGACATAGCTCAGCTTCGGGCCCATCTTGAAGAACAGCTAAACAGCCTCCGTGTGCCGCGTATCATATCTGATGAGGCTTACAGCCGTGCAAATGGGCTGATCAGCGAAATAGACCAAATCCTGCGCACACGGCAAAAAAAAGAATTCTTTGAGCAGGGTCCATCGCCGATAAACCCGTCACACTGGGGCCCAGCATGGGTGGATATCAAAGAAGCAATCCAGAGCCTGACAAATGAAACGGTAACCAATCTGCGATCAGACGTCGTACGTGAACAGATTCGTGATCGCGGACTGGCGATCTTTGTATTGTTGGTCATTGCGGCTGTACTGCTCATCTTTGGTAAACGTTGGTCTGAACGGGGTGGGGATTATTTGAGGTCCCTGGCTGGTGCCGGTACGGGTGTATGGTCTTTTGCCATATCCCTATTTCGCATTCTGCTGCCTTGGGTTGGGGTGTTGGCCGTGGTCGTAGCAATCAGCCTCACCGGCGTGACCGGGTTGAGGGGAAGCTTGCTTCTGGAAAACGTCCCTTATTGGGCAGCGATCATTTTGTTTTATGACTGGATTGGTCGTCAAGCATATGTGATTGGGGCGTCACAAGGGTTCAAAAGGTTGTCTGCTGCGCGAATTTCCGAACTTCGCGTGTATATCGATCTACTCGCTGTGCTGTTGGTTCTGCACGGAATGGCGCTTTTGTTTGAACGTATTGAAAACGTTTCCGACGCGACCCGTGCCGTCGTAAGTTTTCCGATTATCGTCGCAACAGCGTTGTTGCTTTTGCGAATACGCCAGATTCGATCAACAGACAGCTCAGATCAATCTGCTGCAACCGGCTCTGCGGGTTTCAGTCAAGTCGTAGAGTTCTTGCGTCGGGCGTTGTTCCTCTTGGGCATCAGTTCTCCTGTCCTTGCGATCTTCGGGTACACCAATGCCTCTGAAGCCATCGTGTTTCCAGCGGTGAAAACACTTGTGCTGATCGGCGCGCTGGTCATCCTGCAACGATTTATCAGTCAAGTTTACGGTTGGATCACCGGGCAAGGAGACGCGGCGCGGGATTCGCTGTTTTCGGTATTGGTTGGATTTGCACTGGCCATCATCGCGTTGCCTATTCTGGCGATATACTGGGGCGCGCGTAAAACTGATCTGCTGGAAGCATGGTCGCGGTTGCTGCTTGGATTTGACATTGGTGGCGTCACAATCTCTCCCACCAATTTCCTGACCTTTGTTGCTGTTTTTGCGATCGGCTACACCCTGACGCGACTGTTGCAAAGCGGCTTGCGCAATTCGCTTCTTCCGAAAACCAAAATCGACCCCGGTGGTCAGAACGCAATTGTATCCGGGTCTGGTTATGTCGGGATCACGATAGCCGCGCTGATCGCAATCATGGTGGCAGGCTTTGATTTGTCATCGCTGGCCATTGTTGCGGGTGCACTGTCTGTTGGGATCGGCTTTGGCCTGCAAACGATCGTGTCCAATTTTGTGTCGGGCATCATTCTTCTGGTCGAGCGCCCGATCTCGAAGGGGGACTGGATCGATGTGAACGGGATGATGGGTTATGTCCGTGACATCTCGGTTCGGTCGACCACGATTGAAACCTTTGACCGAACCGATGTTATCGTTCCGAACTCGGATTTGATCAGCGGCGTGGTGACCAACTATACACGTGGCAACACGATCGGACGCGTCATCGTTCCTGTGGGCGTAGCGTATGGCACTGATACGCGACAGGTTGAAACCATTCTGGGCGAGGTTGCTAATAACCACCCGATGGTTTTGGCCAACCCTGCACCCAGCGTTGTTTTCCAAGGGTTTGGTGCGGATTCCCTGGATTTCGAGATTCGCGCAATCTTGCGTGATGTGAACTGGGTATTGTCCGTGAAATCGGACATGAACCATGAAATCAACCGCAGATTCGCAGAAGCCGGGATTGAGATTCCCTTTGCTCAGCGAGATGTTTGGTTGCGCAATCCTGAAGCTCTCCAACCTGCTGAAAATGAAAAGCAGGGGCCTGTTAAGCCTGAGCCAAGCACGCCAAACACTCTTTCGAACAGGCCCGTGGATATGACAGAGGCTGATTTGGATCCCGATACCGGGGATGAGGTGTGATTGCGTAACTGCTGCCTCTGAACGGGCAGGTATTTGCGTTGTGAAAGCCGCGTGAGAACTGAATAACTTATTTGTTCCGTTCCCGATTTTTCGCCACATTGGGGCCTTGCAAATCTAACCGCATTGGTCCAAATAACGCCGACACGGAGAGGTGGCCGAGTGGTCGAAGGCGCACGCCTGGAAAGTGTGTAGGCGGGAAACCGTCTCCAGGGTTCGAATCCCTGTCTCTCCGCCATAACCTTCCTAAAATTGACGGCAGTAGGCGAACTGGTGCTGGTCGAGTTGTTTCACTGTTGGCAAACTTCGAAACTTTCGTGATGAACGAACGGGTGGGAGCGGTCATTAAATCTCGGCGCTTGCGTTTGCTACATCTGCTGCATTGATCCCTTGAAGTTGTTCACCCGCTGAAACCTGTGGCGGTTCTGGTTTGTATTCCCCAAAAGTTCTCCGTCGGCCGGATCGGGTAGATCATAAACGTTAACAAAAATATCAAATTGATATAGACTTGTGGTGTTATTGATCAGTAACGCGCGGGTATTCGTGTGGCACAGACACTTTATGAAAAGTATGGCGGCTTCAAAACAATCAGCCGCGTAGTAATGACCTTCTATGAGATGGCATTGGATTCTGACGAAATCGGCCATTACTTCGAAGACATCGATATGCCCCGTCTGATCGACCATCAGACGAAGTTTGTGTCTTCGTTAATCGGCGGTCCTGCATCCTTCAACGACGACAGAATTGAAGCTGTTCATCGGCATCTGAACATCTCGCACGATGAATTCGACGTCATGGCGGAACTGTTCGGCGATGCGCTGAGCGTTCATGGCATGTCGGACAATGACATCAAAACAGCGCTGGCTGCAATTGAGGGCAAACGGTCCATCATCGTCGTCCGGACAGCGGCATGAGCATACTGGCAATCAATGAGCAACTGTTGCGTGCCATTGGTGTTGGTGTCGCCGTGGTTCGTGCCTCGGATCTGGAGTTTGTGTTTCACAACGGACCTTTCGCGGAATGGTTTGGGGTACCAGAAGAAGGCAATACGCTTACAGACATTCTGCCGGACCTCGACTCCAAAGAGCTGGAGGATGTCAAACAATCTGGCCTTAGGTATTCCGTCGAGCTTCAGATCAAACCAAAACGCCGAACGTTGATCTTTGCGGTGGCAGTGTCTCTGGCCAATGGTCTTTCTGAACAGGTGCTGATTGTCGAATGTCAAAACATCACGCGCATTCGCGAGTTGGAAAGCATGATCGACAGCTATTCCACTATGGTCGAGCGCAATACCCGAGAACTTGAGCGCGAAAAGGAGAGGGTGGAGCGTCTGTTGCTGAACCTGATGCCAAAAGCTGTGTATGAAGAATTTAAGACCTTTGGTGTCGTGACACCGCAGCTGTACCAGCAGGTTTCGGTGGTCATGCTGGATTTTGTCGGGTTCACCGATTTTGCTGCCAAAACGGATCCGACCGTGACCCTTAGTGAGCTGAACGATATTTTCACAGCCTTTGACCGCATCGTCGAGCAATTCGGGTGCGAGCGGATAAAGACAATTGGTGACGCTTATCTGGCGGTGTCCGGCATGCCTGACCCAACCCCGGATCACGCCACGGCCGTTGCACATTGTGCCGTACGTTTTCTGCGTTATCTGGAGCGCCGGAACGAAAGCCACCCGCATAAATGGCAGGCCAGGATCGGTTTGGGGATGGGGGCTGCGGTCGGATCGGTCGTCGGTATTCAAAAATATGTCTATGACGTTTTTGGTCCGGCTGTGAATATTGCTTCCCGCTTGCAAGTATTTGCCAACCCGATGAATATCGTGGCCCCGGAAGAGATGAAATATGCGCTGATCGACGAATTTCAGGTTTCTGACCTTGGGTGTGTCGACATCAAGGGTATCGGCGAGATGGACCTGATCAATGTGACCTCAGGTCTGAGCATGCCACAGGGCAACAGGTTGCTCTGACCTGTTTCAGTCGTCCTGCGGAATGAGGCCAAGACCGCGCAGGTAAATGCCAATTCCACTTTCCAACAATTCTTCGGGTGGGAAAGGTGAAGTCGCGCCCGTGTTGCGCGCGAACAGTTCAACAACACCGTGGCTCATCGCCCAGATATGAGCGCTGAACATTGATGCAGGTGGGCGTTTTTCTGGCGGAATATGTTGAGACAGATCCGCCGCTGCTTTTTCCAAAACCGATTTGGCGCGATTGGCCGCCAGCGAGAGCTCGGTCGTCCGGTTTAACGAAATCCCACTCTCGAACATGGCGATGTAATGGCCGGGGTTCTTGCGGGCAAAGGCCAGATAGGCGCGTCCGGTTGCCTCGAATGCCGCCAGCGCTGACGGTTGCCCCTTGTCATAGGCATATTGCATGAGGTCAGCGAACATCTCGAACCCTTGCCGCGCGGCCTCGGCAATCAGGTCCTCGCGCCCCTGAAAATGGCGATATACAGCTGCGGGCGTCACTCCGGCGGTTTTTGCGGCTTCGGACAGAGTGAAACCGGTCGGGCCTTTTACTTCGATCAGGGACAAGGCGGCCTCGACCAAAGCCTGTTTCAGGTTCCCGTGGTGATAACCGCGTTTCGTCATCCAGCCCTCAGTTGTTTTGATTCAGTGTTAAAAAGCAACGAGATAGCGCATACATGTGCGACCGTCCAACCTTTGCCACCATATGGACGCGATGAAACGAGGGTTTATGCATCCCAAATATCCGGGCCACCGCAAATCTTTGGATCAATCCTTCCGATGCTCTTTTTGTCTTTCTCATCATAGTCCAACGCGTGCAGCACGGTGCGAATGGCAGCGAGACGTGCGCGTTTTTTGTCGTCTGAACGTACAATCGTCCAAGGGCATACGTCGGTGTGCGATCTGGTCAGCGTTTCCGAGATCGACTGTGTATACTCATCCCACTTGTTCAGCCCCGCCACATCGATCGGGCTAAGCTTCCACTGTTTCAGAGGGTCTGTTTCACGCGCCAAAAAGCGGTTCAGCTGCTCTGCACGCCCGACATTGAGCCAGAACTTGAAAAGTTGAATGCCGTCATTCGCCAGACCCATTTCCAGCGGCAAAACCTGACGGAAAAACCGCTCACGTTCCTCCTGTGTACAAAACCCGAAAACATTCTCGACGACACCCCGGTTGTACCAGCTTCGGTCAAAGAACACGATTTCGCCCGCAGCAGGCAGGTGAGAGATATAACGCTGAAAATACCATTGGCTGCGTTCCGCGTCTGAAGGTTTGGCAAGTGCTACGTTGCGCGCGCCGCGCGGGTTCAGGTTTTCACGGAACCGTTTGATGGTGCCACCTTTGCCGGCGGCGTCACGACCTTCAAAGATGATCGCCACCCGCTGGTCGGTTTCTTTCACCCAGGACTGCATCTTGACCAGCTCGATCTGGAGAAGATCCATCTGATCGTCATAGTCCTTGGTCTTCATTTTCTCGCGATAGGGGTAAGAGACGTTCAGAATATCCCCTTTTCCTGATTTTTTGATTTCTTCCCGCACCGCTTTGGGAGCGTCTTTTTGATAATATCTTTCGATTGAACCTTTTTCGGACCGGGCCATATGTCACCTCGCGATAAAATCCATATCTTACTATGGATTAGAGCCCTGACTAACGCAAACCTGCGCGCTGTGCCGCACGATCTATTGCGGCTGCAACTTCCGGGGCGGCGACCACCTGTGGCATATGTCCGATACCGGGCAACTCGATAAGTTCGGCCCCGGGAATCTGGTCAATCAGGCGTTCTGAATGCCATTCAAGACCAACCGTATCGTCAGCGGTTCCGTGGATGATTTCCGTCGGTACGGAAATCTCGCTATATCTTGGCTGTAGGCGTGTGATCTCATCCAACAGATTGGCGCGCTGTTTGGCGTTTGCGTGCATCGAACCCTGCCGGATCGTTAGCCCGGGACCGAAGTGTTCGGCATATCCCTTGGGCGCTGATTGCGGTGCAAACACTTTGTCCAGCGCTTGGGTGACATACCAGTCGGGTATGAACGAGCTGATCAGGGGCAGGGCCAGCGCATTGCCTGCGGTGGTTGAGGCCAGCCGGTTGAACCCATCCAAAGGTGTTTCCCACGGGATAGCAGCGGGGGCGATCAGAACAAGGGCCGAGATGTTATCAGGACGCGTCACAGCCCAGGCAAGCGAGACCGACCCGCCATAGCTTTGGCCTGCAACGATGGGTTTATCCGCCCCAAGCTGAGCCGCTGCACGTTGCAGAATATCTGCTTGTTCGATGATAGTTTCACCGTTGGGGTTAAAGCTTTCAGAATAACCCAGACCAGGACGATCAAACACGATGACACGGAAGTTCTGCGCCAGAATGGGGGCCAGCGCGAAGGTCATGTCACGTGTGTTCCCGCTGGATCCGTGGATCAGAACGACATCCGGGCCTTCTCCCATGACAACGGCATGAACGGCGATGCCGTCGACATCCAGGAAATGACCTTCTGGCGGAAAGGCTGCCTCGGCCATCGCCTCATTCCTGGCGCTGCGCCAAGCGGTCAAAACGGCCAGGCCTAAAACGATAAGACCAATGGATATCAAAGCTTTACTTGCCAATTTCACTCATATCAAAAGGTGTGGACTGATAGATCTCGTTGATCCAGTTGCCATACAGCAGATGCGCATGGCTGCGCCATCGGTTCTGTGGCGTCTTAGAAGGGTCATCATCCGGGTAGTAGTTGACCGGCACGTTGATTGGCGTGCCATTGGCAACGTCCCGGTCATATTCCTGTTTCAACGTATCGCTGTCATATTCGAAATGGTTGAAGATATAGAGTGCACGGTGCTCGGGATCTTCGACCAGACAAGGGCCCACGTCATCGCTACCCAGAAGAGTATTCAGACCAGAGGCGCGATCAATTTCATCTTGTTTCATTTCCGTCCAGCGGCTGACCGGGATCACACAATCATCCGAGAACCCACGCAAGAACGGCGAGGCCGGGTTCAGGTTCCGGTGGCGGAAACAACCAAAGGCCTTGGCATCCAGCATGTGTTTACGCACGCCGTGGAAATGGTTGATCATCGCCATACCGCCCCAGCAGACACCAAAGGTGGAATGAACATTCGTTTGCGTCCATTCGAAGACCTTGCTGATCTCTTCCCAATAGGTGACGTCGTCAAATTCCAGATGCTCGATCGGCGCACCCGTAATGATCAGACCGTCAAACTTCTGGTCTTTGACCTCCTGAAAGGGGCGGTAAAACTCCGACATGTGTTCTGCCGCAGTGTTCCTGGTACGATGTTCCGTCATGCGGATCAGGGACAGGTCGATCTGCAAGGGCGTCGCACCAATCAGGCGGGCGAACTGGTTTTCCGTCTGGATTTTCTTGGGCATCAGATTCAACAACCCGATGCGCAAAGGTCGAATGTCCTGACGCATGGCCTGATCTTCATCCATGACCATGACGCCTTCTTTCGTCAGGACGTCAAAAGCAGGAAGATCAGATGGGATTTTGATGGGCATGTGTTAGACTTCGAAGAGAATAAGGAAAACTGCTAGTTAGGCGTTCTTGGGCTCGGTCTCAAGGGTGCGCTCGATCAACTCATCGAAATCAGCCGCATCGCGGATCTTACCAATGTCATCTGCGGCAATCGTCACGCCCCAGTTTTTGGCCATCGCCTCATAGCGAGGCTGTCGGTGCGCCAGAGCCTGTGCATAGGTCCAGCGGACAAAATCATCGGGGTTTACATCGGATTCTGCGCACCCTTTTTGATCCAGATACTCGGCCCATGTGCGGGTCAGAAAGTCGGCTTGATAAGACATGGGTTTGGGTGCTTTATCGAACCGGCGTACCAATTCGGTTGTGTGTCCTTCATCACCCTTCAGCCAGATCATAAGAGTGTGACGGGACAGCTCTGACAAGATCTGATCCTTGGGGTCTTCGGGGTCGACCCATTCGCAGATCGAACCGCCCGTATCACAAATAAAATGCGGGTATTCATACAAACGTTCAGCACGATCGATGAAATACTCGGTGTCAAGAAGGGCGTGAATTTCCGCCAGGCGGAACTGTTCCTGTCTGCGACGGTACTCTGGCATCTCAAGCCCACCCAGAGCCGGATTGCCTGGTTTGCCAAGATAGGTGGCAACTGGGGTCAGGTTTTCGAACGAAATGTTCGAGCCGATAAAGATCGAATCCGACAACAGCAGTTCTCGTAGAAACGGAACCTTCATAGCCTCGGCCTTGGCGTTGTCGGTGATGTATTCGCCCATGTATCGTGTGCCGATCCGGTAATCGATCGAATAGTGGAACCAGTTCCCAGAATCCCTGAGGATGTTAGAGACATAGGTCTTGCCCAGGCCAGACATGCCAAAGAACAGCACTTTCTTGCGGCGGGCGGTGCGCCAGTCTTCGGCGGAGGTGTAAATCATGGTGAGCTGTCGTCCCTATTTTTGCCTTTGCTAAATCGGGCAACGGACGACGTCAATCACGACGGCCAGAGCGATTGAGTACCAAAAGACCCGTGGCAAGAATGCCAAAGCCCAAATAGGCATTGGGGGGCAGGGCTTCACCGCGCAGTAATGACCCCAGAACGATGGCGACAGGGGGAATAACCAGTGTCACCAACATCAGATTGCCACTGCCGGCCATGGCCAGAACACGGTAGTACAGCAGATAGGCCCCGGCGGTTGCAACGATCGCATAATATGCGATGGCAGCCCAGGTGACGGCTGGCAAAACCAGACTTGGCCAGCCGTCGATCATAAGTGTCAGCGGAAGGACCAAAATGGTCGATCCCGTCAACATGCCAGCCGCAGCAACGATCGGTGGAAGGTCGGACAGAGCGTATCGGGCCCACGCGGCCGCAAAGGCGTACGAAACTGTTCCTGCCAGTACCGCAAGCTGCGCTGTGCTTTGCAGGCTGAACCCAATGAAGTTTTGAATCCCGATGGCAATCGTGACGCCGAAAAAGCCTAGACATACGCCAAACAGACGCGACCTTGTCAGGCGTTCATCGCGAAAAAACAGTGCTGCAACCAGCACTCCAAAAACGGCGGTTGTTGCGTTCAGAATCGCGGTCAATCCGGTGTCGATGTAGAGCTGCCCCCAAGCCATGAGGCTGAAGGGGATGGCATTGTTGAGCAGCCCCATGATCAGAAACGCACCCCAAACCCGAGGCGCACGCGGCACTTTGTGCCCTTGGGCCCATACGACAAGCCAAAGCACCAGCATGGCCCAGAAGGTGCGATGCAGAACGGACGTCATGACTGGAATCGTGTCCAGCGCGATTCGGATCGAGACAAAGGACGCGCCCCAGATGATGCCAAGCAGTAAAAGCTCGACCCAGGCGCGGGGTGAGAGGTGTTTTTGAGCACTCATGGCGTCACTGTCTCATCCAGGGGCTTATACCGCGACCCGGTTCTTGCGAAAAAGCCCCGCTGAAACAGCGGGGCTTTGACATGTACTGAGATGGTGGCGATCAGTTCAGAGCGTATGTGATCTGGAACCCAACACTCCAGGCGCTGTTGCCTGTGAATGTTGCGCGCGCACCGGGACCAGCGCCGTCTGCTGTTGCGTCGCCAATATCCGTATAGCGAATGCCGCCAGAAATCTGTGCATTCTCAAGAGAGTAGGTGCCGCCTACGCCGATGCTCCAGAAACCATCGGTCGGACCGAGGTTTGAAACCGGGGTACCTTGAGACGACTCGTAGCCAAGAGTCACAGCGCCGGAGAACTCTTCCGAGAACTGGTAGCCCAAACCCAGCGAGTAGGTGAAGGTGGCATCGTCATAGTCAACAAGGTTGCTGGTCGGTGGATAGTTTGGCGGGTTGTAAACCAGCTGTGGCCAGTCGACCCAACGTACCGATCCGAACAGCAAGGTTTTGGGGGCAACACCTGTCTGGAAGTCCAGATTGATGGACTGGGGCGTTTCAATTTCGCTGTTGGTGTTGAAGGTTGCAACCGTTCCCGGAGGAATTGGGGGAATTGGCGGTGGGTTCAGAGATTCTGTCTGCGAAAGATCATGGCTGATCTTCGAGTTGTAGGTCAGAGAGACGCGGGCCGCGATCTCAGGCTTTTCCCAGGCTACACCGATTACGTACCCAAATGCTGTGTCGGCGTTCGTGTCTACGTTATAGCCCGCAGCAAGTGGTACGGTGACTGACGCTTTTACGCGCTGCGCACGAATGCCGCCGATGGCACTAAAGCCTCCGTCGAACTTATAGCGCAACAATGCGGTGATCGCATCCGTGTCCGCCGTTGCCCTCAGAACGTCCGACCGACCACCGGGAATTGGGTTGATCGACAGTGGATAATTAGCTGCATATTGGATGTCAGCGCCAAAAGGCTGATCATACATGATCGCGAAATCAAGCTGTTCGGTCAGCGCCGCCTTGTAGCCCAGGTGCGGCGTAAAAAAGTCGTTCGCCACCTCGCCAGAGTCTTGAGGTTGACCAATGTTTGGACCTGCTAATGCAGGCATTGTTCCGGTCACGCTTGGATTGGTATATCCAAGACGGAACTGCACGACCGAGCCTTCTTCGAAAATCAAATTGATCCCCTGACCGCTTCGGTCAAGGCCACCTGCATGGGCTGTCGCGGCCCCAACGCACAGCGCGCAGGTTGTGAGTAATGTTCTTTTCATTCTGTCCTCCCTGTAGGTCTCCTGCGGGTTTTATTGGCGACTGTAGTGAGTGAATAGATCGCCTGCCCGTTGTATTCCGCACGATACTTTCTTTTTGGTTACTTTAAGGTCAACTGGTGACGGAGCGTTACTTGGTTCGACTCATGTTTGAAGTTGTTGCCAAATTGCTACGATTTTCAGACCAGGTATTTAAAAAGATGCCAGAGAAAATGACCGCAGCACCGATTAGAACCCAATGGTCGATGGGTTCGTGATAAAGGATCATGCCAACGACCGCTATCGTGGGAAGCCGGGCAAAGTCGAATGGAATGACGACGGTGGCCGGGGCAATGGCCAGAGCATTGGTGATGCAGAAATGGGCCAGCAATCCGGCCAACCCTACAAGTACAAGATAAGGGGCCGTGGTTGCGTTCGGCAGTGAAACCTGACCATCGAAACCCGCCGCTACAGCCCCCAATACAGCCTGCATGGCCGTTAACCAGAAAACGATGCACCCAATGCTGGCGAATCGTGTGAGTTTCTTGGTGGTGATCGTTGTAAAGGCAAAGAAAATCGCCGACAGCGCCGCGGTAACAAGGCCGGGGCTCAGCGGTGCCGAGCCGGGTCGGGTGACGATCAAAACGCCTGCAAATCCGATAAGCGCTGCTACAATCTTAAGCGGGGTCAGGCGTTCTTTGAGAAACAGAGGGGACAGCAGAATGACCCAGAGGGGTTGCGTAAATTCCAGCGCAAAGACCTGCGCCAACGGGGCCACCGCAAGCGCATAGAACCACAGGTTTTGTCCTGTGAAATGCAGTGTGTTGCGTATGGCGTGCAATCCCAAGCGTTCCGTTGAAACCTGCGTCCAGTTGCCTGTGACGGTTAAAACGACAGCCACGGTAAAGAAACCCACGATGCTGCGGTACATCATGATCTCGAAAGTGTCGTGGGTCAGGCTCAACTCGCGCCCGGCAACGGCCATGGATGAAAAAGAGGCAATGGCACCGGTCATCCAGAGTGCAGCTTGAAGTGTTTTTGCTTGTGGCTGTGTCACGATAAATCTGCTGATCCGGGTGCGCCTACACAGCACTCTTAGGCATTCCGAATGTCAACGGGTCAATGGTCGTTTAGGTATGGAAAAGCCCAAATGCGCTACAATAAAAACAATACCGCTGGGCGACAGCAGTTAAATAGCATAACTCACAGAGTTTACGCGGTTTTCCAAAACCCGATCTACTGCGCATCGGCTCTGGTTGCAGGTGCATTCGATTTGCAGAACGTGGATCAAAGCGACCAACGTATCTGCAAATCCGAATTTCCCAACACTATTGGTCCTGAGTGTTGAGTAGAAAACGCCCGTGCTCAATGTGGCTGGTTTATTCCCACTCGATTGTTCCGGGCGGTTTCGATGTGATGTCATAGGTGCATCGGTTGATGCCTTTGACCTCGTTTATGATCCGCGTGGCGGTTTCGCCCAGGAACTCATGGCTGAACGGATAGTAGTCAGCGGTCATACCGTCGACTGAGGTGACGGCCCGCAACGCGCAGGCATAGTCATAGGTACGACCGTCGCCCATGACACCCACGGTGCGTACAGGCAGGATGGCGACAAACGCCTGCCAGATTTCGTCATACAAGCCATGCTTGCGAATCTGGTCGATATAAACGGCATCGGCCTCGCGCAGAATTTCCAGCTTCTCACGGGTGATCTCGCCGGGGCAGCGGATTGCCAAGCCCGGTCCGGGGAAGGGGTGGCGGCCGATGAAGCTCTGCGGCAGTCCGAGTTCACGGCCCAGTGCGCGGACTTCGTCCTTGAAGAGTTCACGCAGCGGTTCGACCAGTTTCAAACCCATCTTTTCCGGCAGGCCACCCACGTTGTGGTGCGACTTGATGGTCACCGAAGGCCCACCCGAGAAGGACACCGACTCGATGACATCCGGATAGAGCGTACCCTGAGCCAGGAATTCAGCACCCTCGATGGTGTCGGCGTGTTTCTGGAACACGTCGATGAACAGCTTGCCGATGATCTTGCGCTTGGTTTCCGGGTCGCTTTGACCTTCGAGTTCGCCCAAGAACAACTCGGTTTCGTCTGCATGGATCAGCTGAATATTATAGTTGTCGCGGAACATGCCCACGACCTCTTCGGCCTCGTTTTTACGTAGCAAACCGTGGTCCACGAAGACACATGTCAGCTGATCCCCGATGGCTTCGTGGATCAGGATCGCCGCGACCGAGCTGTCGACCCCGCCGGACAGACCGCAGATGACCTTCTTGTCGCCGACCTGTTCGCGTATTTTGCGGATCATCTCTTCGCGATAGGCACCCATGGTCCAGTCGCCCTTGAAACCCGCCAGCTTGACGAAATTCTCGTACAGTTTAGCACCTTTGGGCGTGTGATGGACCTCGGGGTGGAATTGCACTGCATAGAAGTGGCGCGATGCGTCAGCCGTGATCGCGTAAGGCGCGTTGGGCGAGGTGCCAAAGACCTCAAACCCGGGCGCGATTTCACTGACGTGATCGCCGTGGCTCATCCAGACCTGCTCATCCCCATCGACGAACCAGCCGTCCAGAACATCCAAGGTGTTTTCAGGGGTGACAAAAGCCCGACCAAATTCAGCAGTGCCGTGGCCGCTTTCCACCTTGCCGCCCAGTTGATGCATCATCACTTGCTGGCCATAACAGATGCCCAGAATTGGTACGCCATAGTCGAAAATCTCTTGCGGTGCGCGAGGCGAACCTTCGCGTGTCACGCTGTCGGGACCACCCGAGAAGATCACGGCGCGCGGGGCCATTTCCCGCACGAAATCCATCGTGACGTTCTGATATGGGTGGATTTCGCAGTAGACATTCAGCTCACGTAGGCGGCGGGCAATGAGCTGCGTTACCTGGCTGCCGAAGTCGATGATCAGAAGGCGGTCATGGGATGTCTGGGTCATGCCTGCGCCTTAGGGCAAGCCCGCTCAATTCGCAAGGGCGACATCCAATTCCTGTGGATTTTCAGGACCGGAAAAAAGCCAATTGTAAAAGTTTTGTAACAAAAATATGACAACCGGATGGAATCCTAGTCTGGATTCGTCTGGATAAGGATCATGAATTGCCGATTTCGATAGAAATTGCTGCGTTGAATCTGGCGCTGGCGTTGTTTTGCGGCGCATTGATCGGGTCGGAACGGCAAGTCCGACAGAGGATGGCGGGTTTGCGCACAAACGCACTGGTGGCCCTGAGCGCTGCGGCCTTTGTTGTGTTTTCTGCGCTGTTTCCGGATGAAGTCAGCCCAACCCGAGTGGCGGCACAGGTCGTATCCGGTATTGGATTTTTAGGGGCTGGGATCATCTTTCGTCACGGCTTCACGATCCACGGTCTGAATACGGCCGCAACCTTATGGTGTTCGGCGGCGGTTGGAATGATGGCGGGGACGGGGGCTTGGCTGTTCGCTTTGATGATGACGGGCTTCGTCATTTTCGTGAACCTGGGTCTCAGGCCATTGGTAAAATGGCTCAAGCGTACAACACGGGCCGGGGTTCCGTTGACGCAAGAATTCAAGATTCTGCTGCAATGCAAGGAAGAGACGCAGGCCGATGCGCGTGTCGCGGTTCTGAAGGCTCTGGCCCAAAATGACATTCGAATTGTGGGGTTCGAAAAAGGAGACGGCGCAGACGGGTCGCAAACAATCGCGGTTTTGGTTTCGATGGAAGTCCACCCCGAAGAGCTTCAGCACAAGGTGGTTGCGCCACTTATGCTGGAACCGAGTATCGAGAGTATTGAGTGGGATAGCGTTTCGGAAGCCTGATGAACTTTGACGTGATGTTCACCGCCAAGTAGGGTGGCAATGTCGCTTTTCCCCCTAGAGCGCCGCAATCCCGATGCCTACGATTCGGTAAACCTGTATCTAAAGCTTCAATCTAACCAACCAGACGGGATTTTCTCATGGCAGAGGCAAACACCCGGCGCAGGGCAAGAGGTGGCGGTGGCGCCGCCCGCCGAGCCGAGCGCACCGCAGTCAGAATAGAGACCGCGAAATACATCGAACGTAACATTCCGAATTTCGAGGTCCTTAATGAAGAGGCGCTTGAAATCATCGAAAACAACGCGGAAACCGTGTTGGAAGAGATCGGTGTTAACTTCGTCGACAACCCCGCTGCGATTGAACGTTGGCGTGAAGTCGGTGCCGATGTTGATGGGGAACGTGTTCGCATCCCGCGCGGCCTTGCGCGCGAGTTGATCAAGACTGCTCCAAGCCAGTTCACACAGCACGCCCGCAACCCCGAGAAATCGGTGGTTATCGGCGGTCGCAACATGGTTCTTGCTCCGGTCTACGGACCTCCGTTTGTGCGCGATGCGCAAGGTGGCCGTCGTTATGCGACCATGGACGACTTCAACAAGTTCGTGAAACTGGCCTATATGTCCAAATGGTTGCATCACTCGGGCGGTACCGTATGCGAACCAACCGACATTCCGGTGAACAAGCGCCACCTGGACATGCTGAAGGCGCATATGACGCTGTCTGACAAACCCTTCATGGGCTCGGTGACCGACCCCAGCCGGGCTCAGGACTCGGTCGAAATGTGCGAGATCCTGTTCGGTAAGGAGTTCGTGCAGGAAAACACAGTGATGACTTCGCTGACCAACATCAACTCACCGATGACCTTCGACGACGTGATGATGGGCTCGCTTGAGGTATATGCCCGCAACAACCAGGCGTGCATCATCTCGCCCTTTATCGTGGGCGGTGCGATGGCTCCGGTTTCGGTTGCCGGTACCCTGACGCAGGTTTTGGCCGAGGTTATGACAGGTGTGGCTTACAGCCAAATTGTCCGTCCAGGCGCACCTGCAATCTTTGGCGCATTTGTCTCGTCGATCGACATGAACTCGGGCGCGCCCACCTTTGGCACGCCTGAAGCAGCCCACATCACCTATGGTGCAGGCCAGTTGGCGCGTCGCCTGAACCTGCCATACCGGTCGTCGGGCTCGTTCTGCGGGTCGAAGCTGCCGGACGCTCAGGCCGCTTATGAAACAGCAAACTCGCTTAACATGGGCCTGTTGTCTGGTGTGAATTTCATGTTGCATTCCTGCGGCTGGCTGGAAGGCGGTCTGGTGGCCGACTTCGAGAAGTTCGTCATGGATGCAGATCAATTGGGCGTTCTGCATTCGCTGGCCAAAGGTATCGCATATGATGACAACGCGCAGGCCATGGACGCGATCCGCGAAGTCGGCCCAGGCGGTCACTATCTTGGCTGTGCCCACACCCAGGCGAACTTCAAGGACGCCTTCTGGAAATCCGAACTGCTGGACTACAAACCTTATGAAACCTGGCAGGAAGAGGGCGCACGGGATACGCGCACGCTGGCAACTGCGCGGGTCGAACATTTGCTGGCCAATTACCAGCAACCGCAGATGGACCCGGATACAGCTGCGGCGTTGGAAGCCTATATTGCTGAGAAAAAAGCTTCCATGCCGGATGCATTCGCCTGATTACTGAAAAGCGTGGGCGCGACTGGCCTGATACAGCTGCGCCTCACCCAACAATGCAATAAGCAAGTCCAGATGACGCACCAGTGAATAGGCAGCGTCGTCGTCTTTGCGTTGTGCATTCACTTCCTTTTCCATCTCTATCAAACGAAGCAGCGCCTGACCTGAACCCGGCAGCGAACCGTATCCCAAGATACGTTGCAGATGCCGGTCCCGATTGTAATCCTGCGCCCCGAATTTGGCGGCCCGCGTCAGCATACGTGGACGGCGAAGGGTTGTGATCATCGTCATCAGGTCCTGCATGTGGTGTATCCCTTTTCGTGAAGAATTCTGGGGGCTTTGTGACACAACCTAAGCGGGTGTTGCCTGAGTATCAGTCTGGCCGAACGATGGTTTCACGACTGTTTATCTTTTTGAATCAAATCTGGTTCGTGCCTTGGGCGGTTAACGAACGAGTAACGAATGGACCTCTAGTTAGAATTGGTTAACCCGCATTCCGAGGGCGAAAAGTGACAGTTTGTTTTGTCGACGAGGGCAAATAAAGATGGAAAACAACATGGCTTTCACCATTCCGGCATGGGTTCCAGAAGGGGCACAACGATACCTTGCCCATACCGAAACCGGCCGCTCGATCCGCGACATTGCGCGGTCAGCCGGATGCCATGCTTCAACGATCCTCAGGCAAATTCGGCGTATTGAGATGCGTCGCGATGATCCGTTGGTGGATGCGGCTTTGCAATCGCTTGCTGAAACGCATTTTTCGGTGTCGTGTGAGGGCGGCATGTCCTTTGCTGAGCAAGACGAGGCGGCAAAGGAAGGGGAGTTCGAAAACGAAGCCCTACGCATCCTGCGACGTCTGAGCGAGGCTGGATCTGTGCTTGCAGTGGCTGAGGAAATGGACAAGGCCGTTGTTGTCCGCGACACGGGCGATAACGCGGCAACCAGAACAGCGGTTGTCGATTGTAAAATCGCGCAGGCACTGGCTTTGAAAGACTGGATTGCCTGCGACAATCCGGGGCGTATCTCGCGATATCGGATCACGACGGCGGGGCGAACAGCGCTGAGCCACTTGATTGCGCAGGCAGAGAATAAAGCCCGGTCCGGGACAGAACCGGGCTTTGCCGAAGCGCAAAGCGGGTTTCAGACCAAACCGCTCGGTAGTTCCGCGCAGGGCGTCAGTCGCATTCGCTATAGCGCCACGGAAAGCCCCTTGACTGCGTTGGCCCGGCGCAGGGACAGGGACGGAAAACCGTTTCTGGACGACACGCTTGTCAAAGCGGGCGAACGTTTGCGCGAAGATTTTGAGTTGGCGCAAATCGGACCTCAGGTCACGCAGAACTGGGATCGTTTCCTGACGGCTGGGGGGCGAAATAATCACGACAGCGATGCGCATGGGGGGCGGGGCTTTTGCGACGCACGCGATCGTGTGGCACGCGCGTTGTCTGATCTGGGTCCAGGGCTAAGTGATGTTGCCTTGAGATGCTGCTGCTACCTTGAGGGGTTGGAGTTGGCAGAGAAACGTATGGGGTGGTCTGCCCGGTCCGGCAAAATTGTCCTGCGTATCGCCTTACAGCGGCTCAAACGGCATTACCTGGAACAAGCCGAACGCGACCGCATGATTGGTTAGCGTCACTGAAAACGCCAAAGGCCCGCCGAAAGCGGGCCTTTTCATATTCAAACAGTGGTTCAGGCCAGTTCCGGCTCGACCGCCTTTTGCAGATGTTCCATCAGGTTTTCCGGCGACGAGACGCCGTAAGGATCGTCGGGGCAGTTGTCCATCAGGCCGGGCTCTTCGAACCAGGCCTCGACCACGCCATCATTGACGATGGCGGCATAGCGCCACGAACGCATGCCGAAACCCAGATTGTCTTTGTCGACCAGCATACCCATCTTGCGGGTGAACTCTGCCGAACCGTCAGGGATGACTTTGACGTTTTGCAGACCCTGGTCCTGCGCCCATTTGTTCATAACGAAACTGTCGTTGACGGACATACAGTAAATCTCGTCAATTCCGTTGGCGGTGAAATCAGCAAAGCCTTTCTCGAATCCGGGCAATTGGTAGGTCGAGCAGGTCGGTGTGAACGCGCCCGGCAACGAGAACAGGATCACACGCCTTCCAGCAAAATAATCGGCGGTTGTCTTGTCTTCCCAGCGGAAGGGGTTCGACCCCTCGATGTTCTCGTCACGGACGCGGGTGTGAAAGGTCACGTCAGGCAGTTTTGCGCCAGATTTCATGTTCAAGCTCCTGTGATTCACTTGTGATTTTTTCGTGAGTTAAAACAGTTCTAAATCGCATTCAATCGGGGAAATGCTGCAGTCGCGAATTCTTTGGATGCGTGTTAGTTTTTGAAATATCGTATAAAAACCATTAGTGAGGTTGGTTTTGCTGCGGTTGCTTGGTTACGGTGCATAGCGGCTATGCGTCGCTGGTGTAACGCTGGTAACAGGTTTATGTTATACGTAACAAAAGTTGACCCAAAGTCAGGACATCTGCCCGTGCGAGATCTCAAGATCCCAGAACAACGCCATCCGGAAAAAGCGCATCGTCCGGATAACACACAACCCAAAAAGCCAAACTGGATCAGGGTCAAGGCGCCGGGTGGCAAGGGCTATGCAGACACGCGAAAGATCATGCGTGACAACAATCTGGTGACGGTATGTGAAGAAGCGGGATGCCCCAATGTTGGCGAGTGCTGGAGCCAGGGTCACGCTACCATGATGATCATGGGCGAGATTTGTACTCGGGGCTGTACCTTCTGCAATATCGCGACCGGTCGTCCTGACGAACTCGATGCTTTTGAACCCGGTCGCGTGGCGCATGCGGTGGAAAAACTGGGGCTGAACCACGTTGTCATTACTTCGGTGGACCGCGACGACCTGAACGATGGCGGGGCTGAACATTTTGCTCAGACTATTCGCGCTGTGCGCCACCGTTCTCCCAAAACCACGATCGAGATTCTGACGCCGGACTTCCTGAAATGTGAGCCCGAGGTGCTTGAGATTGTGGTTCAGGCAAAACCGGACGTGTTCAATCACAACCTGGAAACCGTACCGGGCCTTTATCCCGAGGTGCGTCCGGGCGCTCGGTATTTCCATTCATTGCGTTTGTTGCAGCGCGTGAAAGAACTGGATCCGTCGATCTTCACCAAATCTGGTATCATGGTCGGCTTGGGCGAAGACGAACAGCAGGTTCGTCAGGTTATGGACGACATGCGCGCGGCGGATATCGACTTTTTGACCATCGGTCAGTATCTGCAACCGACTCCAAAGCACCATGGTGTGGATCGTTTTGTCACGCCGGAAGAATTCGCGTCTTACGAAAAGGCGGCCTATGGAAAAGGCTTCCTGATGGTGTCGGCAACACCGTTGACCCGGTCATCGTACCACGCAGGTGATGATTTCGCCCGTCTGCGTGCTGCACGGCAAGAGAAGTTGCAGCAAGCGTGAGCCCGGAACTTTTTGCACGGCTCACCAGCCTGCGCCGCGAGCTGCACCAACATCCCGAGCTTTCGGGGCAGGAGGGTGAAACTGCTGCCCGGATCGCTGCTCTGTTGCGCAACGCCAAAGCTGATTATGTGTTAGCCGGAATCGGGGGCCACGGCGTGGCCGGTGTGTTTGAAAGCGGTCGTCCGGGGCCCACCGTGGGTATCCGATGTGAATTGGACGGGTTGCCGATTCAGGAAGTGTCTGACCTGCC
Source organism: Ruegeria sp. HKCCE4148 (assembly GCF_017872495.1). Classification (NCBI taxonomy): domain Bacteria; kingdom Pseudomonadati; phylum Pseudomonadota; class Alphaproteobacteria; order Rhodobacterales; family Roseobacteraceae; genus Ruegeria; species Ruegeria sp. HKCCE4148. Next base: position 346,460 of record NZ_JAEDOS010000002.1, read on the forward strand.
TTATGCTTCAAAAACAAAAGGCAAAGGGCATCTTTGTGGACATGACGGCCATATGACGATGGTGCTGGGCGTGGCCGATGCTTTGAAATCCCAACGCCCGACATCTGGCCGCGTTGTTTTGATTTTCCAACCTGCGGAAGAGACCGGCCATGGGGCCATTGCGTTCCGGGCAGATCCCCAGTTTGGTGAGATTTCGCCTGATATCATACTGTCCCTTCATAACCTGCCGGGATTGGAGCTTGGCACCGTTGAACTTTGCACAGGCCCTGCAAATTGCGCCTCGCGCGGAATGCAGATTGTATTGACAGGCAAAACCTCGCACGCGGCCGCGCCTCAGGATGGGGTGTCACCTGCCGGTGCTCTGGCCAAACTGTTGCCGGCTTTGGCGGGGTTAGGGGCAGGCGGCGACCTGGATGATGACTATGCCCTGACCACGGTCACGCATGCCAAATTGGGTGAGCGCACAGTGGGTGTTGCGCCTGGGCGCGCTGATCTATGGGTGACATTACGAACAGTCTCAGACCGGCGGATGACGCGACTGATGACTGACGCCGAAGCGATGGTCCGTGAGACCGCGCAGGCCGAAGGTTTGTCGATCGAGATTACCTATGACGAGGTGTTCGAAGCCTGCGTCAATCACCCAGAAACGGTCTCAATCCTGAAGCAAGCCTGTGTTGATCAGGGCATTGCCTGCACGCTCGTGGAGCAGCCACAGCGATTTTCAGAAGATTTTGGCCAATTCGGCAAAAGCGCAAAAGCCGCGATGTTCTGGTTGGGATCGGGTCGGGATCACCCACAACTGCACAATCCGGACTATGATTTTCCAGATGCGTTGATACCCGCAGGTGTTGGGGTCTTCCTTAACGCCATTTACGCTATTCTTGGAAGGCGATCGTCAGTTTGAATTCACTCAGTTGGCGAGATCACCAACGATTCCAATCGCTTCTATGACTGTCTTCGTGTCATCTGATATCGACAAAATCTCGTCGTCCACCCGAATATATCTTTGACCCGGGCCCAGTGGCTTGAGCTTCCAATTGTCGAGATCGTCAATGTAGTCAAATCGCAAGTCATCCGGCAACTTTTGGCCGCGCGTATATCTTTTGATTTGGCCGGGTGGCACCGCCTTGCCGTTTGACTTGATGGCTTTTTCCACCTTGTTTTTGTTGGCCCCTTGCCCTTTGCCTTTGTTGTCCTTTGCAGCCCCTGCACTGGCTAGGGCCACGATCGCCATAACCACACCAACCGTCGCGACAATACGCTTCATCAACAGACCTCCATTGTTTTAAGGAACACTAGAGGAAAAGACGAGCTTACGTCTATTTGTATTCTGATAATGAAATGTCTTGTTCGGAATCCGCCCAGCAAGCGGTGAGTGATGGACAACCTATTAACCCGTAAACCGTACCTTGCCGATAAAGGGCAGGTTTCTGTTCCGCTGCGCGTAGTCGATGCCGTAACCGACCACAAATTCGTCTGGAATCTCGAATCCGATCCAGTCTGACCGGAAATCCACTTCACGACGACTGGGCTTGTCGAGCAGGGCGATTGACTTCAGGCGTGCGGGTTTGCGGCTTTGAAGCAGTTTTGTGACGTGATTCAGCGTGTGACCGGTGTCAACAATATCCTCCACAACCAACACATCGCGTCCTTCAATAGCGCCGCGCAAATCTTTGAGAATTCGAACTTCTCGGCTGCTTTCCATAGCGTCTCCGTACGAGGATGCCTCAAGGAAATCTACCTCAATCGGCAAATCCAATTCACGTACTAGATCGGCGATGAAGACAAAACTGCCGCGCAACAAGCCCACGACAACCAGCTTGTCGGTGTTGCCGAATTCTGCTGTGATCTCGCGACAGAGTTCTTCAATTCTGGCAGCGATGGCCTTGGCCGAGATCATCTCATCTATCACATATGCGCGGTCAGTCATCGCAGCCCCCTTGATCTTTGGCGCGCAACATACGACATGACGCGCCATTGTCACCTGCAAATACCGGACGCCATGCCTATCCATTCAGAAACTCGTCACCTGCCATATACCGCCCAGCAGATGTATGATCTGGTGGCTGACGTGGCCAAGTATCCGCAGTTTCTGCCGTGGTGCGCTGCAGCTCGTATCCGCAAGACATATGCTGTGGGCGAGGCCGAAGTAATGGAGGCCGACCTGGTGATCTCGTTCAAAGTGTTCCGCGAACGATTTGGGAGCAGGGTGACACTGTTTGCAGACCAGAAGAAAATCGATACCGAATATCTGGATGGCCCCTTCAAATACATGAAGTCCGACTGGCAGTTCGAGGACGCACCGGATGGGGGCTGCAACGTCTCGTTCCATGTGGATTTCGAGTTCAAGAATGCGATTCTGCAGGGGATCATTGGCGTTGTGTTCAACGAAGCCATGCAACGGATCGTGCGCGCGTTCGAGGCGCGGGCCCAGGAACTCTACGGCTAGGTCTTTACGCGGCAAGGGCGCACGCTAGACTGCGCTCATGAAGGATTTCACAGCATCATTGGCCGCTTTTGCGGCTGGCCCGATTTCAACGACTTCGCAGGCGCGGATTGTCACATCACTGTCTGTTCTGGATTGGGTGGCCGTAGGACGAGCGGGTGCGAACGAACCTGTCTCATCCATCATTCGCAAGATGGTTTTGGACGAGGGTAGCAAGGCACAGGCCCATCTTTTTGGCGGCGACGCAGCGCCAATGCGCGGCGCAGCGCTTGTGAATGGCACCGTGTCTCATGCGCTGGATTATGACGACACGCATTTTGCTCATATCGGGCATCCGTCTGTGGCCATCTTGCCGGCAGCGCTTGCTGTGGCCGAGTGGGATGATCGTATACTGGTCGATTTGCTCGAAGCCGCTTTGATTGGGATGGAAACCTCAATTCGTGTTGGCCTGTGGTTGGGTCGGGGCCACTATCAGGTCGGATTTCATCAGACAGCCACGTCCGGTGCATTTGGGGCCGCCGTCGCCGCAGGGCGATTGTTGGGCTTCGATATAAATCAGATGCGATCCGTTCTGGGGCTGACGGCGACCCGGGCGGCCGGGCTGAAGGCTCAGTTCGGGACGATGGGAAAGCCTTATAACGCAGGTCTTGCGGCGTCTGCCGGGACAGAAACTGCCTTGTTGGTGCATCACGGGTTTGAGGCCAATGCTGATGCACTGGAAGGCCCGTTTGGATTCGGCGCAACCCATCAGGGCGCGTCGGATTTAAGCGCGCTGGATGGTTTGGGTGATGAATGGTTGTTCGAAAGCGTAAGTCACAAATTCCATGCCTGTTGTCATGGCTTGCACGCCGCGCTGGAAGCGGCGCGTGAACTGGACATCGCCGAGCCTGAAGTGGCCGAGATCAAGATCAAAACCCATCCGCGCTGGATGAGTGTGTGCAATCAGCTGACACCTGAAACCGGGTTAGGTGCCAAGTTTTCATACCGTACAGTCATCGCGATGCAGGCACTGGGGTATGATACGGCTTTACCGGGCAGCTATATGGACAAGGTTTGCGCCGACCCGCGGATTAAGTCATTGCGTGACCGCATCACGGTTGAAGCGGATGAAAGCTTGTCAGAAACGCAAGCCAATCTGGCTTTGTTGCGCCGCGATGGTATCCGCCGTGAAGCAACCCATGATCTGCTGACCCCAATGTCGTTGTCTGACCGCGAGGATCGCGTGCGCGCCAAAGCGGCCAAACTGATCGGAGCGGATAAGGCGGACGCGATCTGGTCGATGCTGCGCACCGGAGGTCGAGCCCGCGATCTGGCCGCCAAACTGACAGGTTAAACCACGCGCCAGTGCAATGGAAAGCCGGGGTCAAAAACGGTAACGGGCCCGTCTCCGGTGTCGATCTTGTCGGGGTATTCGACTGGTTCGCCCTTGGTCAGCGTAATGGTGCCTTCGTTCACGGGCAGTCGATAGAACGCGGGTCCATTCAGCGAAACAAAGCCTTCCAGTTTGTCCAATGCACCTTCGCGGTCGAACATCTCAGCCACCAGTGACATGGTGTTGGTTGCCGTGAAGCAACCCGCGCAACCACATGCCATTTCCTTGTTGTCATCCGTATGCGGCGCGCTGTCGGTGCCAAGGAAATAACGCGGATCGCCCGAAGTCGCGGCTTTCAGCAACTCTTGGCGGTGCTCTTCGCGTTTGGCGACGGGCAGGCAATAGTAATGCGGTTTGATTCCACCGACGAGAATATGGTTTCGATTGATGATCAGGTGATGCGCCGTGATTGTCGCGCCCAGGTCTGCCTCATTGGCTTTAACATACTGAACGCCGTCGCGGGTCGTGATATGCTCCATCACCACGCGAAGGCCCGGAGTCGCCTTTCGGATTGGGTCCAGAACGCGATCGATGAACACAGCCTCACGGTCGAAGATGTCGATCTCAGAATCCGTCACTTCACCATGCACGCAGAGCGGCAAGCCAATCTCAGCCATACGCTCAAGCACGGGGCGGACATTGTCGAAGTTCCGCACACCCGAATGCGAATTGGTTGTGGCCCCGGCAGGGTACAGCTTGACCGCTTTGACCAATCCGCTTGCATGAGCAGCAGCCAGATCGTCCGGGTCCGTATCCTCGGTCAGATAGAGGGTCATCAACGGCTCAAACGACATTCCGTCGGGCAGCGCGGCCATGATGCGGTCGCGATAAGCCGCGGCGTGCGCGCCGGTGACAACCGGGGGCACCAGATTGGGCATGATGATCGCACGGCCAAAATGGCGCGCGGTTTCGGGCAGAACGGCCTGCAGCATGGCGCCATCGCGCAAGTGCAAATGCCAGTCGTCGGGGCGGCGGATCGTGAGGGTATCGGTCATGGCTTTCCGCTAGCATAGCTGTTGAAAAAGACCAACCGCGACCGCGCTCATTGGCAAAAAAACTTGTCAACCAACCCGAACGTCGTAGCTGTGTCTTGGCGTGAGGTCTTGACGCACAGGTCTGTGCGTGAACTGTTTGAACGCTAAGGAGAGAGGGTTCCATGACGCAACCAAATTCAATTGACGCCGTGCAGCAGATGTTGGGAGCCCAGGGCTATGTATGCGGACGCGCCCTTGCGACGGTTGTTTTCCTGTCGCTGAAACTGGGCCGACCTTTGTTTCTGGAAGGTGAAGCGGGCGTTGGGAAAACCGAAATCGCCAAAGCCTTGGCCTCGGGTTTGAACCGTCGCCTGATCCGCTTGCAATGCTACGAAGGTCTGGACGCCTCTTCTGCCGTCTATGAATGGAACTTTCCCGCGCAGATGGTTGCGATCCGCACGGCTGAGGCGTCGGGCGGGGCGGATCGGGGTGCATTGCAGTCCGAACTGTTCTCAGACGAATACCTGATCGAACGCCCGTTGTTACAAGCCATGCGGCCAGACGAACATGGCGCGCCGGTCCTGCTGATTGACGAGCTGGACAGGACCGATGAACCTTTCGAAGCCTTCCTGCTAGAGGCTCTCAGTGATTTTCAGGTCACGATCCCCGAGTTGGGCACCGTTAAAGCACCAGAGCCGCCCGTTGTCATAGTCACGTCAAACCGCACGCGCGAGGTGCATGACGCCCTCAAACGCCGCTGCCTTTATCATTGGGTCGACTATCCCGATTTCGAGCGCGAGATCGAAATCCTGCACGCCCGCGCACCCGAAGCCGCGGATGCCCTCAGCCGGGAAGTTGTGGCCTTTGTTCAGCGTTTGCGCACCGAAGATTTGTTCAAGAAGCCCGGCGTGGCCGAGACAATCGACTGGGCCAAATGCCTGTTGGCGCTGGATGTGATGAACCTGAGCCCTGAGGTGATCGGCGACACGCTGGGAGCAATCCTGAAATACCAGGACGACATCCAGAAACTACAGGGGTCCGAGGCGAAGCGCATTCTGGACGAGGCTAAGGCCACCCTCGAACCGGCCTGATGCTTCACCTTTTCCCAAATACTCCGGGGGTATGGGGGCAGAGCCCCCATGGGTGCTGATGGCAGAACAACTCCCGCTGGAAATACCGGACAACCCGAAGCTGGCCCAGAATATCACGCACTTCGCCCGTGCTCTCAGAAAGGCGGGTTTGCCAATCGGTCCGGGGCGCGTGATTGATGCCATCAACGCTGTGCAGGCGGCAGGGTTTACCGAGAAACGGGACTTTTACTGGACGCTGCACGCCTGTTTCGTGAACCGCCCGGAACACCGCACGGTGTTTGCGCAAATCTTTCGAATGTACTGGCGCGATCCGCGATACATGGAACACATGATGGCCATGATGCTGCCCGCCATTCGCGGCGTTCAGGAAGAGCGCAAGGCCGATGCCGGTGAAAAACGCGCAGCCGAGGCGTTGCTGGATGGCGTCGAACAGGATCTGCCGGAACCCGTCATACAAGATGAGGGCGAAACCGAAATCGAGATTGACGCTACTCAGACAGCATCATCCGAAGAACGTTTGCGCAATCTCGATTTTGAGCAGATGAGCACGGCCGAAATCGCGCAAGCCAAACGCGTTTTGGCACGGATGACCCTGCCGGTTAAACCCATCGAGTCGCGCCGTGGGCAGGCCAGCCATCTTGGCCACCGTATCGACCGTGCCCGAACGTTGCGCGCGGCAATGCGACAAGGCGGCGAGCTGCGCACTATAGCCAGGCTTCAGCCCAAGCCGCGCTGGCCTAACCTTGTCGCGCTTTGTGATATTTCTGGATCCATGAGCCAATACAGCCGGATCATCCTTCATTTCCTACACACGGTGTCCAACGCCAAGGGGGCGGGGTGGGCCAAGGTTCACGCCTTCACATTTGGCACCCGTCTGACCAATATAACGCGCCATCTTCATCAAAGAGATGTGGACGCAGCGCTTGCCGCCGCTGGGTCCGAGGCGCAGGATTGGGAAGGAGGCACACGCATCGGCGACTGTTTGCACCAATTCAACCGCGACTGGTCCCGTCGTGTCATGGGGCAAGGGGCGGTGGTTCTGCTGATCACGGACGGTTTGGAACGGGGCGACCCGGAGATTTTGCAGAAAGAGATTGAACGCTTGCATCTGTCCGCAAGACGCTTGATCTGGCTCAATCCGTTGTTACGTTGGGATGGGTTCGCCCCGAAAGCACAGGGCGTTGCGGCAATGCTGCCACACGTGGACAGTTTCCGGGCAGGACATTCGATCGCCTCGCTCGAAGACCTGGCCGACGTGATCTCAGAACTCGACGACCAGGGTCAGAAAGCCCGGCTGATGGCCGCGCTTTCCGGTTAGGCACTTACGACAGCTGTTCTGCGTTGCACTTGCGCGCCATTTCCATGGCTTTGTATGTGCCAGTCAAGTCGACCGTGAACGCATACGCGGTTTCGGGGAACACGATCATGACTTTTTTCTTGGCCAGATCATCAGCGAATTGGGGGTTGTCAGACAGAACGTAACCGCCCGAATAGCCCTTGGTGATATTACCCTTCATTCCGGTGGCTTCACCCAGATAGATATTGTCGCCAATCAGGATAGCGACTTCTTGCGTTTCGCCCCGTTTGATATCGGTGTCGGCTTTGGTGAACACACCGACATAGCCAACGCCGCGGTCTTCGGTCAGACCCATCTGAACGACGTTTTCCGCATCGTCCACAGCCTCGATCAGGCAGGATTTCTTTTCATTGTCGATAAAGACCTTCCAGCCTTCGACTTCACCATAGCGTTCGAACGTATCAGCCCATGCTGCGGTCGCGGTCAAAAGACCAACCGCTGCGCCCAGTGTTAAAAAACGTTTCAACTGCTTGTCTCCGATATATAAATTTTGGATACGCGGTCTGGCAAAATACCAGTTGCGTGGGCAGGCTAAAACGCGGCCTCCAAACAATCAATCCTATGATTTATTGAATGAGGCCGAGGTTTAGCCGGGTTCGGGAAACAACCGGTATAGACCATTTGGCAAGACGGCGGCGCTTTTCATCGCGCCAATCCTGCCTATGTTGGAGTCGGACGACATCTGGAGGGTCTGATGGAGCGATTCGACAACAGCCCGGAAACGGCTCTGGACTGGCACCGCAGCGGGCGTGGCGCGGCCTTGGCTACAGTTGTCGAAACCTGGGGCAGCGCGCCACGGCGTGTGGGATCGCAACTGGTGATCGGTGGAGACGGGCGGATTGAAGGCTCGGTTTCCGGCGGTTGTGTAGAAGGTGCGGTGATCGTTGAAGCGCTTGAAGCCTTGGACGAGGGCGAAGCCCGGCTTTTGGAATTTGGCGTCAGCGATGAGGACGCCTTTGCTGTGGGGCTGGCCTGCGGCGGAACGATCCGTGTTCTGGTCGAACCCATTGGCAAGGTCCTGCCCGAGCCCATGCTGGCAGAATTGGTCGCAGCCCGTGCTGCGCGCGCGCCCGTGGCGTATGAGGTGAACACAAATACTGGACACAGGGCCTTACGTCGCAACGCCTACGCTGATCGGTTGCGCATGGACCGGTCCGGGTTTGAAGAGGACGGCGAAACCTTTGTGGCCGTTCACAACCCGCCTTTGCGGCTGCTCGTTGTGGGTGCCGTCCATATCGCACAGGCACTTGTACCGATGGCGCGCATTGCGGGCTATGATCCGGCCATCATCGATCCGCGCGATGCCTTTGCATCCAGCTCGCGCTTTCCAGGGGAGACAATCCTGACTGATTGGCCGGACGAAGCGGTGGCCAAGCTGGGGCTGGATGCACGCACCGCCATTGTCTTGCTGACCCATGATCCCAAGCTGGACGACCCGGCGCTGCAAGCGGCACTTGATGCAGGAGTATTTTATATCGGCGCTCTGGGCTCGACGCGCACCCATGCCAAACGGGTGGATCGCATGAAAGCCGCAGGGTTCACTGAGGAACAGATTTCCAGAATTCACGGCCCGATCGGATTGGATATTGGTGCTGCGGGACCTGCAGAAATCGCCGTTGCTATTCTGGCTCAGATGACAGCGGTCTTGCGGGGCAAAGCATGAGGTTTGGCCCGGTTCCCGTAGCGCAGGCCGAAGGGGCCATTTTGGCGCATTCGGTGACGGCAGGCGAGCGTAAGCTGCGCAAAGGATTGGCATTGCAGCCCGAAGATATCGTGCAGTTGACGCAAGCTGGGCTAAGCGAAGTCATTGTCGCACGGCTTGATCCCGGTGACTGCCATGAGGACGAGGCCGCACGGGCTTTGGCGGCGGCCCTTGCGCCTGATGCTGCCGCAGCCAACCTGCGCGTGACCGAGGCGTTTACCGGGCGGGTCAACCTTTTGGCCGATGGACCGGGGGTGGCCGTTCTGGATGTCGCCGCGCTCGAACGGTTCAACCAAGTCAATCCGATGATCACAGTGGCCACGGTACCCCAGCATCAGCAAATGGGACCAGGAGGTATGGTGGCGACCATCAAGGTTATCTCTTACGCTGTGCCCGAAGAGGATGTCCAACGCGCCGCCGCTTTGGCACAGGGCGCAATCCGTTTGGCGCGTCCGGTTCACCAAACAGCCGGACTGATCGTGACGGACATTCCGGGCGGGCCACCGAATGAGAAAGGGATTGCCGCTATTCGGGGCCGGGTCGAGTTGCTGGATATGGAGCTGAGTGATGTGCAGATCGTTCCGCACAGGGTCGATGCTCTGGCCAAAGCGGTTTCGCAAAGCGATGGCGATGTTTTGATGATCCTGACAGGGTCTGCGACGTCGGACCCGGAAGATGTGGCGCCGTCGGCTGTGCGTCTGGCTGGCGGGCAGGTGGATCGCTTTGGAATGCCGGTGGATCCGGGAAACTTGCTGTTTTTGGGCGCCTTGCGGGATCGCCCGGTCATTGGATTACCAGGCTGTGCGCGTTCTCCAGCCTTAAACGGTGCCGATTGGGTTCTGTCTCGGATCGCGTGTGGAATTGAGACTACGGGTGCTCACATAGCAGCGATGGGGGTTGGCGGGCTTTTAAAGGAAATTCCGACCAGACCGCAGCCGCGTGCCAAACGCAAAACCTAGACGTATTGACGTGCGCTGGCCGCATCTCAGCAAGGTTGTCAGAGCTTCCTGAGCTTTGGCAAAACACCGGGCCGCCAATAAGCCCCCGTGTCTTCCCGTGCTTTTTGGTACTGTTCCACGCGTGCCCGGGCGTCCTTGCAACCGGCCTCGAACAAATGCCCGAGCAAACATTCCAACACGGCCATCGCGCCGGAAAAGCTTGAAAATGGGTGCAAAGTTCGGGTGCTGACAGACAGGATTACATCCGGTTCGACCCCGGGCGCGATCACCTCGCTATCCGACAGCAACACGATACGCATGGACCGGTCGCGGGCAAAGCGCATCGATTGTATCGTATCGGCGGAATAGGGATGGACGGTGATGGCAAACAGACAATCTTCAGCCGTGGCTTCGACCAAATCGTCAATGGCTGAGCCCATGTGACGGGGCACCAGCTGCAATCCGGGATGGGCCATGCGGCCTGCGTAGTGAAAGTAGTAGGCCAGGGCGTGGCTGGACCGTGTCGCCGTCACGTAACAGCGCCGCGCGGAAACCATGTGCCCAATGGCTTGTTGTGTCAGATGCGGATCCATCAGGCGCAAGGATCGCGAAACCACATTCATCTCGTTCTGAGCGAATTTGACCTGCGCCAGATGAAACGGGTCTTGCCCCGACGGAGCCTCCAACCAGCCTTGCCCCAGCCGGTCTTCGCTGTCAGTTGTCAGAGCGCGGCGAAATGGTTGGCGAAATGCGTCGAAGCTGTCAAAGCCCATGCGCTGCGCAAGCCGTACCAACACGTTTGAACTGATGCCGATTCTGTCCGCTGTTTTACGGATAGGGTTCAGTCCAAAGTCGCCAGGATGATCGACAACATACTTCGCCGCGACCTGCATTTGCGCAGGCATCTGATCAATCTCGCGCCTCAACTGATCCGTGAGTGCCATCAGGGTAGGGGTCATGGTTAAAATAAAACATATGTTTTCTATAGCGTAAATTGAAAACGTATTGAGTGGGGGCTAGCTGCAACCTTGTAAGAGGAAAGAACAGATGAATCCCATCCCTGCCGACGACAGCAAAACCCACTATATTCTAGTCGCGCCCAATGGCGCGCGGCGCACTAAAGCAGATCATCCTGCCCTTCCGGTCACGATAGATCAGATCGTCGAAACCGCGCGGGCCTGCCACCTTGCAGGGGCGCAGGGCATTCATGTTCATGTGCGGGACGCGAATGGTCAGCATTCGCTGGATGCTGGATCGTATCTGGAAACGATCGCCGAGTTGCGCCGCATCGCGCCGGGGTTGGATGTTCAAATAACAACCGAAGCGGCCGGAGTATTTGACGTTCCCGCGCAGCTGGCCTGCTTGGAACAGGTGCGTCCAGACTGGGCCTCGATTTCGGTACGAGAGATTGCGCGCGACCTCAACCTTGCACCGCATGTCTATGCGCTCTGTGCTGATCAGGGAACGCGGGTTCAGCATATACTTTACGATGCAGAAGACGCGCGGCTGTTGGACCAGTGGCAGCAGGATGACATTGTTCGTAAGGATCAGACGGACCGGCTGTTTGTTCTGGGACGCTATAGCGAAGGTCAGCAATCTGTACCGGCAGATCTGGATGCCTTCCCGAAATGTCAAAACTATTGGATGGTCTGCGCGTTTGGCGCACAAGAACACGCCTGTCTGGCCGAAGCAGCGCGGCGCGGGGGTGATGTGCGCGTTGGATTTGAAAACAGCCTGACGGGGCCGGATGGCACGCCGTGGGCGGACAATGCCGCTTCGGTCGCGGCTTTGGTTGAACTGCTTGGAAAGGCCAGAACATGAGTCACGTATTCCCACGCCACACCAAATCGGACCTACCCATCGCAGCAGGTGGGGAAGGCTGCTATCTGATCGACGCCCAAGGCAAGCGGTACCTGGACTGCGGTGACGCGGCCGTGTCTTGCCTGGGGCATTCCAACCCCGCAGTGATCCGCGCCGTGCAGGATCAGGTGGAACAGATCGCCTTTGCCCACAGCGGTTTCATGACCTCTGAACCGGCTGAGGCGCTGGCGGATCTGTTGATCCAGCACGCGCCGGGCGATTTGGACCGGGTCTATTTTGTATCGGGCGGGTCTGAGGCAACCGAGGCGGCAATCAAACTGGCGCGTCAGTACTTTCTCGAGACCGGTCAGCCCGAGCGTCGGCATGTCATCGCGCGAAAACAAAGCTACCACGGCAACACGCTGGGCGCTTTGTCTGCCGGGGGCAACGCCTGGAGGCGTGCTCAGTTCGCACCGATGCTGATTGAGATGACGCATATTTCGGCTTGTTATGAATACGCCGAAAAACCTGAAAGTGAGGGTAGCTTTGACTATGGTCAGCGCGTTGCCAACGAGCTTGAGGCTGAAATACTACGCCTGGGTCCGGACACAGTTATGGCTTTCATGGCAGAACCCGTGGTCGGTGCAACCCTGGGCGCGGTTCCGGCTGTTGAGGGGTATTTCAAACGTATCCGGGAAATCTGCAACCAATACGGGGTGCTGTTGATCCTGGATGAGGTTATGTGCGGTATGGGGCGCACAGGCCATCTGTTTGCCTGCGATCATGACGATGTTGCGCCGGATATTCTGTGCATCGCCAAAGGTTTGGGGGCCGGGTATCAACCGATCGGAGCTATGCTGTGCACCGGGGCGATATATGATGCAATTCGGGATGGGTCAGGTTTTTTTCAACACGGGCACACCTATATCGGTCACCCGGTTGCTACGGCTGCTGCACTCGCGGTGGTCCGTGAACTGACGGAACGGGATTTGCCAGCCCGAGCCGGGGTCATGGGAGACAAAGTGCAATCAGCCCTTGAGGCTGCGTTTGGACAGCACCCGAATGTCGGCGATCTGCGTGGGCGTGGCCTTTTCCGCGGGATCGAGCTGGTGTCCGATCGGGGCACCAAAGCTCCGTTCGATCCGTCTTTGGGCATTGCCGGAAAGGTGAAGAAGGCTGCAATGGCTGAAGGCTTGATCTGTTATCCGATGGCGGGGACACGGGATGGACGTAACGGAGATCACATTCTTCTGGCACCACCTTTTATCATCGGAGACGCGCAGATTGACGAACTTGTCAGCAAATTGGAACGGGCGTTGAGCGCAGTTATCTAACGGCGGTAGAAACGAAAAGGCTCTCGCGGTACTTGCGAGAGCCTTAGATCTTTCAGCCGGTGTTTGGCCTATTTCTGAGGAAGTGGGCCGATCATCATGATCATCTGACGGCCTTCCATCTTTGGCATGTTTTCAATCTTGCCAAGGTCTTTGACGTCCTCAGCAACACGCTCCAGCAATTCGCGTCCCAAGTTCTGGTGCGCCATTTCGCGGCCACGGAAACGCAGGGTCACTTTGACCTTGTCGCCGTTTTCAAGGAACTTGAACACGTTCCGCATCTTTACGTCATAGTCATGGGTGTCGGTGTTGGGCCGGAACTTGACCTCTTTCACCTCGATGACTTTTTGCTTTTTACGGGCTTCGCTTTCGCGCTTTTGTTGTTCGTATTTGTATTTGCCGAAGTCCATGATCTTACAGACCGGTGGGTTCGCGTTGGGCGAAATCTCGACAAGGTCAAGACCGGCATCTGCAGCAAGTTGCATGGCTTTGGCGGGATGAACCACCCCGACGTTTTCACCTTCGGCACCAATTAGCCGAATTTCGGGGGCACGGATTCTGTCATTGACGCGCGGGCCGGTGTCACGTTGAGGCGGCGCGTTGTGAGGTCTGCGAGCTATGGGTTCATTCCTTTGATGATTGCAGAATTTCGAGCCCGGAATTTAAACCGGGCTGCGCCGCACTTCAAGCGGCATAAATACAGGTTGCAGTGAAAAAACTTGTTTTATCGGGTGTTTTTCGCGTTCGAAGCACCAAAGCTTCGAACGCAAATTGGTATTATCCGACAAAGGCTTTCTCGATCACGAATTCCTTTGGCTCGGAATTTGCGCCTTCGCGCAGACCAAACCCTTCAAGGATTTCCTTGATGTCCAGGTTGAAAGCCAAGGAACCGCAAACCATTGCGCGGTCGGTTTCAGGCTTGATGCCGCCTTCGATGCCCAAATCGGCAAACACGGTGCCGTCCTGCAGCAGGGTGGTGATACGGCCCATCTTGGGGCTGTCTTCCCGCGTGGTGGTTGGGTAATAGCGGATTTTGTCAGCGAACCCTTCGCCCATCAGCTCGGACAGCAATTCATCCTGACGGATGTTTTCGATCAGTTGGCGGCCATATTCCAGTTCCGCGACTTCGCGGCAGGTGTGGGTGATTATAACCTCGTTATAATCCTCATAGGTCTGCGGTTCACGCAGTAGCGAGGCAAATGGCGCGAAACCGGTGCCGGTGGCAAAGAACCACAGGCGTTTGCCAGGCAGCAGGGCGTCATGCACCAGTGTGCCAACCGGCTTGGGGCGTAAAATGATCTGATCGCCGGGTTTGATATGTTGCAGCTTCGAAGTCAGCGGGCCGTTCTGTACCTTGATGGAATAGAACTCCAACTCTTCATCCCAGGACGGCGACGCAATCGAATAGGCGCGCAGCAAAGGTTTTCCGTTGTCGCCCAGCAGGCCGATCATCACGAATTCACCCGAGCGGAATCGCAGCGAGGCAGGGCGCGACACCTTGAAAGAGAACAGGCTGTCAGTCCAGTGCTTCACCTCGGTGACAGTCTGGGCATCTGGCAGTACGGGGGCCTTAACGGCGGTTGCTTCACTCACGGATTTCATCTCTGTCATCATTTCACTGCCGGCCAGCTAAACCGACATCTCCGTTTAATCTTTGATCCAAGTCAGGAAAAGGGGACAGATTGCCCCCCTTGTATCACAAGCTCGTGCGTGCAGTCTTATCCGCGCAGGCGGGCCTGATAGTTATTATCTTGCCAATTGGCGCGGGCCAGCCATTGATCTTCGGGCTGTCGGTCCGCAAGCGCATGATCTATTTCAACCTCGTCGAACCCGCTGCGACGGGCCATGGCGTATTGGTCTGCCAGAACATGGCCTTTGGCGCGCAGGCGGCCTGTATACCCTTTCAGGCGTAGAACGCGTGCAATTGTAAAGCCGCGCCCATCCGCAGAGGAGGGGAAGTCCACACGCACCATCTTGGCGCTGCCCAAACGGTCAATCAGCTCATCCGGGTCGGTGTCCGAGGCCACATCAAGGGCCACTACGTCATTGGCGGCATCATCCAGGGTGACAAAGCCGTCGGTCCAGTCATCAGGCGAAAAGCCCTCATCCGTTACGATTACGTTCATGTTTTCTCTCCGATGCGGATCATTTTGCCATCGACAAAATGGATGCCACATTCTTCCTTGTTCTGATCGCGCCAACGTCCGGCGCGTGGGTCTTCGCCCTCTTTGACCGGCGAGGTGCAGGGCGCACATCCGATCGAAGGGTATCCTTTGGCCACCAGCGGGTGCCGGGGCAGATTGTTTTCGTCCATATAGGTGCGCACGTCTTCGGGTGCCCAATGGGCAAGCGGGTTGACTTTGATCCGGCCCGTGCCGTCTTCGACTTCAAAAAACTCGAGCGCGGCGCGTGTGCCCGACTGAAACCGCTTGCGTCCCGTGATCCAGCCACAATAGCCCGACAGGGCTTTTTGCAGTGGGAAGGTTTTGCGCAGGTTGCAGCAGGCATCTGTATCGCGTAGGCGCAGAGCACTGTAAGGGTCGTCTCGTTGAACGTCTTCTTCATCCGCACAAATGATCTTGACGTTCTTCAGGCCCAAACGCTCGCTGACCTCATGTTGGTATTCCAGCGTTTCAGTGAACAGCAACTGAGTGTCCACGAACAGCACCGGGGTCGCCTTGTCGACCACCGCTGCCATATGCAGCAAGACCACCGATTCCGCACCGAAGCTTGAGACAAGAGCAAGATCGTCGATTTCCTCGATGGCACCATGCATGACATCATGCGCAGAATGGTGGCGGAACCGGGCGTTCAGCGCTCCGACCTTTTCGGTCAGTTCGCTGCGGTCTTTGCCCAGTTCCGTCTGGATCAGATCAAGCGGCATTCGCCCGAGCCTCGGGGTAGAGGGCTGCCTTAAACGGAGCCATGCCAACTCGGCGATAGGTCTCCAGGAAAGTTTCTTCGGCGCTCTCCCGCTGGTTCAGATAGGTGTCGACGATGCGCTCTACGGCGGGCACGATTTCACTATAGGCAAAGCCCGGACCCGTGCGGTCGCCCACGGCCGCTGTCTCGGTGCCGTCGCCGCCCAGAGTGATCTGGTAGTTTTCAACGCCCGCGCGATCCAGCCCCAGAATGCCGATATGCCCCACGTGGTGGTGACCACATGCGTTGATGCAGCCCGAGATCTTGATCTTCAGGTGACCGATATCATGCTCCAGCTTCAGCTCGTCAAACCGGGTCGCGATTTCCTGCGCAACCGGGATCGATCGTGCCGTGGCCAGCGCGCAGTAATCCATGCCGGGGCAGGCGATTATGTCGCTGATCAGGCCGATATTGGCGGTGGCCAGTTCGTATTCCTTCAGCTTCGCGTGGATCGCAGGCAGATCCGATTTGTGAACATGCGGCAGGATCACGTTCTGCTCATGGCTGATACGCAGCTCGTCATACGCGAACTCTTCGGCCAGATCGGCCATTATGCGCATCTGCTCGGCCGTTGCATCGCCCGGCGTCGCGCCGTGCTTTTTGATCGAGATCGTGACAATCGCGTGGTCTGCGTTTTTGTGCGGCGCGATGTTGGTGTCGACCCACGAGCGGAAAACCGGATCGTTGGCGTAGGCGCTTTCAAAAGACGCAACCGAACCTTCGCGGAAGGCAGGTGCCGCAAAGTGATCCTTGATCTCTTCGAGAAGGTTCATGTCAGCACCCTTGAACTGCGGGCGGACCTGCAGGAAACGCTCGTTGACCTTGGCGCGGATGGCGTCGATGCCGTGCTCGTGCACGGTGATCTTGATGCGTGCCTTATATTTGTTGTCACGGCGGCCGATCTGGTTCCAGACGGACACAACGGATTCCAAATAGGCCAGCAGATCGTCAAAAGCGACGAAATCGGACAGTTCTTTGCCGATCATTGGCGTACGGCCCAGACCGCCACCAACAATCACACGGCCCCCCAGAACACCGCCACGCTCGACCAGTTGCAGGCCGATATCATGTGCCTTGATGACGGCACGGTCATTTTCCGAACCGGTAATGGCAATCTTGAACTTGCGCGGCATGAACTGGAATTCCGGGTGGTCGGTCGACCACTGGCGCAGAAGTTCTGCATAAGGGCGCGGGTCCGCAACTTCATCCGCGGCTGCGCCAGCAAAATGGTCGGCGGTCACATTGCGGATGGTGTTTCCCGAGGTTTGAATGGCGTGCATGCCAACTTCGGCCAGCGCGTCCAGCATATCCGGCACGTCGTTCAGCTTGGGCCAGTTGTACTGGATGTTCTGACGGGTGGTGAAGTGGCCATAGCCCTTGTCCCACTTTTCGGCCAACAGCGCCAGTTGGCGCATCTGCGCGCTGGACAGGGTGCCATAGGGGATGGCGACGCGCAGCATATAGGCGTGCAGTTGCAGATACAGGCCGTTCATCAGGCGCAGGGGTTTGAATTCGTCTTCGGTCAGCGAACCGTCAATGCGGCGCTCGACCTGCGCACGGAATTGCGCGTTGCGCTCTGCCAGAAACTCGTGGTCAAACTCGGAGTAGCGATACATGTCTAGCTGTCCTTGGTTGCAACCCCGAACCTTGGGGCCATAGAAGGGGAGAGAGAGGGCCTAAGTTCAGGCCCGGGGCTGCGGGGAAGTTTCCTGTTTGCCGTGGGCATAGTTGGACGGACCAGTCCGGCGGAAATCTTCCCGAAAATGTGTGGGCTCAGGGCCGTTTTCGCCTGCAACAGCGTCAGCCAGATATGCACCCACAATCTTGCTGGCCTGCCGGGCGGCGTCCAGCAGACGCACCTGTGCATGCGCTTCGTCAGTGATCAGTTCGGCATCAGACAGAGCACGCGACCAGCGGTCATCTTCGGTTTGATAAATCACGTCGCCTTCCAGCAAATCATTTGCGGTGACGACTTTGGGGGTAAAAGCGCGGGCCATCAGGCAAGCTCCTTATTGAATTCGGTCACAGCCTGCGCCGCTTCTCGCGGGGCGAGGCCATAGAAAGTCAGGGCCGGGCCGTTCATTTCGGCGGCGGCCAGATCGGTGGGCAACTGGTCCAAAGTGGTGGCCAGAATGCGTTGGTCAGGGCGCGAGGCGTTCTCGATCAGGGTGACGGGTGTAGCGCGATCTGCACCGTGCATGATCAGGCGGCCTTGAATGAACCGGGCCGACTTCTTGCCCATGTAAATTGCAGCAACCGACCCTGAGCGCGCCAGAGCGGCCCAGTCGTGATCAGCAAAGCCTTTCATGTCGTGCCCGGTCAGAAACCGTACCGAAGAGTTGCGGCCCCGGCGTGTCAGGCTTTGCCCGATGCTTGCTACAGCCGCAGACGCAGCGGTAATTCCGGGAATGATCTGCCAGGAAATACCCGCAGACTGAACCGCTTCGATTTCTTCATCCAGCCGACCAAACACAGTGGGGTCCCCTGATTTCAGGCGCACCACGCGGTTACCCTTTTGGGCACAGTCCACCAAAAGCGCGTCGATATCGCTTTGCTTCCAGGACGGACCAAAACCGGCCTTGCCAACATCAACCAGCTTGGCGTGCTGGCCTGCCATGTCCAGAACAGGTGCGCTGATCAGGCGGTCATGCAAAACGATATCAGCCTGCTCAAACGCGGTGAGCGCCTTGAGCGTCAGCAGATCGGGATCGCCGGGGCCAGCGCCGACAAAGTCGACATGTCCTTTGGATCTGATTGTGAGCATGTCCTGCATTGGATCGTCTCGGGTGTAGTTTGACTTGATCAGCAATATAGGAAATATTCCCGTCAAAGCGCCATATGGGCGTCTAAATAAGAACATTAGTTCCGCATGCGTTGAAAAATGGAACGAAAACCTCGAATTGGAAGGAATACTGGAATGTCGGTTCGAATAGACGAAACGGATCGGAAAATTCTGGCCGAGCTGCAACGTGATGCGGGTCAGTCACTGGACGAAATTGCGGCCCGTGTGGGCAGTTCCAAGACCCCGGTCTGGAATCGAATCCGTAAGCTAAAAGGGGCAGGTATCATTGGGCAGCAAACGGTTTTGCTGGATGCCGAAGCGCTTGGGTTCGAGGCGACATTTTTTGTCTTGATCCGTACGTCGGAGCACGAGGCTGAATGGCAGCGCAAGTTTCTGAAAGCGTTGCGCGATCACCCCGAAGTGCAAGAGGCACACAGGTTGGCTGGCGACATCGACTACATCCTCAAGGTCAGGGTCAAGAATGCACGTGCCTATGACGTGTTCTATCAATCGCTTATCTCTGAAGTGCGGGTCCACAACGTGACGGCGCTTTTGTCGATGGAGGAAATAAAATCCACAACAATGCTGCCGTTGAACGCGTTGGTTGAAAAGGCATAAAAAGGCAAAGGCGTTAAAGCGGCCTCAGATTTGCACCAGAACCTGTTGCAAGCCATGAAAATGGTAACTTTCCGAATAGGCCGGAGGTGCGGCCAACCGCAAGTTCGGGCAGCTTTCGAACAGAATTGGCAGAGCGATGCGTATTTCCAACCGCGCCAAAGGCGCACCAACGCAGAAGTGGATCCCGCCACCAAAGCTGGTGTTCACATCGATGGACCGCGTGGCGCGGAAAGCGTTCGGTTCTTGCCAGACAACGGGGTCGCGGTTCGCGGCCCCCAGCAACAAAGCAACCTGATCGCCGCGCTTGAAGCTATGTCCAAAGGTCTCGACATCCTCGTAGGCACAGCGCGTAAACATGTGCAAGGGCGGGTCATAACGCAGGATTTCTTCGATGGTTGAGTCAATCTTGTCTGGTCGTAAGACGCTTGGGTCTGTTTGCGTTTCCAGTAAGGTTTTGACCCCATTCCCCAAGGAGTGTACCGTCGCTTCATGACCGGCATTCAACAGCAGAATACAGGTCGCGACCAACTCCTCGCGTGACAGTTTCTCGCCTTCTTCTTCTGCAACGATCAATCGTGTAATCAGATCGTCACGCGGGTCACGCCGCCTCTGGTCGATATAGTCTTCCAGAAACGTGGTGAATTCCTGCGCCGATTGTGTAGCCTTGTCTTCGGTGTCCCGCGTTCGATTGGCTTGGTACATTGCCACCATGTCGTGCGACCAGCGCAGCAAGTCCGGTGCCATTTCTTCGGGTACTCCCAGCAGACGACAGATCGTAATCACGGGGACCTGAGTGCAATAGGCATGCAAAAGGTCAAACGGCTCTTGTGGGAAGTCCCGGATCAGATCGTGACAAAGGGTTTCAATCGAAGGCTGCAATGCCGAAATCGCCCGCGAGGTAAAGGCCCGCATGACCAGCGCTCTCAGGCGGGTGTGTCTCGGCGGCTCGGCTTCAAGCAGCGAATGAGCTTCGACTGACAACCACGGGGCCAGATGGGCGGGGCCTTGCGTAGCACATTCGGGTGGAACTTCGCGTCCGAACCGACGATCTTTCAGCAAGGTGCGGACGGATCGGCAGGATACAGCGGCAACCATGCCGTAATCAGTCCAATAGAACAGATCTCCGGCTTGTCGGGCTGTGTCATAAAACGGATAGGGGTTCTGGACGAAATCCGGGTCCGTCGGGGATTGTGAGAGAGACTTCATGCGACGCACACTTGCCACGCGGCGCGTTGAATGCAAGACCCTGTATATGCACAGAGTTTGGGTCATCGCCGGTTTTCTGCTTGCCGTTGGGGTACTGTCCGGATTCGTCTGGTCCTATGGCTACCGTCAAGCTTTGTCTCAGCTGAGTGAAAAGGCCGAGGCCGATCTTGAACTGGCGGCTGACCGGCTGAGCACGCAAATGCAAGTGTATCAAGAACTTGCAGTGCTGATGGCGACCCATCCGATTCTGCATGAATTGGATCAACCAGCCGACATACGACAAGCTGAGGCAATGCTGCTGGACATTGCTGACAAAACAGCAGCAGTCAACATGATGTACCTGGACCGAAAAGGGCAGGTCTTGGTTTCAGCGCAACCGGTGTCTCAGCTTAACATGGCCGAACACCCCGCTTTCCGTCGTGCAATGCAGGGGGCCTTGGGCAGTGCGCATGAGGTTACGCCTGTCGGAGATGATCGGATCTACTCTTACGCTGCGCCTGCTTTTGGCCCATTTGGTCAGATCACAGGTGTACTGATGGTTGTTGCAGATGTTCAGGATGTGGAACAGACATGGCGTGGCAGTACCGAGGCGGTTTTCTTTGTTGATGCAGAAGGCGTTGTGTTCATTTCGAACAGGTCGGACCTGCTATTTTGGTCTCGCGAGGAAGGAGAGGCGGGGCTTACTCCGCCGAATGGCGCGACCGTTGATTTTGCATCAACGCGCGTTGGTGGGCACGAGCTGTGGCAATTGAACTGGGGGCGCTATCTGCCGCGCGATGCTTTGCACCTTACCCTCGAATTGCCAGTACTCGATATGACTGCCGAAGTATTGGTGGACGTAGCCCCAGCCCTGCAACTTGCGCGGCTTCAGGCAGCAGCAGTCGCAGCGATCTGTTTGGCATTTGGTGCAATGCTTTTTCTCGCGATGGAACGGCGGCGGACGCTAGCCGAAGCCAATGCGGTTCTGGAAAGCCGAGTGGCCAAACGGACCCTCGACCTGACGGTTGCAAACGACAGCTTACAAAAAGAAGTCGCGGAACGACAGGAAGCCGAAGCGGCCCTACGTCGCGCACAGGCGGATTTGGTTCAGGCCGGAAAGCTCAGCGCGCTTGGTCAGATGTCAGCAGGGATCAGTCACGAACTGAACCAGCCCCTGATGGCGATCCGGCAGTTTGCGGACAATGGCACAGCTTTCGTGGAACGCGGAAAACCTGAAAAAGCGGCCGAGAACTTGGGCCGTATTTCTGAAATGGCTGTGCGCATGGCGCGGATCATCAAGAACCTGCGCGCCTTTGCCCGCAATGAAAGCGAACCTATGGGGCGGGTTGATCTGGTGCAGGTTCTGAACACAGCCGTTGAACTGACCGAAGCCCGGCTGAACACGGAAAACGTCGCCATGGATTGGCAACCGCCAAACGCGCCTGTTTACGCTTGGGGTGGCGAGGTAAGGCTTGTGCAGGTGTTTGTGAACCTGATCAACAACGCCGCAGATGCGATGAGCCAGCAGGATGAACGCCTCATTCAAATTGTGATCAATAATGGCGAGAGGCTTTCGGTCACTGTGCGTGACATAGGCCCCGGTATCGAAAACACGGAAAAGCTGTTTGAGCCGTTCTACACCACTAAGGCCGTAGGCTCGTCCGAAGGTATGGGTCTGGGGCTTTCGATTTCTTACGGTCTGGTTCAGAGTTTCGGTGGAAACATTCGCGGGACCAACGCGCCCACTGGCGCGATGTTTACTGTGGAACTGGAATACTATCGGGAAGACGAGGCAGCATGACCCGAAAAGTTCTTTTGGTCGACGATGATGCAGCCGTACGCGAGGCTTTGGCACAAACGCTTGAGCTGGCGGATGTTCAACCAACAACGGCAGGCTCTTTTGTGGCAGCCAAGGACCATATCCGAGCGGACTTTCCTGGTGTCATCATCTCGGACATTCGTATGCCGGGTCGGGATGGATTCCATCTGTTGACCTACGCAAAAGAGGTCGATCCCGATCTTCCCGTTATTCTTCTGACCGGCGAAGGGGATATTCCCATGGCCGTTGATGCAATGGGTAAGGGCGCGTTCGACTTTCTGGAAAAACCCTGTGCCGCGTCCGATCTGCTGGATGTGCTGGAGCGTGCGTTCGCAGTCCGAGCCGAGGTTATCGAGCAGAGAGCAATGAGATCCGAACTGGAACGTGGAGACCCGGCCGCACGATTGCTGTTTGGCCTGTCGCCCCAGGCAGAGGCGTTGCGAGAAAGGGTTCGCGCCGTTGCGCCCACACAGGCCGAAGTTCTGGTGACTGGCCCTCCGGGCAGTGGCATCTCAAAAGTGGCTGAGGTTGTGCACCTGATGTCCTCAGTCGGGCAGGGGCCATTTGTGAAAAGACCGGCCTCGACGCTCAGCCCCGAAGATCTGGCCCGCAGTTGTGAGGATGCAGCGGGTGGGTCGTTGTTTCTTGATGAGGTTTCGGCCATGCCGCAGGCCACGCAATTTGCAGCGCTTGAACTGATCGAACAAGGGCCGGGTGGTCGGATCATTGCTGGCACCACCGCTGATCTGTCTGTCTTAAGCGCCGACGGCCGTTTCAATGCCGATCTTTTCTACAGACTGGACGTGATGCGTGTGCGTATTCCGTCGCTGGCAGAGCGGCCTGACGATATTCCCGTAATATTTCGTCACTATGTGGCTCAGGCAGCTGAACAGGCCGGAATTCCGGTTCCTGAAATCTCATCGGAACATCTGGCGGCGTTGATGGCCAGCGATTGGCCTGGGAATGCGCGGTCCCTTATGTCAGCCGCCATGCGCTTTGTTCTGGGGATGCCGGAAGAGGTCGCACAGGCCACAGATCTGGGCCTCAGTGAACAAATGGCGCGCGTTGAACGATCGCTGCTGATCGCGGCGTTAGGGCGTCATAATGGAAAGGCGTCAGATGCGGCAAAGGCGCTGAAGCTTCCGCGAAAGACCTTTTATGACAAGCTGGCGCGTTACCAAATTCGTCCCGAGGATTACCGCAGGTAATCCGACCAGCGAATGTACGCTGGGTAGTGATTCGCATGAATGATTCGAAAATTGTGCGGAAATCCGCACAAGCAGCATTTTTGGCTGTGCGGATTTTCGCACACAGAAGAATAGGTGATTCTGCTTTGTGTGTTTGATGCCATGTAAGGCTTTGTAAACGATTGATTTTAATGCTCAGCCGCGCGTTCAGAGGGAAAAGTTGTTTGGTTGCGGCCGAGTTGCTTCACTGCACGCCATACGGCGCCAACCCGGCGCTGATCGCTTGTTTCTTGGAAGTCTGGGAGGAAAACAGATGAAGATTTTGACAACAGCTGCAACGGCTCTGGCGCTGACGGTCACCGCAACTGCGGGCATGGCGGCCTGTGACGACGGTGAGATTGTTGTGAAGTTCGCGCATGTGACGAACACCGATAAACACCCCAAAGGTATCGCGGCCTCGCTGCTGGAACAGCGCGTCAACGACGAGATGAACGGCGTGATGTGTATGGAGGTCTATCCCAACTCGACCCTGTATAACGACGACAAGGTGCTTGAGGCGATGCTGCAAGGCGACGTTCAACTGGCTGCGCCGTCCTTGTCCAAGTTCGAGAAATTCACCAAGCAGTTCCGCCTGTTCGACCTGCCATTCATGTTCAAGAACATTGACGCGGTGGATGCGTTCCAGGCCTCGGCTGATGGTCAGGCGATGAAGGACAGCATGCAGCGCCGCGGCCTGCAGGGTCTGGCATTCTGGCACAACGGCATGAAGCAGATGTCTGCGAACAAGCCGCTGGAAGATCCGTCAGACGCAAACGGCCTGAAGTTCCGCGTGCAGTCCTCGGACGTGTTGGTTGCGCAGATGGAAGCGATCGGTGGCAGCCCGCAGAAAATGGCGTTCTCGGAAGTTTACGGCGCGCTGCAGCAGGGCGTTGTGGACGGGCAGGAAAACACCTGGTCGAACATCTATGGCAAGAAGTTCTTTGAGGTTCAGGACGGCATCACTGAGACCAACCACGGTATCATCGACTATCTGGTCGTGACCTCGGTTGACTGGTTGGACAGCCTGGACCCCGAAGTGCGTGATCAATTCCTGACCATTCTGGGCGAAGTCACCGAGACTCGGAACAAAGAAGCCTTTGCCGTGAACGAAGCGGCCAAAGCCTCGATCACGGACGCGGGGGGCATCATTCGTGAGCTTAACCCCGAACAGCGTCAGGCCTGGGTCGATGCGATGAAGCCGGTTTGGGACAAATTCGCCGGTGATGTGGGTCAGGACAAGATCGACGCCGCACAGGCCATCAACGCCGGTTTCTAAACCGGATCGAGGCCGCGCGTCAGGGGACTGGGGAGTAATCGACGCGCTGGCCGGGCGGGCTGACATAGCCCGCCCTCATACACTCTCTCATCATCAAAAAATGCGGGGACAGAAAGATGTCTGGTGCGAATTCCGGCCAAGGCGGGCTGGTCGACCATATCGAAGAAACCCTGATTGCGTTGCTGTTGGGCCTTATGACGGTCGTAACATTTGCCAACGTGATTGCACGGTTTGTTTTCAACTCAAATATCCTATGGGCTCTGGAACTGACGGTTTTCACCTTCGGCTGGCTGGTGCTTCTGGGTGCGTCTTATGCAGTGAAAAAACATGCGCATCTGGGTGTAGACGCCATCCTGAACATGCTGGCCCCAGCGCCGCGCCGTATTTTAGCTCTGATTGCGGTGGGCTGCTGTCTGGTTTTTTCGCTGCTTCTGCTGAAAGGCGCCTATGACTATTGGGCCGTCTTTGCCGATCTGCCGCCCACATCTGGGCGCTGGTTCCCTACGGGTTTCAATTTCGACGCCCGCAGTCAGAGCTTTTATGAGGTTGACGACATCCCGATGGTCGCTCCTTTGCGGTTCCTTGAGGACCTGATCAACTACGGCGAGTACTACGAAAAACTACCCAAGGTCGTACCGTATCTGGTTCTGCCGGTTTCGATGCTGTTGCTCGTGATCCGGTTCGCGCAGGTCGCTGTTCAAATTTGGCGGGGCGAAACCGACCGCCTTGTCGCCAGCCACGAAGTCGAGGACGAGATCGAAGAAGTCCGCGCTCAGCAAGGGATGCATGACTGATGGACGTTGTACTTTTATTCTCGATGGTCATCGGACTGCTGCTGATTGGTGTTCCGATTGCGGTTGCGCTTGGCCTTAGCTCGACCTTGTTCCTGCTGATCTATTCAGACAGCTCGTTGGCCTCGGTCGCAGGTACTTTGTTCGAGGCATTCGAGGGTCACTTTACCCTTCTGGCGATCCCGTTCTTCATTCTGGCCTCGTCTTTCATGACAACCGGCGGCGTGGCGCGGCGGATCATCCGATTCTCGATTGCCTGTGTGGGGCATTTGCCCGGCGGTTTGGCAATTGCGGGCGTGTTTGCCTGTATGCTGTTTGCCGCACTTTCGGGGTCGTCCCCGGCAACCGTTGTGGCCATCGGTTCGATCGTCATCGCCGGGATGCGGCAGGTGGGCTATTCCAAGGAATTTGCGGCTGGTGTGATCTGTAACGCGGGGACACTTGGCATCCTGATCCCACCCTCGATCGTGATGGTTGTGTACGCGGCAGCCGTTGAGGTGTCGGTCGGGCGGATGTTCCTGGCGGGTGTCATTCCGGGCCTGATGGCCGGTCTTATGCTGATGATCACAATTTACGTTATGGCCAAGGTCAAGAACCTGCCCAAAGGCGATTGGAAAGGGTGGGGAGAGGTCTTTACCTCGGCCCGCGAAGCCGGTTGGGGCCTGTTCCTGATCGTCATCATTCTTGGCGGCATCTACGGGGGTATATTTACCCCGACAGAAGCCGCTGCTGTTGCCGCTGTCTACGCGTTCTTTATCGCCAGCTTTGTCTACAAAGACATGGGGCCGCTCAGCACAGAAGAATGTCAATCCAACCTGTCATTGCTGAAGAAGCCATATGCGCTGGTGACGGCGTTCTTCCACCCGGACACGAAGCACACGCTGTTTGAGGCGGGTAAGCTGACGGTCACGCTGCTGTTCGTCATTGCCAACGCGCTGATCCTGAAGCACGTGCTGACAGATGAGCAAGTGCCCCAGCATATCGCAAGTGCCATGCTGTCGGCGGGTCTGGGGCCGGTCACTTTCCTGATCGTGGTGAACGTGATCCTGCTGATCGGCGGTCAGTTCATGGAACCCTCGGGTCTGCTGGTCATCGTGGCCCCGTTGGTGTTCCCGATTGCCATCGAACTGGGCATCGACCCGATCCATCTGGGCATCATCATGGTGGTGAACATGGAGATCGGGATGATCACGCCTCCGGTCGGGCTGAACCTGTTCGTGACTTCTGGCGTGGCCGGGATGCCGATGATGGGTGTTGTGAAGGCGGCGCTTCCTTTCCTGGCAGTCCTGTTCGTCTTCCTGATCATGGTGACGTACATACCGTGGATATCGACCTTCCTGCCCAACACCTTCATGGGACCGGAAATCATCACCAACTAGCGGGCCTGACCCGTATCGCCGGGCGGTTGCGACTGCCCGGCCTTTTCATGCCTTGAAACCGCCGCACGGGCGCTTATTTGAAAGGCAGAGGACGACCTCCCCAACACGGGTAGATCATGCGGGACGACCCGCTTTGACAAGAGGTCATCTCATGGCATGGATCATGCTGCTTATTGCTGGAATTCTTGAAGTTGTCTGGGCGGGTGCAATGAAGCAATCCGCCGGGTTCACGCGGCTTTTGCCGACCGCGATCATGGGAGTGTCCATGATCGGGTCTTTCGGTTTGTTGGCGCTGGCGATGCGTGAACTGCCGCTGAGCACCGCCTATACGATCTGGGTTGGTATCGGCGCGGTGGGGGCTTTTGTGGTGGGGGTTACCTTGCTGGGCGAGGCGGTGACGCCGCTTCGGGTTCTGGCAGCGCTGCTGATCATTGCCGGAATTGTCACCATGAAGCTGGCCTGATCCGTTGACGGTCGGGGCGTCATTGGGCAGGCTGCCGGTACACGCCCCAACCAAGGATTTTCCCCATGTTGACCGAGACCGACAGCCGCCTGCTGCGCATCGCCTTTGACGAGGCGAAAGCCGGGTATGATGAGGGCGGCTGTCCCATCGGCTCGGTCCTGGCCCGTGGGGGCGAGGTTGTGGCGCGCGGACGCAATCAAAGAGTTCAGGGCGGTGATCCGATTGCCCATGGCGAGATGGACGCCTTGCGCAAGGCCGGACGGCAGAAAACCTATCGCGACACGGTGCTGTATACGTCGCTGTCGCCCTGCATGATGTGTTCGGGCACCATCGTTCAATTCGGAATCCCGCGCGTCGTGATCGGTGACACGAAGAACTTTGGAGGCAACGAAGACTTCCTGCGCGAGCGCGGGGTCGAAGTGGTGATAGCCGACGACCCCGACTGCATCGCGCTGATGCAACGATTTATCGAAGAAAAACCAGAGCTTTGGGCCGAGGATATTGCCGAATAACGACCGAGGTCAGATGCTTTCCAGCGCCTGAATAATGCCCGAGAAATCCGCAGCCTTCAGACTGGCCCCACCGACCAAAGCGCCATCCACATTCGAGACAGCAAAGATGTCGGCCGCATTGCTGGGTTTGACGGACCCGCCGTAAAGAAGTCGTACTGACCGGCCCACGCCTTCGCCAAAACGACGTTCCAGCCGGGCGCGCATGAAGTCGTGAACCTCGCCGATCTCTTCCAGAGTGGGGACCTTTCCAGTGCCGATCGCCCAGATCGGCTCGTATGCGACGATCAGGTTTTCGCCGGTGGACTGATCCGGGATCGAGCCGGACATCTGCCCGCCGATAATGTCGAGCGTGTTGGCCGCCTCACGCTGTTCCAGACTTTCGCCGACGCAGATGACTGCCTTCAGGCCCGCATCCATTGCGGCGCGAGCTTTGGCGCGTACATCCTCGTCATGCTCTCCGTGATCCACGCGCCGTTCGGAATGGCCCAGAATGACCGAAGTCGCACCGGCATCCAGCAACATATCCGCGCTGATGTCGCCGGTATGAGCGCCAGAATGGCCTGAGTGACAGTCCTGTCCACCAACCGTAACCGCCGATTCTGCCACTGCATCAGCGGCGCGGTGAAGCAATGTCGCAGGGGGGCAGATCAGAATATCGACCGAGGCTTCAGAATAGCTTTGCGACAGCGATGCAAGCTCGCTCAGCGCCGAGCCGGTTCCGTTCATCTTCCAATTTCCAGCCGCCAGCTTGCGCCGCATATCGGTTTCTCCCTGCGTATTCGGTTGTTTAAATCACCGGATAACATCGTTGTCCTCGCCATACAATTCCGGTTACAAGCTCCACGGGTGATTGGCAGGAATGTCGCAAATTCTGGGAGAGCGCCATGATCGACAACCTCGACTTGAAAAAGCTGGACGCCCGAGACGCTTATGAGCTTTCCCGCCTGCGCCAAGCCGTTGGTCAGGTCGGGTTTTTGACCGTTTGCAACACGGGCCTGACGGCTGACCGCATCAACGACGTAATCGCTGCCTACCAGTGTTTCTTCCGTTTACCGGAACACCAGAAGCGTTTGGTGGACATGGCTGCAACGGGATCCAACCGAGGTTGGGGTGCGTCACAGTCCGAACAGGTCGACCCAACAGTTAACCCAGACTTCAAGGAAGTGTTCGATTGCGGATACGAACTGCCGCTGGACAACCCCTACCGTGCAAAGAACCTAAGCGTGTACGCCCCAAATCAATGGCCCGAGCAACCCGTTGCTTTCCGTGAAATTGTACAGGCCTATTACGTCGATGCCTGTGGTGTAGCGATGCGTGTGCTGCGTGCGATTGCAGTGGCGCTGGGACGGGAAGCGGACAGTTTCGATCAGGCATTTGATACGCCAATGGCTCTGCTGCGCGGCAACTACTATCCAAAACGGCCCGCCTGGGCCGGAGAGCAGGATTTTGGTGTTGGCGCGCATACAGACTATGGCTGCCTGACTTTGCTGGCCACAGACGGCGCTGCCGGGCTGGAAGTGCGGATGCCTGATGGGGCATGGGAAAAGGTTCAGGCCGAACCGGGCGTGTTTATCATCAACTTTGGTGAGATGCTGGAATTTTGGACAGCAGGGCAGGTGAAGGCGACCGAACACAGGGTTGTTGGCGGATCGCACGAGCGAATCTCGGTCCCAATGTTCTTCAACCCGTCTTTTGACACCAATGTCGCGCCACCTGGGTCAGGCCAAGTGATCTCGGCCGGTGATCATCTGACCAAACGGTTCAACGAAACCTATGTTCACCTGCAAACCAGTTAGGACTGCGACGCGAGGTTTGCGTCGAACTTTATTGATTCACCGCAGCCGCAGGAATCAACAACGTTCGGGTTCTTGAACTTGAAGCCTGCTTCCAACAGGGACACTTCGTAGTCGATCTCGGTTCCAAAAAGGAACATCTGCGCCATCGGTGCGATCATCACGCGCGCTCCGTCTTGCTCGACCACCTCATCATGCGGATCTGCCTGGTCTACATATTCCATGGTGTATTCCATGCCTGCACAGCCGCCTTTCTTGACGCCAATGCGCAAACCAGCATGCCCGCCCGAATTCATCAGGCGTGTAATCTGCTCTGCGGCTTTGGGCGTCATGGTCACAGCCTGTTTGCCGGGGATGCCGAACATGTAAATCTCCGTTGTCACGCGTCATTCCCAATTTAGGGCTCAAACGCCTCGGGCTCAAGGTCACGAGTGTTAAAGAGTGCCTTTTGGCTAAACCAACTTGGTATTGGCTTCCTCCTTAAAACCTTGCATTAAACAGGAAAGCGGGTTTAGCTTTGCTGGAATGGGTGCAACGTCCCGTGTTCCGGAATTCATATTGCAGCAGAAAGATTATAAATATGAATGACTTGATCCGTTTTGTTAAGCTGGTTTTTCAAGGATCTACTCTTACTTTTCTGCTTACCAGTTTAACTGCAACCGGTGCGTTGGCTATCACAGATGCCGAGAGGCACCCGGTAAACTGTGCGACAGCGGCAGGTGATCTGCGCGCTATTCAGGCCGAAAAGGAACATGCCGAGACCAAGCAGCTTGAAAGCATCGCTTCGATCACGCCCGCCGGTGCTCTGCTGGGTCTGGTTACAGGAACCGAACACAAACACCTGCAAATGTTGTCTGGTGATTACATCAATGAACTGGATGCCCGTGCCGCAGAGATCAAAGCAACCTGCGATCTGGAGTAACTGTGTTCGCAGACATGTTAGTCGCGGGTATTTAGTTTACATAAAGCCCAGTTCCAGACGAGCTTCGTCCGACATCATCTCCATACCCCAGGGCGGCTCCCAGGTCAGTTCAACGTCAACTTCTTTGACGCCGGCTACGGGTTCAATCGCTTCCACGATCCATCCGGGCATATCACCGGCCACTGGGCATCCGGGCGCAGTCAGGGTCATGATCACCTTAACTGCGTTATCCGCAGTAATATCAATCGTGTAGATCAAGCCGAGGTCATAGATGTTGACCGGGATTTCAGGATCATAGACCGTGCGGCACGCCTCAACCACGGCGTCGTACAACGGGTGTTCAATTGTTGACGGCGCAATCAGCGGTGTGCCTTCAAACTGTTCGCTCGGGTGAGTCATCTTTGCCTCGGGTCAGTTGCCTGAGTGATTATATAGGGAATAGCCGTATCAGCGTCCAGTGGGGGCGTGGCGCTCAGACAAGCGCCACCGCGATTCAATCATTGATATCATGTTTGAAGGTTTTGACTTGACCATGCGGCAGCGCAAAGAGCTTGCGCAAGACAAGCCACGCGACAAGCGACAGCACCGCAAAGATCAACGCAAGGACGTGAGGCGACATTGTCAGACCCGGAATGATCAAGAGAAGACCCGTGATTGCTGCGCCAATTGCGAAACCAAGAAAGATGAATCCCGGCAGAACAATCTCGAGGATACCGAGCGCCAGTGCGGCCGCCAGCCAAATCCACCATGTCAGCCAGAAGGGGTCTGCCATCACTTTCCTCCTTTGAGCATTTTGAACGCATCGCCAAAGGCTTCAAGGGCGTTCGCTGGCACAACAATGGTCTGTTTGCCAGACCCGTTGCCCAGCGCATTAAGGGCTTCAACCTGCTTCAAAGCAACCTGATACTGGGCGGCCTCGATACCGTTGTCCTGAATGGCCTTGGCCACGACGCCCGTAGCATAGGCTTCAGCTTCAGCCTGAATGCGGCGGGCTTTGGCGGTTTGTTCAGCGGCATAAAGTTCAGCATCAGCGTGCAGTTCAACGGCGCGTTTCTGACCCTCGGCCTCGGTCACTTGCGCGCGGCGGGCACGTTCCGCGTTCAGCTGTTGCAGCATGGCATCGCGGGTCGCTTGATCCAGATTAACATCGAGAATCTCGGCGCGAGTCACTTCGATGCCCCAGTCATCGACTGCGGTTTCAACGCTTTCCTGGATGCGCGTGATCAATTGCGCGCGGTTCGACTGAACCTCGTCCAGATCCATCTTGCCGATTTCGGCGCGCACGATCCCGGCGACAGTGGTCGCAATCGCGCCGTCTACGTCGCGGATGCGGTAAACCGTCTTTTCCGGTTCAAGAATGCGATAGAAGACCGAGGTGTCGATCTGCACCAGCACGTTGTCCTTGGTAATTGCGTCCTGCGTCGCATTCGGCAGTTGGCGTTCCAAGATCGAGATTTTGTGGCGTGCAACATCCAGAAAAGGAACGATGAAATTGATTCCGGGGCCAAGCACCGAATGCAGTCGGCCAAACCGCTCAACCACGTATTTTTCGGACTGCGGTACAATCTTGATGCCTTTGAGAATAACGACAACCACCAGCACAGCTGCCAGCAGGTAAATGATGTTTGACGAAAGCAATCCGATAATCTGATCTTCGGTCATTCTGTCCTCTTATTATTGTGTACTATGGTATACATTTGGGGATTGAGTCGCCCGATTTCAACTCTGGTATGAGTGGGTTGGAGCGTTATGCAAATGCCTGAACGCGTGGGCGCGGCCCGGAATATTGTGGCTGTGACCGGTTTGCATCCCACGGCGTTTGCGGTATCGGGCGGGGATGAAACTGATTATCGACACAGATCCCGGCGTCGACGATGCAATGGCCATCGCGTATGCTGCCGCCGCGCCAGAAATTGACCTGATCGGTCTGACAACGGTTTTTGGCAACACTTATGTGCACCAATCCAGTCGCAACGCGCGGTTTTTGCTTCACAAGCTTGGGTTGGACTTGCCTGTGGCCGAAGGGGCTGCGGTGCCGCTGGGGGCGGACACGCACGCACCGTCGGAGCATGTTCATGGCCCCGAAGGTTTTGGTGATCTGACCGAAATCCCGGAGATTGGACAGAACCACGCGTTGCCAGCAGCCGAGTTTCTGGTTGAAATGGCCCGAGCCCATAAGGGCGAACTTGTGCTCTGCGCCGTGGGTCCCTTGACTAACATTGCAAAGGCAATGCGTCTGGACCCGGAATTTGCAGGCAATCTGCGCGAATTGGTGATCATGGGAGGCGCGGTCTACTGCCCTGGTAACATTACCCAATACGCAGAAGCCAATATCTATCACGACGCTCTTGCCGCTGAAGAGGTCTTTTCCGTCCCGGCCAACACTGTTCTGGTCGGATTGGACGTGACCTTGAAGACGCTTTACGAAACGGCGGACTTCGAAGCATTGGCACAAAAGTCACCCGATATGGGGGCGTTTCTGCGCGACATCTCTCGGTTCTATCTGAAGTTTTACAAAGAGATCGGGGGGCTGGAAGGCTGCGGCCTGCACGATTCAACAGCCGTGATTGCGTGTTCCCATCAAGCCCTGTTCGATATGGTTGAAACCGGGCTGCGGGTTGTCACCGAAGGCGATCAAATGGGGGCGACACAACCAGATCCTGAACGACCCGCGATCCGGGTGTGCCGCGATGTGGACGGGGCAGGGGTTGTACGTCTGTTCACGGACCGCGTGGTCTCGTTGCCCTGACGGGTTGCAAAGACGGAACGGATCGGGCAAAGCCTGCCCGGTTCGGCGATCCGAGGCGATGACATGACGCAGAAATTCTCATTTGAGCTTAAGGCAACAGACGGCAAGGCACGCACGGGTGTGATCAGCACGCCGCGAGGAGAGGTGCGGACGCCAGCCTTCATGCCTGTGGGCACAGCCGCGACGGTCAAAGCGATGATGCCCGAAAGTGTGCGCGCCACCGGGGCGGATATTCTGCTGGGCAACACCTATCACCTGATGCTGCGTCCAACAGCGGAACGGATTGATCGTTTGGGCGGGTTGCACAAGTTCATGAACTGGGACCGCCCCATTCTGACCGACTCGGGCGGGTTTCAGGTCATGTCTTTGGCAGGGCTGCGCAAGCTGACCGAAAAGGGCGTGACCTTCAAATCTCATATCGACGGATCAAAACACGAACTGACGCCCGAGCGGTCAATGGAGATTCAGCGCTTGCTGGGCTCGGACATTGTGATGTGCTTTGACGAATGCCCCGCGCTGCCTGCCGACCGGGATCGCATCGCCGAGTCCATGCGGTTGTCGATGCGATGGGCAGAACGGTCGCGTGACGCGTTTGGGGATCGTCCGGGTCACGCCCTGTTCGGCATTATGCAGGGCGGTTTGGAACAGGACCTGCGCGAAGAAAGCGCAGAAGCGTTGAAATCTATTGGTTTCGAAGGCTACGCGGTGGGCGGCCTGGCTGTGGGTGAGGGGCAGGAGGCCATGTTTGGCTGCCTCGATTACGCCCCCGATTTTCTGCCTGAAGACAAACCGCGTTACCTGATGGGTGTTGGTAAGCCAGACGATATCGTCGGCGCCGTCGCGCGTGGGATCGACATGATGGACTGTGTGTTGCCGTCGCGTTCGGGCCGCACGGGGCAAGTGTTCACACGTCGCGGTGTGGTCAATATCAAGAATGCCCGCCATGCGGATGACCCGCGTCCGCTGGATGAAAACTGCACATGTCCCGCTTGTTCCAACTATTCGCGCGCGTACCTGCACCATGTTTTCCGCGCCAATGAGATGATCTCGGGCATGTTGCTGACCTGGCACAACCTGCATTACTTCCAAGAGATCATGCAGGGGATGCGAGATGCGATTGCTGCGGGCACGTTTGTCGCCTGGCAGGCCGAGTTTCATGCGCAGCGTGCGCAAGGTGATATCGAACCCTTGTAACCTTCCCCTTCGGGTGACAATTGCGTGGCTTTCCGGTAGTCTAGTGCCACTTCAAGCAATGCCATTTTAGTCTGTGACCCGGAGAGTTTATGATGTTTCGCCTTATTCTCGGCGCAGCAATTTTCTGCGCGACACCTGCCATTTCAGATGTCTGGACCTTCGAAACTCCGTCCGAAAACATTCAGTGCTCGGTCGGGGAAAGTGCTTCGTCCTCGGATATACAATGTACGATCATAGAAAAATCCGGCCCACCTGCGATGCCACGCCACGCGAATTGTCAATCCGACTGGGGGCATGATTTTCTGATGTTCGACACTGGCCAGGTAGAGATGTTGTGCCAGCCGCTGAATCGTAACAAAGACGGATATGACCGTGCGGAATATGGGGTCACTGGTCAGTTCGGAGGATTCACCTGCAGTTCTTCGACAAAAGGTCTGGAATGTCGCAACCAAGACGGTCACGGGTTTTTCCTGTCTCGCGCAGTACAGCGGGTGTTCTGACCTTTGAAGTGCACGTCGCCTATGCTTGTCGTGCTAATTTCGGTGGATATGTTCCTTGGACGTCTTGCAGTCCCGAAAACCTCGGTTCATGCTGAAACACGATACACGGCGGTAAGGTTGAAAAAGGGCGATGAGGCCCCACCTTTATCGTCCAAGACAGGAGATGGCCAAATGTTGCCTCGATGAGGGACACGTGCCGTCTTGCCAACGATAAGGATAGAGCATGCAAGAGCCTCTGAATTCCTCATACCCCGTCCTGCCGCTGCGCGACATTGTGGTGTTCCCGCATATGATTGTGCCGCTCTTTGTGGGCCGCGATAAATCGGTCCGCGCTTTGGAAGAGGTGATGCAGGATGACAAGCAAATTCTGTTGTCCAGCCAGATCGACCCCGGCGTTGATGATCCCGATGAAGAAGGGATTTATCGCGCAGGCGTTTTGGCCAATGTGCTGCAACTGCTGAAGCTGCCCGACGGCACCGTGAAGGTTCTGGTCGAAGGGCAGGCGCGTGTGCAGATCACTGAGTTTCTTGAAAACGAAGAGTTTTTCGAGGCTCGGGCAGAATATCTGACCGAAATCCCCGGCGACGTTACGACAACCGAAGCCCTGTTGCGTACCGTTGCGGATGAGTTTGAACGCTACGCCAAAGTGCGCAAGAACATCCCCGAAGAAGCGCTGGCGGCAGTGGGGGAAACCACCGAGCCTGCAAAGCTGGCCGACCTTGTGTCGGGCCACTTGGGCATCGAGGTCGAACAAAAGCAAGAGCTGCTGGAGACCCTCAGCGTCAGCGAACGGCTTGAGAAAGTCTATGGTCTGATGCAGGGCGAAATGTCGGTTCTGCAGGTCGAGAAAAAGATCAAGACCCGCGTCAAATCCCAGATGGAGAAGACACAGCGCGAATATTATCTGAATGAGCAGATGAAAGCCATTCAGAAGGAACTTGGCGATGGCGAAGACGGATCGAACGAAGTCGCTGAGCTGGAAGAGAAAATCGCCGAGACCAAACTATCCAAAGAAGCGCGTGAAAAGGCCGAAGGAGAGCTGAAAAAGCTCAAGAACATGTCGCCCATGTCGGCCGAGGCGACCGTTGTGCGCAACTATCTGGATTGGATTCTGTCTTTGCCGTGGGGCACCAAATCCCGCGTCAAAAAGGATCTTGGGCGCGCGCAGGACATTCTGGATGCCGATCACTATGGGCTTGAGAAGGTCAAGGAGCGCATCGTCGAGTATCTAGCAGTTCAGCAGCGTTCGAAAAAGCTGAAGGGCCCGATCTTGTGCCTTGTTGGCCCTCCGGGCGTGGGTAAGACCAGCTTGGGTAAATCGGTTGCAAAAGCCACGGGGCGCGAGTTCATTCGCATCTCGTTGGGCGGTGTGCGCGACGAATCCGAGATCAGGGGCCACCGTCGGACCTATATCGGTTCGATGCCGGGTAAGATCATCCAGGCGCTGAAAAAAGCGAAAACCACGAACCCGCTGATCTTGTTGGATGAAATCGACAAGATGGGTCAGGATTTCCGTGGTGATCCGGCCTCGGCAATGCTTGAGGTGCTGGATCCGGAACAGAACAACACTTTCATGGACCACTATTTGGAGGTCGAATATGACCTGTCCAACGTGATGTTCCTGACGACTTCAAACAGTTACAATATGCCAGGGCCTCTGCTGGACCGGATGGAGATCATTCCGCTGGCCGGTTACACCGAAGAGGAAAAGAGCGAGATCGCGAAACAGCACCTGATCGAAAAGCAGGTCAAGAACCATGGTCTGAAGGCCAAGGAATTTGAGCTGACCGATGAGGCGCTGCAGAAGATCATTCGCACTTATACCCGCGAAGCGGGTGTTCGTAACCTTGAACGTGAAATCGCCAAGGTGGCGCGGAAGTCGTTGACCAAGATCATCAAGAAAGAGGCGGAGTCGGTCACCGTAACACCAGACAATCTGGATGATTTCCTGGGTGTGCCAAAGTTCCGTTATGGTCTGGCTGAGCAGGACGATCAGATCGGTGTCGTGACCGGCCTGGCTTGGACGTCCGTGGGTGGCGATCTGCTGCATATCGAGGCGCTGAAACTGCCTGGTAAGGGGCGGATGAAGACCACAGGTAAGCTGGGCGATGTGATGAAGGAATCCATCGATGCGGCTTCGTCATATGTGCGGTCGATTTCACCTCAGATCGGGGTGAAACCGCCAAAGTTCGACACATTGGACATTCACGTTCATGTGCCGGATGGGGCGACGCCCAAAGACGGCCCTAGCGCTGGCCTGGCGATGGTGACATCGATCGTGTCTGTGCTGACCGGCATTCCGGTGCGCAAGGATATTGCCATGACCGGCGAAGTTTCGCTGCGCGGTAATGCAATGCCGATTGGCGGGCTGAAAGAAAAACTGCTGGCGGCTCTTCGTGGTGGCATCAAGACCGTTCTGATCCCGGAAGAGAATGAAAAGGATCTGGCGGACATCCCTGACAATGTGAAGGAAGGGTTGGAGATCATCCCTGTAAAGCACGTCTCGGAAGTTCTGAAGCAGGCGCTGGTGCGTAAGCCTGAGTCGATCGAGTGGGACGAAGCGGCAGAGGAAGCAGCCGCTGCGGCCGCCGCTTCGGCCAAATCTGCGGATGCTT
Source organism: Ruegeria sp. HKCCE4148 (assembly GCF_017872495.1). Lineage (NCBI taxonomy): Bacteria > Pseudomonadati > Pseudomonadota > Alphaproteobacteria > Rhodobacterales > Roseobacteraceae > Ruegeria > Ruegeria sp. HKCCE4148. The sequence goes on from NZ_JAEDOS010000002.1 coordinate 384,217, forward strand.
CAGCCACAGCGCATTAAATTGCATAAATAGAAAACGGAAAAAGGCAGAGCAACGCTCTGCCTTTTTTACAGCCCGACAACGGGCAGCTTTGGATCAAGTATCTCTTCTTCCGCTATGTATTTCATGAATTTCTCGTCAGACAGCGCTGAACGTATCGCGAGGGCGAAGATGATCGCGGAAAACACGACACAAAGCAGAATATCCCACCCAAACGGGATCTGCTTCAAAGACCCGGTGCCGAATTGACCCAGAAATGAGATTAACCCGAGTCCGGCAAAATAAGGCATCAACCAAACGGCTTCGGTCAGGTCCATTTCATCAAGGCGCCCTCGGAACCGGATAAGCAGCAGAATTTTTCCAACGATAAGCGCGATCCCAAGGCGCCAGACAGTGTCCCAACCGCTCCAATAGACAATCAGGGTTGCAATGGCGAAGGCAGTCAACGCGACCAGACGCACCGCTGGGATGCGGATTGAACGGGGTTGGTCTGGCAGCAGATCCCGTAGGCAAACGACGGCGATTGGGCCAACTGCGAATGACAAAACAATAGCGGCACCGTTCAGGGCGATGACGGTAGTAAAGGGAACGGTCAAAAGGAACAGAGTCCCGATCAGAAAATTCAACGCCAAAGCCCATACCGGAACCCCAAACGAAGACAAGTTTTGCAAACGTTTTGGTAGAAAACCGTTTTGGGACAGGGCAAGGGCAATACGGGCATTCGACCCGGTTGCGACCAATCCGTTGCCAAAGGGGCCAACGACTGATCCGACATTCAGCAAGCTGATGAACCAGACCAACCCGACCGACATGATTACAGCGTCCAATGGGCCTTCGCCCCCAAAGCTCAGTTGCGACCAGCCATTAGCCAGCAAAGATGGATCCAGCGCGCCGATAAAAGCCACTTGGAGGCCAAGATAGATTGCGGCGCACATGATGATCGACAGGACGAGGGCGGTGGGGATTGCAAATTTCGGATTTCGCACTTCTCCCGCCATATCGACCACATGACGAAATCCTATGAACGAGAAAATGACACCGCCGGTCGAAACTGCAGCCATGATTCCCTGCAAGCCATAAGGTGCAAACCCATCCGGATGTGTAAAATTGTCAGCGTTGAAACGGTTGGAAATTAGTAGAACAGACAGAACGACCGGAATAGCGATCTTGGCCCACGTCAAAGCGGCATTCACATGTGTGAAAAACTTGACCCCAAGCGCGTTGACGGCAACGAAAAGCAGCATGAATACAAGGGCCGCAAATATACCCGCGCCTGTCAGGTCGCCTGTATCGGCGGCATGCAGCCAGGGCGCGTATGGCGCGAGGTATTTCAGCATCGCCTCCACTTCGATGGGGGCAGTGGTGTTGTAGCCAATCCAAGCCGTCCATCCCATGGCCATTGAAACGATATTGCCGTGTGAAAACTGCGGAACCCTGGCAATCCCACCCGGAATAGGCAGCATGGCTGAGATTTCTGCGAAAGTGATTGCCAAAATGAACATCGCAGCCGCGCCGATCACCCACGAGAGGATAGCCGCAGGTCCGGCATGCTGAACCGCCAGAAGGGGGCCGAACAACCAGCCCGAACCGATGATTCCTCCAACCGAAATAAAGGTTAGTCCGATCGGGCCGATGTCTCGCTTTAGCTCTGCCATAACGACCCCTGACTTTGCAATCGGCACACGGTTCGGCCGATGAAGCACGATAGTCGCCGAGGTCGCGCGCTGGCAAGCCCCTCAATTTCAAGCGTAATCTGCGAAAAGGAATGGTGGGTGATAAGAGATTTGAACTCCTGACATCTTCGATGTGAACGAAGCGCTCTACCACTGAGCTAATCACCCATGGGACGCGTTGTTATCTGTCCTGTGGTTCGGCTGCAAGCGAATTTGACGTGGGTCTGCGCGCGAAAATCTGCGGGTAAACAAAAATCTGGATTCTGACAAAAAACTTCAAAACGCCGCTTGACGCTGCCCGAGCGTAGCCATAATACACCCCAACGTTCAGCAATGAACGTGCAGCGGGCGGTTGTAGCTCAGTTGGTTAGAGTACCGGCCTGTCACGCCGGGGGTCGCGGGTTCGAGCCCCGTCAACCGCGCCATCGCTGCTTACCTTGGCCCAGGACAAGGGCCACGAAAATAGATGCGCGGTTGTAGCTCAGTTGGTTAGAGTACCGGCCTGTCACGCCGGGGGTCGCGGGTTCGAGCCCCGTCAACCGCGCCATTTTCCTCTTACTCTCAACCGATCGGCTTAAAAGCTTCGCAGCGAAGATCCCGATTAAGCAGCTGCGGTTTGATTTGCTCGGCTAAAACTCGTATGTTCACTAAATGTTCTAACTTTTCTGTTGGAGACTCAGGCAAGCTCGCCTATCTCTAAACCACTTGTTTCTTGGGGGCCGGAAATGGCTGAGCTGAAGAATATCGAGGTGCGCGGCGCGCGCGAGCATAACCTCAAAGGCATCGATGTTGATATCCCTCGGGATCAGCTGGTGGTGATCACCGGCTTGTCTGGTTCGGGCAAGTCCTCGCTGGCTTTTGATACCATCTATGCCGAAGGGCAGCGTCGCTATGTTGAAAGCCTGTCTGCCTATGCGCGGCAGTTCCTCGACATGATGGAAAAGCCCGATGTCGATCATATCAGCGGTCTGAGTCCGGCAATCTCCATTGAACAGAAGACAACGTCCAAGAACCCGCGTTCAACTGTTGGGACGGTTACGGAAATCTATGACTATATGCGCCTGCTGTTCGCACGCGCTGGAACCCCCTATAGCCCGGCGACCGGACAGCCGATCGAGGCGCAGCAGGTACAAGACATGGTCGACCGGATCATGACGATGGAGGAGGGCACGCGAGGTTACCTGCTGGCCCCCATCGTGCGAGATCGCAAGGGTGAGTACAAAAAAGAATTCCTGGAGTTGCGCAAGCAAGGCTTTCAGCGCGTCAAGGTCGATGGTGAGTTCTACGAACTGGATGAACCGCCGACGCTGGACAAGAAATTCCGCCACGACATCGATGTCGTGGTGGATCGACTGGTTGTCCGAGAGGGTATGGAGACCCGCTTGGCCGACAGCCTGCGCACAGCCTTGGATCTGGCTGACGGTATTGCGATTCTGGAAACTGCCCCGCGTGAGGGTGACCCAGAGCGGATCACCTTTAGCGAGAACTTTGCCTGCCCGGTCAGCGGGTTTACCATCCCCGAGATCGAACCGCGCCTGTTTTCCTTCAACGCGCCATTTGGGGCTTGCCCCGATTGTGATGGCTTGGGGGTCGAGTTGTTCTTTGACGAGCGGCTTGTGGTGCCCGATCAGTCGCTGAAACTCTATGACGGGGCCTTGGCGCCGTGGCGCAAGGGTAAGTCTCCGTATTTCCTTCAGACCATCGAAGCCATTGCGCGGCATTACGAGTTCGACAAGAACACACCATGGAAAGACCTGCCCCAGAAGGTGCAGCAGGTGTTCCTGCGCGGCTCTGGCGATGAAGAGATCCAGTTCCGCTATGACGAAGGCGGACGCGTTTATCAGGTGACGCGCAGTTTCGAAGGCGTGATCCCGAATATGGAGCGCCGCTATCGTGAAACTGACAGCGCTTGGATTCGCGAGGAATTTGAACGGTACCAGAACAACCGTCCATGCGGCACATGTGAGGGGTTTCGCCTGCGGCCCGAGGCGCTGGCGGTCAAGATCGCGGGCCTGCATGTCGGGCAAGTGGTGCAGATGTCGATCCGGGAGGCTCTGGCCTGGATTGAGGACGCGCCGAACCATCTGAGCGCCCAGAAGAATGAAATCGCGCGCGCCATTTTGAAGGAGATTCGCGAACGACTTGGGTTTCTGAATAATGTTGGTTTGGAATACCTTACGCTTTCGCGTTCAAGTGGGACACTGTCGGGCGGGGAAAGCCAGCGTATTCGTTTGGCTAGCCAAATTGGCTCGGGTCTGACAGGAGTTCTTTACGTGTTGGACGAGCCTTCTATCGGCTTGCATCAGCGTGACAATGACCGGTTGCTGGGAACGCTCAAGAACCTGCGGGATCAGGGCAACACGGTAATTGTTGTAGAACATGACGAGGAGGCCATCCGAGAGGCCGATTATGTGTTCGACATTGGCCCCGGAGCGGGTGTGCACGGGGGGCAGGTCGTCAGTCACGGTACGCCGACGGACATTACGGGTGATGCTGCCTCTATCACCGGGCAATATTTGGCCGGGACCCGGGAAATCGCGGTTCCGGCTGAACGGCGCGCGGGCAAGAAGCAGAAAGTGACTGTGGTGAAAGCCACTGGTAACAACCTCAAGAACGTCACGGCTGAATTTCCCTTGGCCAAATTTGTCTGTGTGACAGGGGTGTCTGGCGGCGGCAAGTCCACGCTGACGATTGAGACGTTGTTCAAAACCGCATCGATGCGCCTAAATGGTGCGCGACAGACTCCAGCGCCGTGTGAGACGATCAAGGGGCTTGAGCACTTGGACAAGGTTATCGATATCGACCAACGCCCGATCGGGCGAACTCCGCGTTCGAATCCAGCCACTTACACCGGGGCCTTCACGCCGATCAGAGACTGGTTTGCGGGTTTGCCCGAGGCGAAAGCGCGTGGGTACAAACCTGGTCGTTTCAGTTTCAACGTTAAGGGAGGCCGGTGCGAAGCCTGTCAGGGTGACGGTGTCATCAAGATCGAAATGCACTTTCTGCCTGATGTCTACGTTACCTGCGAGACGTGCAAAGGCGCGCGCTACAACCGCGAGACCCTTGAGATCAAGTTCAAGGGCAAGTCCATCGCTGATGTGCTTGATATGACGGTGGAAGACGCGCAGGAGTTCTTCAAGGCTGTGCCGTCGATCCGCGATAAGATGGACGCTTTGGCCCGCGTTGGGCTGGGCTATATCAAGGTCGGTCAGCAGGCCACCACGCTATCCGGTGGCGAGGCGCAACGCGTGAAGCTGTCCAAGGAATTGTCGAAACGGTCAACCGGGCGAACGCTCTATATCCTAGATGAACCGACCACGGGTTTGCATTTTGAAGACGTACGCAAGCTATTGGAAGTGCTGCATGAGTTGGTCGATCAGGGGAACACGGTTGTTGTGATCGAGCACAATCTGGACGTGGTGAAAACTGCAGATCACATCATCGACATTGGTCCCGAAGGCGGCGATGGCGGAGGTGAGATAGTGGCTACGGGCACACCCGAAGATGTCGCCACAGTCGAGCGCAGTCATACCGGTCGCTATCTGAAATCGATGTTAGACAACGCGCGCGTTGCTGCTGAATAGGCTTAGCGCCTTCAGATCAGTTCAGAATATCGGCAACCGCACCGATCAGGTTCAAGACTTTGCGTGTGTCTGGGTCGACCCGGTACACGTAGTCACCCGCGCGAATGTAGGAATAGTTTCGGTTCAGCCCATAACGGTACGGATTGTCTACCCATCGATAGTCGTTGCGGATGAAATCGCCGTTCCGATAGATCTTTTTTGCTTGCCCGGGAGGCACGCAAGGAATGGACTTCTTGGCTAAACCCGGTGGGCAATGCCCGTTTTTGTTTTTTGCCACGGCTGTAACAGGTACAAGCGTCATCGCCACAAGCATCGCTGTAGTCACCAGGTATCTTGTCATGTCACTTTCCCTTGCGAACAGGCTGAAGACGCCTCGGAACATGACTGGATAGATGGCCCCTTGCCGATTGTCTGTCAAATGGCTGGGCAAGAGGCCGCCGAATTGCCTATTCGCGCCCTCGTTTTTCAAAGCGTGGCAGCATCGCGCTGAAGTCGCGGCCCAATCCGTCTTCATTTTCAACAAATTGTTCATATAGCGAAGTCGCGACCTGACCCATCGGTGTATCCGCATCAGCGCTGTCTGCTGCTTGCTGGCTGAGACGCAGGTCCTTTAGCATGAGCTCGGCGGCGAATCCGGGCGTGTAGTCATTGTCAGCAGGGCTTTGCGGGCCAACGCCGGGGGCAGGGCAATAGGCATTCATCGTCCAGCTATAGCCTGACGATGTACTGACGACATCGAACATCTTTTGCCGGTCCAATCCCAGTTTGTCTGCCAGTGCAAAAGCCTCGCAGGTGGCAATCATGGTGACGCCAAGGATCATATTGTTGCAGATCTTGGCGGCTTGTCCGGCCCCGGCTTCGCCACAGTGAACCGCTTTTTGTCCCATGATCTCGAACAGCGGTGCAGCTTTGGCGAATGCGGCTTCCGATCCGCCGGCCATGAACGTTAACGTACCTGCCGCTGCACCGCCGATACCGCCGGAAACCGGCGCATCCACGGACAAAAGTCCGGCTCCCATAGCCTGATCCGCAACCGCACGCGCGCTGTCCACGTCAACCGTCGAGCAGTCGATTAACACAGCCCCTTTTGACATTGCGGGAATGACCTGATCCGCAACGGCCCTTAGAATAGCGCCGTTTGGCAGCATGGTGATGACCGCATCAGCACCCGCAACCGCGTCAGACGCCGTTTCGACCTGAGTGACACCTTCCACGGTGACGCCAGTCGTATCAAACCCCAGAACCTGATGCCCGGCTTTTGCCAGGTTGGCCGCCATGGGCGCGCCCATATTTCCCAGCCCAATGAAACCGATCTGCATCTTTTAGTCCTCCTCAAATGTCAGGGTATCCGCGCCCAGCGGTTGCAGCATTTTCGAAACGGCCGTCAAAGGGACGTTCATATCGGCAAACTGCCAGTTCGGGCTGCGGTCTTTATCGATGATTTGCGCGCGGATACCTTCCAGAAAGTCACCGTGTTCCATCGACCGGTGGGTGAAACGGTATTCCAACTCCAGGGCGCGCCGTATGGACAAAGCGGGGCCGCGCAGACGGTGCAGCATTTCAACCGTACAGGCCGTGGAAAGGGGGGCGTTTTTTCCCAGAGTCGCTAGGGTTTTCTGCGAAAAATCGTGGTCGCTGTTGCGCAGGCTCGTCACGATGTCGCCAAGTGTTTCGCCCGAGAAATGCTGATCAATGTCGGCCTGCAACTCGGCCAGTTCTCCGGCGGGTGGTGTTTCGGCATGTTGTGAAATCAGCCCTGCGTCGCCAGAGGCCTCAAGCATCTCAGTCAAATCGGACCAGTGTGATTGAGGGATGTAATGGTCCGCGAACCTTGCCAGAATTGCATCCGCAGGGCCCATTCGGAACCCAGTCGTTCCCAAAAACTCGCCCAACCGACCGGGGGCGAGGGCCAGCATAAGCGAGCCGCCCACATCCGGTACCAAACCAATCGAGCATTCTGGCATCGCGATTTTCGAGCTTTCCCCGACAACGCGATGGCTGCCATGGCACCCGATGCCGACACCGCCGCCCATGGTAAAGCCCTGAAGAAAGCTGATGACCGGCTTGGGATATTCGAAGATCATCGCATTCAGACGGTACTCGTCACGCCAGAATGTCTGCCCGTAGGCATAGTCGCCCTTGGTACCGGTTTCGTAGAGCTCGGCGATGTCTCCACCTGCGCAAAAGGCTTTTTCACCTTCGGCGTCCAGAATGATAAGGTCAACGGCATCGTCTTCGCGCCAGTTGCGCATCGCCGCGTCGATGGCCATGCACATCTCATAGCTCATTGCGTTCAAAGCATGTTGGCGGGTCAGGGTGATGCGTCCGGCACGGCCTGTGGTGCGGATTTCAATGTCTGACATGTGGCCCTCAGCGGTTGGCAAGCATCTGACGCGATACGATCACGCGCATGATCTCATTTGTGCCTTCCAATATCTGATGCACCCGAAGATCGCGCACAAGCTTTTCAATGCCGTAGTCGGCAAGATAGCCATAACCACCATGCAGCTGCAGGCACTGATCCACCACCTTCGATCCGGTTTCGGTCACGAATTTTTTGGCCATGGCGCAGAACTTAGTGGCGTCGGGCGCGCCGTTATCTAGTTTCCAAGCGGCTTGACGCAGAAAGGTCCGTGCGGCTTGTAGTTCAATCTCCATATCCGCCAGGCGGAACTGAAGGGCCTGGAACTGGTCGATGGATTGGCCAAACGCCTTGCGTTCGGACATGTATTGCAACGTCATATCCAAACCGGTCTGCGCGGCACCAAGGGAACAGGCCGCGATGTTCAGTCGCCCGCCGTCGAGGCCCATCATGGCATATTTGAAACCGTCGCCTTCGGTGCCGACAAGATTGCCTGCCGGGATTTTGCAATCATCGAACTGCACCTGCGCGGTGGGCTGACTTTTCCAGCCCATTTTCTCTTCCAGTGCTCCAAAGCTAAGACCCGGAGTTCCGTCCTCGACATAAACGGTTGAAATACCCTTGGGGCCGTCCTGACCGGTGCGCACCATGCATACATAGGCATCGGAATACCCACCGCCCGAGATGAATGCCTTGGTGCCGTTCAACGTATAGCCTTCGTTCGTGCGTACGGCGCGTGTCTTCAAGGCCGCCGCGTCCGAGCCGGAACCGGGCTCGGTCAGGCAATAGCTCAGCACCGTGTTGAGGCTGAGAACATCGGGCATGATGCGTGCCTTGAGGTCTTCATCCGCAAAATTGTCCAACATCTTGGCGCACATGTTGTGGATTGACAGGAATGCCGCGACCGAAGGGCAGGCCATCGACAACGCCTCGAATACCAAGGTGGCATCCAGGCGGGTCAGGTTCGAACCGCCGCTGTCCTCGGATACATACAAAGCCCCAAAGCCAAGCTCGCCGATCTGTGGCCACAAGGTTTTTGGAATGGTGCCATCGGATTCCCACTGCCGCGCAAAGGGTGCGATATTTTCCTGCCCAAACGAATATGCCATGTCGAAAATGGCTGTCTGTTCCTCGCTGAGTGCGAAATCCATGGCGTTCCCTCCCGTCGGCAATGAATTGAACGGTTGTTTATTTCCGAATTCTTACAGAAATTTTGCAGGTTCAACAATGGGGCGCAAAACGCTGGAGCAGTCTAGAGATCCGCGTGGAATTCCTCGATCAGATGGCGCACGACTGCTTGCCCGGGATCGTCCCCGCGCGCGACGGCCTCGGCGTGGACACGGCGTTGACGGGTGGCCGAAGTGCCGTTTTCGGCGATCTGCCGTAACCGCGCAAGTTCGGTCATCGTTCCAAGCGCTTCGGTGTCTTCCGCCAACAACCCCATAAGGTCGCCGATCAGTTCGGACATCGGCTTGACCGAGCGGTCGCCGAAGTCAATCAATCCTTCGCCCACGCCATAACGCTGCGCACGCCAACGGTTTTCTCCGATCAGGAAGCGATCATATTGCCGCCAACGCAGGTTGCGGTCTTTCAGTCGACACAACATTCGGGTCAGTGCCTGGACGAGTGCCGCCAGGGACAACGTGTGCTCCAGCCGGGGTTGCACGTCCATGATCCGGGTTTCAAGCGTAGGGAAACGATGCGACGGGCGCAGGTCCCACCATATCTTGGTCGTGTCCTCGATCACGCCCAGTTCGACGAGTATACCTGTGGTGCGTTCATACTCAGCCCAACTGCCAAAAACTGGGGGCAGGCCGGTTCGGGGAAGGTTGTCGAACACGGTCAAGCGATATGAGGATAGGCCGGTATCTTCGCCGTTCCAAAAGGGTGAGGATGTGGACAAGGCCAAAAGATGGGGCAAAAAGTAAGACAGCTGCGGCATCAGATCGGCGCGCAGGGCGGGTTCTTCGACCCCCACGTGTACATGCATCCCGCAGATCAGCATCCGACGTGCTACGCCACCTAACGCGTGTTGCAAGGCGTCATATCGTTCCTTGCGGGTGTGATGTTGATCTTTCCAATTGGCGAAGGGATGACAGGATACAGCGATCGGGGACAGATTGTATTCGGCAGCTCGTTTCGACACGCAGGATCGCAGGCGTTTGAGGTCTTCCCGCGCCGAGGCTATGGTTGTGTGCGGGCGCGTGCCGACTTCAATCTGACATTGCAGGAACTCGGGGCTGACCTGACCTTCGAAATCATTCTGGCAGGCCTCCATCAGCGCTCCGGGGGCCTCTGACAATTGCAGGCTGTCGCGATCCACCAGAAGATACTCTTCTTCAATGCCCAGTGTGAATTCTTGCTGCATGGAGCCCCCTTTGGCTGTCGTAAGTTTCAGTGAATACGGAAATTTGCCTTTTGCCAAGGGTTTGCCCGGCTTGTCCTTGCACTGGTACGGGCGGCAATTGTAAGGAACGGATCAGCACAGAACGTGGAGCCAACGCCGTGAAACCCAGAAAATTCCCAAAGATCAACGCAGCCTTGGATGAGTTGGGAGTGAAACTGGTTGATACAGTCACGGATCAAGATGAACGTGCGAGGCTTGAGTCGTTTGAGGCCGCCGGGGGGTTGACGCGTCCGGCCTATGCCTTGTCACCAGGCATGGAAGGGTTCGACATCTCGCAATTGGTGGCGGAATATAACCGTCACAAGGCGGATTTACAGGCGTTAAAAGACCCTGCGCGTACTCAGACCGGCTATCGCACGGGTAACGGTTATTACGACAGCCCGGATGCGGATGCCCTGTATCTGATGATCCGCCGCTTTCAGCCCAAACGCGTGATCGAGGTGGGGTGCGGGAACTCAACCCGCGTGACCCGGCAAGCGATTATTGACGGCGGGTTGGACACCACGATCACTGCCATTGACCCATACCCTCGTGCCGACATTGCCCATGTCGTGGACCACTTCGAACAAAAACGTCTTGAAGAAGTTGACCCATCGCTTTTTGCCGAGCTTGAAGCCGGAGATGTTCTGTTCATCGATTCAAGCCACGTTGTGCGGATGAGCAATGACGTCGCCCATCTGTTCTGCCGCATCATTCCAGCGCTGAAACCCGGTGTGGTCATTCATGTACACGATGTTTTTCTGCCCTACGAATATCCCAAGCGTTTCTTCTATGATTGTCCGGGCTGGGGCGAGCAGTACATGCTGCACGCATTGTTACAATCTGGTTCGTATTCAATGCTTTGGCCGGGTTATTACCTGCAACAAGACCGCCCTGATGCGGTCGCTGCGTTGCCTTTTCTGACAGAAGGGCGCGCGCAGAGCATTTGGGTTCAGCGCAAAGAAAATTGATCTCAGAGTGATCCAGTGCGGCAAAAGGTCCGTAACCCTTTCCATAACACGCTGGAGAGGAGAAGACAGCTATGTTCCGTCGCACATTCATGGGCGCAGCCGCCGCACTTGCATTTGCCATGCCGCTGAAGGCGCAAGCCGCAGACATCGTCGACACTGCCGTTGCTGCAGGTTCGTTTAACACCCTGGTCGCTGCCGTTCAGGCTGCGGGTCTGGTAGATACCCTGAAAGGCGATGGCCCGTTCACCGTCTTTGCCCCGACGGATGAAGCATTTGCTGCTCTGCCCGAAGGCACCGTTGAGTCACTTCTGCTGCCCGAGAACAAGGATCAGCTTGTGTCGATCCTGACTTATCATGTGGTTCCGGCCAAAGTCATGTCTGGTGACATCGCTGGCAAACGCGCCAAGGTTTTGACCGTTCAGGGCGAACGCTTGAGCGTAAATGCGAAAAATGGCGTAAAAGTAAACGATGCCAAAGTGGTACAGGCTGACATCGAAGCCAGCAATGGCGTCATTCATGTGGTCGATGCAGTGATCCTGCCGGAATAATCTGCACCCAGAAGATACCAAAGCCCCGGCGATTGTCCGGGGCTTTTGCGTTTTACGATCAGCAAATCAGACCAGACGCACCTGAGTCCCAATCTGAACAAGCGGATACAATTCTTCCACGTGTTGATTGTAGAGTCCGATACAGCCGGACGAGCTCTGACGGCCAATTTTGCGCGTGTCATGGGTTCCGTGAACAAGGTAGGCTGGCCAGCCCAGATACATGGCGCGGGTGCCCAATGGGTTTCCGGGGTCGCCACCTTCCATCCGAACCGGCAATGACGGATCCCGCTCGCGCATGGAAGCAGTCGGCGTCCAGCTTGGGAATTCGGTTTTGCGTACGACTTTTGTGTAACCGCGTTTGGTGAGTTCCTCACTCATCGGAACCGAACTTGGGTAAAGCTTATACGTTCCGTCCGGGCTCCAATAATGCACGGCGCGGCTTGTGATATCGGCCAGCAGGCAGCCAACACCAAGCTCATCAAAGTGATCCTGCCAGTTCTGTTGCGAGAACGAGGACACGTTGCGGCGCACTGGCAATTGCGTGCTGATGGCGTCTTCTGTTTCTGGGAAAGCATCTGTGCTTTGTGCCCGAACAAGGGCAGGGGTTGCCACCAATGATGCTGCGCCCAACAGGGCGGAACGACGGGTCATACGGGAATGGGACAAGACTGCCTCCGATAATTTCACTGCTCGGTACACACTTCCCGACAAAATATTTTGCTTTGATGAGTTTTTCCAGAGTATCAAAGCTGAATTTCTCGTGAGATTGGCACGTGAGCCTGCTTATCGGCGGAAAAATGCAAAACCCGGCCCAAGATAAGGCCGGGTTTGTCAGCGTAATGATCGTTCCAATCAGTCCATGGCTTTAAAGTTGAACTCGCCACCTTCTTTGATGCCCGACGGCCAGCGCGAGGTCACGGTTTTGGTTCGGGTGTAGAATTTGAAGCTGTCAGGGCCGTGCTGGTTCAAGTCACCAAACATCGATTTCTTCCAGCCACCAAAGGTGTGATAGGCCAGCGGAACCGGGATCGGCACGTTGATGCCAACCATGCCGATATTGATCCGGCTGGCAAAATCACGCGCGGTGTCACCGTCACGGGTGAAAATCGCGGTTCCGTTGCCATATTCATGGTCCATCGCCAGCTTCAGCGCCTCTTCATACGAACCGGCGCGTACGGTGGACAGGACCGGGCCAAAGATTTCCTGTTTGTAGATGTCCATGTCCGGGGTGACATGGTCGAAGAGGTGGGGGCCAACAAAAAAGCCATCTTCATAGCCCTGCAGGCTGAAGTCACGGTTGTCGACAACCAGCTTGGCGCCTTGCTCAACACCCGAGTTGATCAGACCTAGGATGCGTTCTTTTGCGGCCCCGGTGACGACCGGACCCATATCGACATCATCACCGGCCGTGTAAGGGCCGACTTTCAGCTTTTCGACACGCGGGATCAGCTTTTCGATCAGCTTGTCCGCAGTTTCTTCACCAACGGGAACCGCGACCGAGATTGCCATGCAGCGTTCGCCTGCCGCTCCAAATCCGGCACCAACCAGAGCGTCAGCCGCCTGATCTAAGTCAGCGTCGGGCATGACGATCATGTGGTTCTTGGCACCGCCAAAACACTGGGCGCGTTTGCCGTTGGCGGTTGCGCGGCTGTAGATATATTGCGCAATCGGGGTAGAACCCACAAAGCTGACACCCTGGATGATTTCGCTGTCGAGGATCGTATCAACGGCTTCTTTGTCACCGTTCACGACCTGGAACACACCTTTGGGCAGACCGGCTTCGATGAAGAGTTCAGCCAGCATCAGCGGAACCGACGGGTCACGCTCGGACGGTTTCAGGACCACGGCGTTCCCACAAGCCAGCGCCGGTCCAACATGCCAAAGCGGCATCATGGCGGGGAAGTTGAAGGGCATGATCGAACCCACGACACCCAAAGGCTGGCGCATCGAATACATGTCTATGCCGGGGCCTGCGCTGTCGGTGAACTCGCCCTTAAGCATCTGTGGCGCGCCGATGCAGTATTCAATCACTTCCAGACCACGCTGCAAGTCGCCTTTGGCATCGGGGATGGTTTTACCATGCTCGCGGCTTAGCGCTTCGGCCAGCTTGTCCATGTCGCGGTTCATCAAGCCAACCATGGCCATCATGACGCGCGCACGTTTCTGCGGGTTGGTTGCGCCCCATGCGGGCTGGGCCGCTGCTGCCGCTTCAATTGCTGCCGTGGTTTCTGCCGCGCTGGCCATTGGGCATTTGTATTGAACTTCGCCCGTCGCCGGGTTGTAAACGTCGTCGAAACGACCGGATGTACCGGCGACCATTTCGCCGTTCAGGAAATGGGTCAGATCTTGCATCAATAGCTCCTCCGATAGATTTGCGCGCAGAATAGGCTTGCAGAAATCCCGCGAACAGAGGCAATGTCTCAAAGGAGTTTTGCAAAAATGCAAAAGAGTGTGAGATGACCCCAAACTGGGACGATATGCGGATTTTTCTGGCCGTGGCACGCGAAGAAAGCTTGTCTTCTGCTGGTCGTATCCTGAAAATTGATCCTGCCACTGTCGGGCGTCGTGTGGCGCGGCTCGAATCCACTTTGGATTCTTCGTTGTTTACCAAGTCCCAGCAAGGCTATGTTCTGACACCGGCTGGGCAACGTCTTTTAGAGCACGGGCTACACGCCGAAGAGGCGATGCGTGCCGCTGCCGGAGCTGTCACCGGACCGACCAAATCACTCAGCGGACAAATCAGGATCGGCGCACCGGATGGCAGCGCCAATTACCTGCTGCCGCAGGTCTGCGCAAAAATCAGCGATGCGAACCCTGATCTGGACATTCAGATTCTTGCACTTCCGCGGGTAATCAACTTGTCCCGGCGCGAGGCGGACATGGCTGTGACAGTCAGTGCGCCAACAGCCGGCCAACTGCGTGTGAAAAAGATCAGCGACTATAAACTGCATATGGTTGCGACCGAAAACTATCTGCACCGACATGGTCCGATCCGCTCTGTCACAGACCTGAAAGGGCACAGGTTGATCGGCTATATCCCCGACATGATCTTCGACCGCGAGCTGGATTACCTGAACGACATTGGTATTGACCGTGTCGCGCTTGCATCGAACTCGGTCTCGGTCCAATTGCGGCAGGTCACGCTGGGAACCGGGGTCTGCGTGGCCCATGATTTCACGCTACCCTTCCATCCCGATCTGCGGAAAATCCTGACGGATCAAGTGAGTTTGACGCGCAGTTTCTATCTTGTGCGGCATGAAGGTGACCAACGCAACGAACGGTTGAACCGCTTTGCCGAAGCTCTGACGCGCGGCATTCGCGAGGAAGTGCTTCGTTTGGAAGCAGTGGCCGACGCTTGACAGGTCGCGACAATCGCGCAACGCTTTGGAATAAGTGTGATTATTTCCGGAGGTATTCTTCATGCTAGTACAGGCCATCCTGAAGTCTAAGGCGACCGATGGTGTCGTGACCGTGGCGTCGACAGCGACTGTCTCAGAGGCCTCGAAGATTCTTGCGGAGAAGCGTATCGGTACAGTCGTGGTTTCCGACGATGGTGGCGAAACCGCTGCAGGTATATTGTCGGAACGTGACATCGTTCGAGAATTGGCGGCCAGCGGCAGTGGCTGTCTGAACCAGCCAGTAAAGTCTTACATGACGCAGGACCTTGTGACAGCGACGCGTCAGACCAC
This sequence comes from Ruegeria sp. HKCCE4148, assembly GCF_017872495.1. Classification (NCBI taxonomy): domain Bacteria; kingdom Pseudomonadati; phylum Pseudomonadota; class Alphaproteobacteria; order Rhodobacterales; family Roseobacteraceae; genus Ruegeria; species Ruegeria sp. HKCCE4148. The sequence goes on from NZ_JAEDOS010000002.1 coordinate 399,427, forward strand.
AGTTGAGGACATCATGTCACAAATGACGGAAGGGCGTTTCCGCCATATGCCGGTTGTTGAAGATGGCAAACTTGTTGGCATCGTAACGTTGGGCGATGTGGTGAAGGCCCAGCTTTCCGAATTGGCCATGGAAAAAGACGCTTTGGAAAGCATGATAATGGGCCACTAGCGGCCAGAGCTGCCAAAGCAATCACTTGCACCTGCAGCAAAGTTGTGTTTGCTTGCGCAGAAATTTTGTTGCGCAGGAGGGCGTGATGCGGGTTGGATTGTATCCTGGAACCTTTGATCCCATCACAATGGGCCACATCGATATCATTCGTCGGGCGGCAGCTTTGGTCGACAAGCTGGTCATTGGTGTTGCCATCAACCGGGATAAAGGACCTTTGTTCTCGTTAGAAGAGCGCGTGGCCATGATTGAAGCCGAATGTTCCCAGCTTTCTGAACAGACCGGGACCGAGATTGTCGCGCATCCGTTTGAAAACCTGCTGATCGATTGCGCGCGGGATGTCGGGGCGCAGATCATTGTGCGTGGCTTGCGCGCTGTTGCCGACTTTGAGTACGAATTTCAGATGGTTGGAATGAACCGTGCATTGGACGATTCAATCGAGACCGTCTTTTTGATGGCAGAAGCGCGCCATCAGGCAATTGCCTCGAAACTGGTCAAGGAAATCGCCCGATTGAATGGGGACGTGTCGAAGTTCGTCACGCCCCGCGTCAACGCCGCGCTGAAAGAACGGTTAGGCTAGGGCGCCCATTGCGGCGGCTGTGTCCAACATCCGGTTCGAGAAGCCCCATTCATTGTCATACCAGGCCAGTACGCGAACAAGTGTGCCATCGGTGACTTTGGTTTCGGCCAGCGACACGGTCGAGCTGTGCGGGTCGTGATTGAAGTCAACGGAAACCAGCGGCCGGTTTTCAGCAGCCAATACGCCGGGGATTTTTGCTGCGGCATCGATGAACAGCTGATTTACCTCTTCTTCGGTGGTTGGGCGGGATACTTCAGCCACCAAGTCAACGACTGAAACGTTCGGGGTAGGGACGCGGATTGCCTGACCCGTCAGTTTGCCTTGCAGTTGCGGCAGCACCAAGCCAACGGCGGCAGCCGCGCCGGTTGTGGTGGGGATCATCGACAACGCCGCGGCGCGTGACAGGTAAGGGTCTTTTCCAACTAAGTCATGTACGGGCTGGCTGGCCGTATAGGCGTGGACAGTCGTCATATTACCATGCTTGATGCCAAGCCCCGCATCCAGGGCAGCAGCGACCGGCGAAAGGCAGTTGGTGGTGCAGGATGCGTTCGACACGACCAGGTCTTCGGCGGTCAGTTCGTGATCATTTACACCAAACACGACGGTCTTGATGTTGCCATCACCGCGGGCCGGGGCCGAGATCAGAACCTTTTTCGAGCCGTTTTTGAAGTGACGCTCAGCGGCCTCTCGCGTACGGAACACACCGGTGCATTCCAGAACGACATCAATATCCGACCAAGGTAGGTCTTCGGGGTTGCGTTCGCTGGTCAGGCGGATCGGCCCACGACCAACGTCCAAACCTGCGTCGCTGAGTGTAACCGGGTTGGCGTAGCGACCATGCACGCTGTCGAACTCAAACAGATGTGCGTTCATGTCAGGTTTGCCCAGATCGTTGATCGCCACGATTTCAACGTCTGTGCGACCGCTTTCCATCACTGCGCGCAGAACCCCGCGCCCAATCCGTCCAAATCCGTTGATGGCAAGTTTCAGGGTCATGGTCTGCTCCGTCGGAAAACCTATATCAGATTAGTTAGCGCTAACAACTCCAGATCAACGAAAGAGTCAAGAGAAACCTCGATCAGCGCCAGAAGGCGAGCCAGTCCAAAAATTCGTAGAGCTTCTTGGCAAGGAACAGCAGGTGGTCGCCGCCGTACAGGGTCATATCCAGCATTGCGCCCCCAAGCAGTAGGATGCCGAGCCAGATGGCGATAAGATTGGTCATGGCCGTTCCGAACAAAAATGCCCGCCCAGATAACCTGAGCGGGCATTAAGGTACAAGCGAAGTCCGAATGGTCAGTTAAGACGCCCCATCGCTACGGCCACGTCGGCCATACGGACTGAGAAGCCCCATTCGTTGTCATACCAGGCCAGAACACGGACCAGGCGATTGTCTACAACGCGGGTCTGATCCGGTGCGAAGATAGAGCTTTCTTCGGTGTGGTTGAAATCTGTTGAGACCAGCGGTGCGGGCTCAAAACCTAGTACGCGCTGCATTGGGCCTTTGGCAGCTTCTTCGACGATAGCGTTGACTTCCTCGACGGTTACATCGCGCGCGGCACGGAAGGTCAGGTCTACAGCAGAGACATTCGGAGTGGGGACGCGGATCGCGGACCCGTCCAGACGGCCTTTGAGGTTCGGCAGAACTTCGCCCAACGCCTTGGCGGCTCCGGTCGACGTCGGGATCATCGACATAGCTGCGGCACGGGCGCGGTACAGGTCGCTGTGGCGACGGTCCAGTGTCGGCTGGTCGCCGGTATAGGCGTGGATGGTGGTCATAATGCCGTTTTCAATACCGACGCCTTCGTCAAGTACCTTGGCCAACGGGGCCAGGCAGTTGGTGGTGCAAGAGCCGTTCGATACCATGTTGTCATTGGCGGTCAGCGTATTGTGGTTCACGCCGAAGACGATGGTCTTGTCGACATTCTTGCCCGGAGCGGACAGCAGAACCTTTCCGGCACCGCGCTCAAGGTGGGTTTTCGCCTTTGTGCCGTCGTTGAACTTGCCTGTGCATTCCAGAACGACGTCGCAGCCTTCCCAGTCCAGCTCGTTCATGTCGTAGGTCGAGAACATCTGCATCGGGCCGCGACCCAGATCCATCGTGTTTCCGTCAATGGAGACTTCGCGCGGGAAACGCCCGTGAACACTGTCGTATTTCAAAAGGTGCGCCGAGGTTTCCAATGGGCCGGTGGCGTTGACTTTGATCACTTCGATGTCGTTACGCCCCGAAGCGGCGATGTGCGACAGGGTGCAGCGGCCAATGCGGCCAAAACCATTGATACCGACCTTGATGGTCATATGACGTCTCCAGATGCGCTTGCTTTGTGGGCCATATAGCGGCGAAATGGGAATCTCAAAAGGGCAAAAACGGCATATTTTTAAGGTGTTAGCGCAAACCTGCGCCGATTGCGCTAACGCTTGCGCTAGCTGAGAGATCAGGTAGGGTCCCGATGCGGCAGATGGCAGGAAAGGACACGCGATGAGCGGACTGTTGGCCCTTTTGGACGATGTGGCGGGAATTGCCAAAGTGGCGGCGGCTTCGGTCGACGACGTGGTTGCGGCGGCAGGTAAGGCCGGGGCCAAGACTGCCGGGGTGATCATCGACGACGCGGCGGTCACGCCCAAATATGTTCAGGGGTTTGCGCCTGCGCGAGAGTTGCCGATCATCTGGCGCATTGCGCGCGGGTCGATTTTCAACAAGATCATATTGCTGCTGCCGGTGGCGCTGCTACTGGCCAACTTCGCGCCGTGGCTGATCACACCATTACTCATGATTGGAGGGTCTTACCTTTGTTTTGAAGGGGCCGAAAAGATATTCCACGTCTTGTTCCCGCACGGCAGCCACGCCATTGAACAGGACATGGATGTCCGTGACCCCGGTCACCTCGAGGAACAAAAGGTCAAAGGCGCGATCAAGACGGACTTTATCTTGTCGGCCGAGATCATGACGATTGCTTTGGCGGCGATCGAAGCGCCGAACCTGTGGATGCAGGCGGCGACTCTGGCCGTTGTTGGGATCGGGGTGACGGTGGCTGTTTATGGTTCTGTTGCGCTGATCGTAAAAATGGATGATGTCGGGCTTTATCTGGCGCAAAACGCACCGACCCCGATTGGTCGTGGTCTTGGCCGTGGGTTGGTCAAAGCGATGCCCGGCGTGATGAAAACCCTGTCCATTGTTGGGACAGCAGCGATGCTGTGGGTCGGCGGGTCGATTGTGATCCACGGGATGGAGGTGTTGGGCTTCGGATGGTTGGGCCATCACATCCACGATTGGGCCTACGCCATTGGTCATTCGGTTTCCGATCAATGGGTTGGCGCAGTTGAGTGGATGTCCAAGGCCACGATGGATGGCGTATTTGGTTTGGCTTGGGGATTGGTTTTGATCCCGGTGGCGACCAAAGTGATTGGGCCTTTGCTTTCGAAGAAGTCACAAACACATTGAAACCCAAATGAAAAGGGCGGCCTAAGCCGCCCTTTGCTTGATCAGATGCGTCTGTTTTACAGGCCCAGCAGTTCTTTGACTTTGGCTACGGTTGCTTCGGCGGTGATGCCGAAATGCTTGTAAAGCTCTCCTGCCGGGGCTGAAGCACCAAAGCTTGACATGCCGATGAACCCGGCTTTGGCCTCGCGACCACGCTCACCCAGAAGCCAGCGATCCCAGCCTCCGGCGCGAACGGCGGCTTCGATGCCGACGCGAACCGCACCGGCAGGCAGAACGCGTTTGCGGTAGGCTTCGTCTTGTTCAGCGAACAGTTCCATACAGGGCATCGAGACAACACGGGTTCCGATGCCCTCGGCTTCGAGCATCGCTTTGGCTTCCATCGCCAGGGACACTTCGGACCCGGTCGCGATCAGGATGGCCTGACGTTTGCCTTCGGCTTCAGCCAAGACATAAGCACCTTGCGCAACGAGGTTCTTGGTTTTGTGCTGGGTCCGCACGGTCGGCACACCCTGACGGGTCAGAGACAGGACCGACGGGCTGTCCTTGAAGGTCAGCGCCAGCTCCCACGCTTCGGCAGTTTCAACCGTGTCAGCGGGGCGGAACACATAGGTGTTCGGCGTTGCACGTGAGATGGCCAGATGTTCAACCGGCTGGTGGGTCGGGCCGTCTTCGCCCAGGCCGATTGAGTCATGGGTCATCACGAAGACAGATGGGATTTTCATCAGGGCCGCCAAACGCATGGACGGGCGGGCATAGTCGGTGAAGGCCATGAATGTACCGCCATAGGGGCGGATGCCACCATGCAGCGCCATGCCGTTCATCGCAGCGGCCATGCCGTGTTCGCGAATACCGTAGTGGATATAGCGTCCTTTGCGGTTTTCCGGCAGGAACACACCCATATCGGCCGATTTGGTGTTGTTCGAGCCGGTCAGGTCAGCCGAGCCGCCAACGGTTTCGGTCATGATCGGGTTCACGACGTTCAGTACTTTTTCTGACGAGGCGCGGGTAGCCAGCTTTGGTTGATCTTCCGAAACTTGCTTTTTGAAAGAACGAATGGCGCCAGCCAGCTTTTTAGGGGCTTCAAACGCGTAGGCACGGTTGAACTCGGCCTGCTTGCGTTCAGAAAGTTGCGCGAAACGCTCTTCCCAGGCCGCTCGTTCGGCAGCACCACGTGCGCCAATGGCTTCCCACGCGGATTTAACATTGGCCGGGATTTCAAATGCGTCATGCGGCCAGCCATAGCCTTCCTTGGCGGCTTTCAACTGATCCTGATCGGTCAGAGCACCATGGCCTTTTGATGTATCCTGTGCTGCGTGACCCAAGGCGATGTGGCTTTCGCATGCGATCATGGTCGGCTTGCTGGACTTCTTCGCGTCCACAATCGCTGCGTCGATCGCATTTGGATCGTGGCCGTCAATCTCGATTACATGCCAGCCTGAGGCCGCAAAACGGCGCACCTGATCAGTGCGGTCGGCAATATCGACGGTACCGTCGATGGTGATGTTGTTGTTGTCCCAAAAGACGATTAGTTTGCTCAGTTCGTGGCGACCGGCCAGCGTGATCGCCTCTTGGCTGACGCCTTCCATCAGACAGCCGTCGCCAGCAATCACATAGGTATAGTGATCGACGACCTTCTTGCCGTACTGCGCGCGCTGAATCTCTTCGGCCATGGCAAAGCCCACGGCGTTCGAAATGCCCTGACCCAGCGGGCCGGTTGTTGTTTCAACACCTTCAATCAAAAAGTTTTCCGGGTGACCGGCGGTTTTTGCCCCCAATTGGCGGAAGTTTTTGATCTCGTTGAGGGTCACGTCAGCGTGGCCGGTGAGGTACAGCAGCGAGTAAACAAGCATCGAGCCGTGTCCGGCGGACAGGATGAACCGGTCGCGGTCCGGCCAGCTTGGGTTTGAAGCGTCGAATTTCAGGTGCTTTTCGAACAGTACGGTCGCAACATCGGCCATGCCCATGGGCATACCGGAATGGCCGGAATTGGCGGCGGCGACGGCATCAAGGGTCAGAGTGCGGATGGCCGCAGCTTTGTCCCAGTGTTCGGGGTTGGCTTTGCGCAGCGCAGTCAGGTCCACGGGCGTTGTTCCTTTGGGTTTGAAGCAGATTGCGGGCTCAATACCACTCAGTACCCAAAGTGCAAGCGGAACCGGGTGAATCGGGCCGCACTGCATGAAGAGCGGAGCTCAAGTGTTTGAAAGCAAACAGTGGGTATTTTCTGTCGCATTCCGCTAGACTGTCTGCAGGCGGGATTCGGTTTTGATTCGGATCGCATCGAAACAGAATGAACCTTGATAAAGAGGTGACAGGGGCATGAGCCAGATAGAAGACTTACAGCACCGCATAATTGCCGCGATGGACCGTATTAGCGTGGGGGTCGAGGCATTGGGCGCTGAATCTCGGGGCACCGGGCCGGATGACGGACTTCAGACTGCGCTGGAAGATGAACGCATTGCCAACGCGCAACTTCAGGAACGGCTGAAATCTCTGAAACAGCAGCACGAAGAGCAAATGGATGGCTTACGCGCTGATCTGGAAGAGCTGCGTGCGGCACCGTCTGACGGTTCGGAAATCGACGCACTGCGCGCAGAGTTGGAAGAAGCCCGCGCCAAGATCGCCTCGGTCGAGGCTGCGCGCGCCGAGCTGGCCGAAGCCAAGGCGGCACTGGACAACAGCACCGAGTTGGACGCATTGAAAGCCGAAAACGAAGAAATGCGGGCAGAGCTTGATGGAAAGGAAGATCCCGAGCCACTGAAAGCCGAGTTGGAAGAGCTGCGTGGCATGTTGGATCAGGCTAAAGCAGTGGAGGCTGAAAACAGCCGCCTCAAGGCCGAGTTAGAAGACACGGAACGTGTCGGTGACCTGAGCGCCGAGTTGGAAATGCTGCGTGCTGAACGCGCAAGCCATGGTGCCGCAATGTCTCGTTTGGACGACGATCTTCAACGTATGCGAAAGGCAAATGAACAATTGCGCCATGCCGTTGACGAGTTGCGCGCGGCCGCAACTGAGGGCCTGACGGATGCAGAGCTTCTCAACAAGGCCACGGTCGCCGAACTTGAAGCCACGCGAGCAGCGCAAGCCTCGGACGCGGCCGAGGCGCAGGCCGTTCTTGCGCGTCTTGAGCCGCTGCTGTCGCAGGCGAAACTTGTAGAAGGTGAGGTAGAATAATGCCCGAAGTGACCATAAATATCGGCGGTCGCGGCTTTGACGTCTCGTGCAGGGACGGTGAGGAGCCCTTTCTGCATTCCGCAGCCAAAATGCTGGACGATGAAGCCCAGGTTTTGTCCGATCAGATCGGCAGGATGCCTGAATCCCGCATGCTTTTGATGGCCGGGCTCATGCTTGCTGACAAGACTGCAGCAACGGAAGACAAGGTCAAATCGCTTGAGGCAAAGTTGGCCGAGGTCGAGGCCCAGCTTCAGAACCTCAGGAACGCTCCTCCGCCGGAACCAGAACGCGTCGAAGTGGCAGTTGTTCCGCCATCTGTCACCGATACACTGGCAGAGCTGGCCGCGCGGGCAGAAGCGCTTGCGGCCGTTGTCGAGGAGAAGAAAGCCTGATGACTGTGTTGCGAAACGCCTTGTTTGCGGCTGCACTGGCTGTGCCTGCGACTTCCGCTTTGGCAGAGATTGACATTCTGTCAGTCACATTCACTTGCGAAAACGGAATACCCTTGCCGGTGACCTATTTCAACGCGTCCGACGGTTCAGGCGCTGCGGCGACGATCGTGGACAATATTCTGGTTGCTATGCGCCAAGTGGAAAGCGGGTCAGGTATCCGCTATGAATCCAGCGGAGATCAAGGAACCTATATTCTGCGCTCAAAAGGCTGGAAGGCATCGATCAGCTATTTGGCGGCGGGCGCCGCCAATGAGCAGGCAATTTTTCAGGACTGTTCCAGCCGATAAGCAGGCTTACGCGTTTGCTTCACGAATTTTGTCGGCTGCATCTTTGTTGTAGCCGACACCGTTTTCGTCAAACAGAGTGTCCAGCTCACCCGACAGGGTCATTTCGGTGATGATGTCGCAACCGCCGACAAATTCGCCTTTGACGTAAAGCTGAGGTACGGTCGGCCAGTCAGAGTAGTCCTTGATACCCTGACGAACTTCCTCGTCGGCCAAAACGTTCACGTCAGCGTAGTCAACGCCCATATAGTTCAGCACACCGGCCACGCGGGAGGAGAAGCCACACTGAGGCATCTCCTTGGTGCCTTTCATGTACAGCACCACATCATTGGCTTTGACGGTTTCGTCGATCTGGGTCTTCACATCGGTCATTTCGCGTTTCCTTCAAAGATCGCGTCTTTGGCTGTCGATTACTACTTGCCGCCACGCGTGTCGTCGTTTGTTTTCTTTACTAGATTTAGGTCAGTTGCTTCCATTCCCAATGGTGGTTTCTCATTAGGTTGGGGCGGTTGCCATCCACCCATTGATTTAAGCACATTCCTAAGAAATTTATTATTCCGGTACTTTGGTGGTCAGCGCCAGCGCGTGCAGTTCACCATCTGGGCCGTCCATTTTGCCTTTCAAGGCCGCGTAGACAGCGCGCTGCTGCTGTACGCGGTTCTTGCCGCGAAAGCTTTCGTCCACGACCATGGCGGACATGTGAACGCCATCGCTGCCGCCAACCTGAATTTCCGCGTTGGGAAAGCTCTCGCGCAGCAGGGTTTCAATTTCGTGGGCGCTCATCGGCATGTAGGTTTACTCCTAAAGGTCTTTATCAAGATGTAGAGCGGTGGGGCGGGGCGTGCAAGATGGCACGTGCGGACAAATCCGGTAAATCCTGCGCCTTTTTAGACGCGCAGGATTTCCGTATTTGGGACGAGAAGAAGCCTGTATTTTAAGCCACGGCCGCGGCAAAGCTGGTGCGGAAGGTCTCTGTAAGCTCGGCCAGCGGTGCCTCGGAACTGCCGACCTTCACGCAATCACCTGTAAATCGACCGACAGAGACCAGCGGTACACCGGCTTGGCCGGCTGCAATCATAAGTGCCTCTGCCTGGTCAAAGTTGCAGGCGATCAGATAACGCGCCTGATCTTCGCCAAACAGGAATTCGGTTGGGGCTTCGTCGAGATGGACACCAACGCCAGCCGCTTCGGCCAGTTCGAAGGCGGCCAATGCAAGACCGCCATCGCCAAGGTCGGTACAGGCTTTGATCATCTCGCGGTTGGCGCGAATGAAGTCACCGTTGCGCTTTTCAGCATCCAGATCAACACGCGGCGCATCACCGTCTTCACGGTTGAACACCTCGGCCAATAGTGCGGACTGGCCCAGATGGCCCTTGGTTTCACCGATGACCAGGGCGACGTGACCCTCACGGACTTCATTGCCGATAATCTCATCTGAATGGTTCAGCAGGCCAACCGCACCGATTGTTGGGGTGGGTAGGATCGCCTGACCATCGGTTTCATTGTAAAGCGACACATTGCCCGAAACGATCGGCATATCCAACGCGCCAACGGCGGCACCGATGCCTTGAATGGCACCGACGAACTGGCCCATGATTTCGGGCTTTTCGGGGTTTCCGAAGTTCAGGTTATCAGTGGTGGCCAGAGGTTTGGCACCAACAGCGGTCAAGTTGCGATAGGCTTCGGCAACAGCTTGTTTGCCGCCTTCAACCGGGTTTGCGCGTACATAGCGCGGTGTCACGTCTGAGGTAAAGGCAAGCACCTTGTCGGTGCCGTGGACACGCACCATGCCAGCGCCCAGACCCGGTGTGCGGGCGCTGTCCGCCATCACCATGGTGTCGTACTGTTCGTACACCCACTGCTTTCCAGCGTAGTTGGGCGAAGAGAGCAGGGCGCGCAGCCCATCGATCGGGTCGATCTGAGGCACATCGGCCAATTCTTCGGCAGCAGGCGTCGGCTCCCACGGACGGTCATATTCTGGCGCGGTGGAGGAGAGCTTGGACAAGACAAGGTCCGCCTTGACTTCGCCGTTATGCATGATCAGGAAGCGGTCTTCGGCGATGGTTTCACCGACGATGGCGAAGTCCAGATCCCATTTTTCGAAAACAGCGCGGGCCTCGGCCTCAAGTTCCGGCTTGAGAACCATCAACATACGTTCCTGAGATTCCGACAGCATCATCTCATAGGCTGTCATATTCTCTTCGCGCTGGGGTACGCTTTCCAGATCGAGGCGTACGCCCAGACCACCCTTGTCACCCATTTCCACGGCAGAACAGGTCAGACCCGCCGCGCCCATATCCTGGATCGAGATCACTGCTCCGGTCCGCATCAGTTCGAGCGTCGCTTCCATCAGGCGTTTTTCGGTGAAGGGGTCGCCAACCTGTACTGTCGGGCGCTTTTCTTCGATGGTGTCGTCGAATTCAGCAGAGGCCATCGTCGCGCCGCCAACGCCGTCTCGACCGGTTTTAGCGCCCAGATAGACGACGGGCATCCCGACGCCGGACGCGGCGGAGTAGAAAATCTTGTCGCTGTCGGCCAGACCAGCAGCAAATGCGTTCACCAGACAGTTGCCGTTATAGGCCGGATGGAATCGGACTTCGCCGCCGACGCATGGCACGCCAAAACAGTTGCCATAGCCGCCGATGCCTTCGACCACGCCATTCACCAGCTGACGGGTCTTGTGGTGGTCGGGTTCGCCGAATGACAACGCGTTCATCGATGCAATGGGGCGCGCGCCCATGGTGAAGACGTCGCGAAGAATGCCACCAACGCCCGTTGCCGCACCCTGATAGGGTTCGATGTATGACGGGTGGTTATGGCTTTCCATTTTGAAAACAACAGCCTGACCGTCGCCAATATCAACAACGCCTGCGTTTTCACCAGGTCCGCAAATCACCTGAGGCCCCGATGTAGGCAGGGTGCGCAGCCATTTCTTGGACGACTTGTACGAGCAATGCTCGTTCCACATCGCGGAAAAGATGCCCAGTTCGGTAAAGGTCGGTTCACGCCCGATGATCTCGAGGATCATGTCGTATTCCTCGGGCTTGAGCCCGTGTGCAGCAATCAGATCGGGTGTGATGGCGGGCTCTTGCATCTTCTGTCCTGTGTCCAAGTGGGCCGAGATTTCGCGCCTTGTAGGGCAAGCGCGCGCGTGTGGAAAGGGTCAAGACGGCGCAGGCTGCGTCTTTCAAAGAAAAACGGAACCGACGGCGGCGCCGGTTCCGTATGAAAGCACCGAAGCTTTGGTGCAGATCGCAGGAACAAACCGCGAAGGTTACGCCTGTCCCTGGTCCTTGTTGAGTTCAGCTGCCGCGGCGGCACCAACAGCTGTTTTCTGTTCGGGGGTCAGGTTTTCAGCATCATCCAGGCCCGGGATTGCAACGCGCACCTCACGGCGGGCAAAGTCGATGCCGTTCTCCTTGAAGGCGGCCTTGACCCGGTTGAAGATTTCCTTGCGCAGGGTGAACTGCTTGCCCGGCTTTGCCATGAACTTGCCGCGGATGATCATGCCGACATCGTCAAAGTCGAACACGCCCTGAGACTTGAAGGGCTGAAGGAAACCATCCTTGTGAGTTTCGTCTTCCATCATCTCGGCACCGATCTTCTTGAAGATCTTTTTGACCTTGTTGGGGTCAGTGTCGAAAGGCACGGTGAACTTCAGCTTCATGATCACCCAGTCGCGACTGAAATTGGTCAGTTTCTGAATCTCACCATAGGGAATGGTGTGAACGGGACCGCGGTGGTGGCGTAGTTGCATCGAGCGGATCGAGATTTTCTCAACCGTGCCCATTGTGCCGCCCACATCCACATACTCACCTACGCGGAAGGCATCGTCGATCAGGAAGAAAATCCCGCCCACGATATCGGCGACCAGTTTCTGTGCGCCAAAACCGATGGCCAGACCCAGAACACCGGCACCGGCCAACAGAGGTGTGATGTTGATACCCAACGCACCCAAAGCCAGAAGAACAAAGATAACGGCAATGGCTACTTGTGCAGTAACGCGTAGCAGTGGCAGAACAGTCGCCAGACGTGATCCGCCGGAACCTCCGCCTTCACCGGCTTCTTCATCCGGGCTTTGTTCGGCGGCTGTTTGTTCTTTTGCGAGGCGGCGGTTTATCCAAAGTGAAACGATTTCGTTCAGGATGTACCCGACCGCGATTATAATAAAGAACTGGATCACTTTGCTGCCGGACTCAGTTCCACCGCCTGCGATTTCCTGAAGGTCAAGGTCCCACGCATTGGCGATCATAAGAATGACCAAAACACCGGCCAGAACCCGCCCGATACGAATGTAGCTTCGCTTGGTGGACTTATAGGCGCGCTCTGCGACAGGGCCGTCGCCAAGCATAGGTGGTTGAAGGTGACGTACCAGGCCACGGATCAGCGTATCCAAAGCAGGAGCGATCAGCAGCCAGAACATGGTGACGAAGTGTGCTCCATGTGCCAGAAGGCCAAATACCACCGGGTTGTTCTGCGCTGCGAGATACTCGACCAGCAGCCAAGTGCCGGCGGAAACACCGATAGCAATGTAAGGGTAGAGCCTCGCTACCTCTTCATCAAACCGAGTACGATCAGGGTCTGAACCACGCATCATGTCGGACAATCCATCACGTGCCGTCCAGGCAATCACCGCGATGTAGATGTGAATCGCTGTATTCAGCCAGAAACCCAAACGGGATTCACCCGGTGGGACGCCGTTGATGGCGTTGAAGTCCAAAATGAACATGGTGAACCCAATCAGCAGGAATAAGCCGATCAAGTTGCGATGCAGGTAACTCGCCCAGTGGTCGCTAACATTGACCATACGAAGATCGTGCTGTTGCGGGGCTAGAATGAAACGCGAAATGGCTGCACCCAAACGAGGGAACCAAATTAGGAAGAAAACAAATGGTGCAGCCTGCGCGATCTGAGGCTCGTCCAAAAGCCGACGCCCTACAAAAACCAGAGTGTAATAAAAGACCAGAAGGCCAAGAAACTCACCGCAAAAGCGTTTGAACAAATAGGTGGCCGCACCTCGAAGGTTTGTAGAAGCATCTCCATCAACTACTTTAAGCCATCGGCGCGTCCACAGCCCAACGATCTTCTCGGCGGCAAAACCAACCGCTAGGGCGATGAAAGTGAAGCCAAAAAGACTAACTAGCCCGCTGGACCCAAAGCTACTTCCGAAATTCGAGAATGCTTGAACCTGAGCTGAAATTAACAGAGGGATCTTTCTGATAACATCCATCCAGGACGCGGCCATGGTGCTAACGGTGTCCGAGATGGCCTGAAATATACCCTTTTCGGTCGTGCCACTTTCGGCCCGCTTTTCTGCAACAGCATCAAGCCGCTCCAACAGAATCGCGCGCACCTGGTCGTCAGACATCCGCGCAACAAGGTCGTCGACCTGTTCGGGTGTCAGATCTTCGGGAATCGTCACTGAGGACGGCGTGCTGGTGCCTTGTGCCAGAAGTGGGGTCGCTAAAAATAAAGCGGAAATGATCGCCAGCATGAGGCGGAGTGGGTGGAACATTGATTTTCCCTCGAACACGAAATTGTTTCGTTTTTTGGGGATCATATGCCTATGCGTGTATTTTTCCCAGAGCTTTCGCTGGCTAAATGCTTTTGGCCGCGCAAAAAAAAGGCCGAGCTATAAGCTCGGCCGTAGTCCAACAGGGAGGTATGAAGATGATGAGCGTTTCAGCATCACCGCCTTCGAGTGCTCATTTAGGTGTCAGTTTGTGAAGGTTCAAGGAGTTTAACCCTGTTAAGACCTCATGCCCGATATGCTATGGGTGCATATCTAGAGTTTACCCATCTGTTTCAATTGCTTGCGCTGCGCAATGATCTCATCCTGAACGAAATCACGGAACGCGCCGACGCGCTTCGAATGCCTGAGCTCTTCGGGATAGGCCAAGTATACAGGAACATCAGCGGTTTCGATGTCGGACAGTACCGGCACCAGATGCGGAAAATCCTGCGTTACATAATCAGGAAGAACCCCAATACCCAGATTGTGCAGAACGCCCTGAAGTACTCCGAAATAGTTGTTCACGGTCAGTAACGACCCTGGATTGTAGGTCATCAGGTGGCGCACCATCGCTGCGCTGGCTCCGACTTGCGGTGCTGCGGGGGTTTGGCAAATCAGTCGATGGTCTTTGATTTCGTCCAACGAATTCAACGTTCCACCATGAGCCTCGATATAGTCCTGCGTCGCGTACAGCATCATTTGCACCGTCATCAAACGCTTGCGAACCAAGTCGGCTTGACTGGGTTCTTTCATGCGAATGGCGACGTCCGCCTCACGCATGGGAAGGTCCAAAACGCGTTCTTCCAGCATCAAGTCGATGTTGAGATCGGGGTACTGCTCGTACAGTTTAGGCAGGCGCGGGGCCAGCCAGAGAGTTCCGAAGCCGAATGTGGTCGTAACCCGCAGGACGCCAAAGACCTCTTCTTCGCTGTCCCGAATGCGCGCGGCTGCAGCATCCAGCCGTTTCGACATTGCGGATGTGGCGTCAAACAGCAATTCACCTTGTTCGGTAAGAATCAGTCCCCGCGCATGACGATGAAAAAGGGTCGCATCCAGCGATTCTTCCAATGCACGGATCTGTCTGCTCACGGCGGATTGAGACAGATTGAGCTTGTCACCTGCGTGGGTCAGGCTGCCTGCATCGGCCACTGCGTGAAATATTCTAAGCTTGTCCCAATCCATCACCGCAACTTTCGTTATCCTTTTGGATGCCTATATGAAAGAGGTGACAAGTTCCACATTCAAAGGGCGAAATCGTTACTTATCAGTGGATAAATCCTATACAGGTCAGAAATTATGACCTAAAATGCATCGAAATGAAGCACACTGATCTGACGAGGGGAGACGTCTGATGAGTCAGCCACAGATAACGTTAAACGACCGGTTTGATCTTGAGAAAAACCCCGTTCTTTTGAACGGAACTCAGGCGCTTGTCCGGTTGATGCTGATGCAGAAAGCAAGGGACCGGCAAGCAGGCCTGAACACGGCGGGCCTAGTTACCGGTTATCGAGGTTCGCCCCTTGGTGCGGTCGATCAGCAGATGATGCGCGCCCAAAAGCCGCTGGCTGAAAACGATGTGACGTTTCAGTTCGGATTGAACGAAGATCTGGCTGCAACTGCGCTTTGGGGCAGTCAGCAGGCGGGATTGCGCGCGGATGGCAAGTTCGATGGCGTTTTCGGGCTTTGGTACGGCAAAGGTCCTGGCGTTGACCGGTCCGGCGACGTTATGCGCCACGCGAACATGTCCGGAACGGCCAAACATGGCGGCGTCCTTATGGCGATGGGTGATGACCATACCGGTGAAAGCTCGACGGTTTTGCATCAGTCCGAATGGTCGCTGGTTGACATGTATATGCCGATTGTCAGCCCCGCTGGCGTTCAGGAAATTCTGGACTACGGCATATACGGCTTCGCACTCAGTCGCTTTGCTGGGGTCTGGGTCGGTTTGAAAACGATGAAAGACACAATCGAGGTCACTTCGGTTGTGGATGGCAGCCCGAACCGGATGCAGGTCGTTGTGCCTGAATTCGACATGCCGGAAGGTGGGTTGAACATTCGGTTGGGTGACACTCCGCACCTGCAGGAAACGCGCGTCATCGACTACAAAAGGTTCGCGGCCGAAACGTTTTCCCATGCCAATAAGCTCGACAAGCGGATGTGGGGCAAACCCGGTGCCAAGATCGGCTTTGTGGCTGCAGGCAAGAACTGGCTAGATCTGACACATGCTCTTTCGCTTTTGAATATCGACGAGGCCGAGGCCGAACGGCTGGGGATCACCACTTACAAGGTGGGGCAGACTTTCCCGTTGGATATGGCCGGGTTCCATGACTGGGCCGAAGGGCTGGACCTGATCGTGATCGTCGAGGAAAAGCGCAAGCTGATTGAGGTTCAGGTCAAGGAGGCCATCTTTGACGATCGGCGCGGCCGCAGGGTTTATGGCTGGTACAAAGGTGGGGCAGGGGCGCTGCACCGGGAAGAACTGTTCCCGACGCGTGGTGCGCTTGATCCGATCATGATCGCCGAAAAACTGGGTGAAATCCTGATCGAAGAGGGGCGCGAAACCGATGGTATTCGGGCTGGGCTGTCATCATTGTCCGAAGCGCGTCGGGCCGATAACGCGCAGGAAATCGCGACACGGCTTCCGTATTTCTGCTCGGGCTGTCCGCATAACAGTTCGACGAAAGTGCCTGATGGCAGCCGCGCTTATGCCGGTATCGGCTGTCACTACATGGTTCAGTGGATGGACCGCGAGACGACAGGTTTCACCCAAATGGGCGGTGAAGGCGCGAACTGGATTGGTGAAGCTCCGTTTTCGACCACCAAACACGTGTTCCAGAACCTTGGCGACGGCACTTATAACCATTCGGGCGTTCAAGCGATCCGGGCGGCGTTGTCTGCAGGAACGAACATCACCTTCAAAATCCTGTTCAACGACGCGGTCGCCATGACCGGTGGGCAGGACAACGAAGGCGACCTGACCGCAGAACGGATCGTTGCAGAGGTCAAAGCGATGGGCGTCCGTGAGGTCGCTCTGGTTTATGACGAAAAGGAAGACGTTAACTTCAAGGCTCTGCCAGCCAGCGTTCAAACATATGAGCGCGCGGATCTTATGCAAGTGCAGGAGAAATTCCGCGAGATCGAAGGCGTTTCGGTCATTGTCTATGTTCAGACCTGCGCGGCTGAAAAGCGCCGCCGTCGCAAGCGGGGCACGTTCCCGGACCCGGACAAACGAGTGTTCATCAACACTGATGTCTGCGAAGGCTGTGGCGATTGTGGGGTGCAGTCGAACTGCGTATCGATCGTGCCGAAACAGACCGAACTGGGCCGTAAGCGAGCCATTGATCAGTCAAGTTGCAACAAGGACTTTTCCTGCCTGAACGGGTTCTGTCCCTCGTTCGTGACACTTGAGGGTGCGAAAATCCGCAAAGAGGCAACGACCGAGATCGATCTGCCGGACCTACCAATGCCCGAGCTTCCCGAGATCAAGGGAACGCATAACGTGGTCATCACGGGTGTAGGGGGTACTGGCGTCGTTACCCTTGGCGCAATTCTTGCTCAGGCGGCGCAGATCGATGGCAAAGGCGCGGGCATGATGGAAATGGCGGGCTTGGCGCAGAAAGGTGGTGCGGTTCATATCCACTGCCGTCTGGCCAATCGCCCCGAAGATATCAGCGCGATCCGCGTTGCCACCGGTGAAGCCCACGCCCTGATCGGCGGCGATTTGGTGGTTTCCGCCGGGGCGAAGACCTTGGGCCTGACGCGCACCGGACGCACCGGCGCAGTCGTAAACAGCCATGAAACGGTCACGGGCGACTTCACACGCGATACGGAATTCCGCATTCCAGCCGATCAGCTGGAACTGGCCTTGCAGGCGCGGCTGAAAGAAGATGTCTCATTGTTTGACGCAACCGATCTGTCGCGCGCCGTGATGGGGGATTCGATCTATTCCAACATGATGATCTTTGGCGCGACCTGGCAGCGCGGGTTGTTGCCCGTCAGCCATCAGGCGATCTTTGACGCCATTGAGTTGAACGGAACGGCGGTCGAACGAAACAAGCGTGCGTTTGATATCGGCCGCTGGGCGGTGCTGCATCCGGATGAGGTACAGTCCATACTGTCCCCAACCGTGGCGGAGATGCCGAAAACGCTGGACCAGATCATCGAGTTCCGTGCACAGCACCTGACCGAATACCAAAGCGCCCGGTTGGCGAAACGGTATCGTAAGTTGGTTGACAGCGTTGAGGACGCTGAGGTGCGCGAAGCAGTCGCAAAGGGTTATCACAAGCTTTTGTCATACAAGGATGAATACGAGGTTGCCCGCCTTCTGCTGACCAGTCGGGAAAAGGCGGCGGCCGAGTTTGATGGCGATTTCAAGATGACGTTTCATCTGGCGCCGCCGATTTTCGGAGGATCGGGCAGCAACGGCAGGCCCAAGAAGCGCGCATTCAGCGAATCTGTCATAGGCCCATTGAAGCTGCTGACAAAGTTGAAGGCGCTGCGCGGCACACCGTTCGATGTCTTCGGGTATTCGTCCGAACGCAAAATGGAGCGTGCTTTGATCCGGCAGTACGAAAAGGAAATGCGCGAAGTGTTGCCGTTATTGTCGCAGGACACACGTGATGCGATCTCTGCCTTGGCTCGACTGCCATTGGATATCCGTGGTTTCGGACCTGTTTTGCAGGAAAACGAGGCCAAGGCAGCCAAACGGCGCGAGGAGTTGCTGGCATCCATCCGCAGCGGCGGGCCCGAGTTGCAGGCAGCGGCGGAGTAAATCGTCACAAGGGCGTCACGATAGCTAGGCAAAATTGTTACTTGCACCTATTTTGCAGGCAACAAACCGGAGACCCACATGCCATCGCGTCGTGATGCCGTTCGTGACATTTCTTATGCCCATTCTGCCGAGACCAAAGGCGGGCGAATGGTTATTAAGCTTATGGAGAATACGACTGGCCGTATGCGCCTGATCAAACGCGCCGACGGATACGAAAAAGACGTTGCCAACGGGCGCGACTTTTGGGCCGTTATGGTCGAACGCTATGGGCTGACATTGGATGTTGTGGGGGGATCGCTTGCAAACATTCCGACGGATGGCTCCCTGATCCTGATTGCCAATCATCCCTATGGCATTCTGGATGGTCTAATAATGGGTCACATTCTGTCTGAGGCGCGCGGAGATTTCCGAATTCTGGCGCATCGCGTGTTCCGCAAGGCTGAAGATCTGAACCGCATCATCCTGCCCATTTCGTTTGATGAAACGAAAGAAGCGATGAAGCTGAATTTGGAGACTCGCAAAACGGCTCTCAACTATCTGGGCGAGGGTGGGGCGATTGGCATTTTTCCGGGCGGGACAGTCAGCACCGGGGTCAAGCCGTTTGCGCACCCTATGGATCCGGGCTGGCGTGGCTTCACGGCTCGAATGGTGGCGAAATCCAATGCAACGGTTGTGCCGGTTTTCTTCGACGGGCACACATCGCGCTTGTTCCAGATCGCAAGCCATCTGCACAACACCCTGCGTATGGGTCTGCTCATCAAAGAATTCAAAAAGCGCGTCGATACCCCTGTGAAAGTGGTGATCGGAGAGCCTATTGGGCGCGATGTTTTGGACCCGCTTGGCAAGGATACGCGCAAGATGATGGATTTCCTGCGCAAAGCCACGTATGAGCTGTCTCCGAAGCCGTTGGAGTCCTATGACTACGGCTATGAATTTGAGGAACGGCATCGCGCCTGAAGGGGCTAATGGCAGTAGGTATCTTTGATTCCGGTTTGGGCGGTCTGACCGTCCTGAATGCCGCGCAGCAACGGCTGCCCGACGTGGATTTCCTGTATTTCGCGGACAGTGCGCATGCGCCCTACGGTGTACGCGACGCCGAGGATATCTATCAGCTGACCCGCAAGGCCGTGCACGAACTGTGGAATCGCGGGTGCAATCTGGTGATTCTGGCATGCAACACCGCAAGCGCTGCCGCCCTGCGCAGGATGCAGGAAGAGGGCGTGCCCGAGGGTAAGAGAGTGCTAGGCGTCTTTGTTCCCTTGATCGAAGCGCTGACCGAGCGGCAATGGGGGGACAACTCTCCACCACGCGAAGTGGCCGTTAAGCATGTGGCCTTGTTCGCGACGCCTGCCACTGTGTCCAGCCGGGCCTTTCAGCGGGAACTGGCATTCCGCGCGATTGGCGTGGACGTCGAAGCGCAGGCCTGTGGTGGTGTGGTTGATGCTATTGAAGATGGCGATATGATCTTGGCCGAGGCGCTGGTGCGGAGCCATGTTGATGCGTTGAAACGCAAAATGCCGGACCCGCAGGCCGCAATTCTGGGCTGTACGCATTACCCGTTGATGGCCGAGACGTTTCAGGCGGCCCTGGGTTCGGATGTTCAGGTCTTTAGCCAAGGGGATCTGGTGGCCGAAAGTCTGGCCGATTACCTGCAACGTCACCCCAACATGCTGGGCGACGGCGGCGGTGGTTTTCTGACCACGGGCAAGCCAGGGTTTGTCAGTGACCGAGCGACGCAGTTCCTCCGACGACAAATATCGTTCGAGGCGGCCTGATTTAGGTCAAGGACGCACTTCCCCGAATTTTCTAGTTCAAAGACCGTCACATCGGCGGTCGTGATATGTGACACACGTAAAGAAGAGGTCTGACATGACCCATAAAATCGCAATTCTGGGCGCTTCTGGTTACACCGGCGCTGAACTGGTGCGGCTGATCGCCGAGCACCCGAACATGGACATCGTTGCTTTGGCCGCCGAACGTAAGGCTGGGATGAGTATGACGCAGGTCTTTCCGCATCTGCGGCACATGGACTTGCCGGATCTGTGCAAGATTTCCGAGATCGATTTTTCCAATGTTGATCTGTGTTTCTGTGCTTTGCCGCACAAAACCAGCCAAGAGGTGATCCGGGACCTGCCGAAAGACTTGAAGATCATTGATTTGTCAGCGGATTTCCGGCTGCAAGACCCGGATGAATATGAGAAGTGGTATGGCAACCCGCACAGCGCTTTGGAACAGCAGGGCGAGGCCGTTTATGGCCTAACTGAGTTCTATAGGGATGAGATAAGGTCGGCGCGCTTGGTCGCCGGTACAGGCTGCAACGCCGCGACAGGGCAATATGTGCTGCGGCCGTTGATCTCGGCCGGGGTTATTGATCTTGATGACATCATTCTGGACCTGAAATGCGCAGTTTCCGGGGCCGGGCGGTCGCTCAAGGAAAACCTGCTGCACGCTGAGTTGAGTGAAGGGTACAATGCCTATGCGGTCGGCGGTGCACACCGGCATCTGGGTGAATTCGATCAGGAATTTTCGAAGCTGGCCGGGCGGACAGTGCATGTGCAATTCACACCGCATCTGGTCCCGGCTAACCGGGGCATTCTGGCAACGACCTACGTCAAGGGCGACCCGCAAAGCGTCTATGAAACGTTGGCAAAGACCTATGTGGATGAGCCTTTCATCCAGATGCTGCCGATGGGACAGGCGCCGTCGACCCATCATGTACGCGGGTCGAATTTCTGTCATATCGGTGTGGTGGCTGACCGGATCGAACGGCGCGCGATTGTGATTGCCGCGCTGGATAACCTGACAAAAGGTAGCAGTGGCCAAGCCTTGCAGAACGCCAACCTGATGTTAGGTGAAGATGAAACTGTGGGTCTGATGATGGCCCCTCTATTTCCGTGAGGACGGTATGAAAACGCTTAAGAAACGTCGTCGAGTACAAGTCATTTTGGTAGCGGTCGTTGCCTTGGTGGCATCGACGGCGTTGATTGGGTGGGCCTTGCAGGATGGCATCAATTTCTTCCGTTCGCCCAGCGAGGTAATTGCGGAGCCGCCCAAACCGACCGAGGTGTTCCGCATAGGCGGGCTTGTTGAAGAAGGCTCGATCATTCGTGGGCAGGGCGAAACCGTTCATTTTGTGGTTACGGATGGGGGGGAGAGTGTCCCGGTCTCGTTCACGGGCGTTCTGCCGGATCTGTTTACCGAGAACCAAGGCATGGTTGGCACCGGAAGCTACGTAAACGGCGTGTTTGAAGCAACTGAAATCCTTGCCAAACATGACGAAACTTACATGCCGAAAGAGGTAATGGACGCGCTGAAAGAGCAAGGTGTTTACAAAGAAGCGGAAGGCAGCTGATCGTCGGGCTTCTCGGGCAAATGTAGCCATTGAACAAAAGAATAAAGGGCGTTGCACGTATTCAAACTGCAGCGCCCTTTGTCGTTTCTGGATGTTAACAGGTTTGTCGGACCGTTGCCGCGATTGTTAAAATTGGGGGATGTCATGCAAACGGTTCGGCAGATCGCAGAAGACATCGTTGCACGAGAAGGCGGGTTTGTGGATGATCCGGACGACCCCGGCGGTGCCACGAAATACGGTGTGACCATTCACACAATGCGACGTCTGGGATTGGATTTGACTGGCGATGGTGCTGTGGATGTTGCCGACGTGCGGTTGCTCACGCGGCAAAAAGCGGTCGACATCTTTGTTCAGCATTACTTTGATAAGCCACGTGTTTCGTCGTTGCCGAATGTGCTGCACGCTTCGGTCTTTGACATGTATGTGAACGCCGGATCTCAGGCAGTGAAAATCTTGCAACGACTTTTGCGAGACATGGGCTTCAATGTGGCAGTGGATGGCGTGATTGGTCCAAAGACCGCAGCAGCTTGTGTAAGTGCAGCCCAGCCGGACCCATCCACACTGCGGGATGCATACGGGATTGCGCGGCGGAATTACTACTTTCGTCTGGCGGATCGACGACCGGCGTTAAGAAAATATGCGCAAAGCCGGTCAGGGGGCAAAGGTGGCTGGATTAAACGCGCCGAAGAATTTCTGTCGCACCGCTATCACATGTCAGATGACGCGTTTCAAAGAAGGGTGGAAGCATGGGATTGATCTCGGGCGTCTTGGCGCTGTTGTTTGGGAATGGACGCAATGGGGTAAGAGAAACCGTTGAGCTTTACCGCGAAAACGCCGAAGCAGGCGCGCAGAGAGGAGCCGAGGTTCAAGCGCAAGCCATGTTGCAATTTGGTGGTGAATTCCAAACTGCGCAAAAAGGTTCATTTGACCGGTTTATGGATGGTGTGAATCGACTGCCACGTCCGGCTTTGGCCTTGGGGACGCTGGGGTTGTTCATCGCGGCCATGGTCGATCCGCTGTGGTTTGCGGCTAGGATGCAAGGCATGGCTTTGGTGCCGGAACCTTTATGGTGGTTGTTGGGCGTTATCGTTTCCTTTTACTTTGGAGCACGGCATCAGGTGAAGATGCAGGAGTTTCAAAGGGATATCGGTGTTTCAATGCTGCGATTGCCTGCCGTCCTGAACAATATCGAGCAGTTGCGCGCCCTGCGAGCCGACAGCCCGGGGGCTGCGGATCCTGGCCCGGATTCAGCTTTGACGCAAGACATCACGCGCCCTGATGCCAACCCTGCGCTGGAAGACTGGCGCAAGCGTCGTGGGACCTGACCCGCGACACTATGTGCCCCCGGATCTGGCGAAAGTTATTGGCCCCCGGATTGGCCCCGGAGTATATTCCGGGGCATGATTACAGAACTCGGCCACTTTGCCCTAATTCTCGCCTTCTTTGTCGCAATCGTGCAAAGCGTGGTGCCCCTGATCGGTGCCTCGAAACGTTGGACCGGATGGATGGCATTTGCCGAGCCTTCGGCCATTGTTCAGTTCCTGCTAACGGCATTTTCCTTCGGTGCTCTGATCTGGGCTTTCGTCGTGTCCGACTTTTCCCTGAGGATCGTGGTTGAGAACAGCCACTCGGCCAAGCCGATGATCTACAAGATAAGTGGGACATGGGGGAACCACGAAGGGTCCATGTTGCTTTGGGTGCTGATTGTCACCTTGTTCGGTGCGATGGCTGCGTTTTTTGGGGGCGGTTTGCCGCCAACGCTTAAGGCACGTGTGTTGGCCGTGCAGTCTTCAATTGCTGTCGCATTTTTTGCCTTCATTTTGTTCACGTCAAACCCGTTTGACCGGCTTGCAATTGCGCCGTTTGACGGGCGCGACCTGAACCCACTGCTTCAAGACCCCGGTTTGGCCTTCCATCCACCGTTTCTCTATCTCGGATATGTGGGGCTGAGTATGGCGTTCAGCTTTGCCGTTGCCGCCCTGATCGAAGGCCGCGTCGACGCCGCATGGGGGCGGTGGGTGCGGCCTTGGACACTGGCAGCATGGGTCTTTTTGACGATCGGGATCGCGTTGGGGTCCTGGTGGGCGTACTACGAACTCGGCTGGGGCGGTTTCTGGTTCTGGGACCCGGTTGAGAACGCCTCTTTCATGCCGTGGCTTCTGGCAGCCGCGCTGTTGCACTCGGCTATCGTTGTGGAAAAGCGCGAGGCGCTGAAAAGTTGGACCATTTTGCTGGCAATCATCGCATTCGGATTTTCACTGATCGGCACATTCATTGTGCGGTCTGGGCTTCTCACGTCTGTTCATGCCTTTGCAACCGATCCCGAACGTGGCGTGTTTATCCTGATGATCCTGGTGTTCTTTATCGGCGGGGCATTGACGCTGTTTGCCGCGCGCGCCCAAGCGATGGAGGCCAAGGGTGTGTTTGGTATGGTCAGCCGCGAAAGCGCTTTGGTGGCGAACAACGTGCTGCTGGCTGTCAGCTGTTTTGTTGTGTTCGTAGGCACCATGTGGCCGATGGTGGCTGAGATGATGTTCGACCGGAAGCTCTCGGTCGGTGCTCCGTTCTTCAATGCGGCGTTCTCTCCGTTCATGGTGCTGCTTGGGTTGATCCTGCCGATTGGGTCAATGTTGCCTTGGAAGCGGGGAAGGATTGGCAAGACCGCGTGGTCGCTGCGCTATGCCTTTGGCCTTGCGCTGGCAATTGCTCTGCTGGTTTGGGCGATGCAAACCGGACGCAGCGCGCTTGGGCCGGTTGGGCTGTTCCTTGGGGCCTGGATCACCTTTGGTGCAGCGCTTGATTTGTGGAGCCGCACAGGCCGCAATGGCAGCCTTAAGCGCCTGTTCCGTTTGCCGGGCGCGGATTGGGGAAAAGCGGTTGCTCATACCGGTTTGGGCGTCACCATCTTCGCGGTCGCTGGTCTGACTGCGTGGGAGGCCGAAGATATTCGCGTGGCGCAACCCAACAAGCCGTTCGTGGTGGGGCAGTTCACGCTGACCCTGCAAGATGTGCGGCAGGTTGAGGGGCCGAACTATTTCTCGACCACGGCAGATGTCCTGGTTGAAAAGAATGGACGTCTGATTGGCACCCTGCACCCGGAAAAACGCGACTATCCGGTGGCGCGTATGCCCACGACTGAGGCTGCGATCGACTATCGTTTCCTGGGCGACCTTTACGTCGTGATCGGCGATCAGCAGGCCGATGGGGGCTGGGTCATGCGGACCTATATCAAACCGCTCGCAAACTGGATCTGGGGTGGCTGCATTCTAATGTCGCTAGGCGGTATCCTAAGCCTATGTGACAGACGATTCCGTGTTGCGGCTGGGGCCAGAAAAACCCCGGTTGGCGGAGTGCCCGCAGAATGAAACGCCTTGTACTGATCCTAATGCTGCTGGCGACACCCGTGTTTTCGGTGCAGCCCGACGAGGTGCTGGATGATCCGGTCCTCGAACAGCGGGCGCGCGACCTCAGCACTGGCCTACGCTGCCTTGTTTGCCGGAACGAGAGCATCGACGAAAGCAATGCAGATCTTGCGCGTGACTTGCGCCTGTTGCTGCGTGAGCGTTTGGTCGCGGGTGACAGCGATGAAGAGGCAATTGCCTTTATCGTAGATCGCTATGGCGAATACGTTCTGCTGAAGCCGACGACCAGCGGTTCGAACCTGTTTCTTTGGCTCGCCGGACCCATCATGTTGCTGATTGCAGCCGGGGTCGGGCTGAACTTTCTGCGCAACCGCGCCAAAGCCCACGCTTCAGTTGAGAGCACGACGCTGAGTGAGGACGAAAAGGAACGCCTGCGCCGAATTCTTGAAGACTGACGTTTGGTTCTGCTTTTCCCATCCCGTTTGGGTCAGTAAGTGTGCAAAAACGCAAGGCGCGACGGGAGGGTTTTCATGAAATACGAAACGGTTGTTCTGGATATTTCTGACGGGCTGGCAGTTCTGACATTGAACAGACCTGACAAGATGAACGCTCTGACAACTCAGATGCGAGCTGAAATCACTCACGCAATGAAAGATGCGGCGACCCGAGCCCGGTGCATCGTGATCACCGGCGCTGGACCTGCTTTTTGCTCGGGACAGGATTTGGGTGATGCGTCGTCAACCGGCAAGATTGACTTGGAACGTTCGTTGCGGGACGAATATGAGCCGATGCTGGAGACGATTCACAGCTGTCCGGTGCCAACGATTGCGGCCGTGAACGGAGCTGCGGCTGGGGCAGGAGCCAACCTTGCCCTGTGCGCGGATGTAGTGATTGCTGCCGAGAGCGCCTATTTCCTGCAGGCCTTTGCTCGGATCGGGTTGCTGCCCGACGCTGGCGGAACCTGGTTCATGCCACGTCAAATGGGGCTGGCCAAGGCGATGGGGGCGGCTTTGTTTGCTGACAAGATCAGCGCACGGCAGGCAGATGATTGGGGTCTGATCTGGGAGGCCATCCCTGATGAAGACTTCGCTGCGCATTGGCGCAAACGGGCGGAATACCTGGCCAAAGGTCCGACCGCCGCCTATGGCGCGATCAAGCAAGCTGTTCGTGGGACATATGAAAACACCCTGCCTCAGCAGCTTGCGACCGAAGCGCATCTGCAAGGCGAATGCGGTCGCTCGCGCGATTTCGCCGAAGGTGTGGTGGCATTCATGGAAAAACGCCCTCCGAAATTCGAAGGGCGCTGAATAGGTCGAATTTAGGCGCGGCGGCGGCGGCGCGCTCGGCGCTCGGGTGCAGCATCATCGCCGGTTCCGTCCGAGGCCGAAGTAAACGGACCAAGCGCATCAGTGATTTGTTCCAGGGTGGGGCGCTCGCCGCGGGATGTGGTGTCCAGCGCCTCGCGCATCTTGCGCAGGTGATCGGGCATGGTCCCGCAGCAACCGCCAATGATCGTAGCACCTGCGTCGCGCGCCATAGCTGCATACTGCCCCATCAATTCGGGTGTACCGTCATAGTGGATGTGGCCATCCACGTATTTCGGAATGCCCGCGTTACCTTTTGAGATCAGAGGACGTTCCGTGCCCTGTGCGCCAAAGCCCAGAACAGTGCGCAGAATATCCGATGCGCCGGTTCCACAATTGGCTCCGAATGCGATGGGCGGGTTTGGCAGCGTTTCAACCAGTTGCGCCAGATCAGCCGAGGTGACACCCATCATTGTGCGACCCGCTGTGTCAAAGCTCATGGTGCCACACCAGGGCATATCGGCCAGCGCAAACGCTTCGGCGGCGGCGCGGAATTCTTCGGGCGCGCTGATGGTTTCGACCCACAGCACATCCACTCCGCCTTCTTTCAGTGCTGCGGCTTGTTCGTGGAACATTTCCACCGCTTCGGAATGAGACAAGCTTCCGACGGGTTCCATGATCTCGCCGGTCGGGCCAACGGATCCAGCGACCACAACGGGGCGTCCCGCCTTGTCCGCAACTTCACGCCCAAGTTCCGCACCGATGCGGTTCAGTTCGCCCACGCGATTCTGTGCGTCATGCAATTTGAGCCGCGCCGATGTGCCACCGAACGTATTGGTCAAGAAAAGATCGCTGCCCGCATCGACGGAACCCTGATACAGGGCTTTGATTTTTTCGGGAGCGTCCACGTTCCAGAGTTCAGGCGCATCGCCGGATTGCAGGCCCATGTTGAACAGGTTTGTTCCAGTCGCTCCATCCGCCAGAATGGCATCATTGGTGTCCAGAAGCTTGCTCAGCGCATTTGTCATTGGGGTATTCCAGAAAAAGGCGCAAATCGCCGTTAAAAAATAGAGACGCCCCATGTCACACGACAGGGGCGTCAAATCAAATTCATAAAACTCATGAAGATCATGAGTCAGGCGCTAATCGCTTAGTCGGTCTCGCTCAGAACCTGCGCTTTGGCCTCTGGCAAAAGCTCGGCCATTTTCGCCCGAATTTCGTCATCCGAGGACAAGCTACCCAAATCGCCTGAAACCTTGCGCACAACATCCTCGTGCCCGGCTTCTTCAAAATCGGCGATTACAACCGTCTTTGCGTATTCTTCGGCATCGGCACCGGTTTTTCCCAGTTTCTCTGCCGCCCATAGGCCCAGTAGTTTGTTGCAGCGGGCTTGGGCCTTGAACTGCATTTCTTCGTCATGAGCAAATTTGGCTTCAAAGGCGTTTTCGCGTTCGTCGAACGTGGTCATTGGGTGAGGACCTCTTGGGTTACATCTTGTTTCCTGATGATATGACCATACGACGTCCCGTGCGCAAGGTATTTGCGCTGCGTCAAAGCCTCTCGGGTACATGAACTTGCGAGAAAAGGGGGCTTGCACTATGAGGACGCCAACGAGAGGGGACTCAATCCCTCTGCTCAGACTGGAAAGGTCGCTTATGGCGCGTCGCAAGAAAATTTACGAAGGTAAGGCCAAGATTCTGTATGAAGGTCCCGAACCGGGCACAATCGTGCAGTATTTCAAGGATGACGCCACCGCGTTCAACGCGGAAAAGAAGGACGTTATTGACGGCAAAGGCGTATTGAACAATCGCCTGTCCGAGTTCTTTATGAACGGCCTGACCCAAATCGGTATCCCGAACCACTTTATTCGCCGCCTGAACATGCGCGAACAACTGGTGCGCAATTGCGAAATCGTTCCGTTGGAAGTGATCGTTCGAAACTATGCCGCCGGATCGATGACAAAACGTCTGGGCATAGCAGAAGGCACTCAACTGCCGCGCCCGATCGTCGAATATTGTTACAAGGACGACGCGCTGGGTGATCCTCTGGTTACAGAAGAACATATCGCAGCCTTTGGTTGGGCCAGCCAGCAGGACATGGACGACATCCTCAGCATTGCTCTGCGGGTGAACGATTTCATGAGCGGCGTGATGCTGGCAGTTGGTATTCGGCTGGTGGACTTCAAGATCGAAATCGGACGCGTGTTCGACGGCGACTATCAGCGCCTGATCGTGGCTGACGAAATCAGCCCCGACAGCTGCCGCCTGTGGGATATTGAGACCGGCCAGAAGCTGGACAAGGATGTGTTCCGCCGCGATCTGGGCAATCTGACCGATGCATATTCAGAAGTCGCGCGCCGGTTGGGTGTGCTTCCGAATACCAATGTCACCAAGCCGACACTGATCAACTGATCCGTTCCGGAGACTTATGTTTCAACTAAACTGCGCTGCGGCAAAAACCGCGGCGCAGTTTGGTTTTTGCGTTATCGGAAGGTTCATCTCTTGGTGATTAACCGAAAGAGTCGCTTCGCTTGATGACAACTGCGGCAAACTGCTTGGGAAACAGGGTTGTCGAAAACGGTCAGGCACGCTATCCCCCGCGCAACGAAATGGGCCATGGATTGCGGCCCGAAGGTGGAGTTGCCAAAATGAAAGCACGGGTGCATGTGATGCTCAAGAACGGGGTACTGGACCCGCAGGGCGAAGCTGTTCGGCACGCATTGGGCGCAATGGGCTTTGATAAGGTCGAAGGTGTACGTCAAGGCAAGGTGATCGACCTTGAACTGACCGAAAGTGCAACCGAAGCGGATGTCACCGAAATGTGCGAAAAGCTGTTGGCCAACACGGTCATTGAACGCTACGAGATCGAACTGGTCTGACCGAATGCGGGCCGCGCGTCTGATCACCTATCGCCAACCACTTGAGGTTACGACGGTACCCGACCCCGAACCCGCCGAAGATGGTGTTGTGGTTCGGGTTTTGGCGTGTGGCGTGTGCCGATCCGATTGGCATGCGTGGTCAGGCGCGGACCCGGACGTAATCCTTCCGATGACACCCGGTCACGAATACTGTGGCGAGGTTGTTGCGGTTGGCCCCCGCGTCACCCGGTGGCGGGTTGGCGACAGGGTGATTGCTCCCTTCATTCTGGCTTGCGGACATTGCGCGGATTGTGCGCAGGGGCATCAGACAATCTGCAACGATCAGATTGTGCCTGGGTTCACCTGCGATGGCGCCTTTGCCGAATACATTGCTGTAGCCCATGCGGATGCTAACCTTACATTGTTGCCCGACAGCATTGCGCCCGAAGTGGCGGCCGCCCTTGGGTGCCGGGTGACGACAGCATGGCAGGCATTGGTCGGACGGGCGCAGGTTCAGGGTGGGGAATGGATTGCGGTCTTTGGTGGCGGTGGCGTTGGAATCTCGACCCTGCTGTTGGGCAAGGCCCTTGGTACACGGGTTGTGGTGGTCGATATCGCAGACGACAAGCTGGATTATGCCATGTCTCTGGGCGCGGACGCGGTCGTGAATGCGACGACCTGTGATGCGTCGCAAGCCGTGAAGGACATCACTGGCGGCGGCGCGCACGTTGCAATTGAAGCCTTGGGCATTGAAGTGACGACTGTCTCCGCGATGCGGTCCCTTCGCAAACTGGGGCGCATGGTGCAGATCGGAATGCCTGCGGGGGATCACACCCAGATGGCACTGCCAATGGATGTGCTGTACTCTGGCCAGCTTTCTGTTTTCGGTACACGGGGAATGCCAAGCTGGCGTTATCCGTCCTTGTTGTCGATGATCGCAGGGGGCGGGATCGACCTGAGCCCACTGGTCACGCGTAAAATATCTCTCAACCAGGTAAGCGCTGAGCTTGCCGCCTTTGATCATCCGACCCCTCCGGGCGTTGCGGTGGTTACTGATTTTGTCTCGTAGGAGGGCCCGCCATGCGCGCAGCCGTAATCGTATTCCCCGGATCCAACTGTGACCGAGACCTCGCCGTCGCTTTTGAGCAGGCCGGTTTCAAGGTTGATATGGTCTGGCACAAAGACGCAGCGTTGCCCGACGGTGTAGATATCGTGGGCGTACCGGGCGGCTTTTCGTATGGCGACTATCTGCGCTGCGGGGCCATCGCTGCCAAGTCACCGATCTGCAAAGCGGTTGTGGATCATACCGAACGTGGTGGATATGCAGTTGGTATCTGTAACGGTTTCCAGGTTTTGACAGAAACGGGTATCCTGCCAGGCGCGTTGCTGCGCAATGCCGGGCTGAAGTACATTTGTAAATCAGTGGGCCTGAAGGTTGAAACCAGCGATAGCGTGTTTACCGCCGGCTACAATGCGGGTGACGTGATCGGCATTCCGATTGCGCATCACGACGGCAATTACTTTGCGGACGACGAAACGCTGTCGGCATTGCAGGATCAAGACCGTATCGCGTTCACCTATACCGAGAATCCCAACGGTTCGGTGGGTGATATTGCAGGCATTCTGTCGGAAAACCGCCGTGTGCTGGGAATGATGCCGCACCCCGAACGGGCCGCTGACGAAGGTCACGGTGGCACCGACGGGGCGGCGCTGTTCCGCGCATTGTCGGGCGTGTTTGAAGCGGCGTGACTTGAGGTCACGCGCGCCCGCGCGTAACGTCTGGACATGAACTCGGACGTGCGATCAGCCTGGTCAAATCTGTTGAAACCGTTTCGTGGTGCGCCACTGGGCTGGCGGCTGCGCCTGTCTGTGCTGGTGTTGCTAGTCGCAACAATCGCAACGGTCTGGATTACCAACCGCCTGTTGACTGACAGGTTCACGGAATCCACCCGAAACCGGGCTGAACTACGGCTGGCCTTGTATTCCGGAAACTTGCTCAGCGAATTGCGACGAAACTCAATCGTGCCGCAGTTGCTGGCTCGTGACCCAACCTTGATTTCCGCCCTCCAATCCAGTGACTACACGCTTTCAACGCAGCGGTTGATCTCTTTTGTAGAAGAAATAGGCGCCGCATCCTTGATGCTGCTGGACAGCGACGGTCGGACAGTCGCGGCGACCGATCGGAACAGACTAGGCGAAGGGCACAGAAATACCGCATATTTTGTGGACGCCGTCCGATCGAACGCGACAATTTTTTCCGTCATTCCGAAGGAATCCGGCGGATACAGTTTTGTGTATTCCCGGCGACTGGAAAATGGATCGGAAATTCTGGGTGTCATCGTTGTTGAGGTGGATCTTCAGAAATTCGAGCGCGCATGGGCCGGTATATCAGACGCGGTGATGGTCACGGACAGCACCGGAACGATCATCCTGTCTACCGAGCCACGTTGGCGCGGCTTGGAAGAAAGCACGGCAATGCTGCGCCAACCGCCACAGGGCGCAATTCAACGCGCCATTCGGGCCACAACCGACTGGACGGCTTTGCCACCTGACGCGTACCTGCAAGGCGAGGCGGTGATGCGGATGGAAACACGCATCCCATTTCGCGGTTGGCAAATGACGTCGTTCACCACCTTTGAGTCGATCCGCGAAAAGGTGAACAGCGTGCTCGCGCTGGAAATCATGGGGTTTGCGATTCTTCTGGCGCTTACGTTTTATGCGCTCAGCCGTCGGGCCACCTTGCGCATGGCCTTGTTTCAGCGCGAGTCGGCAGAGCTTCGCGCATTGAACGCGCGGCTACAGCGAGAAATTGCTGAGCGGGAACGGGTTGAAAAGACGCTGGATTTGGCAGAACAGACCCTCGCGCAAAGCTCGAAATTGGCGGCGTTGGGCGAGATGTCGGCTGCGGTCAGTCACGAGCTCAATCAACCTCTGGCTGCAATGAAAACATATCTCGCCGGGGCGCGTCTGTTGTTGCGGCGCAACCGACCGGAAGAGGCGCTGGCCAGCTTTGGGCGCATCGATGGCCTGATCGAACGGATGGGTGCGATCACGCGCCAGCTTAAGTCTTATGCCCGCAAAGGGGCGGATGCGTTTTCGCCTGTAAATCTTGGTGAAGCGCTGGCCTCGGCCTTGTCCATGATGGAGCCGCAACTGCGTCAGCGTCATGTGAAGATCACTCAGATCCTGCCGGAAGAACCTGTGATGGTGATGGGGGACCGGATGCGGATCGAGCAGGTGATGGTCAACCTCTTGCGAAATGCGCTGGATGCCACCAAATCAGTAGCAGAGCCGGATGTGGAAATCATCCTGGCGGCGGGCGACATGGCGGTCCTGACCGTGCGTGACAACGGGCACGGCATCGAGGACATCGAGAACCTGTTCGAGCCGTTCTATACCACCAAACAGCCTGGAGATGGCGTAGGTCTGGGGCTTGCTATCTCGTCTGGGATCGTGAACGACCATGGAGGACGGCTGACTGCGCGCAATGCACAATACGGCGGCGCGGTGTTTGAAATGCAGTTGCCAGCACTGGGAAGCGACGGCCTTGAGGCCGCGGAATAACGAGGAATGACTATGGCACAGGCCATGAAAATTGCCATTGTGGATGACGAACAGGACATGCGCCAGTCGATCAGCCAGTGGCTTGCTTTGTCCGGATATGACACTGAAACCTTTGCCAGTGCGGAAGATGCGCTCAAGGTTTTGGGGCCGGATTACCCGGGGATCGTGATTTCGGATATCAAAATGCCGGGGATGGATGGCATCCAGCTTCTGAAAAAATTGATGGGCGCCGACAGCACCCTGCCTGTGATCATGATCACCGGACATGGTGATGTTCCAATGGCGGTCGAGGCGATGCGTGTCGGTGCGTTCGATTTCCTCGAAAAGCCATTCAATCCCGATCGCATGTCCGAACTGGCCAAGCGCGCCAGCAATGCCCGTCGCCTGACATTGGACAACCGTGCACTGCGACGCGAGCTGTCGGGTGGCACGCAGATCATGAATAAGCTGATCGGTGCCAGCCCGGTGATGGAGCGGTTGCGAGAGGATATTCTGGACCTTGGGCAGGCCGACGGACATGTGTTGATCGACGGCGAGACCGGAACCGGCAAGACGCTGGTGGCGCATGCGCTGCATGCGGTGGGCAGCCGCGCGGGCAAGAAGTTTGTTTTGGTATCCTGCGCAGCGCTCGAGGAAGATGCGCTGGCCAAACGGTTGTTTGGCCCGATGATGCCCGAGGATGCGCAATTGCCCGCAATCGAAGAAGCGCGCGGTGGCACGCTGGTGCTGGAAGATGTTGAGGCGCTGAGCGATACGTTACAGGCCAAGCTGCTGAGCGTGATGAACGAGCAGGGCACGCCTGCCGAGACCCGGATCGTTGCGATTTCGAATCTGCAGGAAGCGGGAAAAACCTCTGAGGATGTTCTGCGCCCTGATCTGTTTTACCGACTGGCCGCGTTGCGGATCACGATGCCGCCACTGCGTCAGCGAGGTGAGGACATTCTGACCCTCTTCACGCGCCTCAGCGAGCAGTTTGCCGAGGAATACGGTTGTGATGCGCCTCAGGTCAGCGCTCAGGAAGCAGCGCAGCTGTTGCAAGCGCCCTGGCCGGGCAACGTGCGCCAATTGATCAATATTGCCGAGCGCGCCGTGCTGCAATCGCGCCGTGGATCGGGAACGATTGCGTCGCTGTTGATGTCGGACCATGAAGAGATGCAGCCGGTGATGACCACCGAAGGTAAGCCGCTGAAGGAATATGTCGAAGCGTTCGAGCGGATGCTGATCGACAATACGATGCGCCGCCACAAAGGCTCGATTGCGTCTGTTATGGACGAACTCTGCCTGCCGCGCCGGACGCTGAATGAAAAAATGGCCAAATATGGTCTTCAGCGTTCAGACTATCTTTAAGTGACGCGAATGGGGGCGCTGCCCCCGTCGCCTTGGGCGACTCCCCCGAGGTATTTTTAGCCAGATGAAAGGGATCCGCCCGCGCGCATTTTCGCGGAATGCAGTTTGCCCATTGTCTTTTCCACAGGGTTGCTTTTATGGTGTGTGAACGGGCCAGGCGAATTTGACGCCCATAAGACCCGAATTTTTGAGTTTCGCTGCTGATCTGTTGATGAGGATCAAGCCCTCGCGGTTCAGCAGGCCGATTGTGCCCCGAACGGGGCAGTGTAGTACCTGAGCCCAGGACCCTTGGGCGAAAGGAATAAATGGGCAGGCAGCGGTCATACGCGCCTGTCGGAGAAGAACCGCGATGACGCGCGCGCAACGATTGAGAGAACGGGCAGGGGGCCACAGCGCCAGACCTTGCCGCGCGCCGTCCGAAATCGCCCTGACAAGACACCTCCCCAAATGCGCCTGTCCGCCTGGACAGGTCAGGACAACGCGTTTGGCGCGGTGCACCAAGGAAACATGGCTAAGAAAATGCTTATCGATGCCACCCACTCGGAGGAAACCCGCGTCGTGGTGGTCGACGGAAACAAGGTCGAGGAGTTCGATTTTGAGTCCGAAAACAAGCGCCAGCTTGCTGGCAACATCTATCTTGCAAAAGTAACACGGGTTGAGCCGTCGCTTCAGGCGGCGTTTGTCGATTATGGCGGGAACCGGCATGGATTCCTGGCGTTTTCGGAAATTCATCCGGACTATTACCAGATCCCCGTCGCCGACCGTGAGGCATTGATGGAGGAAGAACGCGCCTACGCCGAGGCGATGAAGGCGCGTGATGAAGCCGAAGAATCCAAGCCCAAGAAACGGCGGTCTCGGTCGCGGTCCAAGGCGGCCGATGTGAAATCGGACGATCCGGTTGAAACGATGGAAGTTTCATCCGAGCCGACTGGTATGGAAACCATCGATCTGGCCGACGGCGAAGATACGGATGCAGAGGTGCCCGAGGGAACCTCGCCCATGGAGATTGTCGCGGAAACACCGGTAGAAGAGCCGGAAGACAGCGATGCGACCCCGTCGGACGCTGTATCTGACGACGCTGAGCAAGCGGCTGTTGTTGAGGTCGATGACGCGACTGATGAAGCTGAAGGGGTCAACGACGCTGCTGGTGAGACCACCGAAGAGCCTGCTGAAACCTCGGATGAGGCGTCAGCAGATGTCGTAGATCAAGCCGAGGAAGCTTCGGACAAAGCGAATGAGGAAGCGGCAGAGGCTTCGGCTGTTGAAGATAATGATACCTCGGCTGAAACCTCCTCAGACTCCGCCGATGATCAGGACGCGGATGAAGAAGGTGCCGAAGGCACGGGGGCCGATGCGTCTTCGAAGGATGATTCAATTGAATCCGTAGCGGATGAGGATGACAGCGAAGACATCCGTCCACCGCGCAAACCTCGACCGCGTCGCTATAAGATTCAGGAAGTTATCAAGGTTCGTCAGGTCCTGCTGGTGCAGGTGGTCAAGGAAGAGCGCGGCAACAAGGGCGCTGCACTGACAACCTACCTGTCTTTGGCCGGTCGCTATTGCGTATTGATGCCGAACACTGCGCGCGGTGGCGGTATCAGCCGCAAAATCACCAACGCCGCCGACCGCAAGAAACTGAAAGAAATTGCCGCGGACATTGATGTCCCGACCGGGGCCGGTTTGATCATTCGTACAGCGGGCGCCAAGCGCACCAAGTCCGAGATCAAGCGCGACTACGAATACCTGCAGCGCTTGTGGGAGCAGATCCGCGCCCTGACACTGGAATCGATTGCGCCTGCAAAGATCTATGAAGAAGGCGACCTGATCAAACGGTCGATCCGCGATCTTTATAACCGCGATATCGACGAGGTCCTGGTCGAGGGTGAGGGCGGATACCGCATCGCCAAGGACTTCATGAAAATGATCATGCCGTCTCACGCTAAGAACGTGAAACGGTATGAGGATGCCCTGCCTCTGTTCGCGCGGTATCAGGTCGAAAGCTATCTGGCAGGGATGTTCAACCCGACGGTTCAGCTGAAATCCGGTGGCTACATTGTGATCGGTGTCACTGAGGCTTTGGTGGCGATCGACGTGAACTCGGGTCGGGCGACCAAGGAAGGCTCGATCGAGGAAACCGCGCTGAAGACCAACCTGGAGGCCGCCGAAGAAGTTGCCCGTCAATTGCGTCTGCGTGACTTGGCCGGTCTGATTGTCATCGATTTCATCGACATGGACGAGCGCAAGAACAACGCAGCGGTTGAAAAGCGTCTGAAGGATAAGCTGAAAACTGATCGGGCGCGTATTCAGGTTGGCCGGATTTCGGGCTTTGGTCTGTTGGAGATGAGCCGTCAGCGCCTGCGCCCTGGTATGATCGAGGCCACGACTCAGCCATGCCCGGCCTGTCATGGAACCGGCTTGATCCGTTCGGACGACAATATGGCCCTGTCGATTCTGCGTCAGATCGAAGAGGAAGGAACCCGCCGTAGGTCGCGTGAGGTTCTGGTGCGCTGCCCTGTCAGCATCGCCAACTTCCTTATGAATCAAAAGCGCGAGCACATTGCACAGATTGAGGCGCGGTACGGTCTGTCGGTGCGGATCGAGGGTGACGTTCATTTGGTCAGCCCCGATTTCTCGATGGAGAAATTCAAGACCGCCAGTCGGATTGTGCCGGAAGCCACTGCGCCTGTTGTATCCGTCGATGCATCACTGATGGATTTGGTGGATTCGTCGGACGAAGAAGTCGCCGAAGACGAAGTTGCCCAGGCAGAGGAGGAATCCAAGCCCAAGCGCAAGCGCCGTCGTCGTCGCCGCAAGAAGGGCGGGGGCAATGGGGATGCGACAGAGCAATCCAGCGACGGCAATGACGACGAGACACAGGAGGCTTCTGAGGGCGAGGCCACCGATGAAGAAGCTGCGACTGAGGTTGTCGAGGCAGAAGCCGCTGACGAAGAAAAACCTGCCAAGCCCAAGCGCAAGCGCGCGCCACGTCGTCGGAAGAAAGACGTAATAGCAGAAGAAACGGTCGAACAGGCTGAAACAGCAGTTGCCGAAGCTGAGACGGTAACGGATGCACCTGCGGCTGAAAAAGTTGCCGAAACCCCTGAGGGCGACGTAACAGAGGTCGCTCGGGAGCAAGGCGTGGCGGTTGATGCGGCATCTGAAGCTGCGGTTGAAGAACCGGTGATTGCCGAAGAGGCCAGCGTTGCGGATGCGGCCGACAAAGCCATCGGTGCGAATGCAAACGTCGAAGAACCCGCTGCGGATGTAGAATCAACCGCAGCAAAAGCGGTTGAAGAACCTACTGCGAATGAGGTTGAGCCCGCCGCAGAAGCGCCAGTGGAAGAAACGCCCGAACCCGTGCTGGAAACCGTAGCGGAAGAACCGGAACCGGGACCTGCCAAGCCGAAACGGCGCGGATGGTGGTCGTTGGGTAAATAATGAAAGGCGGGCTGATGGGCCCGCCTTTTTTCGTTGGGGCAGGGGTTTTCAGACAGATTTTTGAATCAAATAAATCTGATGCGCCCCATCAAGATCTTGCGACAACAATGTATGCCCAGCCTCGGCGCAGAAATGCGGGACATCGACGATAGCCGCCGGGTCATCGGCCAAAACACGCAGTACGGCCCCTGCAGGCAAGGATTTAAGCCGTTTGCGGGCTTTGAGGACGGGCAGAGGACACAAAAGCCCAAGGGCGTCCAACGTTTCTGTAATCTCGGTCATGTCATTCGGGATAGGACCAAGTTGAAATATTGTCCAGATTCCAACCACGAGGATGTGACTGAATGGCCCCGTGACGGATCGACCTTCATCACTTATGTGCAGAGACATGTTCGGAATTGAAATCATAGACGCGGGATTGATCCCCGCCATGTTCGTCGCCCTTCTGGGCGGCTTGATCAGCTTTCTATCGCCTTGCGTGCTGCCCATTGTGCCGCCCTATCTGGCGTATATGAGCGGCGTCACAATCAACGAGATGCAGGATGAAGCCCGCGCGCGGCGTAAGGCAACCCTGTCGGCGTTGTTTTTTGTGATGGGGCTGTCGACCGTCTTTCTGCTTTTGGGCTTCACCGCGTCGGCCTTTGGGGCGTTTGTTCTGCAAAATCAGGTGCTTTTCGCCAAGCTCTCGGGCGCAGTGGTGATCGTGTTCGGTCTGCATTTTCTGAACGTATTCCGAATTCCGTTTTTGGACCGCGAAGCGCGGATCGAAACAGGTGATTCCGGTGGCTCGGTCTTTGGCGCCTATATTCTGGGTCTGGCGTTTGCTTTTGGCTGGACGCCCTGCATTGGGCCTCAGTTAGGTGCAATCCTTTCGCTAGCAGCAAATGAGGCGTCAGTGGCGCGTGGTACAGTGTTGCTGGGCGTCTATGCGGCAGGCTTGGGCATTCCATTCCTTCTGGCGGCCATGTTCCTGAATCGCTCTATGACCGTTATGAACCGCATCAAGCCTTACATGGACACGATCGAAAAGGTTATGGGCGGCTTGCTGTTGTTCGTGGGTATCATGTTGATCACAGGCCTCTTTACCCGGTTCAGCTGGTGGTTACTGGAAACCTTCCCGGCTTTGGCAAATTTTGGATGAGCCGCTGACCCCCTTACCTTGACCTCAAGCCTGCGTTAACCTGCACGACAGAAGGTAAGGGCATGAGCAGTCAGACAAATCAGCCTCGGGTGCGCAAACGTCGGGTGTTTTACATACCCGGTTATGATCCCTTTCCGCCCCGACGATATCGCGAGTTGTATCGGTCTGAGTCACAGGCCCAAGCCGAGATTTCCGGCTACGAGATTTCTGTCTCAGCCAAGCAGCGGTCCGAAGTTTTTGGCTGGCGTGTCACCTCGGTTCAGGATGGTGAACGGGTGCACACGGATGTCGATGTGCTGGTCTGGTCGGACATCGTGCGGGACAGCATGACGGGATCGATCCTGTCCACCTATCTGCAACTGGCTCGAACCGCTTGGACCTACATCTCAACGGGTACTCTGCGTCGGTTGATGGGGCTGAGGAAAGGGCCGGTGATTGCTGCACTGTATCCGGTAGGCATGCTGCTTTTGCAACTGCTGGCCGCGCTGCTGGTTGCGTGGGCGACGGCGAAACTGCTTGCCCCAATGGTCGGGCCGTGGGCTTTGGTTCCGGTGGGTGTCCTAGCTTATGCCGTGTTGCGTTGGTTTCGCACAATCGACAACCGGCTGTTTGCCTATTACCTGATGCATGACTACGCGTATTCTGCGCAGTTGAAGGGGGAAACTCCGCCGCAGTTGCAGGCGCGGCTGGACACATTCCAAGACCTGATCAAAGACGCTTTGACTGAAAAGGTAGACGAGGTTTTGGTGATCGGCCACAGCTCTGGCGCGCATCTGGGTGTGTCGGTGCTGGCCGATCTGATCCGCGATTGTGGCGTGTATGACCGAGGCCCGGTTTTGTCGTTTCTGACTTTGGGGCAGGTGGTTCCCATGGTTTCGTTCCTGCCAAACGCACACCGTTTACGCGCGGATTTGCTGTTTCTATCCCAGCAACCCACCGTGGCATGGGTCGATATAACCGCACCCGGCGATGGCTGCGCCTTTGCGCTATGCGACCCGGTTGCGGTCAGCGGTGTGGGCAGCCCAGAAAAGAAATGGCCCTTGGTTTTGTCCGCAGCGTTTACACAAACACTGTCACCTGAGCGCTGGAAGGCGGATCGCTGGCGGTTCTTCAAGCTGCATTTTCAGTATCTCTGCGCCTTTGACCGTCCGGGTGCATACGATTATTTTCGGATCACCGCGGGCCCCCAAACCTTGGCTGCACGATTTGCCGGGCGCGCGCCTTCACCGTCACGTATTGATCAGCCCGTTTCAAAATACACTACGGTTCACGCATGATCCCGCCAAAACCGACCCCACGCCCAGACAAAGTTTCGCTGTGGCAGTATCTGAGACTGTTTCGGAAAGACCTGCTTTCAGCACAGCCCCAACGGCTCTATCGCGCATGGATGGCGGAATTTCGAACGCCGTTCTTTATATCTTACATGATCAATCAGCCGGAACTGGTTGATCTGGTTTTGAAAAAGAGGCCCGAAGATTTCCCGAAGTCTAACCGGATCAGCGAAGGTTTGCGGCCGCTTTTGGGTGAGTCTGTATTTCTGACAAACGGTGAGGCATGGAGGCGACAACGTCGTATCATTGATCCAGCGTTTGAAGGCGGGCGGTTAAAAGACACGTTTCCAGCGATGCGAGATGCCTCACAAGCCTGCGCCAATCGGCTGCATTCGAGTGTTGGAACGGAGGTTGAAGTAGAGGAAATCACCAGCCATGTCGCCGCTGATGTCATTTTCAGAACACTGTTTTCGGTGCCTATCGAACATGAAATCGCAGCCGAAGTATTCCAGAAATTCCGCGCCTATCAAAGGCGGCAACCGCTTTTGAACCTTGCGGCTTTTTTGCCTCTGCCACGTTGGGTTCCTCGTCTACATGCCGGCGACACGCGGCGGAATGCGCATGATATCAGGCGTTTGATCCAGAAACTTACAGCGGATCGCGCTGCGGCCATTGCTGATGGAACGGCACCAAACGATCTGGCCACAAAAATCATGACAACACCCGATCCCGCCACGGGGAAGTGTTTTGAAACCGACGAGATGATTGATCAGGTCGCGATCTTCTTTCTGGCGGGCCATGAAACCAGCGCTTCGGCCCTGGCCTGGACGCTTTATCTGCTGGCGCTGTACCCCGACTGGCAAGAGATGGTCGCGGAAGAGGCACAGGCAAACCTGGACCCGTCCTTTTCGACCATGTCCAGGCTGAATGTCATCCGAGATGTGTTTCGCGAAGCGTTGCGACTTTATCCACCGGTGCCAATGATGGTTCGAGAAACGCAATGTCCTGAACAGTTTCGCGATCGAGAGGTTCCGAAGGGTGCACAAATTGTAGTCAGCCCGTGGCACCTGCATCGGCAAGAAAGGCTTTGGGACAATCCCGACGGGTTCGATCCCTCGCGCTGGAAGACAGAGAACGGCAAAACATGTCAACGCAATGCCTACATTCCGTTCTCTGCCGGACCAAGAGTGTGCACTGGGGCGGGGTTTGCGATGGTTGAGGGGCCCTTGATCCTGTCGATGCTGTTGCGCCAATTCAAATTCGAAACAATCCCCGGAAAAACACCGGTTCCGGTGGCGCATCTGACCGTTCGGTCCAAGGACGGGATATGGTTGAGGTTGGTTGAGCGCTAACAAACTACCATCGTCCATCGCCGTGCTGTATTCGAGGAATGAAATCGGAATCATTCTTGAACGGGAAATCATTATGTCCAAAGCAGAACAGCGCGCGCAGATGTCCAACGGAGCAGGCTTTATCGCCGCACTGGATCAAAGCGGTGGATCGACCCCAAAGGCGCTGGCGCTTTATGGGGTGGACGCGTCGGCTTACGCGTCGGAAGAAGAGATGTTCGGCGAAATCCAGAACATGCGCGCGCGGATCATTCTGGCGGACGATTTCACCAAGGACAAAGTGATCGGTGCGATCCTGTTCGAACGTACGCTGGGTGAAGAAATCGACGGCCGCAAGGTTGCAGATTACCTTTGGTCGGTCAAAGGCATCGTTCCGTTCCTGAAAATCGACAAAGGTCTGGAAGAGACTGCCAATGGCGTCCAGATGATGAAACCGATCCCGGGTCTGGCCGAAACGCTGGCCAAGGCAGAGGGTGTGTTTGGCACCAAGGAACGTTCGGTAATTCATGAAGCCAACGCCGAAGGCATCGCTGCCGTTGTGGCACAGCAATTTGACGTGGCCCGCGAGGTTGTTGCGGCAGGGATGGTTCCGATTGTCGAGCCCGAGGTCAACATCAACTCGGAAACCAAGGCCGAGGCGGAAGAGATCCTGAAGGCAGAAATCCTGAATAACCTGGATCAGTTGACCGAGGGGCAGGACGTCATGTTGAAACTGACGATCCCGAGCACGGCAAACCTTTATGATGAAGTGGCTGATCACCCGCGTGTCGTGCGCGTCGTTGCTTTGTCAGGTGGGTATTCGACCGAACAAGCGTGTGATCTGCTGGGTCAGAACGGCAAGATGATCGCGTCGTTTTCGCGTGCGCTGACTGAAGGTCTGTCGAAACAGCAATCTGATGCCGAGTTCAATACAGCTTTGGGTAGCAACATAGATAAAATCTTTAAGGCATCGGCCTAACATTCAGAAATAAAAGATAAAAGCGGCGCAGTTGCGCCGCTTTTTCTGTTTCAACCGTGCGTCTGAATTCCACCAGTTGAAATCAACACAGTGTAAGAGAAGTATAGACTTCGGCCTTGTGCGTGCTTCAGGACGCGGGGCAGGTGCCGCGATCAAATTTCTGGGCCGCACCTTTGACCATCATATCGTATTTCAAACTGTCGTAGTTCACCACAAATGTGACGACCTGTCCGTCCTGCATCAGCAGAAATGTCATCGATTCTCCGACAGGGTAAATTGCAGCCTCGCCTTCAAGATCACCTGTGGAAATGAAACCTTTGTCCGAACCGCCTGACCTTTTCAATGTAACGTTGCTGCCATCTACATCCGAGACACATTCCAACGAAAAATCATCGTTGTGTAGTGTGCTCTTGGCCAAAGCCGGAGTGGCCGCCATCGCTGTTATTGCGAGCACGCAGAGGTATTTCTTTGCCATTTCGAGTTCCAAATTTGGGGGTTTTCTGTTCGCTCGGTCCGGCAAAATGGGCAATCATTATGACCGAACCTGGCGTGCAGGTGCCTGTTATTTGCGCCAGGAATGAGGCGTATGTTTGAACTTAAAGTGTTGCCAGGAAAACAGGATGGTTTCTGGCAGGCCGAAGGGGAAACTTTGGAAATTAAGCTCATATATGCGGATTGGCGGGATCAATCTTGGCGCTGGCCTTGACAATCGGTGTCTCTGAATGAAACCTCTTAAGGGTTGGGAGACAATGGAAAATTCAAAGAGTTGTACCTGTTGCGGGACGGGCCGGTTTGTATTATCGGCACGCTTCCCTGAGCAGGACGACTTATTTGGGTTCCAACTGCCAGATAAAAAAGTGGGAGTTAACACATGAAAAACAGCAGCAAACTGAGCCTCGGCGCGTTTGTGACCGCAGCCATGATGGCGCCGGCCGCATATGCGGAAGAGTTCATCACAATCGGCACCGGTGGCGTAACCGGCGTGTATTACCCGACAGGGGGCGCAATCTGCCGTCTGGTGAACAAGGGCCGCAAGGAACATGGCGTGCGCTGCTCGGTCGAATCGACCGGTGGTTCGGTCTACAACATCAACACCATCCGCGAAGGCGAGCTGGAGTTTGGTGTGGCGCAGTCCGACTGGCAGTACCATGCCTATAACGGCACCTCGAAGTTTGAAGAGGCTGGCCCGTTCGAAAACCTGCGTGCGGTATTCTCGGTTCACCCCGAGCCGTTCACCGTTGTGGCCCGCGCAGATTCCGGCATCACCAATTTCGAAGATCTGAAAGGTAAGCGCGTCAACATCGGCAACCCCGGTTCCGGTCAGCGGGGCACAATGGAGGTTCTGCTGGGTGAAATGGGCTGGACCACGGGCGATTTCGAACTGGCGACCGAACTGAAGGCGGCTGAACAGTCGGCCGCACTGTGCGACAACCAGATCGATGCGATGGTTTACACCGTCGGTCACCCTTCGGGTTCGATTCAAGAAGCCACCACCGCGTGTGACTCGGTTCTGGTGAATGTCAGCGGGGAAGCTGTGGACAAACTGGTCAACGACAACTCGTTCTACCGCACCGCAACCATTCCCGGTGGCATGTACCGTGGATCTGACGGCGACACGTCGACCTTTGGTGTGGGCGCAACCTTTGTGACTTCGGCGGACGTGTCGGAAGACGCTGTGTACGCGGTTGTCAGCTCGGTCTTCGAGAACTTCGATGACTTCAAAAAGCTGCACCCTGCATTTGCCAACCTCAAGCCTGAAGAGATGATCGCGGACGGCCTGTCGGCACCGCTGCATCCGGGTGCCGAGAAGTACTACAAAGAAAAAGGCTGGATTCAGTAAGCCAGACCTGACGCAGGGTGCCCTCGGGCGCCCTGCACGCAACCCGTGTTAAACGGGGTTCCAAAAGGCCGAAAAAGGCCGTGACGGGGAGACATTGCATGAGTTCCGACACACAATCCAATCGTCCGCTATCCGAAGAAGAGCTTCAGGATCTGGTCGCATCTTCCGACGCCGGTGGGCGTAATCCAGTCGGGAATGTAGGGATATTTCTGGCCATCGTGGCGGCGATCTGGTCGATTTTTCAGGTTGTTCT
This sequence comes from Ruegeria sp. HKCCE4148, assembly GCF_017872495.1. Taxonomy (NCBI): domain Bacteria; kingdom Pseudomonadati; phylum Pseudomonadota; class Alphaproteobacteria; order Rhodobacterales; family Roseobacteraceae; genus Ruegeria; species Ruegeria sp. HKCCE4148. The sequence continues at coordinate 443,838 of NZ_JAEDOS010000002.1, forward strand.
GGCCTCGCCGATTTCGAACTATGTTCTTCCCGGAAGCGTTGTGAACAACTCGCGTCAGTTCCATCTGGCCTTTGCGATGTTCCTGGCCTTTGCGGCTTACCCGGCGTTAAAATCAAGCCCGCGCGGTTATATCCCGATCCAGGACTGGATTATGGGTCTTTTGGGCGCGTTCGTCGCACTTTACGGCTATTTCTTCTATGACAAGATCGTCAATGCGGGCGGCCTGGCCGATGATACGGACAAGTGGGTCGCTCTGGGCGGTTTGCTGTTGCTTTTTGAGGCCGCGCGTCGTGCGCTTGGCCCAGCCATGGCGATCATCGCGACGATCTTTCTGGCCTATGTTTTCTTTGGTTCATCCGAATACGTTCCCGAGGTGATCCGCTGGAAGGGCGCGAGCCTGAAAAAGGCCATGAGCCATATGTGGATCACGTCCGAAGGCGTGTTTGGCATCGCACTTGGCGTTTCCACGAAATTCGTCTTTTTGTTCGTATTATTCGGGGCCTTGTTGGATAAGGCCGGGGCAGGGAACTATTTCATCAAGATGGCCTTCGGGGCGCTTGGCCATCTGCGTGGCGGTCCTGCGAAGGCGGCTGTTGTGGGCTCGGCTGCTACTGGCCTGATCTCGGGTTCGTCGATTGCCAATGTTGTAACCACCGGCACCTTCACCATTCCGTTGATGAAACGGGTGGGCTTTTCCAGCGAACAAGCTGGCTCGGTCGAGGTTGCGTCTTCGGTGAATGGCCAGATCATGCCACCGGTTATGGGCGCTGCGGCCTTCCTGATGGTGGAATATGTGGGCATCTCGTATGTCGAGGTCATTACCCACGCCTTCCTGCCTGCTGCGATTTCCTACATCGCTCTGGTCTATATCGTCCATCTTGAAGCGGTTAAGCGGAACATGCCAACTCTGGGCGACCGGGATGTGCATTTGGCGCGGACCGTAGTCGGCATGTTGTCTTTCTTCTTGGTGTTTGCCGGTCTGTGCTATAGCTCGCAATTTCCGGTGGATGCGGTGACCAGTTGGGCACCTTCGGCGGCGGGATTGATCCTCAGCCTGATCGTTTGCGCGATCTATGTTGTGCTGCTTTATCTGGCCGCTCAGGTGCCGGATCTTGAGCCCGACGATCCAAACGCCAAAGAAGTCACACTGCCGGTCATTGCTGACATCTACAAGGCAGGTCTGCACTATCTGTTGCCGATTATCGTGCTGGTCTACTTCCTGATGATCGAACAGAAATCTCCCGGTTTGTCGGCCTTTTGGGCAACCGCGTTACTGTTCGTGATCCTGCTGACGCAAAAACCGCTCAAGGCGATCTTCCGCGGCGAAAGCGATGTGTACAATCGCTTTATCGACGGTGTGGCTGACCTGTGGCAGGGCCTGATCGACGGGGCGCGGAACATGATCGGGATCGCTTTGGCCACCGCCACGGCGGGTGTGATCGTGGGTACGGTGACGCTGACCGGTGTAGGACAGGTTATGGCCGATCTGGTCGAGTTCCTTTCGGGCGGCAATCTGATCCTGATGCTGATCATGGTCGGTATCCTCAGCCTGATCCTGGGCATGGGCCTGCCGACCACGGCGAACTATATCGTCGTCAGTTCGCTGATGGCGGGCGTTGTGGTCGAACTGGGTGCGCAAAGCGGGCTGATCGTTCCTCTGATCGCCGTCCACCTGTTTGTCTTTTACTTCGGCATCATGGCGGACGTGACGCCGCCTGTGGGTCTGGCCAGCTTCGCGGCCGCTGCTGTCTCGGGCGGGGACGCGATCAAAACCGGCTTCACGGCGTTCTTCTACAGCTTGCGCACCGTGGCCTTGCCGTTTGTGTTCATCTTCAACACGGACCTGTTGTTGATCGATGTGACATGGGTCGAAGGCATAATCGTCGCCATATTCGCGACCATAGCCATTCTGGTCTTTACCGCCGGTACAATGGGTTACTTCCTGACGCACAGCCGGATCTATGAAAGCATCGCGCTGATCTTTGTGGCCTTTGCCTTGTTCAGGCCGGACTTCTTCATGGACCGAATTTCACCTCCGTTCCAGACGGTTGAGCCTGCTGCGTTCGAAGAAACAATCGGTCAGGTTCCACCCGGAACAGAGATGCGGCTTGTGGTGTCCGGGCCAGACTTCGATACGCTTGAAATGGTGGATACAACCGTTGTCGTCACCGTGGGCGAAGAAGAAGGTGGTGCTACACGGGTCGAGGCGATGGGCCTGCTGCTGTTCCCCGAGGACGGTCTGGTTAAGTTGGAAGAACCGCTGTTTGGCACACCTGTTGCGGACGATTTGGGCAACTTCGACTATTATGGGGATGAGGCCGTGCGTTTGACCTCGGTCAGCCTGCCATCCAGCCAGCCACCTAAGCAGCTGATCTATATTCCCGCGATGGTTCTTCTGGGCCTTATCGCGCTGTTGCAACGCGGCCGCGCCGCAAGACAAGAGGTGCTTGCATGACACGTTCGGTTTTATGTGCCATTGACATCAGCAATGGCGAGATTGATGTGCCGGTCCTCCAAAAGGCGGCCGCGCTTGCGGATTTGGAAGGTGCGCAGTTGGATGTTGTGACTGTGTTACCGGATTTCGGTGAGAGCTGGGTGTCGGGTTTCTTTGAGCCCGACTTCCACGACAAAGCACTGGAAGAGGCGCAGACCACTCTGACCGCCCTGTGTATCAAGGCTCTTGGGGCAGAGCGGAATGAGCATATTCGCCACGTCGTCGCGACAGGAACGGCCTATCAGGAGATCCTGAAAACTGCTGAAAGCGCTGGATCAGATCTGATTGTGATCGGCGCGCATAAACCGGATTTCAAAGATTACCTTCTTGGCCCCAATGCCTCGCGCGTGGTGCGACATTCGACGGTTTCGGTTTACGTCGTGCGCTGAGCCGATTGCGTAGCTTGACGTTTCAATACCCTGTCATCTCAAGGTATCCGATACCTTCTTGACTGCCGGTTACGGTGACAGGGCCTTCCCAATACTCAAAGCGGGTTCCCATCCATGCGTTGGGGGTCAGGGCTGAGACCTCGATTTCGACACCTCGATCCGGCAATACGACGCGCCACTGTGTTGGAACCTCGCGTCCTGCGACCTGATCGGTTCGCAGTGGGGTCAATTGGACAGTGCCGTTGGGGATAGCTTCGGTGCTGCCATCGGCATTGATCCATGTGGCCGAGGTGAAATCCCCACGCCCCCCACGCAACCGAAAAGCCATCATCTTGTCGCCCCCCTCGAAGCTGAGCGAAAACCAATCCCATCCGCTTTGATCTGCGGCAAGCGGCTGCGAAGACCACTCGCGGTCCAGCCACCCCTGTCCGGTGACGCGTACATCACCGCCCTGCAGTCTAAGGACACCTTCAACCGCGTAAAAGGGCTGCGAATAATAATAGCTGGCTTGACCATCGGCTGACTTCACGGAATAGCCAGCATCACCGTGAAACACTAATGGCCCTTGAGCAGTCAGTGACAGGTCATAGCCAAAATCCTCTCCGTTGGCCGTGAGAGTCAGGGTGTCGAAATCTGGACCGGCCATACGCCATTCGTCGATCCACGCCTCAAAGGGTTGAGAAATTACGCCTGCCTGACCGATCCCACCGCGCGAAAGACGTTCGGCAAAGAAATGCCCGTCGGGCGTTGTTGTGGCTGCGTGACCCATCCAGATTTGTGGACTTTGCCAGTCATCCGTCTCAAACGGCTTCAGTGCTGACCGGAACAGGGTCCACTGAATTCCATAATCGCGCCCGTCCTCACCTTTGAGGTTGGCCGTCAGATACCACCATTCAATCCGATAAGAGGGGTGAGGTCCGTGATCTTTCGGGAAATCAAACGCATACCCCGCTTTGGGCACGTCAAAGCCCTCGGCGGACCCACCCAATCCGGCATACCCCTGGGCCCAGAGCGGTAGCGGGAAAAAGGTCATCAAGCAAAGTAGAAGGGTTTTAACGTTCATTCGCGAACACTCTCAGCAAATCAGCAGGGGGTAGGCGCAGCATTCGTAATGCGGGCAGGGCGGCAGCGATAAGCGCAGCCAGCAAGGTCAGCACGAACAGCCACAGCCAGTCCCAAGGGAACAAGAACATCGGCAGACGCCAGCCAAACGCTTGTACATTGATCACCGCCAGTAGAACCCAGGCCAGAACCAGCCCCAGCGGCAGGGCCAGACAGGCGGTCAGTGCGGCCAGCAGCACGCTGCGCAATAGCTCCAGCCGCGCCAATTGCGCCCGATTCAGCCCCAAAGCCCAAACCGGGGCGATTTGCGGCAGTCGTTGGGTCCATAGGGTCAATAGGCTGGTCAGAATGGCAAAACCAGCCACGCCAAGGGTCAGAACGTTAAGCGCCGAGGTCACAACAAAGGTCTTCTCGAAAATCGCACGTGATTGCGCCTTCATCGCGGCTTGTTGCACGACCACGCGCGGCGACAGGGCAAACTGTTCCCGTACGTTTTGAGCCATCGCAGTCGCGCCCTCTGGGGGCATTCTGACGCCAAACCGCCGCATCTCGGCCCCTGGTGCGATTTGGTCCAGCTGCGCCATTGACACGATCGCCTGCCCGGTTGGGTTGCCGTAATCGGAATAGACGCCAGCAATCGGCAGAAAGTGTTTAGAGGACAGTTTCAGTTCATCACCAGGCCAAAGAGACGCGCGGCGCGCCAGTTGTTCGTTGATAAGCACCGCGTTTCCGGCCATCACATCATCCCAAACGGAGGGGGTTGAGGCAATCAATGGCCAGTGCTGCCGGTACACGGGATCATCGACCACGCCGTATAAGAAAAGAGGGCCCGCTTCATGGGACAGTTCCACGTTTCGGATCGGCAGGATGGCATCGACTTGTGGGCGTAACCAAGTGGTGATCTCTCGCGCTTGGTCTTCATCTCGCGCGGTCACGTAGAGCTCGGCCGTCAGTCGTTGGTCCAGCCAACCTACAAAGGTTAACCGGAAGCTGGAAACCATTGTGCCCACGCCTATATTCGCTGCCAGCGCCAGCAAAAGCGCCATCAAGGCCAATGACAGACCAGGCAATTGCGCCCGCATATCGGACCAGACCCATTGCGCAACAGGACCGCGTGCCGTGCGTTCCAACGCAGACAGCGCCATGGCCAAAAGCGCGGGCAGCAACAGCGCGGCACCAGTCAGCAGCCCGGCCAGCAGCACGAACCCTGCAACCAGCCCTCCGACACTGATGTAAGCCAACGCCCCGCCGACGACCAGGATCAGACCAAGCGCAGCGGTGATGTGGCGTGCGCGGGAATTGCTCTGCCACGCTTGAACGCCCGGTCCTTCGAGCAAAGGCATGTTGGACAAGCGCCATAGCGCATGGCCGCTGGCCAGCAACGTCCCAAATGCGGCCATAGCGAGCCCGGCCAAAACCCATTTAGGTTGCAGCGTAAGCTGTCCTGTTACAGGCGCACCATAAAGCCCGCGTAGGGTGGCCGCGACGTCTGGCAGCAGCGCTCCGGCCAGAAAGAAACCCAACAGCAACCCAAGGCTGCCGCCAATCAGCGCCAGCATGGTCAGTTCCGTCAGGATCAGCCAAACCAAACGCCGCATCGAAACGCCCAACGCACGCAAAGTGCGGATCATCCCACGCCGCTGGGCAAAGGCCAGACCAACGGTGCCATTCACTATGAATAGACCAACGGCAAAGGACAGTAGGCCAAAGGCTGACAAGTTCAGGTGGAAACTGTCGGTCAGCCGTGCGGTGTCAACTTGTGTTGTAGGGCTAATCCGCTTTAGCTCGGGTGCGATCTGGTTCAAGGGCAAACGATCACGCGGTTGGTTCGGCAACACGACCAGCCTCGAGATTGCGCCCGGTTGGTTCAGAAGTCGCTCGGCCACGCCTATATCCGTCAGGATAACGTCCGGGGGCAGGGCCGATGTGATTAGAACAGGCGGAAGGTTAGTTTGCCCTCTCAGCAAAGGCTGTAATTCCGGGGATGCAAGTAGGCGACCTGGAGCGGTAAGCATGTCGGCGGGCTCGGTCGCTTCTGCGCTTTGTTCCGCTTCGGTCACGGCGGGTAAGGCCGGATAGGCTAGCATGTCCACGCCCATCAGGCGCAAGGTTCGCCCACCTACGCGGTAGGGGCCTTCAAGTACGGCGGCAACCTGCCAACCCGCACGACGCAGTTCGACATAGCGGGACATCGGAATAGGCCCCGAGGGGTCACGCAGTTCGTCAAATTGCCCAACAGCCAGTTGCGCATTGGCACGGGCATAGCTTGCGCGCGCCTCAGCATTGATGGCTTGGACGGCTGACCACAAACCGGTGGCCAAAGCGATGCCGATTAGCAAAGTCGCCAATTGCAAGCGATGTACCCGCCAATGGGACAGCAACGCCTGAACAGTGGCCCATGTCATTGGATACGCCCGCCACTCAGCTTGACCTGGCGATCCAATCGACCGGCAATTTTCTGTGAGTGCGTCACCAACAGAAGCGCGGCGCCGGTATCTGCCACTAGCGACAACATCAAGTCCAACACAGTTTCGCTGGCGGTTTCGTCCAGATTACCCGTTGGTTCATCTGCTAGCAACAAATTGGGACGCGCGGCCATGGCCCGCCCGATGGCGACCCGTTGTTGTTGACCGCCCGACAGGTTTTCGGGGAATCGGCCCAGCAAATCGGACAGGCCTAACCGTTCGGCGAGATGACTGTTCCAAGTGGTATCTTCTACACCGGCAAGACGGGCGTGAAACGACAGGTTTTGCGCAACGTTCAGAGACGGGATCAAATTGAACTGCTGAAACACCAGCGACACTTGATTCCGTCGCAAACGCGCCCTGCCAGCATCATCTAGCGTGGAAAATCGTGTGTCGCCCAGCGTGATCTCACCACCGTCAAAGCTGTCTAAAGCTGCGGCAAGGTTCAAAAGGGTACTTTTCCCGCTTCCGCTTTCACCGGTCAGGGCCAGCGTTTGACCTTGATCCAGATCCAGTGAAACATCGCGTAGCACCGGTCGTCCGCCGGGATAGGTTTTCTGGACACGGTCGATGGTCAACAACATGATCTGCTTTCTTTTCTTCCAAGAATTTGCGGCGGAAATCCAAACTGTCCAGTGCAGACCATCACCCGGTTCCATTCGCCGCAGGTGAACTTGGTATTGGCCGGGGTTGTGCCTTGTAACTCAAAAGGTCATTCTGCCCTGACGATCCACTGCCGTAAATCAGGATGAAAAACATGACGTTGCTGCATCAGATCATTTGGGGCAGTACCTTTCTGGGGCTCTGCTTTGTGATCGAAATCCTGTTGCTGACCTGGTGCACCGTCACGATTATCAATTGGGACAAAAAATGGGCGGACAAAGGTGTGTATATCGGAACCGCTGCGCCCATTGCAGTATCTTTGGCGTTCATCGTCGCGACGCACACGATACAGGTCTGGATTTGGGCGATCGTGTGGGTACTGCTTGAGGTGATGCCGGATTGGAATACGGCCATTTATTTTTCATTGGTGACATTCACGACATTGGGCTACGGCGACATCGTGCTGGGTGAAGGGTTGCGTATCTTTGGCTCTTTCGCGTCGGTCGCCGGACTGTTGGCCTTTGGTCTGTCGACGGCTTACCTGGTCGCAATGATGACACGGGTCTTTCAGGAAAAGTTCTTTTCCTAAAGGATCGGTGCAAACAACCGTGCCAGGGGAGAGCCAAAGCGAATGTGAGCAGGTTGCTGGGCCAGCGTGCGCGTCAGTTCATAACTGTTCTCGAAATCTGCTTGCAGCATGTCTGCGACCCGGTTCGCGGCCCTGACATCAAAGAACAGGGCCATCGCCTCGAAATTCAGCCGGAATGAGCGGTTGTCCAGATTGGTGGTGCCTACCGCCGCAAGCGTGTCATCAACCACAAAGGCCTTTTGATGCATGAAGCCGTCAGTATAGCGAAAGATACGCGCACCGCAGTCACGGACCTCGTCAAAATAGGCGAACGCGGCCAGCCAGGGTAAGCGGTGGTCGATCATGTCCGGTACCAGAATTCGTACGTCCACGCCGCGCATTGCCGCGTGTTGCAGGGCAGTCATTACGTCGATATCCGGAACAAAATAAGGCGAAGCGATCCAGAGCCTTTCCTTGGCTGCGGCAATGGCGGCAAAAAACATCATCGCACCGGTTTCCGTTTCATCACCGGGGCCGGTGGCAACCAATAAGGCGTTCATGTCTTGCTCGGCCTCTGAGCCCGCCCAATCCAATTCGTCGATCAAATCTTCGTTACGGGCCCAGTGCCAGTCTTCGGTGAAGATCAGCTGCAGTTGGCGGACGATATGGCCGGTCATTTTCAGATGCGTATCCCGCCAATGACCGAAATGCTTGTCTTGTCCCAGGTATTCCACGCCAACGTTGTGGCCGCCTATGAAACCGGTTTCCCCATCGATGACCACGGTTTTGCGGTGGTTTCGATAGTTGAGTTGAAATCGGAAATTGGGGCCGCGCTGATCCTTCGGATTGGCCACGTCAATCCCGGCCTCCTGAAGTGTTTCAAGATAATCCGAGGGGAGGCCGTAACTGCCCACTGCGTCGGCCATGAAACGGACGCGTACGCCGCGTTTGGCCGCAGCGATCAGCTTTTCCTGCAGCCTCAGCCCCAATTCATCAGCGCGCACGATATAAAATTGAATAAGGATATAGCTTTTGGCTGAGTCAATGGCGTCAAAAATCGCATCAAATGTGGCTTGCCCATCAATCAGCAGCTCGGCCCCGTTCCCGCGTGAAACTGGTAAATGCGCCAGAACTTCGAACGGGCGCGGGTTGATCGACATGCGCGACGGATCGGGTTTTGAATAATCGGCGAAGGTTTTGATGCCTTCGACAACGCGTTCGCTTTCCTGACGTGCGATGCGGTATCCGCGAAAGCGATGGTGGCCTAGAAACAGGTAGGCAGGAACTGCGATAAAGGGGGCTGAGGCCAGAAACACGACCCACCCAACGGCACCTTGAGGGGTCCGCGCTGTTTGCGCAGCGCGGACGACAAACACCGCTGCCGTCGCATAGAGGGCAAAGACGACGGCAGAAACAAGCAATGTCCACATAGGGTTAAGGCTCCGGGTTTGTCAGTTTGCCCCAGTGTAGACCCGAGTCCAATCCTGCGCCATATCCACAATGACCCAACCCATATTCGGGCCTTTGTCCAGCCCGTCAGCCAACTTGCCAACAAGGCCTTCACGATCATAAGCCCATTCGCGGTCTGCATCTGTGTGGTGGATCAGCACGCCCAGTCGGGGGCCGTCACCAGCGGTCACCCACTCCATCATCGCAAAATCACCGTCCGAGTTGCCCCCGGCCAGAATCGGGCGCTTGCCAATTGTGCGTTCGATGTTGATGGGTTTGCCTTCTTTGTCATCAATGAACGCGATTCCCGGCGCCTTGACGATCGTCGGCTTGCCATCAATCACCTCATAGCTGGTGTTACCATAAGTGCCCAAAACCTGATTGGGTGGAATGCCATAGGCTTCTTCGGCAAAGACACGCATGAAATGCAGGCCACCGCCTGAGACGATATAGGTAGTGAACCCTTCATCTCGCAAATAGCGCAAAAGTTCTACCATTGGTTGATAGGTCATCTGGTCATAGGGCAGGCCGGTATCCGGGTGGCGCTCGGTGGCCAGCCAGTTCGACACGGAAGATTGAAACGCGTCGACGCTGTTGCCTGAGTGCGAGGCGTTTACGACTTCAATCAGGGCGTCATGGCCGCCTTGCAGAACCGTGGCCAAATCCCCTTCGGCCGCAGCTTTCAAAGCAGGCGTTGACAGGATCGATGGGTCTTGCTCGGCCATTTCTGCAAGACGGTCCATGGCATAGATGAACTGGAAATATACCGGCTGCTCGGCCCAAAGCGTTCCATCATTGTCGAACACGGCAATCCGGTCGGATGGGGTAACATAGTTGGGACTGTCTTGGCTGGTCACGCCGTCAACAAAAGCGACAATCTGATCTTTGGCATGACTATTGGTCCAACTAGGCAGCGGGTCGGCAAGCAGTGACAGAGGGGCGAAGGCAAGAACTGCGCTGAGAACTAGGTATCGCATGAATTGCTCGTTTAGTTTCCAGAAAAAAAGGGCCGCCATCGAAGTGGCGGCCCGGTTTGGATTTACACGCGACTTAGTTGTTTGTCGGTGTCGTCAGCTTCTCCATAACCTGATCCAGGTTGAAGCTTGCCGCTTTCTGGCGCGGTGGGAATTCCTCGAAGGTTGAGAGGAAATTGCCCACGTATTGCTGTGCCGGCACTAGGAAATACGCGCGATCCAGCAGCCAGTCATAGTAGGTGTTGGACGTGCGATAGGCGCGCTCATACGGGTCGCGACGCAGGTTCACGATCAGCGGGATGCGCAACTCGGTCCAAGGTTCAATCCATGCGCGTAGCGTGGCCCAAGCTTTCTGCTCAAGGAAGATCAGCTTCCAGTCGTCGTAGCGCAGCGCTGTCAGGTCGCCGTCATCCGAGAAATAGAATATCTCGGCGCGCGGGCTTTCTGTCGTCTCACCGGTCAGCAGGGGCAGGATGTTGTAGCCATCCAGATGCACTTTGTAGTCACGCCCCATGCCGGACGAGCTATAACCTGCTTTCAGCTTTTCCTTGATGTCAGGATCGCCAGCAACCGCCAGATAGGTCGGCAACCAGTCCATATGGTGCACGATCTCGTTCGTAACCGATCCAGCTTCGATCTGACCGGGCCAACGGACCATTGAAGGAACGCGCCAGCCGCCTTCCCAGTTGGTGTTTTTCTCACCCCAGAACGGTGTGGCCGCGGCATCTGGCCATGTGTTCATGTGCGGGCCGTTATCGGTCGAGTAGTGAACGATGGTATTGTCGGCAATGCCAAGTTCGTCCAACAGATCAAGCAGTTGTCCGACATGCATGTCGTGCTCGATCATGCCGGCGGTGTACTCGTCCGCAACGCCACCAAAGATTTCGTTGGCCTGTTGGCGCATTTCATCTTTGACGTGGGTGCGGAAGTGCATGCGCGTACCGTTCCACCAAACATAGAAGGGTTGACCCTGCTCATGCGCACGCTTGATGAAGTCGATTGCCGCAGCAACAGTTTCATCATCCACCGTTTCCATGCGCTTGCGAGTCAGCGGACCAGTGTCCTCGATCGTGCCGTCCGCCTTGGACTTGATCACGCCACGCGGACCATACGCTTCGCGGAACGTGCGGCCATCGGCCAGAACCTGATCGCCGGGATAGTCTTCGTTTTCCGGCTCTTCCTCAGCATTCAGGTGATACAAGTTCCCGAAAAACTCATCAAAACCGTGGTTTGTCGGCAGATGCTCATCTTTGTCACCAAGGTGGTTCTTACCGAACTGACCGGTTACGTAACCATGGTCCTTCAGCAGGCCTGCAATTGTTGGATCTTCGACTTGCATACCCAGATCGGCACCGGGCAAACCCACTTTCGACAGACCTGTGCGGAACACCGACTGACCCATGATGTACGACGACCGACCGGCGGTGCAGGACTGCTCGCCATAATAGTCGGTGAAGATCATGCCCTCTTTCGCAACGCGGTCGATGTTTGGCGTCTGGTAGCCCATCAGGCCCATTGTGTAGGCCGAGATGTTCGACTGACCGATATCGTCACCCCAAATAACCAGGATGTTGGGCTTTTGATCCTGTGCCCATGCGGGCAGGGCCAGTGCAACAGCGACCGAAGCTAAAGCGAATTTGCGTATTGTGCTGCGCCAACTTTCTGTAATCGAACGAGGTGGTGACATAGTTTGCTCCTGAACTGACCGGGTTTTAATGACCCGTTGAAGTAAAAGTAATGGAAGGCGATCATTATCTTATTAGATCGTCCAACAAGGTATTGATTCCCGAAAGGAAAAATTCGCATTACGTCGAGAATCGGATAGCTTTACCTTAGGCTATGACAATGTCTTGAAACCTATCATATGATGAGATTGAAGAATACTAATGTTTGATAATCCGCATGATAGACAGCGATTGTTGGGCTCTGGCTGGTTTGGTGCGCGTGGGGCGCGGTTTCAGGCGGATCTGCTGGCCTGCGGGATAGGAAGAAACTTCAAGGCGGACGAAGCGCTTTACCTGTATGGTGATTTGGCCAATGGGGTTTATGCGGTTCTGGAAGGTGCGGTTCAAATCACGGCCCCCGCTGATGATGGTCAGGAATTCGTTGTTCACAAACAAGGCGGTGGGTTCTGGATCGGTGATCTGGCTCTGTTTGCCGAAGCCAGCAGGCTTGTGAGTGTCGTGGCCACCCAAACCACGCGAACGCTGTTTTTCCCGTCGTCACGGTTGGACAGGCTGGTCGACGACAATCCCGATTACATCCGTGATTTTTACGCTTTGTCGCATGAAAACATGCAGACTGCTTTGCGTATCATGGCCAATCTTGCCGTGACAGGAACGGAAAAGCGTCTTGTTCTGCGCTTATTGCACTTGGACGAGGGGACGGCGAAGTCCGATGGGTGGATCGTGATATCCCAGGATGAGCTGGCCGCAATGGTGGCCGTGTCCCAACCGACGTTGCATCGCAACTTGCATCGTCTCGCGGATTTGGGGCTGATCGAGCTTGGGTATGGACGCGTGCGCCTGAAGGACCGACGGCAGTTGATTGCCTCATGTCAGTGCTAAGCTCAGGGGTTGAGCGGCGGTAACGGGTTCGTTGGCGATTGCGCGGATTGCTTCAATGACGCGAGCGCCGACAACGCCGCGGCCCAATCCTCGGTCTTGGTGTCGGGGTGCGCCGAGTATCTGGCGGCTCCAATCTGGGCGAGGTGTTGGTCCAAACTGGTGGTTTGACTGGCCATATCGCTGCGGGACTTCCACATTTCCAAAGCTGTGTAAGCCGCTGCAATATCACGATTTTGCAGTGATTTCTTGAGTTCACCCAACGCATAGTCGGGCGAAGCCAGGAACGCATCCCGACGAAGCTGGCGCCAGCGATCGATCCGCGGGCGCAGGAAACGGATAGTAAGCCATAAGAACAGCGCAAAAGCCACCAACCATACGACGAACCTAATAGTGGTTTCTGTGTCTGGCGGCTTCCATTTCGGTCGGGCCAGTGTCAAGTCGACCGGGGCAATGTCGATAGTTTCGACCTGGTCGCTGTCCAGATTGTACCAGCGGATCGAGACCGGAGGCAGCTGCGTCTGACCGCCTTCCTGAGCCAGGTAAACGACCTCATCCACACGCTGCCCGGATAGAACACCCCTGTCTTCATTTTCAGTAAAGCGTGGCTCTTTGGGATAGGCTCGCAGCAGCGATTGCGGGCTGTCCGGGATCAATTCGGGCACCAGAAAAGGCGTTGTTCCAGAGATCTTGGCGGTCAGGCGGCGCGTGATTGATCCACCATTCTCCATATTTTTGTCCCCGTCGATCTGCTGATCTACCGTAAGACCGGTTGCGATGATAAGCGGATCCAGGTCGCGTGCGCCCTCTGGGACCACGGCGTTTAGGGTCAAGTCCGGCAAGGGCACGCTGACCTGAACCGGCGCATTTGTTTCGGGGTCGGCAAAGGTGACCACGACGTCCTGCGCACCAAACGCAATTTCTTCTGCGCTCAGAGGATAGAGGCGATAACTGCGTTGAACGCCGGACCAAGTTTCGCCTTCGACGGTTTCACTCACTGGTCCCGAAGCACGTTCCGGCAGGCGCACCAGCAGGTTCTCTTGCTCAAGCGATGGGAACACCGGAGGCGAGGGCATGAATGTTGGCACTAGCACCTTGATGCGCACAATTGCGGGTTGCCCAACGATAACGGGTTCCGTAGGTGTTTCGGCGGTCACCTGTGGCTGGACGCCGGTCTGGGCGAACAGTTCAGTCGGAATTAGAAGCATGAGAAGAGCGAGGTATCTCATTGCTGCTGCTCCTGATTTTCCAACAGGAACCGGTTGCGAAGAAAATCCTGCATGTCGGTATCAATTGTGCTGATCCACTGGTCAGCGGACATGGCCTGCGATCCGTCTGTCGGAGCCTGAATTGTCGTCTGTTCACCACGCCCGGCGTCGTTGTCAAAGACCGTGTCATCAGCCCCGATCCCGGCTTCTTCACCTGTATCAGACTGTTCGCGCGTGGTTTCAACATAGTCGAGGATCGCTTTCGAGACCTCGAGGTTATGCTGCGCTTCTGGCCAATCCGGCCGGCGTTCCAATGCGGTTTCAAAGGACGCGATGGCTGGACGATACTCGCGGTTTCGTATGCGCGCCATACCTTCGGAAAACGCGGCTTCGGGCGTATCCAGCTCGGCAAAGATCGCAGCAGCTTCGGGATATTGCCCGGCCTTTAGGCGTGCATAGCCTTCCTGATACGGGTCCTGAAACAACTCGGCCGCTTCAGCATAGCGCTTTTGGTTCATCGCGATTTGGCCCTGTTGGTCCGGGGTCAAGAACCAATCCCGCCAGCCATCGGCATAAGCCGGGCCAGACGGGGACCAAATGCAGAAGGTGAGCAGTATCAACCGGATCACCCAACCTCTGCGAAACCAAAGCAATGACAGAAAGGCGGTTGGCCAGGCCAGCAACCATCCTTTGTCTTGCCAGTCTAGGCGGTCTTCATCATCCAGTGAGGCTGTGTATGCTGATTGAATGTGACGCTGTAAGCGATTGATATCCCGATCATCGCTTGAGAACGGAACCACAGTTGTCCCTTTCAAGCCGTCGAGTTGCGCGATGCTGTGACCATTTGGCAGCATGGTCAGAAAGAACACTGGCATGGTGGCGGTCTCGAAACCCGACAGTTGTGAGGGGTCGAGGTCGTCCAACACAAAAAGGACAGCGCCGGGCGTTTCGCTATCGTTCAGAACCGTCTCGGCCAGCGTCAGCGCATTAGCGGCTGCATCCCCCTGTTTAGGCATAATGGTGGGGGTGAGGCCCTCTAGCAGCGGGCGCAGGATATTGGCGTCTTCGGTCAAAGGTGCGACGCGATGCGGGGTACCGGCATATGCGATCAAGGCAGTTCGGGCACCCACGCGCGCATTGATCAGATCGGTGACTTTAAACTTGGCGCGATCCAGACGGGACGGGGCCAAGTCTGGTTCTTCCATGCTGTCGGTCACCTTCAGGGCGATCACCAATGGAGCGGCGTTCGCAACCAGCGGGTTGGGTGCCCGTGACCATGTTGGCCCCGCAGCAGCCAGTGTGACCAAAATCGCCGCAATCATCGCAACGTCAATTGGATAGAGGCGTCTCGCATTGTCAGCCCCCAACTCAAGCGCAGCGGCAAGGTGCGGTGCAATACCGGACATTGCTTGAGCACGGGTTTTTGGCGTGGGGCGGATCAACCACCACAGTGCTGCAATCGGTATGAGGAGCAGGAGCCAAGCCACTCGAATAAAATGGAAATCTGCAAAAACGCCAATCATGCTGCACCTCTGCGCCGTTGGGCAACGTGTTGGAAGGCCAGTGTCATCAGCATCAAAAATACGACCAGCCCAAGTGGATAGTGCGCAAGGCTTTCACGTGGTCGGTAGCTTTGCGTTTCCACAATTCTTGGGTTGAGCTCATCAATGCGGGCGTATGTTTCGGCCAGCGCTTCCTGATCATTGGCAAAGAAATACGCTCCACCTGTTCTGTCTGCGATATCCTTTAGCGCATCCAGGTCGACCCGATCCTCGCCCGACGCGTCTGGGTCGCCTACGCCGACCGTATAGATGACAACGCCTTTTTCCGCCGCGATAGCCGCCGCATTGACTGGCGTCATGCGGCTTGAGGTGTCAGCGCCGTCGCTCAAGACGATCATCAGACGTTGGTCAACCTCGCTGGATTCAAACGTGCGGATACCCAGTCCGATGGCATCCCCAAGGGCTGTGTTCGGACCGGCCATACCTACTTGAGTTTGGCCCAGAAAGCCATTCAAACTATTGAGGTCTTCGGTAAACGGGGCTTGCACAAAGGCGCGGGTGCCAAAGATGATCAGGGCCATCCGATCGCCTTGTCGTTCCGCAATGAACTGGCGCAAAACATCCTTAACCGCAGCAAGGCGTTGGGTCGGCACACCGTCGGACGAGGTGAAATCCTTCTGGTTCATTGAACCCGAGATATCCAAGGCCAGAACCACGTCTCGGGCAGACTTTTCAATCACGATCGGCTCTCCCAGTTTTTCCGGCCGGGCCATTGCGATGATCAGAAGGCACCAGATCACAACGACGGTCACAGTCTGGAAGACTGCACGGCGCGGGATGACAGACCCTGGCCGGGGCTCGACGCCAGCAGCCTTTGCAACATGGCGGAAAAAAGGAATGCGGATCGAGCTGCTTTTCTCGCGGTGAGGCGGGGCAAGCCAGTACACCAACGCGGGAAGCGGCAGCAGGACGAAAACCCAAGGCGCGGCAAAGGAGAACATTACGTACTCCTTTCGCGTTTGTGGGACCTGATCCATTGCTGTGCCAGCTTCGTCAGTTCGGGACTGGCGGGTATGGTCATGTAGGGTGCTGCAGTAAGTACGCGAGCCTCTACATCAGAAAAATGTGTATGGTCAGAGGTTTGCGTCAGAAAACTGATCCACTCGTCTCCATGCAGGGCAGCAACCCGGCTACGTGGAAAGGCAACAAGTGCTGCGCGGCGCAGAATCTCGGCGATCTTTGCGGGATTGTCTTTCGCCACCGCCAGTTCAGTCAGCGCCTCGCGCCGATAGGCATTCATCCGTCGATGGCGAAGATACGCATGAGCACCGAAAGCGATCAGCCCTGCAACAAGGACGCCAAGAACGACCCATCCCCAAGTCTGCGGCACCATGGAAACCGGGCCCGGTGCCGGAGCGGGTTCAAGCATGTCAAGCAGATCCACCAGTGATTTGCCTTCGACGTCAACACTCATCTGCGGCCTCCGGTATGACCAAACAGCATGAGCAACTGGTCGAGAGTTGGTTGCGCGGTTGTCAAAGGCACGATGGGAAAGCCATAGCGGCGCGACCAAGTTTGCAACTGTGCCAACCGATCTTCCATCGCTTGACGGATGCGGTCCGACAAACCCGTGTCCGCGCTGTCCAGTTCGATCTGCTTGTCTCCGTCCGATACAGTCAGCCTAAGGTTGGGAACCAATTCACGAGAGCTTGGGTCTGAAATATTGAACAAAATCAGATCATTTGACGCGGAAAGTTCACGTATCAATATCTCGGAGCTGTCATCCAGCCCATCGAAATCCGAAAAGACGCAGATCAGTGTGTTGGTATGCGTAATCTGGGCGGCCTGTTTCAGCACGGCGTTCAAAGTCACGGTCGCGTAGGCGCTCTGCGAGGCGCGCAGACTACTGTTCAGCGCACCCACGGATGCCAAAAAACGCATCAGCGCGGCAGGCCGCCGTTGCGGGCGATGTTCCGCCAGATCAGTGTCGCCAAAGACGAGCCCTCCGACCCGGTCGCCTTGGCCTAGCACACTGTGGGCGGAAATTGCTGCAGCCTCAGCCGCGATGACCGACTTCATATAAACTTGCGTGCCAAAAAACATCGAAACACGCTGGTCGACCAGCAAAAGGGCCGGGCGATCGCGTTCCTCGGTATAGACCCTAACGTGGGGTTTTCCTGTGCGAGCCGTGACTTTCCAATCGATGGTGCGGATGTCGTCGCCGGGCAGATAGTTGCGTAACTCTTCAAAGTTCAAACCGCGCCCGCGCAGGCGCGAGGCGTGCCGTCCGTTGAGAATAGAACGGGCGGGTTGACGCGGCAAAAGGCTGATCGCGCGCGACTTTGGCCCCAACCTTAGAAGGTGGTTCGCATCCACATGGATGCGCGGGTCGTCGCGATATGCGGCGGTCTGTGACACGCGGCGTTCCTTAGCTATCAGGGCAGCGCAACAAGCTGCAGGACTTCCGAGATTACATCGTCGGCGGATTTCGCGCCGCCTTGCGCCTCGAAGCTTAGGGTGATGCGATGTCGGAATACGTCATGGGCGATGGCGCGTACGTCGGCTGGGTCTACATAATCACGCTGGTTCATCCAGGCATGGGCGCGTCCGCACTTGTCCAGTGCCAGCGAAGCGCGCGGGCTAGCTCCGATGTCTATCCAACTGGCCAGTTCCTCGCTCAGCGCACCGGGGGTCCGTGTGGCTTGCACCAGATCGGCCATGTAACGGTCCATCGCGTCTGAAACGTGGATCTGCCCGATCTCGGCGCGTGCGGCAAATACGGCGTCCTGAGGGATCGTCGGCGGCGCATCCTTGGCCCCGCTTTGGCCCGCCGCAATCTCTTCTACGCGCACTAGTCGGATTACTTCTACTTCGTCTTCGACTGGGGGGTAAGTGATCTGGACATGCATCAGGAAACGGTCCATTTGCGCCTCGGGCAAGGGGTAGGTACCCTCTTGTTCGATCGGGTTCTGCGTTGCCATAACGATGAACAACGGTTCCATTTTATGTGTGGTGCCTGAGACAGTTACCTGCCGTTCTTCCATTGCCTCAAGCAGTGCTGCCTGAACCTTGGCGGGTGCGCGGTTGATCTCGTCCGCAAGAACGATATTGGCAAAGATCGGGCCAGGCTCGAACCGGAAGGTTCCGCCATCGTCGGTTTGCTGAAAGACCTCGGTGCCTGTGACGTCCGAGGGCAAAAGGTCGGGCGTGAACTGGATGCGGCTGAAACTTGCGTCCAGATTGCGGGCCATCGCCTTTACCGCGCGGGTTTTGGCCAAACCGGGCAGTCCTTCGATCAGCAAATTGCCGTTGGCCAATATCCCGATCAACAAGCGGTCGATTACGTCTGTTTGTCCGATGATGGATTGCCCCATGCGGGCCTTGAGATCATTTATCTGATTAAGTGCATTCATTTGGCTGGTCCAATTGGCGTCCACTTTCGGCGTCAGCAGCGTGGTTGTTCAGAAAAGGGCTGAGAGCAGAAAAACTGTCGTGACGCCCGTAAGTTAGCAGTGTTCCTTCGGACGATCTACCGAGAAATCCGCGCGGTTAATCGGCGCAAGTCCTGTTTCAGTTCTTCTTGGATCGGCCCGAAATTAGGAGCGTCCCGCAGCGTGTCCAACCAGTGTGGGGGTGGGTTCCGGCCTGCCGACCGGTTCCAGGTCAACGCGCGCAGAATGGTTTGGGTGTCCGTGTCTAGTCTATCGGGAATATAGAACCCGTTCAGCGTCGCCCAAACTCCGGTCCACAACCGCCCGACGGACCACGGATTGTAACCACCGCCGCCCAACACCAGAAATCGGGGTGCGAGCTCCTTCAGCGCGGCGACCGCGTTCCAGTGCGAAGAGCTGGATAAGGTCAAACGCGACAGAGGATCCTCGGTCACGGCATCCGCACCGCATTGCAGGACGATGGCCTGCGGCTTGAAGGCTGCCGTGGCAGGAAGGATCAATTCGTCCATGATCGCGCTGAATTCATCGTCGTTCAGGCCTCGGGCAACCGGAAGGTTGAAAGCGGCCCCGCCTGCGTCATCGTCTAGTGTACCGGTAAAAGGCCATCGCCGCGCTTCGTGCATGGAAATCATACGCAGGTTTGTTGAACCATGAAACGCAGCTTCGACCCCGTCACAATGATGGGCATCAATGTCGATATAAACCACGCGGTCGAGACCAGAATTCAGCAGCGTCCGGATCGCCAGCACCGGATCGTTGAGATAACAAAACCCGTTGGCCCGATCAGCCAGCCCGTGATGCGTGCCACCGGCCGGGTTGAAAACGATACCGCCATCTCGGATGAGTTCCGCTGCAAGCATAGAACCGCCAGCCGCTGTGGCTGGGCGTCGGTACATTTCGGGAAATACGGGGTTCGACAATGTGCCCAGCGCATAGCGTTCACGAGTTTCATCCGAGACGTATTGATCCTGTTCCGCCTTTTGTAATGCGGCGATGTAGTCCGGGGTATGAAATGTCTCTAACGCGCTGGGTTTGGCGCAGGGGCTGACACGATAGTTTTCGGGCGTCAACCAGCCCAACGCGCGGCAGAGGTCAATGACGGTTGAAACTCTTGGAATGGCCAACGGGTGCTTCGATCCGTAAGTCGAGTTGCGATAAATTTCTGATCCAATGAAAATTGGGCTCTGCATGGCTTAGCGGGCAGGGACCTGTTGATCATCTTCGCCCAATCTGCCGTCCAAAGACATCATGATGGCAACCGGGCGCAGCGCTGGAATATGGCTGAAGACTATCAAAATACACACTGTCATCGGCACGCTCAGGAAAGCGCCGATCAGACCCCAAACGGTTGTCCAGAAGGTCAGGGCCAGAATAACCAGAAATGTCGACATGTTCAGCGAACGGCCCAGCATGGCGGGATCCAGAAAATTGCCGATCAGGAATTGCAATGTCCCACAACCCAAGACGATGACCAGAAACGGACCGATGGTCTCGAACTGAACCAGTGCGATCATAGCAGGAAAGAACACCGCGATGATCGACCCGATGGAAGGTATGAAGTTCAAGGCAAAGGTCAGGACAGCCCAGGTTTCTGCATATTCCAGACCCAGGGCCCGGAACACGCTATAGCTGATGCCTGCGGTAATCAGGCTGATCAGGGTTTTGACGCCAACATAGCGCTGGAGACTAATCGAGATTGCGTCCAGCATGGTTGAAAACTCAGCACCGGTTTTTGGGTCACCTGCGGCCAGTTGTATCTTTTTGCGAAAGGCCAGACGCTCGGCCATCAAGAAGGCGACATAGAGGCTGATGAGAAAGAACTGGTTCAACAGCGATGTGGCGCTGCCCAAAAGCAGGCGACCGACGAAATTCATGTCGATATTGACCAGATTGTCCCGAATGAATCGGGTTACGTCATTGCCCACCAGCCCGGTGATTCGTTCAACCGCGCCGTCGAACTGGTTCTCATATGTGCTGATCGACCGTGCAAATTGTGTTGCCTGACTGCCAAGCACGTACATAATCATGAACAAACCGGCCAAAACCACAGTGACACCGGCAATATTGGCCACCCAAACGGGTGCGCGGGTCAGGGCCGACACCCGATCGCTGAGCGCAAGGATCAGGACGTTGATCAGCAACGCCATGGCCAACGGGATCAGAAAAGCCGCGCCCGCGTAGAGACCCACAACAATCAGCGTTGCAATGATGCATGTGTCGCGGACAACAGACAGACGTAGCCTGGGTCGAACATTGGTGTCATTATGATCCGGGGTCATTTACCTTCCTGCATGTTCGACGCTGATTGGGCCGTTTCGGTCATTAACCACACAATCCTGCACGCGGCGCTGTTCGGATGCAATGCGTTCCCGCTCGCGCCTGACTGCTTTTGTCAATTTGATACCGATGACGGGTTCTGTGTTTTATTTCGGCAGGTTAGGGTTGCAGGATGACCAATTCCGCGAATCCTCTGTTTGGCCGTCCTGTCCAGGCCCTGTGGCTGGCGCTCCGCCGCTTTGGCAACAAGAACGGAGCCGTCATGAGCAGTCATGTCGCCATGTCACTGATGATGGCGCTGTTTCCGTTTGTACTGTTTACAGTTGCCTTGGCCGGTTCTCTGTCGCAGGGCTATGTGACTGATGAGTTGATCGAGTTGATTTTTGGCGCTTGGCCCAAGGACGTCGCTGACCCCATTGTGGCCGAGCTGCGCGCGGTTCTGGCCGGGTCGGGCACGGGTGTCATTACTTTGGGTGGTCTTCTGGCAATCTACTTTGCCTCGAACGGCGTGGCAGCAGTGCGCGCCGCCATGAATCAAGCCTACCACGATCAGGACAGCTGGCCGTTTTGGAAAACCCGGCTGTTGTGTCTGGTGCTGGTTATCCTAGGGGGTGCAGCAATTCTGGTCATCGCCGCCGTGGAGGTGATACTGCCAGTCTATACCAACTTGGTGGCTGCACATACTGATGTGGCAGTGACGCAGTGGCTATCGGTCGATCGCCTGCGCTGGACTTTTACCGTGGGCGTTCCTGCAGGCACGGTCCTTTTGGCGCATCTCATACTGCCGACCCGTCGGCACAGACTGACGCAAATCCTGCCCGGTGTGATCCTGACGCTGACCTTGTGGGCTGCCGGAGGATGGGCGTTTTCGATCTATATCAGCCAGTTCGCCACCTATAGCGCCACATATGCAGGGTTGGCGGGTGCCATGGCCGCGTTGATCTTTTTGTATCTTTGCTCGGCGTTGCTGATCCTTGGTGCTGAATTCAATGGTGCGTTGATGGATCTGAAAAACGCAGCAGATGGGGCCGTGACATGAGGCGTGTAGCTCTTTCAATTTGCCTGATGCTGGCAAGCGAGGCACAGGCCCAAAACTATGTTGGTTCGGAACAATGTGCTGACTGCCATCAAGCAGAAGCCGCAGCCTGGGCAAGTTCGCACCACGCGCTGGCCTGGACAGATGTGGATCACGGCGCGCTGGATGCAGATTTTGACGGTACGCGATTTGACCTTGATGGGATGACAGTCGCGTTCGCGGAAGATGCTGGCAGATATTCGGCCCGTGTCACCGAAAAGGACGGCGTAACAAAAGGCTATGACGTGCATTCTGTCGTCGGGATCGAACCGTTGCAGCAATACCTGTTCGAAACCGAAGCTGGGCGTCTGCAGAGCTTTGACGTGGTTTGGGATACCGAGCGCAAGCAATGGTATCATCTGTATCCTGATCAGGATTTGCCGCCCGATGACGGGTTGCATTGGACGGGCCCTTACAAGAATTGGAACAGCCGCTGCGCCGAGTGCCACGCCACGGGGTTTGAAAAGAACTATTCCGCGGAAACAAAATCCTATTCGTCGCAACAAGTTGAAATCGGCGTCGGGTGCGAGGCCTGTCACGGTCCCGGCTCAGCCCACATCGATTGGGTGAAGGGGCAGGGCGCTTCCGAAAATCTTGGACCTTCTGGTTTTTTGATCAGCTGGGGCAAAGGCCAGACCGAGGCAGAAATTCAGCAATGTGCCGGGTGCCATTCCCGGCGTGAAGCGCATGGCGATGGAAACCCTTTGCCCGGCACACCCTTTCACGACGCCTATAATCTAGCGCTGTTGAGACCCGGATCGTACCACCCGGACGGGCAGATATTGGATGAGGTCTATGTTTACGGCTCGTTCCTGCAATCCAAGATGTACGCGCAAGGCGTCGGTTGTATGAACTGTCATGAACCCCACAGCGCAAAACTGAAGGCGGAAGGAAACGGTGTTTGCACACAGTGTCATTCCCCGGCAGGGAACCCGGACTTTCCGACGCTTACAGCAAAGGAATATGATACGCCTGCACATCATAATCATCCTGAAAACAGTGACGGTGCACAGTGCAAAAGCTGCCATATGATCGAAAGGGTCTATATGGGCGTCGATGGGCGACGCGATCACAGCTTCCGCATCCCACGGCCTGATCTGGGGCTTGGCGTAGATGCCTGCACCGATTGTCATGAAGATCGGGATCAGGACTGGGCGGCCAAACTGATCGAAGGGTGGTTCCCGGATGACACTCATCGTGGCCCGCATTTTGGGACAGTTTTCAATGCCGCGGCTGAAGGCGGATTGGACACGCCCGAAGGTTTGCTGGCCGTTGCGATGGACCCCTCCAATGCCGGAATCGTGCGGGCGACAGCGGCCTACTTGCTGCAACCCTTCGCTTCCCCGGACTTGGCCACGGCGACTGCGTCATTGCTGCAAGACGACGACCCCCTTATCCGCGCCAACGCAGCCGCCCTGCAGCGTCAGGCCAACCCGGTTGAGCAGGTTCAGAGATTGGAGCCTTTGTTGTCGGACCCTCTGCGCAATGTACGTATTGCTGCTGCGAAAGAGTTTCTGACGATACCACCGCAAGCACTTACACCTCGGCAACAATCGCTGGCCGGGCAGGGCATGTCAGAATGGCAGCAGGCGATTGCGAACCGATTGGATTTCCCGGAAACCCACCTTGTTCTGGGGGGCATGGCTTTGACACTGCGCAATGCGCCTGCCGCCGAACAGGCCTTTCGCGAAGTCGTAACTTTGGATCCGCAAAGGGGCGAGGCGTGGCCCATGTTGGTGCAACTAGCGCATATCAACCGCGGTTCCGGCGCCGCGCGCGCTGTTCTGCGTGAGGCGCTAGAGCTGTTGCCCAACGACCCGAACCTTCAACAATTGTCGCAACAGCTTGGTCCCTGAGCCGGCACATCCCCGCCCGAATTGCTCCATTTTCACGGCAAAATTTCACGCTACGGACGGGATGAATGTGCTGTTCAGAGGTGAAACATGTCTAAAAATGCGAAAAAGCGACCAACTGCGGGTGTCAACTCGGTTACACTTGCCCAACGCATAGAAGAGCTGCGCGGGCGGGCACCGGTATACGTGTCACATGGTGAAGCGTTAATGTTGCAGGGTATGGCAAACGCCTCTTTCCGCGTTCAGTGCCTGACCGAAGAACGCATTCGTCTAGAGGATTAATCTCCGCCGCGAAACCCTGTTGCTACAACAAATTTTTCGGAACTGTCCGAGCGTGAAGCAGGCGGTTTCACGTTGGCGACTTTCTGGAATTTCTGCTTCAACAGCTTTTGCAAATCGCCCTCGGCGCCTCCGGCCAGAACCTTGGCTACGAAGGTGCCGCCGTCTTCCAACACATCAAACGCAAAGTAAGCCGCCGTTTCGCACAAGGCCATAATGCGCAAATGGTCCGTCTGTTTGTGACCCGAAGACGCGGCGGCCATGTCTGACATCACAACATCGGCCTTGCCACCCAGCCACTCTTTGACCTTTACGTCGGCGTCGTCTTCCATGAAGTCCAGAACATGGGCGGTTGCACCAGCAACGGGTTCGACCTCTTGCAAGTCTACGCCCAAAACTGTGCCGATCCGTTTACCGCTTTTCTCGCCCAGCGCGTTTACGCGTTTAACCGCGACTTGCAGCCAGCCTCCGGGCGCACAGCCCAAATCTACGACCCGCGCTCCCGGTACGAGAAACCTGAATTTATCGTCCAGTTCCAGTATCTTAAATGCAGCGCGACCGCGATACCCTTCGGCCTGTGCACGTTTCACATACGGATCGTTCAATTGCCGCTCAAGCCACCGGGTCGAGCTGAGCTTGCGCCCGCGCGCGGTTTTGACTTTGACCTTCAGGTCGCGCTGGCCGCGGCCTGAGGTGTTTTTTCCACTCGGTGTCTTCGCCATCAAAACGGTCCGTCTTCCAATACCCCGTCCGCGCTCATCTGCGCATAGAGCAGACCTTCACGCAGCCCACGATCCGCCACGGAAAGGCGGTCGGTGGGCCAGCATCTAAGTAAAGCCTGCAAAATGGCCGAGCCGGACATGATCAGAGCTTGCCGGTCATCTCCAATTCTGGGGTCCCGGCGTCGCCCGTGAGGGCCGAGTTCTAAATACCCGCGGATAACTTTGTCAATCTGATCGCTGGTCATGCGCAGACCGTCCACTTTAGTCCGGTCATACCGCTTGAGCCCAAGGTGCGAGGCTGCGACGGTCGTCACAGTGCCGCTGGTGCCGACGATCTGAAACCCCTCACGTGTCTGTTCGTCTTTGTAGGGTGCGAAGTCAGCAAGGTTTTCTTCAAAAAACCAACTCATCAGTGCGAAACGGGCCGCGTCGTCTTCAACGTCGTTGAATTGATCTCGTAGGGTGGCGACACCCAAGGGAACGCTGATCCAATCCACGACTTTCGCCGCTGGAAAAGGGCTGTCGGCTGTATGAAAACCATTGTGAAGCCGCATAATCGCCGCCGGACGATCACGGCGTGGGACGGACGAAATGTCGATCCAAACAAGCTCGGTCGAGCCACCACCAATGTCCACGACCAACAATTGTTCAGTCTTGGTCGAGACCAACGGAGCACAGGAAATCACCGCCAGGCGTGCTTCTTCTTCGGGTTGGATGATCTCAAGCGTCAACCCGGTTTCCCGCTTCACCTGCCGGATGAAGTCGCGCGAGTTCTTAGCGCGACGGCAGGCTTCGGTTGCGATCAAACGCATTCGATTGACCTTGTTGCGTTTCAGCTTTTGCTGGCAGATTCTCAATGCTTGTACGGTGCGAGCCATCGACGCCCGCGACAGCCGTCCGGTGCGTTCCAGACCCGCGCCCAACTGCACGGATTTGGAGAAGCTGTCGACCACATGGAACCCGCTCCCCTTGGGTTGGGCTATCAACATGCGGCAACTATTTGTCCCCAGATCCAGTGCTGCATAAAGGGCATCCGGATCGGGTCTTGCCGGCGCGGGGCTTTCGACCGCCTTCGGGAACGCGCCCGCACCTTTGGGACGCTTGGGCGCCATTCGTCACGCCCTCCGATTTTCGAGTTAACTTGACCCTAGGCGGGGGATTGCCGACGTGCAAGTGATTTCAATTTTGAAATTAACGTCAGTGTCACATGTCGTTCATACTGAAATGCGATTTGAGTGCCCGATCCCGATTTTGGGATTCTTTACTAGCTTACAGCCAGATACGGAGTCTGCCATGAATGATGAGCGTCCCCTTTCCTTTGACGAATTCGATGAAGTCGTAAATCCACGCCCTGAAGAATGCGAATTTGATCGTGTTGTCGAACGCGCATTGTCGCGTCGCGGTTTTCTGGGCGGCGTTCTTGCCATGGGAAGTTTTACGGCTGTTGGCGGTGCACTGATTCCTACGGGCGCACGCGCGGCAGCCGACCGGTTCTCGTTTGAAGCGATTCCGGTTTCCACTGCAGACGATGTTGTTGTTCCTGCAGGCTACAAAGCCGAGGTTATGGTGCGTTGGGGCGACCCGCTGTGGTCTGACGCGCCCGAGTTCGATCACGCGACCCGTGGCACCGCTGCAAGCCAAGAGCGTGCATTTGGCGACAACACTGACGGTCAGGACGTGTTCTTCCACGATGGCCACGTGCTGCTGGTCGTAAACAACGAATATACCAACCGTGACATCCTTTGGGGCAACAACCCTGATGCCAAGGCGGCCTCGGACGACGATGTGGCCAAGGGTATGATGGCGCACGGCGTGACTGTGGTCGAGATTGCCAACACGGACGGTACATGGGGCATCGTCAAAGACAGCCCGTACAACCGTCGTATTACACCGCAGACCGATATGACGATCACCGGCCCTGCGGCTGCTCATGACTTGATGAAAACCGCTGCGGACCCGACAGGCACCACCTCGAAAGGGACCTGGAACAACTGCGGCAATGGCATGACGCCGTGGGGCACCTACCTGGCCTGTGAAGAAAACTTTAACGGCTACTTTTCGGCAGAAGATGAAAACCACGAGGTTAGTGCAGAACTGAAGCGCTATGGCGTCTCGTCGAAAGATTGGGGCTATGGCTGGGCCAAGATCGATGATCGGTTCGACGTCTCGAAAAACCCCAACGAACCGAACCGCGCCGGTTATGTGGTCGAAATCGACCCGACCGACCCAACCTCGACCCCGCGCAAGCTGACCGCCCTTGGCCGTTTCAAGCACGAAAACGCCGAGTCGGTGGTGAACAATGACGGTCGTGTTGTCGTTTATATGGGCGATGACGAACGGGGTGAGTTCCTGTATCGCTTTGTTTCGGATGGCGTTTACGCCGCTGGCGTTGACACCGATGCCTTGCTGGAAAACGGCACCTTGTCTGTCGCCAAGTTCAACGATGATGGTACTGGTGAATGGCTCGATCTGACGCCGGAAACCACTGGTATGGCGTCACAGGCCGAGGTCAGCATCCACACCCGTCAGGCCGCTTCTGCTGTGGGCGCTACTACGATGGACCGCCCGGAGTGGGTTGCTGCAAACCCGAACGTAGCCGAGGTGTATTGCTGCCTGACCAACAACAAAAACCGTGGCGTGAAACCGAACGCGGGCGGTGATGATACTTCGATCAACGGCCCGAACCCGCGCGAGGCCAACAACTACGGCCAAATCGTACGCTGGCGTCCGGAAGGCGGAGATCACACCGCGTCGGGCTTTGCATGGGATCTGTACGTTCTAGCAGGTAACCCGACCGTGCATCAGGATGGGTATGGCGGATCTGACAATGTCAATGCAGACAACATGTTCAACTCGCCCGATGGTCTGAAATTCGACAGCAATGGCCTGCTGTGGATCCAGACCGACGGCAACTATGGCAACGAAGGTGACTTTGCCGGTCAGGGCAACAACCAGATGTTGGCCGGTGACCCGGTTACCGGTGAAATCCGCCGCTTCCTGGTCGGCCCGAATGAGTGTGAGATCACCGGCCTCAGCTGGTCACCGGATCGCCGTACCATGTTCGTGGGCATTCAGCACCCGGGTGAGGATGGCAACAGCCACTGGCCCGAAGGCGGTGATGCAGTTCCGCGTTCGGCGATCATCGCGGTGACTCGCGAAGATGGTGGTTTGGTCGGCTAAACCGCACTGACCTTTGAAATACCGCCCTGGACGGATAACTCCGTCCAGGGTTTTTGCGTTTTATGCAGCGCTTTCATAGTGACGTTGAGAATTATGATATGCGCGTCTGCCGTTTGTTTGTGTAAAAGCGCCCTTGGCTAGCTTTGGTAAAAAGGTCGCTGGAAAAGCGTCGTGTGTCGAAAACCGACCGACCAAAGCTAAGTTTGAAGTTTAGAACCGGCCCATCGGGTTAGGAGGAATCACAGCAATGCCTGACGTCACAATCGTGTATTGGCGCGACATTCCCGCTCAGGTCATCGTCGGCAAAGGCCGTCGTGGCGCAAAGCGGCAGTTGGAAGAACGGTTCGAGCAAGCCATCGACCGGGCTGCCATGAAGGTGAACGCCAAGGACAGTGATGCCTACCTGGCCGAATGGCGCAAAGCCGCACCCTTTGCAGTAGATGGCGATCCCGCCGAGATTGCCGAGACCGAGGCGGTGCGTCTGGAAACAGAATACGATCAGGACCGCGTCAAAGCGCTGATCGCCAATGACGGTTGGGCGTAAGCCCAGATTTTAAGGGAGGCCGAAATGGCTTTGCTGAACTTCAAAAAACGTGATGCGGTCGAAACCGGCCCTGTGAACCCAACCGTCGAAGCCTTTTTGCAGGGCTATTCGATCGAGGTGATGCCGCGTACCGCTGAAAAGGTCGACGATTTCCGCGCTTTGCTGCCTGAAGGCACACGCGTCTATATCGCTCATATCGAGGGCACCCCGATTGAGGACATGGTCAAGACCGCCAAGCGCATCGCGGCCGACGGCTATCAGGTGATGCCGCACTTCCCGGCGCGGATCATCAAAGACGCGGCGACGCTGGAAAACTGGATTTCCATGTACCAGGGCGAAGCGGGCGTTGATCAGGCGTTGCTGCTGGCCGGTGGCGTTACCAACCCGCATGGCGACTTCGACAGCTCGATGCAATTGTTGGAAACCGGCCTGTTCGACAAGGCTGGCTTCAAGCGCCTGCACGTGGCCGGTCACCCGGAAGGCAACAAGGACATCGACCCCGATGGCTCGACCAAGAACGTGGACGATGCTCTGCGCTGGAAGCAGAAGTTCAACGAAACCACCGATGCCGAAATGGCGCTGGCAACCCAGTTTGCCTTTGACGCTAAGCCGATTATCGCATGGGCTGACAGCCTGAAAGGGGCGGGTATCGATCTGCCGATCCATATCGGCATCGCGGGTCCGGCAAAGCTGCAAACGCTGATTAAGTTTGCCATCGCGTGTGGCGTTGGCCCGTCGCTGAAGGTTCTACAGAAACGCGCTATGGACGTGTCCAAGTTGCTGCTTCCTTATGAGCCGACTGACGTGATTACGGAACTGGCCGAGCACAAAGCGGCCAACCCGGATTTCAACATCACCAACGTGCATTTCTTCCCGCTGGGTGGAATCAAAACCAATGCCAACTGGGCGATCAATAACGGCGGCGCTTCGGCAAAGCCTGTAAACTCCTAAGGAACGGAAATGACCCGTACAGTCGTAGAATCAAAAACAAAAACCGCCGTTCTGGGCTTTGACGAACCGTTCTGTGTGATCGGTGAGCGGATCAACCCGACCGGCCGCAAAAAGCTGGCGGCCGAACTGGAAGCGGGCGATTTCTCGACCGTTGAGAAAGACGCGCTGGCGCAGGTGATGGCGGGCGCAACCGTTCTGGATATCAACGCAGGCGTTGTCTACAACTCGAACCCCAACCCGAACGAGACCGAGCCGCCGCTGATGCGCAAGATCGTTGAACTGGTGCAGGGTCTGGTCGAAGTGCCGCTGTGCATCGACTCGTCGGTTCCGGGTGCCTTGGAGGCCGGTCTTGAGGCGGCTGAGGGTCGTCCGCTGCTGAACTCGGTCACTGGTGAAGAAGAGCGGCTGGAACTGGTTCTGCCGCTGGTCAAAAAGTACAACGTACCGGTTGTGGCGATCTCGAACGATGACACCGGTATCTCGGAAGACCCCGATGTACGCTTTGACGTTGCCAAAAAAATCGTTGAGCGTGCTGCTGACTTCGGCATCCCGGCACATGACATCGTGGTAGACCCACTGGTTATGCCGATTGGAGCTATGGCGACTGCCGGTCAACAGGTGTTTGCTCTGGTCCGTCGTCTGCGCGAAGAGCTGGGCGTGAACACCACCTGCGGTGCCTCGAACATCTCGTTTGGTCTGCCAAACCGTCACGGCATCAACAACGCCTTCCTGCCGATGGCAATGGGCGCTGGCATGACCTCGGCCATCATGAACCCGGTCGCGTTGCCGGTGACACAGAAAAAGATCGCCGAGAAGAAAGAAGCCGTGGCCGCAGCTGGCATCATTCTGCCTGAAGGCATGGATGACGAAGCATTTGTACAGATGTTCGGTTTGGGTTCGACCAAGCCGCGCGCTGGCAAAGAGATGGAGGCCATTCGGGCCGCCAACCTGCTGACCAACAACGACCCGCATGGCGGCGAGTGGATCCGGTTCAACAAAGCGCCTGACGAAGCCGGTGCCGCCGGTGGCCGTCGCGGTGGTGGCCGTCGCCGCCGCGCCTGATCGGATCTAATTTGACACCAAAGGCCGGGCCCAGTGCCCGGCCTTTTTGACTCTGATCAATGTCGATTGCGCAGAAGGTTTCACAATAGCCAGATCATTCGCACAAAGATCAGGTGGCACCATGAGTAAACATCATCCCCCGAAACTTTCGGATGCAGACCTGACTAAGCGTCTAAACAAGAAGAATTATTTTGATCAACTGATCGATTTACAAGCCAAGCTTGCCAGAATTCAACAAGCTTATCTTTTTCATGGCCTCAAGGGCGTTTTGGTTTTTGAAGGGTGGGATGCTGCAGGAAAAGGGGGAACTATTCGCCGGATCAGCCAAGCGCTGGACCCGCGAAGTTTCAAGGTTTGGCCCATCGGTGCCCCGCGAAACTACTACCTCAACCGGCACTATCTTTTGCGATTTTGGGAACGTTTGCCGCCTGCGGGCGCGATCTCGGCTTTTGACCGCAGCTGGTACGGTCGGGTTCTGGTCGAGCGGATTGAAAAACTGACACCGGAAGAACGGTGGCGCGCGGCCTATCAGGAAATCAATGATTTTGAACGCATGCTCGTCGATGACGGCACGCGGATCGTGAAGCTGTTCTTTCACATCTCACAAGAAGAACAGATGCGTCGCTTTACCGAGCGGCTGACAAACCCTTTGAAACGCTGGAAGCTGACGTACGAAGACTTTCGAAATCGCGAAAAGTGGGATGTTGCTGAGGTTGCCGTTGACGAAATGCTGGCGCGCACCTCGACCGAGTTGGCCCCATGGCACGTCATACCTGCGAACAACAAGAAACACGCTCGTATCAAGGCGATGCAAGCCATTGTTGAAGCGTTTTCTGATGGTGTTGACCTGAACCCTCAGCACTTGGACAAACGGACCTTGGAAGCTGCCGGAGAAGCGCTTGACGTAGACCAATCGTTGATCGACAGCCTGCGCGCCCGGACTGAGTGATAATTTCGCCTGATCTGTCTCGCGCCGGCTTGAACCTCTGTCATTACTGGTGATATCTCAAAAGGCGCGGCGGGTATGATGTAATGGTAGCCTGTCAGCTTCCCAAGCTGAACGCGCGGGTTCGATTCCCGCTACCCGCTCCAGAGCACGCCACGGCCATGCGGAGTCTAACGGATCTGGTTTTCCTTTGCCCCGGTCAAAGAATCTCGCGCAACCAAGCGGGTGGACAGTTCAACGGAACGTCCGGGCGCGCTTGTTTCAATCATATGTATCAATTCCAATGCTGCTTTTTGACCCATTTTACGATGGGGGACATGAACCGTTGTCAAAGTAGGTGAAACTATACAGGCCAATTCGATGTCATCGAACCCGGTGATCGAGATTTCGTCAGGCACGCTTAGTCCCATCTCTTGCGCTTGGCGCATTGCGCCCACGGCCAGAACATCATTGCCACACAGAACCGCCGTCGGGGCAGGGGTTTGAGACATGAGATTCTTGAAAGCGTCGGCACCGCTTTCGATTTCATAAGTGGTTTCCACTACGATCAGGTCGTCTGGCAGCAGTCCGCTTTCCGCCATCGCGTCTTTGATGCCCGCGATTCTCAACCGAGCACGGTCGTTGCCTTTGCTGATGCCTGAAATCGTGGCGAGACGTCGATGCCCAAGCGCGATAACTTGTTGTGCCAGGGTTTTCATCGCTTGCCGGTTGTCGAATCCGACCGAAGGTGTGCGGTTGCTTGGGTTGAAAGACCAAGCAACCAGCGCTGGTATCTTTTGCCGTTCCAGATAGTCATAGATCCGTTCTTCACGGTCATGACCGATCAGCAAAAGCCCGTCAGCGCCGCGCGCAACCAGAGTTCTGATCTGCTCTTCCTCGGCTTCGGGTTTGTAGGCAGAGCTTGAGACAAGCAGCGTGTAACCGCGTTTGTGAATCTCTTCTTGAAACGCCTGCAAACCGCGCGCAAAAATGGAGTTTTCCATCGTTGGAATGATTGCACCGATTGTGAAAGACCGCTTTGCCGCCATCACTCGGGCTGCAAAGTTTGGCGTATATCCCAGTTCATCAACCGCGCACAAAACACGCTGGCGCGTCGTTTCAACAACGCGTTGCGGATTGTTCAGACAGCGCGACACCGTGGCGGTGGAAACACCCGCCGCCTTGGCAACGTCATCCAGCGTCGGTGCGGATCGGTGCTTTGACATTTTCAAACTCTTAGTTCCGTTTGCCCTAAGTTATGCGCTTTTTGGGTGTGATGAAAGTGGTTATGTAAGCGCTTGCATTTATCATGTAAGCGCTTACAAATGAATTTGAGAGCCGATTCTATTGGGAGCCCCGAATATGTTTGTCGCTGCATCTGCTGTCGTTTTTGCGATCTACTTCGCCAACGTCGCCCTTGGTGCCTATGCGAACAGCGCGTTTCTTGGGGACGTTGGAGAGATGTTGGTTCTGTTCGCGGCGTCGATCTTGTTCGTTGTCGCAATTCTGAAAAAGGAAGCTGACCGCGACGCAACAAACGGTAGCTGAATTTTTGCTTGGGAGGGCAATTCATGAACAACGACAAGACCGAACTGGCGTCAGCCGAACGCCGTAATTTTCTAAAGCTGAGCGCAAGTGGTGCGTTCACAGCTGCCTTGGTAGCCGGGGCAGGCGGGGTGTTGTGGTCGTCGGAGGCCGCAGCGCAGACCGCTAAGGAAGAGCGCGAGCGCGAGCAAGCTGCAGACCATGTGATGACGGTCGCCACGGCCTACGTTCTGGGCGCCTCACGCAGCTATCCAATCATGCAGCTGGACCTGAAAGAGAACATCCAGAACGCCACTAATGGCAAAGTCTATGTCAAACTGGCACCGGGCGGGCAGTTGGGTGCTGGCGGTTCCCTCGTTCAGAAAGTGCAGGGCGGGACCATTCAGGCGGCGCAGCATTCGCTTTCGAACTTCGCGCCTTTTGCGTCGACTGTTGACCTGATCAACATGCCGTATCTGTGCGGTTCGAACCAGCGTTTTACCAATCTTGTCCATTCTGACACGTGGAAGAACGAAGTTCATCCCAAGGTCGAAGCTGCGGGCTTCAAGGCCCTGTTCTACGTTAACATTGACCCGCGTGTTGTCGCGGTTCGGCAGGGTGGCAATGCGGTCATCACGCCGGGCGATATGAGTGGCATAAAGTTCCGCGTTCCCGGCTCTAAGATGCTCCAGCAGTATTACCGTATGGTTGGTGCCAACCCGACGCCTGTTGCCTGGGGTGAGACGCCTTCGGCCATCAAGCAGGGTGTCGCGGATGCGCTTGACCCCTCGGTCGGGGCGCTGTTTGTCTTTGGCTTCAAGGACATCCTGAGCCATGTAACCTTCACACAGGCGGTTCCGGACAGTCAGGTTTATTCCTGTAACCTCGAGTGGTTCAACTCGATGCCCGCTGATGTTCAGGAAGGCATCATGTGGGGGTCTGAAATGACTGCGCATCAGAACCTCTCCAAAGTTCCGTCAGCACGTGCATACGCCATGGCCGAGTTGAACAAGGCAGGCGTCCAATTCCACGCGCTCAGCGAAGACCAACTGGCCGAATGGCAGGATGCGGGCGGCTATCAGAACGCCGATTGGGATCCGTTCAAGACCGAACTGGCCGGGTCGATGGAAAACTTCGAAAAGCTGGTCGAAGCCGCCGGAACGCAGGGCAAATACTACGTTCACGACGCCTAAGGCGCTATCCGTGGACGCCATCCGGGCGTCCACGATTGTTTTCTGCAGTCAGTCCGTTATCGGCCCGCCACGACGGGCGAGGGTCTGGCTGTGCTGTCGCCGGAGGATCAGATGGCCATTCTTCATAACATAGACCGAAACGCAGAGCGCTGGTTGCTGTTGGTGTTCTACGTGATGCTGGTGATCACCATGGCGATCGAAGTGCTGCGGCGTGAGATCTTCGCTTACTCCTCGATCTGGGGCGAAGAGATCGTACGCTATTCCTTCATCTACCTCGCCTGGATCGGGGCCGCCGCTGCGGTCAAGGAACGTGCGCATATCCGCATTGATGTCATCATGCATTACCTTGGACCGCGCCCCAAGGCGTTACTGTATATTTTCGGCGATCTGGTGATGTTCGTCGTGGCCGTGATCGCGCTCTATTGGTCTTACGAGGCGGTTCACGTCTCGGCCAAATTCGGCTCGGTGACGGATGGTCTGCGGGTTTCCAAAGTCTGGTTCCTCATGGCCGTTCCAACTGGGTTTGCGCTGATGATCTGGCGGCTGATCCAATCCCTGATACGCGATCTGAAATGTCTGCGAGACGGCACCCCCGTCTTCGAAGGCGACAAGCTGTTTGACTGAGGAGAAATTGAATGCTTTGGAATTCCCTCAATCAAACCGTTGAACTCGGCTGGGATTTCTATGTCCCTGTAATTCTTTTCGTTGCTTTGATCGCCATGGCCGTGCCTGTATGGGCCGCTATTGGGTCGGCAGCTATTGTAATGCTGATCATGTCTGGCGACTTGCCGCTAAGCTTGGTGGGCGAAAGCCTTTTCACCGGTATCGATGCATTCGCGCTGACCGCTGTGCCCCTGTTCATCCTGACCGGAGACGTTCTGGTTCGTACAGGATTGTCGCGCAAGTTTTTGGACGTGGCCGAGGCGCTGACCTGCTTCGCCAAGGGCGGGTTCGGCTCGGCCACCGTGCTTGTCTGCGGCATGTTCGCGGCGATCTCGGGTTCGGACGCGGCGGGCGCTGCTGCCGTGGGTCGGATGACCATCAACCGTCTGGTCGAAAGCGGGTATCCGCGCCCATATGCCTGTGCGCTGGTCGCAGCCGGGGCCTGTACCGGCATTCTGATCCCGCCGTCGATTGCCTATATCATCATCGGGCTTGTGCTGGGTATTTCCGCCTCGACACTGTTTCTGGCCGCTCTGATCCCAGGACTGGCCATTCTGGTATCGATCCTGATCACCAACATCATCATGAATCGTCTATACGCCTATGAGGGCGGCGGCATGATGACTATGAGCGAATGGCTGTCCAACTTGGGCAAAGCCCTCAAATCAGGCTGGTACGCTTTTATCGTGCCGGGCATCATTTTCTACGGCATCTTTTCGGGCCGACTGACGCCGACCGAGGCCGGTGCGACCGCCGTGGTGGTCACCATCATCATGGGGTTCATTCTGCGCACGCTGACGCTGGCTGACTTCCCGTCCATGTTGGTCAGCTCGGCGAAAGTGAACGGGGTGATCCTGCCCATCATCGCTTTTTCCGCGCCGTTGGCCGAAGCGCTGGCAATCATGGGCGTGCCCCAGGGGTTCGTGGCCTCGGTAACGTCGCTGACGGATGATCCTTATCTGCTGATCCTGTTGATGATCGGCATTCTGATCGCTGCGGGGTGCGTGATGGAAACGACGCCCAACATCGTGATCCTGGCACCGATCCTGAAACCCTTGGCCGACAATATCGGTATGAACGAGATCCAGTTCTGCATCATGATGATCACCGCGCTGGGTGTTGGTTTCATCACGCCACCGCTGGGTCTGAACCTGTTCGTTGTGTCTGGCATTACCGGCGAGTCGATTCTGAAGATTGCCGCCCGGGCCGTGCCTTTCGTATTGACTATGCTGATCGTGGTGCTCTTGATCGCCTACGTACCAGCTGTCTCGACCACCTTGCTTCCTGAAATCTACCAATAGGACCTTTGCAACATGCCCCGTGACTATCTGAAAAAGGCAACCCTGACGGCGCAGTCTCATGCGACCGAGGTGCATGATACGGTCAAGACAATCCTGTCTGATATCGAGACCGGAGGCGACGCCAAGGCATTGGAATACGCCGCCAAATTCGACAAGTTCGACGGAAATGTCCTGATGACCCAGGACGAGATCGACGCGGCCATAGCGTTGGTGCCCGAGAAACTAAAAGCCGATATCCGCTTTGCCCATGACAATGTGCGTCGCTTTGCCGAAACACAAAAAGCCACTGTGTCGGACGTTCAGACCGAGATCGTGCCCGGAGTTGTGGCGGGACAAAAGGCCATACCCGTAGATGCGGCAGGGTGCTACGTGCCCGGCGGGCGCTACAGCCATATCGCCAGTGCGATCATGACTGTAACCACGGCCAAGGTTGCCGGGTGCCGCCACATCACCGCCTGCTCTCCGCCCCGTCCGGGCGAAGGGGTCGCGCCAGCGATCGTCTATGCGGCCCATATTTGCGGGGCCGACAGTATTCTGGCGATGGGCGGCGTGCAGGGCGTGGCCGCAATGACCTTTGGTCTATTCGGCCTTCCACGCGCAAACATCCTTGTTGGGCCGGGCAACCAGTTCGTGGCCGAGGCCAAGCGCATTCTTTACGGCAAAGTCGGTATCGATATGATCGCAGGACCAACTGACTCCCTGATTCTGGCCGATAGCAGCGCAGATGCACATGTGGTCGCCACAGACTTGGTCAGTCAGGCCGAGCATGGGTATAACTCTCCGGTTTGGCTGGTGACGGATGATCGTGCTCTGGCTCAGAAAGTCATGGACCTGGTGCCGCAGCTGATCGACGATTTGCCCGAATTGAATAAGGAAAACGCTGCAGCCGCGTGGAGGGACTATGCAGAAGTCATCGTCTGCGATAATCGCGAAGACATGGCTGCGTGTTCCGATGAATACGCCCCCGAACACCTGACCGTGCAGGCCGAGGATCTGGATTGGTGGCTGGACCGGCTGACTTGTTATGGTTCGCTGTTTTTGGGTGAGGAAACTACTGTATCCTACGGCGACAAAGCCACCGGAACCAATCATGTTCTGCCGACCTCTGGCGCGGCCAGCTATACCGGTGGTCTGAGTGTCCACAAATATATGAAGATCGTGACGTGGCAGCGGGCAACACGCGAAGGGTCCAAGCCCATTGCCGTCGCCACCGCGCGGATTTCTCGGTTGGAAGGGATGGAAGGGCATGCACGCGCCGCAGATGTGCGTTTGGCCAAGTATTTCCCGGATGAGCAGTTCGATCTGACCGCAGATGGATGACCCGCGCGCCTTGTTTGACCTGACGGGCAGGGTGGCTTGTGTCACCGGCGCAAGCTCGGGGCTGGGGCGGCAAGTGGCACACGCGCTTGCAGCCGCAGGCGCGCAGGTTGTTGGCGTGGCTCGACGCCAAGATGCGTTGGCGCAGCTGCAAGCCGAGATTGGCTCTCGGGCCGCTTCGGTGGAAGCCGATGTTGCTGATCGTGACGGAATTGAGCACGTGGCGGAAGCCGTCAGTGCCAAGTTCGGCGCGCCCGACATTTTGGTACATGCGGCTGGGCTAAACACGCGTGAGGTCGCCGATGATGTGACGCCAGAAGGGTGGGACGCCACGCTGGCGGTGAACCTCAGCGCACCGTTTTTTCTAAGTCAGGCCATGGTGCCTGCGATGAAAGAAAAGGGGTGGGGGCGCATTGTCAATTTTGCTTCGCTGCAAACAACGCGCGCCTTTCCCGGCGGTATCGCCTATGGCGCAACCAAGGCGGGGATCGGGCAATTGACCCGGGCGATGGCCGAGGCATGGTCGCCCTTTGGCATTACTGCAAATGCCATCGGACCGGGGTTCTTCCCCACAGAACTGACGCAGGCCGTGTTCGATGACCCCGAGCGTGCCAAGCGGAATGCGGCGCAAACCTGCATCGGACGCAATGGTCGGATGCAGGATATCGACGGACCGATTCTTTTCCTGTGTTCACGGGCCTCGGACTATGTGACCGGGCAGGTTTTGATGGTGGATGGGGGGTTCACAGCCAAATGAAAGCACTGGTTTACAAAGGTGTAGAGCAGATGGAGTTCGGGGATGTGCCGAATGCAGTACCCGATGCATCTGAACATCTGATCCGGATTGAAGCCGTAGGCATCTGTGGATCAGACATGCACGCGTATCTTGGCCATGATGCGCGGCGACCGGCTCCTTTGATCCTTGGCCATGAGGCCGCCGGGGTGATTGTCGAGGGTCTTCGCGCAGGAGATCGCGTGACGATCAATCCGCTGGTGAGCTGCGGTCAATGTCCAGCCTGCGTGGCAGGTCGTGAAAATCTGTGCCCGGATCGTCAGATCATTTCAATGCCACCACGCGAAGGGGCCTTTGCGCAGTTTGTCTCGATGCAGGACAGAAATCTGGTTGTTGTACCGGATCATGTCTCGTTTGCGAAGGCCGCTTTGGCCGAACCACTGGCCGTCAGTTGGCATGCGGCGCGGCTGGCGCTGGAAGCGTTGCACCCGGCGATGCCCCGTCGCGCTCTGGTCATTGGCGGCGGCGCGATCGGGCTTGCCGCCGCATTGGCCTTGCGTGCGATGGAGGTCGAAGATGTCACAATTGCAGAACCCAATGCCTTGCGCCGGACTTATCTGCAGAAGGTTGAGGACTTCAAAATCGCGGACGCTGCGATTGGAAACTTCCCGCTCGTTATCGACGCTGTGGGATATGCGGCAACACGATCCGTCGCATCAGCTGTCGCAGACCCCGGCGGCGTGATTGCGCATGTTGGTCTTGGCGAAGACACCGGCGGTCTGGACGTGCGTCGCATGACGTTGCAAGAAATCACCTTCATCGGCACATACACCTATACGGCTAAGGATTTCCGCCAAACGGCAGAAGCGATCTTTGACGGACGGCTTGGTGCGTTGGACTGGGCAGAGGAACGTGCCCTGGCCGACGGAGCGCAGGCATTTCGTGATATCCGCTCTGGTGCTGTGGCCGCTCCCAAGATTATCCTGAGACCCTGGGCATAGTCCCGCCAGATTTGGAGGCCTCGATGTATAAAAAAGTTCTTGTCCCTATGGCATTGGATCACGGCATATCGCAGCACACGCTGGAAGTTGCACGTGCATTGTCGGAAAACGGGTCCGACATAATCGCGTTGCACGTTTATGAAATGCCGCAGGGGTCTGTCAGTGCCTATCTGGACAAATCCCTTGTCGCAGAAGGTTTTGAACGAGCGCGACTGAAATTGCTTGAAAAAGTCGAGGGCCTTGAAGGGGTGAAGTCCGAAATCGTCAAAGGCCATACGGCCCGAACGATCATTGATTATGCCACAAGCCAGGGTGTCGATTGTATCGTCATTGGTTCTCACCAACCGGGGTTGAGCGACTATTTCCTAGGATCGACAGCTTCACGCGTTGTTCGTCACGCGCCGTGCGCCGTGCATGTGCACCGCGGTTTGACTTGATTTCTGGCATTGACGGCCATTGAACTTGGAAGTTCTGCAAGGAACGACCGGCTAACGTAAGCCGGTCGCTCCAATGCATGATTACCCGCGACGCCGACGGCGACGACCACCACCGGCTTCGGCGTCGGCACCGCCGGTGTTGAAGCTTGGGTTGGGCAGCCTGACAACCTGCGCCAGTTCCGGGAATGGATCAGTTTTGTGTGGAATCGCGTTGGCCGCGACAAAATGATCCTGGAACTTGGGTTCAATGGCGGTTTCAATTTTCGTGATCTTGCGTACGACGCGTTCAATCTCAGTCCGCGCTGCGATATTGCACAGTGCAATACGTGCGCCGGTTCCTGCGGCGTTGCCCGCGCTTGAGACTTTCTCAAGCGGCGCATCCGGTATCATGCCTAGTACCATTGCGTGTTTGGTTGAGATATGCGCCCCAAACGCGCCGGCCAAAACCACACGGTCCACACGGTCGACATCCATTTCATCCATCAGCAGGCGTGCACCGGCATAAAGAGCCGATTTTGCCAGCTGGATCGCGCGGATGTCGCCTTGGGTGACGGTGATACGCGGGCCACCTTCGGCGCTGGCATCGTGGATCAGATAGGCATGGGTTCGGCCTTCGGGGACACAGCGTGCTGTGCCAGTCTGCTCGGCCGAGCCAATCAACCCGCTTTCGTCCAGCAAGCCTGCAATGCGCATTTCGGCAACGGCTTCGATGATGCCGGAACCACAGATGCCGGTGATTCCTGTGGTTGCGATATCAAGGTCAAACCCGTCCTCATCCGACCATTTCTCGGATCCGATCACGCGAAAGCGGGGTTCTTTTGTGACTGGGTCGATCTCAATCCGCTCAATTGCGCCGGGGGCTGCGCGCTGGCCCGAGCTGATCTGAGCGCCTTCGAATGCAGGTCCGGTGGGCGACGAACAGGCCAGAACGCGGCTGGTGTTGCCCAACAGGATTTCCGCGTTGGTGCCGACGTCCACAATCAATACCAGATCTTCGGATTTGCCTGGTTCTTCTGACAGCGCCACGGCGGCGCAATCCGCGCCCACATGGCCTGCAATACAAGGAAGGATATAAACCTGCGCGCGTGGATTCATGGTCGTCAGATCCATGTCACGCGCGGGCAGGGACATGCTCTCCGAAGTTGCCAGCGCAAAAGGTGCTTGCCCAAGCTCAACCGGATCCAGCCCCAACAGCAAGTGGTGCATGACCGGGTTACAAACAAATACGGTTTCCACGATCAGGGATGCGTCGATCTCGGCCTCTTGGGCAATTGAGGTCGTCAGATCGTTGATCGCTTCGCGTACGGCCTTGGTCATTTCCTGATCGCCACCAGGATTCATCATCGAATATGAAACGCGGCTCATCAGGTCTTCGCCAAACCGGATCTGCGGGTTCATCAGACCCGAGGACGCCTTGACCTCGCCGGTTTCCAGGTCGGTCAGGTGGGCCGCAATGGTGGTCGAGCCGAGGTCGATCGCCAAGCCATAGAGCCCGCCTTCATGCAGGCCCGGCCAGATTTCGACAATTCGGGCAACGCTGTCGTTGTGGCCCTTGTGAACGGCCACTGTGACCTCCCATTTGCCTTTGCGCAGAACGGGCTGAAGCTTGGACAATAGCGATAGATCGGCTGTGACAGCTTCGATCTTCCATTGTTCGCGCAGGGTACGTTCCAAACGCTCAAGATCCCCGGTGGGCGAGTGCATGTCGGGTTCTTCGACGACCACGAAATACAAGCGTGTCGCGGGATCCATGGTGATAGCACGCGCCGCCGCAGCCTTGCGTACAACTTGACGATGCACCTGGCTTTCGGGCGGGACGTCGATCACCACATCGCCTTGCACCGACGCCTGACACCCCAGACGACGACCCGGTTTCAGACCACGTTTATCGTCATAGCGCTGTTCAACCGCGTTCCACTCGCTCAGCGCGTTTTCGGATACGGTGACACCATGCTTGGGAAATTCGCCATAGCTGGGTGTGATCTGGCATTTAGAGCAGATCCCACGCCCGCCACAGACCGAATCCAGATCCACACCCAACTGGCGGGCCGCAGTGAGAATCGGGGTCCCGACGGGGAAGTGTCCGCGTTTGCCAGAAGGCGTAAAGACTACAAGAGGATCGGTGGTCATCAGTGACATACCTTTTCATATTCGCGCGTATGGGGCGCAAGATATGATGTTGAGCGCAAAGGGAAAGGGCTATCAGCGGCACGATTTGCTCAGCTAGCGGCGTTTTCTGCACAGCGATGGCTCAGAGTTGCGCTGGGGGGCTTTCCCTTTGGTTAAATCCATGCGATAGGGTCGCCGTCAAACGGGCTTTTGCATGGGGTTTTCAGATGCAGATTCGTGAGGCACTCACCTTTGACGACGTTCTCCTGGTTCCGGGCGCATCTTCTGTGCTGCCGGCAACGGCGGATACCACCACGCGGGTGACGCGTGAAATCACAATGAACATCCCGCTGCTAAGCTCAGCTATGGATACTGTGACCGAAGCCCGCATGGCCATCGCCATGGCACAGGCAGGTGGCATCGGGGTCATCCACAAGAACCTTTCGGTCGAAGAGCAGGCCCGTGAAGTGCGGCGTGTCAAACGGTTTGAATCGGGCATTGTTTATAACCCGGTGACATTGCGCGCGGATCAGACGCTGGCGGATGCACAGGCCTTGGTGGAACGCTATAACTTCACCGGCTTCCCTGTTGTGGATGCGGAAGGTCGTGTCGTGGGTATCGTGACCAACCGTGACATGCGCTTTGCAACATCGGACGATACTCCGATCAAGGCGATGATGACGGCTGACAATTTGGCCATGCTGCAAGAACCCGCTGATCTGGAAGAAGCCAAAAGCCTTATGCGGGCACGACGCATCGAAAAGCTGCTTGTGGTTGACGGCCAGGGGAAACTAACTGGCCTTCTGACGCTGAAGGACACAGAACAGGCCGTCCTGAACCCCACCGCTTGCAAAGATCGGCTTGGTCGTTTGCGAGTGGCTGCTGCAACTTCGGTGGGTGATGCAGGATTTGAGCGGTCCGAACAGCTGGTTGATTCCGGCGTCGACATCATTGTGGTCGATACGGCGCATGGTCATTCTCAGGGTGTTCTGGACGCCGTCAAACGCGCGAAAACCCTGTCGAATGAGGTTCAAATCATTGCAGGAAACGTCGCCACGGGCGAGGCGACCAAAGCGTTGATCGATGCGGGTGCTGATGCCATCAAGGTAGGTATCGGCCCTGGGTCGATCTGTACGACGCGCATGGTGGCGGGTGTTGGCGTGCCTCAGTTGACTGCTATCGGAGATTGCGCCGCCGCAGCGGGTGACGTTCCGGTCATTGCAGATGGGGGCATCAAATTCTCGGGCGATTTTGCCAAGGCAATTGCGGCGGGGGCCTCCTGCGCCATGGTCGGCTCGATGATTGCAGGCACCGATGAAAGCCCGGGCGAAGTGATTCTGTATCAGGGTCGTTCGTTCAAATCCTATCGTGGGATGGGCAGTCTGGGTGCCATGGCACGTGGATCGGCTGATCGTTACTTTCAGAAGGACGCAGCCAACGACAAACTGGTACCGGAAGGCATCGAAGGGCAGGTGCCCTACAAAGGGTCGGCCAGCGCTGTGATTCATCAACTTGTGGGCGGTTTGCGCGCAGCGATGGGGTACACGGGGTG
Organism: Ruegeria sp. HKCCE4148; assembly: GCF_017872495.1. Taxonomy (NCBI): domain Bacteria; kingdom Pseudomonadati; phylum Pseudomonadota; class Alphaproteobacteria; order Rhodobacterales; family Roseobacteraceae; genus Ruegeria; species Ruegeria sp. HKCCE4148. The sequence continues at coordinate 487,266 of NZ_JAEDOS010000002.1, forward strand.
TGCGACCGTTGAAGAGATGCGCAAAAACTGCAACTTTGTCAAAATCACCGGTGCAGGTCTGAAGGAAAGCCATGTGCATGACGTTCAGATCACCCGCGAAAGCCCGAACTATCGGGTGATGTAATCTGTGGACCTGTTGCATGCGGCGCCCAGATACGGGCGCCGTTTTGCGTTCACCAACACCTTAAGGAAGTCGACATGACCCCGGCAGCTCGTGTTCAGGCCGCGATTGAAATCCTCAACGAGATTCTGGACGGTGCTCCGGTTGAAAAAGCGTTGACCGGATGGGCCCGTCGCAGCCGTTTTGCGGGCTCAAAGGATCGCGCGGCAGTACGGGATCACGTTTTTGACGCCCTGCGATGTCAGCGGTCCTTTGCAGCACTTGGTGGCGCCGACACCGGACGCGGTTTGATGATCGGAGCGATCCGGGCACAGGGTGGTGATGTTTCCGAAGTGTTCACCGGCGACCGTCACGCGCCTGAGCCGGTGCTACCCACAGAGTCGCCACGCGCCTTCCGGTCCGACGCCGAACGGCTTGATATTCCCGAATGGCTTTGGCCTCGATTTTCCGCCTCGTTAGGGCCTGACACACAGGCGTCGGCCGAGGCCTTGCAGTCTCGCGCGCAGGTACACCTGCGGGTGAACCTGCTGAAAGCTGATCCGGCGTCTGCGATTGCCGCACTCCGGGCGGATGGCGTTACGGTCCAGCCGCATGCGTTTTGCACAACAGCTTTGGAAGTGACTGATGGCGCGCGTAAGATCGCGCAAGGTCGCGCCTATCAAGATGGGTTGGTGGAGTTGCAGGATGCGGCCAGTCAGGGGGTTGTTGCAGCGCTGGATCTTCAGCCAGGCATGCGTGTTCTTGACTATTGCGCCGGGGGCGGCGGCAAAGCGCTGGCTATGGCCGCGCATGAGGGGGTAGAGGTCTTCGCCCACGATGTAAATGCGGGGCGCATGCGTGACCTTCCCGCGCGAGCAGAACGCGCGGGAGCCAACGTCAAGATATTGACTTCAAAAGATATTGCTGAACACGAGCCCTATGGCATCGTGCTGGCTGATGCACCCTGTTCCGGCAGCGGATCATGGCGGCGTGCACCTGCTGGAAAGTGGTCGTTGACCGAAGAACGCTTGCATGACCTCACGCTTGTTCAGGCAGGTATTCTGGAAAGCATTTCCCCCTTGATCCGATCAGGCGGCGTTTTGGCTTACGCTACTTGCTCGGTCCTGGCTGACGAAAACGGGGCTGTAGTCGATGACTTTTTGCAGCAAAACCCCGAATGGACAGAAACGTTCCGCAAATCATGGCAGGTCACACACGGGTCTGATGGTTTTTTCACCGCGCACTTGACGCGCTGACCTTTCGGCAAATAACAACCTTAGGTAGAAGTTCGCTTTTCGCGTTTTGTTAAGCGCGCGTTAACCATTTGTGCTGTTACTGCCGATACCTTTGCCCTTGAGCCTTTTTAATGCCTGATACTGCCGCTTTGTTACGCGACCCTACTGCTGCCCATCAACCCTCAGCGATGCGCGTAGGATCGTTGCTGGTGTTGGCTTTATTAATCACGATAGCACCTTTCACAGATTTGGTGCCGCCCAACTGGGGCGCAGGCCTGAAAGTGGCGGGTCTCTCTCTGCTAGGTGTTCTGCTTTGTTTCGTAGCCAAAAAACAGGTGGAGCTCAGATTCGAACTGCGTAGCATTTCCATTATGCGCTTATTTTCGGAACTAGAAGATGCTCCGGTTCTAGTTGCTAACGGGTATGGTGATATTCTGCTTGCCAATACGCACGCACAAAGGCGGTTTGGTGCCGAAGCCGAAAAACCACTGACCTTGTGCCTGCGGTCGACATTTTCGAACCCGCAAGCAGTTTTGTTCAGGCTGCAATCTCAGGCACATTTGAGCGGCCGTGCATACGAGGAATTTCCCAGCAATGCCAACATGATGGCTGTAACAGTTTTCCGATTGAGACCCGAGGTATACTGCTGGCGCTTTCAGGAATGCGACGACAAAAGCTGCCGAGAGTTAACCATCCCGGTTCTCTCCGTTGGACGCAAAGGTGAAATCCTGCAGTTCAATTCTGTCGCCGAAAAGATGTTTGGGGCTGATCTTGGCGATTTTCAGGACCTGTTTTGTGGTGGGGCGCCAAGTGTGGGGGCGATCAACCAGGTTCGAACTCGAAATGGTGTGGATTCGGTTGCCGTTGCCGAATTGTCCTCATCCGGGTCGCATCGGCGATTGGGATTGATCCCTATACAACTGTCTTCACCTCCCGGGGCAGGCGCGTCGATTGAGGATCTGCCAGTGCCAATCCTTAACTTGTCTTCGGATGGCACAATTCTTGACACTAACAGGCTGGCTGCAAAGCTCTTGGGGAAAGACAGCCTCAAGGGAACCTGCATCAATGAAATTATGCGGGGGCTGCGCATACCACTTCGCGATTGGCTGGCGCAAACGGCTTCGGACGAAGACGTGCCGCGATCAGAGTTCCTGCAGTTGATCCGGGATGACAAAGAGGTCTTTGTGCAAGTCACTTTGAGCAAAGCTGCCATAGAGGGCAAGGCGGGTCTGATCGCCGTCTTGAATGATGCCACCGAGCTGAAAACACTGGAGGCGCAGTTTGTCCAGGGCCAGAAAATGCAAGCCGTGGGACAGTTGGCCGGCGGCGTGGCGCATGATTTCAACAACCTGTTGACGGCAATCTCGGGTCATTGCGACTTGTTGCTGCTGCGGCATGATCAAAATGACCCAGACTATGGAGATCTGGTGCAGATCAATCAGAACGCCAACCGCGCAGCAGCATTGGTCAGCCAGCTCTTGGCGTTTTCCCGGAAACAAACGCTAAGGCCCGAAGTTCTTGATCTGCGCGACACGATTTCGGACCTCATTCACCTTTTGAACAGATTGGTGGGCGAAAAGGTTCAGTTGACGCTCAGCCACGATCCAGTTCTCAAACCGGTGCGCGCTGACAAGCGGCAATTGGAACAGGTTTTGATGAACCTTGTGGTCAATGCCCGAGACGCGATGCCTGAAGGTGGCGAGATTCGCATTGAGACTGAGGTCATGCGTCTGTCACACCCTCTCAGCCGCGATCGTGCAACGGTGCATCCCGAAGAATATGTAACGGTAAAGGTGGTGGACAGCGGGTCAGGTATACCGGCTGACAAGCTGCAAAAAGTGTTTGAGCCTTTCTATACAACGAAACGCACGGGTGAAGGCACTGGGTTAGGGCTTTCGACCGTTTATGGCATTGTGAAACAAACCGGAGGTTTTATCTTTATCGACAGTGTGATGGGGCGTGGTACAGAGTTCACGGTCATTTTGCCGATTTGCACCGCCGCTGACGAGGTCGAAGAAAAAACTTCTGACCAACCCGACCCACAACGCACGCGGCAAGGCGAAGGGGTTGTGCTTTTGGTCGAAGACGAAGCGCCGGTACGCGCCTTTGCAACGCGCGCATTGCGTTTGAAAGGGTATACGGTGCTTGAGGCGGACTCGGCGGAAGAGGCGCTCAGGTTGCTTGAGGATACCACTTTGAATGTGGATGTCTTTGTAACCGACGTGGTTATGCCGGGTATGGACGGGCCAACCTGGGTGCGCAAAGCGCACGAAACACGCCCGGACGCGCGGGTCGTGTTTGTCTCGGGCTATACCGAGGGCGCGTTCGGCGAATCTGGATCGGGTATCGCTAATTCGACATTCCTGCCCAAACCGTTCTCACTTAATCAACTGACCGAGGCCGTTTTTCAACAATTGAACTGATTACAACGCCGCATCGTGGATCGCAAATTCGGCGGCGAACCTGTTGCGGAATCGGCTTTCCGTATCTTTTGACAAGTTCAGGTTTGCGGCAGGCGACACGTTTTCAAGCGGCAAGTCGATTTCCATGTTTAGCCGTGTCTGCAGGAATTCCAGAATCCGGGTTTGGTTTTCGTATTTGAAGATATGCGTAGCACCACGACCGTTGCTGCGGGTGCGGAAGAACTGGCTTTGGCTGCCAACATCGGCGAACTCGGGACGCTTGTCTTGCATATAAGCTTGGACGAAAGCGTCGAAACTAACATCATGTGTGGAATGAGGGTGTCCAATCAGGTCATCGCGGTTGCGAAACCGATACCAGCTGCCCAGCCAATCGATGGGTTCACGGACGACAGCCATTATTTCCATTTCTGTATCGTACATTTTCAGGAAGATGTTCTGAAAAAAACGATCAAATCGGCGCACCGGCGCATGTTTCAACTCAGGAGGATGTGTCACAACAAAATCCGCTCGGTCACGCAATGCACTGTGATACGCCGTGCTGCCGGTTTTTGGAACGGCAAGAAAAGCCAGACGTTCTTCATAAAAAACAAGCATATATCGCGTTCCGCTTCAATCTGATCCTCTGAGCAGATTGTCGTAAACGACTCTTTAACACAATTGCAGAAGAGTGAGTTCTGTAAGTTTTAGTTGAAATGTTCTCTTTTTGGTCCCATAAGGAACAAGAGGCGAACAAAGCAGCGATTGCCGCCCGATCAAGGGTGTGACAAAAGGGAAGGCGACAGGACAATGGCGGATCTTCTGACAATGAGCGACAAGAAAAACGCAGACAAGCAAAAGGCGCTCGACAGCGCACTGGCCCAGATCGAACGGCAATTCGGTAAGGGTTCGATCATGAAGCTGGGCGAAGGTGCCAAGCAGGATATCGAAGCAAGCTCGACCGGCTCTCTGGGACTGGATATCGCGCTGGGAATCGGTGGTCTGCCAATGGGGCGGATTGTTGAAATTTATGGCCCGGAAAGCTCGGGCAAAACGACTCTGACGCTGCACTGTATTGCCGAACAACAAAAACGTGGAGGTGTGTGCGCCTTTGTTGATGCAGAGCACGCATTGGACCCGCAATATGCTCGCAAACTGGGCGTCGATTTGGATGAGTTGCTGATCTCGCAGCCGGACACTGGTGAACAGGCACTGGAAATCACCGATACGCTGGTGCGTTCGGGGGCGGTCAACATGGTCGTGGTCGACTCGGTGGCCGCTCTGACGCCGAAATCCGAGCTGGAAGGCGATATGGGCGACAGTAATGTTGGCGTTCAGGCCCGTCTAATGAGCCAGGCGATGCGTAAGCTGACGGGTTCGATCAGTCGTTCGAACTGCATGGTGATCTTCATCAACCAGATCCGGATGAAAATCGGCGTGATGTTCGGCAGCCCGGAAACCACCACCGGTGGTAACGCGCTGAAATTCTACAGCTCGGTGCGTCTGGATATCCGCCGCATCGGTGCGATCAAGGATCGGGATGAGGTTGTCGGCAACCAGACCCGCGTCAAAGTCGTCAAGAACAAGGTTGCGCCGCCGTTCAAACAGGTCGAATTCGACATCATGTACGGCGAAGGCATCTCAAAAATGGGTGAGCTGCTGGACCTCGGTGTCAAAGCAGGCGTGGTTGAAAAGTCAGGCTCATGGTTCAGCTATGGCGATGAACGGATCGGGCAGGGGCGTGAAAATGCCAAGCAATACTTGCGCGACAACAACCGGATCGCATTTGAGATCGAAGATAAGATCCGCGCCGCGCATGGGTTGGATTTCGATATGCCTCCGGGTGCTGCTGAGGATGACGATATCCTGGAAGCTTAAAGGCCGCAGAACGGAGCAAGATCATTCGGTGGGTTTCGTTTCAAACAGAATAGGAAACTCCTGTAACAAGGCGGTCCATAGGATCGCCTTGCCGCATTCTGGCACACCTCTGCTGTGGACACTTTTCTGACAGGGGGATAAACCTGCGGAGACCAAGATTTATGTGCGCCGAGAGAGCCCAATGCCAACCCTGAACGATATCCGATCGACCTTTCTGAATTACTTTGAAAAACAGGGGCATGAGGTTGTGGCATCCAGCCCGCTGGTTCCACGCAACGACCCAACGCTGATGTTCGTGAATTCTGGCATGGTCCAGTTCAAGAACCTGTTCACTGGTTTGGAAACCCGCGACTACACACGTGCCACAACCGCCCAGAAATGTGTGCGGGCCGGTGGCAAACATAACGACCTCGACAATGTGGGCTATACCGCGCGTCACCACACGTTTTTCGAGATGCTGGGTAACTTTTCCTTTGGCGACTATTTCAAGCATGAAGCAATCCCGTTCGCTTGGAACCTGATTACCAAGGAATTCGGCATAGACAAAAACCGCCTGCTGACCACCGTCTATCACACCGATGACGAAGCGTTTGAGATCTGGAAAAAGGTCGGTGTTCCCGAGGACCGCATCATCCGCATCGCCACCAATGATAATTTTTGGCAGATGGGCCCGACCGGTCCCTGCGGACCGTGCACCGAGATTTTCTATGACCATGGCGATCACATCTGGGGAGGCCCTCCGGGATCGGCCGAAGAAGATGGTGATCGTTTCATCGAAATCTGGAACGTCGTCTTCATGCAGAACGAGCAGTTCGAAGATGGTTCGATGGTCGAACTGGACATGCAGTCCATTGACACTGGCATGGGGCTGGAGCGGATCGGTGCGTTGTTGCAGGGCAGCCATGACAACTATGACACTGATCTATTCAAAACCCTGATCGAGGCGTCTGCAGATGCGACCGGCGTGGATCCCTATGGGAATCAAAACGTGCATCACCGCGTCATTGCGGACCACCTGCGATCGACCTCGTTCCTGATTGCCGATGGCGTCATGCCCAGCAATGATGGGCGCGGTTACGTTCTGCGGCGGATCATGCGCCGTGCCATGCGCCATGCGCACCTATTGGGGGCCAAGGATCCGGTGATGCACCGCCTTGTTCCAACGCTGGTGCAGCAGATGGGCGGGCATTACGCGGAACTGACGCAGGCCCAGCCCCTGATTGAAGAGACTTTGTTGCTTGAAGAAACTAAGTTCAAGCAAACACTGGATCGCGGCTTGAAGCTGTTGGATGACGAGGTAGCCGGGCTTGCCGAAGGCGCGCCTTTGCCAGGGGCTGCGGCCTTCAAACTCTATGACACCTATGGCTTCCCGTTGGACTTGACGCAGGATGCGCTGCGCGAGAAGGGTCGCGCCGTGGATACCCACGGGTTTGATTCTGCGATGGCAGAGCAAAAAGCCAAGGCGCGGGCGGCTTGGGCCGGGTCCGGCGAAGCTGCAGATCAGGCCGTGTGGTTTGATGTCTTAGATACGGCAGGTGCGACAGATTTCTTGGGCTACGAGACCGAGAAGGCCGAAGCGCAGGTTGCCGCGTTGGTCGTGGAAGGCACTCTCGTCGATGCGATCAAGGCCGGTGGCAGCGGCTGGGTTGTCGTGAACCAGACCCCGTTTTATGGCGAGGCCGGTGGTCAAATCGGTGACACCGGAGAATTGCGCCGCGTTGATGATCGCGACGACCTAAGCCGCGTGGATGACACCAAAAAGTTTGCCGATGGCAAAGTCTATGCGCATAAGGTTACAGTCGAAAACGGCACACTCTCCAAAGGGGACGCGGTCGAGCTTGAGGTCGATCACGCCCGCCGATCCGCCATTCGGGCCAACCATTCGGCCACACACCTGCTGCACGAAGCGTTGCGGGAGGCGCTGGGGGATCATGTGGCGCAGCGCGGCTCGCTGAATGCGGCGGATCGCTTGCGGTTTGACTTCAGCCATTCCAAAGCACTGAGCCTTGAGGAAATCCAAAAGGTCGAACGCGAAGTGAACAGCTTCATTCGCCAGAACTCAACCGTCGAAACCCGGGTCATGACACCCGACGACGCGCGCGAACTGGGGGCGCAGGCGCTGTTTGGAGAGAAATACGGCGACGAAGTACGTGTTGTCTCGATGGGCAAGGCCCCGACCGGCAAGGGACAGGATGGTGAAACATGGTCGATAGAACTGTGCGGCGGTACTCATGTGCGCCAGACAGGGGATATCGGCACTTTTGTGGTACTGGGCGACAGCGCCAGCAGTGCCGGTGTACGCCGGATCGAAGCGCTGACCGGGGACGAGGCCAACCGTTACCTCTCGGCCCAAGATCACCGGCTTGCTCAGGTGGCGCTGGAACTGAAAGCGCAGCCAGATGACGTGGTCGCCCGTGTGAAAGGACTGTTGGACGAACGCAAATCCTTGCAGAACGAAGTAGCTCAACTGCGTCGCGATCTGGCAATGGCCGGAGGCGCCGGACAGGGCGGCGGGGCTGATGCGCGTGACGTCAACGGTGTAAAATTCCTGGCCCAAACGCTCAGCGGAGTTTCGGGTAAGGATCTTCCCGCGCTGATCGACGAACACAAGGCCCGCCTGGGGTCGGGTGCAGTCCTTCTTATTGCAGATACGGGAGGCAAGGCAGCGGTTGCAGCCGGTGTAACGGAAGACCTGACCGGGACCGTTTCGGCGGTAGATCTGGTCAAAGCTGCTGTCGTCGAATTGGGCGGCAAGGGCGGTGGTGGCCGACCGGATATGGCCCAAGGCGGCGGCAAGGACGCATCGAATGCAGAAGCCGCAATTAAGGCCGCGGAACAAGTAATGGGAGGTTAAGATGGCAGCACTCTGGATCGCGCATGTAACGGTAACGGACGCCGAGGCATACGGAAAATACGCTGAACTGGCCGGACCAGCCATTGCCAAGCACGGTGGTGAATTCATAGCGCGCGCCGCACGGTATGTTCAGCTGGAAGGAAAAGAGCGGCCCCGCAACGTGGTCGCCCGATTCCCTTCTTTGGAGGCAGCGGTCGAGTGCTACAACTCAGACGAGTACCAACAGGCGCTGAATCACGCCCGAACCGCCAGTGAACGAGAGTTGGTCGTGGTCGAGATCACCGAATAAGTGTAGAACATAACGCTGTTTTGCTGGTTTCAGCAGTTTTCAGCTTAATGTTGGGTATCGAGCCCTTAGAGCAGCCTGCATTTGCAGGCTGTTTTTTTATTCTACTTTATTACAAAATCTTACGTCGCCTTCTTAATGTTTTTTTCCGCGTGAGTTTTCCAGAATTGTGGCGACTCTATCCAATTTCCCACCCGAAATTGTCAAATTGTAGAACGAATTTTCGCCCTTTTTCTTTTGCAGGTTCTCTATGATTGCGACTGAGGCCCGTTCAGCGATAGGTTCAAGAAGTGGAATATAGTCCTGCGGTATCGGCAATCATACGAATGATACTGAACCAGGGAATAGGCATGACATCATTGATCAAAACGACCAACGAACAGATTGCAAAGGTTTTGACCGCTGCCGCGTGTGTCATTGGCCTTGGGGTCGTGTTCCTGGCTTCGCCTATTAGCACAACAGATGCCCAGGCGTCGGAAGGGCGCTTTATTCCTGCTGTTGCTTCTTCACCGCCACCGTCCGGAGCGATAAACCTGTGTGATCAGTACCGTTGGGCATGTACGGCGAAACGTTCGGCGGCCCTGTCCAGTCAACAAGAACTAAAGGTTGTCGAACAAATAAACCGGCGGGTGAACAGATCCACCCGTGAAATTACTGATCAATCTCAATATAAAACTCGCGAACGGTGGGCGCTGCCGACGGCCCTTGGGGGTGACTGCGAGGATTTTGCGCTTCTGAAAAAGCGAGAGCTGGTTCATGCCGGTGTCGATCCAAACAAACTTTTGATCGCCACAGTTTTGGACACGCGCCGTATCCCACATGCGGTTCTGGTTTACCGGTCGGATCAAGGAGATCTTATCCTGGACAACCAAACCAATCGCATCAAACCCTGGGCAGCTACACGTTACCTGTTTCTGCGGATGCAAGACCCGAAACGGCCCAGTGGATGGGTCGGCATCTACGGGCACAGCTAAGGCTAGTGTGTATTTTTAACTTTGGGTATTTGATTCACGGGCGCAAGGTTATTACGCGCCCGTAATCTCTTCTTAGCTCACCTTGGTACTTCGAAATTTTGCACCAACCAAACCGGCAACGACAAATATTTATTCGTCAAAAAAGCAGGCCTTCGAATAAGGTTCAGCGACCAAGTTAGCTTGCGATCACCGCAACTCTTCGCCGGGTTCTTCGCCACCGGGTTCTTCGCCACCGGGTTCTTCGCCACCAGGCTCTTCACCACCAGGCTCTTCGCCACCGGGCTCTTCACCACCGGGCTCTTCACCACCGGGCTCTTCGCCACCGGGCTGTTCACCACCGGGCTGTTCGCCATCTGGCTCGCCCCCACGTGGTCCTTCTCCTCCTGGAGTTTCTCCTCCGGTGGTTTCCGGACTTCCGCTCGGACCAGATGGGCCCGGCCCGCCAGTAAGGCCTGTATCTTGGCCTTCATTTGCTGGACCATCCCCCGCTCTCTGATCGGAAGCGCCGATTGATGCTGTGGGAAGGTCAGTCAGCAAATCCGCAAGCGGCGAGCACTCTGCGCCCAAGCGTGCAACGATCTCCTGAAAATCAGCCCGACGCTGGATATAGCGCAGCATCCCGGATGTAACTGAATCGCATTCGCAAAGCACTCCAGGAGAACCAGCAGACTGGCGCGCCGTTTTGACAGTACACGCCCCACTTGCAAAAGCTTCGGTTACAGGAGCGACCACAAAAGTCGTGGCGGCTAAAAAAACTGGTAACTTAAGGGAACGAAAAACCATCATTAACTCCTTGGAACTCGGTACCTATCACGTGCATCCCTATGCACCATTATTTTGGTCGTGTGAGTGAAGATCATCACACTTCGGGCACATTTACACCTTGAGATCGACTTAATCGCAATATGTGGGAAGGGAGAATGGGGCAAAATTAATACAATTTAAGGTAGAAAAGCACATGTTTTCAAGAAAAAGCCGGGCGTTTTGCCCGGCTCTCCGAATTTCGTTTTTTGACCCATAGGAAGCAAAAATGCCACAGTATCGCCATTGTTTCCCATTTGGGTCGATACAGGCGCAGGTTGATCAGGCCGATTTCGCCATTCGTTTGCGTTCGTGCGGATCCAAAAAGCGTTTGCGCAGCCGCACAGCGTTCGGCGTCACCTCGACCAATTCGTCGTCATCGATATAGGCGATGGCTTCTTCCAACGAAAATTGAACGTGAGGCGTCAGGCGTACTGCATCGTCCGAACCGCTTGCGCGGACGTTGGTGAGTTTCTTGCCCTTGAGCGGATTGACTTCCAGGTCGTTGTCGCGCGAATGCTCTCCGATCACCATGCCCTGATAGACGTCGGTCTGAGGGCCAACGAACATGCGGCCGCGCTCTTCCAGATTCCAGAGCGCATAAGCCACGGCCTGGCCGTTTTCCATCGAGATCAGAACGCCCGCGCGACGGCCCGGGATTTGACCTTTATGTGGGGCCCAGTCGTGGAACACTCGGTTTAGAACACCTGTGCCACGTGTATCCGTCAAAAACTCGCCGTGATACCCGATCAGACCGCGCGAAGGTACATGCGCGATGATGCGTGTTTTGCCAGCACCGGCAGGGCGCATTTCGACCAACTCACCTTTTCGCGCACCTGTAATCTTTTCGATGACCGAGCCAGAATACTCATCATCCACGTCGATTGTGACTTCCTCGATCGGTTCCAGCCGCTGGCCGTTTTCTTCGCGGAACAAAACCTGTGGGCGCGAGATACTAAGTTCGAAACCCTCGCGGCGCATGTTCTCGATCAGAACACCCATTTGCAGTTCGCCGCGGCCGGCAACTTCGAACGCTTCACCACCCGGCGTGTCGGTAATCCGGATCGCAACGTTCGACTCGGCTTCTTTCATGAGCCGGTCGCGGATGACGCGGGACTGAACCTTTTTACCGTCGCGGCCAGCCAACGGAGAGTCGTTGATACCAAAGGTCACGGTGATGGTTGGCGGGTCGATGGGCTGCGCGGGCAGCGCCTCTTCGACCTGCGGCGAAACCAGCGAATCCGCCACGGTTGCCTTACTCATGCCTGCAATGGTTACGATGTCACCAGCTTCGGCTACGTCGATGGGCTGTTGCGCCAAGCCGCGGAATGCCAGGATCTTCGAGGCTCGGAAGTTTTCGATCAGCGTGCCGTCGCGGCTAAGAGCCTTCAGGCTGTCACCCGCCTTCAAAGTTCCGCTTTCGACGCGACCGGTCAGAATGCGGCCGATGAACGGGTCGCTGCCAAGGGTCGTGGCCAGCATCCGGAACGGTTGGTCTTTTTGATCGACCTGCTTGGGGGCAGGGACGTGATCGACGATCAGATCGAACAGTGCGCTCAGATCCTTGCGGGGACCGTCCAGTTCCATATCCGCCCAGCCAGAACGGCCCGAAGCATACATGGCCGGAAAATCCAGCTGGTCGTCATCGGCGCCAAGGTTGGCAAACAGGTCGAAACATTCGTCCAGAGCGCGGTCAGGCTCGGCATCGGGTTTGTCGACCTTGTTCAGAACTACGATCGGGCGCAGACCTAACGCTAGCGCCTTGGAGGTCACAAACTTGGTCTGCGGCATAGGGCCTTCCGCGGCATCGACCAGCAGAACCACGCCGTCGACCATGCTGAGAATCCGTTCAACCTCGCCACCGAAATCGGCGTGACCGGGGGTGTCGACGATGTTAATGCGGGTGCCATTCCATTCGACGGATGTTGCCTTAGCCAGAATGGTTATTCCGCGTTCGCGTTCCAGGTCATTACTGTCCATGGCTCGTTCTGCCACAGCTTGGTTTTCCCGGAACGCACCGGATTGTTTGAGAAGCTCATCCACCAGGGTCGTTTTGCCGTGGTCCACGTGAGCGATGATTGCGATGTTGCGCAGGTCCATGAGAGGTCAGCCTTTGAACGGGAAGTTGTCGCGCGCATAACGCGGCGCGGCAAAATATACCAGCCCTAACCGCAGATCAGTGGCCAGCAGTCTTCGAAAACAAGTGAATGATCAGAATTCCGGCCAGAATCATGGTCAGTCAAAGTATTGCAGGCCAATCCAGCTTTTGACCGAAAACCACAAACCCGATGAGCGCGATCAGAACAATGCCCAGGCCGGACCAGATTGCATAGACAATGCCCACGGGCATGGATTTCAGGGTTAGTCCCAGCAAGTAGAAAGCAACACCATACCCCAAAATGACAAGAACGGACGGCCAAAACCGGGTGAACTGCTGGCTCGCCTGTAGGGCGGTTGTGCCAATGGTTTCCGCCATAACGGCCAATAACAAAAACAGATAGGCTTGAGGCATTGCAGTCTCGCGGGGCTATAGGTTTTCAGCACCTCGAACACAGAATGTGTGGACAAGGCAAGGTCAGTCTCAAAGTTTAACTTCCGTCGGGTCAGGTATACCTTACTGTTATCAGCCTAGAATAAGTGTAAGATACTCCACATATTTTATTAATTGTTAATGAGTTTTGTTCGATGACGACATTCGCAAAGTCGATCGTTTTTGTTTCTGGTCTGATAGTGGCAGTTGGGTGGCTTGCTGACGGGGGGTCCGTCGATAATGAAGCAGCCGGTGTGGTTCAACAGTTTGATGGTAGTCGTGTTTTTTAACGCCACTCAGAACTAAGAAGGGAAAAGGAGCCTTTGGGCTCCTTTTTTCTGTTATGCGTCTAACGGCGTCGCTTCGAAACTTTGGAAAAATGCCGCAAGTTGCGGGTGAAGCCAGTTCCATAGTTCAGGTGCTCCGGCTGTAATGGAGGGTTCAACCCGCGCTTTGAGCTGGGCGAGGGTAACGTTGTAGTCCGCCCACGACCCACCACCGTTTTCCAGATTGGCTATCGGTGTTTGAAAACGATCTACAGCCTTTGCGAACCTTGCGTCTGTACTCTTGGCGGCTTCGAACTCGAGCCACATATCCGTGAAATGCGCCTGCTGCATGTCCGGTAATAAGCCAAACAATCGCTGAGCTGCGGCCTGTTCCATAGCTTCTTGTTCGGCGTGATTCACCTGTCCGTGAATAGGGTGATCTCCGGCGTCGATTTCGACGATATCGTGCAGAAGAAGCATCTGAAGCACACGATCCACGTTAATTTCCGATTGCGCGTGCTCAGCCAAAACCCAAGCGTAGAGCATGATATGCCACGAATGCTCGGCAGAGTTCTCAAACCGATCCCCGGCCATCAGACGCGACGCGCGGACAACTGATTTCAGTTTGTCCGCCTCGGCCAAAAACGCGATGCGCGTTGAGAATGCGTTTTCTTCGGTTGGTGATCCGGCCAACAAGGCCGTGGCATGGTGATAAGCAAGCGGGAAAACCTGTGAAAGATAGGCCGCGCGACCGCCATCCAGATTGGCCCGTGCAATTTTCACATGGTCCGGGTGAGGGTCCGAAGCGCACAGAACCTGAAACAGCGGCTGACACCGATCCAGGATTTTGGCAAATTGCGCGTCCGGTGTCTGATCCGATTCGAATTCCTGCCACAAAGACAGGAATGTCTGTGCTTGATCCCGGGGCAGTAACCCAAACAGTTCTGAGGCGGCGGCCTGTTCCGCCTCAGCCAGATGATCCCAGTCGGTTTCCAAGTGAATAGGATGGTCGCCAACCACGATCTCGACCAGATCGTGTAACAGCAACATACGGATGACTCGATCAATTGATACATCTGGCCCCGCCAAGGGGGCCATGACCAAGGCCCAAAGCGCCAGATGCCAGCTGTGTTCGGCAGAGTTTTCAGGCCGGGACTGATTGAGCAGGACATTTGCCCGCTCAACCATCTTCAACATGTCGGCCCGTTTTAAAAACGCAATTTGTGCCGACAACCGTTCCGTCATTGTTTTTCGATCGCTTTTTGTTTCGAGCGATGCGCAGCCAGGCGTTTGATGACAAACTGCCTGGCTTTGCGTTCCGCCAAGCGCACGCGGATTTCGGTCAAGTAGGCCTCTTCCAGCGATTGTGAAGCGGCCCCAAGAACTTCGCCGACCTCGACAAAGAAACGGTCTTCGCCAGTTTCGTCCATAACCTTCATCGTGTCTTCGGCCAGTTTGGCCGCAAGAGTTGTGATGGTGTCGGACATTAGCGGGTGTTCTCGGTCAGGCGACGTTTCACATAGTCACTGACATCGGTGATCAACGTGTCCATGTGGCGATCCTGGAAGAAGTGGTCTGCGCCCTCGACCTCGGTGTGGGTGATCGTGATGCCTTTTTGTTCGTGCAACTTGTTCACCAGTGACGTGGTATCCGCCGGTGGGGCCACGCGGTCGGCTGATCCGTTAATGATCAGGCCCGAAGACGGGCAGGGCGCCAAGAACGAAAAGTCGTACATGTTGGCTGGGGGCGATACACTGATAAAGCCGGTAATCTCGGGACGGCGCATCAGCAATTGCATGCCGATCCATGCCCCAAACGAAAACCCTGCGACCCAGCAGTGTTTCGAATTGTTGTTCATGGATTGCAGATAATCCAGCGCCGAGGCCGCATCGCTCAGCTCACCTACACCCTGATCATACTCGCCCTGACTGCGGCCAACGCCACGGAAGTTGAAGCGAAGCACGGTGAAGCCCATGTTGTAGAAGGCATAGTGCAGGTTATAGACCACCTTGTTGTTCATGGTCCCGCCAAATTGTGGATGCGGGTGAAGCACGATTGCGATCGGTGCGTCTTTTTCCTTTTGCGGGTGGTAGCGGCCTTCCAGGCGGCCTTCGGGTCCGGGAAAAATCACCTCGGGCATGTGTGCTTTGGTCCTGTCTTTTTCGTACGGGCGCCCGGATATACTTGACGATAATCGTCGGACACCTTAGAACGGTTCTAATTACATAACGTTGCGCGTCAGCGCTGTCAGTCGGAGATACGCACTGGCAGCGTCGGCGTCAATGATTTCGCGCAAATCCTGCTGAGAAGGGGCTAAATATGAAGCTGTCGACCAAAGGCCGATATGCGATGGTTGCCTTGGCGGATATTGCGTTGCAGCCAAAAGACCGGCTTGTAACCCTTGGCGAGATCTCAGAGCGCCAGGATGTGTCGCTGCCTTATCTGGAACAGCTCTTTGTCAAACTTCGTCGCGCCGAGCTGGTGTCTTCAGTCCGTGGCCCGGGCGGCGGGTATCGTCTTGCGCGTCCCGCGTCGGAAATCCGTGTGGTCGAAATTTTGGCAGCAGTGGACGAAACGGTAGATGCTTTGCAGAAAGGGGCCGGGGCCTCTGGTGCGTCTTCAGGCAGCCGGGCGCAATCCCTGACCAACCGCCTTTGGGAAAGCCTGAGCGCGCATGTCTATGTGTTTTTGCATCAGACGCGCCTGTCTGACGTGATCAAGAACGACCTGGCTCCATGCCCCGCAGTGCCGAGCCTGTTCTCGGTGGTGGACGAGTAAGACGAAAAGGCGGCACCGTCATATGAAATCTGCTGGCAAAAAGATGCATCCATGAATCGTGTTTATCTGGATCATAACGCAACAACACCACTGCGCCCTGAGGCACGAGAGGCGATGATTGCCGCGATGGAAGTCTGCGGAAATCCGTCCTCTGTTCATGCCGAGGGCCGAGCTGCAAAGGCACTTGTCGAACGGGCGCGTGCACAGGTTGCAGCTGCTTTCGGTGCTGATGGTGCGGATATCGTTTTCACTTCGGGTTCGACCGAGGGCGCGGCATTAACTTTGGCCGGGCGCAATTTGCATGGTGCCGCAGTTGAACATGATGCGGTAAGGGCTTGGATCCATGAGGATCTTCCGGTTTCTGCGGCCGGAGAGGTTCTGGTTGAGACACCAGAGGCTTCAACCGTTCAACTGGCAAATTCCGAGACTGGTATCGTTCAGACATTACCGCCCGGATTGGCTGTGACAGATGCCACGCAGGCATTTGGAAAGCTGCCGATTGCGTTTAATTGGATGTATGCCCAGATGGCTTTGGTCTCGGCGCATAAACTTGGCGGACCCAAGGGTGTTGGTGCCGTTGTGATGAAGCGCGGTACCGACCTGCCAGCTCTGATTAAGGGCGGAGGCCAGGAAATGGGGCGCCGCTCCGGCACTGAAAATGTCATTGGAATCGCTGGTTTCGGAGCCGCAGCTGAAGCCGCGGCACGTGACTTGGCGGATGGCGTTTGGGAGCAAATCGAAGAATTTAGAAATATTCTAGAAAACGCTCTTGAGGCCGCTGTAAAATCACCTATTTTTGTCGGGAAAGGGCGGCAACGCCTGCCGAACACCCTGTGTTTTGCCGCACCGGGATGGAAGGGTGAAACCCAGGTCATGCAGATGGATCTGTCGGGTTTTGCGGTCAGTGCGGGCTCTGCCTGTTCCAGCGGCAAGGTTCGTGCCAGCGCGGTGCTCACCGCAATGGGTTTTGACGAGGTGACAGCCAGCAGCGCAATCCGCGTTTCGCTGGGCCCTCGGACAACGAAAGAAGATGTGCTGCGTTTCGCCGAAACGTGGCTTGAAAAAGAGAAAAAGCATCGCGCGCGGGCCGCGTGATCTGACGGAGGGTAAGTTATGGCCGCTTTGGACCAGACCCAGGTGAAAGAGGGTGTCGATCAGGAAACCGTGGATGCGGTACGCGAGGTCGGAACCTACAAGTACGGCTGGGACACTGATATTGAGATGGAGTACGCGCCGAAAGGTGTGAACCCGGATATCGTCCGTCTGATCTCGGAGAAGAACGAAGAGCCAGAGTGGATGACCGAATGGCGCTTGGCCGCGTTCGAGCGCTGGACCAAGATGAACGAACCAAAATGGGCGATGGTCAACTACCCTGAAATCGATTTCCAGAACCAGTATTACTATGCGCGTCCGAAATCGATGGAAGAAAAGCCAAAGTCTCTGGATGAGGTCGATCCCAAGCTGCTGGCCACATATGAAAAGCTTGGTATCCCACTGAAAGAACAGATGATTCTGGCTGGTGTCGAAGGCGCTGAAGACGCGCCTGCCGAAGGGCGCAAGGTTGCTGTGGACGCGGTGTTCGACTCGGTTTCTGTAGGTACGACCTTTCAGGCCGAACTGAAAAAGGCCGGGGTGATCTTCTGCTCGATCTCGGAAGCGATCAAAGAACACCCCGAGTTGGTCAAGAAATATCTTGGGACTGTCGTCCCAGTTTCGGACAACTTTTATGCGACACTGAACTCGGCTGTGTTTTCGGATGGGTCTTTTGTCTACATCCCGCCGGGCGTTCGGTGCCCGATGGAGCTGAGCACCTATTTCCGCATCAACGCCGAAAACACTGGCCAGTTCGAACGCACGCTGATCATCGCTGACAAGGGCTCGTACGTCTCTTATCTGGAAGGCTGCACTGCGCCCCAGCGTGATACGGCGCAGCTGCACGCGGCTGTTGTCGAGATCATCGTCGAAGAAGACGCCGAGGTGAAGTATTCGACCGTGCAAAACTGGTTCCCAGGGGATGAGAATGGCAAGGGTGGCATCTATAACTTTGTGACCAAACGCGCCGATTGCCGGGGCGATCGTTCCAAAGTCATGTGGACACAGGTGGAAACTGGGTCTGCCGTGACCTGGAAATACCCGTCCTGCATCCTCCGCGGCAATGAAAGCCAAGGCGAGTTCTACTCGATTGCGATTGCCAACAACTATCAGCAGGCCGACACCGGCACCAAGATGGTTCATCTGGGCAAGAACACCAAATCGCGCATTGTGTCCAAAGGCATCAGCGCAGGTAAAGCGCAGAACACCTATCGCGGTCTGGTCTCGATGCATCCGAAAGCTAAAGACAGCCGGAACTACACGCAGTGTGACAGTCTGTTGATCGGAGATAAATGCGGCGCGCATACGGTTCCGTATATTGAGGTCAAGAACAACTCGTCCCGCGTTGAGCATGAGGCGACGACGTCGAAAGTGGATGACGATCAACTGTTCTATTGCCGTCAGCGCGGCATGGACGAGGAAGAGGCCGTTGCGCTGGTTGTGAACGGGTTCTGCAAGGACGTATTGCAGGCGCTGCCGATGGAATTTGCCATGGAAGCGCAGCAGCTGGTGGCGATCTCGCTTGAGGGGAGCGTCGGCTAACAATGCGCCCGCGTTCCAAGATCAAACGGTTTGTTGACCGCACGGTTGCCAAACTATTTGTCAGCTTATGCGGCCCGTTCGTGCGGTATTGCGATGCCGGCGGTCAATTTCTGTTGTTCGAAGTGTCCAATCCACGTGATGTGATCCAAGGACGTCATTTTTGGGGTGATGGGTATGAGTTGGGTCTGCTCCAAGACATATCGCGCTATCTGCCGAAAAACGCGCAAATCGCTGATATTGGAGCCAATATTGGTAACCATGCAGTGTATTGGGGGCGCGTGTGTGCAACTAAGATCGTACGTGTGATCGAAGTTAACCCGGACGCTATCGCCATCTTGAAGCGCAACATCAAGCTTAACGGCCTGGAAGATGTTGTTGACAGTTCGAAACTGGGTGTTGGAGCAGGGCGCGAGGCTGCGTCTGGCTTTGAGCTTAAGCCAGAGGCGGGCAATCTAGGCGGCACGCAATTGACACTGGGATCTGGAAATCTGCGGGTAGAGCCCGGTGATACGCTTTTAGAAGGTATGACACCGGATCTGATCAAGATCGACGTTGAGGGCATGGAGCTGGACGTGTTGGCAGGGTTGTCCCGCACGGTGGCTGCGACGCGCCCCATCATCTTTGTCGAGGTAGATCACAAAAACCGCGCGTTCTTTCAGAAATGGATGGCCGAGCAAAACTACGAAACTCTTCGGAGCTTTGGGCAAGACCGCGACAATGAAAACTTCCTGATCGTTCCGGCCGAAAAGGCCGACACGTTCAAATCGAAATGACACCCGCGCAAGATGACGCGCGAATAGAGATGAGAGCCGAGGAAAATATGCTGGAAATCAAGAATCTGCACGTGCAGCTTGAAGAAGAAGACAAGCAAATTCTCAAAGGTGTGGACCTGACGGTTGAGGCCGGCAAGGTGCATGCGATCATGGGGCCCAATGGGTCGGGTAAGTCGACGCTCAGCTATGTTCTGTCCGGTCGCGACGGTTACGAGGTGACCGAAGGCTCGGCCACGCTGGACGGCGAAGACCTGTTGGAAATGGAACCGGAAGAGCGCGCCGCTGCGGGTGTATTCCTGGCGTTCCAGTACCCGGTGGAAATTCCGGGCGTTGGCAATATGACCTTCCTGCGGACTGCAGTGAATGCGCAACGCAAGGCACGTGGCGAAGAAGAGCTGTCGGCCGCCGACTTCCTGAAAGAAGTGCGCGCGAAGGCGAAAACTCTGAAGATCGACGCTGACATGTTGAAGCGTCCGGTCAATGTTGGCTTTTCGGGCGGTGAGAAAAAGCGCAACGAAATACTTCAGATGGCCATGCTGGAACCTAAGATGTGCATCATGGACGAGACAGACTCGGGCCTTGACGTGGATGCGATGAAGCTGGTGGCCGAAGGTGTGAATGCCCTGCGCGATGAAGGCCGTGGTTTCCTGGTGATCACGCACTACCAGCGTCTTTTGGATCACATCAAACCGGACGTCGTGCACATTATGGCCAATGGTCGTATCGTCAAGACCGGCGGTCCGGACCTCGCGCTTGAGGTCGAAAACAACGGTTATGCTGACATTCTTGCCGAGGTGAACTGATGGCCTTGCCCGAAGCAAAACAAACCGCAACCGAGGCGCGGCTATCTGCGCTGACCATGCCTGACGCAGGTTGCACGCGTGCCGCGCGCGAAGACGCTCTGGCACGTGTGCTTGAAACTGGCCTGCCTAACCGTCGCGACGAATACTGGAAATACACCCAACCTGACACTTTGGTGTCGCCCGAAGCGATGCCTGCTGCTGTCTTCTCAGATGATGAGCCGTTGGTATTCAGTGAGTTCGACCGGCTGAATATCGTTTTCGTGGACGGTGTATTCAGTGCCGAGAAATCGGATGATCTGTCGATGGAAGGTGTAAGCATCGACCGGCTTGAAGACATCTGCTGCAAAGACATTCACTGGGCCAAGGACCTGTATGGCGTTCTGGAAGCCCGCGGTCAGGTACCGGTCCAGCGCCCGCTGGCAGCGCTGAACACGGCATTTGCGTCGGATGGTGTTGCCATTCACGTGACAGGCAAACCGTCCAAACCGATCAACCTGATCTATCGCCACGCTTCGCCGACGTCAGACGCGATCCTGCATCACGTGGTTCGGGTGGAAAGCGGGGCCGAGGCGACCATCCTTGAAACAGGTCCAGCAGCCTCGCGCTTTAACAAATGCATGGAAATCGACATTGCCGACAAGGGTACGCTGCATCATGTCCGTGCACAGGGCAGGGACCATGAGCGTCGCGCGGCGACCCATATGTTCACACGTCTGGGCACGGAATCGGTCTATAAATCCTTCACTTTGACGGTGAATGGCGTTCTGACCCGCAATGAACAGGTTGTAGAACTAACCGGCGACGATGCGGTTGCGCATGTGGCGGGGGCCTGCGTTGGCGATGGCGAGTTTCACCATGACGACACAGTCTTCATCACGCATGACGCAGTGAATTGTGAAAGCCGTCAGGTGTTCAAGAAAGTGCTGCGCAACGGTGCGACCGGCGTGTTCCAAGGCAAGATTCTTGTGAAGGAAGGGGCTCAGAAAACCGACGGCTACCAGATCAGCCAGTCGCTGCTTCTGGATGACGACAGCCAGTTCCTAGCCAAACCCGAGCTTGAGATTTACGCCGATGATGTGGCGTGTTCGCATGGCTCGACTTCGGGCGCGATTGATGAAACTGCGCTGTTTTACCTGCGTTCGCGCGGAGTTCCGACCAAGGACGCGACCAATATGCTGACACTTGCATTCCTGGCCGAAGCGGTGGACGAAATCGAAGACAGCGCGTTGGCAGAAGCGATTGTCAGCCGTCTGGAGGGGTGGCTCGCCCGCCGCAGCTGATGGCTCTTTCGTCAGATATATTGGCAACATACCGGGGGCCGGGGCGCGTTGTGCGTCGGCTTCTGGATTTGGGGCCTCGTGAAGACCGCGCGCTAGTGTTTGTCATGGGCTTTTGCATCGTCGCGTTTATTGCGCAGATGCCAGGGCTCGCACGGCAGGCTCATCTGGAAGGTGTTGAACTGAATATGTTGCTGGGCGGTGCGCTGCTGGGCACCGTGTTCATCTTGCCGTTGTTCTTCTACACGCTGGCTTTGGTCTCGCATTGGGCCGCGCGCCTTGTTGGCGGAAAGGGCTCTGCTTATGGGGCAAGGCTGGCCCTGTTCTGGGCGCTGCTTTCGTCTGCACCGCTGGTTTTGCTCAACGGTCTGGTGGCCGGGTTCATCGGACCCGGACCTGCTTTGTCAATTGTAGGCTTCCTGTGGGTTGCTGTTTTTGTCTGGTTCTGGTTATCCGGTCTCAGGCAAGTACAAAGGGCGGCTGAATGACTATTCCACCACTAGGTCCACTGGCTGTTCTGACGCTCAGACGGCCTGCCGAAGCGGCCCGTCAGATTTTGGCCCTGGATATGGGGCGAGAAGCAGTCTGGCTAAGCTTTTTCCTTGTGGTGGTCTTCAATTGCCTGATCCAACTCAGCACTGATCTGATCATCCCGACACCGGACGCCCAACTGACCCCCGAGGCAGAAAGCATCCCATTCATCCTGATCCGATCAGCCGGTGCGATGCTATTGAGCGTTGTCGCCTTTCTGTTGGTCGGGCGGGTGCTTGGGGGAAATGCAACGCTTTCCGGCCTGTTGACCCTCATGATCTGGCTGAGTTTTCTACAAAGCGGTGCTTTGCTGGCTATGGTCATCACCAGCGTGACAATACCCGCCCTGACGCTTTTGTTGCTGCTGGCGACCCTGGGGTGGAGCCTGTACATAACGCTCCATTTTTTAAACGAGGCGCATCAGTTCGGCTCACTCGGCAAGGCTTTTGCCGTGGTCCTGCTGGCCGCGATCGTCGCCTTGCCCATTGTTCTGATGTTCACCCCAACCGGACCTGTCTAGGAAATACGCTTATGTATGATGTGCAGAAAATCCGCTCTGACTTTCCGATCCTGTCGCGTCAGGTCAATGGCAAGCCTTTGACCTATCTGGATAATGGCGCTTCGGCTCAGAAGCCACGGGTCGTCATAGACGCTGTGACGCGGGCGTATGCCGAGGAATATTCCAACGTCCATCGCGGTCTGCACTACCTGTCCAACCTTGCGACCGAGAAATACGAATCCGTGCGCGGCACCATCGCCCGCTTTCTTGGCGCATCTAATGAAGACGAAATCGTCCTGAACTCGGGCACGACCGAAGGGATCAACCTTGTCGCTTACGGCTGGGCAATGCCGCGCCTTGAAGCCGGGGATGAGATCGTTCTGAGCGTCATGGAACATCACGCCAACATCGTGCCCTGGCATTTTCTGCGGGAACGGCAAGGCGTTGTTCTGAAATGGGTTGATGTGGATACAGAGGGTGGGCTGGACCCTCAGGCCGTGATTGATGCGATTGGCCCAAAGACCAAGCTGGTCGCGGTGACCCAGTGTTCAAACGTGCTGGGTACTGTCGTGGATGTCAAAGCCATCACAGATGGCGCCCATGCCAAAGGCGTTCCGGTTCTGGTCGATGGCAGCCAGGGTGCAGTCCATATGCCGGTGAATGTCGAAGAGATCGGCTGTGATTTCTACGCGATCACAGGTCACAAGCTCTATGGTCCCTCAGGTTCCGGAGCGATCTTTATCAAATCTGAACGCATGCAAGAAATGCGCCCCTTTATTGGCGGCGGGGACATGATCAAAGAGGTCAGCAAAGATCAGGTCATTTATAACGATCCACCAATGAAGTTCGAAGCTGGCACGCCGGGTATCGTTCAGACGATAGGTTTGGGCGTGGCCTTGGACTACATGATGGATCTGGGAATGGCGAACATTGCAGCTCATGAATCCAGCCTTCGCGATTATGCCATGCAGCGATTGATGGGCTTGAACTGGTTGCAGGTTCAAGGCACGCGCCCCGACAAGGCCGCTATCTTCAGCTTTACACTGGACGGGGCGGGGCATGCCCATGATGTGTCGACCATCCTGGACAAAAAAGGCGTCGCTGTTCGCGCAGGTCATCACTGCGCCGGGCCACTGATGGACCACCTGGGTGTAACTGCAACATGCCGCGCCAGTTTCGGTCTGTATAACACCACGGAAGAGGTCGACATTCTGATCGATGCCCTTGAATTGGCACATGATCTTTTCGCCTGACTTTGATCCGAAACTGGGCGCAACGGGCACGATTTCCAGTTGCACCCAAGTCGGATCAAGGTTAGCTAACGACCAACGCACCTGTAGCTCAGCTGGATAGAGCGCTGCCCTCCGAAGGCAGAGGCCAGAGGTTCGAATCCTCTCAGGTGCGCCACTTTCTTGCATGTTCTCAACCACTTTGAACGGATTCTAAGTACAGTTTCGTCGGATATTGAGAACGCCCGCAGGCACACTCTTCGAAGTGTAATTTTTTATCAGCACATTTTGCTATACACTTTCCCGATGGGGTTGGTTCGCGTCACCTTTGATGGAGGAAAGAACGTGCAAGTCATCTCTTCAAAAAAATTGTTTTTCGTTGTGGTCGTAACAGTAGCGGTTTTGGGCTGTACTGTTATTTCGGGTTATTCCCTCCCCAGCGTTATAAGCTGGATAATAGTCGGAGTGGTGCTTGCATTCATCCTTGGCAAGCTGACCGACGACGATCCAAACAGCGACGATGAAGCAGAGAGCAGCGATGTGTCTGTGTCTAATGTTTATTCTGATGTCGAAAAGGAAAAGGCGCGTGAGTCTGGCAGCTCAACCGCCGAGGCTGCATCCAGTAGCGACTCGGGTGACGCAGGCGGAGGAGGTGGAGATGCGGGGATATAGCAGGTAAAACCAGTTTTCCTGCTAAAGCGTTTCAGAAACGCGAAAACCGTTTGGTGTGCGCTTTAACCACGCCAGCTGCGAACGACTCCGCAATCCATATGAACGAAATTGGAACCGTAGTATTGGCCGACACCACCTGCGCGGCACGAGATAGCTGCTTTGGCCATCTGCGAGACCGAGCGCGAAGCTAGACGCAGGTCAGCAGCCTGACCTTCCATATGGAGCGATTTGCGCGCTACGCGACGCGACCGGGAACGCAACATAGCGTTGGTCTGCGGAGAGCGATAGCCGGACAGCAGCATATAAGGTTCGTTCACATCCAAAAGGTTGTGTGATGCTGCCATGATATCAATCGCGCGTAAATCGATGGATTTTACCTGATCTGTACGCCAATCACGCATGAAGTGGTTCACTTCTTTGACAGCGTCCTTGATATACTTACCATCGACCCAATAAATCATATCCAACCGTTCGCCCGTGCGACCGGAATACATACGAATGCGACGAATATCGCCGCCTCCACGCAAAAAGCCCGCTGCATTGGAGTAGGTGGGAGCTGCCGCGACTGCGGTTGCTGCAAACGCGCCCAATAGGGCACGCCGGGTCAAGCCCGAGGAACTGCTCTTTGTCATTTTTGGTTCGTCCCGTACTGTTCCTGCCTGCGCACGATGTTACGCGCGCCGTATTAATTTTTTCCCATCCCAGATGCGATTTTTATGACACAATCGAAATCGGTGGCCAAGAAGTGTTTCAGATTCACCATTTCAAGGGGGAAATTTCGGCAGTTTTTTGCGCAAATGACACAGTACTTCTTAGAAACTGTGCAACTGCGAAGCTTTCGCCGACAGGCCGATGCAAACACGCATCAGCCACCAACAGAAGCGATTGAATAAGGTATTTGTGAATAGACAAACTTTGCCGCCCAAATCCATAGTTGTTTGACGCACATATCCCAAGTCCAAGCTATTGAATACTCAAGGCCCTATAATGTTTTCTGTTTTCCGCACCAGTACCAGTATCCTTCTCACCGCGTGTTTTACCGCGACGGCAAGCTTTGCGAACACGGCTTCTGACCCCGCGCCGAACACCGCGTTTCAAATGGCAGTTGCGGAACACACTCCGCAGACCTCGAACATAGCCGAGTTCTATCGCACGAATGGGTTTTCACCCATTTGGGTCGGTGAAACGGTTGAGCATGCAAGTCGTCGTACCGCGCTGATAAATGCGTTGTCCAAGGCCCAAATGCACGGTCTGCCACAGGCGGATGCAACAGTCGCAGCCTTGATAGAGAAAATGGAGCAGGCCCGTTCAGTTCGTGATCTTGGTGCGGTTGAGGCAGAACTCAGCCGGGCTTTTATCGAATATGCTGACGCGCTTTACTCGGGAACTGTTGAGCCCGGACGTGTGGACGATGGCCTTGTTCGGACATTGAAACGTCGGAGCGCGGCCGAGCATTTGGCCGGTTTGGCTGATCAAGGCGCGCAATATCTGGAACAATTGCCGCCCCAAACGCGTCAGTACCGAGCACTGATGAAGCAAAAGCTGCTGCTGGAGGACCTGGTGAATCAGGGAGGTTGGGGCGCAACTGTGCCCGTTTCCAAACTGGAATTCGGTGACACAGGACCGAATGTTGTTAAACTGCGCAATCGTCTGGTGATGATGGGTTACATGAAGCCATCGGCCAGCCCGTCTTTTGACGACGCACTGCTGGCTGGCGTTCAGTCGTTTCAAACTGCACATGGGTTGGAGCCTGACGGCGTTGCGGGCAAGGGAACAATCACCGAGTTGAACCGGCCAGCATCGGACCGTTTGAAAGCTGTTCACGTAGCGCTCGAACGCGAACGCTGGTTGCCAAGGGAACGTGGCACGCGCCATATCCTTGTGAATCAGGCGGACTTTTCAGCCAAAATTGTCGATGACGGGCAAGTCACGTTTGAAACCCGTGCGGTGATTGGCAAAAACACCCATGATCGCCGCAGCCCCGAGTTTTCGGATGTGATGGAGCATATGGTGATCAACCCCAGCTGGTATGTGCCGCGCTCGATCATAACCAAGGAATATCTGCCGAAACTGCAATCCAATCCAAATGCGGTGGGTCACATAGAAATCACCGACCGCAGCGGTCGTCAGGTTAATCGCGGGGCGGTGGATTTCACTCAGTTCACGGCGCGAAACTTCCCGTTTGCGATGCGCCAACCCCCCAGCAAAAGCAATGCGCTGGGTTTGGTGAAGTTCATGTTTCCCAACAAGCACAACATCTATCTGCATGATACGCCTCAGAAAAGTTTGTTTGCGCGTGAAGTGCGGGCGTTCTCACATGGCTGTATCCGTTTGGCGCAGCCTTTCGAGTTTGCGTATGCGCTGCTGGCAAAACAAGAGGAAGACCCCAAGGCGTTCTTTCACCGTGTTCTCAAGACCGGCAAGGAAACCAAAGTTGAACTGGATCAACATGTGCCGGTGCATCTGATCTATCGGACGGCCTATATCGGCCCCAAGGGTCAAGTGCAGTATCGTCGCGACGTCTATAACCGCGATGCCAAGATTTGGGACGCTCTGCAAAAGGCAGGGGTGGCCCTGCAAGACGTTCAGGGGTAAGCACGGGTCAAATCCTGCCAAAAGGAAACCCGTCATGCAGTTTACCGTTCAACACATTGCTGAAGCTCTGGGTGCAGAATGTCAGGGCGATGGCGGCCTTACAATTTTGCGTGCCGCCGAACCCGGAGACGCGGGTCCAACAGATTTGGCGATGGCGATGTCTCCGAAATATGCCGAGGCACTTTCGGGTGGAGAGGCACGTGCTGCGGTTCTTTGGGAAGGGGCCGATTGGCAAGCGTTGGGTCTGCGCGCGGCCATCTTTGTCACGCGCCCTCGCATGGCCATGGCAGGCATTACTTCGATGCTTGATCGCGGGCAGGGGGCCGAGCCGGGCATTCATCCGTCAGCCGTTATTGATCCAACGGCAGAGATTGGTGCTAACGTTTCTATCGGGCCTCTGACAGTTGTTGGTGCGCGCGCACGGATTGGCGAAGGTTCCGAAATCGGCGCGCATTGCACGATAGGCATCGATGCCACGCTAGGAAAGCGTGCGTTACTGCGCGAAATGGTCAGTATTGGGGCCCGCGCGCAGATCGGAGACCGTTTTATTGCACAACCTGGTGCGCGGATCGGGGGCGATGGCTTCAGCTATGTCACCCCCGAAGTTTCGGGTGCTGAGAATGCGCGAAAAACAATGGGCGATCAGGGCGAAGCCAAGGCACAAAGCTGGCTGCGCATTCACTCTCTGGGGGCGGTTGAGATCGGAGATGACGTCGAGGTTGGCTCGAACTGCACGGTCGATAACGGCACGATCAGAAACACCCGGATCGGGGACGGCTCGAAACTGGATAATCTTGTCCATGTCGGTCACAACACCCGAGTCGGACGGGATTGTCTGCTATGTGGGCAAACCGGCGTGTCCGGGTCTGTAGAGATTGGGAACAATGTTGTCCTTGGTGGCCAAACCGGGGTCGCCGACAACATTTTCATAGGCGACGGCGTGATCGCCGGTGGGGGTACCAAAATCCTGTCTAATGTCCCTGCTGGAAGGGTTATTATGGGCTATCCGGCGGTCAAGATGGACACCCACACCAATATCTATAAATCCCAGCGCCGACTGCCTCGTCTGGCCCGCGACGTCGAGGCACTCAAAAAGGCTGTTTTCAAACAGTCCTCAAGCGACTAAATCATCGACAGATTGAAAATCAGGGGATCGACATGAGCATCAGCGACCGCGTCATCGCAATCATTGCAGAGCAGGCCGTGCTGGAGCCATCGGATGTGACGCCCGAAAGCACGCTGGAAGATCTGGGCATCGATAGTCTGGGTCTGGTCGAAAGCATCTTTGCAATCGAGGAAGAGTTCGACATTTCAGTCCCGTTCAATGCGAACGAACCAGAAGCTAACGATTTCGACATTTCCAATGTGGCTGCGATCATCGCCGGGATCGAACAGCTTGTGTCGGAAAAGGTCTGACCTGCTCTCATGAAACGTGTTGTCATTACCGGCGCAGGTACGATCAACTCTCTGGGCCATTCGGTTCCCGACACTTTGGAGGCCATGCGCGAAGGGCGCTGTGGCATTTCGGAACTGGAGTTTCGCGACGTCGAACGTCTGGCCATCAAGATCGGTGGTCAAGTTCGGGGGTTCGAGGCGGAAGGGCGGTTCAATCGTCAGCAGATGTCCTTGTACGACCGGTTCACTCAGTTCACTCTGACTGCTGCCAAAGAAGCGATTGACCAGTCGGGTATTGAGTTTCACGGCGAATTGGCCGCCAGATCCGGTGTTGTACTTGGCACGGCGGGCGGGGGCGTTTCGACCTGGGATGACAATTACCGTTCGGTCTATGAGGATGGTAAGAACCGGGTTCACCCGTTTGTTGTTCCAAAGCTGATGAACAATGCGGCTGCCAGCCACGTGTCCATGGAGCATAACCTCAAAGGCCCCAGCTTTACGGTCTCGACCGCCTGTGCCTCTTCCAACCACGCCATGGCGCAGGCCTTTCAGATGGTACGCAGCGGGGCCGCCCCGGCGATGATCACAGGCGGGTCTGAATCCATGCTGTGTTTCGGCGGGATCAAAGCGTGGGAAGGTTTGCGCGTGATGTCCAAGGACGCCTGCCGCCCGTTCAGCGCCAACCGCAACGGAATGGTTCAGGGCGAAGGGGCTGGTATCTTTGTTTTCGAAGAATATGAGCACGCGCGCGCGCGCGGCGCGGAGATACTGTGTGAAGTTGTCGGTTTTGCGATGTCGTCGGATGCAGCAGATATTGTGATGCCAAGCAAGCAAGGGGCTGCACGTGCAATGGCGGGCGCTCTGGCGGATGCAAGGCTGAACGCCAGCGATGTCTGTTATATCAACGCCCACGGCACAGGCACTGCAGCCAATGACAAAACCGAATGTGCAGCAGTCGCAGATGTGTTCGGACCGCACGCGGATGATCTGATGATCTCGTCCACCAAATCCATGCATGGACATTTGATTGGCGGCACCGGAGCGGTAGAGCTTCTGGCCTGTATCATGGCGCTGCGGGACGGTGTCATTGCACCAACAATCGGCTATGAAGAGCCGGACCCGGAATGTGCGTTGGACGTGGTGCCGAATGAAGCTCGTGAAGCAAAGGTTGACGTTGCTTTAAGCAACGCGTTTGCGTTCGGTGGGCTGAATGCCGTCTTGGCTTTGAAGCGCGTCTGAGAATACCTGACGCTCAGTTTTGAAAGGCCGCTTTGTGACAAAGCGGCCCTTGTTGCATTAAATCAGTTTTGCAAGACTTCCAACTGATCATATCCACTGGTGAAACCGGCCAGCGACATTTCGATTTGCAACAGTTGATTGGGGGCGAGGATGGACACCATAGATATGGTGGCCGTGCTGCCCGCCTTCATTGCGTCGATGTCACCTTGCGTGAAACCCAACTGAGCAACGCAGCCAACCGGGTTACAGTGATGATAGTTGTATCGTTTGCTTGGTGCCCCATCGATGGATACGGCGATCTGCGCTTGCAGCAAGGTCTCCAACGGCACGATCAGGCTGGCACCAGCCACGGCTGCAGCACCCTCGGGAAGCTTGTTGATCGAGATTTCCGCAATGGGTTGACCCTCGGCACCCGAAAGAATTTGACGCAACAAACAAGGGTCATTGTCTGCTTCGGTCTTAAGGCAGGTAATGTTCCAGTCGCCACTTGTTTCCTTAACGTATTGCTCGCCAACACGGGGGCCAGTTTCCCCCAGGTCTAGCTCTTGCGCCGCTTCGGTCTGAGGTGTCTCGGCCTGTTGTTGGGTTTCGTCAGTGGATTCTTGAGCGTTGACCGCACTGCTCAGAAAGACGGCGGCCAGTACGTTCGCAGAAAGAAGGTGCTTGATCATGAATGCCTCGGTTTGATGATTGCGCTTTTTGCCTCATGTAGCATTGTTCTGAACCGGTGTCAGGCACTAACAGACCCGCCCTGATCAACGTGAACAAATTCTTGCTCTTACGGCGGAAAAGGGTCCTTCGACCATAAAGAAAGGGAGCCGTTTGATCAGCTCCCTCCCTCAAAAGGTTCTCCCCGTCGGACTGGCCGACTTATTTATGCGCAAACCCTACGAGAGCGGCGCTGGTGGGTCAACAGCTATCCTGAAAATTTAATCTGCCAATCAGCACATACACATGTATTGGCGCAGACAAAAAAGCCGTGCCCGAAGGCACGGCCAGTCGACAGGGAGGAAGTCTGCCCCACGTGATCCGAACCTCCGCAGGGCAAAATGACTATCGCAGTCAAAGGTTAACTTTGTATGCTGGACACGGATCGGTGAACTATAAGGCAGTGTTAATGGGCAAAATTATTTTTTTGGGCGGCGGTGGCGAAGGGTATGGCACTCCGCAGGAATTGACGTTGAACTACGCAAACCGCCACGGCTTGATTGCCGGAGCCACCGGAACGGGCAAAACCGTAACGCTGCAAATCCTGGCTGAAGGGTTCTCGCAAGCCGGCGTTCCGGTTTTCCTTTCGGACATCAAGGGCGACCTGTCTGGTCTGGCCTTGGCCGGAAGTCCGACACATAAACTGCATCAGGCCTTTCTGGACCGCGCTGACCGTATCGGGTTTTCGGATTTCAACTATTCTGCCTGCCCGGTGACCTTCTGGGACCTGTTTGGCGAACAAGGCCATCCGGTGCGCACGACGGTCACGGAAATGGGGCCGCTGCTGCTGTCGCGTTTGATGGAACTTAGCGAAGCGCAAGAAGGTATTTTGAACATCGCGTTCCGTGTGGCCGATGAAGAAGGGATGCCGTTGCTGGATCTGAAGGACCTTCAGGCGTTGCTGGTCTGGATCGGAGAGAACCGTGCGCAGCTATCCTTGCGCTATGGCAACGTGTCGACATCCTCGATTGGCGCAATCCAAAGACGTTTGCTGGTGCTGGAAAACCAAGGTGGCTCGAAACTGTTTGGCGAACCTGCCCTGGATCTGGCCGACCTTATGCGCACGGATGATAACGGGCAGGGCATGGTGAACATCCTCGCCTCTGACAAATTGATGGGCTCGCCCCGGCTCTATGCCACTTTCCTGCTCTGGCTGTTGAGTGAATTGTTCGAAGAACTGCCCGAGGTCGGCGACCCCGAGAAACCAAAGCTGGTCTTTTTCTTCGACGAAGCGCATTTGCTGTTTGACGATGCCCCCAAGGTTTTGGTGGACAAGGTAGAACAGGTGGCGCGTCTGATCAGATCGAAGGGCGTCGGGGTATATTTCATCACGCAAAACCCGGCGGATATTCCTGAAGACATTCTGGGCCAACTGGGCAATCGCGTCCAACACGCCTTGCGCGCCTTCACAGCGCGAGACCGCAAGAACCTGCGTATGGCCGCCGAAACGTACCGAGAGAACCCGGCTTTCGACACCGAAGCCGCGATCCGAGAGGTCGGGGTCGGAGAGGCCGTGACCTCGATGCTGCAAAAGAAGGGCGTTCCGGGCATTGTCCAACGCACCTTGATTCGTCCTCCGGGATCTCAGCTGGGGCCGATTTCTGGCGCTGATCGCAAAGCGATTTTGGCGGCGTCCCCGATGGCAGGCAAGTATGACAAAGGTGTGGACCGAAAGTCTGCATTTGAAATCCTGCAGGCTCGTGCCGATGCGGCGGCAAAATCTGCGGAACAGGCAGAAGCAGACGAGGTGCTAGAGGCTCAATCACCAATGGAGCGGGAGTTTTCTGCAGCTCGCAGATACTCAGGCAGCAGGGTGGGGCGATCGTCTTCTCGTATGCAGCGCAAGAAAGACACGTTTGCGACGGCGATGACCGAAGCCGTCATCAAGGAGCTAAAAGGAACAACCGGGCGACGTATCGTGCGCGGTATTCTGGGTGGTTTGTTCAAAAACAGATAGCGGCGCGGCGCCCAAAATGGGCGCCGACACAGTTATTTCAGGCGACGTTGACCCTCTTGTCGGCAATAGGCATCTGCTTGGGGTACCGACATCTTCGTCGCTGGAAAATCGATGGCGCGATCCCAGGTGACTCTATCCTGGCGATACAGTTGACAAGTCACTACGCCCTGGGGCGTCTGTACCTTAACAGGTGCTGTTTCCAGGTCTTCTGGTCTGGGGATGCAGGCGGCTGTTGTAACGACAACAACCGAAAGTAGGAAAACAGTTCCGAAGCGTGGTGCTTTCATTTTTTACTCTTATCAACACGTTTGAATGATCGTTTTAGATCGGCTTGAGCGGGTGTGAGTGCCAGCAACAGACCGCAGAAGAAAAACACTGCGGAGGGTCCGTTTATTCAAAAAAACGCCAAGAATCAAGAAACCGCGCCGAAGTGCCGGCGCGGCTTCACGAAATGGTTATGGATCAGTCCTATTTTTCGGGGATCAGGCCCCTTGGGCTGAATCTGAGAACAATCAACAGGATAAGACCCATAGTGAACAAGCGCATATGGGCAGCGCTTTCGACCAGATGCGCTTTCAACCAACTTCCATCCGGCATACCTGCGGTGATCAGGTTCATCAGCCATAGGCCGATTGGTTCAACCTGAACCCATAAAAACCAGATCAGAAACGCGCCAAGAACGGACCCGAAGTTGTTTCCCGATCCGCCAACAATCACCATCACCCAAACCAGAAAGGTAAAGCGCAGAGGCTGGTAGGCGCTTGGCGTCAACTGACCGTCCAGCGTTGTCATCATCGCCCCTGCGATCCCGCAGATGGCCGACCCCAGAACAAAGATTTGCAGATGGCGGCGGGTCACGTCCTTGCCCATCGCCTCGGCCGCGACCTCATTGTCGCGGATCGCGCGCATCATACGGCCCCACGGGCTTTTCAACGCCATCTGGGCCATCCACAGCAGCGCCAGCAAGACGATCAGGAACAGTAGCGAATAACCCAACTTGACCGAAAGGGTAGAGGCCGTGACCGGATCAAGTCCAAACCACTCTGCACGGGCCAGGAACGTGGGGTCTTGCTGCAACTCAACTTCGTAACCGACGACAGGAGACGGGCGCGGGATACCGTAGACGTTTTTCACACCCCGGGCCAACCAGTCTTCGTTCTTCATGACGGCGATGATGATCTCGGCAATGCCCAGCGTCGCAATGGCCAGGTAATCCGACCGCAGACCCAACGCCGTCTTACCGATCAGCCATGCAGCGCCCGCCGCAAGCAATCCACCGGCAGGCCAGGCCAGCAGAACCGGAAGGTTCAGACCGCCGATATTGCCTGCAATCGCGGGATCAATGGCTTCGACAGCTGCAACATTGGGATCAAAAACTGCGCGGTAGACAAAGAATCCCACGACCAGAACAGCGATGATGGTAAGGGTTTGCGTCCGGCCTTTTGGCATCTTGGTCGCCACCAGAACAGCAGCCACAACGGTCGCGGCCCCCATCAGCAGTGACAAAACAATCCCGTAACCGCCAGCGCTCCAGGCCCCCGGGGTGGGCGGTGTTGACACCAGAACCACGGCCAGACCGCCTAGCGCGACAAAGCCCATCACACCCACATTAAATAGGCCCGCAAAGCCCCATTGCAGGTTGACCCCAATGGCCATGATGGCCGAGATCAGCCCCATGTTCAGGATCAGGATGGCGGTGTTCCAGCTTTGAGTGAACCCTGTCAGTAGGATCAAACCGGCGACAACAGCAAAAAGCAGCGTGTTTTTGACAGACTCGGTCATACCGCTTTCCCCTTGAACAGGCCCGTGGGCTTAAACAGAAGCACAATCAGCAGAATGACGAAGCTGACGGCAAATTTGTAGTCGGTGGACAGGAACTGGACCAAGCTTGAGGGTTCCAAGTTTTCTGGAGCCAGGTAGGTCAGCACCTTCTTCCACGCATAGGTGATGGTCACCTCGGAAAACGCGATGATGAAACCACCTGCGATGGCACCCAGAGGATTACCAAGTCCGCCCACGATGGCCGAGGCAAATATCGGCAGCAGAAGCTGGAAATAGACGAAGGGTTTAAAGCTCTTGTCGAGACCGTAGAGCACCCCGGCCGTAGTCGCTAATGCAGCGACGATGATCCATGTGATCATCACAACACGCTCGGGGTTGATGCCGGACAACAACGCCAGATCTTCATTATCCGAATAGGCTCGCATGGACTTGCCTGTGCGGGTCTTGTTGAGGAACCAGAACAGCAACGCCACGGCGACAACAGCCACAATCACGGTGATGCCCTGAGAGGTCTTGATCGCAAGCCCCTCACGCAGCCCAGTCAGTGCCTTGAAATCGCGCGCCGAGATAATGAACCGCGCACCGTCCGAGAATCTCTGATCATCTGGCCCAATGACAAAGCGGACAAGGCCGTTCATGATGAACATAACGCCCATCGAGACGATCACGAGGATCACCGGTTTGGCCTTTTGTTCCCGGTAGAACCTGTAAACCAGCCGGTCGGTGATCAACACCAGAACGATACAGCCCAGAATGGCAAAGGGCAGGGCCAGCAGAGCAGTTGGCAGAGGTCCAAAACTGACCCCGGCGGCCTGTAAGCCCCACGTGACCAGAACAGCGATCATTGCACCAAAGGCCATCGTGTCGCCATGGGCAAAGTTCGAAAACCGCAAGATGCCGTAGATCAGCGTTACCCCCAAAGCACCCAGCGCCAATTGGCTGCCATAGGCGATTGCGGGAACAAGGACGAAGTTGGAGAGCGCCACAAGGGCGTTGAGGAAGTCCATTAGCTATTTACCTCGCAGCGGCCAAGGCCGGTCAGGCTTATACCTTTGCCTACAAAGACGTGGGTCGTGTACGCGACAATCCCATCAGCGAACAAGCTGAAGGTGTAAGATGCTGATCGATCAGAATCCCAGCCGTGTGCGGTCATCAAGTCATCTGTCACTTGCTGGACCTTCAGCAACGGCAACCTGTCATCTCCAAGGTCAATACGAAGCTGGTTGTCTGGCAAGGTTACAAAGTCGAAATCAACTCCGAGACCCGTTTTGGTTGTCTGACATGCATCGACATTAACACACGTGTATTCCAGCTTACATCTCGTGACGTCTTGTGCGGTGGCCGCACCGGTAGTGGCAGAAAGAACTGCTACGAGGGCTAAAACTTTCATCCTCACCCCCCCAAAAAACTCTTACGAACCTCAGGATCGGCCAGCAGTTCTTTGCCCGTGCCGCTATACGCATTCCGTCCTTGAACCAGAACATAACCCTTATCCGCAATCTCCAGCGCCTGACGGGCGTTCTGTTCGACCATCAAGATCGGCAGCCCGGTGCGCGATACCTCGATGATCCGGTCGAACAGCTCATCCATCACGATGGGCGAGACACCGGCAGTGGGTTCGTCCAGCATCAAAACCTTCGGCTGAGTCATCAGCGCGCGACCCACGGCGACCTGTTGGCGTTGACCGCCTGACAGCTCTCCGGCGGCCTGATTGCGTTTGTCGCGCAGGATGGGGAAGAGATCATAGACCTGTTCCATCGTCTCGGTGATATCGTCACGGCGGATGAAGGCCCCCATTTCAAGGTTCTCTTCCACCGTCATGGACGTGAAGATGTTCGAGGTCTGCGGCACAAAACCCATACCTTTGATCACCCGGTCCTGCGGTGACAGCTTGGTGATGTCTTCACCGTCCAGCCGCACCGAACCGGCACGTACGTCCAGCATGCCGAACACAGCCTTCATCGCCGTGGACTTGCCCGCACCGTTGGGGCCAACGATCACCGCGATCTCACCCTTGTCGACGGCAATGGTGCAGTCATGCAGGATGTCCGGACCTTTGCCGTAACCGCCGGTCATTGTGTCGCCGATCAGAAAAGGGCCGCCGCCAACGTAACGCGCTTCACCGCTTGCTGAATTCGCTGGCATCATCGTACCAGCCCCGTGCGTATTGGTGATAGAGGCGTCCTTGTTCCCCTTGTCGTCGTGATAAGGATTGTCGCTCACGCGCCTGCCTCCAGCTTGTCTTTATTCTTCAGGCCGGTGCCCAGATAAGCTTCGATCACGTGCTCGTTTGCCTTGATCTCGTCCAAAGTGCCTTCGGCCAGAACCTTGCCCTCGGCCATACAGATGACCGGGTCACAGATTTTGCCGATGAAATCCATGTCATGTTCGATGACCACGAAGGTGTAGCCGCGTTCCTTGTTCAGGCGCAGGATGGTGTCGGCGATGGTCATCAGCAGGGTACGGTTCACGCCTGCGCCGACCTCGTCCAGGAACACGATCTTGGCGTCGACCATCATGGTGCGGCCAAGCTCCAGCAGTTTCTTCTGTCCGCCCGAAACCTGACCGGCCTTGTGATCGGCCAGATGCTCGATGGTCAGAAACTCTAGCACCTCGTCTGCCTTAGCACGCAGCGCGCGTTCTTCATCCGCGATGCGCTTACGGCCAAACCAGGTGTTCCACAGCGATTCACCCGATTGCGCACCGGGCACCATCATCAGGTTCTCGCGACAGCTCATCGATGAAAACTCATGCGCGATCTGGAAGGTGCGCAACAGACCTTTGTGAAACAACTCATGAGGGGGCAGGCCGGTGATATCCTCACCATCCATAAAGACCTTGCCGCTGGTTGGCGGCAAAACGCCCGCGATCACATTGAACAGAGTGGTTTTTCCTGCACCGTTCGGCCCGATCAGGCCGGTGATCGACCCTTTTTGGATTTCCAGCGATGCCCCGTCCACCGCGTGAAACCCGCCGAAATGCTTATGCACGTCTTCGACGACGATCATGTTATCCCCTTGCCTTTGCCCCGTGAAACGAGGTGCAGCCTTTTGTCATTGAAACAGCCCGGACACAAGGACCGGGCTGCTTGTTTTTATGGTTTTTAACGTTGGATCAACGGAAGTTGACGGTCTTGTTTTCGCCGTCGGTCACTTCGATTTCGCGATAGGAACCCGCGCTTTCACCGGGGCCGATCAGCTCAACGCCAGACGCGCCGACATAGTCGATGTCTTGACCAGCAGCCAGCAGTTCCAAACCCTTGGCCAGCTCACCCGGATAGATCTTTTCACCCGGAGCGTTAGCGACGTCCAAGACTTTTGAACCATAATCGGCCGGGTTGGTTGACCCTGCGGCCTGCATCGCCAGCATGAACAGCGCGGCCGCGTCATAGCTTTCGGGCGAGTAAGGTGACGAGCCGTCGAAGCCAGCGGCTTCTGCCATGGCAAAGTACTTCTCGGCACCTTCACCGCCGGATCCGGCGATCTGACCGAACGAACCATTCAGGTCGGGGCCAACATTTGCAGGCAGCGAGTCACCGATCATACCGCCTGGCAGGCCGAATGTATCAAAGGCACCGCTGTCCAGTGCAGACTGGATGATGCCCAGACCACCCTGGTCCAGATAGCCTGCAACGACCAGAATGTCACCACCGGCCGAGGCCAGCGCGCCCACTTCAGCCGAATAGTCGGCCTTACCGTCTTCGTGTGCCGCAACAATCGTCACTTCGCCGCCCGATGCCTCGAAAGACGACTGAATCGCGTCCGCGAGACCCTTGCCATAGTCGTTGTTGGTGTAGGTCAGAGCAATCGAGCTGATGCCGCGGTCATTCAGGATGTCCGCCATAACCTGACCTTCACGCGCATCCGACGGAGCGGTGCGGAAGAACAGGCCGTTATCCTCCATGGTCGACAGGCCGGGCGAGGTGGCCGACGGCGAGATCATAACCATACCATTCGGAATCGCGACGTTCTGTAGAATCGCACCGGTCACGCCCGAGCAGTCACCACCGATGATACCGGCGACACCATCCGCAATCATGCGCTCACCGTTCGAGGTGGCCAGACCGTTGTCGATACAGCCTGTATCGGCACGCATTCCGGTGACGGTTGCACCATCCAGCAGCTTGCCGGACTCGGTGACTTCGGCCATCGCCATTTCGGCGCCAGAGCCCATTGCCGGTGCCAGCGATTCGATTGGGCCGGTAAAGCCAAACAGCACGCCCAGCTTCACATCCTCGGCCATGGCGGTTCCCGCAAGCAAGGCGGTGGCTGCAGTAGCAGTCAGCAGCTTTTTCATATGTTTACTCCCTGTATTGAACGTCTTTGTTCTGGCCTCGACCCTAGGCAAGCTGTTTGGAAAAGAAAAGTCCTAACGCAAACGTGTTTTTACCGTTTGGGAAACTAACTGTTTTGTTAGAAACTCTTCCGTGATTGCCGCCGAAAGGGGCCGACATGCTTCGCATTGTTACACTTCTGTTTTTCACGCTCAATGCGTTCTCAGTTGCCGCACAAACCCTGTCAACGTCCGCCGGAGGCATTGAACTGACCAAGATGGTAAGCGGTCTCGATACGCCCTGGGCCGTCGGAGTCTTGCCGGATGGGGCGTTCCTGATCACCGAGCGGGACGGAGATTTGCTGTTTGTTCAGAATGGTAAGGCGACCACTGTGCGGGGCGTTCCGAAAGTTGCCGCCAGAGGACAAGGTGGGTTGCTTGATGTGACGGTTCCACGCGATTTTCGACAAAGCCGCGAGGTATTTCTGAGCTTCTCAAAGCCTCAAAACGGGGGCGCTGGCACTGCCATTGCCGTTGGGCGGCTGTCGGAGAACGGTAAACGTCTGACCAACGTTCGGGTGATCTACGAAGCAACACCCGGCGGTTCCGGCGGGCGGCATTTTGGCAGCCGCATCGTCGAAGCACAGGATGGAACGTTTTTTGTAACCATTGGCGATCGCGGCCAGCCCGACAACGCACAGGACCGGTCTTCTCCGATGGGGTCGGTCATTCGGATAAACCGGAATGGATCGATCCCTGTAGACAACCCTTTTGTCGGGCAATCAAACATCAAACCTGAAATCTGGTCCTTCGGCCACCGCAACCCGCAGGGAGCTGCACTGGACGCGCAGGGGAGGCTGTGGGTTTCGGAACACGGCGCTCGCGGAGGCGATGAGATCAACCAACCCCGCGCGGGCCGCAATTACGGGTGGCCGGTCATTTCTTACGGCACGCATTATTCCGGCCAAAAAATTGGCGAAGGTACGTCCAAAGCCGGCATGGAGCAGCCCGAGTTGTATTGGGATCCGTCCATCGCGCCTTCGGGTTTGTTGGTGTATTCCGGCAAACTCTGGCCCCAATGGAAGGGGAATATCTTTGTCGGGTCTCTGAAATTCGACTATATCGCGCGACTTGCCGGAAAGTCTCTGCGTGAGGTCGAACAGATCAAAGGGCCGGAAACCGAACGTGTGCGCGATATCGTTGAAGCACCGGATGGTTCGATCTGGTTCATTTCAGTCGGGCAGGGCGCGGTGTACCGCATGACCCCGCAGGGCTAAACCGACAATCGCGTGCTCTGCGCGCCACGTTCCCGGTAGGGTGTCGTATTATAATGTGCCCTGTAGCATTTCGAGAAATGCGAAGGGCTGGCGAACCCACATGCAAGCGCAACGTTGATGACGCTCATATCCGTCTGCATAAGAAGATTCCGCGCTTTGTGCAGTCGCAGTTCCATGTAGTAGCGTTTAGGGGAACGGCTGAGGTACCTGCGGAATAGACGCTCTAGCTGGCGGGTCGACATGCCGACATCTTTGGCCAAAATAGAAGGCGAGATTGGCTCTTCGATGTTTTTTTCCATCATCAAAATGACCTGGCTCAGCTTTGGATGTCGCACGCCGATCCGCGTCGGTGTCGACAAACGTTGCGTGTCCTGATCAGTACGGATGGACGAATAGATCATCTGGTCCGCTACGGCATTGGCCAATTCTTCGCCAAAATCATCCGCAATCAGTTTAAGCGACAAGTCTATCGAGGATGTGCCGCCAGCAGTTGTCATGCGGTTGCCGTCAACCTGAAAAACCGATTTCGTCAGTTCGACCTCATCGAATTCCTCGATAAAACTGTCAGAGTTTTCCCAGTGAATCGTCGCCTTCTTGTTGTCCAGCAACCCTGCCTTGGCAAGCGTATACGCGGCAGTACACAGACCACCGATTCGAAGGCCGCGCCGCGCCTCGCGACGAACCCAGTTCAGGACGCGTTTTGTGGTCGCTGTTTGAACGTTTACGCCTCCGCAGATGAGGACGACATCATCGCGCTGCAGTTCTTCTAGATCCGTGTCGAGTTTGAACTCGGTTCCAGCCGAGCATTTGACCGTGCCGCCGCCTTCTCCAGACAGTGTCCAAGTATACAATTCCTGGTCCGCCATGCGGTTTGCGATCCGCAAACTATCAAGAGCCGAAGCAAATGATAGCAACGAGAACTTGTCCAGAAGAACAAAAACATAATGGCGCGGGATGGCCTCAGCGTTTTCCACTGTGACTGCCTGGCGTTGCACTTGCATGGCGGGTTGTCCTTACTTTGGCACTGAATACAGCCTTATCCAGCGACATATTTAGAGTTCACCATGATCAAAGCTTGTTTGCGCCGTCAAGAGGCGCAAATGGGATATGGTCACTCTTCAAAGCATTTTGTATAGAGGCCACCTGAACACTTCAGCGGAGATCAAAGCTATGACCGAATGGCAAAAATCGAACTGGCGCAACAAGCCCCGGGTTCAGATGCCAGACTATACCGACTCGGCCGCTCTGGCCAAGGTCGAGGCCCAGCTTTCACAGTATCCCCCGCTGGTCTTTGCCGGTGAGGCGCGGCGTCTCAAACAACATCTGGGTGCCGCCGGTCGCGGCGAGGCCTTCCTGCTGCAAGGTGGGGATTGTGCTGAAAGCTTTGAACAATTCAGCGCGGATGCGATCCGTGACACCTTTAAGGTGATGCTGCAGATGGCAATGGTTCTGACCTATGGCGCAAAAGTCCCGGTGATCAAAGTCGGCCGCATGGCCGGTCAGTTCGCCAAGCCGCGCAGTGCACCAACCGAAGTTGTGGATGGTGTGGAACTGCCCAGCTATCGTGGTGACATCATCAACGAATTGGCATTCACACCAGAAGCGCGCATCCCGAATCCTCAGAAGATGCTGCAAGCCTATACACAGGCTGCTGCCACTCTGAACCTGCTGCGGGCTTTTTCGACCGGTGGATTCGCGGACATGAGCCGCGTTCATTCGTGGACCCTTGGGTTCACAGATGAACAGGACGTGCAGAAGTACTCCGAGATTGCCGATCGTATTCAGGACACCATCGACTTCATGGAAGCGGCCGGGATCACGGCAGATACCACACATGAATTCTCGACCGTCGAATTCTATACCAGCCACGAAGGGCTGCTGCTGGAATATGAAGAGGCGCTGACGCGCCTGGATTCGACCTCGGGCAACTGGCTGGCTGGTTCTGGTCACATGATCTGGATCGGCGACCGTACACGTCAGCCCGACGGTGCGCATGTTGAATTCTGCAGCGGAGTTTTGAACCCGATTGGTCTGAAATGTGGTCCGACAACGACCGTGGAAGACCTTAAGGTTCTGATGTCCAAACTGAACCCCGAAAACGAAGAGGGTCGCCTGACCCTGATCGCGCGCTTTGGTGCGGGTAAAGCAGGTGAGCACCTGCCGCGTCTGGTCAAAGCTGTGAAGGAAGAAGGGGCCAAGGTCACCTGGGTTTGTGATCCGATGCACGGCAACACGATCAAATCGGCGACCGGTTACAAGACCCGTCCGTTCGACTCAGTCTTGCGTGAGGTGCGCGACTTCTTTGGCGTACATCAGGCCGAAGGCACCATCCCCGGTGGCGTGCATTTTGAGATGACCGGTCTGGATGTGACCGAATGCACCGGCGGCGTGCGCGCGGTGACCGAAGAAGATCTGTCAGATCGCTATCACACCGCCTGCGACCCGCGCCTGAACGCGTCACAGTCGCTGGAACTGGCCTTCCTGGTGGCAGAAGAACTGACAAATCTGCGCCGCAACGGCAGCAAGCGCGTCGCTAGTTAAGCGCGTAAAAACAGATTTAAACAGCGGGCCTTTGGTCCGCTGTTTTTCGTTTCAGGAAACGCTAATCGTCCCGTGACACGATCAATCGCAAATGCTTGGCAGGGTGTTTGAATTTTCCCTCGACTTCCGCAAACCCATGGGCCGGCGTTGGTTTCACTGGGATTTGGACGTGAATGTCAGACACCATTTTGATCCGCGTATCCGAGATTGAAAACCGCCGCGGCGTTTTTCCAATTGCCCCGTCAGCGATCATGACGCCCAGAACGCGGCTGACATCGCCCAGATCACTTTTCAGCGGCAGCAATATCATTCGGGCTTGCATAGGCGTGCGACCAAGTACTCCACCCGAAGTCATGCCCAACTCGGCAACAGCAGGGGCCGCGAACACTTGTTCCAGAACATCCTTAATGCCTGCGCGGTCATCAGGCTGGAAGAACGCAGTCAACGGCATACCCCGCACTTCCATACCCGCAAGCGCGTTCAAATGGCTTCCGGCTAGACGAAAACGGGCCAAGCCAGGCGCAATGCGCTCGAGTATAAACGTGTATTCCAGGATATTTTCCAGACCGCGCGGGTCAATCTGGGACCGCATCGGGACACTGTCACGATTCAGTAATGCGGTCCAATACGCCTCGGCCTGGCGGATCGGCGAAAGGCTGCGCCCATTGTCAAAGCGATCCATTGCGACGATCTTTCCAAATTCTGACCCGGAACCAATCCCGAAAAAGGTTTTCATCTTCTTTACCCTTACGCCAAAAGGCTGCCATTTTTCTAAAATGCAACACATCGGGAGCAGCGGCAGCCTGCAAACCATTGCTCTGGGCAGTTTGACTCGGGTTAAATCAATTTTGGAGCAATTCTTTAACGAATGGTTAACTCGAACCAAACAATTGCGCTTTCAGCAAATACTTGCCCTGCACCGGTCAATGGCATTAGGTGCGACATGAGTGAGACGCATCAGGGCCAAATGAAGGGGCGGGTATGATCAGATCCATGACCGGGTTTGCCTCGGCACAGGGGCAGCACGGGCCACATAGCTGGACGTGGGAACTGCGCAGTGTGAACGGCAAGGGGCTCGACATGCGCCTGCGCGTGCCGGATTGGCTGACCGGGCTTGAGGCCGCGCTGCGGGCAAAACTGTCCAAATCCCTCAGCCGCGGGAATGTTACTCTGTCGATGCGCCTGAACCGCGAGGACTCGGCCCCAGAACTGGCTCTGAACGAGACAGCCATGAACGCTGCGCTGACCGCTCTTGAGCAGGCAGAACAGATGGCCTCGGCGCGTGGCATAACTCTGGCCCCATCGCGGGCCTCAGACCTGTTGGCGTTAAAGGGAATGCTGGATGCGGGATCGGATTCAGATGATCCGGGGCCACTGGTTGCCCACCTCACGGCTGAATTTGACGCTCTTGTCGACGCGTTCTTGGATATGCGCCGAACAGAGGGCGCCGCGTTGGCAGCGGTTCTGAACACGCAACTGGATCAGGTCGCCACGCTGACCGCGAAAGCGGCAGAACTGGCCGAACATCGCAGGGATAATATGGCACAGGCCTTGCGGGAAAATCTGGCGCGGGTGCTGGACAATTCACAAGGCGCCGACCCGGAACGAGTTGCGCAGGAATTGGCCCTGATCGCAGTTAAGGCCGATATCACGGAAGAAATCGACCGATTAACAGCACATGTCAAAGCCGCGCGCGATCTGTTGGGGAAAAACAGTGCCGTCGGCCGCAAGCTGGATTTCCTGATGCAGGAGTTCAACCGCGAAGCCAACACACTGTGTTCCAAAGCCCAAAGCTCGGATCTGACAGCTGTTGGGCTTGAGCTAAAAGCGGTGATCGATCAAATGCGCGAGCAAGTGCAGAACGTAGAATAAGAATGGGAACATCTGACATGGCGGATCGCCGCGGCCTTTTAATCATCCTGTCTTCTCCGTCCGGGGCAGGCAAATCCACGTTGGCCAAACGGCTGATGGCCTGGGACACAGATCTGGAATTCTCGATCTCGGCCACGACCCGCGCACCGCGTCCCGGTGAAGAACATGGGCGCGAGTATTTCTTTCTGTCAGAGGACGAGTTCAAGCAACAAGTGGCCGAAGGGCAGATGCTGGAGCACGCCCATGTTTTCGGGAACTTCTACGGTTCACCGGCGGAACCCGTGCGCAATTCGATCAACACTGGCAAGGATGTTCTGTTCGACGTTGATTGGCAA
The DNA here is from genome assembly GCF_017872495.1 of Ruegeria sp. HKCCE4148. NCBI lineage: Bacteria > Pseudomonadati > Pseudomonadota > Alphaproteobacteria > Rhodobacterales > Roseobacteraceae > Ruegeria > Ruegeria sp. HKCCE4148. The sequence continues at coordinate 531,758 of NZ_JAEDOS010000002.1, forward strand.
GGTGAGGTGCAGATCAGAAACTCTGACCTTGGCAAACATGCCCTGTCGATCTTCATTCTACCACCGTCGATCCCCGAACTGCGCCGCCGTCTTGAGACACGTGGTCAGGACAGCGATGACGTCATTGGCAAGCGCATGCTCAAAAGCTGGGATGAGATCAGCCACTGGGGCTATTACGACTATGTCCTGATTAATGATGATCTTGAGGCAACCGAAGAAAAGCTGAAGACCATTGTCAGCGCCGAGCGAATGCGCCGTATCCAGCAACCAAAGCTGCAACAGCATGTGCGCAAATTGCAAAATGAGTTCGAGGGCCTGTCATGACCGTTTACGCCTTGGGAGATCACGCACCGGACTTACACGAGGACACATGGGTCGCGCCCGACGCCAACCTGATTGGCAAAGTGGTGTTGGAGCAGGGTGCCTCGGTTTGGTTTGGCTGTACGATACGCGCCGATCACGAAGAAATCCGCGTAGGCGCGGGAAGCAACGTGCAGGAGAATTGCGTCATGCATATCGATGCGGGCTTTCCTTTGACCATCGGGGCAAACTGCACGATCGGGCATAAGGTCATGCTTCATGGTTGTACAATTGGAGACAACTCACTGATCGGTATGGGCGCGATCATTTTGAACGGCGCAAAGATCGGGCGAAATTGTCTGATTGGGGCAGGGGCCCTGATCACCGAGGGCAAAGAAATTCCAGACAATTCGCTGGTCATGGGTGCGCCGGGCAAAGTTGTGCGACAGTTGGACGAGGCATCGGCGCAACGCATCACACTCAGCGCACTTCACTATCAGGAAAACATGCGCAAGTTTCGCAAAACTTTAAAACCTGTCTCGTAAGGCGTTCGGGCCAATTGAGTTTTAAGTCATGTCCACCGAGCTGTTAGACGAATTTGTCCAAGCGATTCCGATGCCCGCGCTGATGGTGGATCAGACGGAACGGATCATTGCCGCCAATACCGATGCAAAGACTCTGCTTGGTCAGAATATCGTCGGACGCCACTTCGCCACGATCCTGCGGCAACCGCAGGTATTGGAAGCCATTGAACAAAGCCTCCAAACCAAAAGCACAAAAAAGACGCGCCACCTGTCCAATGACGGCGCGCAGGATACGACGTTTGAGGTTGATTGCCGCTATATGAACGGTGTTGGCGCGGTATCAGGTGGGGCTGTTTTGGCCTCATTTCAGGACATCACCCATCTGGAACACGCCAGCCAGATGCGGCGGGATTTTGTGGCCAATGTCAGCCACGAGTTGCGCACCCCGCTGACCGCGTTGATGGGCTTTATCGAAACCTTACGTGGCCCGGCGCGCGATGATCCAGGCGCGCGGGAGAGGTTTCTTCAGATCATGACGGATGAAGCCAACAGAATGAACCGATTGGTTGGCGATCTTCTGTCTCTCAATCGGGTCGAAAGCGAAGAACGCGTCCGACCCATTGAACAGCTAGAACTAACGGGGCTGTTACAATCCATTCTGAACTCAGTGCGCCCTCTGGCCGAGGACGCAGGCGTGGCCTTGGTACTCGAAGCGCAGGACGGACCGGTGTCGGTCACCGGCGACAGCGACCAGTTGCGTCAGGTTTTCACCAACCTCGTCGAAAACGGCATAAAATACGGGGGCAGCGGCGGCAACGTGACAGTACGCGTTTTGTCCATGGAACGAGACACTGCGCTGAGGGGGCCGTCGGTGCGGGTTCAGGTCATCGACAAAGGCCCCGGCATAGATCCGATTCATCTGCCACGTCTGACAGAGCGATTCTATCGCGCGGACAGCCACAGATCCCGGCAACTGGGGGGAACAGGGCTTGGGCTTGCCATTGTCAAACACATCGTCAACCGGCACCGGGGACGGCTAAGAGTTGAGAGCGAATTGGGAAAAGGCTCTGTTTTTACGGTGATTTTGCCACGGTGACGCGTTGCCAGAGCGGACTTTAAAAACCGCCGCTTCGCCCAGTCGGATCACTTTACGACAAGTAAAGCGTTACAAAACGCATGTTGTCATAAAACCGTTACACACTTGTCACAAAAGGCTTACGCATGCGGCCTAGGGGTTCGCGCAGGATCATCATGGGGGTGATCAAACATACCTTTTCAGGGAGACTGAAATGTCCTTTGTAAAACTGTCGGCTTCTGCGCTGGCGATTGCTGCCGTCTCGGCAACCACTGCTGCTGCCCGTGACAACGTACAGGTTGCCGGTTCGTCGACCGTTCTGCCTTATGCTTCGATTGTTGCTGAACTGTTCGGTGAAAACACCGACTTCCCGACCCCGGTTGTAGAATCCGGCGGCTCTTCGGCCGGTCTGAAGCGTTTCTGTGAGGGTGTTGGCGAAAACACCATCGACGTTGCAAACGCATCGCGTAAAATCCGCGAAAAAGAAATCAAAGCCTGTGCCGAAAACGGCGTGACCGACATCATGGAAGTCCGCATCGGTTATGACGGCATCGTATTTGCCAGCCAGCAGTCGGGCCCTGCCTTCACTGCGTTCGAGCCTGCCGACATTTACAACGCCATCGGTTCGAAAGTCATGAAAGACGGCGCATTGGTCGACAACAGCTTCAACAGCTGGGCCGAGTTCAACGCCGATCTGCCGGACGTTGAAATCGCAATGTTCATCCCGGGCACCAAGCACGGCACCCGTGAAGTGTTCGAAGACAAAGTTTTGCTGGAAGGCTGCGAAGCCACTGGTGCCATGGAAGCCATGGTTGCAGGCGGCATGAGCGAGGATGACGCCGAAGACGCATGCCTGGACGTCCGCACCGACGGTAAGTCGGTCGACATCGACGGTGACTACACCGAAACTCTGGCGCGTATCGACACCAACCCCAACGGCATCGGCGTGTTCGGTCTGGCGTTCTATGAGAACAACACCGACAAGCTGAAAGTGGCCACCATGGGCGGTATCGCACCGTCGACCGAGACCATCGCGTCGGGTGAATACCCTGTGTCGCGTCCGCTGTTCTTCTACGTCAAGAAAGCGCATATCGGCGTGATCCCTGGCCTGAAAGAATACGCACAGTTCTTTACTGCTGACGAAATCGCAGGCGGTTCCGGCCCTCTGGCCAACTACGGCCTGGTTGCAGATCCTGAGCTGGCCAAGACCCAGGACGCCATCGCTAACGAAGTTACCATGGGTTCGGGAAGCTAATCCCGCCTTTGGCTTGAATAACCGGGGGCGGCAACTTATGCCGCCCCCAACTGTGTTTTCCGAAATTCCCAGCCAAGACCTTACGGGGGTGTCATGCCGATACTATGGCTCTTTCTGATCGTGCTTGCGATCGCCGCAGTCGGTTATGTGTCAGGACGCGCACGCGCCTTGCAAAGCGCCGGTGGAGACAGCAGGAACCTGCACTCGCTGCCAACTTACTACGGTGCAAATGTAGCCCTCAAGGCCGTTGTCCCCGCCTTTGGTCTACTGATCATTTGGCTGCTGGCACAGCCACTTTACGTGTCGTCTCAGGTTTCCGAAATGATCCCAGAGACTTCCGTCAAAGAAGGCTCGTCACTAAGCCTGGTTATGGCTGAAGTACGCCGCACGGCGGACGGGCTGAACAACGCTGTGGCCGCCGGCGTACTTTCGGAAGATCAGGCCCGCAACGCGCGCGCGGACGTAACCGACGTGACGCAACGCCTGAAAGATGCCGGGCAGGTGGTGACGTCCGAGATCACTCAGCCAGTTCTGCGAGCTGCACAAAGCTACCGCGCCATGAACTCCACCGGTTACGCGATCATGACGGGTGCGGTCATTCTGGTGGCTCTGATTGGAGCCGCAATCAGTTGGTTTCAGACACATTCCGACTACCGTGCCCGCAACGTGGTCGAGCAGGGGATACGCTTTCTGCTTCTGGCTGCGGCATCTATCGCGATTCTGACGACCATCGGAATCGTTCTGTCGCTGGTCTTCAACACGTGGGAGTTCTTCAAGCTCTATCCCGCGTCTGACTTCTTCTTTGGGACAACCTGGGCGCCCAGCTTTTCGGGCCGCGGCGGCGCATCGGATCTAGGGATCATTCCTCTGCTGTGGGGCACGTTCTATATCTCGCTGGTGGCTCTGCTGGTGGCTGTTCCTATCGGACTGTTTGCCGCGATTTACCTCAGCGAATACGCCTCATCCCGCGTGCGCTCTGTCGCAAAGCCGCTGCTTGAGGTTCTGGCCGGGATCCCGACCATCGTTTACGGTCTGTTTGCCCTGTTGACTGTCGGCCCGCTTTTGCTGGACGTGTTCGGCGATAACGGTTTGGGCTGGATGAAGGCAGGTACAGCCGTAATGACCGCCGGTATTGTGATGGGGATCATGCTGATCCCATTTGTTTCGTCTCTGTCTGACGACATCATCAACGCGGTACCTCAGGCGATGCGCGACGGATCTTACGGTTTGGGTGCGACCCAATCCGAGACCATTCGCCAAGTTGTTCTGCCAGCCGCATTGCCCGGTATCGTGGGTGCGATCCTGCTGGCGGCATCGCGGGCGATCGGTGAAACCATGATCGTGGTTTTGGGGGCAGGGGCCGCCGCCCGGCTCAGCCTCAATCCTTTTGAAGCAATGACAACCGTCACCGCCAAAATCGTCAGTCAGTTGACCGGCGACGCGGACTTCGCCTCGCCCGAGGCGCTAGTCGCCTTTGCCCTTGGCATGACCCTTTTCATCCTCACGCTGGGGCTCAACGTTTTTGCCCTCTACATCGTGCGTAAGTATCGGGAGCAGTACGAATGACCGACGCAAGCATGGACAGCCCGAACACGACCCGCCACGCGACTTCTTTGATGGCCACGGAAGCACGGACAAAGAAGCGAGCGAATGCAGAAAAACGCTTTCGGGTCTACGGCATCGTTGCAATCGCGACCGGGCTTTTCTTTCTGATCGTGCTGTTCGCTTCGATTTTGTCGCAGGGCATCCCGGCCTTTCAGCGTACCGTCGTGAGCGTCGAGTTCACTCTGTCGCCGGCACAACGCGACGAAGCGGAAGGCACTCTGTTCAAGACCAAAGCCTATTCCGACCTGTTTATCGGTGCGCTGAACGATCAGTTGACCGAAAGCGGTGTCACCGTCGATTTCGATCAGGACGCGATTGAGCGTCTTTTGGGTAAAGTGGGTGGCACGATCCGCACCTTTTACGCGGACAACCCAGACAAACTGGGGGAAGCGGTACAGTTCGATCTGGCCGCCTCAAGCCGGGTTGACGGATACTTCAAGGGTCGCGTTTCACGTGACACCCTGCAAGACAGCCGCTTTCTGCAACTGAGCGACTTGGATCTGGTTGATGCGCTGAAAGAGGCGGGGATCATCAAACAGGCATTTAACTGGCCCTTCATTACAGGTGCAGACTCGGGCGTGGACAACCCCGGAGGGGCGGGCATCGGCGCTTCGGTTGTTGGTTCGTTCTTCATGATGCTGGTGGTTTTGGCGCTGTCATTGCCCATCGGTGTCGCGGCTTCGATTTACCTTGAGGAATTCGCACCGCAGAACCGATTTACTGACCTGATTGAGGTGAACATCTCGAACCTCGCCGCTGTTCCGTCGATTGTGTTCGGTATTCTGGGTCTGGCCGTGTTCATCCAGTTTATGCATCTGCCGCAATCGGCGCCCTTGGTCGGTGGTCTGGTGCTGACCCTGATGACGTTGCCGACAATCATCATCTCGACCCGCGCTTCGCTGAAGGCAGTTCCCCCGTCGATCCGTGACGCGGCGTTGGGGGTAGGGGCCTCGAAAATGCAGGCCGTGTTCCACCACGTTCTGCCGCTGGCCGCACCGGGTATTCTGACCGGCACCATCATTGGTCTGGCGCAAGCCCTGGGCGAGACCGCACCGTTGCTTCTGATCGGCATGGTGGGCTTTGTGGCCCGCGGATATCCCGATGGCTTCGTCGCTGGCTTCACCGAGCCGAACTCGGCCATGCCAGCGCAGATCTACACCTGGGCCGCGCGCGCCGATGTTGGGTTTTATGAGAAAGCCTGGGGCGGCATTATCATCCTTTTGATGTTCCTGCTGACCATGAATATCATCGCAATCATCCTGCGCCGCCGCTTTGAACGCCGCTGGTAAGAGGGGGCAACAATGAACGATATGACACGAGTGGAGAGAGCCGTGGACTCCAAAGACATCAAGATCAACGCCAAAAAGGTTCAGGTCTATTACGGCGACACCCATGCCATCAAAGACGTGGATGTTGCGATTGAAGACAAGACTGTGACCGCCTTTATCGGCCCGTCGGGCTGCGGCAAATCCACGTTTCTGCGCTGTCTGAACCGGATGAACGACACCATCGACATCTGCCGGGTCGAAGGCGATATCCTGCTGGATGGCGAAGACATCTACGACAAACGCGTTGACCCGGTTCAGCTGCGCGCCAAGGTGGGCATGGTGTTCCAAAAGCCGAACCCGTTCCCAAAATCGATCTACGATAACGTGGCCTATGGTCCACGCATTCACGGTCTTGCAAAGAACAAGGCAGAACTGGATGAAATCGTTGAAAAATCCCTGCGTCGTGGCGCGATCTGGGATGAGGTAAAAGACCGCTTGGACGCGCCCGGCACAGGTCTGTCGGGTGGTCAGCAACAGCGTCTGTGCATAGCACGCGCCGTTGCGACTGAACCCGAAGTTCTGCTGATGGACGAGCCATGCTCGGCGTTGGACCCAATTGCGACTGCGCAAGTTGAAGAACTGATTGACGAACTGCGCTCGCGCTATTCGGTGGTGATCGTGACCCACTCGATGCAGCAGGCTGCACGGGTCAGCCAGAAAACCGCCTTCTTCCATCTGGGAAATCTGGTCGAGTTCGGGGAAACCGGACAAATCTTTACCAACCCTGTAGATCCGCGCACGGAAAGCTACATCACCGGCCGTATCGGCTGAGTTCAGGTATTTGACAATGAGCGAACAACATATTGCATCCGTATTCGATCGCGATCTCGAGGCGATCCAAGCGCATATCATGAAGATGGGCGGCCTTGTCGAAGCCGCCATCATGAGCGCCGCGCGCTCGTTAGAGACCCGCGATGTGGAACTGGCGCAGCAAGTGCGGCAAGGCGACAAAGCCATCGATGCGCTGGAAGATATCATCGACGAAGAAACCGCGCGCCTGATCGCACTGCGTGCGCCCACAGCCAGCGATTTGCGGTTGGTTCTGTCTGTCCTGAAAGTCTCGGGCAATCTTGAGCGGATCGGTGATTATGCCAAGAACATCGCCAAACGCACCACGGTCCTGGTCGATGCGGGCGAGATCAACGGAAGTGCCGCAGCCCTGCGCCGCATGGCGCGCGAAGTCGAGCGGATGCTGCGCGATGCGCTGGATGCCTATATTCAACGCGATGCGGAACTGGCGACCGATGTCATCAACCGCGATGAAGATGTCGACCAGATGTATAATGGGCTGTTCCGAGAGTTTCTGACCTTCATGGCCGAGGATCCGCGCAATATCTCGTCCTGTATGCACCTGCATTTTATCGCCAAGAACATCGAGCGTATGGGCGATCACGTCACCTCGATTGCCGAGCAGGTGGTCTATCTGGTCACCGGAGAACGCCCAACCGAGGCACGGCCCAAGGCCGACACAACGTCGCAAACCGTGTAGGAGACGACCGAGATGTCCGCAGATCAACCGACAGTTCTGGTGGTTGAGGATGAACTGGCGCAACGCGAAGTGCTGGCCTACAACCTCGAAGCAGAAGGGTTTCGCGTCTCGAAAGCCGCCAGCGGCGATGAGGCCATGCTGCTGGTAGACGAAGATTGTCCGGATATCATCGTTCTGGATTGGATGATGCCGAACCTCAGCGGGATCGAAGTTTGTCGTCGCCTGAAAAGTCGTCCCGAGACACGTTCGATCCCGATTATCATGCTGTCGGCGCGCACTGAAGAAGTCGACAAAGTGCGTGGTCTGGAAACCGGTGCGGACGACTACGTGGTGAAACCGTACTCTGTTGTCGAATTGATGGCGCGCGTTCGCACACAGCTACGCCGGGTTCGTCCGGCAACGGTTGGGATACGTCTGGAGTTTGACGACATCGTTCTGGATTCTGAGACACACAAAGTCAGCCGAGACAGCAAACCTTTGAAACTCGGTCCAACAGAGTTCCGTCTGCTTAGCACCTTCATGGAAAAGCCGGGCAGGGTCTGGAGCCGCGAACAATTGCTGGACCGCGTTTGGGGCCGAGACATCTATGTGGATACCCGAACTGTTGATGTCCACATTGGACGGCTGCGCAAAGCGTTGACGCAACATGGCGGTGAAGATCCAGTGCGGACCGTACGCGGCGCAGGGTACGCACTCGGATGAGCTGAAAGGCTTTTAAACCAAGAGCTTGCGAGCACTTGTTGACGGGATGACAGCATCTAAATACAGAAGTCTCAAGGGTCGTTGCGACGTTTTCCGCTATCTCAGTTTCATCAATTCATCTCTGAATGCCTCGGTTGGAGTTTGCCATCCGAGGCACTTTCTGGGGGTTCCGTTCAGGCGGTCGCAAATCGCCTTCATTTTGCGATTTGAGAGCGCCGCGAGCTGGGTGTCGCGCGGAAGATATCGGCGGGCCCGCTTGTTCAGATTCTCGACCGATCCCTTCTGCCACGGTGCCTGCGGATCACAAAACCAACTCTCCGTGCCAATGCCGGATTTAAGCTTTCGCCACTCTCGGAATTCAAAGCCCCGATCAAATGTAATCGAGCGTCGTGCTGGTTGGGGCAGGGGTTCCATCACATCCATCAGTTTGTTCATGAAATGCATTGAACTGCGGTCGTTGTTGCGGAACAGAACAGCGAACCGGGTCTTTCGCTCGACCAACGAGGCGACATTCATTTTGCCAGTGTGACGCTCGAAGATCATCAGATCGCCTTCCCAATCACCGAATTCTTCGCGTGTTTTTACACATTCTGGGCGCTGGTGAATGGACCGATCCGGTGGGAAAACCTGACCTCTGGGCCGTCTGGCGTAACGTGGTCGGCGTTTCTTGCGTCGGCTCGGCAGATGGCGCGCCAGTTGTTCGGATTGGCCTTCGGAGCTGTAGATATAGGCGTAGATCGTCTCGTGGCTGACCCGAAAAGGCTGATTGTCGTAACCAAGGCGGCCCGCGATCTGTTCCGGTGTCCAACCTGCAATCAAACGGTCGATGACATGCGCGCGCAGCTTTTCCAGCCGGATCAGCTTGCGCCGCCGCGCCCGCCTGGACTGCGCCGTTCGTTGCGCAGTGACACCATAGTAGCCGCTCAGTTGTGGCAGTGCCGAGTCTTCGAAACGGTTCCGATTGATCTCCCGATAGATCGTGGATCGATGCCTGCCAATCTCGGTAGAGATCCTGCTTATGGGCATCTTTGCGTTCAACATGTCTTCAATGGCGCGCCGCTCGTGCAGATTCAATTCCGTATGTGCCAATTTCCGTTCTCCTTGCTTTTCAGCAAGATAGGGGATTTGTCGCAACCGAGTTTAGAATGTGCCCCTTGAATGTATATGCGTGGTATAATCATGATTATGTTAAATTTGGTGCGGGTGGAGGGACTTGAACCCCCACGCCTTGCGGCGCCAGAACCTAAATCTGGTGCGTCTACCAATTTCGCCACACCCGCAACCATGCGCTTCAGCGCCGTACTGCTGCGCTCTTAACAAAGCTTGATGCCGAGTGCGAGAGGTAAAATTTACGAAACAGCAAGTTTGTTCACTTGAATGGAACTGATAGGGATTATCGGTTCTGGCCTGCGTGAAACGCGTCGTTGGTTCGGAAGACATATACCTTGATGAGGGTTGATCGCGTGCGGTTGACTCGACCAGACATCGGCATTTTTCAAAGCAAAGCTTCCACAAGTTTGCGGTGAATGGGGCACTCCGATCAATTCGCAATGCGAACGCGCTTACGTTGAGAAGACGCTCAGTCTTCCGCAAGTACGTTGTGGTTTTCGGATGTCGAAGTAGGATAAAACACACCCATGACTAGCGTATCTGGCACCGCAAAAATCGAGCGCTCGGCCACATGCTCATCCAATAAATTAGTATTTTCAATTAATTACTGAACGGTAGTTCACAGTCGACAAGCCAACCCTGCAAAATGGTCGGCAGAAGCGACTGCACCAACTGGTTGAAAGCAATATACTCGCAAAGGTTGAGGCATTCTTAGGTTGGCTCTGCCATGTTGCCGCCACATTTCAACCGCCAAAAAATCTTATTCGCGTCAAATTAAGACCGCCTTGAAGGTTCTTCTTGGTTGCAAGGAGTTAATGAGTCTTTTTCGCCAATTTGGCACCGGTACGAGTTTTCTGCTCAACTCCAGTACAAGGTTTTCTGCTGTGACCGATCTGAATTCCTCCGTTGCCGCCGAGCAAGACGCTGTCTTTTTCGCTCGCGAGAGCTTTCTTGGCGAACTCAAAACTCTGAACCGGGACTATCCAAATACGGGCTTTGGTATTTCGTTGCGCACCCATTCAGGTGAACATTATCTGCTGGCAAACGCCCGGATGCCTTTGCCGGCGGCGAAATCTCTGGGTTTCCCGACAGGGCGCCGCGTGGCGCGACTTGAGAACGGTGATCGCTTCAGCTCTATCGAAGTGCTGGCGGATTCCAAAGCCTACGAAACAATTACCCCACGTGCCGAAGCCGAGATTCTGGGCAACGCGCTGGATTTGATCGCACGTATTGACACATTGACAGGCCTACCTACGGGGCGCGTGTCGCACGAACCCCAGATTGCTGCTACGGGAACCGGAGGTTAAGCATGGCGCGCAACGATCACCTTTTGTCTGTTGGCAACGAGGCATTGGCTCCGATGACCTCTGCTATGTCGTCGCTGACGGCGCAGATCGATCAATTGACTGAGGTGGCAGATGCGCGCTCCTCGGCGCGGCTGGCCACCCTCAAGACGCGAATGGAAAATTTCACCGCCAGCATCACGATGGTGGGCCAGGTCAAGGCAGGCAAGTCGTCGATTGTTAATATTCTGGCCGGGCGCCCTGCCCTGTTACCCTCAGACGTCAACCCTTGGACGTCGGTTGTCACGACCTTGAACATCAACACGCGTCCGCCAGGCGACACCAAAGCCAAGTTCACATTCTTTGAGCAGGAAGAATGGGACAACCTGATGGTCGGCGGCGGTCGTTTGGGCGAATTGGCGAACCGAGCGGGTGCGGATGACGAGATGGACGACATCCGCCGCCAGATCGGTGACATGAAAGCCAAATCCGAAGAGCGTTTGGGCAAGCATTTCGACCTGATTCTTGGTCAGAGCCATCAGTATGATCATTTCGATGAGGAATTGATCCAACGCTATGTTTGCTTGGGCGACGAAGACGATCCGGATATCGATCCAAAAACCGGACGGTTTGCTGATGTCACGAAGTCAGCTGAGCTGTACATGGACATCCCGCAATATCCGATCGCGCTCAAGCTCTGCGACACACCCGGTGTGAACGACACATTCATGGTGCGCGAACAAATCACTCTGCGCAGTCTGCGAGGGTCTGAGGTTTGTGTCGTCGTTCTGGCCGCAAGTCAGGCGCTAACCACCATGGACATGGCTTTGATGCGCATTATTGCGCAGTTTGAGAACCGCCAGATTGTCCTGTTCGTCAACCGCATCGATGAACTTTCAGATCCAGTCAATCAAGTGCCTGAAATCCGCGACCGCATTCAGGATACGCTGAAGCAGAACAACATCGACACCAATACCAGCGTCGTGTTTGGCAGTGCTTTGTGGGCCGAAGCAGCCTTGACCGGAAACCCGGACATTCTGACCGAAGAGTCGCGTGAGGCACTGAACACGTTCTACCTGGCCGCTGGGTTCGGGGATCAGGCACCTTCACTGGATAAGATTTGGGCCTTGTCCGGCCTGCCCGATCTGCTTTTGGCCATCAATGAGCGCATTGCTGAAGGGGCCGGAGCGCGGTTGATGGATCGTGTGCGTCATCGCGCGCGCAACATCGCCAGCCAAATCCGTGCCACAGCAGTTGCAAAGAACTTGTCCGACGGTGAAGGCATTTCGAGGGATTTGGAAGGTGTATCGCCTGAAGATGCAATCAACACCGTGGCAGCGGAATATGAAAAGAAAGCGGCCGAGCTGACAAATGCCCTGCGTGACAAGGTGTTGGAACGTCTAAGCGCAGCCGAAGCCAACTTTGTCAAACGGGCAACGGATTCTTTGATCGCCCATCTTGAGAAGAACGGCGAACAAGGTACATGGCAATACGACCCGGCTGGGTTACGCACACTGCAAAAGGCAGCTTATTTCAGCTTTGCTCGCGCAATGCGTAAGGATGCTGGAGCGTTGTATGGAACCGCTGCGGCAGATGTCGAGGCGTTGTACCAAAAGATATTGGGCAACCATCTGGGCGAGTTCAGCATTGAAGCACCCATTGTGCCCCGCGTCCCGCCGCCTCTTGGCATCGGTCGGACCATTGCTCTGGATCTGCAAAGCACCTGGTGGCGGCGATGGTGGCAAAGGCGCAAAGGCTTTGAAGCCTACGCTGCGGACTACACACGTCTGATTGCATCCGAGGCCAACTCGATCACTAAAGATATCGAGGAAAACCAGATTGCCGCGGTGCTGGAAAACGTCCGCGCAACCCTGACAGACTTTATGCGCGAGCAGAAGGAAACTCTGCTGAGCATTTCGTCGACGGCCGATAAAAACGCAGGTCAAACTGCAGCGGCCATGGCGGGTTTGCAGCCCCAGAAATCCAAAGATGAGATTCTGGGTGACATCCTAAAAGATCTAAGCAACGAAGCGGCATAAGTAGAAAAATGGCAAAAGATACACAATCACGCTTTGTTTCACCGAAGACATGGGAACGTATCGAGCAGTGGTCCCGCCGTAAGCCTGTTTTCGCCCTGATGGGCGAATTCAGTGCCGGTAAGTCTACGTTGATGAATTTTCTGCTACGAACGCAGACCTTGCCCACGCAGGTTACCGCAACCCAACTGCCGCCAGTCTGGTTCAGCTGGGGTGATCGCTCACCCTATATCAAGCGCCATGACGGCTCGGTCGAGGTTATCGAACTGGACGATCTGGAATCCGTGGGCGTCAACGACGCGCAATTCATTCGGGTATTTCTGAAAGCCGATATTCTTGAGGCCGTCGATCTGATTGACACGCCCGGTATCTCGGATCCTAAAATCTCGACGGATGTCTGGCAACGGGCCGTCGGTCAGGCCAATGGGGTATTGTGGTGTACACACGCGACCCAAGCCTGGCGCGAGACTGAGCGTGCGACATGGGTATCACTGCCTGAACGTTTGCAAAACAACTCGCTGCTTTTGATCACTCGCGCGGACGCGCTGAACCTCAAGGACCGTCAAAAGGTTTTGCGTCGCGTGAATCGTGAGGCAGGTCACCTGTTCAATCGTTCTATTCTGTTTTCCGCTCGGGATGCGATTGTTGCCCGCGACAAAACCGGTGATGCTGAGATGTGGTCTCGCAGCGGTGGCGGAAAGATGATCGACAGCTTCCTGGAGATCACTGAGCAGATTATGGACAAACGTGCCGATCAGCTGGCCCGGTATCAGATCGACAAAAGCCCCTCGGACGCATCCAAGGTGCAGCCGGTGCGCCCGGCTCGGAAATCCGACAGCGAGACTCAGGCCGAAGCCGCACCTTTAAGGTTGGTCAACCCTGTGGAAGAAGAAGCGCGGCCCGAGCACGATGGCGCCGCGGTCGTCACCAGCTTTCCCGTCCGCCCCGCCCGTGTAGAGCGGCGCTCGGATGAAGCTGAACGGGTGCGGATCAATGCGGAAGAGGCCGAGCGTCTGCGCGCTGAAATGGTCTCGGACCCAGAACCGACATCAGCGGAACCCGACACAAGTGATGATCTGCGCGCTTTCTTCAAGGACACGTCTAACGATCCGTTGGAGCTGACCAATGTCGCCGGACTTGACGGCAGCGTTGATGAATTTGACTTGTCAGATGGTACCGACCTTGATGACGAGCTTGAGGATTTGGCCGACAACAGCATCGAAGTTGAAGAGACCGGTGGTGCAGCCCTTGAGATTGAGGCCTCCGAGGATGTCCTTGCATCTCTTAACACGACTCTGCGGGACGCACCGTCTAACACGCAACCTGCGGAAGACGCGGTCGACGAGTCTGATAACTCCGAAGATCGTGGAATTGAGGTTTCGGTTTCTTCCATTGCGGCGTTGATGGCAGCGCAGCCCAACGGCAGTGCCGACGATTATGAACCAGAACCCGAGACCAGCGGGCTGATCGAAGCTGCTCTGACCGATCAGGTGGATGCCATCGAGCCTAACATCTCAGTACTCGGAGAACGGCCTGAGGATGCGGATGGCTCGCCCTTGAGTGCATCGGATATGTGGCGTGAAATTGCGGACAGCGAAGATCTGCCTGACGATGCGGATGGCCTGAAGAACGTGTTCAAGGCGTTTTTGGCAGAGTTTGACCAAATCGCCATAGAAAAAAGTGAAAAGCACTCAAAGGAGACATTGCAATCCATTCCGAAAGCAAAGGAAAACAGCGCTGCAGAATGGCACGTGTTGTAGTGTCACCAGAATCGATATGACCGGCAACCTTCAATTGAAAACAATAACTTAGATGTCCATCCAAAACGCCTTAAGCACAGCGATCGAAACAATACCCGACTGCATTGCAGCCGGGTATATCGATATGGAAACCGGGATGCTGCTGGGGAGCAGCGTTTCGGAACCGGAATGCACGGAATCTTTGGACAATTTGTCGATTGCGGTTGCTAATCTCTTTCAAGGACGCGGGGTTGCCGCGTTTGAGGCGTTGTTGCGTGACGCTGGTGGCGATGATGAGGCGCAGAACACAGGATTTGGGGAAATCGCCGTGTTTTCAAAAGATCGTCTGAACATTTTCTTGCGGACGAAAGAATATCCGGACCATGTGGTCTGCTACATTTGCCGCAATAGCGCAAATGTCGGTTTGGCATTGACAAAATCACATCTCAGCCTGGGGTCGGTTGCGGCCGCAGTTTGAACGGGACCAGAGGGGGTCACGGTATGATGGACACAGACATTCTGGACATGCTTGAGGATATCGGGCGGTCCTCGGTTGCGCGGTTGTCACCTGCTGTGACAATTGCAGCGGACTCGGCTGCGGCACGGCGCGCGGCAGTCTTGCGCAGCATTCGCGGCACTATTCTGCCCCGTCGGCTGGACTTCACGGCCGCCAATGGGATGTGTCTGGCGATCGAGGTGAATAGTTCGCGGGTCACGGATATCTTCCAGGTGCCGAGCGGACCAACGCCGGATTTCGAAACGGAAAGTCGCGGCGAACTGGTCGAAAAGCTGGCTCAGTTGGTGTCAGAGATTGCAACCGCCCCTACCCCGCTTGAGCTGAAGTCAGGTAAACCGGACTCGGATCTCGAGGCGGATGATGTGGGTTTGACTTATAGTGAAATCGAGAGCGCTTGCGCTGCCATTGACTTGTCCACAGAACCGATTGTGTCCGTTGTGCCGGATTTAGAACCGTCGACAGACGACGACCCTGCACTTGCAATGAATGTTGATCCTTCAACAGAGCTTGCGCAGCGCTTTTTTGACGGTGCGGGCCGCTTTGCATCTGGCCGCGTGTTGATCGACAGCGCGGACAAGACCGGCCTGGCCTACGAAGGGTCTTGCCAGCCGTCGCAAGGCATGCATCCCGGTCCGGACGTTTTGGCCCGTTTTGCAACCGATCTTGCGGGTTGGGATAACGATACCCAGGACGAGTTCGACGGTCCCCAACTTATCGTCATACGGCCGTCTGGCGGGAAAGGCGCTGGACTGGCAGTGCTGAGCGATAGTGGTCAAATAGCTGTTGCCGCCCACGACGCGCGTAAGCTGGGGGCAGTTGTTAATCTGTGGACTTCTTTACAGGGGACTAAGGAATGATTGTCCCTGTAGGATTCAAATTTTCGATTAATTCAATCCTTTTTTGTGTGACCAAGGTAGTGAGTAATGAGTGAAACAAATCGCCGCGAGCTTATACGCATCGCAGAAGATATGCATGAAACCAGCAATGATGAAACGCGCCATTTCATTTCGCGTATCATCGGAGATCTGGCAAGCCTGAAGCCGTCAATCGCTTTTGTGGGGCAGATCAAGGCTGGGAAATCCCGTTTGATCAACGGGTTTACCGGGCAGGCTGAATACCTGCCGTCGGACGTCAACCCATGGACCACGGTAATCACCGACATGCATTTCGGGCATCCCTCTGGTCGGACTGAGGGGGCCGAGTTCCATTTCTTTGACAATCACCAGTGGCAATCTCTGATCGCCGAAGGTGAAGAGCTGCGCAATATGTTCCCCGATGACGAGGACAGCTATAAGCGCGAGATGATCGAAGAGCAGGTCGAAGCTATGAAGACCCGGGCGCGCCTGCGTTTGGGCGACAGCTATGAGCAGCTGTTGGGGCAACATCACGATCTTGAAGAACTGAACTCGGACGATCTTGCGCGCTATGTGTGCGCAGGGGATGATCCTGGCGAAGATGGCAACGTAGATCCAGGCAGTGATCGTGGACTGTACAGCGATATTACCCGCAAGGCCGAAGTTTATTTCGACATCGGGCATTTCCCGTTTCCTCTAACCGTTACGGACACTCCTGGGGTCAATGACCCCCTGCTGATCCGCGAAGAGATTTCGCGCCAATACCTGAAGGAATCAGATTTCTTCGTGGTGGTTCTGTCCGCACATCAGGCATTGTCGCGCGCGGATCTAAAACTGTTCCGGCTGATGCAAGCGCTTGAGCTTGGTCAGATCGTTGTTTTCATCAACCGCGTTGATGAGTTGGGCGGCGGCCCCGAGGACGCGGCCAAAGTGCGTTTGGATGTTCTGGACGGGTTGGAAAAGGCCCTCGGCAATGCGGACATCGACGTTCTGATGGGCAGCGCTCAATGGGCGCATTATGCGCTGACCGGTGATGAAACCGGTGTGAACCATGACGATGTTTTGGCGTGGCTGCGCGCGCATCCGGAACAGATGAAGCAATACCTGAACGGCGTGGCCGAGATCAAACAAGGCCCTGGCCCCATCAGTCGCGAGGCTGTTTTGCGTTTTGCCGCAATGATTGCTTCAGGTCTGCCAGATCTACGCAGGCATGTTACCAAGGCTTTGACAAACGGGCCCATTGACGAACAGCTTCGGATGGCCTGGCAGCATCTTGACAGTTTCGCACGCGGTGAGCTTGAGCGGTCTCAGGTTCATCTGCGGGCGCTACAAGATGAAAATAGTTCCGATGCGCGCAGCGCAGGTGACAGTGACAAATCCTTTGGTGAGCTGCGCAAACTGATAGCAGATAAGACACAGGAAATCACTCGGGACATGGATGATGTCCTTTCCAATCTACGTGGCGTGATGGATGATACAGTTGCTGAATCCGTCTCGGGCGTAGTGCGTGGGCCCAACGGTCAATCACCCCTGCTGGCCAAAGGTGGTGCGACCGAGTTGAACTTTACCCCTTTGCGCGAACACATGCGGGAACTGGTACAAGGCGCTTCTCAAGTAGTGCGCCAGCGCATGCTGAGTGAGCTTTATGCGGTCGACATGCAATGCAACGCAGCTTTGCGCGCTTTGCCGGGCTGGCAAGAACCGGTCGACAATCGCATGAACACCAGCGCTGTTCGGTGGTTCCGACCTGACACCACTGCGCTCACCCGTGGAATTACGGTTGAATTGCGTGTAAACTGGTTGTCGCGTCTGATCTCGCGCAACAGCGTTGTAACACGAGCGGAACGGATGATTGTGCAAGAGTTCGAGTTGATTGGTGACGATTTGATCGACACCACGCGTGACAACTTGCTGGAACGGTTAAATACAGTTTTGGATCATTATGTGGCCCTGTTGGCGGGTCATTTCGAACACCGCTCGGGCGCGGGTGAATTGAATGCTCAGGCCGAAGCACAAGTTGCATTCGACCGAGCGCGCCGCATTGCTTCGGACCTTGAAAGTGTCTTTGGAACCGGCCATGCGGACGAACGACAAGCAGAGGCAGCGGAATGATAGAATTTCCCGGAACCGAACAGGAAGTGCGCCAACTGGAGCGTTTTCTGACCGCGACTGAAAAACTGTCGTCTGATGACAAGTTGGAGGACATGCGCGCGCGGGCTTTGGCCCACGCCGAGCGGTTGTCCAATGCGGTCAATATCGGGTTTGCCGGGGAGTTTGGTGCAGGTAAATCAAGCCTTGCTAACATGCTGGCCGGTGCAGATATTCTTCCCACCGGTCCTCAGCATCTGAAACTGCCACTTGTCATTGTGGCCTTCGCGGAAACGCCCGAGACGACCGTGGGTTGGTGGGACAAAGAACCCAAGACCTACTCTGGAATAGCACTGGAAAAAGCCGCGGCGGATGAGCCGGATTTTATTTCGGTGGGGATCAACACGCCTGCACTGAAGGAAATCTCACTGTTTGACCTTCCCGGCTCAGGTGCTTTGGACGATACCTATAAAAAGACCCTGGACTTGCTGAAGTTCGTCGACTGCGCAATCTGGTGTTCAAACGGGACAAACGCATGGCGTGAGACAGAGCGCTACTTGTGGTCCAAAGTGCCACCTGAATTGCGCGCCAACAGTCTGCTGGCTGTGACTCACGCTGATCTGCCGCACGTGCAAGGATCATTGGACCGCGTTTTGTCTCGGCTTAACAAAGAAAAGGACGGGATGTTCTGCGAAGTAGTTCCGATCGGCACTCCTTTGGCAGTGAAGGCCATGGCTCAGGAGCCGGAGCCTGATTTTACCTTGTGGGAGACGTGCGGTGGTCAGAACCTTGCCGAACAAGTTCTGAACGTAGCGTCCAGCCGACGTCGCAGCGATCTGGACGCGGCTCGAAAGGACTTGCAACAGGAATTTCTGCCATTCCTCGAAGCGCTCCAGGGACCGGACTCAGAACCGACACCTCCCGATGCAGCAGCGATGCAATCCACGCTGGGCTCTGCCCTACCGCCTTTGAACAACCCCATTCTCGAAGACTGGCTGGCGGCAATTGCAAGCATCTATGAGGATCTGCGCGAGTCCTCGGATATAGAGCCAGTTTCGTTCCTGCAAAGTTGCCAGGAAATCGTCGTAGACTTTGCAGAAAGACTGGAGCAAGGTGGCGAGATTGACCCGGATGCAGACTGGATTCCAGCAGAGTTTGAAAAGGCCACCGACCTGCTTTTGCTGTTGCAGTTCGAAAGTGGCGATGCGCCCCTGAAGGACGCAATCAGCATATTGGTGCAGCTGGGTGACAACCTTGCATGGGCTGGTAGCACGGTCGCCGCAGCTCAATCCAAAACCGGGACCTGATAATCTCTCGTTAAGATTGAGTGCAGTTTAGCGATTCGAAGGGCCAAGGAATCGGCCCTTTATTGTTTCGAATTCGTAGACCAACCTGCGTTTTTAGGGGTGTGCGTTTTCATTACCTCTACCCAATTTATCAATATGCAGTGTTAAGGGCGCGTGGGAAACTACATGTGCTATGATCAAGAGAACGATCCATAGTGAAGCCATCAGGCGGCCCCAATAAAGTCAAATTTGAAACGTCTAACCGTTCTTAAGTGTCCTGCGGTTGTTTTTGGTTGTGAGTTCGTGGGCTGTTGGCCCTGTTAAATTTAGCCGCAAAAAACGAGTAGAACGGGCGGATTAAAATGAGCCACAACCAGGCTGTCGGTGCAACGCACGACGAACCAAAAATCGAAGGATTGCAACCGGGCGCAAAACTACTGCGCGGTCAGTATGAGATCCTCCGCTTTCTGAGCAACGGAGGATTCGGCATCACCTATCTTGCGCGCGACAGCCTGGAGCGCGACGTGGTGATCAAGGAATGCTTCCCCGGTGCCTTGTGTCGTCGCAATGGCGATCTCGTTGAACCCAACGATCCGTCCTACAAGGAAGACCTGCGCGCCATCATTGATCTGTTTATTCAGGAAGCCCGCAATCATGCGCGGCTGGTGCACCCGAATATCGTCGATGTTCATCAGGTGTTTGAAGACAACGACACCGCCTATATCGCGATGGACTTGATCCGCGGTTGCGATCTTCTGGATTATGTTGAGAATCCTGAAAACGATGCAGGCCCTGACTTTATCGTGCAAGTCACGGAAAAGATGTTGTCGGCGGTTTCGTTCATCCACCAAAGCGGGATGTTGCATCGTGACATTTCGCCGGACAACATCCTGATCGACGAGAACGACGACCCTGTCCTGATCGACTTTGGTGCGGCGCGTGAGCAGGCGGCCAACAAATCTGCGGCTCTGCTGACCCTGCGTGTCATCAAAGACGGGTATTCCCCACACGAGTTTTATGTCCGGGGTGCGGAACAGGGGCCAAGCAGTGATCTCTATGTTCTGGCGGCAACGTTGTACCACGCCATTAGTGGCGAACGCCCGGTCGACGGCCAAAGCCGGTTGAATGCCTTCAACAACGGGCAGGATGATCCGTACACCCCGCTTGCGGGCCGCTTCGAAGGATATCCTGAAGGGTTCCTCGAGGCGATTGACAAGGCCATGGAAGTTCACACCACAGATCGTTTGCAGACTGCGCTGGATTGGTTGCGCATGTTCCGCGGTCCGGGCGTGATGTTTGATACATTTGCCTATCGCCCTGTCTCGGTGATTGTGGGCATGGACCGCAAGGACAAAGAAGAAGAAAAGGCACGGATCAAGGCCGAAAGCGAAAACGCCGAGGCCGTTGTGACCGCACTTTTGGCGGGCAACCCGGATATTGTTGTTGGAAACGATGACAAAAGGAACGAAGACCTGGCCAAGATCGTCGCGAAGGAAGAAGCTCCTGTCGCCGTCGATACTGTGGTTCAAAGCGGTTCTGGCGGCAGTGGTAAGCTGATTGCCGGCGCGGCTGTGGTTGCAGTCGCATTGGCGGCTGGCGGTTACTTTGCAATGTCTGGCAACAAAACCGAAGAACAGGTTGAAGCACCAGCTACGCAAACCGCGGCAGAGGTGGAAACGGCAGATGTCCCGGCAACAGCGGTAGAAGCACCAAGCTCTGTTTCGGAAGAACAGGAAACCGAAGTCGCCTCCGCGCCGTCGCCTGATCCAACACCAGTCGCAGAAGAGCCTGTCGAGCAGGTACAAACTGAGCCTGCAGAGACTGCTGTGGCAGAAACTGCGACTGCAACCCCAGAGCCCACAGCCCCTGAAGTGGCCAAGGCTGAGGCGCAGGACCCTGCGGTTACAGAATTTGAACCCGAGGTCGCCACGTCAAGTGCCGTTCCGGCAGAGCAACAGGTGTCCTTTGCGCATTGGGATGTGGAAATCCCCTTCCAGACATCTCGTCGCCGCGCCTCAACCGGTGCGACCATCGCTATAACTGGTCTCGATCCCAATCAGGACATGAGTGTGATCGGCGAATGGGTGCAACGCGGTGCCGTGATCTTTACTTTGAACGGAAAGCCGATACGCGAGGATGCTTCTCTTGCAGCACAGGTTCTGGACAAGCTGAGCGTTGATCCCGACGGTTATACCCGCGTCGCGGCCCGCTATCGTCCAATTGGTCAGACCCGGGCGCAAAACGGTCTGCTTGCCTTGCCTGTTGAGCGTTCTGTCGGACTTAAGAACGGATTTACCTTTACTGTCAGCAGTTCTGGCAGTGAGGGCTGGCAAACCAAGGTGGACGCGACCCCATTCAGTGACGCAGGCGGTCTGCAGCGTGGCGATGTGCTTCTGAGCGAAAGCCAGTCGGGGATTGCCTTGGGCGGGTCGGAAAGCCTGGATGCCATGCTTGCAGAACTCGTCTCTGAGGGCCGACCCGAAGCGAAATTGACCGTCCTGCGTAACGGTGCTGAAGCCGCTGCAACCATGCAGCTTGCACAGGAGTAATCTGACCGGTTCGTTTGTGATCTGCCAGCGTGTGTTTGCTGAGGGTGGCATCCAGTTTGTCACCCCGGCGGGAACCGGCCCGCCGCAGAATGTACCAGTTTCCTTGAGTATCCAATGAGTGTCTCTGCGCTTTTGCGCGCGGGATAAGTAGCAGCTTACGGCACAAGATATTCGTGCCGCCAAATCGAAGGTGTCGACACCATGTTCAAATACAAAAGCCCTCTGAGCCGGCTTCTAGAAGGTGCCGGCAAATCCAAAGAAGAAGACGTTGCAGAAAACTCAGACGCGGTTGAAACCCCTGCGGTCGAAGAAGAAAAGCAAGAGCCGATTGCAGACTTCAATGCTCTGCGTGCGGCGCTGGCTGGCGGCAACATGACATCCGAGTCTTACGAGGAAACGGATGAGCTGATCCCCGAAGAGAAGATGCCTGAATTCGACGAGGTCGCGACCGAAGAGACTGTCGAGGACTCCATTTTCGTCGAAGATACCGCAATCGAACACGACGCGCCGGAAGAGTTGCTGACGGCTGAGCCTTTGGAAGAAGAGGCAGCCCTCGAAGACGAACACATCATCACTTTGCATGTTGCCGAGGACCCAGCACCGACACCGGTGGAAGAGGTTTCGGAAAACGTCGCACCCGAAGCGGTTGAATCGCCAGTTGCCGAAGCTGCGCAAGATGATCCAGCCGAAGTCGCGGAGGCCCCGGCCGAAGTTTCAGAGGCTTTGGTTGAGGTTGCAGAGGCTCCGGTTCAGGAAGCGGAAAAGGTTGAACCAGCGATTGAACCGGTTGCCGAGCCCGCACCTGCCCCTGCACCAGCGGAAGATCGCCGCTCGCGTGTCAAAACAACTTTCCTGGGTTTCGAACGTGCAGACACCCATGTGCAAGAGTTGATCGAAACCGCAGAACCCGTCGCCAAAACTGAGGCAGCGCAAGAGACATTCCCAGTCGGCTGGCTGGTTGTCACCGCGGGGCCAGGTCGGGGTGCCAGCATCACTTTGACAGAAGGCCTGATGCAGATCGGTCGTAACGATGATCAGGCTATTCAGCTGGATTTCGGCGACACAGGCATCTCGCGTTCAAACCATGCGGTTATTGCCTATGATCCGGAAGATCGTAAGTGCTACTTGGGTCACGGCGGCAAGGCCAACCTTGTGCGCTTGAACGGCAAGCCCGTACTCAGCACCGTGGCATTGTCCAGCGGGGATCTGATCCGAATTAGTGAAACATCCATCCGGTTTACGGCCTTCTGCGACGAAGGTTTTGATTGGCGGGATTCCTGATAGATGCTGGCGACTCCGGCATATGATGTGGCGCTGATCCTGCACCAGGGTCAGCGAGAGACGCAGGAAGACGCCATTGCTGCGCGCATGTTCGACGCGTCGGATGCGGGCTATGTCGTGATTGCAGACGGTATGGGTGGTCACGATGCAGGCGAAGTCGCTTCTGAGCTGGTGATTTCGGCTTGGCGTGAAGCCCTGGACCCCGAACTTGAAGCGGAAACCCTGAATGAGGGATCCATAGTTGATGCCCTTCCTTTGGCAGCCATGCAAGCAAACGCTGCTATTGCTAACCATAACGAGGCGCAAGAACAGGGTTTCAACATGGGTTCGACCATGTTGGGTGTTCTTCTTTTGGGGCGTCGCGTGTTCTGGATCTCCATCGGGGACAGCCCTCTTTATCTGTTCCGCGAAGGCGCTTTGTCTCAGGTAAATGAAGACCACTCTATGGCGCCCGTGATCGACGCGAAACTCGCTGCGGGAGAGATCACTGAATCAGAGGCACAGGATATGGATCGCAACCAGCTGACCTCGGTCATAATGGGGGGCGCCATTCCCAAAGTGGATTGCCCCGAGCAACCCATTCTCGTGACACCGGACGATATCCTGATCCTTGGCAGTGACGGTTTGCAATATCTAAGCGATGCCGAAATTCAATCGGTTCTGAGCAAGCACAAACAATCGCTGGCGCAGGAAATCGCCGAGGCGTTGCAATTGGCCGTTCAGGCCAAGGGTGACCCGGATCAGGACAATCTGTCCATCGCAGTCGCGAAACTCACAAGAACATAAACAGGCAAAGCAACAGGACTCATGAAAAAACACCTCATCATATCCAGCCTTGCTCTTGCTGCCGCCACCGGCGCAGCGTCGGCGCAAGAGGCTTGTACCAGCTATGAAATCCAACGCGGGGACAGCCTGCGCGAGTTAGCCATTGAAGTTTATTCGACCGAAGATTTTCGGATCATTTTCGATGCGAACCGGGATGTCATTGGCTCGAACCCAAACATCATCCGGGTGGGCGACGTACTTGAGCTACCGTGTCTTGAGGATATAGGTCGTGCACCTGTCCTTGCCGATACCGAGGCAGAACGCCTAGCCGCGGAAATGGCTGCAGAACTGGTAAAGGCCGCCGAAGAGCGCGCCGAAAAAGCCGTGGCCGAAGCAGAAGCCCGCGTGGCAGCAGCTGAAGCGGAAGCAAAGAAAACCAGTGAAGAAGCAGTTGTTGCAGCACGGGCCGCGGCCAAAGAAGAGATTGAGGCCGCCCGTTCTGAGGCAGCCGCTTTGATCCGGAATGCCGACACCGGCGAGCGTCCGGAAATCCGAGACCGGCAGCTTTTGCTGATCACGGGCGGGAACTATGCACCGTTCACCGATGAAGCGCTGCCCAACCGGGGTCTTTACACCAGCCTGGTGGAAACAGCCATGCTGCGTGCCGCACCGGAACAATCCTACAAGATCCAGTTTGTGAACGACTGGTCATCACATTTGGACCTGTTGATGCCCACGCTGGCTTTCGACGGCACTTTCCCCTGGTCGCGCCCAAACTGCGAAGAGGCAGAAGCCTTGTCCGAAAGCGATCGCACACGGTGTGAAACCTACAATTTCTCGAACCCGTTTTATGAAGTTGTGGACACATTCTTTGCGCTTGACGGATCGGGCTATGAACAAGCGTTCAGCTATGCGGACTTTGCAGGTACAACGATTTGCCGCCCGGAAGGCTGGTCAACATCCCACATGGATTCTGTCAGCCTATATGAACCGATCATCAAGCTTTTGCGCCCTGTTTCGCCCGATGATTGCTTTCACGCAGTAATAGAAGGTCGCGCGGACATCGTTGCAATCGAAGCGCATCTGGCGGTCGAGGCGATCTCGCGGCTGGGATACGAACACCGGATAATCGAAAACCCGAACCTGGCGGCAATCAAGTCACTTAACGTCATGACCCACAAAGATAATCCTGACGGGGAAGCGATCCTTGAGACGCTGAATCAGGGTCTGGCAATCATGCAGCAATCCGGAGAATGGCGCGACATCGTGTCGACCGCTCTGCGGCATCAAATGGAAAACGGATAAGGCCCCAACTGGCCTGGCAAAACTAAGTCTGGAGGACGTGGACATGTTTGAATTCAACCTTAAGAAAGTGGCGATGTCGGCGAGTGCCGTCACGGCTCTGAGTGCGGGTGCAGCAGCGGCGCAAGAAGCCTGTACAAATTACACCGTTGCAGATGGTGACACGATGGCGACCATTGCAATTGCAGCCTATGGCACCTCGAACTATCAGCCGATCTTCAACGCGAACCGCAACATCATCAACAACCCGAACGCACTTGAGCCCGGTTTGGTTTTGGCATTGCCTTGTGAAGATGGCAGCCTGCCAAACGGCCAATCCGCGCAGGAAATCATCGCAGCAGAAGAACAGCGGGCGGCCAGCGTCAAGCGTTCGAACGTCTACGCTCCGCCGATCAAGATGGTTGCCGGTAACGGCTGGGAACCGTTTACAACTGAGAATCTTAGCGGTGGCGGCATCATGACTCGTCTGGCTACCACTAGCCTCCAACGCGCGGGTAACCAACGCGATTATTCGGTCAGTTTTGTTGATGACTGGAGCTCGCACCTTGATACCCTGTTGCCACTTGGTGCGTTTGACATCTCTATCGCTTGGACTGTCCCGGATTGCACAAACCGTACATACGAATGGTCAGCCGAAACAACCGCGCGTTGTACCCAGTTTGTTGCGTCGGTGCCAGTCTACGACGTTGTCGGCGGCTTCTTTACTCTGCCGGAAAGCCAGTATGCAAGCGCTACGGATTTCAGCGATCTTGAAGGTTCCACCATCTGCCGGATGGCAGGTTGGAGCATGGTTGTTCTGGAAGAAGTCGGTTTGAACCGTGAGAATACAACTGTCGTCCAGCCGAATTCCGCGCGTGAATGCCTGGATGCGGTTTTGACCGGCACGGCTGATGTGGCCGCGTTCGAGGTTGATCTATTCGCATCCACGATGAACGATATGGGCTTGACCTCGTCTGATATCATTGAAAACCCATATGTTTCGACACTGTCGTCGATGAGTTTCCTGGCGCATCGTACAAACCCGTTCGCGCGCGAGTATATTGCGATGATGAACAAAGGCCTAAACGAAATGCGTGAGTCCGGTGAATGGTACGCGATTATTTCGGACTCGCTGCGTGAACAAAATGCAAAACTGAACGCAGCTTCGAACTGATCCCTCGGTTCAGCTGAAACTATGGGCCGGTCTACGCACCGGCCCTTTTTTCTTACCTGAGCGTACATGATTTTGTCGTAGGACAAATTTTGGCCGTTTATCTGCTGCATAATCGCCTCATCAGCATTTCAGTCTAAGGCTGAAGCGCAATCATCAATCCCTTGATGGGATAGCAAGAGCATGGGTCACGCATGATACAAGGTGCCTTGGATCTCAGGAAAAGATCGGTGACACCGGTGAACAGACCGGACTTGGAAATTGCCGTGATCTTGCCATGCTATAACGAGGCGATTGCCATCGGCGAAACCGTCAAGCAGTTTCGCGCAGCCCTACCGGATGCAGTTATCTATGTCTTTGACAACAATTCTACGGACGACTCTGTCAGGATTGCAGAAGAAGCCGGTGCACTGGTCTTTTCAGAACCGTATCAGGGCAAAGGCAACGTTGTGCGCAGAATGTTTGCTGATGTTGACGCCGATGTCTATGTCATGGCGGATGGCGATGCGACTTACGACAGCTCGGCTGCACCGGAACTGATCAACCTTTTGGTGTCAAAGAACCTGGACATGGTTAACGGCGCGCGGGTGAACGACGAAACGGACGCATACCGCCCGGGCCACAAATTTGGAAACGCCGTGTTCAGCGGGCTCGTGAAGTTTTTCTTCAAAAGCAAAATCAACGATTTGCTGTCCGGCTACCGGGTATTCAGCAGACGGTTTGTGAAAAGTTTTCCTGCAGTTTCGAATGGCTTCGAGATTGAAACCGAGCTTACCGTGCATGCGATGCAGATGCGGATGCCGGTTGGTGAAGTTGAAACACACTATTTCTCACGGTTGCCGGACTCGAATTCCAAACTGGCCACTTTTTCGGACGGGTGGCGCATACTCAAGATGATTGGCCTGCTGATCAAAGACGAAAAACCAATCTCGTTTTTCCTGTCTTTGGCCTTGTTGGCATTTTTACCCTCGCTGTTGGTCTTTATTTCGGTTTTCCGCGAGTTTCTGGATACCGGTCTTGTTGACCGGATACCGTCGCTGGTTGTTGCCGTGTCGGGATTTGTCGCATCGATGTTGTTCATTGTTTGCGCCCTTATCATGCAGTCTCTTGCCCTTGCACGGCGAGAGGCGCGGCGTATGTCCTACTTGCAATATGAAGGTGTGGCCGCATCAGGTGCGAACAGGATGCAGTCTTCCCTTGTACAGCCGCAGGCACGCCGTTTCGGCTGAATTACAGCGCACTCCAAAACATTCCCTTGCTCAACCGACCGCGCACAGCCGCAGCTGACGCGAATCTGACAGGATTGGTTTGGTCAGGGTTAATCTCGAGATTTTGGGCTTTGAAAAGCAAAATGACCAGCACCCCAAATGCTGGTCATCTTCTGAGTGAGTGATAGAGCCCAAGGGGCCTCACCAGTGAAATTCTTTGTTGTCACAGGTGTAACTTAGGCTCATTCCAGTTTCTATTGGGGGAATCCCGTAGGTGGATGAGGTATTCTTGTAACCATCTGAAATAATGTACTTAAAATCTCATACAGGAGTACTGTAATGCAGTTTCGTATTCGGTCCAGCACCGTAGATGAAGTCGTTGATCCTCTGCTTAAATCGGCACGTTTATCGATGACCTGTCGTCACAATAATTAAGGGGCCGCACTCTCTGCTGGCCCCTTTTCTTAGCTTACAGAGTAGATGCACGTGCATCTGCTCTGTCGGTACCGATTACCCGATGATCGCGTTCAGTGTCGCACTTGGACGCATTACAGCGGCCGTTTTGGCGGGATCGGTGTGGTAGTATCCGCCCAGATCCGCAGCAACACCCTGAGCCGCAGCCAGTTCCGACAAGATTTTTTCTTCCTTATCGGCTAGGTCTTTGGCCAGGGGCACAAACTCCGCCGCCAGATCAGCATCATCGGATTGCGCTGCCAGAGCTTCTGCCCAGTAGAGCGCGAACCAATAGTGGCTGTCACGGTTGTCCGGCTGGCCTACTTTGCGGCTGGGCGAGCGGTTGTTGTCCAGAATGCCCTGCGTTGCAGCTTCGGCAGCAGCACCCAGAACACCTGCCTTGGCGTTGCCTTTGCTGTCAGCAAGGAAGTTCAGAGATTCACCAAGCGCACAGAACTCACCCATCGAGTCCCAGCGCAGGTGGTTTTCCTCAACCAACTGCTGCACATGCTTCGGAGCGGACCCTCCTGCCCCGGTTTCAAACAATCCGCCGCCATTCATCAGTTTCACAATCGACAGCATCTTGGCCGAAGTACCCAGTTCGAGGATCGGGAACAGATCGGTCAGATAGTCCCGCAGCACGTTGCCGGTGATGGCAATCGAGTCGTTGCCAGCCGTGATGGTTTCCAGCGATTGACGGGTGGCTTCGCGCGGGGCCATGATCAGGAACTTGTCGGCAACGCCAGCGGCCTCGAGCGCCGGTTTGACGTATTTGATCAGTTCGGCATCATGGGCGCGGTTTGCATCCAGCCAGAAAATCGCCTCGGACCCGGTCAGGCGCTGACGGTCCATCGCCAGTTGGATCCAGTTCTCGATCGGTGCTTTCTTGACGGTGCAAGACCGCCAGATATCACCGGCCTCGACCTCGTGGCTATGCAACGTTTCACCATTCGCAAGAACGATGCGGATCGTACCATCGGCAGGGGCTTGGAACGTGGTCGGGTGCGAGCCATATTCTTCGGCCTTCTGTGCCATCAGGCCGACGTTAGCGACTGCACCTGCGGTCGCTGGGTTTAACGCGCCGTTGGCTTTGAAGAACTTGATGGTTTCGTCATAGACCGGCGCGTAGCAGCGGTCAGGGATCACACAATTGGTGTCACCCTTGGCGCCTGTCTCATCCCAACCCTTGCCGCCTGCACGGATCACGGCAGGCATAGAGGCGTCGATAATCACGTCTGAGGGCACGTGCAGGTTGGTGATACCACGATCCGAGTCGACCATGTACATCGACGGACGATCACCTTTGATCGCATCGATGGCGGCCATGACATCGGCGTTGTCTTTCACACGATCCAACAGGTCGCCCAGGCCCGAATTCGGGTTCACACCCAGTGCGTCCAATTCGGCACCAAATTGCTCAAACACCGGGGCCAGCCACGCTTTGACGGCATAGCCGAAGATGATCGGGTCGCTGACCTTCATCATCGTCGCCTTCATGTGCAGCGAGAACATGGTGCCGTCTTTCTTGGTGTCCTCGATAGCGTCGGCAAGGAAAGAAGACAAAGCCTTGACCGACATGAAGGTCGCGTCGGCCACAGTGCCTTCTTCCAGCGGCCAGGCGTCTTTCAGAACGGTGATGCTGCCGTCTTTGCCGACAAACTCGATATTTGCGTTGCCGGCCTGAGCAGCGGAAATGGTCGCGGACTTTTCGTTGGCATAAAAGTCGTTGCCGGTCATGGACGACACTTTGGTTTTGCTGTCCGAAGCCCATTCACCCATCGAATGGGGGTTCTTCTGGGCATAGTTCTTAACCGCACGCGCCGCTCGACGGTCGCTGTTGCCCTCTCGCAGAACCGGGTTCACGGCCGAGCCCTTGATCGCGTCATACCGCGCGCGGATTGCTTTTTCTTCTTCTGTGGCCGGTTCTTCAGGATAGGCAGGAATGTCATAGCCTTGCGACTGAAGCTCTTCGATGGCGGCAACCAGCTGCGGAACCGAGGCCGAGATATTCGGCAGCTTGATGACATTGGCATCCGGTGTTTTCACCAGGTCACCCAACGCGGCGAGATCATCGGTAATGCGCTGCGCATCTGTCAGCTTCTCAGGGAAAGTTGCCAGAATGCGCCCAGCCAGTGAAATGTCCTTGGTGCCAACGCTGACGCCCGCAGCAGATGCGAACTTGCGGATGATGGGCAGGAACGAGGCGCTGGCCAGCTCGGGCGCTTCGTCTACAATGGTATACAATATGTCGAAGTTCGATTTATCTGCCATATTCTTTTACCTTTTTTAAGCCTTTCGGGGCGTGCGATCTAAGAGTTAAGGGCCGCAAAAGCGCGGCGCGGGAGGGGCGCGATCACGATACCGCCCCTGGGTGACTCTGTTTTGACAGGGCTTCCCTTAAATCAGGTTTGGCTTGGAATCAATCGCCTACAGGCGCGCGTTTTGCCACGGGTCAGATTTGAGTGTCGTGAGTTTCGTACGGCAAAACGTTCCAAACGTTCGCCATTAGTTGCTCTGCTTTGAAGCACGCAACACTATTCAGCGGTACTTTGCGCATGCGCAACCAAACTCTCGGTCCAGGTCCAGCGGATTACCGAAACCTCTGCCCTGTTTCGGGGTCGAACACCATAGCGCGGTCAGGTTGGATCGAGATACCAATCCGTTCGCCTGTTTTGCTGCGTTGATCATCCCGTTCCTCGACAATCAGCTTGTCGCCATTTGGGGTGAGGAGATACGAGTAGGAAACGCCCCCAAGCGCTTCGGTCAGGTCCACGGTGCAAGTGTCTGCCGCGCGATCAATCTGAATATGTTCCGGGCGCATCCCCAAAGTAACTTTTACCTGTCCGGCCGGAATCGTTGCCGAAATCGGCAGCGGTTGCGCCAGTGCGGGATGTGTGACGTGCCCATCGGCATAGTCGCAGTCTAAAAAGTTCATCGCGGGTGAGCCAATGAAACCGGCCACAAATCGGTTGTCGGGATCGCGGTACAGATCCATCGGGGCACCCACCTGCTCGATTCGACCATCGCGCAGAACAACGATCTTGTCGGCCATGGTCATTGCTTCGACCTGATCGTGGGTCACATAGATCATGGTCGCGCCGATTTCCTGATGCAGACGCGCGATTTCGACCCGCATCTCGACCCGCAATTCGGCGTCGAGATTCGACAAAGGTTCATCGAACAGAAAAACCTCGGGCCCGCGAACAATGGCCCGACCGATTGCAACCCTCTGCCGTTGGCCCCCTGACAGAGCCTTGGGTTTGCGCTTGAGGTATTGATCCAGCTTCAGAATGTTCGATGCTTCCTGAACCTTCTTTTCAATCTCGGGTTTTGCAACACCGTTCATGCGCAGGCCGAACCCCATGTTTTCGGCGACCGTCATGTGCGGATAAAGCGCGTAGGTTTGAAACACCATCGCGACCCCACGTTTTGCAGGGTCCATATGCGTGACGTCCCGCGCACCTATGTGAATCTGACCTTCTGACGTTTCTTCAAGCCCGGCGATCATGCGCAGCAAGGTGGACTTGCCGCATCCAGAAGGGCCAACAAAGACGCAGAATTCACCGTCGTCGATCTGCAGGTCGATCCCGTGAATGACCTGTGTCTGACCATACCGCTTGATCGCCTGGTTCAGAGTTACTCCCGTCATGTCGCTTGCATCCTGTCATTGCTGTGGTTTGGGTCCGTTTCGGGAAAGCGCCATGCCTGCGCCTCGGCCCCGATCTGTTCGGCCACGCGGCGTAGACGCGGCACCCAGGCTTCGAGTTGTTTGAAATCCATCCGTTCCGTCGAGCCTGTCACGGAAATCGCGCCCAGCATTCGACTGTTGGACGTCAGAACCGGGCAGGCGATACAGATGATACCGGGTTCGTGTTCTTCATCATCAACAGCGAACCCGCGGTTGCGTATCCGTTCGAGGTCGTCGCGCAGCGCCTGTTCCGAGGTGAGGGTCTTGTCAGTGAAGCGGTGATAGCTTTGTTGGGAAAGGACCCTGTTCAGCGCCTCCTCCCCCAAAAACGCCATCATCGCCTTGCCAACCCCGGTGCAGTAGGCGGGCCCGACTTTGCCGGCTTGCGAATACATCTCAATGGGCTGCGCAGCGTTGCGTTTGTCGACGTACAGAACCTGGCCTGAGTCGAGCTGCGCCAAATGTACAGTTTCACCTGTTTCCCGGCTCAACGCGTCAAGGAATGGGCGTGCTATTGGGGCCAGAGAGCTTTGAGTCCACGCGGCATGGGCAAGGCGAACCAACCTCATACCAGGCGCATAGGTTTGTCTGTCCGGGTCGTAAGACAACATTCCCTGATTCGTCAGGGATTGAAGGAACCGGTAGAGCGTTGCCTTGGGAAAGGCACTGCTGTCCAGCAGTTCAGAAAACCGCACAGGGCGTTGAAATGCCGCGACGTGATCCAGCACGTCACATGCTTTGCCTATGGTTCCATCACCTGACACGGGCTTGCATTCTCCTCCGTTTTCCATCGCTTCCTCTCGATGGGTCTTGACAAGACTAACCGAGTCGATGTGTAGTTTTCAACATATAAAACTTGGTTTCAATATTTGGAA
Organism: Ruegeria sp. HKCCE4148; assembly: GCF_017872495.1. NCBI lineage: Bacteria > Pseudomonadati > Pseudomonadota > Alphaproteobacteria > Rhodobacterales > Roseobacteraceae > Ruegeria > Ruegeria sp. HKCCE4148. The sequence goes on from NZ_JAEDOS010000002.1 coordinate 564,220, forward strand.
CCTCACATGGGAGCAACAGGGAGGAGACCATGTATTCCACTTTCAAGCGCACAACGGCTGCGCTGGCGCTTGGCGTCGCAATGGCGGCGCCAGCAGCTGCGGAACTGACCGGAGAGCTGCGCATTTTCCTGGACACGTCAAACCCGGCGCCGCGTGCGACGATGGAAGCGATGATCGAGCGGTTTGCGGAACAGCATCCAGGTTTGGAAATCGAAACCACCGTGATCGACCGCGAAGCTTATAAAACGCAGATTCGCAATTTCCTCACGGCCGATACTCCGGACGTGGCCACTTGGTACGCAGCCAATCGCATGAAGCCGTATGTTGAGGCAGGCCTGTTTGAAGACGTATCAGACCTGTGGGCCGAGCCTGAAATTGCCGAGAACCTGGCTTCGACCAAAGGCGCGATGACCATCGATGGCAAGCAGTGGGGTGTGCCGTACACCTACTATCAGTGGGGCGTTTACTATCGCAAAGACATCTTTGATGAGCTGGGCCTGAGCGAACCGACGACTTGGGAAGAAGAACTGTCCAACTGCCAGAAGATCGTCGATTCAGGTCGCGCCTGCTATACCATCGGCACCAAGTTCCTGTGGACCGCCGGTGGCTGGTTCGACTACCTGAACATGCGCACCAACGGGTTTGACTTCCACAACCAACTCGCCAATGGCGAAATCAGCTGGGAAGATGATCGAGTCAAACAGACCTTCGCCAACTGGAAACAGCTGATCGACATGGGTGCGTTCATCGACAACCATCAGACCTATAGCTGGCAAGAGGCCCTGCCCTTTATGGTCAATGGCGAAGCCGCTGCTTACCTGATGGGCAACTTCGCCGTTGCGCCGTTGCGTGATGCCGGTCTGACGGATGATCAGCTGGACTTCTACCAGTTCGTTTCGATCAATCCCGACGTCGAATTGGCCGAAGACGCTCCGACAGACACGTTCCACATCCCGGCCAATGCGTCCAACAAAGAAGCCGCGCGTGAGTTCCTGCGCTTTGTGGTTTCGGCAGACGAGCAAACCGAGATCAACAATGGTGCAAACCTAGGTCAGCTGCCTGTGAACGCGCAGTCTTCGGTGGATGACGACAAGTTCCTGCAGCAGGGCTTCCAAATGCTGTCATCAAACAGCCCCGGCGGTGTCGCTCAATTCTGGGACCGCGATGCTCCGGCTGAAATGGCCAAAGTTTCGATGGAAGGTTTCCAGGAATTTATGGTCAAGCCGGACAATGCTGATCGTATTCTGGCGAAACTGGAACGCGCCCGTCAGCGCATCTACGACAACTAAGCGGATCGGGCCGGGCTAATTGCCCGGCCTACCTATCCCCTGAAATGTAGGACGGACTTCAGCCCGCCACCCCTTATCACCCGGAACACCGTCATGACCGTTGCCGCCGACATCCCAGAACAAGAAAGCTGGTTTCACCGCAACCAGCAGCGAATTGCGCCGTGGTTGTTCCTGGCGCCGGGTCTGCTGTTCTTCATGGTCTATGTGATCATCCCGGTATTCCAATCCTTCAACCTGTCCCTTTACGAATGGGACGGTTTGGGCGCAGCCGAATATGTCGGGTTCCGGAATTACGAAGACCTGTATTGGGAATGGGTGGATCGGGATGCTTTTTTCATCTCGTTGAAAAACAACCTGATCTGGCTGATCCTTTATCTTCTGGCGATTCCGGCGGGCCTGTTCATCGCATTATTCCTGAACCAGACGGTTTGGGGCATCCGCCTGTACAAATCCCTGTTCTTCTTCCCGTTCGTAATCTCTCAGGTGGTCGTGGGCCTTGTATTTACGTGGTTTTATGACCCGACCTTCGGGCTCTTGAACGAATTCCTTGGTTTCTTAGGCCTTGGCCCGCTGAATGTGCTGGGCGACGAACGGTTCGTCACCTATGGCATCATCTTCGCCGGTCTTTGGCCGCAAACCGCATATTGCATGATACTGTATCTGACGGGCTTGAACGCTGTGGATCCGGAACAGATTGAGGCCGGGCGATTGGACGGTGCAAAAGGGTGGAGAATGCTGTGGCACATCATCCTGCCACAACTACGCCCCGCCACCTTCATCGCATTTGTTGTTACAATCATCGGCGCTTTGCGCAGCTTCGACCTGATCTCGATCATGACCCAAGGCGGACCCTTCGGATCATCTAGGGTGCTGGCCTACTACATGTTCGAGGTTGCCCTGTCCGAATACGGCTTCCGCATGGGATATGGCGCTGCAATCGCAGTGATCCTGTTCCTCATCATGCTCTGCTTCATCGCCTACTTCCTGTGGTCGATGTACCGCGAAGAAAAGGGGCACTGAGATGTTTCCCAAACCCATCGAAAAACAACCCCGAGCGGCGCAGATCACCTATCAGGCCATGCTGCCGCTGGCCTTGTTGCTATGGCTGGGTCCACTGCTGGCGGTTGCCCTGTTTTCGGTCAAGCCCGCCGCGGATTTCACAAACGCCAATTACTGGGGATTGCCATCAAGCTTTGAAGGTGCGTTCAACTATGGGCAGGTATTCTTCAACTCGGACATGCCGCGCTATCTGTTGAACTCGTTCATGATCACCATCCCAACTGTGATCGGAGCCGTCGCGCTTAGCTGCATGACCGGGTTCGCGTTGGGGATCTACAAGTTCAAATCGAACCTCTGGATCTTTTTCATGTTTGTCGCGGGCAACTTCGTACCCTTCCAGATTCTGATGGTACCCGTACGCGACCTCACCCTTGAACTTGGTCTCTACAACACAAAAACCGGCCTTGTCCTGTTCCACATCGCGTTCCAGACCGGGTTCTGCACCCTGTTCATGCGGAACTTCATTCGCGCCCTGCCCTTCGAGTTGATCGAAGCTGCTCGGGTGGAAGGCATTAGCGAATGGCGAATATTCTGGTACGTCGTGCTGCCATTGATGAAACCGGCAATTGCAGCGCTTAGCGTGCTGATTTTTACCTTTATCTGGAACGACTATTTTTGGGCCGTCGTGCTGACCCAAGGCGCTGAAAGCCAGCCTGTCACCGCAGGAATCACCAGCTTTAACGCGCAGTTCAGGGCAGCCTATCAGTTAATGAGTGCAGGCTCGATCGTTGCAGCTTTACCGCCGGTTGCCATGTTCTTCTTGATGCAGAAACACTTTATCGCGGGCCTGACCCTCGGTGCCGTAAAATAACGTCAAACCAAGAGTTTGTAAGATGACAAAGATCACCTTTATCGGGGCTGGTTCCACGATCTTCATGCAGAACATCGTAGGTGACGCCCTGCTGACCCCTGCATTGGCCAACAGCCAATTTGCACTGATGGACATAGACCCCGAGCGGCTTGCCGAAAGCGAAGCTGTAGCTCGCGCTATGATCCAGTCGGTCGGTACAGGGGCGACGGTTACAACCCATACTGACCGCCGCGCTGCGTTGGATGGCGCAGATTTTGTCATTACCGCCTTTCAGGTCGGGGGGTATGAGCCCTGCACTGTCACCGATTTCGAAATCCCCAAGCAATATGGCCTGCGCCAGACCATTGCCGACACGCTGGGCGTCGGTGGCATCATGCGCGGGCTGCGCACGGTTCCTGTGTTATGGGACGTAGCACGGGACATGATGCAGCTCTGTCCCAACGCAACACTGCTACAATACGTAAACCCGATGGCGATCAACACCTGGGCCTTGGCCGAGCAATTCCCCAGCCTAAAACATGTTGGTTTGTGCCATTCGGTTCAGAACACGGTCGAGGAACTAGCTCATGATCTGGACCTGCGCAAAGAGGACATCCACTACAAGGTTGCGGGCGTCAATCATGTGGCCTTCTTCCTGAAACTTGAACATCAAAACAGCGATCTCTACCCCGCTTTGAGGCAGGGGTATGCCAATGGCCAAATCCCAAAACCACCCCTGCTGATGCCGCGCTGCCCCAACAAAGTGCGTTACGAAGTAATGGACCACCTGGGCTATTTCTGCACTGAAAGCTCGGAACATCTGGCGGAATACGTCCCGTGGTTCATCAAGGACGGACGCCAGGATCTGATCGAACAGTTTTCGATCCCGCTGGACGAGTACCCAACCCGTTGTGTCGAACAGGTCGCTAACTGGAAAGAACAGGCCAAGACGTTGACCGACGGCCGCGACATTGAAGTCATTCGAAGCCACGAATTCGCGGCCGACCTGATGAACGCCATCGTCACGGATACGCCCTATACAGCCTACGGCAACTTGCCCAACACCGGTCAAATTCCCCAACTTCCACTGGGTGCCGCTGTCGAAACGCCTTGCCTGGTTGACAGTAATGGTGTCCAGCCTTCGGTTGTCACGGACATCCCGCCCCAATTGATCGCGTTGATGCGCAGCCAAATCAATGTGCAGGAACTGACGGTCCGCGCATTGGTAGATCAGAACCCCGAATACATCTATCACGCCGCGATGATGGATCCACACACCGCTGCCGAATTGGACCTTCGTCAAATCCGCAGCCTGGTGAGCGATCTACTGGACGCACATGCAGACTGGTTGCCGGATTGGTGCAAACCCGCCAAAGCCGCCTGACCGCGAGACTAGAAGGCTAACAAAAAATGACAAAAAAGCGCCGCTCATCACATTGGTATGGAAAACTCGACAAGGACGGGTTCATCCATCGTTCGTGGATGAAGAACCAAGGGTTTCCTGACCACGCTTTTGATGGGCGCCCTATCATCGGCATCTGCAACACATGGTCCGAACTGACGCCTTGTAACTCGGGCCTGCGCGATCTGGCCGAAGGCGTCAAACGCGGTGTGTGGGAGGCAGGTGGCTTTCCGGTCGAATTCCCCGTCATGTCACTGGGCGAAACACAGATGAAGCCGACCGCCATGCTGTTCCGCAATCTGCTGGCGATGGATGTCGAAGAAAGCATCCGCGCATACGGAATTGATGGCGTTGTCCTGCTGGGCGGGTGTGACAAGACAACGCCCGGGCAGCTGATGGGCGCAGCCTCGGTCGATTTGCCGTCAATCGTGGTCAGCTCCGGCCCGATGCTGAACGGCAAATATCGCGGGCAGGATATCGGTTCGGGCACCGACGTTTGGAAATTCTCCGAGGCTGTCCGCGCTGGGGAAATGACGCTGCAGGATTTCATGAACGCCGAATCCGGCATGTCTCGCAGCGCGGGGGTTTGTATGACCATGGGGACTGCCAGCACCATGGCCTCGCTGGTTGAGGCGATGGGTATGTCCCTGCCTACCAATGCTGCCCTGCCCGCAGTGGATGCCCGCCGTATGGCGCTGGCACATCTGACCGGCAAACGGATCGTCGAGATGGTGGGCGAAGACCTGAAGCCCTCGGACATCCTGACCAAGGAAGCGTTCGAGAACGCCATTTTGGCGAATGCTGCTGTGGGTGGGTCAACCAATGCTGTGGTCCACCTGTTGGCTCTGGCAGGCCGTGTAGGAGTTGATCTAACGCTCAAGGACTTTGAGATTGGGTCTGAGATTCCTCTACTGGTGAACTGTATGCCTTCGGGCAAATACCTGATGGAGGACTTCTGCTACGCAGGCGGGGTTCCCGTCGTGCTGAACGAGCTTAAACCCTTCCTTCGCCAGGCAAAAACCGTGTTGAACAAGGACATTTCAGCCCATTATGAAGGGGCCGAGTGCTTCAATACGGACGTCATCCGCCCTTTCAACGATCCGGTGAAACCTGCCGCCGGTCTGCGCGTCTTGCGAGGCAACTTGGCGCCCAACGGGGCGATCGTGAAACCATCGGCGGCGACGGATGAATTTCTGGAAACCGAGTCCGAGGCTTACGTTTTTGAAAACATCGAAGACCTGAAAGCCAATATCGACCGAGATGATCTGCTGGTCACACCTGATACTATTCTGGTCCTGAAAGGCTGCGGCCCCAAGGGATATCCCGGCATGCCCGAGGTTGGCAACATGCCGATCCCGGCCAAGCTGGTGAAAGAGGGCGTGCGTGACATGATCCGCATCTCAGACGCGCGCATGTCCGGTACCGCTTATGGCACTGTCATTCTGCATGTCAGCCCCGAAGCGCAAGCCGGTGGTACACTGGCACTGGTGAAAACCGGTGACCGCATTCGTATCTCGGCCAGCAAGGGTGAGATGGAATTACTGGTTGATGAAGCGGAACTGGACGCCCGTCGCGCCGCGTGGCAGCCGGATGAGCCGTATTACTCCCGTGGTTACGCGAAACTTTACATCGACCACGTGCTTCAGGCAGATCAGGGCGCTGATCTTGATTTCCTTGTGGGCAAAGACACTCGCCTTGTAACCAGAGAGAGCCACTGATGCCCCAACTAGCAACATTTCATGACCTGAAAGGGGCGTCTGTCTATATCACGGGCGGAGGCTCGGGCGTCGGCGCGGCGCTGACAGATGGTTTTATGGCTCAGGGGGCCAACGTTGCGTTCATCGGTCGCTCGGACGCCAGCGGGTTTGTTGACGAGATGCGCGACAAGCATGGCCGCGCGCCGCTTTTCATGCAGGGTGACATGACCGATACCGAATTGCTGCACGCAACCATGCGCAAGGCCGCCGACGTACATGGGCCTTTGCATGTACTGGTCAATAACGCGGCCAACGATCAGCGGCACGCCTTGGACGAAACAACGCCAGAGTTCTGGGACTGGATGATCGAGGTCAACTTGAAAGCCTATTACTTCGCCTGTCAGGAAGCCGCCCGGCAGATGAAAGACGGGGGTGCGATCATCAATTTCAGTTCAATCAGCTATATGATGGGCAACGCGGGCTATCCGATCTACACGACGTCAAACGCCGGGATCACGGGCATGACACGCTCTTTGGCGCGCGAGCTTGGGCCACAGAACATCCGGGTCAACGCCCTGGCGCCCGGCTGGGTTCTGACGCAGAAACAGCTGGACATGTGGGCCACGCCCGAAGATTTGGCTGCACATCTGGACCGGCAATGCCTGAAAGAGCATCTGACACCTGAAGACATGATTGCGCCCACCCTGTTTCTGGCGTCTAAGGCCAGCCGCGCGATGACCGGCCAATGCGTGGTCGTTGACGGTGGCGTTGTGGTTACGGGGTGACGTGATGAATACTGAATGGATCGCTGTTGATTGGGGTACATCCCATCTGCGCGCGTGGGCCATGCAGGGGCGCACCGTGCTGGATCAGGCACGGTCTGACGCAGGAATGGCCCGAGTTGGCAAGGATGGGTTTCAGGCGGCGTTGCTTGCGCTTGTTGAAACATGGCTGGCGGATACCCCGGTGGACGTAATCGCGTGCGGTATGGTTGGTGCGCGGCAGGGCTGGGTCGAGGCACCTTATGGCGCAGTTCCAAGCCAACCACTGCCCGACGCGCCAATCCGCGTTCCCGACACCGATCCACGCATCTGTGCCTTTGTCGTGCCCGGTCTGAAACAGATGGCACCGCCGGACGTTATGCGTGGCGAAGAAACGCAGATCGCAGGATTTCTTGCCGCGCGGCAGAATTGGGATGGGGTGATCTGTTTGCCCGGAACGCATACAAAGTGGGTTCAGGTCAGCGCGGGCGAAGTTGTCAGCTTTCGGACATTCATGACGGGAGAGATGTTCGATCTGTTGTCTGGGCAATCGGTGCTGCGACACTCGGTTTGCGAAGGTTGGGATGATAACGCATTTGTGGACGCCGTTGCAGATACCCTGTCCAAGCCCGAACAACTGGCTGCACGCCTATTCGGTCTGCGCGCAGCAGATCTGCTACACGGTCAGGACAAAGGCACCGCTCGGGCGCAGCTTTCGGGGTTGCTGATCGGTACCGAGCTGGCCGCCACCCGACCCTATTGGTTGGGACAACAGTTGGCCGTGATTGGTGCCGACGGTGTTTCGCAGATTTATGCAACTGCGCTGAAGCAACAAGGTGCGTTTGTCGAAACTGAAAATGCCACTGCGGCGACACTGGCAGGGCTTTCTCTGGCAAAAGACAAGGTGAATTCATGAGCCGTCCCATCATCGCCATTCTTCGTGGGCTTAATCCGTCCGACGCCGAAGCCGTTGGGCGCGTGATACTTGACGCGGGAATCGACCGTATCGAAGTGCCGCTCAACTCACCCGACCCGTTAAATAGTATCGCTATTCTTGCCAGGGTATTCGGGCATCAGGCACTGATCGGAGCAGGCACGGTTTTAACCATCGATCAGGTCAATGCTGTTTCGGATGCCGGGGGTAAACTGATCGTATCGCCAAACTATGATGCCGAGGTCATTGGGCGCACGGTCGCTTTGGGGATGCAAAGCTGGCCGGGTGTTTATACCCCAACCGAAGCGTTCGGGGCACTAAAGGCCGGCGCCACAGGGCTAAAGCTGTTTCCCGGTGTGATGGCAGGACCTGCCGGACTGGCAGCTTTGCGCCCGGTTTTGCCTGACGGTGCGCTGGTGTTTGCCGTGGGTGGTGCGGGCCCTGAGAATTTTGATCAGTGGATCAAGGCCGGGGCAGATGGGTTCGGGATCGGATCGGCGCTATATAAACCTGGCATGGACGTGACCGAGATATCAGACCGCGCCCGCCAGATCGTTGCCGCCTATGACAAGGCGGTGGGATGAGCACTGTTTTCGATGATCGCCCCTGTGAATTGGGTGAAGGGCCTTTGTGGCATCCCGAACGGCAACAGTTGTATTGGTTCGACATCATCGGCAAACGCCTGATGACCCGTAGCGCACAAGGGCCGCAGAGCTGGGCATTTGAAGAATATGTCTCTGCTGCAGGATGGGTGGACCACGATACGCTGCTGCTGGCGTCGGAAACCGGGCTTTGGCGTTTTGACTTGACCACTGCGGACTGCAGCCTGATCACACCGTTGGAGGCAGATAACTCAGTCACCCGCTCTAACGACGGTCGGGCCGACCCTTGGGGTGGCTTCTGGATCGGAACGATGGGAAAGCATGCGGAACCAGCAGCCGGATCGATCTATCGGTTCTGGAAAGGCGCGTTGAGGCGTCTGGTTGCGGATGTGACAATCTCAAACGCGATCTGTTTTGCTCCGGATCGGTCGGTTGCCTATTTTTGCGATACCGTGACAGGGCAGGTTCGGCGTTGGAAGCTGGACGCGGAAACCGGGTGGCCTGAAGGGGATCATTCGGTCTTTCTGGATCTTCGGGCGGAAGGGTTGAACCCCGACGGCGCTGTGGTTGATGCAGCTGGAAACATCTGGATTGCCCAATGGGGTGCGAGCCGGGTTGCCTGTTATACATCTGAGGGACAATTCCTGCGTGCCGTTTCTTACGACGCGGCGCATACATCCTGCCCGGCCTTTGGCGGCAGTGATCTGAGCACCCTTTTCTGCACAACAGCGCGTCAGGGGTTAAGTGCCGACGAAATCGAAGCGCAACCAAACAACGGAAAGACCTTTGCCGCGCTAAATGTCGGGCGGGGTCAGGCAGAACACAGGGTCATTTTATGAAGCCGGAACTTGGCGTTTGCTACTATCCCGAACACTGGCCCGAGGCGATGTGGGCGGAGGACGCAGCGCGCATGATCACCACCGGTCTGACCTGGGTTCGGATCGGTGAGTTTGCCTGGAGCCGTATGGAACCTCAGCCGGGTAATCTGCAACTCGATTGGCTGGACCGTGCGATCGAAACACTTGGGTCCGCCGGGTTGAAGGTTGTGCTGGGTACGCCAACGGCGACACCGCCCCGCTGGATGATCGACAAACACCCGGATATGCTTGCAGTGGATGAACTCGGGGCCCCGCGCAAGTTTGGGTCGCGGCGACATTATTGCTTTAGTCACCAAGGCTATATCGACGAATGTTCACGCATCGCCCGCATCATGGGCGAACGGTATGGTCGTAATCCGCAGGTGGCAGCATGGCAGATCGACAACGAATACGGGTGTCATGACACAACGGTCAGCTACAGTGCCCCTGCCCTCCGCGCCTTCCAACAGTGGTTGGCAGTTCAATATGGCACCGTCGAAGCGCTGAATACAGCATGGGGCAATGTGTTCTGGTCAATGGAATATGCCAGTTTTGACGAGATTGACCTACCCAATCAAACCGTAACCGAACCGAACCCGGCTCATGTGTTGGCGTTCCGACGGTTCAGCTCAGATCAGGTTGTGGCTTTCAACAAAGCTCAGGTTGAGGTTTTGCGGCAGCTGACCGACGCGCCACTGCTGCACAATTACATGGGCCGGGTTCTGGATTTCGATCACTTCGAGGTCGGCGCAGATTTGGATATTGCCACCTGGGACAGTTATCCAATTGGATTTTTGTCGGATCGGCTGGAAGATGACGATGCGCAAAAGATCGCCTTTCTGCAACAAGGCGACCCGGATATGCAGGCGTTTCATCACGACCTGTACCGGGCCGTCGGGCGCGGACGTTGGTGGGTGATGGAACAGCAACCCGGTCCTGTGAATTGGGCACCTTATAACCCAGCGCCCCTTCCCGGAATGGTACGGCTGTGGTCTCTGGAGGCCGTTGCTCATGGCGCTGAAGTGGTGAGCTATTTTCGTTGGCGACAAGCCCCCTTCGCGCAAGAGCAGATGCACGCAGGCTTGTTGACGTCAAACAACCGTCCTGCACCTGCATTGACTGAAGCGCGTCAAACCGCGGATACACTGTCGGAACTGGGTGACGTCCGGCAGTCGCAAGCCAAAGTGGCTATTTTGTTCGAATATGCGTCGGACTGGGCATGGTCCACTCAGCCGCAGGGGGCCGGGTTTGATTACTTCCGACTGGTCTTTGCGGCGTATCGCGCGCTGCGACGCGCAGGGTTGTCGGTGGATTTTGTATCTACCCATGACCTCTCAGGACAGTACGATCTGATCCTTGCACCGGGGCTGGCGACACTTGATCAGGATTTGGAGCGCCGTCTGAAATCGGCGTGTAACCTCGCCATCCTTGGCCCCCGAAGCGGAGCCATTACCCGTGATTTCCAAATTCCCGAGAATGGCCGCCCCGGATTGAGCGCATTGGACTGTGACGTCGATCTGGTCGAAACGCTTCCTCCGACGGTTGAGCGACCTGTTAATGGCGGTGGCGCAGCCCTTCATTGGGTTGATCGACTGTCTGGTTCAGCCACCGATTTGCTGAACTTCGAAGATGGGGCAGCCGCGCTCAAGGGGGAAAACGGGCTTTGGTATCTGGCGGGATTTCCTGATGAACAGCTTTGGGATCGGGTCATTGCGATGGCGGCAAAGCAAACAGGATTGATCGTGCAAGCCATGCCACAAGGCTTGCGGATGCGCGAGACAGCTGATCATGTGTTCCTGATCAACTACAATGCAAGCCCGGTGATCTGGAAGGGTCAAACTGTTCAAGGCTGCGATGTCGCCATCCTGAAACGCAATCCGCCCGGACAGGGCTGATCCTGATCCGGGCGGATGCCTTGGCTATCAACCTGCGACGCTAGTCGTTTTGCAGGCTGTTGGGGTCGAAGACGTTTCCGAACCCGCTGTTGTTCGATGGGGCCGGGTCGGCCTCGGACGAACCATCGTTGCTTTCGCTTTCGTCTCCGCCCAGAGAGTTGGGGGCAAACACGTTTCCAAAGCCACTGTTGTTTGATGGCTTGGGCGTGGATTGCGCCTCACCCTGTTCGGCTTCTTCGGCTTCGCGTTGCTTACGGCGCTCTTCACGCTGCTTGCGCAGTTCCTGAATGCGTTGTTCGGCCTCCAGCTGTTTCTGCTCGCGCACGTTGGCAATGCACTGACCGGGGTCGTAGGCCGTTGCAGTGCCGACAACCGTGATCGTTGCAATCGCAAACACAACCACCAGAACCGCCGCTGCGTTTCCGGCAAAGAAGCTGGGCAGTTTGATTTTGCCGGCCAGTTCCTCAACCGTTGCGTTCTTGCGTGCCGCCGCGACCAGTTCCTGACGCTTGAGCTTGGCTTCGTTCAGTAAGGCAAAGAACACGGTCAAGGCCACGATGATAAATGCCAGCGCAGAAATCGCGGGTGTGATGCCATACCGGACCTTCTGGGCCAGCTCGATTGTCAGCGTCGGGTATTCACCAAACGTAAAGGTGGTGGTGTTGTAGTTCTCGAACGAAGCAAGGAATGCCAACACCGCCGCCGAGGCAATCGCCGGGCGCATGAACGGCAGCAAGATCTTGCGGAAAGCCTGTGCATGGCTGGCGCCAAGGTCCAGGGCCGCTTCGGTCAGAGCTACGTCGTAGCGCTGCAAACGTGCCACCAGCACCAGCATGCAGTAGCTGGCGATAAAGGTGGATTGGCCGATCACCGTCAGAAAAATGCCATTTGACAAGAAGCTGTCTGCCCCCAGTCCGAGCATACGGTTGATCCGATCCCAGAACACCAGTGTCGAGATACCCAGAACCACGCCCGGGATCAGGATCGGTGCGATGATGATCGTGTAATAGGTCGCACGCAACTTGGGCCAGATCTGAGTCAGCATCAGCGCGCCTGCCAGGCCCATCGCCACGGACAGAACAACCGTTCCAAGCCCGATGATCAACGAGTTTTTGATACCGTTCAGGATACGCTGATCCTGAAACAGCTCACCAAACCACTGGAAGGTCAGGCATTCCCACGGGCTCATCCGAGGAAAACCGGACGAGTTGAACGCGGTGATCGACATGATCACAAGCGGTCCCAGCAGATACAGGAAGAAGATCGCCAGATAGACCCAGATGCTTATGCGGAGGAAGGAATTGTTCATTTCCCGATATCCCCCATGTTCACCTTGAACAGGCGCATCACCGCCAACACGAACAGGATACAGGTCACCAGTAGCACGATGGCGTAAGCCGCCCCCTGTGGCCAGTCATTGTTGTCGTTAAACTGCTGGTAGATCAGCTGCGTGAACCACAGGCTCGACGGTCCTCCCAAAATCTGCGGAGCGGCCAGCGCACCAGCGCTTAACATGAACACCATAGTACAGCCCGAACTGATGCCCGGCTTGGCGTAAGGAATAACCACGCGCCAGTGAATCCGCCACCATGGCGCACCCAGGTCCCGAGCGGCTTCGATCTGGTTTTTATCCAGACTTTCAATGACGTTATACATCGGGAAGATCATCAGCAGGATATAGGCATAGCCCAAACCCGCATAGAGCGCGATATCGTTGCGGATGAAGTCAAACGTTGTATCCCAGATCCCCATGCCCATGAACAACGTATTCAGAACGCCGGTTTCACCGAAGATAATGCGCAGCGCGAAGGCGCGCAGGATCTCGTTGATCCAATAGGGAATGATAAGCATGATCGCAAAGATGCGGATATGGCTACCTTCGGATTGTCCCAGGTAGTAGGCGATTGGATAGCAGATGATCAGATTGAAGATCGTCACACAGACAGCCGCCACAAGGGTTCGGAAAAACACTCTCAGGTCGACTGTGTTGTAGTCCTGACTGCCGCCCTCGGGGCCGTAGATCAAGTACTTGTAGTTCTCCAGCGTATAGACGTCCTTGGGCCCGCCAATCTCTGGCGGCGGCAGGTTCGGACGGAATGAAAAGTCCAGCATCGACAACTGCGGCAAGATGATCAGCCCAATGGTCCAGAACAGGACCAGGCCCAAAATCGCCAACCCCATGCCGGTGCCATTGCGATTGAAGAAATCCTTTAGAAACTGGGGCATGAACTGTTCCCCTTATTCCGCGGCCAGTTCACCCGCAGGAACGACGACGGCGTTGTGCGTCTCATATTCCAACGTGATGTTCTGTCCGGTGTGATCTTCGAAGGATTGCCCGTGGTTGGGGATCGATACTTTGATCTCTTTTCCGCCCTCGCCTTCGGTGAAGATGTTAAAGACGTTGCCCTCGAACTCTTCGTGGTTGACACGCGCGGTGACGAAATGGTCGCCCGACGCGCCATCGGGGGCGATGGCAAATGCCTCGGGGCGCACGAACATCATGGCATCGTCGCCTTCTTTCATCTTGCCTTGATTGGCCGTCGAAATCCTCGCTACCAGATCGCCTGAGCGGTTAGTCGCGATCAGAGCCTCATTGCCCATGACTTGTTTAACTTTACCCCGGAACACATTGTTTTCGCCGACGAATGAAGCCGCAAACGCCGTGTTGGGATCGTTGTAGATGGTCTTGCCGTCGGCAATCTGATCAATCACACCCGCGCGCATAACGGCGATGTTGTCGGACATGGTCAGCGCCTCACCTTGATCGTGAGTGATGTAGATAAAGGTGATACCCACGCGCTGCTGGATTTCGCGCAGCTCTGTGCGCATGTGTTGGCGCAGTTTCAGATCCAGCGCTGACAGAGGCTCGTCCAGCAGTAACACATCCGGCTCTGCGCAAAGCGCGCGGGCGATGGCCACACGCTGACGTTGCCCGCCTGACAGTTCGCTGGGCAGTTTGTCGCCCTGCCCGGGCAAAGCGATCATGTCCAGAAGCTCATCTGCACGCTTGCGGCGTTCAGCGGCGCTGGCCCCTTTAATCTCCATCGAGAAGGTGATGTTTTCCCAAACTTTCATCAACGGAAACAACGCCAGGTTCTGGAAAATCAGCGCCGTGGGCCGCTTGTTTGGTCCGATGCCGCGCATGTCATTGCCGCCAATCAATACCTTGCCCTCGCTTGGCTCCAGGAAACCTGAAACGGCGCGCAGGATCGTTGTTTTTCCACAGCCAGACGGCCCGAGGAACGAAAAGAAATCGCCCCCGTTGATGTTCACATTCGCGTCCCGCACGGCAACGAAGTCACCGAAACGGATCCACAGCTTTTCAAGATCGACGCCGACCCCTGCACTCATTTTTGGTATCTCCCTGGGGTGCACATTGTCTTCACACCACATTACTGTCCGTTACGCCGGGACGGCGCACAGAGTGTAGCCCCCCGCGCAAGGCGGAGGGCATGTTTTCAATGCGTTTAAGCGCTCTTGAATTTGTTGACGAACTCGGTCCGTGTTTCTGCATACCAAGGTGCTTCGGCCGGCCACGGGTTAAGGTTGGCCAACGAGTCGCCCGGATAGGCTTCGGCGAAGTTCTTTTTGTAAGTGTCGCCCGAATATTGATCAGCTCCAAGAACCGGCGAGTTGTAACCGTGGCTGTCGATGGCAACACCGGCAGGCTTGGCCTGATAGGCGAAATCAATGAACGCATAGATCTGGTCGATATTCGCGGCACCTGTTGGAATTGACATGCCGTCAACCCAGGCCATCGCGCCTTCGACCGGCGCTTGGTAGTGCACTGGTTCACCTGCAGACTTCAACGCCAGCGGCGGGCCATCCCAAGTTTGACCGACAATCACGCCTTCGTTCAACAGACCATTTTTCTGTGTGTCAGCGTCATTCCAGATCAGCTTGATGCGATCTTTGCGCGCAACGCACCAGTCGGTGATCTGGCCCCAAACCTTGCGCATGGTTTCTTCGTCACCATACGCCGCCCAGACCGAGCCCGGCTCCATCTCGCCCGAACGCTCCATGTAAAGACCCGCGCCCAACATCATCGAATGCGCACGGCCCATAGTTTTTCCGGCGTTTTCTTCGGACCAAACGTCGCCATAAGACGGTGCGTCACCTTCCGGCAGCCACAGGTCGGTGCGGTAGGCAATGCCTTCGGTGCCCCAGATATGCGGCAGCCAATGCGCCCCTGATCCACCAAAGTTCCAAGCGTCTGTGCCGATCTTGGCCATGGCTGGGTTCACCAAGTCAATCGGAACCTTGTTCATATCAAAGGGCTGAAGAAGCTCCAGCGGCTCCCATTGCAACGACCGGTTGTTGGTGGGCGAGACAATGTCAAAGCCCTGACCTTTGGTGGCCTTCATCTTGTTGATGATTTCTTCGTTCGAACCGATGCCGGTGTAGTTCACCTTGATGCCGGTCAGAGTCTCAAACTCTTCGATGAAGCTGGGCGGAAGATAATCCGACCACATCAGAATATTAATCTCGCCCGACGACGCCAGCGCGCTTTTGCTGTAAAGCGGCGCTGCCAAAGCAGCTGCACCCGCGCCCTTTAGCACCTTGCGTCTGGAAAGAGTCAATTTGTCAGCCATGTGTTTTCTCCCATTGATGAACTGTTTGTTTTTATTTTTTGTTTATAGGACTTTCTGTGTCAATTCGGCAGTGAAAAAGTGACAGTTTTGAAAATTCATTAGCCCAGCCTCCTGATGGAACGCGTTCAGATTGATTTTTTAAGGGGTACATCTTCTTGCCAAACGGTCATGTCCCGGACATCCACCGGGTCGGTTCCTATCAACAATCTACGATGATCACCGGCTGGCAAGGGTTTGGGAGTGTCACCAAAGTTAAACGCGAAATGCAACGTACCGCGCCGGGCAATGCGAATATCGGGATCACAGTTCAGTGTGCTCAGGCCAGCCCACTCCAAAGCCTGATGTAAAATGGATTGCAAAAGCGCACCACGTGGAAGCATCGCCATATATATTGCCCGGTTTGACTGCACGACCGCAGGGCTTCCGTCGCAATAGGCGCTTTCAAAGCGCGCTAAGACACTTTCGTTGGTCTCGACGATCTCGCGCCAACCTACGAAAGCGTGCCGAGGGCCGTTGATCAGTTGCACATGTTCTTGTGCCAGGAGGGGAAGTGACTCGACGCGTGTGACATGAACGCCGGTCAACTCTGTTAATGTGCCAGGGGCAAGGTTCGCAGGTGTGTGCATCTGGGGTGTTTTGCTGCCTGACCTGGCTCCAATCACGAGTTTCGCGTCCGAATCTGAAAGCTTGGCAGCAAGGTCTGCGCTGACGATCATGCTCTGCGGCAATAGGATCAGTGCATAGCCGTCCAGATCATCTTCAGGGCCTAGGAAATCGACGTCTGCCCCTAATTGACGAAGGCTGGCATACCATTCACGGATAATGTGACTGTTTGGGAACTCGTCATCATGCGGCAGGATATCCGCAGCCCAGATTGAGCTGTAATCCAAAAGTATCGCCACATTGGCCTTTGAACGCGTCGCAGATGGTAGAGTTTCGCGATCCTTTACGATCTGTGCCAATTCAACCGCCGCTTGATCTGGGCTGTTATCCGAGCGCAGCAACGCCGTATGATATTGTTCCTGCGCGAATTTTGCTTGTCGCCAACGAAAGAACATAACTGCTTGCGCACCATGCGCATAAGCTGCCCAGGTCCAAAGCCGTACCATGCCCTCCGCTGGAGAAGGGTTTTTAGCCGCCCAGTCCACCGGACCCGGCTGTTGTTCCAAAACCCACATACGCCCACGTCCCTGACTGCGGTATAAATCGCAGTGAAAGCCTTGATAATCCGGCGCACCTGTCCGCAGATAGCGACGCTTTTCATCGTCGGAGAGGGTCGAACCCATCAGGTTGCCCAGCGGGTAACTGTCAAAGCCAACCACATCCAAATCGGCCGCAACGGCGTGATGGTCAAACTCGAAACTGCCTGCCATAAAGTTGTGGGTGATGTCTCGGCCCGGAGAATGTTCCCGCAGAATGTCGACCTGTGCTTTGTTGAACAGACGTACCCTGTCCGAAGAATAACGCATGAAATCCAATGCATGTGTTGGATTCGGGGCTGCGACCAGACCGTTGGGCAGCTCAATCTGGTCAAATCCGGAATAGAGCGATCCCCAGAACACGGTTCCCCATGTTTGGTTTAGGGCGTCGATTGTTTCGTATCGCTTCTGAAGCCAGCGTTGAAACCCGCTGCGCGCAGCCATTGAATAGCTGAGTACCGTGTCGTGGTCGTTGTATTCGTTGTCGATCTGCCAGGCGTGGACATGAGGGTTCTTTCCATATCTGCTGGCGTATTCGGTTGCGATCCGTTTTGCCTCGGCCAGATAAATCTCGGAGGAAAAGCAATAATGCCGACGCGATCCGTATCCCCTGACTCGTCCGTCCGGTCCGACGGGTAGGATTTCAGGATGCGCGTCGATCAGCCATTTTGGCGGGGCCGCCGTTGGGGTCGACATCATGACCTTCAGCCCGGCCTGACCCAGAATTCCAATGACCTCGTCCAGCCAACCCCAGCGAAATTGCCCGCGTGCAGGTTCGATCAGGCCCCAGGTGAATTCGGCAATACGCACCCAATCCAACCCCATCTCGACCATACGCTTGGCATCCTCTTGCCATTGCGACCGATCCCATTGTTCAGGGTAGTAGCAAACCCCCAGCTCAAGCTTGCTCATCTGCTATCCTTTGCGGTACGACGTTCGATCCATTTCAGGAAGCTGGCGCAACCCAATGTGATCACGACGTAAAGAATTGCTGCCGTATTGAAGGGGGCGAAAGGCAGGAAACTTGCCGCCTGAAACTCTCGCATCCTTTGGGTCATGTCACGAACAGACAGGATCGACAGCAGCGAGGTGTCCTTGATCATTGCTATGAATTCGTTGCCCAAGGGTGGGGTCACGATCCGCAATGCCTGCGGTAAGACGATGAGCCGAGCAGTCTGCCATCGAGACAAGCCCAAGGAGCTGCCTGCCTCCAACTGCCCTTTGGGTATGGCCTCGATCCCGGATCGAAAGATCTCGGCCATATAGGCTGAATAGCCGACCGAAATGGCGATGATGCCGCGGGTCATATTGGTCATGTCGATGCCGCCGCCTGTGGCATCCTTGACTGCACCCGCCAGAGGCAGGCCGATGTAAAGGATGATCACCAGCATCGGGATGCCCCGGATCGTATCCACAAAGAACTCTGCGCCAACGGCTAGCGGGTGGAGTTTGTGCTGTGCGCCACCAATGGTCAGCGTCAATAACAAAAAGCCAAAGACAGCAAAAGCCAGCGCCGGGTTGCGGTACTTGTCGGGCAAAAAGCTGGTTTGCCAAAGCACCGGATAGCCCTGCGTGTGTGCCTGAACGGGGACAAACGCGCCAGAGACACTTTCAACGGTTTCGATTTGCTCCAGGGCCGCTGCGGCGTCTGTTGCACTGCGGATGCGGTATTGCTGCTCTCCACCGCCTTCGAATTCACCAAACCGGATGATATCGGCCTGTGCCTGTGGTGTGCCGCGCACAATCGCAATGCGGGCTTCGGTGCTCCCGACAAGGACGTAATTCACTTGTGGTTGCATGAAGAAAAACGAGGAAACTCCTAGCAGAGCCAAGCTGATTGCGCCGTAAACCATCGTAGTACGCGCTTTGGGTTTGAACGATTGCAGCCCCACCCAGATCAGCCCCAGGATCGCTGCAAAAATATAGGCAAAGATCGCCGCGCGGAATGTAATGGCAACGCCAGTTGCAAACTGCCAATGCGCCATGAACATCAAATAGAACAAGGTGGCCCCGGTCAGGATTTCAAACCCAAGTTGAGAATAGCCGCGCAACGGGTTGTTCAGACGGGTGGATAACACGCACAGCGCGATGATCACCGCATAGATTGCCAGCAAGACCTGCAAACCAGTCTGCACTTGCGCCACAACCACAGGGAAAAGCACCCAGGTCTGGTTGGTTCGGTCGATAAGTGCCGATGTGTTTTCACTCAGCGCATGAAAGAAGACCGACTCGGCGAATGGCATCAGGATCTGAGGTGCGACAAAGGCAAGCATCGACAGGCCAACCGCCGCAGGAAATGCAGCCAATGCCGCCACGCGCAACCAGGCCGGGGCTTGCGAATGGAACCGGGAATGGCGGGCGCAGAGATAGCCCAGGATCGCCGCGGTCAGGATCAGCAAGAACCCAACAAAAATCGGCCCCGCGTTGTTGCCGATCCCTAGGATCGCGACCAGAGATCGCAAATATTTGGACGAGGAAGCAAACAGGTAAATGATGAATGGCGCTGCTGCGAGCAACACAAGGTTGCTCGGGCGGATCGAGCTGAGACGCGACATGGGGTTCTCCGCTAGGTCAAAACCCCGGCGAAAAATTCCGCCGGGGCCGTAAGGTGTTCAGAGTTCAGTTTGTTCCCCAGTATTTGGCTTTCAGCTTGTCCAAGGTGCCGTCGTCCTGAATCGCGGCCAGTCCCGTGTTGATGGCATCAACGGTTGGGTCGCCTTCCTGAAAGACGATGCCCAGCGGGTCGGATTGCAGGCCAGTGATCCCAACGGTCAACTCGCCTGCAAACTCCTGCTCATAGGCCGACGCCGAGGTGCCGTCGATGATGACCCCCTGTACGTCGGCGTTTTGAAGCGCCAGAATGGCGGCCGAAAAATTGTCATACAGACTCACATTCTCGCGGCCCACCAACTCTTCCGCGAGTTGCGCGTTGGTCGTACCGGTCTGTGCCGCAAGCTTCTGGCCTCCTGCCTTGAAATCTTCCAGCGTCATATCCGCATTGTCGACCTGAAGAAGAATGGCCTGGCTGACAACGATGTAAGGTTCGGAGAAATCCATGGTCTCTTCCCGTTCCGGTGTGATCGAAACGCCCGAGATCACCAGATCGAACTCACCCTGCTGAAGTGCCGCGAAGATCCCGTCCCAAGCCGTGTTGACGAAATTCGGAACGCAATTCACGCGCTCGCAAATGGCATTCATGACGTCGACGTCAAAACCGACAATCTCGCCAGTTGTTTCATCCACGGTTTCCATCGGTGGATATGTCGCGTCCGTCCCGATCTTGAGCACACGGCCTTCCAGATCGGCGGCAAAGGCGGCAGGCGCTGTCATCGCAGAAAGCGCCGCCGCTGCAAGTAAATGTTTGAACATGTTTGGTTTCTCCTTTGTTGGACTAAGTCAAATCGCCGGTTCCGGCGGTGGCGTGTCAGGTTGCCGCTCGATCAATTGGGCCCTGATCTTTTTTTGAATCTCTGATGGGTTGGCTCCGGCCAAGACTTGCAGCATAAACTCGCCCAAGAGGCGGCTGGTCTCGCCAATGGGCAGATAATAGGTGCTGGGCGGGGGTACGAAATACTGGCTGAGTTTCAGATCATCGTTTGAAATGACCACAACATCCTGCCCCACCCTCACCCCTTGTTTTGCTGCCGCCGACAAGGCCCCAAGGGTCATCGCCTCGTTGGCGCAAATGATGGCGCTTGGCGGTTTGGGTAACTGCATGAGTGCCGCAAAAGCCGTTTGGCCGGTCTCTGCTGTTGTTGGACCGGTCGCAATCAGCGTAGGGTCAAAGCCAAGCGCACCCTCTGACAGAGCATCGGCATAGCCCCGGCGTCGTTGCAAGGCATAGACCAGGTCATCCGGAGGGTTAATCAACGCGATCCGGCGATGGCCAAGGCCAATCAATCTGGCCGTCGCTTCAAACGCCGCAGTCTCACTGTCGAGATCAACATATGCATGCGGCAGGTCGCTGCTACTCATGCCGTAAGTGACAAAGGGAAATGCCTCAGCCTGAAGATACGCTATCCGCGGGTCGTTCACTCGCGTGCCCGAGAAAATCACACCATCGGCCAGCCCTTCTTGCACGATCGAACGCAGAGTCTTCAGTTCAGTATCGTCGCCGCTTGTGCTGAAAACACTCAATTGATAGCGCGATCCCTGAACCGCTTTGGAAATCCCAGCCAGAATCCGTGTGAATTCAACGCCTTCCCATTCCTCAGCGGCATCTTCCGAAACGCTGACCAGAACAGCAATCCGATAGGATTTATTGGTCCGCAACTTAAGTCCATCAAGGTTTACCCGATAGCCCAGAGCGGTCGCTGCCTTGTGGATTTCATCCCGCGTTTCTTGTTTCACCGAGGGCGCATCCCGTAAGGCGTTCGAAACCGTTCCGACAGAATAGCCAGTCTTCTTTGCAATTGATTTTATTGTCGCCCGCGCCATCAGGTAATCCCGATCAGACGTTCGGTCAGGAACCCCCGTCCCGTGTTCAATGTACGTCTGTGATCTAAGGTTTCGTCATGTTCGACAAACAAATCGGAACAATTGCTGTCTGCGAGTGCCTTCAATACAGCGTCCCAATCCACGACGCCCTCCCCCAGATCGCGCCAACGCTCGTCACCTGTGCCACAGTCTGGATCCGCATCCTTTGCATGAATAGACAGGATTCGGTCCGCATGACGTTTGATCATTGCGACGGCATCTAGGCCAGCAACTTGCAACCAACCTATATCTGGCTGCCAGTAGATATTCCCTTGCGAAAGGACTTGATCCAGGGGCGTTTCACCCTTTGCCCCCACCAGATCAAAGTCGTGATTGTGATAGGCCAGACGGATGCCGTGCTCGCTTAGTCGATCAGCCCATTCTGACAACTGACCCGACACTGCCATCCATCCCCGGGCAGTGTCGGGCCGCGTCTGGGGCGCCAGCCAAGGCATGACGGCCACCTGGCATTCCAAAAGGTCCATGACCTCGACAATGTCATCGAAACGCGTGTCGAACTCTTCCCAGTCAAAATGTG
The DNA here is from genome assembly GCF_017872495.1 of Ruegeria sp. HKCCE4148. Lineage (NCBI taxonomy): Bacteria > Pseudomonadati > Pseudomonadota > Alphaproteobacteria > Rhodobacterales > Roseobacteraceae > Ruegeria > Ruegeria sp. HKCCE4148. The sequence goes on from NZ_JAEDOS010000002.1 coordinate 586,311, forward strand.
CAGACCGAACGTTAAGACCTGATTGATGAATGGTACCCGCCATCTGCTGCGGGTTCAGTTCATGCAGCCCCGTGGTTTCGATATCCTCAAAACCGCAATCTGCAACCAGACGCAGCTGATCTGTCAGATCACCGCATTGCCGCACTGTATAAAGCTGGGCTGAAACTCTCATTCCCCACCATTGAAACGTTTCAATTATGGTGGAATACGACCTGTTGAGTTGTCAAGCTTCGCATTGATCAGCCGCCGTTCTCACTTTCGCATCGATACGCTGTTGTGGAACAAGTGTACTTTTTCAGGGGCTGCGGTCACGGAAACGGTCTGTCCGCGCATGTTCCGTTGAACTCCTGGCAGTTTGGCAATCGGCGCTTCAGCGTCCGTGGTCTTTTCGAAGTACAACAGTGTGACCTCGCCCAAAGCCTCGGTGAAATCCACCTTTCCGGTCATGATCGCGGTATCGTCAGTCACGACAAAATCTTCGGGGCGTACACCGATATTGACCTGCTTGCCCAGATCGCTGTCCTCGGTTGGGATCGCGGAAACGGCGGTGCCGCCAGACGCAAGCTCCACAGTCGTTGTCGCCCCCGTTTCGGTGATCGTTCCGGGTAATAGGTTCATTGACGGCGAGCCAATGAATTGGGCCACAAACTCGTTATCGGGCGTCTCATACAGTTCAAGCGGCGTGCCCACCTGCGCAATACCCTTGTTGGCCAAAACCACAATCCGGCTGGCCAATGTCATCGCTTCGACCTGGTCATGGGTCACGTAGATCATGGTACTGTCGGGCATGGCCTCTTTCAGGCGCGCAATTTCGATCCGTGTTGCCACCCGAAGGGCTGCGTCAAGGTTCGACAAGGGTTCATCAAACAGATACACCTTTGGATCGCGCACAATGGCGCGCCCGATGGCGACCCGCTGGCGCTGACCGCCGGACAGAGCTTTGGGTAAACGGTCAAGAAAGGGTTCGAGTTGCAGAATTTGGGCGGCTCGATCTACCGCAGCATCTATTTCACCCGCAGGCATCTTGGCAATTTTCAGGGCAAACGCCATGTTTTCGCGCACTGTCATATGGGGGTACAGGGCGTAGCTTTGAAACACCATCGCGATGCCGCGTTGTGCGGGCGGAACATCGTTCATGACCTGCCCTTCGATCTCCAGCGTCCCGCCTGTGATCTTTTCCAAACCGGCTATCATCCGCAGCAAGGTGGATTTGCCACATCCGGAAGGACCAACAAAAACGACCAGTTCGCCCTGCTCAATGTCGAGATTGATGTTCTTCAGAACGTCAACAGGGCCATAAGACTTGGCGACACCTGTAAGGTTGAGTTCAGACATGCCTTACCCCTTTTCCCGAGCCATCAGGCAGAACTGCGAAGCCGTCAGAGTGATTGAATTTGCACCGTCAATGGCACCCAGTTCCTGACCAATTGTCTGCCAATTGCCGTCAGGCACTTTGATCTCGGTTTGATCTGATCCGAGATTGAACGCACAGAAAATTTGCTCGGAGCTGTCTTCACGAATGAAAGTCAAAACTGAGCCTATTTCGTTCATCTCAGAAAGACGTCCAGATGCCAGAGCCGGGTGCGCATGACGCAGCGCGATGGCGCGACGATAGTGGTTCAGCATCGATTGCGGGTCCACCTCGGCCCGATCGACCGCGTGTTCAGCCTGTTGGACGCTGACCGGTAGCCAGGGTTCTGCGGTGCTGAAGCCTGATTGTTCATGCTGCGCTTGCCAAACCATTGGCGTACGGCAACCGTCGCGGCCTTTGAATTCGGGCCAGAATTCGATGCCATAGGGGTCTCGAAGCTTCTCAAACGGCACATCTGCTTCATGCAGGCCCAATTCTTCGCCTTGATACAGGCAAGCCGAGCCGCGTAGGCACATCATGAGAACCGCATGCTGTCGGGCTGCGGCGTCATCTAAGTTCCAGCGAGAGGCATGGCGTTGCACGTCATGGTTTGAAAATGCCCAACAGGGCCATGCATCACCTGCCTTGGCCTGCAATTGGTCAAAGACATGTTTGGTGTAACTGGCAGTCAACGCGCGTTTCTCGAGGAACTCAAACGCATAGCACATGTGCATCCGCTGATCGCCCGAGGTGTATTCACCCATGATCTCGAGCCCACGCTGCGCATCGCCGACCTCGCCCAGACACGCACGGCCTTCGTATTCGTCCGTAAGCGCCCTCAGCCGTTCAAGGAATGCAATATTCTCGGGTTGGCTTTTCGAATACAGGTGGTCCTGATGGTTGTACGGGTTGACTGCTGGTGCGATCGTCGCGTTGCGCTGATCCATTGGCAGGGCTGGGTTGTCGCGCAATTCCTTGTCATGGAAGTAAAAATTGATTGTGTCCAACCGAAAGCCATCTACGCCCAGATCCAGCCAGAACCGTGCGACGTCCAGCAAAGCATCCTGAACATCCGGGCAATGGAAATTCAAATCCGGTTGCGATGTCAGGAAGTTATGCAGATAGTACTGCAGGCGACGAGAGTCCCATTGCCACGCCGAGCCGCCAAAGATCGACAGCCAGTTGTTTGGTGGTGTGCCATCCGGCTTGGGGTCAGCCCACACATACCAGTCGGATTTCGGGTTCTCACGGCTGCTGCGGCTTTCGCTGAACCAAGGGTGCTGGTCCGACGTGTGCGACAGAACCAGATCGATCATGATTTTCAGTCCTTTGGCATGCGCCTGATCCAGAAGCTCTTTGAAGTCCTCCAGCGTTCCGAACATGGGATCGACATCGCGATAATCGCTGACATCGTATCCAAAGTCTTTCATTGGTGACTTGAAAAACGGTGAGATCCAGATCGCATCAACACCCAACGACGCGATATAGTCCAGTCGCGCGGTGATGCCTTTCAAGTCACCGACCCCATCGCCGTTGCTGTCCTGAAAACTCCGCGGGTAGATCTGATAGATCACCCCTCCTCGCCACCAATCCGAAGACAGTCTTGTTGCTTTGCTGTGTTCAAGGTTGTTCTGCACGTTCATCAGACGCCTCTATTTAACAGATCCGGCCAGAAGGCCCCGGACCAGGTATTTTTGCATTGCGAAAAAAACGACCAGCGGCACAAAGATTGAGACAAAGGCGGCGGTCGCAAGAATTTCCCAGTTGCCGCCACGCGTCCCCAAAAGCTCGACGATGCGGTTGGTCATCACAGTTGTCTGGCCGGTCGCATCGATCAGGAAGACCTTCGCAACCAGCAGGTCGTTCCATGTCCAAAGGAACTGGAAGATCGCGAAAGACGCCAGCGCCGGGAAGCTGAGCGGCAGGATCAGCTTGGTAAAGATCTGGAACTCGGTGGCGCCGTCGACGCGTGCGTTTTCGATCAGGTCACGCGGTAATCCGGCCATGTAGTTGCGAAGCAGATAAATCGCCAGGGGCATCCCGAACCCGGTATGTGCCAGCCAGACGCCCAGATAACCCTTGCCGATGCCGATATTCAGGTGGAATTTCAGCAAGGGTATCAGGGCCAATTGAAGCGGAACAACCAACAGCCCAACAACCGCCGCGATCAACAGCGCCCGACCGGGAAAATCCATCCAGGCCAGCGCATAGGCCGCAAAGGCGGCAACCAGAATCGGGATGATTGTTGCCGGGATCGTCACGGTCAGCGTATTGAAGAACGCCTTGGCCATACTGTCCGTACTACTCTGATCCAGAAGAACTTTCTGGTAATTGTCCAAGGTGAACTCAGGCGGCAACTCGGCCGTCACAAAGATACGCGCGCCGCGGTTTCCGGTGAACTCTTCGGTGTTTTCCATCCGATAGTTTCCAACGGCATCGACGGTGATGGTGCCGCCTCGGCGTAGCTCGACCGTTTGACCGGGCTCAAAGGCATCCACATCACGCGAGCTGATACCCCATCTCGAAATTGTGGCTTGCTCATCCGCGCTGAACAGCGCGCCCTCAATGACATACAACCCGTTTTCCAACGCCTGTGTTTCAGGCGCGGCGCTGCGAAGGGTCAGATTCTGCTCGGATGGAAACAGCGATCGCCACCACCCGCTTGATGAGATTTGGTCGGCTGTCCGAAAGGACGAGACCAACAGACCCAAAGTTGGAATGACCCACAACACCACAAGAAAGATGACCGAAAGGTGCACAACCCATCTGAGCGCGGGTTTGGTTCCAGCAATATCGCTCATGGCTTACTCCATCTCCTTGCGGGCGTTGCGCACATTCCACACCAGGATCGGAGCAACCAGCAGCATAATCACCATGGCCGAGGCTGATCCGACGCCCCAGTCATTTGCCCGAAACAGCTTGTCGTACATGTAGTTGGCCAGCACCTGTGTCTCCCACTGGCCGTTGGTCATGGCAAAAACGATGTCAAAGACCTTGAGCACGGTGATTGTGATTGTCGTCCAAACAACAAGGATTGTTGTTTTGATTTGGGGCACCTTGATCTTGAAGAAAATCTGGAACGGATTCGCGCCGTCCAGAATGGCTGCTTCGATGGTTTCTTCGGGGATACCGCGCAGAGCAGCCGACAGGATGACCATGGCAAAACCGGTCTGAATCCAGACCAAAACGATCATCAGGAAAAAGCTGTTCCAGAACGGGACCGTCAGCCAGGTTTGCGGTTCGGCCCCACCGAAAAAGATATAGAGCGCGTTTAGGATGCCAATCTGGTCTTGTTCTGCAGGACGCGCATCATAAACCAGTTTCCAGATCACCGACGCGCCCACAAAAGAAATCGCCATCGGCATGAAGATCAGAGATTTGGCGAAGTTGCCCCAGCGGATCCGGTCAGTCAGTTGCGCAACAAGCAGACCAAAGGCTGTGGACATGGCTGGTACGACGATCAGCCAAAACATGTTGTTGCGCATGGCCTCCCAAAATTTGGGCTCAGCCGCCATCTGTGAGTAATTGTCCAGACCCACCCATTTGTACCCGCCGCCGGGCACACGCTCCGTGATTGACAGGCGCAGTGTTTCAACAACCGGATAGGCCAGATACAGCCCCAGCGCAGCAAGCGCAGGGAACAGAAACAGCCATGGCCGGATCATGTTGGCCCGGTTGATGTTGCGCCCCGCATTCGGCCCGTGCGGCGGGAACAGGACTTTGTCTAGAAACTGGTTGGAGAGGTAGAAATAGCCCACGCAACCCGACACGCCGATGGCGATCGTCAGCAGGCCTTGAAGTGCCGGTGTCATGGTGCGCTCATCCGTTTGGCAAGCAGGGCGATCCTAAGACCGCCCCAGCGGTTGATCACTTGGCTGCGTCCCAGGACGACTGGATTTCGCCGGCCACGGTGGCTGCGTCTTTTGCACCCGATGAATAATCTACCATCCCGGTCCAGAAGGTACCGGCACCAACGGCACCTGGCATCAGGTCAGACCCGTCAAAGCGGAAGGTGGTGGCATTGGTCAGGATTTCACCCTGCCCGCGCTGGGTGTCGTTGGAATAGTTTTCGGGGTTCGCACCAAGATGCGGTGTCAGGAAGCCGTCTTGCGACATCATGATCTCATGCGCAAAGGGTGTCTTTAGGAACTCCATGAACGCTTCGGCGGCAGGGTTTGGGTTGGTGACTGTAAACAGCGTTCCCGCCCCAAGTACCGGAGTACCCAGATCCTTTTCGGCATATGCCGGGAAATAGAAGAAATCAGCATCAACGCCCAATTCGGTGCCCTCAGGGAAGTACGCCGGAATAAACGACGCTTGGCGGTGCATCATGCAGGCCGGGGGGCTGTCGAACAAACCCTTGGGGCTGTCGCGGAAGTCAATCGCGGCAGTGTCGTCTGCATCCCCGACAACATAGTCGTCGTTGCGGGTAAAGCTGCCATATTCCTCAATTGCGGCGATCACCCGAGGATCGTCAAACTTCATCTCATTCGACACCCACTGGTCATAAACTTCCGGTGGCTGAGTGCGCAGCATCAGGTCTTCTACCCAGTCAGTCGCAGGCCAACCGGTTGCGCCTCCTGAAGCCAGACCAACGCATAATGGGGTTTCGCCATCTTCGACCATCTGGTCCATCAGAGCTTTGAACTCTTCCATGGTCTCCGGTACTTCGTATCCAAAATCTTCAAAGTTCTCGGGGATGTACCAAACCAGAGACTTGACGTTTACGTTGAAGAAAAAGCCATAGAACTCGGCAGCGCCTTGATCATTCTCGAACGTGCCCAGATCGACCCAGGACTGACCTGCAGCAAAGTTATCTTTGATCCAGTCAGCAGACCCATCCGCAAGTGGCGTCAGGTACCCCTGCTTCGCAAGGTTTGCCGCCAGACCAGGCTGTGGAAACACTGTCAGGTTCGGCGCCGAGCCCGCCGCTGCATCAATGAGGATTTGTTGCTCAAGCGAATCTGAACCTACGTAGCTGGAGTTTGCGCCTGTTGCTTCGTCGAAATACGCAACAAGGTTCTCAAAGGATTTGCCCTCACCCGCTAGCCAGGGGCCAAAGATGGTCAGGCTTTCCCCGGACAGATCGTTAGCATCGGCAAAGGCCTGGAACCCGTCCCAGTCAAAGCTGCCTTCACCTGCGGCGTGGATCAACTCACCCTCCGCCTGAACCGACCCAGCCATCAGGGCGAACATCGCCGCACCTGCATAAAGCGAGTGTTTCATCTAATCCTCCTCCCGAATTTTCACGCGCTTAAAGACTCACTTTCAAAGCGCTTTGGATGCGACGTGTTATCCGCTAACACTTTCATTCTGTCAATCATTTGCTGCCTTATGCTGAAAATATTAATAAATTTGGCTATAACGGTAAAACAAGTTGACGGGCGCTCAAATTGGCCACACAACAAATGTTGCAGATAATTGAAGGCGCTTTGAATAGCAAAATGAACCTGAAGCAGCTCTCGGAAATCCTGGGCCTTTCGCAAACAACGGTGAGCCGCGCGCTGAACGGATATCCGGAGGTCAGTGAAGGAACGCGTGTACGTGTGCAAGCCGCCGCGCAAAAACATGGATATCGCCCCAACAGCCGGGCGAAAGGGCTGGCGACAGGGCGATCCATGGTCATCGGTCATGTGATCCCCAGTTCGTCGCAGCATGAAATGGTGAACCCCATCTTTGGCGACTTTGTTGCCGGTGCCGCGCGGAAATATGCGGAATATGGCTACGACTTGATGTTTACCAACGCCGACGACACTTCGATCGAAGAAGCCTATCGCAGTCTTTTTCAGCGGGGTGCGGTCGATGGCGTTGTCCTGCAGGGGCCGAAAGTAAATGAGCCTCGGATCGCTGTTCTGAAACGCATGGGCGTGCCGTTCATCGTGCATGGGCGTTCGACTGGCGTAGATACGCCTTACGACTGGATCGACGTGAACAACAAAAGCTCGTTTCTACGGGCGACGCGGTTTTTGATTGATTTGGGTCATCGCCGGATCGCCTTGATCAATGGCCTGGAAGATATGGATTTCGCACAGCGCCGACGCGCCGGGTATCTGGAAGCGCTCAAGCAAGCTGGCCTTGCCGCCGATCCCGAACTGATGCGCAGCGCAGAGATGACGGAAGTGTATGGCCATCACGAATCGCGAGGTATGTTGCAGCTTGAGAATCCGCCAACCGCCATATTGGCGTCCTCGATGATTTCCGCCATAGGAGTAAGGCGTGCCTTGGATGAAGCGGGCTTGAAGATGGGGCGCGATGTTTCGGTCATAGCGCATGACGACGACTTGTCTTATCTGAAGAACGGTCAAGACGTTCCTATTTTCACTGCAACCCGATCATCCGTCCGTCACGCCGGGGAAATGGCGGCAGAGATGTTAATTGAACGGATCAAGTTCCCCGATGATGCGGCCAAATCCAAATTGCTGGAGGCTGAACTGGTTGTCGGACGCTCAACTGGCCCTGTGCCCAACAGGACGTAACAAAGAATGAAATACACTCGCTCTGACTTCCCAAAAGACTTCCTTTTCGGGGTCGCAACCTCAGCTTATCAGATCGAAGGGCATGCACAGGGTGGTGCCGGGCAAACACACTGGGATACGTTTGCGGCCTCACCTGGAAACGTGGTTCGTGGAGAAAATGGCGATCTCGCCTGTGATCATTTGAACCGGTTCGAACAGGATTTCGATCTGGTGCGCGAGGCGGGGTTTGACTGCTATCGGTTCTCAACCAGTTGGGCGCGGGTGATGCCGGAAGGTCGCGGGCAGGTAAATCAGGCCGGTTTGGATTACTATGATCGACTTGCCGACGCGTTGCTGGAACGCGGAATACGGCCCTGCGTAACCTTGTATCATTGGGAGCTGCCCTCGGCCCTGGCGGACCAGGGGGGGTGGCGCAATCGCGACATTGCAGGATGGTTTGCAGACTTCACCGAGGTCATCATGGGCCGCATCGGGGACAGGATGTACAGTGCCGCACCGATCAACGAGCCATGGTGTGTCAGCTGGCTAAGCCATTTCGAAGGTCATCACGCCCCGGGCCTGCGCGACATCCGCGCAACGGCCCGCGCGATGCATCACGTTTTGCTGGCGCATGGTCGCGCCATTCAGGCCATGCGTAGTCTTGGGATGAGCAATCTGGGCGCGGTGTTCAACCTCGAATGGGCAGACCCGGCCGATGACAGCGTCGAGGCGCGGCTTGCTGCGGACCGGTATGATGCGATTTACAATCGGTTCTTTCTTGGTGGCGTCTTCAAGAAACAGTACCCCAAACTGGTGTTGGATGGGCTTGAGCCACACTTGCCATCTGGTTGGCAGGACGATTTTGAAACGATTGGGACTCAGGTCGATTGGTGCGGGTTGAACTACTACACCCGAAAGTTGATTGCCCCGAGCGATACCGCGTGGCCCAGTTTGACCGATGTTCCCGGACCACTGCCAAAAACGCAGATGGGGTGGGAAATTGACCCTTCCGCCCTGACCCGATTTCTTATTCGAGCACAGAAGGACTATACGGGCGGGCTACCAATCTATATCACCGAAAACGGAATGGCGAGCGCAGAGCGCGTGCGGGATGAGGACCGTATCGAATATCTTGATACACACCTTGCAGCCGTGCTGGACGCTTTGGCACAAGGTGTTCCGGTTAAAGGCTATTTTGTCTGGTCTCTGCTGGACAATTACGAATGGGCCTTCGGGTACGAGAAAAGGTTTGGACTGGTGGACGTGGATTTTGAAACTCTGGAAAGAACGCCCAAAGCGTCGTTCGCGGCGCTGAAATCCGCCCTTTCAGAGGGGCAGAACGTCTCTCTTCCGTTAGCGCAACCATCTGGTTCTGTGCATGAACACTGGAATTTGGTTGCAGACATTGGCGGAACAAACACCCGTCTTGGCGTTGTGACAAATGGCGAGCTAACGGACCTGCGCAAGCACCCTACGGGCACATTGGACGATCTGCTGAACGCATTTCACTCTCTGCGAGATGAGGTTGGCACAAATCCTCAGGCGGTCGTTGCTGCTGGGGCTGGTCCTGTAAGAAACGGAGTCATCCGTCTTACAAACGCTAATCTGGACTTGTCCGAGGTTGAACTGGCGCAGGCGACCGGGGCGGAGCATACTTTTGTTATTAATGACTTCACAGCGGCAGCTTGGTCAGTTGCTGACGTCAAACAGAACGAAGTTTCGGTTTTGCAAGGTCAGGCGAAACCGCCTGTGGGCACGCGTTTGGTGGTTGGCCCCGGCACTGGGCTTGGTGTCGGAGCTTTGTTGTTTTCTGAAGGGCATTATCACACGGTTTCCGGCGAAGGCGGCCACGTGGGACTGTATCCGCGTCACCGCGACGAGGTAGAGATCTTTGAAGCAGCCCGCCGAATTGCACCTGAATGCTTTTTCGGGAACAGCCTGGCTCTGGAAGCGGAAATGTTCCTCAGCGGAACGGGCTTGCCCATCCTGTATCAAGCCGTTGGATTGGCGGCTGGAAACGCACAGCCTTCATTGCGCTCTGCCAAAGAGATTTTGGCCGAAGCCCGCGATGCCTCGGACCCCATCGCAGTCAAAACAGCGCAGATGTTCACCACGCATCTGGGCGCACTTATGGGCGACATGGCAGTTACTCTGATGCCTGCCGGTGGGGTATTTCTTGTGGGCGGCGTCGCCGAGAAAAACCGTTGGCTCTTTGATCAGGACTTTAAGGATGCGTTCAACGGCGGTGGACGTTTTAGTGAGTTGCGAAAGTCATTGAACCTGTACGTCTCAGAACAAGCCGAATTTGGCATCATTGGTGCAAACAACTTTTGCAAGAACGCCCTCAAGCGTTAAGCGACGTGCCCCACAAGAACTCCAGGAAAGGACTGTCGAATGATCTTGTGTTGCGGGGAAGCCCTGATTGATATGATCGCCGAGCCGACAGTTTTCGGTGCGCACGGCTTTGTTCCGCATACCGGCGGGGCGATCCTGAATACAGCAGTCGCCATGGGGCGTCTAGGCGTATCTGTGGGGATGCTGACGGGCATTTCAACGGACATGTTCGGCCAGCAGTTGATCACCGCATTAAACGCCAGTCACGTTGATACATCGCATGTGATCGTCTCGGATCGCCCCAGCACACTTGCCTTTGTTCAACTTCAAGATGGGCACGCAACCTACAGCTTTGTCGATGAAAACACGGCTGGGCGTATGTTGACGCCGGAAGATATGCCAGATCAGCTTCCAGCAGTCTCTGCTTTGTATCTAGGGGGTATTAGTGTGGCGTGTGAGCCCTGCGCGGATGCCTACGCGTCATTGTTGAAGCGTCATGGTGGCGAACGTGCGGTGATGCTGGATCCGAACATCCGTCCGGGCTTCATCGAGGATCAGGCCCGGTTTCGAACACGCCTGAACCACATGATCGCGCAATCCGATATCGTCAAAGTTTCCGACGAGGATCTGGACTGGATCATTCCCGGTACCGAGCCCGAGTCGGCGAAAGCCGCGTTGTTGTTGCAGGCCGGGCCAACGGCCCTGATAGTGACCCGGGGCGGTGATGGCGCACATGGGTATCTGGCAGATGGATCAAAGGTTTCGGTGCCGGTGAAACAGGTGCAGGTCGTAGACACGATCGGTGCCGGCGATACGTTCAATGCTGGTGTGCTCACCGCACTCAGCCGTGCTGAGAAACTGACCAAACAAGGCGTGCGAAACCTGACCCCAGAAGCGTTGCGCGCGGCCATGGAACTGGGAGCCGAAGTCGCCGCTGTAACCGTATCCCGTGCCGGGGCCGAGCCGCCCTGGGCGCATGAGCTTTAATTCTTGGAAAAACCAATGAAACGATCCGAAATTAACCGCATCAAGTCCGAAGCGCAGGCTTTCATACAATCCTTTGGAGCCGTGTTACCACCTTTTGCCGATTGGTCGCCCGATCAGATGCGAAGTCCTGTAGCTGAAACGATCCGCAGTCGGGGGCTGGGCTGGGACATCACCGATTACGCTCAGGGTCGGTTTGACGAACTCGGCCTGTTCCTCTTCACTCTGCGCAATGGTGAGGTGAATGATCTGAAATCAGGTCGCGGGATGTTGTATGCGGAAAAATTGCTGATCTCGAAAGATAAACAACTGTCTCCGATGCATCGTCACATCGTAAAGGCCGAGGACATCATCAATCGCGGCGGGGGTGATCTGGTGCTGGAGATTTACGCATCTGACCCTGACGGGGGCATCGACCGGAACACGCCAGTGACGGTACCCAGCGATGCCTGCCCTGTTACGTTGCAACCAGGTGAGCATTTGCGGCTGAAACCGGGGCAAAGCGTGACCCTTATGCCGGGTGTCTGGCACGCATTCTGGGCAGAACACGGCGATTGCCTTATTGGAGAGGTTTCGACTGTGAATGATGACCGTACGGATAATGTCTTCGAAGATTCCATCCCTCGGTTTTCACAGATCGAAGAAGACGCTGCGCCGGACTTCTTGTTGGTTTCCGACTATTGATATCAACCAGGCTAGAACCGGCCAACGTGAATGTGAGCCGCGCCCAGATGTTTTGGATCGGCTCGACTGCTTCTCCTTCTTGACAAGTCCAGCACCGCCAGCCTAGCTGAGTTGGATGGTTCCGAAAGGGATGAAAATGGGAATACGGTGCGGCGCTGTATTGCGCCAAGTCCGTGACTGCCCCCGCAACTGTAAGCGGAGAGCGACGCCACTGCGCCACTGACCCCGAAAGGGTTGGGAAGGTGGGCCAAGCTTTGACCCGCAAGTCAGGAGACCTGCCATCCGATGTTTAACCAACCCGGGGCGGGGCGTCCTGGAAGGAGGCTTTGATGGCACGGTTTTCGCGTGTTTCCATTTTTGGCACCTTCTGTCCGCGCTTGGTTTCAAGCAGAGCGGACAATGCAACAGGTGACTGATAGCTTTATCCTCAACCCCAATACCTATTGTGCTGTGGCCTCGCGAAAAGATCGCGATTCTCAAAATAGTAATGTTATAACATTGTATTGTAGTTTGATCAGCGGTAACCGGTGCGCACAATGACGAAAACTGCAGATCATTTCCTACTTGTATGCACGACATGCACAGGCGCGATGTCCACCGATCAAGTGAGTGGCGCATTGGCGCGAAAACTGCCCGAAGGGTTTGCAATCCGGGAGGTCGCGTGCATGGCGGGCTGCGACCGGCCAACCACCGTCGGTTTTCAGGCACCGGGCAAGGCGCAGTATTTGTTTGGTGACATCGTTTCGGAACAGGATCTGGATGCAGTGGTGGAATTCGCCGGGCAATATCAGCTCAGTTCCGATGGTTGGACAAACGCAACTGACCGCCCGCTAACACTGTTCACCAAAACCTTGTCGCGCATGCCTGCCTTGCCATCGCAGAGGTCGTCATGAGTTTCCTGGCTGTCGAAAACCTAGAATATTATGCCTTGAACGGTGATGTGCTGCTTCAGGATGTGTCCTTTGGCTTGGAAGAAGGATCAATTCTGGCGATTGCGGGACCGAATGGGGCTGGGAAGACTACGCTGCTCAAGCTGCTTTGCGGAATCGAACGTATTGCGCTGGGTGATGTGCAGATAAAAGGTCAAAGCCTGCGCACCTTGTCGGCCCATGAACGCGCGCGGACGATCGCTGTGGTTGGCCAACAGGAAATGCCGGATAGTCGGTTGCGATTGCACGACTATGTTGCACTTGGCCAAATTCCGATCAAGGCTGACAAGTCCGCGTCTGAGCACAGGGAAGATCTTGACCGGGTTTTGGAAACAACGGGTTTAATGCACCTTTCCCGCAAACCTATGGGTCAGCTATCGGGGGGTGAGAGGCAACGGGCGCATATCGCACGTGCGCTGGCTCAAAACCCGTCTCTGTTGTTTCTGGACGAGCCGACCAATCACCTAGACCCGGATGCCAAGGGGCACATGTTGTCTTTGGTCGCTGAATTGGGCGTGACGGTTGTCATGATCGTCCACGATCTGGTCATGATCCCGGAATTTGCCACTCATGTGGCGTTAATGAAATCAACACGTCTGACAGGGTTTGGCCCTGTCAACGATGTTCTGACAACGGATCGTGTCCGCGACACGTTTGGAGTGGATTATCTGTGTTTCCAGCATGAGGGCCGCATGATCCCTGCTCTGGATATTCGAAAACGTAAACTGTCATCATAACAGGAGCTTACAATGATGCAGAAACTCTGGCCTGTGGCTGTGTTCACTGGCCTGGCAAGCGGCGCAGCCGCGGATGCCATTACAGTGGACAATTGCGGCGAGCCACTGGTTTTTGAAACAACGCCAGAACGGCTCGTTGTTCACGACATGAACATGACTGACATGGCGTTTGCTTTGGGTCTGCAAGACAAGATCGTCGGCCTGACCGGCATCACAGGCTGGTACAAGACCAGCCCGGATTTTGATGCACAGCGCGGCGACATCCCCGAGTTGGCTCCGAAATATCCTACAGTTGAAAACCTTGTCTCTGTCGAACCCGATATGTTTTTCGCTGGTTGGTATTACGGAATGCAGCCAGGTGGCGAAGTGACCCCAGACACGCTGGAACCCTTTGGCATCAAGACCATGGTCTTGACCGAAAGCTGCGTGCACCTGAACAAAGACCGCCCCGAAGCCAGCATGGATCTGCTGTTTGACGACGTCCTGCGTTTGGGCCAGGTGATGGGTGTCGAGGCTAAGGCGGAAGACCTTGTCTTGGGCTGGAAAGTCCAGTTGGATGCCCTTGAGGCAAAAACCGCCGATCTGGATAAACCTCGTGTTTTCCTGCTGGACGGGCCGGCAGATGCGCCTTTTACCGCAGGTAAATTCGCCATCCCGGACGCCATGATTGCCGCTGCGGGGGGTGTAAACGTCACACATGACATGGATACCAGCTGGGGTCGCACCTCTTGGGAAACCGTGGCAGCCGCAAACCCGGAATTCCTGGTGCTACTGGACTATCAAACAGGAAATGGTGCAGAAGATACCTTCCAGTTTCTGAAAGATCATCCTGTCATGTCACAAACCGATGCAGTCAAGAACGCGCGCTGGATCGGCCTGCGTTACGAGGAATTGACACCCGGACCGGCAAATATTGAAGCCATTGAAAAGATGGCCAATGCGATGCATCCGGAGACCAACTGACATGGTCCATTTGGGCCGATCGATCTTGCTGGGGGCGGTCATTCTGACCGCCCTTTTGCTGCTGTCTACGATCTATGGCACAACCTCGATCCCAATGGCCGAGGTCTTTACCGCCATTGGCTTGGGGACCGGCCTGACAGAAGGTGAAATGTCCCCGGTGCATCGGATCGTTTTCGACCTTCGCCTCCCCCGAGCCTTGTTCGCCGCTGTGATCGGCGCAGGGCTGGGCGTAGTTGGCGTGGTTTTGCAAACAACCACGCGCAACGATCTGGCCGATCCGTTCCTTTTTGGCCTGTCCTCGGGGGCGGCGGCTGGGGCCGTTCTTGTCATAACGGTCACTGGCGATGTGCTGGGGGTCTGGACCCTGCCTTTGGCGGCGTTTTGCGGGGGGCTAATAGCCTCTGGCATTGTTCTGGCTCTGGTTCAGGGTTTGCGCACAAGTGCGCCGGAAAAGCTGATCCTGGCCGGTTTGGCTGTGTCTTTCCTGTTTTCCGCGATTACAAATTATTTGATTTTTTCCGGCGACAGTCGTGCGGCGCATTCGGTTATCTTCTGGATGCTGGGCGGATTGGGTCTTGCCCGATGGCAGACCTTTCCACTGGTCCTGACCGGGCTTGCCCTGATCCTAAGCTACGCGCTTTATCGCAGTCGCTGGCTGGATGCCCTTTTGACCGGAGATTTCACTGCGTCGTCACTGGGAATTCCCGTCCAGGGTCTTCGATTCCGAATGTTCTTTGTGGCTGCGTTGGCTACGGCCAGTTTTGTGTCCGTGGCTGGTGTCATCGGATTTGTTGGGCTGATGGTGCCTCATATTGCGCGCGGCATTGCTGGTACGCTGCACCGAAACCTGCTGATTACCTCGGCCATCGTAGGGGCGATTCTGCTGACGCTGTCGGATATTCTGTCCCGCCTGCTCTTGGCCCCACAGGAACTGCCCGTGGGTATCGTGACAACGTCTATCGGGTCTCTTTTTGTTTTCCTGTACCTGTTCAAATCCGCGCGTGGTGACTGACCTCAGACACCGTCCTGCGTGTCCGATCCATGCGACAAGAGCTCTTGCACCAAAGGGTTCGGGAACCGGCGTTTGAACGTGATCGCGTGGAAGTTTTCCTTGATTTTCGGGTGCTCTTGCGCCTCGACCAGACGACCCGAAATCAACTCATCCTGAACAACGATCGGAGCCACCAGAGCCAGCCCGATATCCTCCCGTGCAAGCAGCCGCATCATCGCCATGTCGTCCACCTCGGCTGCCACCTGAGGGCGCACCGACATGCGGCTGGCCATGGCATCAAAAGCCGTGCGGACACTGTTGTTCGTTGTGGGCAGGATGAAGGGTTGTTCTTCCAATAGATCCCGTATTGAACGTGTCGGTTTCAGACGATCGGGGGTTCCGACGATGCTCACCGGTTGTTCGGCCAAATGATGAGTGACAAAGCTGGTCAAACTGTCGCTTGCGGGTTCGTGGTTCATCAAGACCAGGTCGAAATTCAGCGTTTCGAGCCCCTCCAGCAACTCGCTTGGGCTACCGGACCTTAAAATAACCTCGACGTCTGCGCGCGCCAAAATGGGCCGCAAAAAACGAATCTGAAAGTTGCGAGAAAGGGTGGACTGTGCCCCAACCCTAAGAGCTTGCCGCGTATTCCCCGCGTCCTGCAAGGTTGCCACAAGTTCCTGACCTGTCGCAAAAATCGCATCGGCGTGGTCCAGAGCGATATGTCCGGCTTCGGTGAGATGCAGCTTGCGGCCCCGGCGTTCAAACAGCGGATGACCAAGCCGGTCTTCCAGTTCTTTTATCTGCACCGACAAGGCCGATTGAGAAAGATTCAAACGCTGCGCCGTGCGGGTCAAGTTCCCGTCATGAGCGACGGCCCAGAAGTAGCGCAGGTGATGATAGTTGAGCGGCATATCGTTCTATTTATATGAACGAAACACATCAAACAATGTATTTTTCTTATGTTGCACTGCGAAATATGTCGAACGGAACAAGTCGAGTCAGTATCGAACGTCAAGGGACACACGCATGAGTTACCTGCTTCTACCCCTCCTAAGTCCAATGATCTTGTTGGGATCTGCATATTACTGCAGCCGACATCCGGGGATGCGTCCGGGCAATTTGCCGAAAGTCGCAGAATGGGCGGCCCTGGCGGCATTTGGCGTGTCTGCCTTGGCGGTCATGCTGCTAATTGCAAAAGGGTCCGGGACCTCGACGATGATCGGCTTTTGGGGAGTGGGCCTTTCGGTCCGGTTGGATGCTGTAAGCGCCACAATGTTGATTCTGGTCAGTTTCATTGGCTGGATCGTATTGCGGTACTCTGCAACATACATGGACGGAGAACCAAGGCAGGGTGCCTTTAGCGGTTGGATGTCTGTCGCGCTGGCCGCCGTTCTTTTGTTGGTGATGTCCGGCAACATCGTCCAACTGCTGGTCGCCTGGATTGCAACAAGCCTGGCACTGCATCAACTGCTGCTGTTCTACCCCGAACGTACCACGGCACAACGCGCAGCGCGCAAAAAGGCTGTTGTGGCGCGAATCAGCGAAGTTGCGCTTGGTCTGGCCGTTGCCTTGCTGATCATCGGCTACGGCACCACCGACATCGCTACGATCCTGTCAGAAGCACAGCCGACAGTAACCACAATTGTCGCCGCCCTGTTCATCGCACTGGCGGCCGTACTGGCTTCGGCCCAGTTCCCGGTCCATGGGTGGCTGACCGAGGTGATGGAAGCACCAACCCCGGTCTCGGCCCTGTTGCATGCGGGCGTGATCAATGCGGGCGGGTTTCTATTGATCCGCTTTGCGGATGTGATGCTGGTGGCTCCTGGAATTATGGCCTTGTTGGTCATGCTGGGCGGTTTCACCGCGCTGTTCGGAGGCTTGGTCATGCTGACGCAGCCCGCGGTCAAGACATCCCTGGCGTGGTCAACAATTGCCCAGATGGCGTTCATGATCATGCAGTGCGGTCTTGCCCTGTTCCCGCTGGCGCTGCTGCACATTGTGGCGCATTCGCTCTACAAGGCCCACGCCTTCCTGAGCGCGGGTGAAGCTGTGCGCAACGTGGCCGCCATTCGCCGTCCGGGGCCGGTGGCAGTACCAAGTGCCCGCAATGTATTGCTGGCCTTTGCAACCGGCATTCTGATCTATGGTGCGGTGGCTTCGGTGTTCGGAATCGACGGGAAATCTGTTCAGGCCATTGCCTTGGGTGTGATCCTGATCTTTGGCGTCGCCTACCTGCTGGCGCAAGGCTTTGCGGATGCAGCGCCCGGTGCGCTGACCCGGCGCACTGTCATCTATGCGGGTGCAACATCGGTCAGCTACTTCGTTCTGCAAATCGCTGCGCAGAATCTAACGGCGGGCACCCTGCCGCCTACGCCTGCTGCAGGACCGCTGGAATGGGCTTTGATCGTTCTTGCGCTCATCAGTTTTGGCGCCGTGGCGCTGGCCCAATCGACCTTCCCGCTCTGGGCCTCGCATCCGGCGGCGGCGGGAATGCGGGTGCATTTGTCCAATGGACTTTATGCCAACGCAATCTTTGATCGGCTGCTGGACGGGTGGTCCACGCGCCGGACTGTGTGAAAAGGGGATCAGATATGTATATGAAACACGAAAGCTATCCTGCTCCGCTTTTGGAACTAGTCGCGATTGCTAATGACGCTGTGCGTCAGATCCCTCCTCTGTTTCCGCTGTCTGCGAATGTCGCTGTGAACCCCTTTTTGGGTCAGACAGGGGATACCCTCGCTGTAACGGCCGCACGTCTTGGCCGTGTTGCCGGTGTGCGCATCACCCCTGACAGGCGCATTATGGCCGAGAAGTTGAACTCGGGTGAGATGACCGAAGGGGATCTGCTTGAGGCGATTTCGCATGTAGAAAGTCGCTTTGATCCTCCGGGGCTTGAAGAAGTCACAGCCGCTTTGACGGATGATGCCGCACCTCTTGCCCCGTTTCCGACGGTGGCGGAATTGGCCGCAGATGTGTCTGGCATCGACTGGCCCGGTTTAATCGAAGAACGTATCGGAGCTTGGGCTGCCAGCCATTTTGACGAAGGCCAGGCCCTTTGGCAGCCCAGCCGTGCCGGCGGTGCGTTCAGTGCATGGCGGGAGTTCGCATCGCGCGACCTGACACCTGAGATCAATGGGTTGAAAGGCTTTGGCGCATTTGTGGCGGCCACCAACCGTTCGCAATGGCGCGCCATCGGGCGGGCCTCGGAAACGCTGGGCGTGACGCCTGACGCGGCTGGAACAACATTTCATCGTTGGCTAGTCACGCTTGGCGGTTGGGCGCAATACGCGCGCTATTTGTTGTGGAAGGCCGAGCTTCAGGGTCAGACCGACACAACAACGGCGGAGTTGCTGGCCATTCGGATGGTATTTGAAGAGGCCCTGTTCCACCAATACCGTGATCAGATTTCGGCGCGTTGGCTGGAAACCGTCGCAATGCACGAGACCCCGATCACTCCGTCCCGTGACATGGTGATTGATGCCATTCTGCAGGATGCTGCGGAACGGGCTCAACAGCGCAAGCTGGGTCAGGTTTTGGCTAGTCGTCAGCCACGGGCGACCGAGGGCCGCCCACTGGTGCAGGCTGCGTTCTGTATCGATGTCCGGTCCGAAGTTTTTCGCCGGGCGTTGGAAGCACAGGACTCGGGTATCGAAACCATCGGCTTTGCCGGGTTCTTCGGGTTGGCCAGCGCACATAAATGCGCGGGATCAGACGTGACCGAACTGCGGGGTCCGGTTCTGCTGAACCCCAATGTTAAGTCCAAAGCAGCAGAAGACACACTGTCCGACCTGGATCGTCGCTATACGGCCCGTGCCAAAAGGGCGTGGGGGCGGTTCAAGCTGGCCGCTGTTTCATCCTTTGCCTTTGTCGAGGCGACTGGTCCGATATACGCTGGTAAATTGTTGCGGGATTCGCTGGCTGCGAGTGGTAGTGGGAGCAAGTTTGACCCTGCGCCTAAACTGGACCCTTTAATGGATCTGGTCACGCGCATCGATACCGCCAAAGCCATTCTGGGCGCGATGTCTCTGACAGATAATTTCGCGCGCATCGTGATGCTGGCGGGACATGGGGCGGACGTCACCAATAACCCCCATGAAAGCGCGTTGCAATGCGGTGCCTGCGGCGGTCACGCGGGGGATGTAAGCGCCCGGCTACTTGCCAGCCTGCTGAACGACAACCAAGTACGGGACGGACTGCGGGACAAAGGGATCGACATCCCCACTGACACGCTGTTTCTGCCAGCGCTGCACAATACCACGACAGATGGCGTTACTCTGTTTGATCAGGATCACCCCGCGGGATTGTGGGCGCCGCAGATCGCTCAGCTGAAAACCTGGTTGGCAGAAGCCGGACGCCTCTCACGTACCGAGCGTGCGGCCCGGCTGCCTCGGGCCCATGGGGGCGACGATATCGCCCATCGCGCCAAGGATTGGGCAGAGCTTCGACCCGAATGGGGTTTGGCAGGGTGCCGCGCCTTTATCGCAGCGCCGCGAAGCCGGACTGACGGGACCGGTTTGGCCGGGCAGTCCTTCCTTCACAGCTATGACTGGCGCTCGGATGATGGGTTTGGCGTGCTAGAGTTGATCATGACCGCCCCGGTTGTCGTGGCCAGCTGGATCAGCTTGCAATACTATGGTTCGACTGTCGCGCCGGGGTTATTCGGTGGGGGCAACAAGTTGCTCCACAACGTAGTCGGCGGGATTGGTGTTGTTGAAGGGAACGGCGGCGCTTTGCGTCCGGGGCTGCCCTGGCAATCAGTTCATGATGGCGAGGCGTTCCAACACGACCCTCTGCGTCTGTCTGTGGTGATCGAAGCCCCACGTGAGGCCATGAACGCCATTCTCAAGCGCCACGCCAATGTCAAAGCGCTCTTTGACAACCGCTGGCTTCACCTGATCGCGATGGACGAAAAGGGTGATCTGGCATGGCGTTACACGGGTGATCTGGAATGGAGCCCAATTGCCAAGACGACTGGTTATGAACAGGCCATAGCAGCCGAATGACCAAGACCATGAAGCCAAGGCCCGGCGCATTCTGCCGGGCCTCTATCCGTGTATCAACGCCAGTAGGTTAGCACGTAATTCCGGCGTCGCCGCAGAAGCGACCGTGCATCAGACTTCAGTTTCAAAGCCCTACGCTGCCAATCGGTCTTCACACCACCGGCTGCCGCAACAAATGGCGTGACTGCCAGAAATGCTTAGGGTTGCAGATCAAAATCCACCACAGCATCCACATGCACCGCAGCCAACAGCGCATAAGGTTAACAGTCAGAGGTAAACCGACGGTTCTGCCAAGCCTGCATCAATCGGTCGAACAGGTTCGGATGATCGCGCTGAATCTTGTCATCTTTGTTCACAGACAGGATCGACTGATCCAAACGCGTTTGCTGCGGGGTCTGAATGGGCTGGCCATTCTTTGTGGCCCCCTCCCCCATGTCACCCACAAATACCTCATCCAAGGCAGGCCTTCCAACCAACCCTAGCCTAGGCTGTCCCTCAACCGGATATGCACACAGGAAGCCAAACAACGGGTGCCGCCAACTGGATCAATGAACCACATATGCCGACCGTCTCCAGCCTCCTGCCCGTGTTCCTCACCAAAGATTCCATGCTCGGGGAAATGTCGTTTCAAGTAGGACCGAACCTCAGCTTCAACCGGCTTGTCGGCTTGCGTCACAGGGCGTTCATCCAGCTTGAGTTCAACACTCAGAGATCCACGAAGGAACCGCATCCCGTTCGTGGATCCAATATTCGCCATCTGAATGGAGTGTTCTTTAAGCGTATGTGTGACAACCATTTCAATACTTTAGGATGGAAGCACCTGTGAGATTTCAAAGACGGGTTTCATCAATTGCAGTAAGCATGCGCTGCAGCCGCACCCGGCGATTTGAAGTTCTGTCGGGCGGTGCCGTCAATGCCGAATCCAGCTTTAGGCTTCATGAACTGCAAGAAACCAATCTGGCGCGTATTGCTGCTCGGAATGCGCAGGTCCAGATCGTGGTAACTGACGGGAAAAGCCGGGTAAGTGCGCGCTGGTCACTCTGGATTCAGACAGACATATCAATCTGCTTTTTACGGACCCTCACCCGTCAAAGGGCATTTGCCAAATGTTGTTTGCAAACGAAATGGTTTGGTGGTCGCCGAATAGCCGCTTACTGCTTTTGGGCAATGATCCAAACCGGGTGATATGTCAAAGACACCCCGTCATCCGTCGCAAAGCTTCGTACATAGTCTTTCTCAAACCGGGCCAGAGTGGACTTGGTCCACGCCCCTTGCGCGCGACCGTTCACCCCGGTTCGGCGCAAGTATTTCAAAACGTCACGCGGAGTTTCGAAATATGATGGCCGGATGCGTTCCCCGGCGGTCAAAACCCGCATTGACCCCTCAATGGCCGCGACAAGGGCGTCTGCCCCGCAAAGGCCAGGCGCCTGGGCTGTTGATCCGATGCTTGTCAGTTCTTTGTATTGCTGAGGTCCAAATCCTGAAATGGCCAGCCAGCCACCGGGGGCCAATGCATCGACCGCCTGCTGTAGCAGCCCGGTCGGGTCGTCCATCCATTGGATCATCGAGGCTGAAGCGATCAGGTCGATCTGGCCGGGCCATTGCACCATACGCACGTCGCCTGCGATAAATACGGCCGCTTCGGCGTCTGCCGTTGCCTGGGCTTGCGGCGCGATGTCGTTCAGAACAAGGTCAGGCAGATCGAAATTTTGCCGCAACGTCCGGGTGAGATGCCCGGTGCCACACCCCATTTCGAATGCGGTGCGAAATTGCCCCGGTGCGCCCACACGGCGCAGTTCAGAAACCAGTTTATCAGCAACCCACGCCTGTTGGCTGGCTGTGTCGTGATAGGTGTCAAAGCTTCTGCTAAAGCTGCGTTGGACCTTATCTGCCGGTTGCGCCGTCATGACAGCCACTCCGCCCAATTTTGGCCTGACCCGAAGGGTACATGTGACCCTGCAACACGTTTGACCGAAGCTGAGGTCTCCGCCCAGGCAGCCTCTTGCGCCTTCGTTGGAATGATACGGTCCCGATCGGGTATCCACACCAGGTCAAACCCGGGATTCAGGGCCGATCCGCGACGGATCACTGCGTGAAGCTCTTGTTGCGCTGCTGCGAGGTCAAGCTCTGGTGCCTCAACAGACAACCCTGCGCGGCGGCAAAACTTGGAAAAACTGGAGGTCGTCAGCTGATCCGCCGTCGCCCGTATCATTTCGGGCGCAATCCCACGGTCCGGACAGGTCGGATGCAGGGTGCCACTGACGGCAACAAGCCGGTCGGGGCGAAACTGAGTATTAGCCAGCCAATGCGCGGCAGATGCCACGCCAAAGGAAAACGCGAGCATGTCGACACGGTCAAACCCTGTCAAATCAGGCAAGGGGTCATCAAGCTGGGTGTAGTCATCAACCAACAGAACAGACGCGCCACCGGATAGACCCAGGAACGGTGCAGCACCAAGCGCCCAACCCCCGAACACAAGGATCAGAATGCCGTCGCCTGATTGCTCCAGCCACCTGTGTTTCATCCCTGCCCCCCGGCCAGCGCGACCATTGCACTCGTGACCTGGCTGAGCTCGTCAGGAGAGATTACGTAAGGGGGCATGCAATAGATGTTGCGCGCAAAGGGGCGTAGCCACACTCCGGTCTTTGGGGCCAGCCGGTGGGCGACAGAAGGATCAACCGTATCCTTCATTTCGATAACGCCGATGGCACCAAGGACTCTGACATCCGCTACGCCAGGCAAAACGCGAGCTGGCTCCAGTTCGGTGCGCATCTGGGCCTCAATATCAGAAACCTGCCGTTCCCAGTTCCCCTCGGCCAGCAGACGAAGGCTTGCCGATCCCGCGACACAGGCCAGAGGGTTGGCCATGTAAGTCGGGCCGTGCATGAACACGCCTGCCTCACTGTTGCCGATGCCATAAGCCACCTGCTCGCTGGTAACCGTTGCCGCGAATGAGATATGTCCACCGGTCAGCGCTTTGCCCAAGCACAAAATATCAGGTTTGACGTCAGCGTGATCGATGGCGAACAGCTTACCGGTGCGGCCAAAGCCAGTTGCAATCTCATCAAAGATGATCAGCACATTGTGGGCATCGCACAAGGCACGTGCCGCGCGCAGCCATTGTGGGTGATAGAAATACATACCACCGGTGCCCTGAACCACAGGCTCAAGGATCAGGGCCGCCAGTTGGTCGCCTTTTTCGGCAAGCAAGCGCTCCAGCGGCTCCAGCCCGTTCTGTACCGAATCTGCGGGCCATTCGTCACCCAACCGCACGTGCGGGCGCGGCAGGAAGTGCTGGATCGACAAGGCTCCGCGGAACAACCCGTGCATACCGGTGACCGGGTCGCAGACGCTCATCGCCTTCCAGGTGTCGCCGTGATAACCGCCCCGAATAGTAGCGAACTCGAACTTGCCGCTGCGGCCATGTGCCATTTGGTACTGCACAGCCATCTTCATCGACACTTCGACCGAAACCGAACCGCTGTCACAGTAGAAAATGCGATCCAGCCCTTCGGGCAGCATGTCGATCATCCTGCGCCCCAGATCAATGGCTGGATGATGCGTCAGCCCCCCGAACATCACATGGGGCATCTTCTCCAATTGGTTCTGCATCGCAGATGTGATCTCAGGGTGTTTGTGACCGTGGATCGCACACCACCACGAGGACATGGCGTCGATCATCTTCACGCCGTCTTCCCGGTACAGATAAACGCCCTCGGCCCGGTCGATCAGGTGCATCGCGCCGGGATTGGCGACGTTGGTATAGGGGTGCCACAGGTGGCGGGCGTCAAACTCAAGCGGGGTCACAAGAACCTCCGAATGGTGACAACGTCAATTTCTGAGAAGGCATCTTTCAGGGTTTGCTGTGTCAGTTCGCTTAGAACCGGAAGGCGCCCAAGGTGACGGACATTGCTCATCTCTACGATGGTTTGTTCAACATCCGGCTCAGCCTCACCGACAAAGGCAACACCCACAACCTCACATCCAGCGCCACGCAAGGCCATCAGAGACAATGTGGTGTGGTTGATCGTTCCCAGCGCCGTGCGTGCGACCAGCACAACCGGGGCCTGCCACTGGGCAATCAGGTCCAGGTAATAGGACTGGCGGTTCAGCGGCACCATCAGGCCCCCTGCCCCCTCAACGACCAGCGGCCCGTCAACCTGCGGCACAGCAAGGCGCGACAGATCAATCTCAACACCCATGTCTTCGGCAGACAGATGGGGTGAGGCCGGCAGGTTCAGGCGATACGCCTCAGGCAAAACTTCCGCACCGGACAACAATCGGACGGTTTCTGTGTCCGTCGCATCTTCCAAACCCGACTGAACGGGTTTCCAATACCCTGCATTCAACGCTGCGGTCAGACCAGCGGAAAAAACGGTTTTTCCGACGCCCGTGTCGGTTCCGACGACAATCAACGCGCTCATGCGGCCTCCGATTGATGGCTGGCGATGGTGGCAAACAGCGCCGAGATATCCTCGTGGGTCACATTTCCGGTGATCGACACACGCAGTCTGGACGTTCCCTTGGGAACGGTGGGGGGGCGAATACCCCGGATGTCAAAGCCCTGTTGCTGCAAGGCAGAGGCCGTCGCCATCGTTCTGGCCTCGTCACCCAAAATAACCGGGATGATCTGGCTGGTCAGGGCCGAATCCGGCAGTCCTGTTTGCCGGGCCACGTGATGGGCATGACGCAGACGGTCATGTGCAGCAGCGACCAATTGAGCGTTGGTCGCCAATTCCCGCAAAGTTGCCCGTACCAAGGCAGCGTTCAAAGGCGAAGGCGCGGTTGCAAAGATAAAGGGCCGCGCGCGATTGATCAGCGTATCAATCATTACACGCGGACCACATATCAGACCGCCCGAAACGCCCAGACCCTTGCCGCAGGTATGGAGTGTCAGAACCTCCGCGCTCAGACCATGCGCCAGACCTTTGCCGTTCAGGCCAAAAACGCCAGTGGCGTGTGCTTCATCCACGATCAGTACGGCATCGGCCTCGCGCGCCAAGGAGGCAAGATCCTCCAGCGGTGCAAGATCGCCTTCCATGGAATACACGCTTTCCACTGCGATCCAGATGTGGCCCGATCCACCCGTCGACTGCCACTCGGCCAGAACCTTGCGTGCATCTTCTACGTCATTGTGGCGAAAGGCACGCAGATCCGCGCGGCTCGCACGCATCCCTTCATGGGCACTGGCATGGACCAGTGCGTCATAAAGCACCAGATCTCCGGCTGCTGGCAGGGTGGAAAAGATTGCTTGATTGGCCTGAAACCCTCCGCCCATGAAAAGCGCGGCTTCAGATCCAAAGAATGCGGCAGCTTCCTGTTCAAGCGCCTCGTGTTCGGGGTGATTACCCCGTAGCAGGCGCGAGCCACCAGAGCCAACCGGCACACCGCGCGCCAAGGCAGCCTTTGCGGCATCTTGCAACAGTTTTGACCCCGCCAAACCCAGATAATCGTTCGACGCAAAATCCAAACCCTGCGCAGGGATCAAAGCCCGGCGGCGGTGCCGGGCTTCAAGCGCATCAAGCATGGATTCCAGTCGATCGACTGCTTTCATTCGGCAGCTTCCGTGCGCTTGTGGTCTTCCGCCGTTTCAGCCTGAATGCCAAGTTTCGCAAACAGGATCGAGTCGGTGTCTTCCTCGGGGTTTTCCGCAGTCAAGAGCGTTTCGCCCACAAAGATCGAGTTGGCACCGGCGAAGAAGCACATCGCCTGCATCTCGTCGCTCATATCGCTGCGTCCGGCAGACAGGCGAACATAAGATTTGGGCATCAGAATACGGGCGGTTGCGATGATCCGCACAAAGTCGATGGGATCGATCGGCTCTGCATCGGCCAACGGCGTGTCAGCCTGCGGCATCAACATGTTGATTGGAACCGAATCCGGCGGAGGGGTCATGTTGGCCAGGGTCAGCAACATGTCGATACGGTCGCCGGTATGTTCGCCCATACCCAGTATACCGCCCGAGCAGACCTTGATACCGGCTTCCTGCACCCGGTTCATCGTATCGATCCGGTCCGAGAAAGTGCGGGTGGTGATCACTTCGGAGTAATAGCGCTCAGAGGTGTCGATGTTATGGTTGTAGTAATCCAACCCGGCGTCGCGCAGCTGGACGACCTGAGTGTCATCCAGCATGCCCAGTGTCATACAGGTTTCCATACCCATCGCTTTCACGCCTTCGACCATCGCAACTAGGGCAGGCATGTCACGCGGTTTGGGTTCGCGCCACGCAGCACCCATACAGAACCGAGTTGCGCCACCATCCTTGGCTTTCTTGGCTTCGGCCAGAACGCGCTGAACCTCGATCAGCTTGGACGCCGGAAGGGTTGATCCGTTGCGGGCCGATTGCGAGCAATAGGCGCAGTCCTCGGCGCACCCACCGGTCTTGATCGACAGGAGTTTTGACGTCTGGACCTTGTTGGGATCAAAGTTCTCGCGGTGCACGGTTTGCGCCCGAAACAGAAGATCCATCAACGGAAGATCATGAACAGCTTGCGCAGACTTTCGGGTCCAGCCGGAATGAGGGATGATCATTTTATCTATAAAACTTCCTGCAGCTTGCGTTGCCGCAGATTTATTATCGATAAAACTGAATTGCGCAACCGTGTTGGCGCAAACGAACCCAAATCAAGCGGAAATGCCGCGAGGTCCATGCTGGCAGTAGTGTCTTCCATCTCTTCGGCCAGCGTGGTCATTGGGCGGACATCTAGCCTTCCGAAAGACCTGAACGCACATGTGTTACATCGCGCAACGGACAAGCTGCTTTGGTGGAATGGCGTTAACCTTACGATTTGCTGATCGGCCTGGTCCTGACCAAAAGAGTCCCTGCTCAAAACCAAAGCCATCGGCGCTGGCCACCAGCATAATCAATTTCGAAAGGGTCAGTCAGCCCAAAATGCCCGGCAAACGCAGCCCGTGCTCACGCGCACAGGCTTTGGCCTCCTCATATCCGGCATCTGCATGACGCCAAACGCCCGAGGCTGGATCATTCCAGAGAACCCGCTCAAGCCGTTTGGCCGCTTCGTCCGTGCCGTCTGCGCAAATAACGACACCTGCGTGCTGGCTAAACCCCATGCCAACACCCCCGCCGTGATGCAGAGAGACCCATGTCGCACCCGACGCCGTATTCACAAGCGCGTTCAGCAGTGGCCAATCGCTGACTGCATCCGAACCGTCTTTCATCGCCTCGGTCTCGCGGTTTGGCGAGGCTACCGAACCACTGTCCAGATGATCTCGACCAATGACAACGGGTGCCTTCAGCTCGCCATTGCGGACCATTTCGTTGAACGCCAACCCGGCCCGATGCCGGTCGCCCAACCCTATCCAGCAGATGCGTGCGGGCAGGCCCTGAAACGCGATCCGCTCCTGCGCCATGTCGAGCCAGTTGTGCAGATGGGTGTTCTCGGGGAACAGCTCCTTCATCTTGGCGTCTGTTTTGTAGATGTCATCGGGGTCGCCCGAAAGCGCGCACCAACGGAACGGGCCGATACCCCGGCAGAAGAGCGGGCGGATATAGGCGGGCACGAAGCCGGGGAAGGCAAAGGCATTTTCCAGTCCCTCATCCTGGGCCACCTGACGGATATTGTTGCCGTAATCCAGCGTCGGAACGCCCGCATTCCAAAAATCGACCATGGCGGCCACGTGCTGCTTCATCGATGCGCGCGCCGCTTTTTCGACCGCTTTGGGATCGCTTTCGCGCTTGTCCCGCCACTGTGCCATGTTCCAGCCCAGCGGCAGATACCCGTTGACCGGATCATGGGCCGAGGTTTGGTCGGTGACAATGTCGGGTCGCATGCCACCGGCCTGCATCCGTCGGTAAATCTCGGGAAAGATTTCAGCGGCATTGCCCAAAAGGCCCACTGATTTTGCTTCGCCCGCCTTGGTCCAGCGGTCGATCATCTCTAGCGCCTCGTCCAGCGTTTCGGCCTTTTCATCCAGATATTTGGTGCGCAGGCGAAAATCGATACTGTCGGGGTTGCACTCGACAGCCAAACAACAGGCCCCAGCAAAGACAGCCGCCAGAGGCTGCGCGCCGCCCATTCCACCCAATCCGCCGGTCAGGATCCACTTGCCGGTCAGGTCGCCGCCATAGTGCTGACGTCCGGCTTCGGCAAAGGTCTCATAGGTACCCTGAACGATGCCCTGCGTACCGATATAAATCCACGAGCCAGCGGTCATCTGGCCGTACATCATCAGACCCTTTTTATCGAGCTCGTTGAAGTGATCCCAATTGGCCCAATGGGGTACCAGATTCGAATTCGCGATCAGTACACGGGGCGCATCCGAATGGGTCCGCACAATGGCCACCGGCTTTCCGGACTGGACGACCAGCGTTTCATCCTCTTCCAGATCCTTGAGGCTGGCGACGATCGTGTCGAAGTCGTTCCACGTCCGCGCCGCGCGCCCTATACCGCCATAAACAACCAACTCGTGCGGGTTTTCCGCGACATCCGGGTGCAGGTTGTTCATCAACATCCGCATTGGTGCCTCGGTCATCCAGCTTTTGGCGTTTAGCTCTGGCCCGGTGGGCGGGTAAACATCACGGGTGTTCTTGCGAGGATCGGTCATGCGGCAATCTCCAATGCAGTGTCCTGGATGGCGTCCAGTATGTCTTTTAGCCAGCGGCGCAGGCGGTTGGCCTTTTCAGTGTCGTAGGTCCAAGGCGCAGTTTCAGCGCTCAGGTAGGTGGACTGCGCCAGTTCCATCTGTATGGCGTGGATGCCCTCGGCAGGGTTGCCATAATGCCGGGTCGTCCATCCGCCCTTGAATCGGCCGTTCAAAATGGTGCTGTACGGTGAGGATGACGCGAACTCATGTGAGATGGCTTCGATAGCGGGCGCGCACGTCACGCCATTGTTTGTTCCAATGTTCAGGTCAGGCAGAATGCCGTCGAAAAGAAAGGGGATGTGGCCGCGGATTGAATGGCAATCATACAAAACCGCAATTCCATGGATCGCCTTGACCCGCTCCAGCTCGGCCCGCAGCGCGGCATGATAGGGGGCGTGAAACGCCTCGCGCCTTTCAACTATATCCTTCTCTGTTGGCAGAATATCCCAGATGTCTTGCCCGTCAAAATCCGTAAGCGGGACCAGCGTCGTTGTGTTTTGACCGGGATAAAGCGACACGCCTGACGGGTCGCGATTGGCGTCAATCACATAACGATGAAAGGTTGCCCGCACAGTTGTCGCGCCAGGCAGGAGGCCCTCGTAAAGCGTGTGGATATGCCAGTCCGTATCCGCCAACGCCCTGCCCCGCGCGTTCAGCTTGGCCTCGATCGTTGCGGGCACATCGGTGCCGGTGTGCGGCAGGCCCAGAACAACAGGGCTGTCACCACGTATGACTTGAACCGAACCAGTCATGCGCCAAGCTCCGGCATCGCGATGCCTGTGCCATGTGCGATCTCGCCACTGGCGATCAAGGTCCATGCTGCTTCGATCTCGCGCGCCATGTATCGATCATCACCCAATACAGGGACCACAGCTCTTAGCTTGGCCATTACAGCTTGAAGGGTCTCACTGGTAGGCAATGGCGCGCGGAACTCGACCCCTTGCGTAGCGCAAAGCAGTTCGACCCCCAGAATACGTTCCAGATTGGTGACCATCTGTCCCAATCTCCTCGCGCCATGGGCCGCCATCGAAACGTGATCTTCTTGGTTGGCTGACGTAGGTGTTGAATCCGTCACGCAGGGGTTTGCAAGATGTTTGTTCTCGCTCATCAACGCGGCGGTTGTCACTTCGGCAATCATATAGCCCGAGTTCAGGCCGGGATTTGGCGTCAGGAAAGGCGGCAGATCAAAGCTGAGCGCTGGATCGACAATCAGCGCAATTCGACGCTGTGCAATGGCTCCGATCTCGGCAAGCGCCAGAGCGATCATGTCGGCAGCAAAGCCCACAGGTTCCGCGTGGAAATTGCCACCCGAGACGATCAGCCCGGCCTCGGGCAAAACCAGCGGGTTGTCGGTGGCGGCATTTGCCTCAATCTCCAACGTCTTGGCTGCCTGCCTCAGCACATCCATCGCGGCACCGACAACCTGCGGTTGGCAGCGGATGCAATAGGGGTCCTGTACCCGTGTATCGCCTTCGCGATGGCTTTCGCGGATTACAGAACCGGCTAGGATAGCCCGCATCGTGGACCCGGCTTCGATCTGGCCGCGATGGCCGCGCAACGTATGGATCTCGGGCTGCAACGGCGCGGTCGATCCCATGATTGCATCGGTGGTCAGTGCCGAAGTGACCAACGCGCTCTGCGCCGCTTGCCACGCGCCTAACAATCCCGCCAAAGCAAACGCAGTTGAGAACTGCGTGCCGTTGATCAGCGCCAGACCTTCTTTGGGGCCCAACTCAACGGGTGTTAAACCCGCCGCCGCCAACGCCTCACCACCGGGCATAACAGTCCCGCCGAATTCGGCCTCACCCGCGCCCATCATAACTGCGGCCATATGCGACAGCGGCGCCAAATCGCCTGACGCACCAACCGAGCCTTGCGCAGGGATCAGCGGGGTCACACCTTTGTCCAGCATGGCCTCCAACAGGTCGATCAGTTCCAGCCGCACGCCAGACGCGCCGCGCCCGAGGCTGAGCAGTTTCAGCACCATCATCAGCCGCGCAACCGTGCGCGGAATGGCCGGGCCAACACCACAGCAATGGGACAGAATTAGATTGCGTTGCAGCGTCGCTGTATCCTCGGCGGCAATCTTGACGCTGGCCAGCTTGCCAAAGCCGGTATTGACGCCGTAGACTGCAGTCTCACCCGCAGCAGCCTCGGCGATACGCGCATGAGCAGCCTCGATACCGGCGCGGCATACAGGGTCTAGCCGCACGGCGCATTCCTCGCGATAGACCTGTTCCAGTTGCGCTAAAGTGACTGCACCGGGGGTGAGTGTCAGGGTCGTCAAATTGCGCCTCCAAGTATGCGAGTATGAAGAGGGTTGAAGCCCACACGATAGGCTAGTTCTGCCGGGTGGGTGACGTTCCACACCGCAAGATCGGCGCGCTGTCCGGGGGCGATCTGGCCGCAATCGGACAGACCCAGGGCGCGGGCCGCATTGGTGGTGACCCCGGTCAGAGCCTCTTCCGGTGTCATGCGAAACAGGGTGCAGCCCATATTCATGGTCAAAAGCAGCGATGTCATCGGGGCCGACCCCGGGTTGCAGTCAGTGGCCAACGCCATCGGCACGTTGTGCTTGCGTAGCAAATCAATTGGAGGGGCTTGGGTTTCCCGCAGGGTATAGAAGGCGCCGGGCAGGATCACTCCGACTGTTCCCGCATTGGCCATCGCCCGAACGCCTTCTTCGTCCAAATATTCGATGTGGTCCGCGGACAGAGCGCCGTATGAGGCGGCCAGTTTTGTGCCCCCGAGATTGGACAGTTGCTCGGCATGGCATTTGATCGGCAGGCCAAGGTCTTTCGCCGCATCAAACAACGGCGCCAGCTGGTCCGGGAGGAAAGCAATTCCTTCGCAGAAAGCATCCACTGAATCCACCAAGCCCTCGTCATGGGCTTTTCGTAGGGTTGGGATACAGACCTCGGCGATATAAGCGTCAGGTCGGTCTTTATACTCAGCAGGCACCGCATGTGCGCCCAGAAAACTGGTTACAACGCGAATGGGGCGATGGTCCGGCAGCGCGCGGGCGGCTCGCAGCATGTTCAATTCGGTGTCACGATCCAGGCCATAACCGGACTTGACCTCAATCACTGAAACACCTTCGGCCAGCATCGCATCCAAACGCGGCAGCGCCTGCGTGATCAGTTCTTCGACAGTAGCCTCGCGCGTGGCCTTCACAGTCGAGATGATGCCCCCGCCCGCGCGCGCGACTTCCTCATAGCTGGCACCGTTCAGCCGCATCTCGAATTCGACAGCACGATGGCCGCCATGCACCACATGGGTGTGACAATCGATCAGCGCAGGCGTGACAAGACGGCCGTCCAAAGTAGTTTGCGAAAACCCTTTGAACTGCTCCGGCAAGCTGGCTTCAGGCCCGACCCATGCGATCCCGCCATCCTTGACCGCAATCGCCGCGTCGTGGATCAGCCCATAAGCTGCAGGTCCTGCAACCATCGTTGCCGCGTTCAGATCTGAAAAAACCCGATCTTGCGAGTGCATCCGACTCTGCGCCTCCTTGCAGTTCTCTCTTTTCTCGTACATTTCTATATGCAATATGTCTATCCATAAAATGAGGTGAAAATCGTGGCGATCTTTGCAAAACGTGCTCTGTTGAGCGGGGGGTGGGCAAGCAATACGCGGGTCGAGGTTGAAGACGGTAGAATCGTATCGCTTCAACCGGCGACAGCAGGCCGACCAGGGGATGTGTGCGTGGACACTTTGTTGCCTGCACTTGCCAATTTGCACAGCCATGCATTTCAGCGCGCCATGGCTGGGATGACCGAATACCGCCTTGCGGGTCGAGACAGTTTCTGGACGTGGCGCGATCTGATGTATCGATTCACTAAACATCTGACACCGGATCAGGTTCAGGCAATCGCCGCCTTGGTTTATATGGAGATGCAGGAAGCTGGATATGCCTCAGTCGGTGAATTCCACTATCTGCATCATCAACCAGACGGCAAACCTTATGATCGACTGACCGAGTTATCCGACCGGATCATGGAGGCCGCATTCGAGACCGGCATTGGCCTAACGCATCTGCCTGTGCTGTATTCTTACGCCGGGGTTGGCGAAAAGCCGTTGGAGCCGGGTCAAACCCGGTTCGGCAATGATGTGGATCGCTTTTGCAAACTGGTGGATCAGACGCGGGACGCACTTGCCGGTCTGCCCGACGACTGCCGCGTCGGCATCGCGCCTCATTCTTTGCGCGCCACCTCTCCGGCTGATCTGGTTCGCGTTTTGGCCGCGCGACGTGACGGTCCGTGCCACATTCACATCGCCGAACAGCCCAAGGAAGTGTCCGAAGTCCAGGCCGGATTGGGCGCGCGCCCGGTCGAGTGGCTTCTGGACAATGTGCAGGTCGATGACAGTTGGTGCCTGATCCATGCCACCCATATGACCGACCAGGAAACCCTTGATATGGCGGCAACCGGGGCTGTTGCGGGGCTGTGTCCTGTGACTGAAGCCAATCTGGGGGACGGACCGTTCAATGGAGCTGTTTTTCTGAGCGCGGGTGGCACGTTTGGCGTGGGATCAGACTCAAATGTGTTGATTTCCCTGACAGAAGAGTTGCGCACGTTGGAGTATTCCCAGCGTCTGCGCGATCTGTCGCGCAATGTCATGGTTGCCGGCGAAGGGTCGGTCGGGCAGACACTCTATTGTGGCGCGGCCATGGGTGGCGCGAAAGCTTTGGGCCGCGACTCGGGCGAAGTCGCCGTTGGCAAGCTGGCCGATCTGGTGGCCATCGACAGCCAAAACCCAGCGCTTTGCGCTTTGACATCAGAGCAGTTGCTTGATGGGTTGGTGTTTGCGGCAAAAGATCAGGTCGTCACTGACGTTTGGTCGGCGGGTCGCCACCGGGTGAGCGAGGGTCGCCATATCGCACGGGATCAGATCGTGTCGAACTACCGTCAGGCGATGACGGATCTTCTTGCCAAGCTATAGCCTCTGGTGTGGCTCTTTACCTGAAGGCTAAATGATTTCATAATTGAATTATGAATATACTTAATGGAAAATGCGCAGCGTGACCGAGCAAAAAAACATCGGCTTTCAGGACATTCGCGATGAGGTGATCAACCGAATTCAAACCCGTGTCTGGCCGCAGGGCAGCCTGTTGCCGACTGAGTTGGAATTGGCGGCGGAATTTGGCGTTGCGCGCGCAACCGTTAACCGGGCGCTGCGCGAATTGGCGGAACAGGGCATCGTAACCCGCAAGCGCAAGGGCGGCACGCGCGTTGTAACCACGCCCGTAAAACAAGCCAAGTTGCCGATTACGGTGGTACGGCAGACCATCGAAGAGATGAACGCCAAGTACCGATATGCCCTGGTCAGTCGAACCATGGTTGATTGTCCCGCGTGGCTTCAGGCAAAATTGAACATTCCAGAAGGCGCGCAGATCGTACATCTGCAATGTATGCACCACGCCGACAATCGGCCATTTCAGTTCGAAGAACGCTGGATCAACGTTAGTGCTGTGCCTCAGGTCGTGAACGAGGACTTTCTGAACATCGGGCCAAATGAGTGGCTGTTGTCAGAAGTGCCATTTTCGAACGCCGAGATCGCCTTTTCCGCCGTTCCCGCCACGGCACCCTTGCAGGAATTTCTTGCCGTCCCTCCTGGTACACCCTTGTTTCAGTTGGAGCGCACAACATGGTTTCGCAACGATCCTGTGACTTTCGTACGTATGACGTTTCATCAGGGGTACCAGATGCGCACAACCTACTGAGGCCAGGGCAGCGAATAGGTTTTGACGTTGGTGAAGAACTTCATCGCTTCGATAACGCCTTCTTTTACTCCGTTGCCGCTGTCCTTGATCCCTCCGAAGGGTGACATTTCGATCCGATAGCCGGGTTGCTCCCAAATGTTGCAGGTGCCCACATCCAGACCATTGATGTATGCGATGGCCCGGTTCAGATCATTGGTGCAGACACCTGACGACAAGCCAAAAGCGGTGCTGTTTGATATCCGCAAAACCGCAGCGTCATCATCGGGCACGCGGACAATCGGAATGACCGGGCCAAAGGTCTCTTCCATGACCAATTCACTGTCATGAGGGACTCTGTCGATGACAATCGGCGGCAGTAACGCGCCCTGCCGACCCGGATGGTAAAGGATTTCTGCCCCTTGCTCTGCCGCTTTCATCACACGGTTCTCAAACAGCTCTGCCGCGTCAGCATGAATGACACAACCCAACTCGGTTTCGGGGTTCTGAGGGTCACCAAACCGGATGGCCTTGGCCTTTTCCAGGACCAAAGGAACAAAACGATCCGCCACACTGTGTTGCACCAGAATGCGTTTAATGGCGGTGCATCGCTGACCTGAATTCCCCGTGGCCCCCGCAACTGCGATCGTTGCTGCGCGCTCTAGATCAGCGTCGCCCAGATCATTCAGCACAATCAGCGGGTCATTCCCGCCAAACTCAAGCGCCTGTCGCCTGTAGCCTGCCTTTGAGGCGATCAGCTTGCCCACAGGGACGCCACCGGTAAAGGTGATGATGTCGATATTTTCATTGGTGATCATTTCGTCGCCAATATCCTGTGGCCAACCAGTGACGACCTGGAACATCTCGGGCGGCAGGCCCGCCTCGTATAGAATGTCGGCCAGTGTCAGTGCTGTCAGAGGCGTCAGCTCGGTCGGCTTGCAAACCATACAATTATTGGTCGCAATTGACGGTGCGATTTTGTGACTGACCATGTTCAGCGGATGATTGAACGGAGTAATCGCGCTGATCGCCTTGACGGGCTCACGCTTCGTAAAGATTTTACGAGCCTTCCCATTATGAGTCAGATCGCAAGAAAACACCTCTCCATCATCTTTGAGAGCTTCGGCGGCGGCGAACTGAAACACGTCTTGTGCGCGTTTGGTTTCATAGATCGAGTGCTGAAGGCAAATCCCCAACTCAAGCGTCAGCCACTTGGCCAGATAATCGCGCCTTTCTCCGATCAACTCGCCGGCACGCCGCAGGATTTGACTGCGCTCGTACCTCGTCAAACTAGGGGTGTAGTTCGCTGCGATTTCAAAAGCGTGCCGCACGTGTTGGGCAGTTCCAGCCGGAACCGTGCCGATCACGGCATTCGTATAAGGGTAGTGAACCGGAACAGTGTTTTCCGTGAATACGACCTGCCCCCCGATGCGCATTCCGTCGTGGCGGATTTCAGATTTGGTCATGCTCCGATCCCTTGCCCCAAGAGCCACAACTAAAACATGTGTGGCTTTCGACACGCCAACCGATAGAACCGCACTTTGGCTTACGTCAATAGGCTGAGTGGGCAGCCCGGTACATTTTAAAAACGTCAGGCTTTCTCAGGCACCGTGACGGAGGGCTTGGTTTTACCTTCAGTTAGGCCATCCGACTGATAAGTCGGGATCACACCCACAGGTGGATTTTCCCGAATATAGGCTCCGATGCGTGCGAGCATTGGTTTTCTTGGGCAATTGGGGCGCGTGGCGGCGCCAAGATCGCGCAGGTGCCCCGGTGCTTCAAAGGGTATAAAGTGCAACGGCCAGTTGTCCCGCTTGAACTGTTCTGCCGCCAATGCCGAAACAATTGTGCAGTCGTCTGAATGGCAAATGTGACGACAGATCGTTTCAAACCGCAACGCTGTCAGATCAAAACGCTTGCTGATCCGGGTTGTCCCGTCCTGTTTTGGCAAATGATCTTCAAGATCGTAGCCAAAACTGTGCGGCAGCCGGATAAAATCATGCGGCGGTACCTCATCGGGGGCAATGGAGGTAAGCGTTGACAGCGGATGCCCTTGGCGCAAAGCCAAGAACAATGGCTCGGACCAGATTGAAGTGAAGTCTAAATTGGCGCTGTTGTTGACCTTGGCGACCAGCGCCATATCCAATGTGTGATCTTCGACCATATGAAGCATGTTCTGGGGCAGATCTTCGATCAGCGTAACGCGCATCCTTGGAAACAGCGTGCTGAAAAGCTCTGAAAAGTAACCCGTCAGATATGGTGCCAGCGTCGGCGTCATGCCTATTGTCAGCGGAACCGCCTCGGGGTCGCGAAATTCGATCGCTGTATCGCGGATTTTCTGGGCGTCTTTCAGAATACGCTGCGCAATCTCGACAATGCGTTCGCCGCACAGCGTTGGGCGCACCTCGTTGTTCAGACGTAGGAACAAGTCAGCGCCCAGCTCCTGTTCCAGCTTTTTGATCTGGTTCGACATTGCCGGCTGAGACACGTTGCACGCGGCCGCCGCCTGACTGAACTGGCCGTGTTTGGCGATGGCAAGGACATATTCCAAATCTCTGAGGTTCAAAGGGTATCCCGTCCTGAAGCAAAATTCGCGATTTAATCAGCTATCAAGATACGATTTGGCGACAGATTCCAGAAGGCTGCAGGGGCCTATCGGTTCTGATTGGCGCTCACATCCGATGACAAATCTGTCAGAATTCGAAATTGAATAGCCTTCCAGCTGGCGCTGGATTTGGCGCAATCCCTTTGTTTGCTGTGAAACTGCCTGCGCCTACCTCACGAAACCCGTGAGTATTCGCGACGGTTATACACCCGATTTGAACCATGAATTTCAGATGTCGCGCGGGGCGGCCTAGTCCTTTGTTGCGTCGGTGGCCCGGCAGATGGGTCGCCAGCACGAACGCAACTTAATGACGGAGTGATCCATGTTGTCCCAATTTGCAGATAGCCTGCGCGCCCGTCTCTTGACCACGTCGACCCTGGCACAAGAGACATCCCGCGACGGCCAAACCCTCATCAACAACTTCTTTCAATCCACAGTCGTCGACGACACACCTGCCTTTGTTCTGGCCAATGATTTTTCACGCCTGCTGAACTTTGGTGAGACCGTCACTAACAACGCTGTTGCCGCCGTTCAGGCTCAAGGGCAGGACGTGGATGTCTTTAACTTCCGCTCAGGCCGGATCGAAGCGAACAATGGTCCCGACGCATTGGCCACTGGTGTCCAAGTCACCGGAAGCGCTGC
Organism: Ruegeria sp. HKCCE4148; assembly: GCF_017872495.1. Lineage (NCBI taxonomy): Bacteria > Pseudomonadati > Pseudomonadota > Alphaproteobacteria > Rhodobacterales > Roseobacteraceae > Ruegeria > Ruegeria sp. HKCCE4148. Next base: position 624,291 of record NZ_JAEDOS010000002.1, read on the forward strand.
GGTTCGCAATTTCGGCGAAATCGCGGGTGAGTTTAACGGCGTGCAGTTTGCTGGTGCCGAAAGCTCGGGCAGCCTGGACAACTTCCGTGGCGGCGTCATATCTTCCGACAGCCGTGCTGTCGACATTCAAGGTCAGGGCATCGATGTGCGCAACTTTGGCGACATCGTCGGCACTGGCGACCAGCGCAATGGTACCATCTACACCAACTCGACGGCCGAGGACGTCTCGATCTCGAACTTCACCGGCGGTACGATTGATGCAGGCGAAGGCAACCAGGGCGCAGGTGTTTCCCTGCAGATCGGTGATGAAACCGGTGACCGCGTGGAAACCGACGTGTTCAACGCCTTTGGTGCGACCATTCAGGGCCGCGGTCAGGCGGCTGCCAACACCCCGCTGGCGGGCGACGGTGTCCGGATCGACGACGGCGCTGAAGGCACCATCCTGGAAACTGAGATCATAAACAGCGGCCTGATCTCGACCGAAAGCAATCAGGGCACAGCTGCCGGAATCCGCATCGCAGATGGCGCAAATGCCGAAGGTGAGATCTTGAACACCTCAACCGGTGTGATCGAAGGCCCTCGCAACGGCCTTTACATTGGCAATGGTGAACATGATCTGGACGTGCTGAACTTTGGCACCATCCAATCCGGCAGTCGCGCGGTTAACATCGACGGATCTGGCGTCGACCTGATCAACGGCGGTGATGTTCTTGGTACCGGTGACCAGCGCAACGGAACGATCTACGCCGACGACACAGCGCGTGATTATTCGATCAACAATCTGGCAACAGGCACGATTGACGCGGGGGAGCACAACAACGGCGCGGGCATCTCGCTATCGCTGGCCGAAGAAGGCAATGGTGACATTGAAATCGAGAACGCAGGCGTCATCGCCGGTCGTGGTAACGCGGGTGCGGCGCTGGGTACGGCGGGCGACGGCATTCGTCTGGAAGGTGTGCGTCAGGAGGGTGGCTTTGCGCCTGCCTCGTTCACAGGGAACATCATCAACAGTGGTAGCGTCACATCTGAAGGCGCAAATGGCACTGTTGGCGCATTCCGAGCTGTGAACAATGTTAATTTCCAGGGCCAGTTGATCAATGAAGAAACTGGTGTGTTCGCAGGCGGTCAGAACGGCGTCTACTTTGGAACCGGTGACCATTCCGGCGGATCGTTCGTTAACCGTGGCCTTGTCACGTCAGACAGTCGCGCGCTGAACATCGATGGCGTTGGGCTTGAGGTGCTCAACGAAGGCGAAATCCTTGGCACCGGAAACCAGCGCAATGGCACTGTTTATGCGGATGGCACAGCCGATAACTATGCGTTCACAAACACCGGCTTGGTGGATGCGGGCGAAGGCAACAATGGTTCTGCCGTATCTCTGCAAACCGGTGACGTGTCGGGCGACGTTGTCTCGGCGGTTGTTGTGAACGAAGGTACGCTGCAAGGTCGTGGCGACGCGGTTGAAGGCAACCAGGTCGGGGACGGTCTGCGCCTGTTCACCAGCCAGGATGACGCCTCTTTTGCGGGTGTTGTGGTCAACGAAGGTCTGATTGCCGGGTCCGAAGACTCGGATGCTGCCGCTGGTATCCGCGTCGATGGCGGTCTGAACCTGCTGGGTGCAATCCTAAACGAGGGCGAGATCCGTGGCACGGTCAATGCCATCGACGCTTCAGATGCAGGCACTGTTACAATCGTCAACGACGACGCAGGTGTGATCAACGGCAATGTTCTGCTGAGCGCTGGCGACGATATCTTTGTCGATCTGGGCACCACCAATGGCAACATCGACGGTGGCGCTGGCGATGATGTTCTGATCGCCGGCGATGCAGACAACGTTCTGACAGGTGGTCTGGGCAATGACTTCATCGACGGTGGCGACGGCAACGACACTGCGGACTTCTCGGAGCTGGATGTTGCGGTCGAAGTTCGTCTGGACGCCAACGGCAATGGCACGGCCACACGTGACACCGGGTTCAACGTGTCTATTGAGAATGCAGTCGTTGCTGCGCCGGATCAGTTCGGATCAAACATCACCGATGGTGCGGCTTTTGTCGAACAGGCGGCTCAGGGCAACCTGTACTATAACATCCATACCGCGGACTTCCCCGGTGGTGAAATCCGTGGCCAATTGCTGGTCGACAGCGACGTGACGGAACACGGTATTCGCACAGTGACCCTCAGTGGTGGTTTGGATGCAGCGCAGGAACCTGGGCCAACTTCGGACAGCGAAGCCACAGGTGACGCAACTGTTGTGATCACTCAGAACCTGGCCACCGGCGAAGTCACGTATTCAAGTGAACTGAGCGTTGTGGGGCTGAACGAAGCTGACCTGAACACTCCCATCCCTGGCGTCGTGTCGGCCATCCATCTGCACAATGCACCTGCTGGTCAGAACGGACCGGTCGTGCAGGATACGCTGGTGGATGCAGGGGCCACGCTGGACGTGAATGCTGAAGGTGGCACCGGTGTCATTGGGCAGGACGTCATCGAAAACCAGATTGAAACCGACATCCTGCGCTCCATTGAAAACGTTATTGGGTCCGATGATGGCGACGTGATCATCGGCAGCGATCAGACTAATGTGCTGAACGGTGCGGACGGTGATGACCTGCTGAATGGTGAAGGCGGTGACGACGTCCTGATCGGTGGTGAAGGCGCGGATACGTTCCAGTTTGGCACGAACTTCGGAAATGACACCATCGAGGATTTTGAAATTGGTCGGGATCAGCTGCAATTCGGTGATTTCGGATCCGATTTTGGCAACCAAGTCAACGTGGCCCAAGACGGTGACGATGCGGTGATCAGCTTCGGAAACGAAGGTTCGGTCCGTCTGGCCGGCATCAACTCAGCTGACCTGAGCGAAGACGATTTCGTCGCTTAAGCAAGCAATAGGCGGGGCGGCTTGAGGTCGCCCCGTTTTTCCAAACCGGAAAGGATCAACACGATGTTGCAGAAAACCAATCCCGTCAAAGCCGCTTGGGGGTCGCTGCGCAAAGGATTTGTTGCGGTCGCCTTCTTTAGCCTGTTTCTGAACCTGCTGATGCTGGCCGGACCAATCTATATGCTCCAAGTCTATGACCGCGTGCTGACCAGCCAGAATGCTGACACGTTGATCGCCCTGTCGTTGCTGTTGGCGGGCGTCTTCGCGGTGATCGCCTGCCTTGATCTGATCCGGATGCGTATTCTGGGCAGGCTTGCGGCCCGGTTCGAAATGAATGTTGGCGCCCCCGTTCTTGGGGCCGCCATGAAACGCCGGGTACAGGGTGAAGCCGCTGCGGGCGACAATCTCGTTGAAGACGTGAACGGGTTTCGCGAGTTCATCTCGGGTACAAGCCTGACCGCCTTTTTGGATGCCCCTTGGATACCGATTTACCTGTTGGTTTTGTATGTTCTGCATCCCCTTCTCGGGCTGCTCGGATTGGCCGGAGCCCTGACGCTGACCGCGATGGCCCTGATTAACAATGCCCGTGCACATCAACCGATGCAGCAGGCCGCAGAGGCCCGTGGGCGCTCGGACGCGTTGTTTCGAACCGGGGACAACAATGCCGAACTGGTCCATGCTCTGGGCATGAAGTCCGATCTGGTTCGGCGCTGGACGGCCCTTCAGGTTGATGCGCATCGCCAGAAGGCCCGTGTTGCTGACCGGATTGCTAGTTTTTCGGTCATGTCCAAGACACTGCGCATGGGGCTGCAATCTGCGGCGCTTGGCCTTGGCGCGGCACTGGCCATCACGGGTGAAACCACGGCTGGTGTCATGATTGCGGCCACGATCGTACTGGCCCGTGCACTGGCCCCAATCGATCAGTTGATTGGGCAATGGCGCACTTTTCTGGCGGCACGCGGCTCATATACAAAGATTACCAAACTGACCGAAGAATTCGCAGAAAAACCCGCCAATCTGCACCTGCCCCGTGCGTTCAAATCTTTGGATGTGAAAATCGCACAGGCGGCCCCGCCACGTGCAGTTAATGCCACACTTCGCGGCATTGATTTCAACCTGTCAGCGGGTGATGTGTTGGCGATTATCGGCCCCAGTGGATCCGGCAAAACAACGCTGGGTAAGATGTTGGCCGGGATTTGGCACCCGCAGCGCGGTGAGGTTTTGCTTGACAGCAGCCCAATGTCGAAATGGAACCAAGAAGATCTGGGCAAGCAGATCGGATATCTGCCGCAGGACGTAGAACTGTTTGACGGCACCATCCGCGAAAACATCGGTCGCTTTGCAATGTTCATCGACGACGCCGAGGTGCTGCGCGCTGCTCGCGAGGCCGGATTGCATGAGCTGATCAGCGGCTTGCCTGATGGGTATGAAACGCGCATTGGCAAAGGGTTTTTCTTGTCTGGCGGACAGCGACAGCGTCTTGCTCTGGCCCGGGCGCTTTATGGTGACCCGTTTGTGTTGGTGCTGGATGAGCCGAACTCGGATCTGGATGCCGATGGCGAAAAAGCGTTGCGCGACGCCATTCTTGCAGCTCAGGCCAGGGGCTCAATCAGTATCGTGATGACCCACCGCCCGGCCACCTTGCAGGCGGCCAACAAGGTCATGGTTCTTCGCAACGGATCCCAAACCCAATTCGGCGACAAGGGCGACGTATTGAAGGTCAAAACTCAAAATGTACTTAAATCGTCCGCGCAACGCGCTGCATCTGGCAAGCCCGCCCTTCGCCTTTCAGAAAACACCCGCATTAAAGGAGCCGCCCAATGACCCGGATCGTTCCCTATACTTCGAACAACACCGCGCCCGATCTTCATGATGCGCAAGTTGTTGACATGTCTGAAGCTACAACCGGTATTCGACTATATGTTCTGGTTGGTCTCTTCACTCTGATGGCCTTTGTCGGCGGAAGCATCTACTGGGCGTTCGCATCCAAACTTGACGGTGCTGTTGTGGCCCCTGCATCCTTCGTCGTTGAAGGAGACCGCAAAACCGTCGAGCATCTGGATGGTGGGATCATACGGTCCATTCTGGTCACCGATGGCGCGTTTGTTGAACAGGGACAACCGCTGATCCGCTTGGACAGCACCGAAATCGACGTTGATCTGAACGTCCTGGGCAGCCAAATCGGCGAACTTTCTGTACGCCGCGCCAGGCTGATCGCGCAGATGAAAGGGCAGACACGGTTTGACGAATCCCAAGCGTTTCAGCGCTTTGAACAAGGTATGAGCCGCGTGCAATGGGCCTCTGCTTTTCTGACGCAAAAACAACTGTTTGATGCCGAATACCGCGCCCGCGCGACCGGGGTGGAAATCAACGCACAACGTATTTCGGCGCTTCGCGATCAAATCGATGGCCTCAACGAGCAACGGATCAGCACGCAGAACCAGATGGCCATCACGCAGACAGAGCTGGAAGGCTTGCGGACCCTTTTGGACAAGGGCTTGGTTGCGGTCACACGGGTCAGTGCGCGGCAGATCGAGGTTGAACGGCTTTTGGGCGCCGATGCTTCGCTTCGGACACAGATTGCCCAGGCGGAAAACCAGGTCAGCGAGTTGAAATTGACAATGATCAGTCGGCAAAAGCTGAGGGATGAAGTCCTTGCAGGTGAGTTGGCCGTTGTCGATGCACAGCTTGACCTCTTGCGTCCGCAATTTGCCGGTGTTGTGGAGCGCCGCAAGCGGATCGAGATCCTAGCACCAACCAGCGGTCGGGTTGTAAACCTTGCTGCGTCAACCACGGGCGGGGTGATAAGGCCCGGTGAACACATCATGGAAATCGTGCCCGCCGATCAAGAGTTGATTGTCGAAGCACGTGTGAAACCAGGCGATATCGACAAGCTGAAGGTCGGACAAGCCACGCGTATTCGTATGTCTGCCTTCGCCCAGGCCGACGTTCCCGAAGCGCAGGGCGCCATTTTTGATATCTCGGCCGACGCGTTGGAAGATGAACGGACCGGCGAAGCCTACTACAAAGCGCGGGTCAAACTGGACGATCAGCAATCTGACGAGGTTGCGGCACTGGACCTGGTGCCCGGAATGCCTGCAGACCTTTTTGTAACCACTGGTGAGCGCGCAGTAATTGCCTTTTTGGCGCAGCCCATAAGTGATCGCTTGGCGCGAACATTTATCGAGTAAAGGATTTCAAAAGGCTTTTGGAATTAAGCTTATCTGTATCGAGTGTTTTGGTGAGTGAACGATGGTCGACGTCCTGTTCAGGGCGTTGGCCATCACTTTTTCGACGGTCCGCACCCGTAGTTAGCCATAAACATGTCCACAGCCTGCGTCGCAATTTCATCGATTTCGTCTTGGCGAAAGCAGTTTTGAATACCAAATGCAGCGCGCGACCAGATGCGCACCTTGCACAATTCCGAGAATTGTTCCGCTGCAATCTGCACATCCTCGATACACAGCTCTCCCTTGGACACCGCTTTTTCGAGGTACGCTGCCATTTGTCTTTGACCGTTCTGCGGTCCGGCCTCGTAAAAGGCACGGCCCAGTTCGGGGAACCGATCCCGCTCGGCAACACAAATCCGAAACACTTGCTGTGCGAATTCGGATACAAGAAAGGCCGTAAGCTGCGTGGCGGCGATCTGTAGGACTTCACGCGCAGGTTTGGTCTCATCAATCATTGAAAGAATGCGCTCAGACATCAGGCGACATTCGTTTTGCGCCACTTCCATGAACAAAAGGCGCTTGTCCGGAAAATAGCTGTACAGAGTTGCTTTCGACACACCGGCAGCGCGGGCAATGTCGTCTACACTTGCGCCTTCAAACCCGTCCGCCATGAAAACCTCTCGGGCCCCGCGCAAAACCTGATCAAACTTACGGCCTGTGCGCAGGATGGTGGCGGTCTGGGTCATGTCATCTCCGGGATTGAACGTTGTACCAGTTTATAAACCGCTCGGTTCAGATACAACGATTTTCGGACTCCGTCTTAGTCGAACCTTCCGCGCGCTCTACGAGGCCACCGACTTGCAGCGAAGACAAACCATGTTAGGAGTCGATCCATGGTCGATGTCTTTCTGCGCACCCTACCCTTTTTTGCGATAATCGGCCTGGGATACTGGGCGGGGCGCACGCGGTTTTTCACCGCCGAGGCCACCGCCTATCTGACCAAATTCGTCTTCTTCTTTGCTCTGTCAGCTATGCTGTTTCGCTTTGCGGCCACTTTGCCTTTTGCCGAAATCTTCAATGCGCGCCTCGTCGTTGGGTATTTGATCGTCACAATAGCAGTTTATGCTCTGGCGACCTGTGTCGCATGGATGCGCGGGCTGGATGTTCCAACGGCAGCCGTCGAGGCACAATGCGCAGCTATCGGCAATGTTGGCTTTTTGGGGCTGCCCATGCTGGCGCTTTTGTTCAGCGAGGCTGCGATCGGACCGGTAATGGTGGTCCTGACAGTGGACCTGGTTGTTTTTTCGTCCCTCATCGTGATCCTGATTAACGGAGGCCGCGATGGCAAGTTGACCCCCGCAACCTTAAAACTGATTGGGCTTGGGTTACTCAAAAACCCGATGATTGTGTCCATCTCGGCGGGATTGCTCTGGTCATCGATGGAAATCCCGGTCCCTGTACCTTTGTATGATTTTCTAACCATTCTTGGCGGTGCTGCTACCCCGGGTGCGTTGTTTGCCATCGGAGCGTCACTAGCCGACAAATCTGCTGAACGTGTCGAAATCGCCGTTTGGTTGAGCTTTTGTAAACTGGTGATTCACCCAGCCTGTGTTGCGGTTGCACTGATCTGGCTGGTGCCGATTGATACCTTTTCGGCCACGGTTGCAATCGCGGCCGCCGCTTTGCCGGTAGCAGGTAATGTTTACATGTTGGCGGCACATTACGGGGTAGCCCCACACAGGGCTTCGGCCGCCATTCTTCTTTCGACGGTTGCCAGCATCCTGACCGTGCCGCTGGTCATCACCTGGCTGAGCGGTCTTTGACCTTCAGCATTTCGAAAAATACTCTTGCCGAAGGTGGTCGGACTTTACGCGGCGTCTTTGGATCGTTAGCCATGTCGCGACTCGAATGTAAGGACTATGCCTGATGGAAACCCTCTCGGAAAACGCCTGTTTTGGCGGAGTGCAGGGCGTATACCGCCATGCCTCTTCGGCTTGCCAATGCGACATGACCTTTGGCCTTTTTCTTCCCGCCGAGGCAAAGGACGGACCGGTTCCGATCTTGTGGTACCTTTCCGGGCTGACCTGCACGCATGAAAACGCGATGACCAAAGCCGGTGCGCAGGCTTGGGCGGCAGAACAAGGGATCGCCGTTGTATTCCCCGATACCTCGCCGCGTGGCGAGGGGGTCGCTGATCATGAAGACTATGATCTGGGACAGGGCGCAGGGTTTTATGTAAACGCGACGCAAGATCCCTGGGCCCCACATTTCCAGATGTGGGATTACATCGCCGAAGAACTGCCCGCCTTGCTGGTTGAGAACTTTGCAATCGACAGCGAACGCCAGGCCATCACCGGGCATTCCATGGGCGGTCACGGAGCCCTGACTTTGGCGATGAATCTGCCCGGACGGTTCCGCTCGGTTTCCGCCTTTGCACCGATTTCGAACCCTACGGGTGCAGATTGGGGCCGCAAACAGTTAAGCGCCTATCTGGGCAGTGATGAAACCCTGTGGGCCAAGCATGATGCATCTTTACTGATGAAGGAAAAAGGGTTCGACGGCCCGATCCTGATCGATACCGGTGCCAATGACCAGTTCATGGATCTGCTGCGCCCCGAAGCGCTGGCCCAAGCCATCGCCGAGCGCCGTCAGCAGGCAACCTATCGCTTCCAGCCCGGTTATGACCATTCGTACTTCTTCGTTTCCACATTTATGGAAGACCACATCACATTCCATGCGGAAGCGCTGTACGGAGACTGAGGCATGAGCGAATATGACTATGACCTGATTATCATCGGGTCCGGCCCTTCGGGGCGGTCAGCAGCCATTCAAGCCGGTAAACTGAAGCGTCGCGTTCTTGTGATCGACCGCAAGGATCGCTTCGGCGGTGTTTCGGTTCATACCGGCACCATCCCGTCCAAGACCCTGCGTGAAACGGTTCTGAACCTCTCGGGCTGGCGTGAACGCAGCTTTTACGGCCGTTCCTATCGGGTCAAAGACCAGATTCGCGCCGAAGATCTTAAGGCCCGCCTGCATATGACGCTCGATCATGAGGTCGATGTGTTGGAACACCAGTTCAACCGCAACCATGTCGATACGCTGGATGGCCTGGCCAAGTTCGTTGGACCTCATGAGGTCGAAGTTGCGACCGACGCTGGCGAGACTACGCGGGTGACGGCTGCCAAGTTCCTGGTCGCAACTGGCACCAAAACCTATCGCCCGGAATATGTGCCTTTCAACGGCAAGACCGTGGTCGATGGTGACGAATTTCTGGAAATGGCGGAAATTCCACGATCCTTGGTCGTCATTGGTGCGGGCGTCATTGGGGTCGAATACGCCACGATGTTTTCGGCCCTGGACGTAAGGGTGACATTGATCGAACCGCGCGACACGTTTCTGGATTTCATCGACAGCCGTTTGATCCATGATTTCACGCATCAGATCCGAGAAAATGGTGTTGACCTGCGATTGGGTTCGGCTGTTGAAAAGATCGAAGATGCCGGTGAACATGTGGAAGTGACATTGGATAACGGCCGCCATGTTCGGGCAGAAATGCTTTTGTTTGCTGCCGGACGCATGGGCGCGACATCAAAACTCAATCTCGATGCCGTTGGGCTGGAAACAGATCACCGCAACCGGATCAAGGTGGATCGTAAGACATACCAGACAGCAGTGCCGCATATCTATGCGACCGGCGACGTGATCGGGCACCCATCTCTGGCCTCGACGTCTCTGCAACAAGGGCGCGTGGCCGCCTGTCACGCACTTGAAACACCCACACTGCCGGAAAGCCCGTGGTATCCCTACGGCATCTACTCGGTTCCCGAGATTTCAACCTGCGGCATGTCCGAAGAAGAACTGCAGGAACGCGGTATACCCTATGAGGTCGGCGTCGCCCGGTTCCGCGAAACATCGCGCGGGCATATCATGGGGTTGGAGCACGGGATGCTGAAAATGCTGTTCTCGCTCAAAACCCGCCGGGTCTTGGGTGTGCAGATTGTTGGCGAAGGCGCGACCGAACTGATTCACATTGCTCAGGCCGTGTTGAACCTTAAGGGTACCGTGGATTATTTCGTTCAGAACACGTTCAACTATCCAACCCTGGCCGAAGCATACAAGATTGCAGGTCTGGATGCGTTCAATCGGATGCCTATTCCTGAAGAATTCAAAGTGCGTAAAAAACCAGCTGAACCCGCCAAGAAAGAGGCTAAGAAGGCGTGACCACGCTTTATGTTGACGGCGACGCCTGCCCTGTGAAGGCCGAAGCTGAACGGGTGGCAACACGGCACAAAGTGCCCGTGGCGCTGGTGTCCAATGGGGGGCTTCGCCCATCGGCCAATCCGCTGGTGCAGGTTGTCATCGTCTCAGAAGGCGCTGATGAGGCCGACAAGTGGATCGCCGAGCGGTGCGGTAAAGGGGATGTGGTTGTTACGTCCGACATCCCTCTGGCTGCCAAATGCGTTGAAGCAGGCGCACGGGTCTTGCGCCCCAACGGCGAGACTTTCACCGCAGCCAATATTGGTCAACAACTCGCGATGCGCGACTTGATGGCTGACCTGCGCGCCGCCAACCCACTTGGAGCGAGTGGTGGTGGACGACCCTTCAGCAAAGCAGATCGGTCGCGGTTTCTGGATGCATTGGAACGGGAAATACGCGCCGCTACGCGTGGCTGACTATAACGGAAGCCGATCCAAAATACTGATACGAAATCAGAAACGACCGTTTACAAGGCCCGCGTAAGAACGCACGCTGTGTTTGAATTCTGATCAGACCATTCGAACACGGAGACTGCATTATGCAAGTACAGGGCACTCACTACAGATCGATTTGGTGGGACAAGTCACAGGGCGAGGTTCGGATTATCGATCAACGCTGGTTGCCGCATGATTTCCGGGTCGTAACCTTGAAAACGTTGGATGAGTTTGCAGCTGCAATTCGGGATATGTGGGTCAGGGGCGCACCTTTGATTGGCGCGACAGCCGCTTTTGGCATAGCTGAACAGATGTCCCGTGATAGCTCCGAAGCGTCGTTTGATGCGGCGTATGATGTTTTGCACGCAACGCGGCCCACCGCAATCAACCTGCGTTGGGCTTTGGACAGATGCCGAGAGGCCCTGATGCCGCTGGCTGTGTCCGATCGTGCCGAACGCGCATGGGTCTTGGCGCAGGAAATCGCTGACGAAGACGTCGAAATCAACGCCGCAATTGGTCGCCACGGGCTGGAGTTGATCAAAGAGATTGCCGCGCGCAAACCCGCGGGGGAACCAGTGCGGCTGTTGACCCATTGCAACGCAGGATGGTTGGCGACAGTCGATTGGGGCACAGCCACAAGCCCCATGTATCATGCGCATAACGAGGGCATCCCCCTGCATGTTTGGGTGGATGAAACCCGGCCCCGCAATCAAGGTGCGCTGACCTCATGGGAACTGGGCGAGCACGGCATCCCCCATCGCTACATCGTGGACAATGCCGGGGGGCACCTGATGCAGCATGGGTTGGTTGACATGGTTATCACTGGCACCGACCGCACCACGGCACAGGGTGACGTCTGCAATAAGATAGGCACCTACCTCAAGGCGTTGGCAGCGCATGACAACAATATTCCATTTTATGTTGCCCTGCCTTCTCCGACAATAGATTGGACCGTGCGCGATGGCGTAGCTGAAATTCCAATCGAAGAACGCGATACACGCGAAGTGACTCATGTCCTCGGTGTTGATGAGCACTCCGCGATTTCGGATGTGCGCGTGACCCCAGTTGGAACGGAGGGGGGCAATCCGGCCTTTGACGTCACCCCAAACCGGCTTGTCACCGGGCTGATTACCGAACGTGGTGTTTGCGAAGCCTCAGCCGCTGGATTGGCTGGCTTATTCCCAGACAGGGCTGGTTAGCACATAGGTCTGGCATCGCGTTGAAAAATTGGGTCGCACCAGGTGCTTGCCGTTTTTGGTTTGTTGATTAGGAAGATTTTAGGCCGGAAGGGCAGAACGATTTTCGCGGATGGGCAGATGCACGATTGCGCTGAATGCTCCGATCGCGACGCCGATCCACCAAACCATGCTGTAATCGCCGAATTGATCATACAAGCGACCACCCAACCACACACCCAGAAAGCTGCCAAGCTGGTGGCTGAAGAAGATGATGCCATAAAGCGTTCCCATGTACCGCAAGCCGTAAAGATGCGCCACAAGACCCGACGTGAGTGGCACAGTGGCCAACCAAAGCGATCCCATCACCAGCGAGAATACGATGACTGATAGAGGAGTGATCGGGAACAGGATAAACAAAGCCGCTGCCAATGTGCGCCCCGTGTAGACCCCAGCCAAAAGGTATTTCTTGGGGAAGTGGTTCCCTGCCCATCCCGCCAGCAACGTACCACCGATATTGGCCAGACCGATCAGCGAAATCGACACGGCCCCAAGCGCTGACGTCGAGGTGATACCGACGGAATGCAAAACACCACCGGGCTGAATCGGGCCACACATTTCGGTCACAAATGCCGGGAAATGGGCGGTGATGAATCCCAACTGATACCCGCAGCTAAAGAACCCCATAAAAATCAAAGCATAAGAAGGATCGCGGAACGCCTTGCCCAAAATCTCGCTCATGCTTTCTTGCAGTTCCGTCTTGCTGGCACTTTGCGGCGCGCGCATGAATGGCAGAGCAAGCACAAGCGCCAGGATCGCGACCGCAAACACGATAAAAACCTGCTGCCAAGGCAGGAAGGTCAGCAGCCACTCGGCGGTGGGGGCACCCAGCACCTGCCCGAAACTTCCTGCGGCTGTGACGATAGCAAGCGACATCGAGCGGTTTTCGTCTGAAGACGCGCGACCGACCACAGCAAGAACCACACCAAACCCAGTACCTGCGATGCCGAAGCCTACCAACCACGCATACATCTGATGCTCAAATGGAGTGACGGACCATGCAGAAAGCACCATACCGGCAGCATAGGTCAAAGCACCCAGAATGATCGCCTTGCGGTCGCCAATCTTCTCGGCAATTGCACCAAAGATGGGCTGTCCGATGCCCCACGCCAGGTTTTGAATTGCAATCGCCATTGAAAAGTCAGTGCGCAGCCAACCGAACTCATCCGCGATTGGAATCTGGAACACGCCGAACGATGCACGCACGGCAAAACTGACCGTGATGATAATACATCCGACGATCAGGATCGGATTCAGCAAGCGGGCGGATTGTGGCATTGATATCTCGGGCGTTTCGTCCAAAGGACCGTATCGCTTTTGCGGGCGACGTCAATTCAGCAGATTTGCAGTCACGGATAAGCAAATTTGATGTGCCAAAAAAAATGGTTTCTTTTCAACGGGCGGTCGGGCGGGTAAGGCTCGGAATTATGACGGATCTAATATCGCTATACGAGGCCCGCGTCGCGGATGGAACCCTGACCCGCGACGACGCACAAGAGGCCGTTCTTCCGCAATTCGAACGTATCCGTGCCGCGCTGTCAGAGCCAGTTAAACGCGGTTTTTTCCGCAAAGTGCCTCCACCCCCAAAAGGATTGTATCTTTGGGGAGGAGTCGGGCGAGGAAAATCGATGCTGATGGATATGTTTGTCGAAACGCTCGGCGACATACCGGCGCGACGTGTCCATTTTCACGCTTTCATGCAGGAAATCCACGCTGGGATGCATAAAGCTCGGAAAGAGAACGTCGAAGATGCACTGGCTCCTGTGGCGAAGGATGTGGTCAAATCCGTCCGGCTGCTGGCATTTGATGAGATGCAGATCACGGACATCACCGATGCGATGATTGTTGGACGTCTGTTCGATCTGTTGAATGAGGGTGGCGTGGTGGTTGTGACGACCTCGAACCGGCATCCAGATGATCTGTACAAGGATGGGCTGAACAGGCAGCTGTTTCTGCCGTTCATTGCGCATATCAAGGAACAGCTACGGGTTTGGGAACTGGTTTCGCCCACCGACTACCGCCAAAACCGGCTGGAAGGTGCGCCGGTCTATTTTTCGCCAATCGGCCCAGAAGCCCGGCAGAACATACGAGAGGTTTGGAAGGATCTTGCAGGCGGCCCCGCCGAACCGCTTGTTTTGCAAGTCAATAGCCGCGCGGTTGAGCTGCCTGCCTTTCGCAACGGGGTCGCGCGGGCATCATTCTACGACCTGTGTGGACGGATGTTGGGGCCTGCTGATTACCTGGCAATTGCCGATGCTGTGAAGGTGCTGGTGCTGGAAGACATCCCACGCTTGTCGCGCAACAACTTTAACGAAGCCAAGCGGTTCGTAACCCTTATCGATTCCCTATATGAGGCCAGGGTCCGCTTGATCTGTTCCGCCGCAGCTGAGCCCGAAATGCTTTATGTGGAAGGCGAAGGGACCTTTGAGTTTGAACGCACAGCCTCACGCCTAAGGGAGATGCAGGACAAAGACTGGGGTGCCTAGGGGGCGCTGCGCGCGCCTCCCCAAAGTATTTCGAGCCAGGTGAAGGGCGCGGGGCGTGCCTAGCCGTTTTCGCGCAGGATATTGCCCGCAAGGTAAAGCGAGCCGCAGATCAACACACGGGCTTGGGGGTCGTCGGCTGTGATCGCCGCCAACGCTTCCGATACATTGTTTGCCGTAGACGCAGGCAAGTCGACTTTGGTCGCTGCAGCTGCAGTTTCTTCTGCACTGAGTGTCGCGGCTTCACCCGGAATTGAAACGGCGGTTAGGCTTGTGGCCTGCCCGGCCAAAGGTGAGAGATACCCGGTTACATCTTTTGTGTTGAGCATACCGCAGATCATGTGCGTCGGTTTCTGCGGTAGTTTGGCCAGTACATCAGCCAGAGCAATTCCTGCTGCCGCGTTGTGACCGCCATCCAGCCAAAGCTCGGCCTGTGGTGCCTGTTCGATCAACGGGCCGGTTTTCAGGCGCTGCATACGGGCGGGCCATTCGGCTTTGGTCACGGCAGCCTCATAGGCGTCATCGCCCATGTCCAGATGGCGCAAAACGGCCACGGCCGCACCCGCGTTCTGAATTTGGTGCGCACCCAGCAGGTTGGGCAGTGGAAGATCCCGCAAACCGGTTTCGTCCTGATAGATCAAGCGTCCGTTTTCTTCATGCACATTCCAGTGTTGCCCATGAACCAACAACGGAGCACCCAGTCGAGCGGCTGTATATTCTATGACCTCAAGGGCTTCGTCCTGTTGGGGCCCAACGATGCAGGGCACGCCGGGTTTGATGATCCCGGCCTTTTCAGCTGCGATCTCGCCCAATGTGTTGCCCAAAAACTGCTCATGATCGATCGATACCGGCGTAATCACTGTTACTACAGGATTATCGATTACGTTAGTGGCGTCCAGTCGTCCGCCCAGACCAACCTCAAGAAGAGTATAGTCTGCTTTTGTACGGGCAAAGGCCAACAGAGCCGCGCAGGTGGTGATTTCGAAATAGGTGATGTCTTCACCTTTGTTGGCGGCATAGCACTCGTCCAAAACCGCCGTCAGATCGGATTCCGAGATCAATTCTCCAGCCAGCCGGATGCGTTCGTGAAACCGCGCCAAATGGGGCGAGGTATAGGCATGTGCCGAGTGCCCTGCCCCCTCAAGCCCCGCGCGGATCATGGCTTGGGTCGAGCCTTTGCCATTGGTTCCGGCAATATGGACAACCGGGGGCAGCTTGAGCTGTGGATGATCCAGCGCAGCCAGCAAACGCCAAACGCGGTCCAAGGTCAGATCAATGATCTTGGGATGTAGCGCCATCATCCGATCAAGAATTGCGTCAGATGTTTGTGCGGTCATTTCTGGCTGGTCTCTTCGGCCGGTGCCTCAGCTGCTTCTTCCGGTTCTGGTGCGGGCAGTTCGCCAACAATTGCCGGAGGCTGGTTCGTAAGCATCCGGGTAATGGTAATCAGCTCATCACGCATTTCGGTACGCTTGGTGACTCGGTCCAGCATACCGTGATCCAGCAGATATTCGGCGCGCTGGAACCCTTCAGGCAGCTTTTCCCGAATCGTTTGTTCAATCACACGGGGGCCGGCAAAGCAGATCAACGCGTTGGGTTCCGAGATATGCACATCGCCCAGCATCGCGTAAGAAGCAGTTACACCCCCAGTAGTGGGATGGGTCAGAACGACGATATAGGGCAGGTTCGCTTCTTTCAGCATCTCAACCGCAACAGTGGTACGCGGCATTTGCATCAGGCTTAGGATACCTTCCTGCATCCGGGCTCCACCGGCGGCCGAAAACAGGATCAGCGGGCGTTTGAGCTTTACCGCCTCTTGGGCGGCAGCGATGATCGCGTTGCCCACATACATGCCCATCGAGCCGCCCATGAAAGAGAAATCCTGCGCGGCAGCAACAATCGGAGTGCGTCCAATTTCGCCCACGGCCACCAGCATAGCCTCTTTTTCACCGGTCTTTTTCTGCGCCGCTTTCATGCGGTCCGGGTATTTTTTCTGATCACGGAATTGTAGTGGGTCGTCCTTGGGGGCCGGGACCTCAACTTCTGTGAAAACGCCGCCGTCGAACAGGTGCTTGAACCGGTCACGCGGGGTAATTGCCATGTGGTGGCCGCACTGGGTGCAGACATTCTGGTTCTCGGCCAGTTCGCGGTGGAACAGCATCGTTCCGCACTCGTCGCACTTATGCCAGAGGTTTTCGGGAACCTCGCGGCGCGAAAAGATCGAGTTGATCCGGGGGCGGACGTAGTTTGTGATCCAGTTCATGTGGGAACCTTGGCTTTTGCGGTGTTGTCGTCAAATAAGGCGCAACGGAAGGAAATGCAATCAACGCCTGAGCGCAAGCCGCGCGGCCAACCAGCAAACGAACATAACCGCCAAGTCCACCAACAGCCAAGGGCGCAGCTGTTCCGGGTCAGACGTGTCAAAGGGCAGCACAAAAAGTGCCAACCCGCTGAGACTGTCGGGCAATGAAATGAACAGCAAAGCGATGAAATTGTTGAAAAAATGAAGGGCGATGGCAGGTCCCAAAGTGCCTGCTCTGGCCGTCAGATCGGACGCCAGCAGCCCAAAAACAAAGGCCCAAAGCGCGATCAAGAGCGCATTGCCCCCCGCCGCGTCTGGTGAATAATGGCCTGCTGCAAACAAAATGGATGGCAGGCCCATCCAAATGATCGGTGAACTGAACCGCGCTGCAAGAGTTTGCTGGATATACCCGCGAAACAGGATTTCTTCGGCACTGATTTGAATCAGGACGGCGCAGGCCGCAATCGGAAGCAACAGTGCCCATGTTGTCAGCGGCAGCTTTTGCGTCAGCTCTCCACCCATCCCGTAAGGCGGCAGCAGAAACCCGATCACGCCGAGGATAATCAAGGCTTTTAGAACTTTGAAAAACTGCGCTATGGCAATGCTGCGGTCTCCAATTATGGACCAAAGTGTTCTTTGTTGAATCTTACGGGCGGCGATGGCCACAGCTAAGGTTATGAACCCGAAACTCATCAGCAGCAGAATTAATGCAAGCGGCGAGCTCCCCACCAAAAGTTCCTGTGCCCATTCGTCTGGGCCCATCTCTACGAGCACGGCAAAGAACACCATGTTCAGGAGGCTGACCAATATACCGATCAACAATAGGCCCAGAAGCAGACGCCAAACCTCGGGCCGCTTGCGCGCGGTTTCCGTCAGATAGGCGTGTGGGGTGTATGCCTCAGGCATGGTTGTTTGAACTCTCTGGCTCTGTGTCTTGGGACACCGAGGGCAACACGTCCTCGGCGTTTTGGGCAGCCGAGATCCTCGTGGAAAGCGTTGTCAGATAACCGGCAACGGTTCTGAGCAACTGCGTAGCAACGGTTGCATCGCTTTCAACCACGGCACGCAGCTCCTCGGCCCCGATGCGCAGGAACAGACAGTCTTCTGTGGCGACCAGATCCAATTGGCGGTCTTCACCTGTAATGATCGACAAATCTCCGATGAGGCGCCCTGGCTCGATGATCGAAATCGGACGCTTAGTTCCATCATCGTTGAACCAATCCAACCGAGCCTGGCCCGAAATGCACAGATATGCGGCATCCGGGGCCTGCCCGCGCGAAAATATGACTTGTCCAGCTTTGACCTCGTACCATTGGGCTGAAAATGCAAGGAGCCGCTGGTTGCGCCCATCCAGACTTGAAAACAACTCCGTGGCCGAAAGGATTTCAAGCTTCCGGCTCAGATCATCCGAGGTGCTGCCCGTATGTTCAGATTTGCTTCGGGAAACGCCGTCAATTCGGCCCTCCTTGATTTCAATAAACAAATCATAGGCTTCGGGATGAGCAAAGTGATCTTCCATGAATATCATAATCGAGTCGGGCAAAAGCTCGCGCAGTTTCAAACGTGTGCGCAACCGGCTTTCTGAATCGTGACTGGCCAATGCCTTGTCCAGAATCAGGACATCTGGGCGTTTGATCCCAGCGCGCGAAAACGCGGCGCGTTCCTGAAAAACGGTTGGCAGATTGTTACCGCCCAGACCGGATGGCAGATCATAGATGATCGCAGCGGCTCTGCGACGAAGCCCCGCTTCGTTAAGGGCTTCGGCGACCACATCCTCGATTTCGTCCGCATGTGCACCCGCCATCAGAGAAACCCGACCATAGATCGCGTTCTCCATCACGGTCAGTCGGGGCACGTAGAGATCGGGCGTGACTGGCATGAACAATCCGTCCATTGCACCCCGTAACCGCTCGGCGTGGCTTTTTCGGATCGTCAGGATTTTGTCCTTATATTCCTCGGGGAAGTCCGGTCCGATCTGCTCGGCGGTCAAAAGGAAAGGCACCGTCAACAGCAAAGCACGGTCTTCCGGGCTGAGTGCCATATCACCTTTGGCTTTGCGCTGATCCTCGATGTCGAGCAACCTGTGGAACATGTCTTTCGACATTCCGAGCCGAAGGAACAAGGGGTGGTCCGCGCCGTCCCGCCCGAAGGTTTTACTGAGTGTGTCCAGAACCGCATTGGAAATGCTCAGGGCTTCTTCTGCCAGATCATGCACAGTGAGCATTTTCAGGAAACGGGCATCCTCGACCAGATAGTCGGGTGAGATTTCCCGCGACGGTGCCGCGAACAGCAGGTTGCCGCCCAAAGGAACCGCCGGATTAAACCGATCCGGATCAAAGCGATAGACATAGCGGTCCAGACCTTTGTCTTTCAGACGCTCGGCAATTGTTTCCCGCAGATTGACCACTTCGCGGGCCAAAACGGGATGAATTCCGGGGTCAAACTGCGTGCGCAGCGTGCGACGGAACATGAACTCGTCAATCCCCATGGCTTCGACCAATTGGAACCACCAATCGCGGATATCTTCGATATCGTCCAAACCCGCCAAACCAGGGTCGATCCATTCATCGTTCAAAGAGTCGACCGGATTACCGGACCGGGCAGCTTCAATCTGCTTGCGAGTCGGAGCTTTCTGCGCTTCGGCATCGTGCTGGGGATGCGTGCGTAACGGCATCATCAGGTTATCACCCAGAGTTCCATCAAACAGATAGGGGCGCGAATACGCATAGCCGATCCGGGCCGCAATCACAGCCTGGTGTAGGTCGTTCAGGTTGTGGCCGGAAACGATCACTTCCCCCTGAACAGGCAAGATTTCTCGGGTTAAAAGCTGACCTAGCGCACTGCGTTCTGAGGCGTGAGTTGACTGGATGGCAACGCGGGCGCCGTGGGGTATGGTTAGATCCAGATCTTCCAAAATGGTTTTGCCGTCGCTGTCGCGGACTGTCACATTGCGCAGCTCTATCGCGCCGTCCAGGCGCGGGATTGACTCGGGTTCTCCGGAAAACAGCTCTTTGGGGATCATGTGGTCAGGGGCGAACCGTTCGGTCACAATTTCCCACCGCAAAGACATGTCCTGAACCTGGTTGTAATAGGTCAGCAAGTCCTTCCAGGGGCCGCTCAGATCCTTGTAAGCCCCCAAAGCAGCGACCAGAGCGCCCACCGTCACCTCACCCGTAATCGCCAGATAACCACCCACGGAATAAAACAGAAAGGGCGTCATCTGAGTGATCAGATTGTTGAGGAACTTCATGAAGAATTTCTTGTTGTAGATCTTAAAGCGGATCTCGAACAATTTTCCTAATCTGTCGCTGAACTGGGCCAGACGATAGCGCCAGCCGCCATTGGTGCGCAGGTCACTGATCCCCGCAGCGCTTTCACCGATTTCCGAGCTTAGGCGCCGGACTTCCTGAATACGGTCTTTGTTCAGCAGGTTGATCTGTCGCTGCAATTTGGGGATCAGCCATGCCTGCAAGGGGATCAAAGCAATGCTGGCCAGTCCGAACCACACGCTTTGCATGAACAGGAATGTGACGATCGTCATCATCTGACCGAACTGGAACACGGGCTGAGCGATCGCGTCACCCATAAGGCCACCCATCGGTTCTGCTTCGGATGTAATCATCGAAACCAGCTCGCCCTGACTGGTGGTGGCAAAATAAGACTTTGGAAAGCGCATCGAACGTTCAATCAGCGTGAACCGCAACCGACGCAGCATGCGTTCTGCCAGGACACCCTTCATCGTGTTGATGCGCATTTTCATCAGGCCGCTGGCAATAACAGTCCCAAGAAACGCAACACACAATATCAACAGGTAATGAACTTGCGTTACGGTGATGCCCCAGATGGTGACCGTATCAGCCGGAGCGCCGATGGCATCGTTGATAATCTGCTTGGGCAGTTCCAACGAGGCGTAAAGGAAGGGAAATGACAGCACTGTCAGCAACAGCAAGACCAACTGCTGCTTCTTCGAGTACTTCCAAATGAAAGAAAATAATGTGGGCTCCATTTCACGGCCTTATAGATAGCTAAACGGATGTGTGGCTAAAACTGGGTGACCCATGTTGCAGGGCCTGACGGTACGCCGTGACTATGCCCATTGCAAGGCAAGACGGGCGCGCGCCATTCGTTGGCGCCTAACCCAAATTTGCGCCTGACCCAACTGAAAAACACGGCATGAAGATCGCGATTTCGTTATTGCGGTTTGTTGCTTGCACCATCTTGACTAAAGAGGCTGTGTATCGGACGACGAGGCCATGGGCAGAATTCTGGATCGTTATTTTCATCGCAAGGCACTGGACCGTTGGCGGCGGGCGGTGCAAAACGCGCAGGATGTCGGTCAAGCAGACTTGAAAATACAACGTGATCAGGCGCGTGTACTGCGCGGCCAACTCGATCAGTTGATTCAAGTGGCCGATTCCCGTCTGATCCGTCCCAAGATCGGATCCAGGCAGTTTCCAAAGCCTGTCGGCACCGACTGGAGCTGCAGGCCGGATTTGTGGCGTGGCCCTTTGGCGCAAACCGGCATAGCCTCAGCCCCACGCAAATCATCCCTTGATGCGCAGGTCAGCCTGTTTCATGACTGCCCTCTATCCGAGATTGCCGTACGGCAAATTCGAAATCGCGATGCACGCGATTTAGCCCCGTTTAGTCTGGCTGTTGAAGTCTTCAGTTTTGAAGGCTCGTTCCTTTCGGTGTCCGTCGATCTGCCAGAGGACGCAATACAGGACCTTTCTCGCGAGCATCTGATACGAATGGAGAGTGTGATCAATTGCGAAAAACCCTCTGGCATGTTCGCCCGCCTCAATATTCAGCACGGCCCCAATTCTGAGCAGGTGCTACGGGAATTATGCCCTTCAGAGTCCCAAAAAGCCGTAGATTTCGACCTGGCTCATCTGCCCCTGAACGAGCGTCGGATCGAAAAGATCTGGGTTGATTTGATCTTTGAGACCCCAAAAATGAACCGGATGGTTGTGCGGGACCTGACGTTCTGCCGCTTCCATCGTGCCGATTTGTGAGACGACCGGACATGACGCAATCAAAACTGACTTTCATCCGGTTCGAAAACGGGGTTTGGCAAGCCCATATAGGGATCGACCAGGAACCGGCAATTGAGGTTCAATACCTTGGTGAACCGCTGAACTCTGCCAGTCTTTCGCCGGCGGAAAATGGCTGGGATCTCAGTATCGAGGTACCCCGGTCAGCCCTGTCCGAAGGGGTTCATAGCTTTGTCATCTCGAATGCTGCAACGACTGAAAAACTAGGTGACTTTACTATTATCGCCGGTACCCCTGCTGCGGATGACCTTCGCGCCGAGGTTGCGTTGCTTCGCGCGGAACTGGACATGCTGAAAAGAGCGTTCCGTCGGATGTATCGCGACGACGACTGAGGCGTTAAGGCTCCCAAACTATCTTTTCAGCTATTTTCCGTGCATCATGGTCGCATTCAAAGTGGATCGCGCCCGACATGGACCGCAGCAGCATTGTTAAAGTCATCGCATTAATGGTGACAGGATTTGGGATCGGCATCGATTTTACCGGTGCTCTGATGCTGGTGCCTGCAATCGAAAACAGTTTTGATGCAGACATCACCAGCACTCAATGGGTTCTGAACATTTACGCCCTGTTTTTTGCCATGACTATGGTTGCGGGCGGGCGACTGGGTGACATGTATGGCCATCGTAAGATGATGATCATCGGACTGTGCATTTTTCTCTTCGCTTCAATCATGTGCTTTGTCTCGCCTAGCCTTGATTTTCTGGTTCTTGCCCGTGCCCTGCAGGGAATTGGCGCAGGATGTGTTTGGCCCTGTACACTGGCCTTTGGCGCGACCAAAGTGTCCAGACCAGAACACCGGGCCCTTGTTATGGGCCTGATCCTGGCGGGTGTGACCACCGGCAATGTGTTTGGACCTATGATCAGCGGATTGGCCGTAAATCTGGGAGAATGGAGGTATTTCTTCCTAGCCAATGTCGTTTTCTCATGTATTTCGATGGCCACCGCCCTAATCCTGATGGAACGCGAGACGCAGCACAAAAAGGACGAACATCTCGACCTCGCTGGCATGGGTCTCTTGGCGTTTGCGGTTCTGTTTTTGCTTTACGCGCTGGATGTTGGTGCGGATTGGGGATGGACATCAGTTCCGCTGTTAATGCTGTTTTTCATCAGCGCGGTGCTGTTCATTTTGTTCCCAAGGATAGAAAAACGTGTCACAGAACCGCTGCTTTTGCCCCAAATGATGCAGAATCGCCAATTCAGGATCACGCTTGGCCTGAATATGTTTAACGTCTCTGCCGCGTTCGTCGGGCTGCTCTACTTCCCTCAATACATGCAAAAGGTTCTAGGCTGGTCGGCCTTTGAGTCCGCTCTGGGACTGGCGCCACTCACGGTGCTTCTGGCTGTGGGATCGATTGTCTCGGGCACGTTGTATAATGATTTCGGACCCAAGCGACTTTTG
Organism: Ruegeria sp. HKCCE4148; assembly: GCF_017872495.1. Classification (NCBI taxonomy): domain Bacteria; kingdom Pseudomonadati; phylum Pseudomonadota; class Alphaproteobacteria; order Rhodobacterales; family Roseobacteraceae; genus Ruegeria; species Ruegeria sp. HKCCE4148. The sequence continues at coordinate 647,506 of NZ_JAEDOS010000002.1, forward strand.
TTCTGGGGTTATATAATCGCCACAATCGGGGCCGCGACAATTGTCGTTATGCCAAGCGATTTGGGGTATTTTCGCATTTTGCCCGGCATGGCAATGATCGGGCTGGGCGCGACCCTGACCGTTGGCCCATCTGGAACGGCAGCCGTCTGTGCAGTCAAACCCGAACGCGCTGGCCTTGTCGGTGGGCTGAGTTTCATGACGCATCTGGTGTATGGTGCCATTTCCGTCGCTTGCGCCACCGCCATCATGTATGTCGTAAGCCTATCCAAATTGCGTGAAGGTTTGACCGCGGCAGGGATCAAGTTGAACGGGTCGGACCTGAAGGCGATCAATGGCGGTACACTGGATGCACCTTCGGCCCAGGCGGTGATCGGCCATCTGAGCGAAACTGACCTGGAAAAGGTTCATTTCGCCCTGTCCGCTGCTTTCAACAGCGGTATGAGCATGGCGTTCGTCTTTTCGACCGTGTCCGTATCGGTGGGTATCGTGCTGGCGCTTCTGCTGGATGAAAAAAAGCTACACAAGATCGAAGGTTAGCCCGATTTCACATACAGTTGAAACGCGCCCCGCCAGCGGCCTCTGAATCCGAATTCTATCAGTGAGGTTTGCACAAAGAAAAAGGGCCGCGTTGGCCGCGGCCCCGTTTTGTTATTGAGACGGCCCGTCGGGGTTAAACGCCGAAAGGCCTTTGAGGATGTCGATGGCATATGCCAACTGATAATCCTCTTCCCGCAGTTCAGCCGTGGCTTCGGCTTTGGCGCGGTCTTCTTCAATCTGGCGAATTTCATCTTCGCTGAGGCTGTCATTGTCCAGGCTGCCGCGCAGCTCGGCCTCTGATCGGGTAAAGCGGCTATCCTCTTCCTCTTCAGTCTCGGGCTGCGGCCTTGGCTGTTCCACGATAATATCAGGGCTGACACCAAGGGCCTGAATAGAACGACCCGACGGTGTGTAATAGCGTGACGTGGTCAGACGCATGGCCCCGTCACCGCGCAGAGGCATAACCGTTTGCACGGAGCCCTTCCCGAAGCTTTTCGTGCCGACCACAATCGCACGGCGGTGATCCTGCAATGCACCTGCCACAATTTCGGACGCCGATGCCGAACCACCATTGATCAGAACAACGATCGGTTTGCCTTCAGCCAGATCGCCGGGCGAAGCATTAAAGCGCTCTCCCTCTTCCGGATCACGGCCGCGGGTCGAAACGATTTCGCCTTCGTTCAGGAACGCATCCGAGACTTTGATTGCCTGCGTCAGCAAGCCGCCCGGATTGTTGCGCAGGTCGAGGACAAATCCATTGACCTTATCGATGCCACCGGCTTCCTCGATCTGTTCCTGCAAACCTTCTTTAAGGTTCGGGAAGGTCTGGTCGTTGAACGTGGTCACTCGCAGAACAACGCTGGTGCCTTCGGTGCGCGCACGAACAGCCGTCAGTTTGATCGTGTCCCGGATGATCGTGACGTCGAAAGGATCCGGCTCACCTTCGCGAACGACAGTGATTACAATCTCGGAACCCACCGGGCCACGCATCAGGTCAACAGCCTTATCCAGCGTAAGGCCCAGAATGCTTTCGCCATCGACATGAGTGATGAAGTCCCCGGCCTCAATTCCGGCTGCGTCTGCAGGGGTATCGTCAATCGGCGATACGACTTTGACAAAACCGTCTTCCTGCGTGACTTCGATACCAAGCCCGCCGAACTCACCCCGGGTCTGCACGCGCATCTGTTCGGCATCGTCGGGCGAAAGATAGCTGGAATGCGGATCAAGCGAGGTCAACATGCCATCAATGGCTGCCTCGATCAGCTCTTCGGGTTCGACCTCTTCAACATATTGCGCGCGGATGCGCTCAAAAATGTCGCCAAACAGATCCAGTTGCTCATAGACGCTGGCCTTGTTTTCGGCCTCCTGCGCCAGCAGTGGTCCCGCTATCTGGGTCGTTGCAAGAATTCCTGCCACAGTTCCGGCCAGACCGGCCATCACAAATCTCTTCATACTCGTTTATCCATCCTTGTCGGTCCGGAACCATGTTTCCGGGTCCACGGGGCTATTATCTTCTCTTACCTCTATATAGAGCGTTTCTGAGCGATCAGTTCCAGTGCCATCACCGCTTGTTGACAATATTGCGCCAATTTCGGGCGTTTCACCGGGCATCAAGCCCACCGGAGTGCCCTCGGGGATCACCTGACCGGGGTGGCCATAGACCTCTTGCAACCCGGAAAACACAAAAAGCAGCCCCGGCTGCGGTTCAAGAATAACCAGATTCCCCAGATCCAATAAGGGACCCCGATAACGGATCGTGGCCGCCGTGGGCGAAGTAACCAGCGTACGCGGACGTGTTCCAAGCACCAAACCGGCGCGTGTCACCCCCGCAGCGTCCGTTTCGCCAGCTTTGTGCAACAAGACGCCCTGGACCGGCAAAGAAATCTGCCCTTTCTGACCCGAAACATCCGCATCAGTTTCAATGATCTCGCCTTCCGAGATTTCAGATAGTCCACTTGCAAACCCGTCCAGCGTTTCGGTCGAGGAAATCAGAATGGCCGTGCGCACTGGGTCCTCGACAAATCGTCTGGGCAGATCTGTGCGATCGGCGATGGCTTCGCTCAGGCGCGCGCGTGCATCCTGAACGCCTCTAAGGCCCTTAGTCAGGGTTTCCGACGCGCTTTGTTGCAGCAGGCGCAGTGTCTGTACCTCGTTCAGATCATCTGCCAGAGCCTGCGCTTTGGCGTTCAAGCCCGGAGTGACCTCGGACAGCATCATACCGGCCCGCGCCGCGCCCAATGGGCCCGATGGATGCAACATCAAAACCGGAGGCGCCGTTGTTTCAATGGTTTGCAAAACGCCGATCAACTGCCGGACGTCCTTTTCGCGCGCCTGCAACTCGGCGCTCAGCTGCGCCTCGCGGGTTGCGGCCTGGCGCAGCCCTTCCCGCATCGCGCTCAACCCCGCCTCATAGGCTTGGATCGTTTGGGTAAGCGCACGTACGCGGTCTCGGGCACCGTCAGCCTCGCTTAGCGAGATTGAGGCGTCCTCCAACATCTCTGCGGCTTTCAATGCCGCCAGCGATGAGTCCGACTGGGCCAGCACCGGAACGGCTGAAATCAGGAAAGCCGCAAGGGTCGCCAGTTTCATGACAAAAGGCTTTCTCCGGTCATCTCTGGTGGTTTTGGCAGGCCCATCAATTCAAGCAAGGTTGGGGCCAGATCCGACAAACGCCCCTGCCGTAATTGCGCCCCTTCAGGCCCACCGACCAGCGCCACCGGCACCGGGTTCAGTGTGTGGGCGGTATGCGGACCACCCGTCTCGGGATCAAGCATCATTTCGCAATTGCCATGATCTGCGGTGACAATCATCGCACCGCCGGCCTTTTCCAGTGCAGCAACAACTTGCGCCAGACCCTGATCCACAGCCTCACACGCTTTGATCGCCGCCTTCAGATCACCGGTATGGCCCACCATGTCAGGATTGGCATAGTTTGTGACAATCAGGTCATATCCGTCTTCGATAGCCTCAACAAATTTAGCCGTGACCTCGGCCGCCGACATTTCGGGTTGCAGATCATAAGTCGCAACCTTTGGCGATTTAGGCATAAAACGATCTTCACCCTGCTCAGGCGTCTCTTTGCCGCCGTTCAGGAAGAAGGTTACATGCGGGTATTTCTCGGTTTCGGCCAACCGGAACTGGCGCAACCCCTGTTTGGCCACCCATTCACCCAGAGTATTCACGATGGCCCGCTTTGGAAAAACCGTGGTCATATAGGCGTTGTGGCCGTCCGAATATTCGACCATGCCCAGCAGCGCCGAGAGATTGGGCTGCAGCCCTGTATCAAAGTCAGAAAATCCCGGCTCTCCAATGGCGCGCAGGATTTCCCGCGCCCGATCAGCTCGAAAATTGAGGCAGAAAAACCCGTCGCCGTCTTGAACGCCCGTGTAACCATCAAGAACGGTCGGGGTGATGAACTCGTCTGACTCAGACTGGTTATAGGCATGATCGACGGCACCATGGGCGCTTTGCGCCGCCCTTCCCTGCCCTTTGATCATCGCGTCAAAGGCTTCGCTGACACGCTCCCAGCGATTGTCTCGGTCCATGGCAAAATAGCGTCCGCAGACGGTCACTATGCGCGCGTTTTCAGGCAAGCGCTCTTCCAGTTCCGCGATATAGGTCAGCGCCGATTTTGGCGCTACGTCCCGCCCATCGGTGACTGCGTGCAGCGCAACAGGGACGCCAGCATCGGTGATCGCGGTCGCCGCGGCGACAATATGGTTCAGGTGCCCATGCACGCCCCCGTTCGAGACCAGCCCCATCAGATGTGCTGTCCCGTCTGCCGCTTTCACTTTGGCGATAAATTGTTGCAGGGCTTCATTTTCCAAAAATGACCCATCTTCGATAGCCAGATCGATCTGACCCAAATCCATGGCGACAACGCGGCCTGCGCCGATATTGGTGTGGCCAACCTCTGAATTGCCCATCTGCCCGCTGGGCAGTCCAACATCGGGTCCGTGGGTGATCAGCGTTGCATGAGGGCCTTTGGCCATGATCGCGTCAAAGGTCGGGGTGCACGCAAGATACGGCGCGTTGGCTTTGGTGTCTTCGGACAGCCCCCACCCATCGAGAATGCACAATACAACAGGTTTGGGCGCGGCCATAGAATTTCTCCGATTACTGCTCGTGCGCTTCTTCTATCGCCTTGCCCTCGGCGGGTGAACCACCTTTGGGCAGGTGAAAAAGATTTAATAGACGCAGAGGCGCTATTCCTTAAGGTAGCTCTTGTATGGACGTGCCTTTCGATTGCGGTACTTCACAGTCAGGTCCAAAGGCGCGTCGTTTTCGTCGTACACACCCAAGACAATGCCTCGGCCTCTGCTTTTGGTACGCATATCTATCAATTGCTGTTCCGACCTCGTGGTGCGTTGTGACGGTCGCCGCGCCCATGCGAACAGGTGATCATACATTTCAGCGATCACGTTTGCATGCTCTGCGCTGTTGCCCAGATCATTCAGTTCCTGAGGATCGTTTTCCAGATCAAACAGGATCGGTCTGTGCCCACCTTCGCAATGGATCAGCTTCCACTTTTTGTTGGCCACCATGAACATCACCGCTTCGCGAACCGACACTCCCACGATATCAGCGATCGGTGAGCCTGAGTAATCGTATTCGCAGATGACAAAGTCCCGGGGCACCTCTTCTGCTGACCCATGCAGGATGGGCAGCAACGAATGACCTTCAAGGATATGAGTGGCAACGTCACCGCCTGCCACATCAACAAAGGTTGGAGCCAGATCGATGGACTCGACCAACGCATCACTGACCGTCCCGCGTGTCGCATCAGCCTCGGGCGATGGATCATAAATGATCAGGGGCATTTTGGTCGAAGCATCGTGAAAAAACGTCTTCTCACCCATCCAATGATCACCAAGAAAATCACCGTGATCCGAAGTTAGAACGATCATCGTGTCGTCCATCCGCCCGGTTTTTTCCATCCAGTTAAACAGACGCCCCATCTGATTGTCGGCTTGATTGATCAAGCCCATATAGGCTGGGATCACCGCCTCACGCACATCCTGTCGGGAAAAGGTCTGGCCAATCTTTGTGTCCATGAAAGCCTTGAGCACCGGGTGCGCATTTTGCTGCTCAGCCTCGGATCGTACCACGGGCAAAACATGCTCTGGACCATACATTGAGGCATAAGGTTCTGGCACGATGTAAGGCCAATGCGGTTTGATAAAGCTCAGGTGGCAGCACCACGGGCCATCATGCGTTTCCATAAACTCGATACCGCGCCCTGTCAGATAAGGCGTTTCACTGTCTTCTTCGGCGATATTTGCGGGTTCCGGCGCATTTTTCAAAAACCAGCCGGACAGAACATTGCCATCTTCATCCAGACCTGAGTTGGCAAAATCATGCCAGGGATTGTCGCTCTCATACCCCTTGGCCTTGAGGAACTTGTTGTACTCCTTCGCTCCGTCCGGATCGTAAAACCCGTCGGGACCCTCGGGCAACATACCATCATCGCGTTCGAATACGTCAAAGCCGCATTCGGCAACCCGGGCACCGATCAGGCTGTCAGGTTCCAGCCCCAACCGCGCCATGCCTTCTGCGTCCGCCCGCATATGAGTTTTGCCGACCAGCCAGCAGTCCATTCCCGCCTTGCGCAGATGGTCGCCCATCGTGATCTCGCCGACTTTGAGCGGAATACCGTTCCAAGACGCCCCATGCGAATGCACATAGCGCCCGGTATAGGTCGACATGCGCGAACTACCGCAGATTGGGGATTGTATGTAAGCGCGGTTAAACCGAACGCCTTTGGCTGCCAGGCGATCGATGTTGGGGGTGTGCAGGTGTGGATGCCCGTAACAGCTCAGGTAGTCCCAGCGCAGCTGGTCGAACATGATGAACAGGATGTTTTTTGCCTTGGCCAATACCACGCCCCCAAACCTTATGGAGACCTAGTTAGCCATTTCCGTCCGCAGTGCGAAGCAAAACTTTGCTTCAGGCCTGACGCTCCATCTGCTCCAGCATCTTCTTGGCGCGCTTGCATTGCAACTGATCGCGCAACGGGCTGTTGGGATCCACGTCCTTTTGGCAGACAACGCATTTATCAGCACCCGAGATTGCATTCAGACCACCACAGCTGCCTTTGATGGTCTTTCCCATCAACATGACGCCGAGTGACATACCCACCATGACGAGGGCGAGAAGAATAAAAGCCAGAATAAAAGTGCTCATCTCAGCTCCACCAGTCAGTTCGATTCCAGCGCGTTTTTGAACGCGGTGCTATGGGCAGTAATATAAGCTTCTTCACCGCCTGTCACATCCCGCGAGATGAAATACACGGCAAGTTTATGCTCTTCCGCCAGTTTCAGGCCCTTTTCCTGACCCAAGGCCAGCATCGCGGTGGCCCAGGCATCGGCCATCATCGCGTTTTCGGCCAAAACAGTGACAGAGGTTGTCCGGTGCGTAATCGGGCGTCCCGTCGTCGGATCGATGATATGCGAATAGCGCACGCCGTCCTGTTCGAAGAAATTCTTGTAATCGCCCGAGCTGGCCATGCCCAGGTCATTCACTGACACGATCAGCTGAATGCTCTGACTGCCCGTTTCCGGTTTTTCGATGCCGATGCGCCAGGCTTCGCCCTTTTCGTTCTGACCCATGGCGACCAGATCACCACCAATTTCAACCAGGTAATTCTCGATTCCGGCGTCCCTTAAGGTTTCGGCAACCGCATCGATGCCATATCCCTTGGCAATTGCAGACAGGTTGATACCGACCCTGGCGTCAGATTTCGCCAGAGTTCCGGCTTCGGTATCCAGCGTCAGCAGACGGCTTTGGCCAACGCTGTTTAACGCGGCCTGGATGTCAGTATCAGACGGCACCGGATCTTCGGGCTTACGAGGGCCAAACCCCCATAATTCGATCAGTGGGCCAAGGGTCACATCGAAAGTTCCACCGGTTTTTTCGTGCACGTCGTTGGCAGCAGCGATGACCAAAGCGAATTCGTTTGAGATAGTCATTGGCTCTGTACTGGCCGACGCCGAAAAGACAGAGACCTCGGAATTCGGGTCCCAGTTCGACATCTTCGCGTTTACCTCAGCCAATGTCTCATCGACCGAGGCCGCAAGTTTGGTCTCGTCCAGATCTTCGCCTATGGCAGTGATATTGAAGGTTGTCCCCATCGTTTCACCGGACAACCGGACCACTTCGGGCTCCTTGTCCAAAAAGCAGCCGGAAAGAAGGGCAACAAGGGCCACAAAAGGCAAAAGACGCATGGGGCGAGCTCCGGGATTTTCTGTGCCCGGCATATGCCAGTGACCCTTGTCAGAGTCAAATCGGCATCACAGCTTTAACGGCAGAAAACCTAATGCCAAAAGCCCAACCCCAGCCGGAACTCCGAACAGCCACGCTCGCTTCTGCCACCCCGGGGCCTGTTGTTTCCAGGCCATGCGAAAGTTGTGACCGCATACGACAACCGCAAAGAATATCAAAGCGGCCACCGGAGGGGTAAGGTAGAGTTCACTCACAAGCCTGATCGTCCTTTGCTGACCACGGAATCCACTTATTCGAGCAATTGCACCCTATACAGGTCATTTAGCTGCGCTAAGGTGAAAGGGAAAGATATTGCAAGATCGAATAAGGAGATTGCCCATGGCCCCAACCTCGTACCAGGCACCGATGCGCGGTGACAAAGAGGAAAAGACAACGTACAGCCAAACGACCGGGTCCAATCTTGCGCAGTCAAAGACAGCAGTGTCCAAACTGCTTGAGGGCAAAGGGGGCGATGTGTTTTCCGTCCGCCCCAACGAGACGATTCATTCTGTCGTCAACATTCTCAAGGAAAAGCGGATCGGTGCCGTCTTGGTGACGGATCAGAACGGTGCGTTGCAAGGCATTCTGTCAGAGCGCGACATCGTGCGGCGTATGGCGGACACACCCGGACAGACCTTACCTCAATCCGTCGAAGATCTGATGACCAAAGAGGTTAAGACCTGTACAACCGACGATCTGCTGAACGATGTTCTGAAGACCATGACCGAAGGTCGTTTTCGTCATATGCCCGTGCTGCGTGACGGCAAATTGTGTGGCGTTATCACTATCGGAGACGTCGTTCATTTCCGCCTGAAAGAACTGGAATATGAAGCCTTGCGCATGAAGCAGATGATCGTCGGCTAAGGTCAGCCAGTCGAAAGGAACCTGATACTGCCGTCCTGAATTTCAGCTGCCGTGAGTCGGCCCGAGGCAAAAGCGCCCGTGTCAATTGACAACACCCTATTTCTGACACGGGGGTGATCTACGATTGTGTGGCCGTGCACCACCCATTGCCCGTCGCTGCGCGGCAGTCTTGGGAACATTGGATGTCCCCAAAGACAAATCTGGCGATCCTGGGCTTCGAGCGATTGGCGTGGGTCCAACGCTGCGTGAACAAATGTAGCGTTTCCACTGGTCCAGGTCAGCGGTCGGTCGGACAGCCAGTTAAGCAGAGTTTGACCCATCGCTTGACGCAGGCCATCTGCCAATTCTTTCGCTTGCTGAGTGTCTTCTTTGTCTGGGGTCAGCTTGAGGCCGAATGAGGCAAGCGTTTGTACGCCTCCATTTCGAAACCAAATCGGGGCGTATTCCTCTGGGGCATCTACAAAACGCAACAGCATCTCTTCGTGGTTGCCAAGAAGGCAATGAACTCGTCCACCTGACGCTTGGCTCAGATAAAGCAAATGGCGCAAAACATGAGCACTGTTCGGACCACGATCGATATAGTCGCCAACAAAAACCAATGGATCTTGATCGTCTAGACGAGGCAAAAGCGCGTGCAGCAGATCCAGGCGGCCATGAATATCACCCACCGCTGTCACGCGCGTGCCGGGGGAGATGTCGCAAGACACTGTTTCGGTCGCTGGACGCGCCGAACGGTTGAACCGTGATTTGATCCATTTCGTAACCATGCGCCCTGATCCCTACCCTTCCGAGCAAATGGCGGCAATGAACATCTGATTGAACCGGCAAAGTGTTGACCAACACCCTCGTGTTGTCCGATATGACCTTCAAAGTGGTCGAAAAACGTTGATCTCAGGCGCGAAACAAAGTCTTTCGGTCAACGGTGATTTCGTGGTGCGTTCTGAGGGTTTTATGAAACGGGTTTTGATTACGGGCTCTGCGGGGTTCATCGGGTTCCATCTGGCCAAGCTGCTTCTTTCAGAAGGGTTTCAGGTGCATGGCTATGACGGGATGACCGACTATTACGATGTGACGCTTAAACAGCGTAGGCATCAGATCCTGCTACAAACCCCAGGCTTTACCGCGACCGAGGATCGATTGGAAAACTATGACCGGCTGGTGCAGGTGGCGGAGGAATTCCATCCCGATGTCATCGTCCACTTGGCGGCCCAAGCCGGTGTTCGGCACAGCCTCGAATACCCCCGCAGCTATATCGAATCTAATGTCGTTGGCACGTTCAACGTGATGGAAATCGCGCGCCAGCATGAGGTCGGACATCTGTTGATGGCTTCGACCTCGTCCATCTATGGTGCCAACGAAGAGATGCCGTTTACCGAAACGGAAAAAGCGGACACGCAATTGACCATCTACTCTGCCACCAAAAAGGCGAATGAGGCGATGGGGCATTCCTATGCGCATCTGTGGAATCTGCCGACCACGATGTTTCGGTTTTTTACGGTCTATGGCACCTGGGGTCGGCCCGACCTGGCCTATTTCAAGTTTGTGGCCGCCATTCTCGAAGGCCGTCCGATTGACATTTACAATCACGGAGACATGTATCGGGACTTCACCCATGTTGAAGATTTGGTGCGCGGGATCAGATTGCTGATCGATGTACCCCCGGTCCGGCCTGCCAGCCGTGAAGACATCGAGGATGGCGATAGCCTTTCAACGGTTGCGCCCTATCGCATCGTCAATATCGGAAATGGCGACAAAGTGCGTCTGATGGACTTCATCGAAGCCATCGAAGAGGCGGTTGGACAGACGGCCATCAAGAACTTTATGCCGATGCAGATGGGCGACGTTCATGCGACATGGGCTGACAACCGCCTGTTGCAGCGGTTGACCAATTACCGTCCACAGACGGACCTGAAAGATGGCATAGCCCAGTTCGTTTCCTGGTATCGGGATTACTACGGAAAATAGCGTTGGCTAAAAGTTGAATGAAAAAACCGGCGCTGGCTGCGCCGGTTTTTCTATTATTAACCGCCGAAATCGTCCAGCATGATGTCTTCACGATCCACGCCCAGATCCAGCAGCATGTTGATGACCGACTGGTTCATGATGGGCGGACCACACATGTAGAACTCGCAGTCTTCTGGCGCGGGATGGTTCTTGAGGTATTCTTCGAACAGGACGTTATGGATGAATCCGGTATAGCCTTTCCAGTCATCCTCGGGCTGCGCATCCGAAAGCGCGACATGCCATTCGAAATTGTCGAACTCTTCGGCCAGTTGGTCGAAATCCTCGACAAAGAACATCTCTTTCTTCGACCGCGCGCCATACCAGAAGCTGATCTTGCGATCGCGGTTTTCAAGGCGCTTGAGTTGGTCGAAGATGTGGCTTCGCATGGGGGCCATGCCGGCACCACCACCGATGAACACCATCTCTTTTTGGGTCTCACGCGCGAAGAACTCGCCAAACGGACCCGAGATTGTAACCTTGTCACCCGGTTTCAGGTTGAAGATGTAGGATGACATCTGACCCGGCGGGATGCCTTCCGAGCCCGGAGGCGGCGAAGCCACACGGACGTTCAGCATGATCATGCCTTTTTCATCCGGGTAGTTGGCCATCGAATAGGCCCGTTCGATCGGTTCCGCGACAACCGACTCATACTGCCACAGATTGAAGCGATCCCAATCCTCGCGGTATTCCTCTTCCACATCGAAATCGGTGTATTTCAACTGGTGTGCGGGGGCCTCGATCTGGATGTAGCCACCGGCGCGGAAGTTCACATCCTCGCCTTCCGGCAAGTCTAGGGTCAGTGCTTTGATAAAGGTTGCAACGTTTTCGTTCGAACGAACGGTACATTCCCATTTCTTGACGCCGAAGACCTCTTCCGGGACTTCGATGTCCATATCCTGTTTCACGGCCACCTGACAGGACAGTCGGTCACCGCACGAGGCTTCGCGTTTGGTGATATGGCTTTCCTCAGTGGGCAGGATCGACCCACCACCCGAATGCACGCGCACCCGACATTGCGCGCAGGTGCCACCGCCGCCGCAAGCCGAAGGAACAAAAAGCTTCTCGGCCGCCAGCGTTTGCAGCAATTTGCCGCCTGCGGGAACGGAAATGGTTTTCTCGCCGTTGATGGTGATGTTCACGTTGCCGGTCGACACCAGCTTGGACCGGGCGGCCATGATGACGGCCACCAGTGCCAGAACGATGACGGTGAAAAGAGCTACGCCTAGGGTAAAGGTTTCCATTGACGCCTCCTTACAGTTTCACGCCCGAGAAGGACATGAAGGCCATGGCCATCAATCCTGCGGTGATGAAGGTGATGCCCAGACCCTGTAGGCCGTCGGGAATGTCCGAATATTTCAGCTTTTCGCGAACACCCGCCATCGCAGTGATCGCCAACGCCCAACCAAAGCCCGAAGACAGGCCATAGGTTGCGGCCTCGGCAAAGTTGTAGTCACGTTCCACCATGAACAGCGAGCCGCCCAGGATGGCGCAGTTCACGGTGATCAGCGGCAGGAAGATCCCCAGCGCGTTGTAAAGCGGCGGGAAGTACTTATCCAAAACCATCTCAAGGATTTGAACCATCGCCGCAATCACGCCGATATACGAGATCAGGCCAAGGAAGGTCAGGTCCACATCCGGGAAACCAGCCCACGCCAGCGCACCCGGCTTCAGCAGATAGTTCAGCAGCAGGTTGTTGGCGGGAACGGTGATGGCCTGCACGACCATGACAGAAATACCCAGACCCAGCGCAGTCGAGATTTTCTTCGAAACGGCGATGAAGGTACACATCCCCAAGAAGAAGCTGAGCGCAAGGTTTTCGACAAAGATGGCCTTTACGGCCAGTGAGATCAGACCTTCCATCAGTGGGCCTCTACCTGCTGAATTTTGTATTCACGCTCTTCCACCTGGTTCGGCTTCCATGTGCGGAACGCCCAGATGATCAGACCGATGATGAAGAACGCCGACGGTGGCAGTAGCAACATGCCGTTGGGCACGTACCAGCCACCGTTGTTGACGGTCTCCAGTATGGTAACGCCGAACAGCGACCCGGCACCGAACAACTCACGAATGAAGCCAACCAACAGCAGGATCAGGCCATAGCCCATCCCATTGCCCATCCCGTCGATGAAGGACGCGACCGGAGGGTTCTTCATCGCAAACGCCTCGGCGCGGCCCATCACAATACAGTTGGTGATGATCAGACCGACGAAGACCGACAGGGTTTTCGAGATCTCGAACGCGTAGGCCTTGAGGATCTGGTCAACCAGGATCACCAGCGAGGCGATGATTACCATCTGCACGATGATCCGGATCGAGCCGGGAATCTGGTTGCGCAGGCACGAGATGAAGAAGGACGAGAACGAGGTCACGAAAATAACCGCCAGCGCCATCACCATCGACACCTGCAGCGACGAGGTCACCGCCAGTGCCGAACAGATGCCCAGCACCTGCAAGGTGATCGGGTTGTTGTCGACAAGCGGGTCGACCAGCATCTCTTTCTTGGTCTGAGACATTAGAACTCTCCTGCTTGCAGCTTGGCCAGGAACGGAGCATAGCCCGCGTCGCCCATCCAGAATTTCACCAGGTTATCGACACCAACTGAGGTCAGTGTCGCCCCTGCCAGAGCATCGATATAAAATTCCGGTCCGGCAGCAGGCTGGGACTTGGCAACGGTGATTTGCAGATCACCCGCATCATCACGCAGCTTCTTGCCGTTCCACAGCGCTTTCCAACGTGGGTTGTCCACTTCGGCCCCAAGGCCAGGGGTTTCACCGTGCTGATAGAATTGCAGACCGTAGATATCGTTGCCGTTGTTTTCCAAAGCGATAAAGCCGTAGAGCGTAGACCACAAACCATAGCCGTGCAGCGGCAGGATCACCTTGTCCAGATCGCCTGCGTCGTCACGCAGCAGATAGATCACGCGGTATTTCGACTTGCGACCAATACCAGCGGGGTCATCGTCCAGCGCAACGCTCAGCTCAGGGTCGCTGGCGGCGGCGATGTCGTCGAAGGTGGCCGGGTCGAACTGATCATCGACGAAGTCGCCGGTGGACAGTTCCAGCACATGCGGCTCAAAGGCGGCAAAGGCTTCGGTCACATCGATGCCGGGTTCAAAAACGCCCGCAACTTGCAGAACGTTGACCTGTTTGTCCTTCAGGCGGTTGGTTTCCTGCACCGGGCGCAGGCTAACAGCGGCTGCAGAGACAACCATCGAGGCGACAAGACAAACGGCAACGGCGATGAAGATCGTCTTGCCAACCGAATCTGGCGAAGCTGCCAGAAACTTGGCCAGTGCGCCCTTTGGAGCGTCGTTGTTGTCAGGGGATTGCGTATCAGACATGGCGACGCGCCCTCCGTTTAATGTTGGCCTGAACAACGAAATAGTCGATCAGCGGTGCAAAGACGTTTCCGAACAGAATTGCCAGCATCATACCTTCGGGGAAAGCCGGATTGATCACGCGGATCATCACAACCATGACACCGATCAGCGCGCCATAGATATAGCGACCTACGTTGGTATGGCTGGCCGAAACCGGTTCGGTCACCATAAAGGCCAGACCAAAGGCATAACCGCCCAGTACGATGTGCCAGTACCAAGGCATCGCGAACATCGGGTTCGTGTCCGATCCGATGAGGTTCAGCAGCAGGGTAAAGCCGATTGTTCCGGCCAGACAGCCTACAATCAGGCGGTAATTGGCGATCTTTGTCGTCAGCAGGAAGGCCAGACCGATCATACACGCCAGCGTCGATGTCTCACCAAAGCTGCCCTGAATCTGTCCGAAGAACGCGCTTGACCAGGTGATGCCTTCAGCGGCCAGAGCCTGAACGCCGTCCGCAGCCGAGACCGCCAGTGCAGTTGCGCCCGAGAATCCGTCAACCGGGGTCCAAACCGCATCTCCTGACATCTGTGCGGGATAGGCGAAGTAAAGGAAGGCGCGTCCAACTAGTGCCGGGTTGAGGAAGTTCTTGCCTGTTCCACCAAACACTTCTTTACCGATCACGACCCCGAAGATGATACCCAATGCGACCTGCCATAGCGGCGTGGTTGCAGGCATTATCAGCGTGTAGAGCATTGATGTAACGAGGAAACCCTCGTTCACCTCATGCCCGCGCACAGTTGCGAAGATAACCTCGAAAATGCCGCCAGCCACCAGCGTGACGATGTAGATCGGCAGGAAATACATCAGCCCGTGCATGACGTTGGCAAAAATGCTTTCCGGGTTCAGCGAGATGCCAAATGTCTGCAGAATGGCAATACGCCAACCAGTGGCCGAGTCAGGCCCAAGCGTGGCAATAGCCGAATTGGCTTGGTAGCCGGTATTGTACATCCCCCACAGAATACAGGGGATCGTTGCGATCACGACATAAGTCATGATCCGCTTCATATCCACGTAAGACCGTGCATGAGGGGCAACGGTGGTCACAGTTTTCGGAGTGTAGATAAAGCTTTCGACCATCTCGTAGATGGGGAAATACTTTTCGTACTTGCCGCCCTTGGTAAAGTTCGGCTCGATCCGATCGAAGAAGCTGCGCAAACCCATTTGGATCAGCCCTCCTTTTCAATCTTGGTCAGGCAGTCGCGCAGCGCCAGCCCGTATTCATATTTTGCCGGACAGGCAAAGCCCACAAGACCCAGATCCTCTTCGTCCAGCTCCAATGCGCCCAAGGCTTGGGCGGTGTCGGTATCCATCACCAACAAGGCGCGCAGTAGCTGTGTGGGCAGGTAATCCTGCGGCATCAACTCTTCGAACACTCCGGTCGGCACCATCGCACGACGCCCACCATTCAGGTTGGACGTGAAGGCATACAGTTTTTTGGCGAATGCCGATCCCAAAACCGGCTGGACCGAATATTTCGACGGCATTGGGCGAATCCAACCCATCGGAATTTGGTCGTGATCCTCTCGGATAATGCTGATCTGACGTGCGAAACGACCCAAATAGGCCGTCGGGCCATCTGCGTGCTGACCTGACAGGATCGAGCCGGAAATGATCCGAGGTGTTCCGTCGACATTCACCTCGTCACGGGTAAGATCATCCGTGGATGCGCCCATAACGGTACGGACCAGACGTGGCTGACGTGCTCCAGGACCAGACAGAGCGACCACGATGTTCGGATCAAGATGACCAGTCAGCAAAAGTCGGCCAATGGCAATGACGTCCTGATAGCCAATGGTCCAGACCTGCTTGTCGCCCGTAAGGGGTTCAAGAAAATGAATATGGGTTCCCGCCAGACCCGAAGGGTGGGGCCCAGAGAATGCTGCGGTTTCCACGCCGTTCAAGTCTGCGCCGGGGATCGCGTCACCCTCTTTTTGGCATAGGTACGTCGCACCCTCTGTCAGCTTGCTGATGGCACTCAGACCGGCAGTGAACGCGTCGGATGCTTCTTGAATAACAGCCGCCGCATCTGCCGCCAACGGATCACTGTCCATAGCGGTGACAAAAATCGCAGCCGGTGCGCTGCCCGGTTCAGGCATTTTCGAATAAGGCCGTGTGCGAAACGCGGTCCACAAACCAGCAGCGCACAGTTTGGCAGACACGCCCTCAGCCGTATCCGCATCGCCGACGCCAGAGAAATCCACTCCTGTGTCATTTGCGTCCGACACTTCGATCACGACGCTTTGCAGAACACGACGGGCACCGCGGTTGATGGCGACAACCTTACCGCTGACAGGCGCAACCATCATCGCATCTGGCGCATCTTTATGACAGAACAACGGAGCCCCCCGCTGCACCGAGTCGCCTTCCTGTACCAACATCTTTGGCTTAAGGCCGATATAGTCATCCCCCAACACACCGACAGTCTTGTACTCCGGCCCCGGATGGATGGTCTGGTCAGGAGCGCCTTCAACCGGCAGATCCAACCCTTTTTTCAGTTTGAAAGTTTGCATGTTGCTACGTTCTTCCAAGCCTTTTTTGCTGCGCCTGCATTGTCGACGCCCTTTCGGGGTCATGCAATACCGCGGAAATTCTTACCATTCGTCGCAAAAGCGTCAAAATGTGTCCAGAATCCGCTGGCGTTATTCCGATCATGGACCCTTTACGCGGGGATGCCTCTAAACGCAAACCTGTTACCGCCAAAAGTTATCTTGGGACTACACATTCCCGCTATTTCCCCGGCAAACTGAAACATTTCAGCCGCAAAAAAAGCGTGTCGCACCCGCTGTACTTCCGGTGTAAGCAACTCGAATGGAAAAAAACGCAGACCTCGACATTTTTTTGATCGCAACACCCGGCCTGGAAGCACCACTATGCACTGAGGTGCAGGCGCACGGATTCGCCGGTGCAAAAGCGGTTCGCGGTGGTGTGACGTGTCGCGGGTCCTGGTCAGAAGTCTGGCGCGCCAATTTGACCTTAAGGGGCGCAAACAAGGTTCTTGTGCGTCTGGGTAGCTTCCCAGCGGTGCATCTGGCTCAGCTGGACAAACGCGCCCGCAAATTTCCCTGGGGCGCGTTCTTGCGTTCCGACATTCCGGTAAAGGTAGAGGCAACCAGCCGTAAATCCCGGATTTACCACGCAGGGGCCGCCCGGCAAAGGGTTGAGCGCGCGATCTCTGAGACGTTAGGCGCTCCGATTTCATCCGAGGCTGGTCTTAGGGTCTTGCTGCGCATCGAGAAAGACATTTGCACTTTGTCGGTCGATAGTTCGGGCGAGCTTTTACATAAGCGCGGACATAAGGAAGCAATCGCCAAAGCCCCAATGCGAGAAACGATGGCCGCTATGTTCTTACGAGAATGTGGGTTTACAGGGGAAGAGCCTGTACTTGACCCAATGTGCGGGTCGGGCACCTTTGTCATTGAGGCTGCCGAAATTGCACTCGGACTACTGCCCGGCCGATCGCGCCGCTTCGCGTTCGAGGACCTGGCAGGCTTTGATTGCGATCAGTGGCAGTCGATGCGCGAAAGCAATTCCAAAAGAGAAAGTGCAATGACCTTTTGCGGTTCGGACAGGAACGCGGGTGCTGTCGAAGCGGCAACCGCAAACGCCAATCGGGCGCAGGTCAGCCATGTGACGCGCTTTCAACTGCGATCCGTCAGCGACATTAACCCCCCCGAAGGCCCCGAAGGCCTGGTTATTGTTAACCCGCCCTATGGAGCACGTATCGGGGATGAAAAGCGCCTGCGTTCAGTCTATGGTGCACTGGGCAAAGCCCTGATGAGCCGGTTTCAGGGATGGAGAGTTGGAATAGTGACCAGTTCTGCTTCCTTGGCTAGGTCAACCCGTCTTCCACTATTGGCGCCAGGCCCGGTGGTCGACCATGGCGGCACAAAAATTCGCCTGTACAAAACGGATCCACTCGGCTGACTCCGATTATCAAATTGCCGTGCCCTGTTCCGCCAACGATTTCCCACGTCCAAGCCCCAAAATCCTCTTGCGCATCGGAACCGCCGGGTATAGATCACCCGCCACGGTCGGAGTGTAGCTCAGCCTGGTAGAGCACTGTCTTCGGGAGGCAGGGGTCGGAGGTTCGAATCCTCTCACTCCGACCAACGCAACTGCTTGATGTACATAGATATCTCGAAGCAGTTGCAGGCAACGACACAACGTTGCACGTCCGAACGCTGCACTTTCGCTGCACTGATCACGCCAACAGCAAATCATCGCTGCATCGAGCACGTCCCTCATCGCACAAGGAGAGATGCGAGATGGCGACGATCAACAAGCGGCCAAGCGGCAAGTGGCAGGCAACGGTTCGCAGCGGTGGCAGGTCTGCGAGCAAAACTTTCACCAAGCGCGCAAACGCTTACTACGATGACTTTGGGAAAGGCGTTGTACCAGTTAGCAGACCAGATGACAGGCGAGCGGTGGCGTGACCAGCGCCTGCATGAGGCCAAGTCTTCGACAGTGGTCCGCGAACTGTCGTTGATGCAGTCAGCAGTGGACCATGTGCTTGGTGACAACGCTGACGCAGACACGAACTCGAACCCGTTGCGGCACGTGAAGCGTCCGCGTGTTGATGATCGTCGCGAACGCAGGCTTACAGACCGCGAGTGGAAACGGTTGTTGAACGCAGCGGGCGAGTGCTTGAACCCGCTGATGCGACCACTGCTTGTGCTGGCTCGCGAGACTGCGATGCGCCGGGGCGAGTTGCTGTCGATGGAGTGGAGGCACGTTGACAGCGAAGGCGCTTCCATGCAAGCACTTCGAGATCAAGCTGGTCACCCAACCGTCGGATGGTGGACATGTCCGATGTATCAAGACGGTGGAGATGCAGCCCGACGAGTTGGACGATGCTTGGAAGCAGTTCGGAAGATGCTCAGGGCGTCGATCACGTCGGTCGAGTTCAGCTTGCGCTTAACCCGGATCGCCAGGCATTCCCGGCTGAACTCGTCGAGGATGTTCAACGTATGGAACCGGGCTTTCGCTGCGGCAGGACCAAGGTCCGGTATCGCAAGGGAGAAAGTAGGCGCTCAGCCTGAATGCTCCTTGAGATCAAGGCATTTGCAAATCAGGCCTTAAGGTGTCCGATACGTTCGAAAACCCATTGCCTCGTAGTAGGCCAGCGCTTCGGGATTATCGTTTGAGATGGATGCGTCGATTTTTTCAATCGAGGCATCGTCAGCGGCCTTCAGACTGACAGCAAACAACGCCCGCCCATACCCTGTCGAGCAGCGGAGGGTCGGATATGTGTGCCGATGATACCCCAGCCGGGTTCAACACCATACGTGTTTCCAGCGTCAGCACGTATCAGAGATTGAACGCCAAGGATTACGCCGTTCTCCTACGCGACCGAGCATCTTATTTTCCTGGGGTCCTCTAGGTAATGGGCGCGAACGAAAGCTTCGTTGTCTGGGCTTTTCCGTTTCCCGGACGCAGTCAACTCTTTGAGCAACCCGCTCATCTCTTCGGCATTTCCCAGCACAGCTTCTCGGATTTTCATGATGAACCCATCTATACCTTGTGAGGCCTTGAGCCCCTGCTTTCAGCATAAACCGCTGGCGCAGACCTCTAAAGCCGCCATTCATTCAAACCGCAGCATCACGCATTTTGGGCTCTCGGCAGTCGTTCGCTGCGCACTGTTTCAAGTTCGGCTCTAGTCCGCAGCCGTCATTGGCTCCAGCAAAAGTCAGCGGCCGCTCAGCGGACGAAACGGCCGGAAAATGCCTGGCACGAATTGGACTTTTGGATGCTTCTGTCAGGGCGCATAGTACCAGCCAATAGTGAAAGCTCCACATCACAGCTTGTTTTCCAAGTTTCGAATTATTCGATGCGAGAAAAAGAAGTCTATCTTGTCTCGCGTACGATCTCCAGGCCTTACCGCTGGATCTCACTGCCTTTTCAGCTGAGACTGATAGGCCGACTGGTAGCAACTACTGCAGGCGAATATTCCCTTGCTGTAAAGCAATTCAATGCGAGTATCACTCGGTTCGGTAACCGAACGCCCGAAAGTCCTCAAAGTAAACCGAACTGGCAACTCGCGCGACATCTTCATCGAAGTATGACTGCCATCGACCCCGTTTCGACGGGTTAAGGTGAACGGCAGGGTTCATTGCAATTCCCAATTGATCGGCAACGCGACCGAGATCTTCCTCAAAATTCTCAAAACGGCCAATGAAATTAAGAGGGCGCGATCCATCCCGGTCAGTAAGCCACGTCACCTGCGGGCGAAAGTGCACATGAGTTGCTACTTCGGACAGCCCATCGAGAACGAAATGGCGGAAATCACCAGAGTAAGTTGCTAAATGTTCGTCTCTAAAGCGTCGGTCATGCTGGTTCAAACCACCCGCGTTCAGGAAGAAAAATGCGGAAACCAATCGGTCGAACGGGTGCCTTACGAAAGCAAACCTGAAAAAATCATGGAACCAAGGTTTGTTTGAGTAGGTCTCAATAGATGTGTGACCGTAGGGATCCTCAAGCCAAGGTTTAGAACCATCGTAGTCAATTCCCAGAAGAGGAAGGCCAAAGAGTGAGAGCAGGCTTTTGCCGGCTGTCTTAGGAACATGGATATATAGACAGTGGTGTTTGTGCGATATCATGTCATACTCCTCTGCCGTCGCGCGTGCACAATTTCGGGCGCCCTTTAATCCCTAGCTTTCCGCAATAGTCCGACTTGAATGGCCTCACAATCGATGAGTGCGGATAGCGCAATTTCAATTCCTCGGAGTCTCCAATCGGTTCTTCTTGGAGTAAAGTTCTTTTCAGGCCCAGCACATCAATCTAATAATACAAATCAAGTAGAACGAGTATTCTCGATGGTCGAGAACAGATAGCCTAAAACAGTATGAGATAAATCTTCGTCGAGCGTCCCGCGTCGATCAAGCTTGTAAACACTGCTTCGACCTGCGTTTATGTGGTCTTGTACTTCTTCTGAGATTGGTGAACCAAACCCAGCCCTTTGGATCGCGAGCGCATTGGTCGCACCGATCTCCGGCGTATTGGCCCAACTGCGCTCAAACTCAGGATCGATCTCAATCAGCGCCCGAAATGTCTGATGCAGCCAAAAGTAATAGGCACTACTTGGATGATCGGTCAGGTTTTTTCCTACGTCCTGTGGCAACCGGCGGAGCGACAAGCCCAGCTTATTGAATAACGTTGTCAATGACCTGTGGTTTTGTTGAGGCTGTAGCAATTTGCGCCAATCTTTAACGTCTTCGCTAAACAGTTTTATCAGCGCAGCTTCGCCCATTCCGTAGACGTATTCTGACCAAAGTCTGTCCACGGCCAACCGCAACTTTGAAACCAGCAAATTGTTCGGTTCTGACGCGAGAAACCAACTTGCCATTGGGCGTGTTTTGGCAGGCTTCGCATAAGCGAAAAAACCCGATTGCACCGTGGCGTCGTCAATCCAGTCATCCAGTGAGCGCGCGCACCAACTGGTTGCATCTGCCCAGACACCGCCGTTTTTTTCCAAAAGCCTAAGGCGAACGATGTCAGAGAAACTGGCGAGCGTTAGCCCTTGTATTCTCGAGTAGAACGATGGCAACTCAATCAACTCGTTGAGGCTCTCGGAACTGATGCAGCGGACATCCCAGTGAGTGTTTCGAACCTCCCAACTCTTCCGGCAACTGTTGACGATTCTAGGCACATCTTTCCAACCTTGGTGCCAGTAGATCCAAACCGTCCGGGGCAACCGAGGCTGGGAATTTCTCTCCATGATTGGTGGTGTGCGCGCGTCACTTTCCATCTAAGTACTCCATTTGTGCCGCGTCCTGCCAGACACTCTCAACATATTTCATCTAAGCGTTGCATTAGACATTCTCAGGCAAAGCATCTTACTAGTGGAGACTAGCTCAGTGAGGTAACGTCAATTTCCGTTCAGCATTAAGTGGCGGGTTTGCGAGACTGCCAGTGCTATATTGTACGGCGCCACACCACATGTAACCTCGCCGCTTGGATTAGACAATTAAGTTATCGGAACTCGGTGGAGCTTCGATGTTGACCGCCGCGGGTTTTGTCCAATATCTCCGTGTTATCCGACTTGGCACTGTTTTTTTGATCATCTTCCCCTCTGTCGGTGCCGAAAGACGGCTTTCAAATAAGCATAGCCGCTGCGCAGAAGTCGCTCTCTCTCGGCCTCCGCGCTTCTGGTCGCGGCGATGGCGCTTTCTCTCTCGGCTTCCGCGCTTCTGGCCGCGGCGATGGCGCTTTCTCTCTCGGCTTCCGCGCTTCTGGCCGCGGCGATGGCGCTTTCTCTCTCGGCTTCCGCGCTTCTGGCCGCGGCGATGGCGCTTTCTCTCTCGGCTTCCGCGCTTCTGGCCGCGGCGATGGCGCTTTCTCTCTCGGCTTCCGCGCTTCTGGCCGCGGCGATGGCGCTTTCGGTTCGGCCAAGTAAAGCCACCAGAAGTTCGACCGTATCGTTCAGCGTTAATGCTGGCGAACATAGGTCCAACCACTCTGCTTCGGTTTGTACAGGTGCCAGAAGTCGCGCAGCCTCTTCGTTGGAAAGATAATTGTCTGCAAGCGCTTCGTTCGACGTTCGGTACGAATTCATAATTTTCAAACGTTGCGCTGGCGAAACCAGGCGTACCTTTTCAAATCGCGAAAATCTTGTCGAATCAAGCACCTCGCGAACGACAAAATTGAACTCAGGATGCCGGTGGTAAGCAATTAGGCGCGCGTCGGCGAACACTCGAACAGCCAGCGAATTGAGGGACAAGTTTTCCCTAACTTTGTCCGCGTCCTGGCCCGAAATTTCACCAAGCCCGAGAGCTTGGAGGAACGTTGGCACTACGCTTCCCGCAGAAAACAACGCCGGATCGTACAACCGAACAGTCAAAGAATCGCGTCCCACAACGCCAGCAATCCGCTCGAGCATCGCATTGAAATCGAAGAAGGCCGGGGGACGCGCGAGATACTCCTCAAGCGTACCAGTTAAATCATTCCCCTTCGCACGCTCCTTAAAGTGCGACTCCGCAAGGTTATCTTGCCGTCTTACAAAACCCACGAAATGCACGCGTGCAGGCGCTACTCGCCGCTTGATGAAGTCAACCACATCGGCGCCATTGTCCTCACCAAAGAGATCGGGAAACCGCTCGGAACTGATGATCGTCGTTCCATTGAAACTGTTGACCTCTTCGGAGAGGTAGTCCCAAGCCGAGTCGGGTGTGATCGGGAAAGTTTCTGGGTTTAGCCAGCCGGGCCACTTGTGCCGAAGAATGTGGTGGTTCACATCGTTGATGTGATTGTCCCGCGCATAGTGTGTTGAAGCGAAGCGCGCTCCTTTCTCTTCAAGACTTGACCGATTGTGGTATAGAAAGCGCTGAATGCTGGTCGACCCAGTCTTTTCGATGCCAAAGTGGACCACGAGCGTAGGTTCACGTTCTGCCACAGAAGTTGTTTGCATCATGGTTGCTCTCTTTTGAACCAACGCCTTGGAGCAGTGTGCCCCAACTCAGTTTTCAACAGTTAACCACCGGAGGCCAGTAGTCGTATACGGGCAACTACACAAAATTAGGCCGGTTTTGCAATCGCCCGACATATGGGGTGTGTAATTCGCGCAACGAATTGGGCGATTGTAACCGAAATCGGTTACTGTCTCGTCTGGCCAACCGTGTTTACAAGTTACCTGTCCCAGAAACCATCATCTCAATAGACCGTCATACACTAACGTTCAAAGCGGCCACTCAAGTGGGAGTGGAATGCCTCCTCAGAACTGGTCCACCGTTATGTTTGAGAAACGGAGGACAGAGAATGGCGAACAAACGGCACAAGCCCGAGGAAATAGTTCAGATGTTGCGGCAAGTTTATGTGCTTGTCGGTCAGGTGGGGGATGCAGCGCGTGGACGCGATCCGTGAGGTTGGCATCACCGAGCAGACCTATTACCGCTGGCGCAAGCAATATGGTGGGATGGGAAGCCTCGCGCGCGAAGCAGAGTATACAGAGCTCTAAAACAAGGAAGAATACCTGCACCAGATCACGAAGCTTGCGCTCAAGGACTTTGAGTTGCATCCAAGATTATCACGGGAGCATCCGTTGCAGTAGCCGAGCGCCGCTTTTGTGTTTTCGGGCGCGATGCCTATTGACGCTGGTACTCATACGAGCAACGCACGGTCGGCCCACATAGAAGCACGTGCATCCTTTATCTGCGTTTGAGAGTCTTGCGGCGAAACGCTTGCTGTGGCGGCAACCGAACCGTACTACTCGAGCGCCTTTGCTTGGCAGACGCTACTGGCGTTCAAACCAGTTGGAGCCAACCGGGTCAGTGCTGGATGTTGGCACCAAAAAATGTCAGCACAGTCGCCTTGCAAGCCTTCCATTCATTTTCGAAAGTGTTAAAAAACTTCGAGTTCCCGGGGGTTCATGCCGTGACAAGCAAGACTTTATTTTTTCATGTTGGGACGGTCAAAACCGGGTCGACGTCGGTACAAAGAGTATTGTGGGAGAACCGCGACAATTTGCTCGCATGTGGTGTGGCGTATCCTGCGGTTTCGGAGCCGAGACTCGACCTTCCTCGTTTCGCAAATGCCGATTTCCTGTTTCAAGAGGACTTCGACCGCGCTGCAGCGAGAGATGCTCTAGAGTCTGCGGGCGCGGAAAACCTCGTGATATCTGAAGAAGCGCTTTGGGGAAAGCCGCATGTCATGCTGGATTCAGTCTTCGAAGGTTTCGAAAAAGTCATCGTGACCTATGTTCGCAACCCAGCCGATCTTGTCGCGTCCTGGGCCGCAGAGAATGCGGAACCCTATAATGCCATGACGAACGGATTGGGCAACGAAGTAGATGGCCCCTTGCAGATAGATTTGGGCCTGGAAGAGTTCACAAAAAGATATAACGCAAATTTTCGTAAATTCCTTGATTCAACGGATGACATGCGGAGAAAAGGTTTCCGAATTGTCTATAGGCCATTCGAGAAAGACCAATTGGTTGGCGGGAATGTGGTGTTGGATCTTTTTGATGTCATTGGGATGGATCCAGAGCAGGTACCACGGCTGAGGAATACCTGGGCCAATAAAAGCAGGTCAAGGAAATTCTGTGACGTGTCCACGTATGTTTGGGAGTATGTGAAAGATACCCCTAACCGGGCGCGATACAGCTTGAGACTCGTAGAAAACGTTTATAACCAAACCGAAACGGGCGACGACCGGGCGGTGATTGCAACAATGGACGACGCATCGATCCGCAAGATCGTGGATGATTGTGCGCACATCGAAGAACGCATATCTCGCGATTACCTCGAAGGCCGTCCGCTCTTGCAAAACCCATTTCCAAAGGTCTACAGCTCTGATCGGGAGCCTTACGCGCCTGTGTCTGAGCGAGAGCTCGAGGCGCTGTGCGATAAGGGTCTTGTAGAAATATTGATGAAAGAGGTTGCTGAGCTGAAAGATCTGAGGCGGAAAATGGTCGCGGCCTTTGTTGAAAAGGAGCGAGTAGTTTCCGAAAGGGATCATGCGATTGCTGAAAGAGATCATGCAATTGCTGAAAGAGATCATGCGATTGCTGAAAGAGATCATGCGATTGCTGAAAGAGATCATGCGATTGCTGAAAGAGTTCATGCGATTGCTGAAAGAGATCATGCAATTCGATATCCCTGGAAGTACGTTTCTCGCGCTATGTCGGTGAGGATAGGTCGCAAACAGTCCAATTAGAGGCGCCCGGCAAGCATCGCAAATGCGTTCTGGCTATTGCGAGGATTTTTTGGTTGAGGCGAAAGCAACCTCAGAGAACACTGATTCCTTTTGTTTCGAGCCGTCAGTGCTCCTCATTTCCAAGCGAAGCATCATGCCGACTTAAGCCTTTACGATTGATGAATATCATTCCATTAAGAACATGCTTGTCGTCCGCCCGAGGCTTTCCTTAAGACTTCGGAAATAACGGTTTCAGACGCGGCGTTTGCGCGTCGATAAGCCAGAAGAAATCGCTCATGTTGCCGCTCCGGCGTCTGTGCCATGAAACACGCCGCGCGACGAACATTAATCCATCCTGAACCAAATTGGCAGTGGCGTGCCCCCATCGGGTGGTCCGGCAGAGGCCAGACTCAAGTCAAACCTTGTTCGTTTGTTACATGGCGACTAAAGATAGGCGACAACGCAGTGACAAATATTGAGAAACAAATGACCAAAGCTTTGGCAGGCCAAAAAGGTGGCACTTCAATGAAATTTGCATCCCGCCCGGATAAGATTAGCCAAGATGACGCGCTGCTCTATGCTTCGCAATATATGAATGCACCGATGCTGAACCACTTTAAGTTCATCCTTACAAATGTCTTTTCCCACCTCCCTTTCATTTCACCTCAAAGGCGTGAAAAGTTCATTCGATCTGCTAATAAGAGAAACACCAAAATCCTTTCATCTGCTATTCTAAATTACAAAGACAACCATCCCTTACCTGATGATTGCGACATCGACGCTCTACTCCTGGCGGAAACTCACAAAAAGATGCGGTACGAGTTCGATGAAAACTACTATGTGGAACACAATGAAGGCCTCGATGTGATGGCTGAAGACCCTTTCCTCCATTTTTTGACGATCGGCTGGAGAGAGGGCCGTAACCCCAATGCTTGGTTTGACTGCCAAGCGTATTATAAATGCTACCCCGACGTTGCGTTGGCTGGCGTCAACCCGTTTGAACATTATATAGCGTTTGGGCGTCAGGAAGGACGGGAACTACCAGACAGTACCATGTTCATGCCAAGTTTGCCAATTTTAAAGGCAAAATACAAGGTTCAGGATAGTACTTTCAAACAAAGCCTCGAAGACGCGGAGAGGATTCTTGTAATTCTTATCCCGGAGCATAACGAGATGAGTGGTGGGATATTTTCATTCTTCTCTATTGCAAACGCTGCATACAAGCTCCGCCATAGGCATAATTTCGAAATTGTCTTGATGACGCGTCCCAACAAGATGGGCGAAACTTACCTTCGCCAAAGGAACTTTAGGAACTCGGAGGACGTTTTCCGATTTGAGCAGATTGTACGGTGTAAAAACGCAAAGACCGTTTACATAAATATTCCGGAATACGCAGCTTCTGAAT
Organism: Ruegeria sp. HKCCE4148; assembly: GCF_017872495.1. Taxonomy (NCBI): domain Bacteria; kingdom Pseudomonadati; phylum Pseudomonadota; class Alphaproteobacteria; order Rhodobacterales; family Roseobacteraceae; genus Ruegeria; species Ruegeria sp. HKCCE4148. The sequence continues at coordinate 674,581 of NZ_JAEDOS010000002.1, forward strand.
TTGTAGATAGTTTGAATGACGAAACGCTCGAGTATCTCGAGGCGCGAGATAATCTTTTTATTAATATATTAAACCAGAAAACGGATATCATGCCAGAGCCAAGCGAGTACGAGGATTTACGCGCACTCAGCGATCAATTGACCCAGTCGGTCGCACACCACGCATATTTTGGGCAGTCATTTGCGGATCATTATGGAACACCAATGCTTTTGCTACCGGCCTACACTGATCTGAGCAATTATGAAGCCGTGCCACGGCACGAGAAGGAAAAGCTTATAATCTACTCTCCGGATGAAGTCCCTTGGAAGCAGAAAGTACTTGACGTTCTTGCCGCTGGCTTGCCCGACTACGAAATGTTGAAGATCGAAGGGATCACCTTCGATGCGTTCATGGACTTGGCTTCCAAGTGCCGTTACTCAGTAACGTTTGGTGAAGGTTTCGATGGCTATCTTGCACAACCCATTTATCAGGGCGGCGTTGCGTTCGCCGTTTATAATGACGAGTTCTTTCCGTCAGAGCGTTTGAGGGACTTTTATAACATCTTTCAGTCGGAGGAAGAGATGGTCCAGAGTATCGTCGATCGCATCCGCAAAATGGACGAGGATCCGGAACTCTACCAACTTGCCAACGACAAGATGATGACAGTTTATGATGGTCTGTATTCGCGCGACGATTACCTGCGGCGGATTGAGATGCTAATAAAGCGGGAGTTCGAGTTGCAACCGCTATACACCGAAAGCTGGAGTCAAAGTATCAAACTGTAAATAGCTCGAAATTCGAGGGTTTCCGGATAAAGATGTTGACAGCATCTTATTGAAAAATTTAACGCTTTTTTAGTATCGGCGCCGGCGGGATGGGAACTGACCTACTCAAAGAGCTCAAACGGCTTCAGAAGAAGAGCGAACGGCTTCGGAAGGGAGACTCCGACCTAGCAATCGATAAGCTTAACCTGAAGGAGGCCGCCCTGTGAAACTTATTGGCCCTGCCCGCTGGCGCGCCTGCATTAACATAGTCCGAAACGAGATGAAGGTATCGGAACGCCGGATCTGTCGTGTATTGGTTCAGATCGCCCGAATGGCGCGGTTGCCCTTGCACATCCCCACTATGATCGAACAAATCTCTTCCGCGTCGACCTCGGAAATTGCACCGAAAAACGGCAGACACAGTACTTGAGATTTCACGGTTTCGACATACGGTCGATCCTGAGCGGAAATAATTGGGAAACCTCTGTACGGCGCAAAGTCTGTGCAGATCGGGTGGAAGTACTTTCGGGCGAAAATATTGCGGGACTTCAACTTCTCATAGATATCGTCTCGCGAGCAACCGAATAGAGATTCCTCTATGACCAATGGGTAATATTGCTCAGAGCACGTCACACCTTCTTGGCGCACTTGGGTTCGTAGTCCCGGCAATGCGGAGAGCTGTTCGTCATAAAAAGCACGAAGCTTGCGGCGTTTGCTTCGTTCCTCGTCGACATGGGGAAGGTTAAGGAGACCCACGGCAGCCTGAACCTCGTTCATCTTTCCGTTGATGCCAATATCCACAACTTCCTCTTCGTTGAGTATTCCAAAGTTCCTGAGGTAGTAAAGGCGTTGCTGATCCTCGGGTTTCGGCGTCGCGACAAGTCCTCCTTCAAGCGTGGTGAACAGCTTGGTCGCATGAAAGGAGAAGACGGACGCGTCCCCGAACATGGCGATCGGACGGCCCTTGATTTCTGTTCCGAATGCGTGAGCGGCATCATAAACCAGTTTGAGCTCATGTGCGTTGGCAATCTCTTGTAGTGCGTCTACATCGCAGGCAGTGCCGTAAACATGGATGCCGAGAATAGCTGAGGTATTACTGGTAATCGCGCACTCTACTGACCGTGGATCAAGGGTCAGCGTTTCAGGAGATACATCGGCGAAAACCGCGCGGAGCCCGTTCCAATGGATCGAATGCGCGGTTGCCGCGAAAGTCAATGGTGACGTTATAACTTCGCTACCCGGGGGAAGGTGGAGTAACTTCAAAGCCGCAAGAAGCCCGATGGTCCCGTTGCCAAACAGCATTGCTGTCGGCACTCCTAGGTAATTGGCCATGTTCTCCTCTAACAGCCCATGAACAGGCCCCCCATTTGTCACTACACCTGACGCCCAGATGTCGTCGATCATTGCCTTCAAGTCGTTCCTGTCGGGAAGCATAGGCCGAGTGACATAAAGTGGGTCGCGCATTGTTCACCTCAATCATTGCCTCGTATTAAAAAACAAAGCTGTGTCTCTATACCGACTCTGCGGCGTTTCAAGTGCTGTCGATGTTTTCCCCGACAAGTTTTTCCTTACTAAAGTAGGCTTTCCGACAGCGCAAACGTTCACTTCTAGCGAGTGGCTTTGTGTGTTCCAAGCAACGAGCCCGAAACCGATGCGCTCTTCATTTCGGCGGCGCCTTGTTCGGAAGTGCTCAGTTGGCGAAAAATTGACCAGCAAGACTGCGTTGAACATCCGCGATAGCCTTTACGAGGCCGTGCCTAACCAGAACCAGAGTGCACACATTCCCCTTCGAATGAGGGAAATAGTTTGATTCCGGAAAGCCTCAAAGTACGTCATAAATGTTCCTGTCAAGGAGCCTTTGGTATAAGGATGAGAGCTCCTCTTCTGAAGAAGTTTCAAAGAAGGCAACTCCGCAACGGCTTGCCTGTTTGGGTTGTACCTCTTCCCCTACTCTTTGTAACGGGTAGTATCCAACGAGTGGAAAAGGTTCAAGCGCCCGGATACCACCAAAAATGCCGTGGTCTCCCCCGGTGACCGTATGCCGAAGCACATGCCTTTTCCGACAGCCGTCCGATACTCGATCGCCGCCGACAAAGTAGCTCGCATAATGGGCGGCGAACCGCGAACCAGTGCTCATCTCTATTAGCAATGAATAAAGGTCTCCAGGGCAACGTCGCGAGCACTCGATAATGTAAGCGCGATCGCCATCGAGGATGAACTGGGTGTGCAAAAGTCCGTCCAACAAACCGATAGCTGAACAGAGCTTGGACAACCCCGACTCCAGGCACTGCCGCGCTTCCACCGGAACATCGTGGCAAACATAGCTAGTGTCTACCGCAAAAGGGTTCACACTCGAACCTTCGATTACGTAATGCGGATCGACGAGGCGGCGGTTTTGCACGAATCCGGTGCAACTGTATAGCTGGCCTTTCACGAACTCCTCGACAAGATATTTCCCAGTGGGGCTGGCGCGGCTGGCGCATTGAACGGCCTCATCGAACGAAGCTTGATCCGCACCGGAAATGACCGAGATACCACGGCCGCTGAAGGAGTCGGCCGGCTTGCAGATCCACTTTCCGTCCGTAGGTCTTTCACCGGGCGTGATCGCACGGGGTGCGGGTAGATCGTATTCTCGACAAAGTTCACGAAACATTGCCTTGTTGCTAAGTAACCGAACGGTTTGAGCGGAATCCACGCGCCCATTGCAAATGGGAAGTTCGGAACAAATGGCAATCGACAAGTCGGTACAGCCGGGAACGACACGTTCGATACCTATCCGCTCTACGTGATGCTGTACCGCTGCCAGATTACTATAGTCCTCTTCAATCCAACGCTTCCCCGCGCGCTTTGCTAAGAGATCCCCGGCGCGATTTCCAATGGTCCAAACCTCGTGGTTTTCAGAAAGGAGATAGTCATAGATCGGACCTGCGGCAAAAGAGGAGTCGAGAAGCAATACTTTCACGAAATTTATCCGTATACCAATTGGCTTTCAAGGTTTTCGATTAGAACATTGTGCTGACTTTCCAGCGACATCTTGATCGCCTCGATGACCAGGACATTCTTGTAACCGTCTCGAGCCGATACCCTTGGCTGGGTCTCACCCCTAATTACTTGCAGGAAATGCGCAAACTGGCTTTCCAGCGGATCGCTACGCGTCACCTCCAGTTTGTTCTCTTGAAATGGAAGCCACCAAGAAGCTCCTGCACTCCCAAGGTAGCTTCGTACATGCATGCTCGGGAAGTCGATCGAGCCCATTGTGCCGGCGAAGTGATAACAGCTCTCGTCTGCATAATTCGGATAAGCTGGGTTTTCCCCGCTCGTCATTTCCCAGCTCTTTGAGCTGGCCGCCGTGTCAGAAAGTAAGAAAGAGCCGATCGCGCCACCCTCAAACGCGAATGTGAGCGCTACCGTGTCTTCCACATCGAATCCTCGAACTGCGTTGCTAGACAAGGCGAACACAGAGACGATCTCACCACAGAAATGGCGCATCATCCCGATCTCGTGGATGAGATTGATCAGGACCGGCCCACCGCCAGGACGAGTGCGCCATTCGCCTTCGAGAAAGTAATCTTCAGGTTTGTAAAACAGTGCGGTTCCGCTTACGCAGACTAGCTGGCCAAAGCTGGGCGAGTTCAAGAATTCTTCTACCGGCGCGAGAAGAGAGCTGTGCGTCCTGTGGTGACCGACAAGCACAGGGACACCCTTCTGCTCGGCGGCCTGTTCTAGCTTGCGAGCAGACGCGAGATCATCTGTGATCGGCTTCTCAACGAGAACCGGAATGTGCCGATCGATGCAGGCCATCGCTTGTTCGAAATGCCACGCGTTAGGCGAGCTAACTATTGCGGCATCAATCCCACCGCCTTCAAAGGCTTGATCCAATTCGGAAAAGAATTCAACTCCGCAGCTATCGGCAAACGTGCGGTTCTGGCCGCGGTCTGGGGCAACGATGGCAGCGAGACGAGCGCCCGGATTTTGTTGAATGATTTCAGCGTGTTTCCTACCTATCAATCCGGGGCCTATGAGCAGAAGATTCGACTTTTTGCTCAACTTATTCTCCATTCGAACGTCCAAATTAATAAACCCACTCCACCGGCAGCAGAGCAATGTCACAAACCGAACCCGTTGTATGGCTTTATGTCTTGTAGGTCAATCGGAACTATGTTGGAGACCTAAATCAGAACGACGCTCGGACGTGACGTCCTAAGTCGGGATCCGACCTATCCAACCGCGGCAACCTAATTCGGGAGTTTGCCTAAGAGGAGGGGGCCCGGGTCTCGTTTGGAAATACTCCTAAAAACTGAACTCAAGATAAAAGTTGGATAGGTTGGGTAATCAAAGGGCTATGCTGAGGGACGTTCGACATTACCGCAGCAGGGCCGCCGCACAGGGAACGGGGTTTTGGTTTAGGGCGGGGGAGTGTTTCTGAAGTCTAGTAGGGATCGTTCACACGTGCTCCGGTTTTACCGCTGCAGTGCGTAACACTTCTGACCTTATTTGGCCGATCAAATCGTGTGTTTGCCGTACATGCACGTGCACTGCTGAACACGTCGCGTCTTGCACTTCATTGTACGGCGTGCAACACTCAAGTCATTGACAAAATGGACGTTCTTGCTCAGTGAAGTGAGTGCAAAGAAGACGTGCAGTGTAGTCAGCGTCAGACAAACAGCCGCCCGTGCACTGTCTTCGGGAGGCAGGGGTCGGAGGTTCGAATCCTCTCACTCCGACCAATAATTCCAACAGCTTAGCGGATTTGAACTTTTGCGGCCGTCGTGCGGGGCACCGCTACGGACACCGCCAGTCGAGAGTTGTGCGTACTCGTTTGTTTTGGGCTCCTTGTTCGATGTATATACCAAAGAGAGGCTGGCCTCCCCTTAACACAAATCACCTAGCGACCGTGTCGAATAGCAAGGGTCTAACATGAAGATTGCGATGATTGGTGCCGGCTATGATCCAGGTGGCCAAGCAGTACGGCCGATATGGCTATCGCAGCGCATCGTCATCTCTCGGTGTCGGCCGGTATTGCAGCGAGCTCCGCGCGAGACCAATCACCCGGCCCGTCGGCCCCTCGGACGTGGCGAGTTTCTGGCGTGTGTGAATGACGGCCTGACGGAGATCCTCTGTGGTCAGGCCCTGTGCTTTAGATAGTTCACGCTCTCCTTGACAATGAGTTTGTCCGGTTCGAGCTCGGCGACGATCTTCTTTAGCCGCGCGTTCTTTTTCTCCAAGCTCTTCATCTCCGACAACTGAGCGCGTCCGATCCCGCCGAAACGCTTCCGCCAGCTGTAATACCTCGCATCGCTGATCCCGACACCGCGGCACGCCGAAGCCACGTCTTCGCCCGCATTGAGCTTCAGCTCGATCTCACACAGCAGCTTCAAGATGTCTTCGTCGAAATGTCGCTTCCTCGCCATGCCAACTTTCCCTCGCGCGGGCAATATAGTGGCACAGTTTTTTGGAGTCAGAACACGAATACTACTGGCGTTGATTCGATCGGCGTTGCCAGTCCAATAGAACTTGACATCACCGGCTCAGCAGATAAAGCCGTTCATGTTTAGAATATATCATGAGAATATCCTTGAGACGTCTTGGTTTTCGAAAGAATGGTCATCCACGACCTTGGTTGCGCAGGCTCCTAATAGACCAAAGTGGGAACCCGCGCTCAACCTTTCGACGGGTGGTTTTGAAGAAGAACGGTAAGGTGCGGCCACAGCATGCTGTCTGGTTTTATTCCGTCGAGAATAAAACTGTCCAGAACTGGTTGGATGACCGGTGGCAGTCGCTGCGCCCGCTTACGATGTTTCCCGAAACGAGTAACCCGCCGCCGCGTCGGATCACCCTCGTGACCGACAGCGTCGGCCCCACTAGCCTGTTCGGCGGCGTGGCCACGGGCCTGATCCTGGCCGCGCAATGGGCCGAACGCACGGAATCCGATCTGCGCATCGTCACCCGGACCGAAACCCCAGTGACTACGGCGCTGTCCGGCGTGCTGGCGGTCAACGACCTTCAGTTTTCCGGTGCGGTCGAGTATCTCCATGCCCCTGATCTCCATACCCCTCATGTCGGAGCGGCCGAGATTGCCGTGAGCGATCGTGACCTGTTCTTGGCCACCTCGTGGTGGAGCGCGCGCTGCCTGCTCAACAGTGTTCCCGCCGACCGTATCGTCTACCTGCTTCAGGAAGACGAACGCATGTTCTACCCCTTGAGCGACGACCACTTGATGTGTAGCCAAACACTGGCTGAACCCTTTGGTTTTGTTGTGCTCAACTCCGGTCTGTTGCACCGGCATCTGACGACTGGAGATGATGCCGTTCCCGGTCTGGAAACGCGGTCGATGGCCTTCGAACCGGCTTTTCACTATCCCCGGGCGCCCCGGCCCGAGCGTGCGAGCGATGAGAAGCGCAAGCTGTTCTTCTATGCGCGGCCGAACAACTCCCGCAACCTGTATGCCACCGGCATGGCCCTGCTCAACCAGGCGGCGCTGCGTGGCGTGATCGACCCGGTACAGTGGGAGGTCCACCTGGTCGGGCGCGACCTGGAACACCTGCTGTTCGATAACGGGCTGTCCGCAGTCTATCACGATCCGATGCCGTGGCAGGACTACATGCGCTTTCAGCAGGACATGGATGCCGGGTTGAGCCTGATGTATACGCCGCACCCCTCGTATCCTCCGCTCGACCTAGCGGCGATGGGCATCCCGGTCCTGAGCAACCGGTTCGGCCTCAAGACCGGGCTCGAGATGTATTCCAACAACATCGTGACGGCGGACCTGGACATGGATTCGCTACTGGATGGCATGGAGCGCCTGATGGCCCTGGCGGACGACCCCGATGCCGTGGCGCGCAACCTCGATGGCGATCACATCAACCGCGATTGGACCGCGGCCCTTGCGCCGGTGATCGACCGCCTGGCAGAGCTCAGCGACGCAGAAGGCTAACATGTACAAGGATCTCCTGCCCGAGCCCGTCTTTTTTCGCACACCGTGGGAAGTCGAAACGCTGCCCGTGCGGCTGGCTGAGGTGCTGTCTGGAACAGCGCAGCGCGTCGCCTACGTGTACGACACGCCCGATACGAGCACCTTTCGCTATCGGGTGTTCAACGTCATTGAGGCGCTGCGCGCATCGCCTGACAGCGGGATCAGAGCAAGTTGGTTTGCGGTATCCGAGATCGCGTCGCTGCGGCAGATTCTGCCACAGCTTACCACCTTGGTTCTGACCCGGACGAAGATCTCGCGGTCGGTGTCGGACCTAATCTCGGCAGCACGGGCGCACGGGGTCCGCGTCCTGATGGACTGCGATGATCTGGTGTTCGACCTGCGCTATGCGCAGCTTGTATCGGTCAACAACGACCAGCCCTTCGATTGGGAGGCGCACCTCAATGACTGGTATGCTTATGTTGGCCGCATCCAAGCGGTAGCGCAGCAATGCGACGGCGGGATCGCCACGAACCCGTTCCTAGCCGAAAAGCTGGCCGCGACGTGCCAGGGGCCGGTGTCGATCATTCCGAACTTCCTGAACAAGCGTCAGCAAGAGGTTTCGGCGCGCCTGCTGGCCGCTAAGGCCACGCGCGGCTTCGACCCCGGCAAGCGTGTCATGATCGGCTATTTCAGCGGCTCTCCGACACACAACCGGGATTTCCAGGCGGCGCTGGATGCGCTGATCCAGTTGATGGACGAAGACGACAGTGTTGCGGTGCGGATCGTTGGCTTCATGAGCGGGCACGAGCGGCTGGCCCGGTTCGGAGACCGCGTCGACAAGATCGACCTGCAGGACTGGCTGAATCTCCAAGTCAAGATTGCCGAGGTCGACATCAACATCGCCCCCCTCCAGCTCAATGATTTCACCAATTGCAAAAGTGAGCTGAAGTTCTTCGAGGCGGCCATTGTCGGCAGCTACACCATTGCGTCACGCAGCTATACGTTCAAACGGGCCATCCACGGGCTGGAGCAAGGCATGGTGATCGACAATGGCGATTGGTACCAGGCGCTCAGGTCAGGTATCGCCCGGGTGCGTGAGACCAAAGCCTTTGCCCAAAACGCTATGCATACCGCCGAAGCGGTGACAGCCCGGTATGGCTGGGACCGCAATACCGAATGCATCCTTGCCGCCTTGGAAGCCCCGGCATCGTAAGACATGTCTCTCAAGACGGTGTCCGAAGCACGCAAGCACGGAATGATCCGTCAGCAGATTTTCGCGCCCCATGGCGGGGCGTGGTGTTGTCCGTCAGCCCAGCAAACAGTCGAGCGAGCGCCTTGAATCGCGTTTTGCCACGCTGCGGGCAAAGCGGTCGCGGGTCCGGGATCCCAGGGGCAGCGGTGACAGCATCAGGGCCGAAAGCACCTTGTGTGCAACATACTCTTTCGCGGTGCGCGGGACATGAACCCGGGCCTGCGCCAGCTTCTTGCGCAGCTTGAAGATCTCAACCTTGCGCAGCTTTTGCTCTGCCTCCAACGCCGCGTTTCTCTGGGACATAGCCGCGTGATCATGCTGCAGTCGTGCCAGGGTGGCGTCCAAGTCGGCAATAGTGTGGTCGCGCTCGACCAGAACGGTATCGAGCGTTTCCCGGCGCCGGGCCATGGGGCTGACCGGGTTATCCATTTGTGGAAACTCGGGGCAAGACGTGCCGTGCTGGCCAGCGGACTCCGTGCTGACGATGGCCTCCTGGCCGTGGCTAGTTTCAACTGGTCGAGAGCAGAGCACGCGCTACTTCCGCTGGGTCGAACGCAGGAATACTAGATGCGGGACAGGTGATTTCAGAAAGTTGAAAGGAATTGCCAATCTGGGCGATCTCTGTCGCGCGTTCGAGTTCGTCTGCAATGCGATCAGGCGAGACATATGGCATACTTATAATGTTTGGGCTGCGCTCCGACATGTTCTTATGATCGTAATCGTTTGTGATAGCAAGCGCTCCGGCCATAGCAAGCTCGAGAGGCGGATAACTCGGATGTGGACTAAGCATTAACGATATTCCGACGCTTGCCTCGCTCAGCAGAGCCGCGTAATCAGCAAGGGTCAGTTTGCCTGCACAAGAAGCATTTTCCAATTCGTCGATCATTACCTCAGAAAAAGCCTCGCCTGCGAAGACGATCCGCCAAGTACAATTCTTGCCCGGATCGCGCGTCTGCCAAATTCTAAGCCCTTCCACGAGCGTTCCGAAGCAGTTTCGCGGCGTTCCAGGCCTCCCATATGCGAAAATCGTTTTTCCTTTGGGGGTCGGCTTTAGGCTAGACGCGATTTCTGGGTTAATCTCGCACGGTAGGCGAGAAACCGATGAAAAACGATACTTCTCAGTCATGAAATTCGCCAGTTCTTCAGAGTTGATGATCGCTATAGTTTCTTTTGCCCGACCATAGGTCGCTTCTGCGCTGGCGAACGCCTCTCCCCATTGGTAAAATCCCGGCTCATAGTCTTGTATCAGATAAATTAGTCGGTTCTGGGTCCCGTATATTTCATGCTGATCGGCCATCAAGCGAAAAGCGAGATCGGCGGTCCACCAAGCAGTCACGAAGAAATAGTCGTTTTTTCGCAGTCTCATCGCATCATAGCGATCATCGCTTGAAGAGATCACGCTCGCTCCGGAGTTGATATCGCCTGCCCGTGCTTTTAGAACTGGACGACCGACCAATTCGCTGGCTGTCGCGAGCGATGCTCTGTCGACGTCGGTCGAGGTGACTACGAAGCGTATATCTGCGTCGCCCATTTCCCAGAAGACCTGCATTGCGACCTTCAGTGCCGTCGAAATTTCGCCACAAGTTTGATCGGGCTTCAGTGATGGGATTATCACGTTGAGTCTCGGTCGATCAGTAGGATCGGATGCGGTCGCAACAGGGTACACTTGCTGCGCTACATCATAGTACTTGGTCGCCCGCCGCCTGCTCTGTAGGATACGTTTGGACATTCGCCTAAGAGTTACAGCGAGCTCTGACGGACGCACCGACATGGCGACACCGGAAGCTTGATCTGTTTTACTTTCTGCCACGACCGATACACTGGAGTAACCAAGGCTTTCGGCCAAAAAGGTGAGCGATCGCTCGATTGCGTGGGCCAATGTACCGTCTTCCTGACCTGCCTCTTCCGGAAAGTCTTTTGTGGATAGGTCGAAATTCAAAAGCGGACGCAGTACCTCCGGCCTAGCCCAAAACATCATACCTGCCGGAAAGTCAAGGATTTGATCCGCTGTTATGAGAATGCCGAGTTTTGCCATCAGCTCTTGTGCAGATTGAAAATTGTATCCCCAATTCAGCCGACCTTTAATGGTATTTGTGTGCGCGGGATGAACGATGCCAACGCCCTCTTGCTGCAGGATATCAAGGTTCGACGATATAATCTCGGCAGAACCCACTAGGCTTTCAAACAAGTAATCTCCCCAGTCGCAAAGCTCACTATCATGGAGCGATTTTTTTGTATGTAAGTGCAGGACGGCGTCAGCGTTGGCGTGATGCCGCGCAAGGGCGGCCAGAAAAGGCATCACATCGCGACCGCGATTCTCATGAACCTCGACGATGACTTTTATGCCTTCACGGTCCGCAAAATCGTTTAGCTTCTTTGCTTTTTGCAGAGTATCGGTCGTAAGCACAATGCGAGCATCCACACCCAAAGGCTTTAATCGCCTAAGCAATTTCTCTGCGACTTCGACATAGTAGCAGTGAGCGATTGCAAGGATGCGTGTCTGAGAAAGTGTTGAAAAGGGGGTTGTTCCACACTCGCGTGCCAATGGCACAACAAGATGCCCACAAGAGCTAGGTGAGTGATTCCACGACACCTGAATGCCATCAGAGTCGATTAGGCCGTGATGATCTGACGTATGAGCAGGCGGGACGTTTCGCATCGGTAAGTCTTCGTAGGTAGCCTCCCCGCGACACTTGATGTGTTTTCCTAAGAGATGTACCACTTGCGGGGTAAGTACGCACTTTAGGCGAGGATCGTCGAGGTCGACGCCGCCTTCAGTTGTCAAGGTCGCCTTTACAAACGGAAAACCACGTTCGACTAGTTCCACAAACCTGTGAATCGTGACATTGGCCGGGTCATTTAGTAGGTCTTTGTGGTCGAACAATGCACCGACCGTCAGTCCAAGCGATTTCAAACGGTCGGACAGGTGTATTTCGGTTTGGTTGATCAAATCCCATTTCGAATCGTATTCAGTCATGTCTGCAAGTAGGTCGAACGCGGGACCTTCCATCGCTCTATTTCTGAACGTGAAATAGTAGCTTTGGTAGTGCGGACGCAACTCGTTGTTGCGCGTCAGAAACAGTACATCGTCAGACCTCCGGTCGTGTCTCACTAACATACTGCGCAATGCCTCTTGCGACGTGGGGATGATAGAGTCGTTGGTGAAGCTAACCTCTTTGCAATGGTTCAAACCACCGATGAATCGAACAGCGCAGGACCATGCAGCAAAATCAAAACCACGATTGGGCCGAGACAGGATGCACACAAAACGCTCCAAATCTTCCTCGGTGCATTTGAAAACCCCGACACAGTTTGCGACGAGGACGACAGAGAAACCAGCCGCCCGATAGCTATCGACCTGATAACGATGGAGATCTGAAAGGCGACCCCCGGCGGCATACGCAACAAAAATCAACAAACGTGCCTTCTCTGGGAACGGCGAAGCATGGAGGACTTGATAGTCCGCATCGCTTGTCAAAGACGATCCTTGGCTCGGACTGTGGTCGAAGGCTCCCTCGATAAATGGGGCAAAGCGTGCACGAGGCTTTCCGGACTTGTGAAAGACCACGCGCCTCGCAAAGGGGCGTGCAGTCCTGCCGACAAATAGCAATGTTCGAACCCAACCGCGTGGCTTGCCATTAGGATTGAATACAAGTCGAGACATGATGTTGAGAGCCTATGAGATATGGCCGCATGAAAGGGTAAATCTTAGACGAACGGTTATGTAAAGGGTCGTCTATGGTCTTTTGTGTGTTATTGTTTTGAGCTACATCATGATGTATGGTGAGGGCTCCGATCAAAGAACACAAAGATGACATGATAATCCGGTGATGGGTTGCCGCACTCGCACCCGATAGCTTCTTTGCGCTGCCCCAGGTAATCGTTTCAAAGTGATCAAAAAGCGGTATAATAATCTACATGCCAAGCTAAACCTCTAGGGTCAGGACCCATAAACCTGCTGGAATGCCTCAGCGCCACGTGATTCACGCGTCCTAAAGACGAGGGCGGCATGAGCGATTACTTCTGGCTGAGCGAAGCGAAAATGGAGCGACTTCGGCCACACTTTCCTAAATCACGTGGCAAACCGAAGGTGGATGACAGGCGCGTTCTGAGCGGTATCATCTATGTCCTGCGCAACGGATTGCAGTGGCGGGATGCACCGCCAATCTATGGCCCCCACAAAACCCTCTAAAACCGCTTTGTCAGGTGGTCTCGCATAGGTGTTTTCGCTCATAACTTCAGTGATTTGGCTCAGCCAGACAGTGACGGCGACACAATCATGATCGATAGCACTCATCTCAAGGCGCACCGCACCTCGGTAAGTCTCTCAAAAGGGGGATCAAACCCCGAGCCATCGGGCGCACCTAGGGCGGCCTGAATTCAAAACTACACATGGTGTCAGATGGGCGAGGCCGCCCGTTAACCTCCTTTCTGTCGCCCGGCCAAATGAGTGATGCAAAAGGGGCTGTCGTCCTTTTGGCCCATCTGCCAAAGGCAAAGCGGCTTCTGGGGGACAAGGGTTACGACGGAGACTGGTTTCGGGCCGCGTTGAAGGATTTGGGGATGCGCGTTTGCATCCCGTCAAGAGCCAAGCGCACCAAGCCTTCGACATACAACAAGCGGCTCTATCGCAAGCGCCACAGGATCGAGAACCCCTTTGCCAGGTTAAAGGATTGGCGGCGCATCGCGACACGCTACGACAGATGCGGAGACCTGTTCCTGTCAGCCATTTGCATCACCGTCGCCGTCATATTCTGGTTACCGAAATGATTCCTGACCCTAATAAATTGCCTACTTTCGAACATGGGATGTGGCGAATCCAGACCACATGTGACATAGCTTCTGAGACATAAAGGCCGACTAAAGAGAAGAAATTAAAAAGATGGAAATAATCGCGCTTTCCATTCCGGACGTGAAGTTAATTACCCCGAGACGTTTTGGCGATCATCGAGGGTTCTTCGAAGAAACCTATAATGCAGAAAGCTTTGCCGCTGCGGGAGTAAACACGCAGTTTGTTCAGGACAATCACTCGCTCTCAAGCGCGGTGAACACTGTGCGCGGACTGCATTTTCAGGCCCCTCCCCGTGCACAGGCGAAACTTGTGCGGTGCGGGCGTGGCAGGCTTTTTGATGTGGCCGTGGATATTCGCAATGGGTCACCAACATTTGGCCACTGGGTCGGAGAAGAGTTGAGTTTTGAAAACGGGCGGATGTTGTTGGTCCCCGCAGGTTTTGCACATGGCTTCGTGACCTTGGAGCCGGATACCGAGATCGTCTACAAATGTTCCGACACCTATGCACCGGAGAAAGAAGGTGCGGTCCTTTGGGATGACCCTGAAATCGGAATTGACTGGCCAAGCAGTAACTCAGCCCCCCAGCTGTCCGAGAAAGACAAGATTGCGCCTTGTCTTCGTGATTTGGAATCCCCTTTTGTTTTTGAGGCTGCTCGATGAAAATTCTTGTCACTGGTGGGGCTGGGTTTATTGGCTCTGCCGTTATTCGACGCGCTATTGTAGACGGACATTCCGTCGTGAATGTTGATGCGCTGACCTATGCTGCCTGCCTGGATAATGTTGCTTCGGTTGCCCAATCACCGGCTTATGCTTTTGAACATGCAGATATCCGCGATGCCGCGGCAATGTCCGCTATCCTGGACAAGCACCAGCCCGATACAATCATGCATCTGGCTGCAGAAAGCCATGTGGACCGTTCAATCGATGGGCCAGCTGCCTTTATCGACACAAATATTACAGGTACTTACGTCTTGCTGGAAGCCGCGCGCGCCTATTGGCAAAACGCAGGCCGGCCGGAAGGTTTCAGGTTCCACCATATTTCAACGGATGAGGTCTTTGGGTCTCTGGGGGCGAGAGGTTTTTTCACCGAAGACAGCCCATATCAACCAAATTCGCCCTATTCCGCGTCAAAAGCGGGGTCGGATCACCTTGTACGCGCCTGGCGGGAAACCTATGGCCTGCCTGTTGTTTTGACGAATTGCTCTAACAATTACGGGCCCTACCAATTTCCGGAAAAGCTGATCCCCGTGGTGATCCTGAATGCCCTGTCCGGGCAACCAATCCCGATTTACGGTAAAGGCGACAACATTCGCGACTGGCTGCATGTCGAAGATCACGCCGAAGCACTGCTGTTGGTGCTGGACAAAGGCGAACTTGGTCGCAGCTACAATATCGGCGGTGAAAACGAGATGACCAATCTCGACCTCGTTAGGATGCTGTGCAAAATCCTGGATCGGCTGAAACCGGGCTCTGCGCCCTACAGTGATCTAATCACGTTTGTCACGGATCGCCCGGGTCACGATCGCCGTTATGCCATCGACCCGACCCGTATCCGCGAGGAACTGAACTGGCGCCCGTCATACACTCCTGAAACCGGGCTTGAACAAACTGTTCAGTGGTATTTGGATAACACAGACTGGTTGCAGGCCTTACAGGCACGCAGTGGTGTAGGCGAGCGATTGGGGACCGGTCGATGAAAGCACTGGTTTTTGGCCATAGTGGTCAGGTGGCGACCGAACTGCGCCGCCGTGCACAACACCATGATGTCAAGGTTGAGGCTTTAGGTCGTGCAGGGGCGGATTTGTCCAATCCTTCGCAATGTGCGGACGCTATCCGAGGTACTGATGCCGACGTCATTATCAATGCGGCGGCATACACAGCAGTGGATAAGGCCGAAGAAGACCTCGATCTTGCGCAACTTATTAACGCAGACTCGCCCGGAGCAATGGCGCGCGCAGCCAAGGCACGGAGCCTGCCCTTTCTGCATATCTCAACGGATTACGTATTCGGCGGATCTGGCACAACCCCTTGGACAACCGATCACCCTACAGCACCTTTAGGCGCTTACGGCAAAACCAAGTTGGACGGAGAACGCCAGATCGCTCAAGCGGGAGGATGGCACGCCATTCTGCGAACAAGTTGGGTGTTTTCGGCCCATGGGAATAATTTTGTCAAAACCATCCTCAGACTTGCCGAAACCCGCGACAGATTGACAATTGTTGCTGACCAGATCGGCGGACCAACACCCGCGGCTGACATTGCCGATGCTCTTCTTGTTATGGCGAAAAGCAAAGCAGGCACTGAAGGCGGGCTATTTCATTTTGCCGGCGCTCCTTATGCCAGCTGGGCGGACTTCGCACGCGAAATCATTGTGCAGTCAGGCCTGACAACTCAGATCGAAGACATCCCCTCGACGGACTACCCTACCCCAGCCCCAAGACCACTGAATTCTCGTTTGAACTGTGATCGCCTGAACGTTGTGTTTGGAATTGGTAGACCGGAGTGGAAAACTGGTCTGAGCGACGTTTTGCGCGAGTTGAATTCAGCAACTGGCTGACCCTGAAAGGACAGAGCATGCAACGTAAAGGCATTATTCTTGCCGGAGGGTCCGGCACCCGACTTTATCCGATCACCATGGCAGTTTCCAAGCAACTGCTGCCGATCTATGACAAGCCGATGATTTTCTACCCTCTGAGTGTTCTGATGCTTGCGCAAATCCGCGAGATTGCAATCATCACAACACCTAAGGATCTGGATCAGTTCCAACGCATGTTGGGCGATGGCAGCCAGTATGGTTTGTCCATAACATGGATTGTCCAGCCATCCCCTGACGGTCTGGCACAGGCATATACTCTGGCCGAGGACTTTCTGGCCGGCGCCCCATCTGCCCTGATTTTGGGAGACAATATCTTCTTTGGTCACGGACTGCCTGGGTTGCTTTTGGAAGCGGACGCACAGAAACAAGGCGGGACTGTTTTCGCCTATCGCGTAGCCGATCCCGAACGCTATGGGGTGGTGGATTTTGAAGGCACCAAAGCGCGCGCGATCATCGAAAAACCCGAAGTTCCTCCATCAAACTATGCGGTGACAGGGCTTTATTTTCTTGACGGTGATGCTTCGGCACGAGCGCACGAAGTTCAACCTTCAGAACGTGGCGAACTGGAGATTACATCATTGCTGGAGATGTACCTGCAGGAGGGTTTGCTGGACGTCCAGACCATGGGGCGCGGCTTTGCTTGGCTGGATACCGGCACGCACGGCTCTTTGCTGGATGCAGGTAACTTTGTTCGAACCATCGAAGCACGTCAGGGTATGCAGACCGGGAGCCTCGACGAAATCGCCTGGGTCAACGGCTGGATTGACGATGCCGCATTGGAAGAACGCGCGCGGCTGTTCGCCAAATCCACCTATGGAGCATATCTAAAGAAGTTGCTCGACTAGAAAGGAAACCCCAACGCGCCGTCGAAGAGCCAAAGCTATAGGCTTGGGTGATTGCGCTTTGGATTGCCTAACAGGTGCATTCTCTTAGAGAGATTTGTTTTAAAATCACGCTTGTATAGTTGCAGCGTATTTTCATGCCGATGGAGATTTGAAGGGGACCGGATGAACGTTTCGGCTCTGCCATACTCCGCGCAAAAATGCACGTTGCTTTGACCGTTTTCTGGCAGAAAACAGGACGACCGGAGACAGCATCTGCAAAACAGCAGAGGCAAGCGCCCGAGTGAAGGCAAAAGGAACCTTGTGTTTTCGGGCCGCATAAACTCTGGACCGCCCCATAAACACTCCCTTCAACCCGGCAACCGCAGCGCTGCTGGGCGAAGATGT
Organism: Ruegeria sp. HKCCE4148; assembly: GCF_017872495.1. Classification (NCBI taxonomy): domain Bacteria; kingdom Pseudomonadati; phylum Pseudomonadota; class Alphaproteobacteria; order Rhodobacterales; family Roseobacteraceae; genus Ruegeria; species Ruegeria sp. HKCCE4148. The sequence continues at coordinate 692,106 of NZ_JAEDOS010000002.1, forward strand.
GCCCTGAACATGCGTCACCTGCGCGTCGTGAATATAATACAAGGGTCCACAAACCGCCTTGAGCCGAAGGCTTAGGTCATCGTCTTCGTGATATAGGAAAATTTCCGGATCAAACCCACCAACGGCCTCAAAAGCAGAACGGCGAACCAATAACGCTGCACCAAGAAGAACTGGAAGTTCCAGATCACCTTCAGCTTTTTTCGAGCGCAGCATTTCACTGCGTGGTGTAATCACGCTGGAACGGCGAAAACTTGGTTTTCCGGATTTACTCAGGATCCTTGGATTAAAGGCCGATGCGGAAGGATAACGATCCGCTCCTGCCTTCATCGCTTCCAGCGCGCCGGACAATAGCTTCGAATCCGGATTCAAAAACAAAAGCAGATCGGTCTGCGCGTGTTCAGCGCCCAGATTGCAAGCCGTACCAAACCCCTTGTTTTCTTTGTTTCTGAGCAGAATTGCCCCATGCGTTTCGGCCAGTTCTTGTACCGCTTCAACATCATCTGAAGCATTATCCACCAATACAGTGGGTACGCCATTCGGAATGGAGTTCAACATTTCCGGCAAAACACCGCCGCTGTTGAAGCAAACACTTATGATCGTGATCTGTGACAATCTTACCTGCCGAGGAAACAAGAGAAGGGTGATCAGTTCATCGACTCAATCATTGTCGGGGTCAACCCCCGCTGCGGTAAGGCGATTTCGTGGTCTCTGCACTATCACCCATTGAAACAAATGGGTTGCCTTAGTCATTCCGAAACAACTCTACTTAACGAAACAACAGACTAGCTTTTCACCCGAAACAGCATTCGAACTTTAAGTTTACAGGGTCAACAGTTGGCACTTTACCGCCGATTTGCGCTGTGCTCACTTTGGAAGACTGTCGCTGGACTAAGTGTTGCTCTCAATTAGCAGCAGTTGTTCATGCATGCCCCTAACCTCGACTTAAACGGTGCCGTAGGCTGCTAGAAACTGACATCAAGCCGTTTTGGCAGGCAAACTTAGGCAAAACCGTGGAGGTTTGGCGTGGTTGTTGCGCGACAATTAGGATTCTTGAAATTCACCTAACATACGCGCTGACTCACCGAAATTAGGATTGCGTCTCATTCGGATTTAATTCCGGTGTTGAGTTTCCCCCATATAGAATTGACGCAATCAACCTTCCAGCGGAGGTGGATTTACACCAGAACTTCCAATGCATGTGCGTGGGTTTCTTGGCGAAGGGTGAACAGGTTCTTCGCCACGAGTATGGACTAAATAACGGCGTTCAACGGTCGGTTTTTCTATCGTGCGACAACACAGCCCGGCGCAGGGAAACGCGATTGAAGCGTTGAACGGCATTCATGAAAGCTACGAGTATTTGTCGTCAGGTGTGTTACGGCAAACCGCTCTGGACTTCCCCAACCAGAAACATTTTGTTTATGTAAACGTATGGAACAAGTGAGCGGGAGGTTGTCATTTAGAGCCCGAGCGGGAATATGGGGATGCCACTCTTGCGGCGCTTCATGGATCAAAGCTGACGCATTGGTCTAATCTGGGAATGCTTGAAAAGTCGAGCCGCAGCAAAACCAGTAAAGGGTCCGCGAAGCCCAGTCGTTACAGTGCAAGTTAATAATTGCCCAAAAGGGCATTTCGCCTATTGCGGAAACCGGTCAGTGACGGCTCGCTTAAAGACTGGTAAGCGGAGGTTCAAACAAAGTAAGTCATACGGGAGATCAATCATTGAAAATCAACGACTGTGTACGAATAACTAAGCGGCCACAATCTGATTAATCCGAAGAGTTTAAAGCGGTCTCAATCACAAGCGGCCTAAGACGCTTTAGTACGAGAATATCCATGCCCATCAAAGATACCCTGCTATTCTATCTGCTTTCTGCGGCGTCAAAACTCAGCCGTCCGATCTCGTCACGCGCAGCCCGGCGATTTCGAAATTCGGCGAAGAAAAGAGACCCCAAACGAACAACCGCACACAACCAGCAGCTTGGTCGCCAGGGATTTGACGGTTCAGGTCGAGCTGATGAGTTTGTTCCATTCGATCCGCAGCCAAAACCCGAACTTGCTGTGCGGGCAATCGCACACTATTTGCCCCAATTCCATCCATTTAAGGAAAACGATGATTGGTGGGGTAAAGGTTTCACTGAATGGACAAACGTTGGCAAGGCCATTCCGAACTTCCCCGGACACTACCAACCGCATTGTCCTATACACTTGGGCTATTATGACTTGCGGTTGCCTGAAGTTATGGTCGAACAGACCCGGATCGCAAAAGCTTACGGGATCGGCGGTTTTTCATACTACTATTATTGGTTTGGTGGGAAGACCCTGATGGAGGGCCCTTTAGAGCAAATGCTGGGCAACCCTGACGCCGACATGCCCTTCTGCTTGAATTGGGCCAACGAGAACTGGACTCGGCGTTGGGACGGACGCGAGCACGATGTTCTGATCGCACAGAACCACTCGATAGAAGACTCAGTGAGTCTCTTACGACACATCCGCAAGTATATAGAAGATCCGCGCTATATCCGAATAAACGGAAGGCCCGTGTTCATCGTTTATCGAGCAAACATTATTCCTGACATACAGGAAACGACAAAGGTTTGGCGGCAGGAAGCGCAGCGCTGGGGAGAGCCGGACCTCTATCTTATTGCAGCCCAGACCTTTGACATCGGAAATCCCGAGCAACTTGGCTTTGATGCGGCTTTGGAGTTCCCGCCCCAACAGGTGAAGCGCACAGATATCACCGGCGAAATGGAGGTTTACAACCCTGAGTTTACTGGGGCCATACTAGACTATGAGGCGGTGGTAGATGCCGAACTTGACAAGAGCGAACCAGGCTATAAGCTTTTTAGGTCATCTACCCTTTCATGGGACAATACAGCTCGCAACCAGGATGCGTCGCGCATAATGGGCAGGTTCTCGATTGAAGCTTACAAACGCTGGACGGCCCATTTGGGAAATCAAGTTCTTTCTCAAGATAAGTACAACGCTGACGAAAAAATCATTTTCATCAACGCATGGAACGAATGGGCAGAAGGAACGCATCTAGAGCCTGACCAACGTTATGGATTTGCATATCTCCAAGCCACCTATGATGCCCTGCCTAAAAAGCGATAAATACGAAGGCTTAGCAGTATATTATTGAAAACTCAGTTCGCTTTCCACGACGACGAACACAGATTTACATTTCAATTCTGAAAAGGTTCAAACCATTGCAGTTAATGGCTCAAAAACCAGTGATCTAAAGTGCAGTGTTTCTGATTTGATTTGACAGTTGGTCGCCTTGTCGAATGCGTATGTCAGGTAAAGTTTGGCTCAGGAGCTTTTCCTTCCAGATACCCTTGACTGTGGTCATAGTCTAGAACAGGGATCTGCCGCGACGCGTTTTACCGCCGACGGGTGCGTTCGTTCTTATGGTGATTAAGCCGTTCATTCAGATCGGCCTGCTACGCCTCAGCGTTGTCATATAGTTTCTTGCGGAGCGCAACTTCGCAGAGCTACCGCAACACCATCTTACGGAACCCCTAGAAATGCCTTTTGTTTGGCGGGATATCACCTTGGTCTTGGTGTATTGAATGTCATTGATCGCAAGGAGGAGCCGGAAGCCCTACTTGTCGGCCGGATAACAAAAATATATGCCCCACTTGGTAACGATCCTTAACACTCGCAGGTCCTGCTGGGTATAAAACGGCAGAACCCGGGCGTTGAACAGGTCGCCGCCCGTTATTAGAGTCTTGGAGCGTTAGAGTTTAGCGCACGCCGCCTTACAATTGTTTATCACTCAAGTCTGATGATAAACCCGCCCGTCGCCCTTGAGCATTCCGACATATAACGGGCCCTGCATTCCCAGGTAGTCTTGATGGCGCATTGGTGTTGTGAAAAATGGGAAGTGGTGGAGTGGTTTAATAGTCGTCGCTCGCTGAGTTGGAACCCATAGGGAATGTCGCACCAGCCGAAGCAGAAGCAAACTTCTACGTCGCTCTGGAAAGATCAGATGTGGCCGGGCAACTAAGTGAAACCAAACTTCGGCAAACCCGCAGGGGTTCAAGGAGAAAAACTACTCTGCTCCTATCGGGCAAGAGTATCAACGCCGCAAACCCAATTTCACCTCCTCTTACTGGGAACACCAATTAATCGATCTCAAAAAGACTCCAAACGAAATCCCGAAGTCTCCACAAGGTTGACGAATATTCGCTCAACAGCGTGGGCAAGGGTGCCATCTGCCAACCCACGCTCGATATCAAAATCGTTAATATCCAGCTTTAACAAAGGTTCAATAGCTGCGGGCGTGATCCAAAACATGGTTCCAGCAATGAATTGTCCATCTTCGTATTTAACTCCTATCTGACGAGCTATTTTTTTAACATTTTCACGATTGTGACGCATATTAGTTGAATTGTGTTTATGAATTGATTGGTGCGGCGCCAGCATTCCAAGACTTGGGTCAGCTTCAAACTTTTTGAAAGCCGACTTGTCGATCAACGCACTCAATGTGCTCTTGCGGATTGTATCCCCATCGATTCGGTATGCTGATTTCTTACCGTGCACCTTGCACAACGCCCGGTAGTTCAAATGCGCGATGCGCTTCATTGTTAAAAGGAACGGGCGAACGTCCCGGCCCCGGTTGTCTACGAGTTCTACATGCGCTTCCGGCATGCTATTACTAATAGTCAGCGCCGTTTCCAGACTTGTGACCGTTACATAAAGGTCAACCACACCCCTAGGCAGTTCATCGATGAGTTCCTTCAATTCCCGCCACGTATCCGCGTAATGCACATGAGCGCAAATGGCATACTTTGCCTCCGTAGTTTCAGGAATCTCAGGTCGCAAGAAAGGTGCCGCGATAGGGTCATAGTTAGCTAGTACTTTCCGAGTGGCATCCAGATATCCGTACCCGTAGCGTTGGTCAGGCTCCAGGTGAGTTCCTTCTGACCAATTATTCCATGCGTTTATGAAAACGATACGTTCATCGTCCGTCAGGTCAGGATTTTTGACAGTGTTTTCAACATTCGCAGATAGCCACTGGCTGTATCTGGTCAGGCTGAAATCAGTGAATATCGATGCCTTCAAACCCCACCGTGCAGTGCTGTCCCAGGACAACATGGCTGTTCGAAAGGTCTTTTTCGCCGAGGGTTTCTTTCGGACCTCCTTGGACACAATATCACCATAGTCATATATACCGCCTTGAAATCCCTCTTCAAGATTGTCGACGAGTTTGGTTACACTCTTTGCGTCAACAGCGTGGGGCGGGAATTGTATGGCCGCATCTAGTCCAAGCTCTTCCGGCGTCCCGCTATCGACAGTTAGCGGGGAAACGACGTACAAGTCTTTAAGGCCCATCTCTTTTGCCTGTTCCCGCCACATCTGAATTGTTTTCTTGAAGTCGGGGATTAGGTGTGCCCGGCAAACGATGAACAGGGGTCTCCCATTGACACGGATGTATCGTGGGTCCTTCATGAAGCTCTCAAGATACTCAAGCATCGCATGTGAGTCTTCCAGCGAATGGTCCTTATCGATTTGAATTTCCTGATCCAATCCGTCCCAGCGGCTGGTCCAGTTTTCGTTGGCCCAGATCATGCAATACGGCATATCTACGTTGGGGTTGTTGCGCATTGCTTCTAGCGGCTTTTCCATAAGCGGCTTGCCCCCAAACCAATATAAATAATATGCGAACCCGGACACGCCATAATTGCGCGCCAACCTCGCCTGCTCCTCCATTACCTCAGAAAAGCTTAGATCATAGTATCCCAAATGGATCGGGTATTGTGGCTGATGGTGTCCTGCAAAAAGGGCATATGCTTTACTTACATTGGCCCACTTATTGGAACGTTTGCCCGACAATTTATCATACTCGGGAAAAGGATGAAATTCCGGGAGATAAAAGGCAATGGCTTTTACAACGGTTTCGAGCGTCTCGTTAGGCATATAGTCGATAAAGTCTTCCCGCACCTGAGAATATTGAACAACGGGCAGATCTGGTCCTTTTCCGTAGCGACCGAAAGGTGGGATAACCCCTTGCGCCGAACTAGCGCGCCGATCTTGCAGGACTAAATTTACATTGGTGTCACCGGCCAGAATACGCTCAACAAGTTTGGGTGTTTCAAATTTTTCCGGCCAGATTTTCCTGGGTCGTCCCCGGCGTTCACGCAAGCTATTTGACAGACGACGACTTAAGCTGGTGTTACGCCAAAATTTGCTTTGCAAAACCTCATTTGCACGACTCGTTGTGCTCAGAAGATTTTCCATGAGATTGGAAATGATCTCATCGCGCTCTGCCAAGGCTCCCTTGAGCTTGCTGAGAGTATCTTCCTCGACTGATCTTTGTTCTTGCTTGCCTGTTGCATGGATCAGCTTTTCATTGGGGTCTGTCGCGCGAATTTGTGCCTCCTCGGCGAAATAGTGCTCCCGCGGAACATCGGAAATCTCAAAGATCGAGTTCGGCAGCTCTGGCAGTTCACCGTCAGAGGCAATAACAAGATCATAACGAGTATTCGAAACGCCATCCTGGGTATGGCCTTGGGCTAATACGCGAAATGGTGCGCTCTGGTCGTTCGCAATGAGCGAGGCCATGCTCAGACGTTGGCCATAGTGGCGTGTGGTTGGAAAGTAGCGGCCTACAAGTTCTACGAATTCGTCTTTAGAAAGCTCTTTTAAATGGAGCAGCCTATCATTCCCGGATTTGTCCGAGTGCTCTAGCATATTTGGGCTTGATATCAGCAACAACCCATCGGGCCGAAGTACACGACGCAATTCTTGCATAATACGGTCGTGCGGTCCTATATGTTCAGAGGTCGCGAAATAAGTGACCATATCTACAGAAGAATCTGAAAGCGGAATATCCGTGGCGCTGCCGACGCGAAAGAACAGACGAGGATCACGGTAAATTGACTTTGCGTGGTAAACAGCCGACGCACTTATGTCGAGCCCGATGGCAGACTTAGCATTTTCGGCAATAGAAAAAGTTCCATGGCCCTCGCCACAGGCTATGTCCAGAACGTCCAATTCATTGGCTAGACTGCGGGCTATTTGATACCGATGCATATGTTCTAGTTCTATAGTACCTTGCAATTCAGGAAGATAACACCTGCCATCAGTTGGTGGCTTCCTAGGTTTATCCTTACCGCCCTTAGTCATTGAAATTCTGTCCTAGCAATTCTTCGTCGTGAAAGTCGCAAGTATTCCACAAAATGTGCCGTACACAGCAGTGCCTGCCGGGGTAACAGCCTCTTGCTACCAGTACTGCGAGCCACTGATTAGGCTTTTGCAGACTGAGTCTCGGCGACCGACATATTTATTTTACTGGAATTCCAAGCGCAGAAAAGGTGCGATTCATTTATTGTACGTATGCCCCGCGCCCCTTTGGCAGAAAGTGTCCTCGCGGGAAAATGGTTTTAAGCTAAATTCATAGAGTGGCGACGACGTGGGAATAATACCGTCTCAGCTCCTGAAGCTATAGCCGTTTGCGCATGACCTAGAAACTGTAAGAACTGAAACTGCACATAGACCACCTCCGAGCCGGAAGAATGTGCGTGAAAGCAGCACTCGAGGCGAAAGGTGAACACCTCAAAAAACTTTGGGTGCAAATGACGTTTCAACGGAACCGCCAGACCGTGGTGACCTCTGCAGTAGTCGACCGGATCACTGGGCTAAAAGAATCCGAACCTTGCGCAACCGCGAAGTAACCTCGAAAGAGCCCGCATAATCTCAACGATCTGGGCGGCAGTAGCATCAGCCTCCAAGCTGATCACAACATCACAATGCGTTGTCTCAACTGCTGCTCTCGATGGAAACTACCCCACCCACTAGGTCAACGACAAAAATATTGGCGCGAGCAAAAGTCCTTTCACTGGCTCAATATCAATCACCCTGGTCGGCAGCAGCAACCTCCTTCCCGGCGTCAAACGTTTTTTGCAGATCAAGATTTCTGTTACGTCCATTCTACATCGCCCAGAAAGATGTAACCAGCGCCGTAAATCGTTTTTATAAGGCGAGGATTCTTTGGGTCTTCGCCAAGTTTGGTACGAAGCCTGGAAATTCGCACGTCCATGGCCCGGTCAAAACTGTCTCCTGCTGCACCGCCCAACGATTCTTGCATTTGCGCTCTGCTGATAAGACGCTTGGGGCTTTCGAGGAATAGCCTCAGAACCTCTCCTTCTGCATGGCTGAAAGGCGTTTCGGCACCGGCGCCATCCTCAAGAACGTAGCGGTCAAAATGTGCAATCCAGCCGTTGAAAATAGCGGTGTCCGAATGCGAAGTCTGACTGCGTGGGTTACGCAACCTGGCCCGGATCCTGGCCACCACTTCCGCCGGATCGAACGGTTTGGTTATGTAGTCATCAGCCCCAAGTTCCAGCCCAGTCACGCGATCCTGCACCTGTGCCCGACCAGATATGATGATCACCGCAGCACCCTGTTCCAAAGCAAGACGATGAACCAGCGCCAACCCATCGGTATCCGGCAGGGAAAGATCCACAAGACAGACATCCGGCGTCACGCGGTTCAGTGCCGCCTCGAACTCTCGGGCGCGAGAGAAACTCTGTGTTCGGAACCCGGCATCCTCCAAGACGTCGGTCAGGATACGTCGTATCTCGGGTTCGTCATCGAGAATGGTCACCAAAGGTTGGGTCATCAGGCGGCCTTAGCTTGAATCAGTGCGGACAATTGAGCCTGTGAAAACGGTTTACGCAACACCGGCGCCAACGCAAGCGCCTGTTGGTACAGCGGATCAGAATTCGGTAGAGAGGTCATAAGGATGCACGGCACTCCAGAGCCTATTTGCCGCAGAAGATCCAGGCCCGAGCCCCCTCCCTCCAAGCGGATGTCGGACAACACCATCGCGATATCCTCTACATTCGAAAGCAGCGTTAGGGCTTCATCCACCGAATTGGCTTCTATGACTGAAAAACCAAGCTCAACCAGCATGTCTCGGAACTGACCTCGCAACTCGTCGCTGTCTTCCACCAACAACACAAGGCCATCCTGAGAGGGTGGAGCGGAACGATATGGCAATCGCAACACGACCGATGCGCCGGATGGAGTGTTTCTGAGGTTCAGATCACCACCGGCAAGTTTCACCGTGTCATAAACCATGGGCAAGCCCAAACCAGACCCGTCACTGCCTTTAGTCGTGAAAAAGGGGTTCAATGCCTTCTCCAACGCCTCGGACGAAAATCCTGGGCCGGTGTCGGACACTGTGATTTCGACCCATATCTTGCCAATCGCATGTGCGCTGATGGTGATCTGACCCGTGCTTCCGCACGCATCTCGCGCGTTCAGGACAAGGTTCAGCAACGCGTCCTGGACCATCCCTGGATCCAACACTAGTGCCTGATCGGGAAGAGTGTTCACAACAGAAAGCCCCATGCCACGCGGCAGGGATGGGGTGGCCAGAATACGCAGATCTTCCAACAAACCGCGCATGTCTGTGGCCTGCGGCTGGGGCGTACGGTTGCCAGTCATATCTGCGATACGATTCAGCAACTGCCCACCCCGACGCGCTGTTTGTTGAGTGGCTGCAACCAGTTCTTGCGCTTCATCCGGCAGGTCCATCTTGTCCAATCTGGACTGCATCCCAAGGATAATCGTTAGCAAGTTGGAAAAGTCATGCGCCAGGCCGCTGGTCATCTGGGCTGCCATCGCCCGGCGACGAGTCTGCTGCAAGGCGACCCGTGCCTGCGTTTCTTCGGTAATGTCCACGGACATCACATAGACACCCCCTGCCCCATCCGGCGTGAACGAAACTCGGATGCGACGAGCATCCTGATCTTCGGTAAACTCAAAAACTGAAGGCGCGCCATCATAAGCCTTTTGCAAATGGCTTTCCACGCGCTCAAAAGCGACCTCACCCAGCGCCTCGGAAATATGCAGGCCAAGAATATCGGACGGACGCCCCGGCATGACCGCACTCAGACGTCGGTTGGAGTAGTCATAAAGCCCGTCACTGTCCAAATGCGCGATATGCGCAGGCATCATTTCGGTCACAAGGCGCGTTCGGGCTTCAATTTCGGTCAGTTCCCTTTTCGCTTCTTCCAAGGCCGCGATCGTGGCTGCAAGCTTGCGGTTGGTCGCTGATAGTTCCTCGGCGTGCCCGAGCAACTGTTCCGACAGTTCCTCTGATCGCGCCCGCAACAGGTTTTCGGCGCGCCGCGTGCCCGTGATGTCAGTATAGACCGCGACCCATCCTCCTTGAGGCAACGGAGCGCCCTCGATTGAGACAACCTGCCCGTTGGGCCGCACCCGCTCCATGTAATGCGGTTCAAACGCCAGGGCCTGCTTGACCCGCAGATTGACCATGTCCTCGACACTCTCGTCATGTCCATATTCTCCACGGCTGGCGAGGAAATGAATTGTATCCCGAAACGGAGCCCCGGGTTGAACCAACTCGTCCGGTAAATCGAACATTTCCTGAAACCGGCGATTGCTGAGCACAAGCTGCAACTTGCTGTCATAAATGGAAAGCGCCTGACCGATAAGGTTCAGCCCTGCCGTGGTCATCGCCTTTATGCGCTTTTCCGTTATGTCCAAGTTTGCCTTTTCCACAGCACCTGCGTAGCACCTGATTACAGGTACGAATAGTGGGTTTCATTCTTGCGGCAATGCTAATTTATGACCCGCCATGCAGCGGCATTTTATTGGCGGCACGATAAGCTTCGACATAACCTCTGGCTACGGACCGTACGGCGCGGCCGATCTGGGCATAGGCTTCGTCCGGCAGGTTGGCAAAAGACACGCGCGCAGACCAACCCGGCGCATCGAAGCCGCTGCCGTTCAATAGAACAATCCCGTGATCTTCGGCCAGTTTGAACGCAATGTCCAGCGGGTGCACGTTCTTCTTGATCCACGCAACAACATCCTCACCGACATATTTTCGCAACCAATACTCGAAATCGATAATCCCGTAATAGGCATCGTAGTTTTCGCCCCCGTCAACCTGGATCCCCATCGCTTCGGTCAACAGCTTGAACCGTCGATGCACAAGCTCCATGCAAGCGGTTTGATAGTCTTTCTTGGTGTCTACAAGTTCAACAAGCGAAAACAGGGTCATCATGACCTGTTGCGGCAAGGAAAGACCAGCGGTGTGGTTCAGGGCAACATCCCGGCTGTCTGCAACCAGACGGTCTATGAACCTGATCTCACGCGGTGTCAGGCTGAGCGTGCCATAGCGCTTGTCCAGCGCCTGTTTGATCTCTTCACTGTGCTCAGCCAGTTTGAGGTCAAAGATATTGTCCTGCGCCACTGCGATGACACCCAAACGCCAGCCGGTGCAGCCGAAATACTTCGAATACGAATACACGCCGATCGTGTTGCGCGGCATGTACCCCATGACCGATGTGAAATCATGCACGAAGGTTCCATAGACATCATCTGTCAGAACGATGAGATCGGGGCGATGGTTCTCGACCACATCTGCCAGCTTCTCCAAAGATGCCTTGTTCAGCGCAACTGACGAAGGATTGCCCGGATTGACCAGAAAGAAGGCTTTTACTTTGGGGTCTTTCAACGTCTCGACCGCTGCATCGGTCAGCTGGAACGCGTATTCTTCGTCCGTTTCCACATGCACGGATTCGAGGCTGTAATCCTCAAGTTCAGGCATCTCGAGATACGGCGTGAAGATCGGAGTACACAACGCAATCGTATCACCTGGGTTCAGTAATCGGTTGGCTTTGAGCGACTTGAAGATGTAACACATCGCCGCCGTGCCGCCCTCGACTGCAAACAGATCAAATCGCGCATCCGGCTGTCGACCAGAACACATGGCCCACATCAAGTATTCGTGCGCTATGATCTGATTGTGATGCAGAATACGGTCCGGCACCGGGTAATTGTCGCCAATAATCGAGTCCGTCAGTTCGTGAACAAACGCATCTGCATTGAAATCAAACGCAAAAATGGCGTGTTTGACAACGGTAAGCAAAGTGTCCGTGCCGGGCATGTCCGCATTGACCTCAGCCCATTTCAGAAGCCTGTCATGGCATCCCTTGACGGCTGGCATGCCACCCAGACCCGCCGGATGATCCATGACGCGTTTGGCTTCGGTGACGGCAAACTGACCGAGTGCAAAGAACGCTTCACGCGGACGGGTTGCGATCCAGTTGGGATTTCCTCGTCCCGCATTCAGAAACGCGCTGTTGGATTTTCTGGCCTCATCCGAGGCTAGTTTGATCAGCTCATCTTTGATCTGAAAAGGGCTGAGCGCTTCGTAATCGTGCAGTTTCAGACGGTCCATAACACATACCTTTCCAAATCAACTAAGGATCAAAACAACAACCATGCCAAAGATCGTCAACAAAGTGTTCCCAATCGCATAGGGCATCCCATACCCCAGCGCGGGTATTCGACTTTGCGCGGCCTCCTGGATCATCCCAAGCGCAGCGGTTGTTGTTCTCGCGCCAGCGCAGGCGCCAAACAGAATGGCCGGGTGAAACTTGAACACATAGTGGCCAACGTAAACCGAGAAGATCATCGGCAGAGAGGTGGCGACTATTCCCCAAAGCAGCAGCGCAACGCCGGCCTGTTGCAGGCCCGCCACAAAACCGGGACCGGCGCTTATGCCAATCACAGCTATGAAAACGTTTAGGCCAAGGGTGTTCATCAACCACAAAGACGGGCCGGGAATACGCCCGAATGTCGGATGCACAGTTCGCAACCAGCCCAGTAATAAGCCGGCCAAAAGGGCCCCGCCTGTTGTGGATAGGCTAATTGGGAAACCACCCATGGTAATTGCCAGTGTTCCGACCAGACCACCAATGAATATTCCCCAGCCGACAAAAGCCAAGTCTGTTGTCTCGACCGGGCGGTCGGCATACCCAACCCGGGCAATGGCGGCCTCTACATGACGCTTTGATCCAAGAACCGTCAAGATATCACCGCGATGCACAACAGTTCCCGGCAAAAGTGGCAGTTCGACCATGTTTCGCATTAGTTTCGAAACATAGACACCGCGCGCCAGCGAAAGCTTGCTTAGTTCTTCCAGAGTTTTCCCGTGAACCTCTTTGCTGGTGATCAGCACATCCAGCTTCTCGGTCGGCGTGTTCAGCAATTCAGGGGCATCAGCCTCTTTCAGGTGCCCTTCCAAAAGGCCAACCAAATCCGCGCGTCGCCCAGAGAACATGACGAGGTCGCCCGCCTGAAGTACCGTGCTGTCTTCAACCTCGATCACAGCGTCACCGCGCTTGATCCGTTCGGCATAAATACGCACACCAGGCATCAAATCCTTCACCGGCTGGCCCAGCAAATCGCTGTCATCGGGGATTTCGAACGCCCGAGCTTCGATCATGCGATAGGCCGAAACGATACCTTCGCCAGTCTCAACAGAAGCGCTACCACCAAGCTTGGCCTCATATTCTTTGCAAGCGACAACCAGATTCACACCGATCAGACGTGGCCCGAGTTTGGCCAGAATGATGGCCGACCCAATCGTGCCGTAAATATATGTGACTGCGTAGGCAATCGGTATCTGATTGGCATAGGTCTGCGCCTGTTCTGACGACAGACCCAGTTGACTGATCTGGTCGGTCGCCACACCAATTGCGGCAGAAATGGTCTGTGATCCTGCATACAAGCCAGCCGCGAAGCCCAGTTCCAGCCCTGCGACTTTGGCAGATAAGACTGGCACAATCAGGCACAAAGCCAAAACACTGAGTGCGAACAACACCTCTCGTGCGCCGTCTGCCTTGAGACCGCGGATAAACTGCGGGCCGACACCGTATCCAACTGCGAAGATGAACATGATGAAAAAGGTCGATTTGACCGCCGAGTCGATTTGAATATGCGTTTGCCCGATGATCACAGCCGCAAGCAAAGTTGCTGTAACGGTCCCGAGGCTGAAACCAAAAAATTTCTTGGGACCGATCCAGAACCCTATCCCGATCGACAGAAAAACCGCCAGTTCGGGATAGCTGCGCAGCACATTCACAAACCAATCGCCCATTCCTGTCCTCCCCGGAACCCCTTGTGTGCATAAAGGTGTGTTTGGAACTTTGAAATCGCTGACAAGCCGATCTGCACAAATAATTCAGAACCGAAAAACCGCAGCACAATTACCGCTGGCCGTCAGAGCGTAAAACGATGCGTATTTCACAAGGACGATATCGTAAGATATGAATTTGTCTACAATTTTTCAGGGAAAGTTCTAAGCCACACACAGGGCGATCAGTATCGAGAACGGGATTTTGCACCTTCAGATGTAATCGAATGCAGCGAAAGTGTATGGTCCATGTTCTTCATCCGGTGCCGCAGCATCTGACGGCTTAATCGGGCCAAGTCCGGCGCCAGTTCAGGCTTGTCCGCCACATTCTCAAATTCGCCTTTGCTCTGATGGTCAAACAGGATCGGCGGCAGGTCCGCGGCAAACTCGATCAGAGTAAATCGGTCGTCTCGCAGAATTCCCAGGCACGAGTCGCTGTTGCCCGTTTCAAGTTGCTGTTGCCACAGAGTCGAGTTTTCAGGTTCCGAGAAATCCAGCTCGCTGAACGAATAGCTGCGCCAGTCCTCTGGAACTTCACCGCGCAACAGCGGCATCAAGGATCGACCATCCATCGTGTTCGGAGCCGGTTGCCCAATCCAGTCCAGGATCGTTGGCGCGACATCGACCGATTCAGTTGGAACACTCACTCGTGCACCCGCCTGATCATTGTTCCCGGGCAAACGGATCATCAAAGGGGTATGATAGGCTGCGTCATAGACGGTCATCTTACCCCAGCTGTGGCGATCCCCCAGCATTTCGCCATGATCAGCTGTGATCACAAGAATCGTGTCGTCATATTGCCCGCTGTCCTTGAGGTATTTCACCACACGACCGATGTGGTGATCTACTTCTGTTGCCAGACCAAGGTAGACAGCGCGCAGAGTGCGAATGTTCTCGTCCGTCGGCTCGACTTCATCAAAGCCGTGCACAAAGTCTTTGGCTGTATAGGAATCCTGCGTGGGCCCAAAGAACGGGTGCAGGTTCTTCTCAGCTTCCGTGCTGTGCAACCGTTGTGGCAGAGGGATTTCTGCCGGATTGTACATGTCGTTGTACGGCGCGGGTGCGACCAGAGGCGGATGCGGGCGGATATAGGTCAAATGAGCAAACCAACCCTCGCCACAATGAGGCGCGATGCCTTCAAGAAAAGCATCCGTCAGAAACGCAGTGTCACTGTCTTCGGCCCGATAGAGCGCCGGGTCATTCAATTTGGGGGACTGACCGTCTTTCGAGGTGGGTTTGTAAACATCCCAGTGCTGATCGAACTTATATCCCTTTTTCATCAGATGTGCTTGCCAGGGATATGACTCTTCAAGGCGCATTTCGACCACCTCAAGAAACCCGGTCATGGACTGCTCATATGATTTGAGAACCGGATCATTGGCGTCATGGACACGCGGATCGGCAGATGTATCTGTATAGCCGAACAGCAACGGCATGTATCCCGCTTTGCGCATTTCCGTGGCGATATTGGGGGTATCGTGACGCAGTGGCGTTCCATTTCGCACCGAACGGTGGTTCATCGCATATTGCCCGGTCAAAAGCGAAGCCCGCGAAGGCCCGCAGGGGTTGGTGACCGAGTAATGCCGCGTAAAGGTCACAGCCTCTTGCATGAATGCCCGCAAATTCGGAAGATCCACATAATCTGCCAAAGCGCCGCTCAGGCAATCAGCCCGAAGTTGATCAATGATGATGAACAAGACGTTTTTGGCCTGAGACATCTGAACACTCCGCTTCAACCTCGACTCCCACGCGGACTGTGTCTCGCATTCTGGGCTCAAGCAACTGATTAAATAAGTAGCCAACACTTTCTTGTATACCCGAGCCCGAAAACCTGGCCGCACCAAACAAGGCGTGACGCGAGGGCCATCCTGCACCGCAAAAACCCGATCTTTCAGAACAAAGACTTGAAGGCTCAGAGCGTTTTACTTCACATGGCTTTATGACGAAGGCAATGATCTCATCCGAGCGCGACACCGAAGGCACTCATGTCCGTATTTCGGGTGAATTGCTCACGCAATCTTTGGCATCAGTGGAGCATGATTTTGCAGCTATACAACCCTCGGCTGACAAGGTCGTTTTTGATTTGTCCCAGATCGAGGCCCTCGACACCGGAGGTGCATGGTTGATCGCGGACCTTGGTAAGCGTTTCACCTCGAACGGTGGGGCAGTGGAAATTCTGGGGGCAAAGCCTGCACATGCGACGCTTATTGATACCGTAACCCGCTCGATCCCGGGCAAACCCGGCAAGCTCGAAGATCCCCGCAGTTTCATGGATTGGGTGGCAGATGTGGGTCGCGGCACCTTCGGGGCTTGGAAGGACACGCTTTCAATCCTTGAATTTTTGGGACTTACGCTACACCGGCTGTTCCGCACCATGGTCATGCCATGGCGGCTGCGCAAGGCGGCCCTCGTCACGCATATGGAGGAAACCGGTGTCAAAGCCCTTCCCATCGTGGCTCTGATGGGGTTTCTGATCGGTGTTGTTTTGGCTTTTCAAGGCGCGACGCAGCTCAAGCAGTTTGGCGCAGAGATATTTGTAGTGGAGTTGATCTCAATCTCGGTCTTACGAGAGCTTGGGATTTTGTTGACAGCGATCATTGTTGCGGGTCGCTCAGGCTCGGCGTTCACAGCCTCGATCGGTTCGATGAAAGTGCAGGAAGAGATTGATGCCATGCGAACCTTGGGGCTGGACCCGATTGAAGTGCTGGTAATTCCCCGTGTCCTCGCCCTTTTGATCATGTTGCCCATTCTGGGGTTTATCGCGGACATAGCGGGTTTATTCGGTGGCGCCTTGATGAGCTGGATTGATCTGGGCGTAAGCCCCGGCATGTTTCTGACGCGATTGAAGGAGAATACGGATGTCTGGCAACTAGCCGTTGGTCTGATCAAAGCGCCCTTTTTTGCGTTGGTTATTGGAGTAATCTCCTGTTGGCAGGCCATGCAGGTCAGAGGATCTGCACAAAGCGTGGGTCAGCGGACAACCGCATCGGTTGTGCAATCCATCTTCATGGTCATAGTAATTGACGCCCTGTTTTCGATTTTCTTCTCAGAGGTCGGAATCTGACATGAACAGCAGAATACAAGAGGCAACGAGTTCAACGGCGTCACAACGTGACGCTGTGATCCGTGTGCGCGGCCTCAGAAACCAGTTCGGATCGCAGGTGGTGCATGATAATCTGGACCTCGATGTCTGGCGCGGCGAAGTTCTGGGAATTGTCGGCGGGTCCGGCACTGGTAAATCGGTATTGCTCAGAACAATTGTAGGGCTGAACACGCCGGCGGCGGGCAGCATCGAAGTTCTGGGTGTTGATGTCTTGAACGGCCCCGAGGAAGATCGGCGCAGCATCGAACGCCATTGGGGTGTGGCCTTCCAGGACGGCGCTCTGTTTTCGTCATTGACCGTCCTGCAAAACGTAATGGCCCCGCTGCGCGAGCACACGGGTCTGAGCGAAAAGCTGATGGAGTCGCTGGGCTCGCTGAAGATCAGCCTGGTTGGGTTGCCTCAGCTGAGCTGCGGCAAGTTTCCGTCCGAGCTTTCCGGCGGTATGCGCAAGCGCGCGGCGCTGGCCCGGGCATTGGCCTTGGACCCCGAAATCGTGTTTCTGGATGAACCAACCGCCGGATTGGACCCTATTGGGGCGGCGGCTTATGATGAGTTGATTGGCGAATTGCAGCAGGCTCTTGGGTTGACAGTGTTCATGGTCACCCATGATCTGGATAGCCTTTATGCCATCTGCGACCGGATTGCTGTGCTTGCAGAACAGCGCGTACTGGTCGAAGGTCCGATCGAAGACATGGCCAAGGTCGATCATCCTTGGGTGCAGGAATACTTCACAGGCCCCCGCGCCCGCGCAGCACAACAAAAGGGCCAGGACAGGTAGAGGCAATGGAAACCCGAGCGAATTATATCCTGATCGGCGCGTTTACCCTTGCAGGGCTTCTGGGCGCGTTTGGTTTTTTCCTTTGGCTTGCGAAATTTGAGGTCACACGCCAATACGCTTATTACGACGTCTTGTTCGACAATGTCTCAGGGCTTTCCGCTGCGGGAGGTGTGAGCTTCAACGGCCTTCCTGTTGGCCAGGTTATTTCGTTGAATTTGGATGAAGACGACCCCTCGAAAGTCAGAGTTCGCATCGAAGTGGATGCAGATATTCCAATCACCGAGGAAACGATTGCCCAGTTGCAGTCCCTAGGTGTGACCGGGGTTGGCTATGTCGAGTTGACCGGTGGGTCGGCGAGCGCACAACGACTGGCACAAAACAGCGTGATCAAAAGCAAACGCAGCACAATCCAGTCACTGTTTGAAGGCGCACCGAAAGTGTTGGATGAGGCCGTCACACTTTTGGAAAGCCTCAACAAGGTCGTTGACGACAAGAACAGGGAAGCCGTGAGCGGTATACTAGACAATCTTGCGTCGGCTACAGGACGGTTGGACAACACTTTGACAAGCTTTGAGTCTGTCGCCAGCGATATTGGTAATGCCGCCAAGGACATTGGCGAATTCTCTAAGCGTCTGGATCCATTGATCGAAACAGCTCAGACAACGCTTGAGACAGGAACGGATACGCTGGACTCGGTCAAAACCGCATCAGAATCCGCCAAGGCCGCGTTGGACGAAGCAAAAACAACGATCCAAACGGCGGACCAGATCCTGCAAGAGGACATTCGACCTTTCATTGAACGCGGCGCGCAACTGGCTGAACGTTTGACGTTGTTGTCGGACGAAGGCAGCGTCACCTTGGAAATTGTCAACGAAACCGTTCTGAACGCCAACACGACATTGGGGTCGATTACGTCGGCGATGGACACGGCGAAGGGGGCGCTGTCTTCGGCAGAGACGGCGTTCAACTCAGCCAATCGGGTGATGGAAGAAGAAGTCGCGCCTGTGGCTGCTGACATCCGCAAAGCGGCTAATCAAGTGACCGAGACGGTCTCGAACGTGACCGAAAAGATCGATCAAATCTCGGACGACGTTCTAAGCGCATCGAATTCTGCGTCTGAACTGATGGGCACTATCGACGGCATCGTTCAGAACAATCGTCGCCAAGTTTCGGATTTCCTGCGCGTCGGCCTTCCGCAATTTATCCGCTTCATCGAAGAATCCCAACGACTTGTTATCAGTCTCGACCGACTGGTGGATAAGATTGAACGGGATCCCGCACGATTCCTGTTGGGCACTCAAGCATCGGAGTTCCGCCAATGATCAAGCCTGTTTTCGCATTGCTGGCATTTGCCCTGATCGGCGGCTGCGCTGGCCTGGGTACGTTGCAACAGGCGGCCAAGCCCAACGACCTTTATTTATTGACGCCCAAAAGCACCTTTTCGTCCGCACTGCCCCGAATTCAAAAGCAGATCGTTGTCGAGGAACCAACAGCAACTGCGGCAGTGAACACGGATCAGATCGCTATTCAGCCGACGCCCTTGCAGGTGCAGTACCTTCCGCGCGCGCGTTGGGTAGATCGTGCTCCTTTGATCGTTCAAACGCTGTTGGTGGAAAGCTACGAGAATTCGGGAAAAGTTGCGGCGGTTGGTCGATCTACCGTTGGCCTGCGCGCAGACTATGTGATTGCACCTGACCTGCGCGAATTTCAGGGCATTGTGGTCCAAGAAACAGAGACCAGTAAATCGGTCCGCATTGAAGTGCGTATGAATATTAAGGTCATTGACGAGTACGAAGACAAGATTATTGCATCCAGCTCGTTCCAGGAAAATGTCGTGGCCGCCAGTGAACAAACACCTGATCTGATCGAAGCCTTTGACAAGGCCTTGGGCCGCGCGATGCGAGATGCGGTCGAATGGAGCATTCGCAGGATCAACACACATGTGGTGAATAACCCGAGGTCAATCCCTAACTGATCTGTGACTGTCACTTCACTTGAAATCGTGGGGAAACCTTGTTCCCGATCTGGTACAGTCGGGGAAAAGGTATTTATTGAAGCTTCCGTGGATCAATGCACGTGGACAGCCGTCTGGGTTCCCGGCTTTGGCGCACGACAGAAAAACAATAGCGGAATTGTCGCCAGGGCCAGCAGGCCAAGATTGTTGAAAACGGTCAGGTAAGAGATCAGTTCTGCCTGCTTCGCGATTTCCTGACCCAGGATCGCAGCGCCCTGTGGACTGTCAGGTGTCAAGCCAAGCGGGTTCAGGTAAGCTTGCGCCGCAGGGTTATAGGGCGTCACATTCTGGCTTAGGACAGCTGTGTTGGTCTGAAGTCCACGTACGATCCATGTGCCGACCAGAGAGATGCCAACCGATGAGCCCAACTGGCGAGTGACGTTGAACAGGCCAGAGGCTTCGTCTTGCCGGTTTTGGCTGATGCTTTCGAACGCGAGAATAGACATAGGCACAAAGACCAAACCCATCCCTAACCCACTGATGGCTCCGGGCCACGCCAGCTCCCAAAACCCGGCATTGAGGTTGATGGCACCCATCATGAAGTTCCCAATCGCAGTCAGCAACAATCCGGCGCCCGCCAATAAGCGTGGATCGAAACGATGAACCAGTACGGCGCCGGTCAGAACCATCGACAATCCTGCTGTCAAACCGCGCGGAATAAAAAGGTGGCCTGAAGCGATAACGGGGAAATCCAGAAGGTTTTGTACGAGCGTTGGCAGGACTGCAATACCACCAAACAATGAGACCGCAAATCCGGCGATGATCAGATTGCACAGGGCAAAATTGCGGTCCGCAAACAAACGCAGATCCACGACCGCGTTACGCGCGGTCAATGCGTGAACAATAAATCCGATCGCGCCCAGTACCGACGCGACCACAGCCACTTGAATGACACGAGACGACATCCAATCCATGGTTTCGCCCTGATCCAGGACAAATTGCAGACACCCGATGCCAAGTGCCAACAAGGCCAGACCCTTCCAGTCGATCTGTACATCCTCGGTCTTGTCTTCGGGCAATTCCCCGGCCAGCAACAGAAGGGCAAGGGCGGCCACAGGCAAGTTGACGAAAAACAC
This sequence comes from Ruegeria sp. HKCCE4148, assembly GCF_017872495.1. Lineage (NCBI taxonomy): Bacteria > Pseudomonadati > Pseudomonadota > Alphaproteobacteria > Rhodobacterales > Roseobacteraceae > Ruegeria > Ruegeria sp. HKCCE4148. The sequence goes on from NZ_JAEDOS010000002.1 coordinate 713,037, forward strand.
CATCCGCCACGAGAAATACTCGGTCAGGATCGCACCAACCGTCGGCCCAAGAACGGGTGCCACTACGACCCCCAAGCCGAAAACCGCCATCGCCTTCCCACGCTCTTCTCTGGGGAAGGCGTCGAACAGGATCGATTGCGATAATGGGATCAGGAAAGCTCCAAACATGCCTTGGGCCAGCCGAAAGGCAACAATGACTTCGAGGCTCCAGGACAGGCCACACATCATCGACATAACTGCAAAGCCAGTCACTGCTGTCAGGATCAACCGTCGCCGCCCAACACGGCGGGCCACAAAGCCGGTCAGTGGCATTATGACCACCGCCGATACGATATAGCTGGTCAGAATCCATGTCGCTTGGTCGGTTGTCGCCCCAAACGCGGCCTGAATATGCGGCAAGGCAACGTTGACAATCGTGCTGTCCAGCACTTCCAATATGGCGCTGAGAACAACAGCAACCACGATCACCCGGTTTACAGGGCCGGACGCCGCCGAAGTCATTTTCCGTCCGCCGGGCCCGTTGTGTCCACGACAACTTTGCTGCTGCCGCCGACCCGCAAGGGGGCATCGGTTGGGTCAAGTGCGATCCGAACCGGAAAACGCCGTGTGACCTTGACCCAGTTTCCACTGGCATTCTCGGACGGCAGCAACGAGAATGTGTCCCCTGAACCGCGTCCGATTGAGGCCACCTTGCCGGTAAGCTTCACCCCCGGCAGCATGTCGACCTGAACTGTTACAGGCTGCCCGGGCCGGATACGAGGCAACGACGTTTCCTTGAAATTGGCGTCTACCCACCAATCCGAGGACTCAACAATCGAGAATTGAGGCGCGTTGGCAGAGACCGAAGATCCGGGGCGCAACGTCAGATTGGCGATCCAGCCATCTGCGACCGCATAGACCTTGGTCCAAGCCAGGTTTGTTTCGGCGATCTCAAGCTGCGCCTGAGATGACAAGATGTCGTCCTGTTTTGCTTCCAACCCGCTTTGCAGCGCCAACAAGCTGGATTGGCTGGTCGTCAGCCGTGCCGAGGCCTGCGCGAATTCTGATGTCGTCTGGTCCAATGAGGCCTGCGCGACATCACCTGCAGCAAACAGGGCTTTCGCGCGCTCTAGGCTCTTATTTGCAGTGTCATAAGCAGATTGGGCGCTTTGAACGGACGCTTCAGCGGCCGTAATTTGTGTCGAGTACGACTTGGCCTGTTGAATGGCACTGTCCAGATCAGCTTTGGCCGCGTCGACGGAGGCTTTGAACTGAGTGTCGTCAATAGTGAACAGGAGATCGCCATTCTTAACCGATTGGTTATCGGAAATCTGGACTTCCGCCACTTGCCCGGTCACCTGGGCTGCCACATAAATGATGTTGGCGCCGATATAAGCATCCTGGGTGGATGGGTACCGTTCCTCGTGCCGCCAAAACAACAGCAAACCCACACCGATTACTGCCAACATAACAGCAATGGCTATGGTTTTGAGAGGTCTCATGCCGTTTACCTTTGTTGTGCGCTGCCTATTACATCACATGCATATGCATTCGGATCGCCAGGTTGCCCAACACCCAAACCGTACCCAGAATCATAATCAACAAAACCATCGTGGAAAACAGCACAAGGTGCAGGTCTTCCCGGCTGCTGCGACGACGGTCGATATGCAGGAAATAAACTAGCTGCAAAACAAGCTGTGCCAGACCAAGCAATCCAATTGTCAGATACACGCCAGTGGTTTCGATCCCGAATAGATGCGCCACGCCAAACATGGCCAGTGTAAGCAACAGCGACCCGCCATATCCGATCACATAACGTCGCCGCTCACGACGGTGCATTTCAGAGCGCTTATCCATAGGTCAGACCTCCGAAATAAACGATGGTGATTATTCCGATCCAGATCAGGTCAAGGAAGTGCCAGAACAACGCCAGACGCACCACGCGTAAGATAATCAGGTCTGTCATTCCTTTCGCGCGCAATTGAATGCCCAGAACGATCAGCCACAGACATCCCGCCGCAACGTGCAAACCATGCAGCGGGACCAGACCGAAGAATGCCGATAGGAAGCCGCTGCGTTGTGGAACACCGCCTTTTTCCGCCATGGCCATGAAGTCACGCAGTTCAAGAACCAGAAAGCTGAGTCCCAACAAAAGCGTAACCCCAAACCAAAGAATGATGCGCCCGCGCGGCAAGTTGTACTTTAAGGCCAGCATGGCAAGACCGACAGTCAGGCTGCTGGTCAACAGGATCAGGGTTTGAGCAAAGACACTTTTCAGATCGAACAGTTCGTGCGGACCGGGTCCACCCACCTGCGCATCAATCATTGTGATGTAGATTGCAAACATCAGGCCGAAATAGACCAGATCGCTCATCAGGAAGACCCAGAAACCAAAGGTGACAACTTCTGTCGCCTTGTCGGCACTCGCGTGGCGTTCCCCAAGGTTGATGCCCGGATAACTATGCGTTGGTGTGCGTTTCATGTGACTGCCTCCAGATCTGGGCGGGCGAGGCCGCGGTTTTCTGGGGAGGTTTCGTAGTCACGATCCACAGCCTTTTCACTGTGAACTAGGGACAACCAGGCTTCATGATCTCTGCGCACTTCTTCAGCAGCGATGGTGAATTCGGTACTGTCGTCAAAGGTCCAGATGATCACGGCCAGGATCATCAGCACAGTCATCAGGGCCGCCAACCACCAGATCCACCACACCAAAGCAAACATCCAGACTCCGCTGAAAACACAGAGGATAAAGCCGATACCGGTATTGCGCGGCAATTCGATATCTTCATATGCGTCCGGCGTTGGATACGCGATGCCTCGTTCTTTGGCGGCAGCGAAGTCATCACGATCCTTTACCTGTGGGATGATTGCAAAATTGTACGGCGGCGGTGGCGATGGAATCGACCACTCCAATGTACGGCCATCCCATGGATCCCCCACCGGGACACGGGTCTTTTCGCTATCCCGGACACTGACCCACAATTGGATGAGAACCGAAAACAAGGCGCACGTAATCACCAGCGCCCCAACGATGGCGACGATCATGAAAGGGTGGAAGGACGGATCGTCATAGCTGAATGAGCGGCGCGGCATTCCCATCAGCCCGACGAAATAGAGCGGCATGAAGGTCAACAAAAACCCTATGGTCCAAAGAGCGACTGTAACGCGGCCCCAGAACTCGTTCAGGCGGAAACCGAACGCCTTGGGGAACCAATAGTTATAAGCTGCCAACAGACCAAACAGCACACCCGGCAACAGCACGTTGTGGAAATGCGCCACCAGAAACAGCGTGTTGTGCACCTGATAGTCGACCGTTGGATTGGCCAGGATCACTCCGCTAAGGCCACCAATCACAAACAGCATCAGAAATGCCAGCCCATACAGCATCGGAACCGAAAACCGGATCCGCCCTCGCCACAAGGTTGCCATCCAGTCATAGACTTTCACACCGGTCGGAATAGCGATCAGCATGGTTGCAATACCAAAAACGGCGTTGATCAATGCGCTCTGACCCATGGTGAAAAAGTGATGCAGCCAGACCGTGAAGGACAGCACCGCAATCGACATTGTCGCAATAACAAGCGAGTTGTAGCCATATAGCCGCTTGGCCGAGAAAGTCGCGAACACTTCGGAATAGATACCATAGGCAGGCAGAACCAGCAGATAGACCTCGGGGTGACCGAACAGCCAGAACAGGTTGGCGTAGTTCATCATGTTGCCGCCGAGGTCGTTGGTGAAAAAGTGGAAATCCAGATAACGGTCTGCGGCCAGCATCAACGCGGCAACCCCCAAGGGCGGCATCGCAAAAACGATCAGGATCGAACTGCAGATAATCGTCCAGCAATACATCGGCAACCGCATGAAGGTCATTCCCGGCGCCCGCATTTTGTAGATCGTTACGGCAAAGTTGATGCCTGTGAGCGTGGTCCCAATACCCGATACAACGATGGCCCATATCCAATAATCCGGTCCCACTCCCGGATTAAACGCGGCGCCCGTATATGGCGGGTAAGCTGTCCAGCCGCCTGTTGAGAACCTCCCCACCACCAGTGAGACCATCAACATCATGCCAGCGGACACAGTCAAACCCAAACTGATCTGGTTCAATCGGGGAAACGCGACATCGCGCGCCCCGATCATCAGCGGCACAACATAATTGGCAATACCAAAGACGAAGGGCACGGCAACAAAGAAAATCATGATCGTGCCGTGGGTGCTGAAAAGCTCGGCAAAGTGCTCGGCCTCAAGAAATCCATCACCCGGCCCTGCGGCTTGCTGAGCGCGCATGACAACGCCCTCCAACACGCCGCGCGCAAGCATTACGATGGCAAAGACGACATACATGATGCCTATCTTCTTGTGATCGACGCTAGTCAGCCAATCGCGCCACAGCGGTGTCCACAGCCGAAACCAGCTGAGCAGGCCCACCACGGCAATAACGCCAACGATCACGACTCCCGCAGCCGCATTTGCCACGATCTCATTGGCGCTGGGGTCTTGAAGCAACCCGGCAATCGGAAGCGCATCCCAACTGAGGCGGCCCAAAAAGCCAGTTTCGGTTGACGTCATTTTTGCGCCTCCTGCCCGAAGGATGCCGTGCCCGGTTGTTGATCGGCAGGCAAGCCCTCGCCGGTGTGATACCGGTGCAGAATGCTTTGGAACACATCCTCTTCTAGCGTGAAATACAGTGCATCATCAGGCATCTGTGCTGTCCCCAAAGCTGCTTGAACCTCATCCCTGTCAGTTCGCATCGCAAGCGTCTGATAGGTGGCCGCATTCAGCGGGATGCCGCCGGTGCGCACTTTGTCGACCCACGTATCAAAGGCATCTTGCTCCATCGCAACAGTGCGGAACTTCTGTTTTGTGAACCCACGTCCGTTATACTGCGTGTTTTCGCCCTGCATGACCTCTGGAGTATCTGCGACCAGATGCAATTGCGTTGTCATGCCCGGCATCGCGTAAATCTGACCGGCCAGAGAGGGGATCATGAAAGACTGCATCACAGTATCGGTGGTTAATGTCATGGCCACCTGTCGTTTGGTTGGGATTCCAAACTCGCCGACGCTGGCAATGCCCAGATCGGGATAGAGAAACAACCACTTCCAATCCAGACCAACCACCTGAACCTGCACGGCCGGTTCCTCACCAAAACTTGCTGAATACGGGTCGAGCCGGTGCGTCGCCTTCCAAAGATAGAAAGACAGGAGCGCTACGATCAAAACAGGCACGCCCCACATGATAATTTCCAGTTTGGCTGAAAAATCCCAGTCCGGCCTATAGGCAGCGGTTCCACCCCTTCGACGCCGGTATCGAAATGCGATCCAGGGGACCAGAACGAGGACGGGTATGACCGCCACCATGATCAGGGCGGTCGCCCGTAACAGATGAGTTTTCTGAATGGCTGCAATCGGGCCTTGCGGATCCAAAAAACTGTCGCTGGCAACAGCCATTTGCGCAGTTACAGCCAAAATGAACACGGCAGCCACCACGAGCGAGGATAGGGTGGACAATCTGCCTGCGGCCATAACACACAACCCTCTCGTGATCCAAATTCCACCCAACTATCAGCAAATGCGAAAGTTTTCTCAAGACCTTTCCATACTGCAGATTGCCAGGTAAGACTTTCATTCAACCTTGGGCATCAATGGAAAACCGCATCAGTCGAGCCCCGGCCAAAACAGGGACGCAACTTGGTTTTGATACACAAAATACTTGCAATCATAGGTCTTATTTTGACTTCGCAAGCTGCGCTGGCTCAGGATCGCGCTGAAGTTGAACGTCAATTCCAAACCTGGTTGCAAGAGGTGGTCTGGCCAAAAGCGCGTTCCAAAGGGGTTTCACGGGATACGATGCAACAGGCGTTTTCTGGCGTGACCCTGAACTGGAAACTGCCAGATCTGGTCCCGCCCGGACGAAAGGCCAAGACACCAAAAAATCAGAAACAGGCCGAATTCGGCTCGCCTGGGCGGTACTTCAACTCAGGATCCGTTCAGGGTGCCACCTCGGTTGGGCGCAAGATGGCAAAACAGCATTCCGCAATACTTGCCTCGGTCGAGCGCGAAACCGGTGTGCCCGGCCGCATAATCCTGGCAATCTGGGGCAGAGAGAGCGGGTACGGACAGGTGCCCATCCGCCACGACGCGTTTCGCGTTCTATCGACCAAAGCATTCATGAGCACGCGTGCCGAGTATTTTACAAACGAGTTGATTGCGGCCCTTCAAATAGCCGAGGCTGGTTATTTACCTGCCCAAGACATGAAAAGTAGCTGGGCGGGTGCATTGGGTCAGCCACAATTCATGCCATCCAATTATTTGACCTATGCAAGAGACGGCGACGGGGACGGCCGGGCTGACATCTGGGGATCGCCCGCTGACACAATTGCGTCCATCGGCCATTATTTAGACCAACATGGATGGCTAAGCAGTCGAGACTGGGGTTTCGAAGTTTCCGTTCCCGCGAATGTGTCCTGCGCTTTGGAAGGGCCCGATCAGGGCCGACCCATTCACGAATGGGAAAAAATGGGGATACGCCGGATTTCAGGCAGGCCCTTTCCGGACCATGAGCGTGACGGCCTCGGCTATCTGATGATGCCAGCTGGACGCCATGGACCGGCCTTTCTGGTTACACCAAATTTCTATGTGCTCAAAGAATACAACAAAAGCGATCTTTACGCTCTGTTCGTTGGCCATGTTGGAGACCGCATTCAATTCGGTGTCGACGATTTTGTGGGGCAATGGGGTCCGGTCGGTGGGCTGTACCGTTCTGACATCGCCGCAATGCAGCGGACCCTCGAGAAAATGGGCCATGACGTTGGCGGTGCCGATGGTTTGCCGGGGTTCAAAACACGCCGCTCGATTGGCCGGTGGCAAATGACTTCAGGCTTTGCGCCAACTTGCTTTCCGGAACCTGCGATGAAGGCACAACTGACCCCCTGAGGGTGTTCTCAAATCTTGAGTTGTCGCTTGGGCCAACACCAAACCTGCCACGCCGGTCAGCCTGCGAAACCCCAGCGCGCACAGGTTTCATACCCGGGTCACGTCCATTGGAGGTCTTTTGAGTGAATTGTTGCTGATTTCAGAACAGAAGTGTGGGAACAGGCGTCCGCTCCTTATAAAAACACTTTTCCTCAAGAACAGTCTCAAAACCCTACCCTTGATTTGTCTTGACCCCTTTTCATCATCCCCGGATGCGTCGGAAAGATGTGGCTCACACAATTTTTATCACCGCATGAACAAACCGGAAAACGTGCACAAAAAAGCATATATTTTTAAATAAGATACACCCCAGTGAGCCTAGCTTTTTCGGATGGCTGAAGCGATACCCAACTGTTGCCAGATAGCCCAAACTCGGGCTTGGACCGGCTGAACTTCAACCGTAACCACTTCACAGCATGCGAATCCGGATCACTGTTATAATTCTTTAAAAGGCGTCAACTATCATGCGGGTACACAGCCAAGATTGCAGAGCGTGCTTTTGACAGCAGCCGGACAAGGTGGCACGATTTGACCAATTGCCACCCAGGCCATCGGGTATAATTGATTGATCGGGTTACGCAGCCTATGAGAACATGTCGGATTAAATCCGTTTTTCCGGCTGAATATTGAAATTGAGAGGCACCATGACACGCAAGGTCACCAAAGCGATTTTTCCAGTTGCAGGTATGGGAACGCGGTTTTTGCCTGCAACCAAGTCGGTCCCAAAAGAGATCATGACTTTGGTGGATCGCCCATTGGTGCAGTACGCAATCGATGAAGCACGTGCGGCAGGCATTAAGGAGTTTATTTTTGTCACCTCGCGCGGCAAATCTGCGCTCGAAGACTATTTCGACCACAACCTGGTGTTGGAGCAGGAACTTAGGGCCAAGAAAAAAGACAAGTTGCTTGAAATCCTGGACAAGACGAACATGGAAAGCGGCGCGATTGCCTATATACGTCAGCACAAGGCCTTGGGTCTTGGGCACGCCGTTTGGTGCGCCCGCCGCCTGATTGGGGATGAACCCTTTGCCGTCATGCTGCCTGACGATGTAATCGCTGCAGACAAGCCGTGCCTTCAACAAATGATTGAAGCCTACGAGGAAACCGGTGGCAACATGGTCGCGGCTATGGAAGTTTCGCCGGAAAAAACCAGCTCTTACGGGGTTTTGGATGTTGGCGACAGCATCGGTCCTGTCATCCCGGCCAGAGGTATGGTCGAAAAACCCGAGCTGAACGAAGCCCCCTCTAACCTGGCAGTTATAGGCCGCTACGTTCTGCGCCCATCTGTGCTGAACAACCTGAATGCGATGAAGACCGGAAGTGGCGGCGAAATCCAGTTGACTGACGCCATAGCCGAGGACATTGCAGATGGGGTCCCTGTATTTGGTTACAAATTTGACGGACAGCGCTTTGATTGCGGTTCAAAATCGGGCTTTTTGCAAGCCACGGTAGCCTTTGCGCTTGCCCGTGCCGATTTGCGCGATGACCTGAGTCAATATCTGAATGATATTGTCGCCACCGGAAAAGCAGCCCAATAGTTAAGAGCTATTTCATTGCGTAAAACTAAAGAAATACCTTCTGTGATTACCAGTTCAAAGGCATACGCATGACGAATACAGTTCATCCTGTCATTCTTTGCGGAGGATCAGGGACACGTTTATGGCCTCTGTCGCGCAAGAGTTATCCCAAGCAGTTTGTTCCGTTGGTGGGAGAAACCACACTTCTACAAGATTGCGCAGAACGCATGCTTGGGCCATCAGAAGCGCCATATGCAAAGCCGCTGGTTCTGACGAATGAAGCCTTCCGCTTTATCGTCCCGGAACAACTGGCCGAAGTTGGCATTGACCCCGGACCAATTCTGATTGAACCAGAAGGGCGCAACACAGCCCCTGCTATTCTGGCTGCTGCCCTCTATCTTTCGTCGCGCAATCCGGACGCGATCATGCTTGTGGCTCCGTCCGATCATGTGATTCCAGACAAGACCGCGTTCCACAAGGCGGTCGCCGAAGGCGCGCGCGCCGTCAGCGAACGTGGTGATCTGGTGACGTTTGGCATTACGCCCACACGTCCGGAAACGGGGTACGGGTACCTCAAACTCAGTCACGCACCGGATTCGAGTGAACGCGCGGTTCCGCTGGATTGTTTTGTCGAAAAACCAGACGCTGACACCGCACGGTCGATATTGGAAGACGGCAGCTATTTGTGGAATTCGGGTATTTTTCTGTTTGCGGTGCGCGACATCGTGGCTGCATTCGAACAAAATGCAGGAAGTTTGATCGCACCTGTGCAAAAAGCCGTTGTCGAGGCAAAAACCGACTTGGGCTTCCTGAGATTAGACCCTGCCGCTTGGGCCGAAAGCGCAGACATCTCAATCGACTACGCGGTCATGGAAAAAGCGGAAAATCTGAGTGTGGTCCCATTCTCCGCCGGATGGTCTGATGTCGGAAGCTGGACCGCTGTACAAGAACTGTCGGATGTGAATAAAGATGGCGTGGTGACAAACGGTGACGTCACCGCGATCGAATGCCGAAACGTTCTGATACGATCAGAATCGCCCACACAGGAAGTGGTGGCGATGGGGCTTGAGAACGTGATAGCGGTTGCGATGCCCGATGCGGTTCTTGTTGCCAGTATGGACAAGGCACAGGATGTAAAACAAGCCGTAACCGTGTTGAAGGAAAAAGGGGCGAAACAGGCAGAGACGCTGCCGGTAGATCACCGCCCGTGGGGATGGTTCGAAAGCCTGGTGGTCGGTGACAGGTTTCAGGTCAAGCGGATCCATGTCCATCCGGGTGCCGCATTGAGCCTTCAGTCCCATCACCATCGATCCGAGCATTGGATTGTGGTCAAAGGCACCGCCAAAGTCACTATCGACGACAAAGAGCAACTGGTGAGTGAAAACCAATCCGTCTACATCCCATTGGGCGCCACACATCGGATGGAAAACCCAGGCAAAGTTCCTATGGTCCTGATCGAAGTGCAGACGGGCGCTTATTTGGGAGAAGACGACATCATTCGCTACGAAGACATTTATTCCCGCGAGTAATTGGCGAAAGCTCCTGATCTAATCTGGCTGGGCTCTCCTGGCTTGACGATCAAAAGTAAACAACAGGTTTTCCGGGCGGTCGGCCCGGTCACAAAGGTTTGACGCGCTTCGCGGCAGTGTAGCGCGCAACCGATGTTTCGGGCCGACAGCTACAGGAGGCCCCTCGTGTCACAAACCTCACCCCGACTGAACCTTCCCTTTCTGCAACCCTCATAAGCGCAAAAACACGTCACTCACAACGAGGCTCTGCGAGGACTTGATCTGATCGTGCAACTAACGGTCCGCTCAACGAACGCAAATACACCGCCAGTGGTGCCCGAACAGGGCGAGGTTCATGCGGTTGGGGCCGCACCAATAGGTGACTGGGTGGGGCACGCCGGGGACCTTGCCGCCTGGTTGGACAATGCGTGGCATTTCGTGACCCCGTCTTCAGGTTGGCGCGCCTGGGACGAAAACACCGGCGAATTTCAGCTTTGGGATAGCACAGCCTGGGCCCCTGTGCCCGTTAACATGCAAAATCTGGATGGCGTCGGCGTATCGGCATCTTCGGACACAACAAACCGCCTCACAGTGCGAAGCCCCGCCACCTTGCTGACCCACGAGGGCAGTGGGCACCAGCTAAAAATTAACAAGGCCAGCTCTGGTGATACTGCATCACTTCTGTTTCAGTCGAACTGGACAAGTCATGCCGAAATGGGTCTGTCCGGCAGCACTGGATTTTCCATCAAGGTGTCCCCCGACGGTGCGAGCTGGACAGATGCGTTGAGCTTTGATCCCAACACCGGAGCAGCCACAGGTGCAGCCGTCCAAAGTGACGCGTCCGAAACCACCGCTGGCCGCCTTATGCGAGCAGATTTCGGTTACGGCCCCGGTAACCTTTTGGGCTCGGTCTCTGAGAACACTGGCACACCTACCGGAGCCGTCATCCAACGTGGCCATAACGCAAACGGAGAGTACGTGCGGTTCGCCGATGGGACCCAGATCTGCACGTTCACACTGCCCGCGGTTGATTGCACCAATACTGAAGGTGCTCTGTTCGCCAGTTCAGCACTGACCTGGGATTTTCCCATGGCCTTTGCTGCGACACCCTGTGTGAGTGGAAGTGGAGGCGCAGTTGATCGGTTTATCGGTTTGGATACTCCCGACACAACACAGGTTAACTGCAAAGTGCTGTCGGTCCTTTCAGATTCCTCGGCACTGTCTGCGACCGTAATCGTGGTCGGGCGTTGGTACTGACTGAATCGGCCGCCCGCCTCTGGTATCGGGCGGCTGTTTTTCGCATCGGTCTAAGTTGGTCTGTTCCCGAAATCACGTGGGAGCCCACGAAGTCCATCTTTGCGCCCCTGGTATTTAACTGAACCGTCGCCTTTCAACGAAACGTCACTTTTGACCTTATTGGTTCGAAAGCGGCCGATTTTCGGAACCATTTCCCGATTGTCAAAGGACCGTCGCAAAACCAAAGGCTTCATAGCTTTTGATAGCTCCGGCAGTGTCATGCTAACCTTGGTTCGGCTCGGCGACTTTGTGGCCAAGATCTTGAGGATTGGAAACCCTAGCGCACGTCTGATCCCATGTAATAAATATTCTTTGTTCGATGAGATCTCGGTGAAATCAGTTCTGTCTGACCCGAATATCCGCGACCACAGGCATATTTGTCTTTGACGCACACTTAAATAATTCAATGCCTTATTGCCTCAAAAACAGCGAGACTCTATGGGATGCAGCCTGAGGCCTCTTTGAACCATTGAATTTGGCGTCCATTTCTTCGATTGTTCACACATTGTCGGCAGATATTGGTAAAAAAGGATTAAATGATGCGTATTGCGATGATCGGAACCGGTTACGTTGGCCTTGTGTCCGGCGTGTGCTTTTCGGATTTCGGTCACGATGTGATTTGCGTCGATAAGGCAAACCAAAAGATCGACATGCTCAAAGCCGGACGGGTTCCAATTTACGAGCCGGGCCTGGATGTTTTGATGGCCAAAAACGTGGCCGCTGGTCGACTGAGTTTTACCACTAATCTGGCAGATGCGGTGGATGGAGCAGATGCCGTCTTTATTGCGGTGGGCACACCAACCCGGCGCGGTGATGGCCATGCAGACCTGACCTATGTCATGGCCGCCGCAGAGGAAATCGCAAATGCCGTCACTGGCTATACAGTGATCGTCACAAAATCGACTGTACCCGTTGGCACCAACAGACAGGTACAAGAGGTGGTTGCCGCAGCCAACCCAAAGGCGGATTTTGATGTTGCGTCCAATCCAGAGTTTCTGCGCGAAGGTGCCGCAATTGACGATTTTATGCGCCCCGACCGCGTTGTCGTGGGCGTTGAAAACGACCGCGCCGCCGAAGTGATGGCCGAAATCTACCGCCCTCTCTATCTACGAGATTTTCCGATCCTGACAACCGATCTGGAAAGTGCCGAGATGATCAAATATGCCGCAAACGCGTTCTTGGCGACCAAGATCACCTTTATCAACGAAATCGCGGGCCTGTGCGAAAAAGTTGGCGCAGATGTCAAAGAGGTATCCCGAGGCATGGGTCTGGACGGGCGGATTGGCAACAAGTTCCTGCACGCCGGACCCGGCTATGGCGGGTCGTGCTTCCCCAAAGACACTGCGGCACTGGCGCGGATTGGCCAGGATCACGCGTATCCGATGCAGATTACGGAAACCGTCATTCGCGTGAATGACGAAGTCAAAAAGCGCATGATCGAGAAGATCCGCGAAGCTTGTGATGATCGCTTCAACGGCAAAATCATTGCAGTTCTGGGTGTTACGTTCAAACCCAACACGGATGACATGCGCGACGCGCCGTCATTGTCCATTGTCCCCGCCCTGATCGGCGGAGGAGCAAAAGTACGCGTTGTAGATCCACAAGGTAAATCTGAGGGTGAAGCCTTGTTGCCTGGTGTTGACTGGTGCGATGACCCTTATGCGGCAGCAAAAGGAGCTGATGTGCTGGTTCTGCTGACCGAATGGAACGAATTCAGGGCTTTGAACCTTAGCGATTTGGCGGCGGCCATGAGCACCCCCAGAATGGTGGATCTGCGCAATATCTACTCAGAAAGCAAAACCCTGAAGGCAGGTTTCGAAACCTATGTCGGGGTCGGGCGCTGAGCTTACCCGATCTTGTCGTAGAACTTTTTGCGACGCCCCTACCAGCTTGGCCAACTTACCCTGATGCTTCGCAGTAGAATGAGGGGTTACGTCTGGATGTAAATCCCAGTCCTTTGCCGGGTCGTTTCGGGCTCGGCAAAGGACTGGTGCGGCTTTACTCGCCCGCCCAGATCTTGCGCCTGCGTTCTTTAACCATTTCGTTGCCCTCGTCCGTGCCGTCGTGGAACGTGTTGAACCACTCATCCCAAGGCGTTTCCCAGGTGCCGTAGTTGCAATCGAAGAACCTGTGGTGCAGCTGGTGAAAGAAATCCCCGACTTGAAACTTGGCTTTGTTACCAAGTTTCACGTGCTCGAATCCGGCATGAGAGGTCGGCGCGCCAATGCCGTGATGAAACAGCAGGAAGATGGCGTGGACCGGATGCGACGGCAGAAGGAAAAAGATCGTCGTGTCGAACATCAAAAAGAAGCTTTCGACGGGGTGCATAGCAAGGCCGGACCACGGGCCAGTATTGATGTTGCGGTGATGCCAAGCGTGCACTTTGGTGTAAAGCTGGCCGACATGCAGCAGACGGTGTAGCCAATAAAAATGAAAACCTGCCCAGATCGGTACAAAGATTATAACCGCGATGAACCATGTCGGATTGCTGTCGAATGTGATCATGGTGATCCAGCCGTTGGCGTAGGAATACAGGATCAGGCATTCCCAGAACGTCCAGAAGGTCAGCGCCGGGCCTAAGGTCCAAAACATATTGTCCCAGACCTGGTTCTTGAAGGTAAAGACCTTTGCGCCCTTCATCATCGGACGCATGTCATAGCGGTATTCGTCCTGTTGCGTACGGAATTTCCACAGTGCCAGGTGCAAGCCACCGGCAACCACCATCAAGATACAAAAATTGCGAAACCAGATTTCGGCCACCCAATCCCAGCTGAAGGTTTCAATCCGGCCCAGCGATGGGGTCAGGTAAGTCCAGGTGATGATGGCAAAGACCAGCAGAAGCGCGCGCAGCGCCAATGGGTTCCAGCTTTGCAGGAGGTAGCGCAGCGCAGCCAAGGGTTTCATCGGCCAATCCCAGTACGGAGACGTCTGAATTGGCAATTGTGGTGTAAAGTTCCAGATTTTGCGCTTGGGACGCGGAGGCAAGGCTGGTTTTGTCATGGTGTGGCTCGTTCATGCTGTTCGCTGCCAGCACGCTAGAGCAACTTGGGCAAGGCTCAGCACGGTTTGTCTTGCAGGTCAGGGCAAGTTTTGCTTAGCCTTTCAAAATGTCGTCACGTATCCCCTCTCTCAACTGGTTACGCGTCTTTGAGGCGGCCGCGCGTACCGAAAGCTTTGCCCGGGCGGCGGTGCAGCTGAACATGTCCGCCGCAGCCGTCAGCCAACAAGTCAAGGCGCTGGAAACCCAGTTGGGCACCCCTCTGTTCCACCGCCACGCCCATGCCGTCACCCTGACCGAGTCCGGGCGGGCCTACTTGCCGTCGGTGCAACAGTCACTGTTGATGCTGGAAACCGCCACCACCGGCCTGTTTGGCGAAACGCGGGGGCAGCGACTTTATGTGCAGTCTGTGTTGCTTTTCGCCCATGGAATCCTGGCCAAGGGCCTTTCAACATTTCAAGCCGGGCATCCTGATATCAACTTGTCACTGGCCACCGGAAACATCGTTTCGGATTTTGCCAATCGATTTACTGATTTGCAGATTGTGTTTGGCAACCCTGCTCTGTTTGGCACCGAAGGTGATGAGCTGGTTCGAGAAGTTCTTTACCCTGTTGCACCACCAGCAATCGCTGCACAGATCAAAACCCCACAAGACTTGCTGGAGCACACATTGATCGAGGTCTCAACGCACCGCGCAAGTTGGCCGCATTGGTTCGAAAGTCTACGCTTGCCTGCAGGACAGGCTCGGTACTTTTTCGCTGACAATTCGATCATGGCAGCAGAATTATCAGCCAGTGGGATGGGTATCGCCCTTGCCCGCGCGCCTGCTTCAGATCGGATCACAGAAAGGACGGGTCTAGTGCCATGCCTACCGGAGGCTTCAGTTGCCGGACAAGAAGCATACCACCTGATCTACCCATCGCTTGCAACCATGCGCAAACCCGCCCGCACCTTTCGTGACTGGCTGCTGGACTACAGCGCCGCAGTCCAGACTCGATAACGCCCTTGCCCCGTGACCTCTCGCACCAAACCTCGGCGGCTAAACAGATCGAAATTGCGCTGAACCGCCGCGCGGGACGCTTCGGTCAAGTCTTCGGCCAACGGAGCGGAGACCATCGGCCACGATGCCAGAACCTCGATCAGACGCGGTGGCGTGCGCCCGCTCAGATCTTGCGTGACGTCCCGGGCTTTGTTCTCCCACGCACTGATCCGGTCGAGATGCAAGAGACCCGCAAGGGCCGCCTGCCCTGCCCCTCGTATCCAGGATCCCAACTTTTCCGTCGGTTCGCCTGCCCCACGCAAGGCACCAGGGCCAGACAAGGCAAGCGGCATAAACAGGGCACCACCACGTCCCATGGACGCAGCGTGCCGCGCCGCAATCACGGCGGCCTCTGTGTCTTGTCCAATACCCTGCGCGATCGCGCGCCATGCATGAAACGCAATTGCCGATTGCGTCACCGGATGCAAACCTTCAGCGCTTTGCATAACTTCCGCCAAATCCACAACAGCCTCGGGCGCGGCATCAGAACCCTTTGCCAGACGGTCCAGAAACGCGGTCAGCCCGCTTTCCCATCCCCCTTCTGCAGGAGCAGCGCCCGAGCTTAATCGGCGCACAGCCCAACCCGCACGGAACAAAGCTTGCACATCGTCGTGGGTCGCGCCAATGCGCAGACCAGTCCACAAGGCCAATCGGTCCACACTGACCCGATCGCCGGTCCACCAGCCCAGATCAGACGTCTCCATCAAAGCCAGACGATGGGTCCATCCTTTAGGTCCAGCACGTAACCGTTCGTCCAGCGCCCCAAAAGTCAGCGCCAGATCCGCAAGCTCTGCCGACAAGTCTGACTGCGCCGCCCGCCAATCACGCGGGTCAAACAACAAACGCCGATCAGATCGGGGGCCGGGCGGGAAATAATCCTCCTCCGCCACCTCATCGGGTGGCAAAAACCACAAATCCTCTTCTTCGGTCGGATCACCGTCAAAAATACTGGCCGGGCCGAGATCTTCGGCCTCATCCTCCGGAAGCGGCATGGGTTTCTTCGAATTCATACCGGTATTCTTCGGGCATTTGCACCGGTTCACAAGAGGCTTTCCAAAAGATTACGATCAGCCTGCAAAGGTCCGGGTCAGAACGTCCAACTCATTCTGCAAATCGGTCTGCGGCGAACTGCCCAACAGCATGTAACCATAACCATCTTGCGTCCACGTGGCCGTCGCCAACCCGCTCAGCACCGCTTGCTTTATCTCAGCTGGTGGGGCATCTGGCCCCTGACGAAGAACACAAAACGCAAAGGGTTGGCCTTGTTCATCCGCAAAAACAACCTGGATCAGAGGCTTACCTTTGAAGGAAAGAACTTGCGCCCGTTTCAGCTCTAACCCCGGCAAGGATTCCAGCGTTTCACGGTTCAAAGACCGCCCAAGCTGTGCCTCAGCCATCTCAAATTGTTTGTCTAGCGATTTGGTTGAACTGTCTAGCCAGGCTATGGTCTCGGGCACGTAAAGCGACTGATAGATCGCAGCTTGCTGTGCCCAGCCCAGGTCTGCCGGTCGAGTGGCCCAAAAGGTCACGGCAATGGCAGCAATCGCCGCACTCGCTGCGACTGCAACAAGGCGCAGACCACTGCCGCGCGCTGCTGGCATCACCGGATCGGGCATCTCGATAGCTGGCGCCTCAGCCGGAAGTTTCTCAAAAACATCACGAACAATTGGCGCAAATGGATCCAGCGCCATCAGTCGTTGTTCCAGCGTGGTGTCGGTCTCGACCGCAGCCTCAATAGCGCGGCTCTGAGCCTCATCCAAGGTGCCTTCCAGATACGCCACCAGCGTTTCGTCGGAAAACGTCATTTACCACTCCGTCGCGCGGTGTCCGCCGCATCAGGCTGCATCACCGCTTTCAGTTTCTGCCGGGCATTCGAAAGCCGGCTCATAATCGTACCGATGGGAACTTCCAGTAAGGCAGCGGCTTCGCGGTAACTGTACCCTTCGACGAACACAAGCAAAACCGTTTCCCGCTGCGCTTCTGGAAGCTGCATCACTTGTGTAAACACTTCAGTGGCGAAAATATTCGTTTCTGTGTCCGACCCTGTCGCCACAAGGTCTGCTTCGGGCGTTACCGACAATGCCTGCGCCCGACGGACCGAGCGTGATCGCACTTCGTTCAGCCAGATTGACCGGCAGATTGTCATCAGCCAGCTGTCCAGACGATTATGCGACGTGACCTGATGATGACGCTCCAAAGCTCGAAGACATGTCGCCTGCAAAAGGTCATCGGCCACGTCAGACGCCCCAGACAATGCCAGCGCAAACCGCCATACGCGTTTCGAGTGCGTCTGCACCGCATCGCGGACGGCCTGTTCGGAAGTCATTTCAGCATTCATCGAATAAATTGCGACCTATGTGTGTTTGGTTTTCACGGACCGGGCCCGCTCGGCAAAATTGTCATAAACCTTGGAGGAATGAAATGAAACTTCTGTTGAAAGCAGTCACGATTGCGTCGGCGATTGTTGCAACACCTGTTCTTGTCGGCACGTGGACTTTGGACAGCGACAACTCGCACTTGGCTTATGGCACCATAAAGAAAAACGCTGTGGGTGAAGTCAACAGCTTTAGCAAACTCAGCGGGCATGTGACCCAAGATGGTCACGCTGAAATCACCATCGACCTGTCATCAGTCAGACCAATATCGATATTCGAAACGAGCGGATGATTGAATTTGTTTTTCGTAAAGCCGGTTCGGCAATGCTGACAGCTGACTTCGACATGGCCGAAGTATCCGGGCTGTCGATTGGCGAAACCACCACATTAGATGCAGCATCCGTTCTGTCTCTGGTCGGCTCGGACGTTTCTTTCGACACAGAACTGTTTGTCGCGCGACTATCCGAAACTTCGGTCCTGGTCTCCACCAATGATATGGTGTTCCTCAGCGCAGAAGATGCCGGTGTGAACGCAGGCGTCGACAAGCTGATGGAATTGGCAAACTTGCCAAGCATCACCCGAACAGTTCCCATCACGGCCCGGCTTATCTTTCACTCTGACGGCAAACAGGTCGCCGCAACACCAGCAGCAGAAACTGCGGCCGTTGCAGCCGCCGCGTCAGGAGACATCAAGGCAGGTAAGAAGGTTTTTCGCAAATGCAGCGCCTGCCATAAACTGAACGAAGGCAGTAACGCTGTCGGCCCTTCCTTGCATGCCGTTATTGGCAAGCCAGCGGGCCAGGTTGAAGGCTTCAAGTATTCCGCTCCTGTGCAGAACTCTGGCATAGTTTGGACACAGGAAAACTTGAATGCATTTCTGGCCGATCCCAAAGGGTTCCTCCCTGGAAATAGGATGCAATATCGTCAACTTGTTGTCATATCTGCAGAGCGAAAGCTAAGTTTTACCGAGCTTCGACCTTGATTCAGTCGCGCGTTCACCCGCGCACTGATGATCAGGTGATCTTGTTTTCCTTTTGAAGCGCAAAAAAACGCGCGCTCCGGTTTACTTGCTTTTGGTTCGTGGCCCGCATTGTACTTGTTTCAACTCTTTAAAGCCCCTATCTAACTCTCCGCACGATCAACAGCTGGCATGAGCCTCACTGACGCAGTCCGGTATATACCCTTTTGGCCCGGCAAAATTTGGGGTATCTGAACGTGCGCACCGTTTCACGATTTGGAGAACGCAATGATAACGCGCGCCTGGAAAAAATGGCGATCAGGCTACATGGGCCGCCTTGTCGGCGAAAGCTTTTATGCTCAAGGCCCCTTATACGGCATTGCGATTTTGGCAATGATCGTAGTCGCCGTCACCACGGCCGGGTCGGCCTATATGATGGAATACATCGTCGATGCCATGACAAGCCCGGAACTGCGGGGATGGTCACATGTTATTGCTTTGGCTGTTGTGCTGCTATTTCTAACGAAAGCGGTTGCCTCATATATTCAGGCGAACTTTCTGGCGCGCGCTGGCAATCGAATCGTCGCACAACAACAAGAAAAAGTTTATCGAAAACTGCTTCGTCACGGCGTTTCTTTCTTTACTGCAAATGAATCGTCAGACCTGCTGATGCGAACAACAAACGGTGCACAAGCCGCCCGGAGTTTGATTGATGTACTTGTTACAGGCTTTGTCCGTGACGCTCTTACCTTGGTTGGCCTTGTCGCGGTCATGGTATACCAGCAGCCCGTTCTGTCCGTGATGTTCTTTGTTTTAGGTCCTGTCGCTTTGTTGGGGGTGCGGCATCTCCTGAAAAGTGTGCGCAAAATAATGCAGGCCGAGTTCAAGTCGCTGGCCGAGATCATTCGCGTCCTTCAGGAGACATCAGCCGGAATCAAAATCATCAAGGTCTTTTCGTTGGAAGATCGCATGATCGACCGGATGGAGACCGCGATCCGCAAGGTAGAGCAGCGCTCGAACGACATTGCTAGGCTGCAAGCAATCGCCAGCCCACTGATGGAGTTTCTGGCAGGCCTTGCCGTTGCTGGTGTGCTCATTGTCAGCACGATGGATATCGCCGGTACGGAACAACCGACAGCCGGGCAGCTGATGTCCTTCATCACCGCTTTGCTGATGGCTTATGAACCGGCGAAACGCCTGTCGCGTATGCGTGTCCAGATCGAAGCCAATATGGTGGGTGTGAGCATGTTGTTTGGCTTGCTAGACCAACAAGACACGATGACCGAAAGCCCCGATGCCCGAGACCTGACCGAAGGGCCGGGTCACATTGTCCTACGCAACGTGACCTTTGGGTATCAAGGCGCGCTTCCTGTGATCGAAGACATGAACGTCTCGTTCGAAGCAGGTAAGACAACGGCCCTTGTTGGCCAGTCAGGCGGTGGCAAATCCACTTTGTTCGGATTGATCATGCGTTTTTATGATCCAGACGAAGGCGTTGTTGAGATTGACGGACAAGACGTGCGGGAGGTGAGCTTTGCCTCCCTACGTCGAAAGATTTCATATGTAGGTCAGGACACCTTCCTGTTTTCCGCATCAGTCCTTGATAACCTGCGTTACGCGGCCCCTGAAGCGACCGAAGAAGAAGTATTCGAAGCAGCGAAAGCAGCGTACGCCCATGATTTCATCATGGAATTGAAGGACGGGTACGACACTCAGGTCGGTGAAAACGGAACCTTCCTGTCAGGAGGTCAAAAACAGAGAATAGCGATTGCGCGTGCCATTCTGCGCAACGCTGAAATCCTGCTGTTGGACGAAGCCACTAGCGCCCTGGATGCTGAATCGGAATCGTTTGTCAAAAAGGCTTTGGATGCCTTGACTCAGAACGTTACCGTCATCGTTATCGCGCACCGCCTGTCCACAGTGCTCGAGGCAGACAAAATTATTGTGGTTCAGGATGGTGCAATTGTTGAGCAAGGCAATCTGGACGAGTTGATGAAGAAAAGCGGTAGTTTCCGCACTTTGTTTGATCAACAATTCAAACAGCACACGCCTGCAAAGGAAGTCGCGGAGTAACCGCGACTTCCACACAAGCGTTGGTACGTTCGCCAAGAATGCGATGTTCGATATCCATGAGTTTAGTTCAACACAGATGAGCTAGGGTACTTGACCTCTAAACCCGAGCGTTAGGCCTATCGGTCTTAACCGTTAGCTAAAATGAACGAACTGCTAATCGGGCCAGGCTGATACTTTAGTTGTCCTACAGATTTTGTGCACGCGAATACCAACGACTTAGCTAAACCAGCTCGAGTTTAACAACTAGCAATTTTATGAAACGACTGAAGGGTCACTTCCCGAACCCTGAAGCGCGAAACCAGGCGAAGCCACCCTCAACCTGGTTTCTTGATACCTTACGCAAGCAGATCGAACCGGTCGTTGTTCATGATCTTGGTCCACGCTGCCACGAAGTCGCGCACGAACTTCTCGGCATTGTCGTCCTGAGCATAAACCTCGGCATAGCCGCGCAGGATCGAGTTCGACCCGAAGACTAGATCCGTGCTGGTGGCGGTGAACTTGACCTCACCAGAAGCGCGGTCGCGCAGCTCGTAAGTGCCGCCTTCAACCGGATGCCAGCTCAGCGACATGTCCGTCAGGCTTACGAAGAAATCGGTGGTCAGCTGACCCACACGGTCGGTAAAGACACCATGCGCCGTTCCGCCATGGTTAGCACCCAGCACTCGCAGGCCGCCCACCAGAACGGTCATCTCAGATGCGGTCAGGCCCAACAACTGCGAGCGGTCCAGCATCATCGCTTCAGGCGACACGGCGTATTCCTTCAGCTGCCAGTTGCGGAACCCGTCAGCCAGTGGTTCAAGCACCGAGAAGCTGTCTGTGTCGGTCTGTTCGTCCGTCGCGTCACCACGACCAGCCGAGAACGGAACCGTCACATTAAAGCCTGCTGCCTTGATCGACTGTTCCAGACCGACATTACCTGCCAGAACGATCACGTCAGCGACCGACGCTCCGGTTTCAGCAGCAATCGGCTCCAGCACACCCAGCACTTTTGCCAGACGCTCAGGCTCGTTGCCCGCCCAGTCTTTCTGTGGTGCCAAACGGATGCGCGCACCATTTGCGCCACCGCGTTTGTCCGAGCCTCGGAAGGTACGTGCACTGTCCCAGGCGGTGTTGATCATCTCGATCGCTGCCAGGCCACTGTCTGCGATCTTTGCCTTGACGGCTTCTACGTCATAATCAGTCGAACCGACCGGGATTGGGTCCTGCCAGATCAGATCCTCTGCAGGGACGTCCGGACCGTAATAGTTGACGCGTGGACCCATGTCGCGGTGGGTCAGTTTGAACCAGGCACGGGCGAAAGTGTCCGCGAAATAGTCCGGAACAGCCATGAATTTCTGAC
Source organism: Ruegeria sp. HKCCE4148 (assembly GCF_017872495.1). Classification (NCBI taxonomy): domain Bacteria; kingdom Pseudomonadati; phylum Pseudomonadota; class Alphaproteobacteria; order Rhodobacterales; family Roseobacteraceae; genus Ruegeria; species Ruegeria sp. HKCCE4148. The sequence continues at coordinate 735,092 of NZ_JAEDOS010000002.1, forward strand.
AGATCGCATTGTATGCCGGATCAACCTTCATCGCCATATCCGCATCTGTCATCATCGGCATCCGGCGGACAGACGGGTCGGTCGGATCGACCGGTTTTTCATCTTCCGGCATGTCCACGGGCTGCCACTGATGGGCACCGGCAGGGGATTTGCCCAGCTCCCATTCGTAGCCGAACAGATAATCGAAATAACCCATGTCGAACTTCAGCGGCTCTTTCGTCCACGCGCCCTCAATGCCTGAAGTGAACGCGTTGGTCGCCTTGCCGTTCTGATCCGGGTTGTCCCAACCCAGGCCCTGGCCAGACACAGGGCAGGCTTCGGGCTCGGAACCGATATTGTCGCCCGCCATAGCGCCGTGCGCCTTACCAACCGTGTGACCGCCGCAGGTCAGCGCTGCGGTCTCTTCGTCATCCATAGCCATACGGGCAAAGGTTTCACGGATATGCAAAGCGGTCCGCGCAGGGTCCGGATTGCCGTTTACACCTTCGGGATTCACATAGATCAGACCCATGTGCACAGCGCCCAGGGGGTTTTCCAACGTGCCGGGTGTTTCCAGATCGCCATAGCGGCTCTCGGACGGGGCGAGCCACTGGTTTTCCGAACCCCAGTACACGTCTTTTTCCGGGCCCCAGATATCTTCGCGACCAAATCCAAATCCAAAGGTTTTCAGGCCCATCGATTCATACGCAACAGTGCCCGACAGGACGATCAGGTCAGCCCAGGACAGTGCGTTGCCGTATTTCTTTTTTACCGGCCACAGCAGACGGCGGGCTTTGTCCAGGCTGGCATTGTCCGGCCACGAGTTGAGCGGAGCAAACCGGATGTTGCCCGACCCCGCGCCGCCACGACCGTCGCCCAGGCGATAGGATCCGGCAGAATGCCAGGCCAGACGGATCATCAGGCCACCATAGTGACCCCAGTCCGCCGGCCACCAGTCTTGACTGTCTGTCAGCAGCACCTCGACATCGGCACGGACGGCTTTGAAATCCAGACCTTTGACCGCTTCACGGTGGTTGTAATCCGCATCCATCGGGTTGGTGCGCGTGTCGTGCTGGCTCAGAATGTCCAGGTTCAGCGCATCCGGCCACCATTTGGTGACTGAATTGCCTGTACCTGTGTTCCCGCCATGCATGACAGGGCAGCCGCCGGTTTGATGATTGTGAGGGTTACCGTCCATTGTAAATCTCCTGAGTATTTACCTAGGGGTTCAGATGCCTTGACTCGTACCCGAACCAAGCGATAAATGGAAATTTGTAATTTCTATCATTGTGATTAGTTTTTCAAATGAAATCACTGACGCTCAAGCACCTGCGTTATTTCGAGGCCCTTGCCACCCATGGTCACTTCGGCAAAGCCGCAACTGCCAGTGCAATTTCGCAGCCAGCGCTTTCCATTCAAATCAAAGAGCTAGAGGCCATCATGGGCGGCCCATTGGTCGAACGGGCGGCGCGTGAAACCCGCTTGACCGCCTTGGGTGAAGACGTGTTGAAGCACAGCCGTGAAATTCTGACCCGAGTCGAGGACTTGGGGAAACTGGTGCAATCACCGTCCGGCCCGCTGTCAGGACGATTAAGGATCGGTTTAATTCCCACAGTTGCGCCTTATCTTCTGCCCTCGATTATCAAGGCCATGTCGCAGCGATTTCCGCAGCTAACGATTGAGCCCAAAGAGACCATCACCGAATCCGTAATCCGCGAAATACTGGACTCACGACTGGATGTCGGGGTCGTTGCGCTGCCGGTGTCGGAACCCAGTCTTCGAGAGTTCTCGTTGTTCAACGAAGATTTTTTGCTGGTCCGCCCGGCGCGAGATGCCAGCCTGCCCATGCCAAGTTCATCGCAGCTCCGAACAATGCGGCTATTGCTGCTTGAAGAAGGCCACTGTTTCCGTGACCAGGCTCTGTCTTTTTGTTCAATCCGCAATATCGAACCGCAACAGGTTATGGAGGGCAGCTCGCTTTCGACCCTTGTACAGATGGTTGGGGCAGGAATTGGCGTCACCCTGATCCCCGAGATGGCCGTTGGGTTGGAAACCCGTTCCGCCGATGTCTCTATTGCCCGGTTCCAGGACACCCCGCCGGCGCGAACAATTGGGCTAGTCTGGCGAAAGACCAACCCGCTGAGTGAAAACCTGCTCAAGATCGGCGCGATCATCCGCAAAACCGCAGAAGAGAACATTTTGAACACTGGGCACAGCGATCAGTCGGCAGCCGAGTGAACCACCTTTAAGCGCGATGCGGCAGGTATTGCCGGATCATTACATTTAGATATCATTCGGAAAACACATCATAGGCTTTGAGCGCCTTGGCGCTGTACGCATACGACGGCCCACCTCCCATATAGGTCGCCATGGCCAAAGCCTCGCACATTTCTTCGCGCGTGGCCCCCAGACGAACCAGCGACTTCACATGAAACCCAATGCAGCTGTCGCAACGAGTCGCGACAGCGATGCCCAACGCGATGAATTCCTTGCTCTTCTCGCTCAGCGCGCCATCGGTTTTGGCCGCCTTACCCATAATACCAAAGCCCCGAACGGTTTCAGGAACTTCCTTTGAGAAAGTCCCGATATTGGCCTCTGTCTCGGCCATGAAGGCTTTCCAGTCCATTTTTTAACTCCTTATCCGCGCTCGTCTGCGCCCATGCGGCGTTCCAACCGGCGCACACCAGCACTGATGATCAGTACGAGGATCAAATATTCAAAGATCAGCAGTGTGTAGATTTCCAGCGGGCGGTATTCCGTCACAACCAATTCATTCGCGCGGCGAGTCAATTCCTGCATCCCGATGACGCTGGCGAAGGCACTCATCTTGACGATGTAGATGAACTGGTTGGCCAGCGGCGGTAGAATACGCCGGATCGCCTGAGGCAGGATCACGTGACGCATGGTCTGCACATAGTTCAGACCTATGGTTTGCGCCGCTTCACGCTGACCGCGCGCGATGGATTGAATACCCGCGCGATAGATCTCGGCCGTGAATGCGCTGTCTGAAATCGCAAGGGTAATGATTGCACCCCAGAATGGATCGATTGGGACGTTCATTCCCATCGACTGGAACACGATAGGCAATCCATAAAAGACCCAAAAAAGCATCGGCAGCAGTGGAATGGCGCGGATGAATTCCACATAGACCCGGTTGACCAAACGCCAGCCGCGTTTCTCGGACAGCCCCGGCAATGCCACCATCAGGCCCACGACAATCGACAGAACCGCCGCGATCAGCGATATCTGGATCGTCGCCCACATGCCCGAGACAAGGAATTTCACGTTGGTCCAGCCCGATGCCGTGGTGGGGTCGATCACATACCAGCCCCAAGTCTGGGACGAGGAACAACCCGCAAGCAACAGCAAGGGCGCTATCAGAAGTAGTTTTTTCATAGCCCCTCTCAGTGCTGCAGAATTTGCGACAGGAATTTACGACACCGCTCGGATTGCGGGTTGGTGAAGAAATGTTCGGGCTTGCCTTCTTCGACGATTTCACCCGCGTCCATGAAGATCATCTTGTCGGCCACCTTGCGCGCAAACCCCATCTCATGGGTCACAACCACCATGGTCATGCCCTCGTTCGCCAACTCGACCATGACATCCAACACTTCCGAGATCATCTCGGGGTCCAACGCCGAGGTTGGCTCATCAAACAACAGAACACGCGGCTCCATGCACAGGGACCGCGCAATGGCAACGCGTTGTTGTTGGCCACCGGACAACTGATTGGGTTTTTTGTCCGCCTGATCAGGAATGTGTACGCGCTCCAGATAGAGACGTGCCTTTTCCTCGGCCTCCTTACGGCTCAGACCCCGCGCTTTGATCGGGCCCAGAGTCAGGTTTTCCAACACGGTCAGATGCGGAAACAGGTTAAACTGTTGAAACACCATTCCAACCTCGGACCGGATAGTCGCCGCAGATTTTGCGTCATCCGTCAGTTCGACCCCGTCCACACAGATGATGCCTTTCTGGTGTTTTTCCAACTGGTTGATACACCGAACGACGGTTGACTTACCTGACCCCGAGGGCCCGCATATCACCACCTTCTCGCCGCTGTTGACCGTCAGGTTTATATCCTTGAGTACGTGAAACGTGTCGAACCACTTGTTCACGCCCACAAGTTCAATTGCGGCGTCTGGCATAAGCTGGTCTGCCCCTGTTTTAGTCAAGTTGTAATATTTTCTTGAGGTTATCTTTCTCTTTCGGGTTAAATCAATGATGAACACGGCGGCAAGACATAAACATCACCAACGGGAGAAAGCGATGAACACTTTTTTGAAAGCAGCGGCAGCAGCCGCGCTGGGTCTGGTATTGTCAGGTGCCGCACAGGCGCAATCCGCACTGAACGAGATTCTGGATTCCGGCGTGCTTAAAGTGGGCACGACCGGTGACTGGAACCCCATGTCGCTGCGCGATCCGGCCACCAACAGCTACAAAGGCTACGACATCGACATCATGAACGAACTGGCCGCCGATCTGGGGGTCGAGGTCGAATATGTGCCGACCGATTGGAAAACGCTGGTCAACGGCGTGGTGGCGGGCAAGTACCACCTGACCGGTTCGGCCTCGATCTCTCCGCCTCGCATGAAGGTGGCCGGTTTCTCGGATAGCTACATCGCGGTGGAATTGTTCCCGTACACGACCAAGGATAAGGCGGACAAATTCGACGGCTATGATTCAATCAACCAACCGGGCGTGACGGTCGCCACAACTCTGGGCACCACGTTTGAAAAGCGCGTGCGTGAATGGTTCCCGAACGCTGAGATCAAGGTCGTGGAAGCCCCGGCCCGCGGTTTTCAGGAAGTGATCGCCGGACGCGCGGATGTGTTCATCACGTCAAATATCGAAGGCTCGACACTTGAGGCGAAGTTCCCGGTGGTTCGCGTCAAGAATGCGGGTCCCCGGTCGCCATCGCCCATCGCGATGATCCTGCCGCAAGGCGATCAGGTCTGGATCAACTACGTGAACAACTGGATCGAAGTGAAAAAAGCGCAAGGCTTCTTCGAAGCTAACCGCGAAAAATGGGGTCTCTGATCCATTTTCAGACATAACCAGCACTTTAGCGCCCGGCCTTCAGGATCGGGCGTTTTCTATTTTGACATGACGGAGCAAAGTGCTTGGCGCACCAATTTTCGATCAATATGTCCGCGGAACCAGACCGGCCTGAAACCATTGAATAAAAGAGACGATAGAAAACACGGGCAACCCAGTAGCCCGTTGGATATCGCGTGCATAGGGGCACATATTTGTGCATTCCAGCACGATTGCACCCAAGTCAGGGTTGTCCGCAACCAAGGTATGCGCCGCCTGAACATTATCTTCACGCGCTTTCTGAACATCCAGCCTTAGCTCATTTCCAAGGATCGCACGGGTGAACTCCTGCCCGCCTTCGGTTGTGCCAATCGGGGTATCCAACGGCACGTTGGCCGCCCGCAGATGATCTTTCGTCAGGGTCGAGGCTGAAATGGTCAAAACCCCTGCGCGCTTGCCCGCAGGCAGAATGCGGTTCACCATCTCGACCTGCATCAAGGACGATGTAGCCACCGGAACCGGGACGGCTTGGGCCAGTTCTTTCTGGAACAGGGACAGGAAACCGCAATTGGTGGTTATGCCATCCACACCATCCCTTACCAGATCCTGCGCCGCGTCGATGAACACGTCCAACATCCCCTCGGCCCGGTGCCGAACCACCCGATCCGGCGAGGCATCACGGACGATGCGATAGAGCACCGGGAATGGCCAGGTCAGCGCGTTGCCCATGTCACCTGGGATTCTGGGGAATTGGGCATCCAGCATCAGAATACCAACCGATGCGCCGTAGATGGATTTTCCGCCTTGCGCAATCATCCCTCGACCTCCTCGATTATGCGGGCCGAGATTTCTTCTGACCCTTCCATATAAATGCTGCTAATCCCGTGACGCACAGCGTCCTGCACCTGATCCATGCGCTTGGTGATATGAGCGCCAAGAACACGCGCGGCCTCTTCCGCATCCCGTTCCATCAACGCCTGCATAACTCGCTTATGCTCCTCTTTTGAACGTTGCACCCGGTCCATACTCATGGAAATCCAACGGATATAGCGAATACGCTCATTGATCCGCGTCAGGGTATGCAACAGCTCCATATTGCCTGACAGTTTGGCAATCCCAAGGTGAAACGCCTCATCCCGGCTGACTGCTTCTTCGACGGTCAGACCAGTGATATCGATGCCCGTTGAGTAAAGCTCATCCCGCAGATTCTGCAGGTCTTTGTCAGAGGCCTTGGAACACGCCGCACGCGCGGCGGCAGTTTCGATAATCTGGCGCAGTTCAAACAGGTCAAACACGCTTTGCGCATCCAACGGACGACAAAAAAACCCTTGCCCCGGGCGAAAATCAAACAACCGTTCTGCAACCAACCGGTTCAATGCCTCTCGTAAAGGGGTCCGGCTGACGCCCAGGTCCTTGGACAGGGCAACTTCGTTCAGGCGATCCCCAGGGCGCAGACGGAACGAGACCGCCATCGCCTTAACCTGATCATAGATGTCGTCGACCCTTGGACCCGCCATTAACCTGCCCTTCCTCTTGTTTGCCACAGGTGCCATAGGCAGCGCTTGAAATCAATATACAAAACTGTATACAGTTCTGCGTACAGCGTGGAATCGAGAGGCTCGTAGATCATGACAGGGACGAATTATCTGACCGGGGCAGAGGCTATGGTGCGTATGCTCGAGGCGCACGGCGTGAAGCACATGTTCGGCCTGTGCGGCGATACCACCTTGCCGTTCTATGACGCTCTGGCGCGCATGGATCACGGTATTCAGCACATTCTGACACGGGATGAACGGCACGCGGCCTATATGGCGGACGGTTACGCGCGTGTGACTGGGAAGCCCGGTGTCTGCGAAGGTCCCTCGGGCGGAGGTGCAACTTACATTCTGCCCGGCGTTGTAGAAGCCAATGAAAGTTCTGTTCCGATACTGGCGATCACCTCGGACGTCGCGACAACCAGCCGGGGCAAATACCCATTAACTGAACTGGATCAGCCCGCCCTCTTCAAGCCCTTAGCCAAGTGGAATACCACGCTGGACGACGCCGCGCGGCTTCCGGCCATGGTGCGGGCAGCCTTCCGGGCAATGACAACAGGCACGCCGGGCGCCACGCATCTGGCCCTGCCGTTCGACACGCAAAAAGCGCAGGTGGATGAGGCCGAAATCTGGGCGGATGACAGACATCGCAGCTATCCTGCCGAACGCTCAGCCCCGGACATGGATGCGATCGAAGCGGCGGCGGATATTCTGGCACGGGCCAAATCCTCTGTTGCTGTCTGTGGCGGCGGGCCGGTTCTTTCAGGCGCAACCGAAGCATTGCGACAGGTCGCAAATTTGTTGGACATGCCCGTTGCCACAACCGTTTCCGGCCAGGGTTCCATCGCCGAAACCGACCCTCTGGCTTTGGGCGTTATCGGGTCTAACGGAGGTGTGCCCGCGACACGTGCTGTCGTGGATCAGGCGGATGTTGTCCTGTTCATTGGCTGTCGCGCCGGCTCGGTCACAACCGAACGGTGGAGAAGCCCTGGGCGTGATGCCACGATCATTCACATCGACAGCGATCCCATGGTGATTGGTGCAAACTACCAGACGGAAGTGGCTATTTGCGCCGATGCCCGACTGGCGCTGGAAGCTCTGGCCCGCGCATTAGAAGGTCGCAAGGATCTGAACACACAAGGCGGGGCGGACAAAGCCCGCGCCGCGTGGGATGCCAAGCTGGCCGCTTTCGCGCCACTGGCCGCAAGTCGTGAAATGCCGATCCGACCCGAAGCTGTCATGGCTGCGTTGATGGATATTCTGGATGACGACGCAATTGTTGTGGCTGACCCCGGCACCCCATGCCCCTATTTCAGCGCGCATTACCGGTGGCGGACATCGGGACGGCAGTTCATCACCAACCGAGCCCATGGCGCTTTGGGCTATTCATTAGGTGCAGCGATGGGGGCACATGTCGGGCGTCCGTCGGTAAAGACCCTGGCCGTCATGGGCGATGGCTCGTTCGGCTTCACATGTGGCGAGTTTGAAACGATGGTGCGGCACAAAATGCCCATCACATCGATTGTCTTCTCAAACGCGGTCTTCGGCTGGATCAAAGCAGGTCAAGATGCGGGCTTTGGTCAAAGATTCTACAACGTTGACTTCAACCGCACAGATCATGCCGCAGTGGCGTCAGCCTTTGGTGTGAAATCATGGACGGTCAAAGACCCCGAAGACCTGCCAAAAATCCTGAAGCAAGCTATCGAACATGACGGCCCCACACTGGTCGATATCCATTCCCAACAACTTCACGAAGCTGCTGCGCCAGTATCTGAATGGGTTGCGTAAGAGGCGATTGACGGGATCAGTTGGTCCAGAAACTCCTGAGCGATCCTGGATAAAGGGCGACCTTTGGCTGTGATGATTGCAAGCTCCAACATGACCGCTGGCTTGAAAGGGCGGGTCTGATATCCGCTCTCTTCATCAAATGTAACGGTAAAGGGATCGATCATGGCGACCCCCATGCCTTGCTTCACAAAGCTCAGTAGGTTTTCAGACAAGTGCGTGTGAATCTGTGTGCGCCATATGCGCCCGGCACGCTGAAAGATGTCACGGGTTTTACGATGCGTCTGGTGTTCCGGCCCCATCACAATAAAAGGCTCGTTCTCCAGAGTTTCCGGCGTCAGAACGTCATACGCCACCAACGGGCTGCCTTCCGGGAAGGTTGCTAGAGTTTCGAACTGAAACACCTGATAATTCAACGTGTCGTGCAGGATCGGCATCTCGACAATGCCGATCTCAAACAAGCCAGACGTCACCCATTCTTGAATCTTGGACGAGTATTGCGACTGAAAGCTAACGGACAGGTTCGGGCGGCTTTCGGCAAACCGCGCGATCTCACGCGGCATGAAACCGAAGGACAACAGATGCGGCGCGGCGACCTGTAACTGACCCGGATGCTTGTTCTGCAAATCTGTCACCGCCTGTGCAACGTGATCCAACCCGCGCACAACCGTGTCGACCTCGCGGTACAACAGCTCGGCTTCGGGCGTGGGCAACAGACGCCCCTTGTTGCGTTCGAACAGAGGTAATCGCGCCTCGCGCTCCAATTGCGCCAAAAGGTTGCTGATGCCGGGTTGCGAGATGCCAAGAACTGATGCCGCGCCGGTCACGGTTCCCGTTTCCATGATGGCGTGAAAAGCTTGAAGCTGACGAAAGCGCAATGACATAGGTATAGTATCATTTTTTCTGATGAACTGTTGAAGATATTGTATTTGAAATGATAGTTCGGTCAAGGCAGGCTGCTGCTCATCCACAGGGGGCGGAATGAGCGATCTGTCACAAAAAATCACTGGCTATGACCTATGGCACCTCAAGCTGCCAGTGACCTCGCGGCGGGATCACGGCATTGGATCCGTCGAAGGCGTTTGTGAAATTGTTATCCTACGGCTGACATCCGAGGACGGCTCTCAAGGGTTTGGCGAAGCATCGCCTTGGTCAGTTTTTACCGGCACGCCAGAGGCAACCTTTGCTGCGCTCGATCGGTATCTGCGCCCACTTGTTTTGGGCGCAAAAGTCAGCGATAGATCCGCGATCATGGCGCGTGCCGCTTACGCTGTGGCGCACTGCACTGAAGCCAAGGCCGCACTGGAAACCGCGCTGCTGGATCTTTCAGGCCGGATCAGCAACGTGCCCGTTTGGTCTTTGTTGGGCGGCAAATGTCGGGATGCAATCCCCCTGAGCTGTTCCATCGCCAACCCTGATTTTTCGCAAGACATCGACCTGTTGGCACGGTTGCAGGACGATGATGTCCGTATCGTGAAACTCAAGACCGGGTTCAAGGATCACGCCTTTGACATCATGCGGCTGGAATACCTGGCCCAGAACTGCCCCGAGTTTTCGGTGCGCGTGGATTATAACCAAGGGCTCAAAATCGAGGATGCACCGGCACAGGTGCGTGACGTCGCCCGGTTCGATCCCGATTTCATCGAACAGCCAGTGCGCGCTCATCACTTCGGCATGATGGCCAAGCTGCGCCAAATGACCGATGTCCCATTGCTGGCAGACGAGAGTGTGTTTGGCCCCGAAGACATGGAGCGTGCAGCCCGCGAAGGGATTTGCGACGGTGTTTCCGTCAAAATCATGAAATCCGGCGGCCTGACACGCGGTCAGACTGTTGCGCGTATTGCGGCGGCTCACGGCCTGACAGCCTATGGCGGCGACATGTTCGAGGCCGGCCTGGCCCATTTGGCCGGCACGCACATGATTGCCGCGACACCAGAAATCACTTTGGGCTGTGAGTTCTATCAGGCGTCATATTTCCTGAAAGAGGACATATTGGAAGAACCGTTCCAGATCAGGAACGGGCAAGTCTGCGTGCCGGATGGTCCTGGGCTTGGCGGCAAACCAGACTTGGACAAACTGAACCACTACGCAGTTTCAAAGGCGGTGGCGGCGTGAGCGAGAAGAAGACCATAGCCATCATCGGAGCTGGAATTGTCGGAGTCTCCGCGGCTATCTGGCTGCAGCGCGACGGTCACGATGTGATTTTGATCGATAAGGCCGGGCCTGGCGAAGGAACCTCTCACGGCAATGGCGGCGTGCTTGCGTCATGCTCTATCGTGCCTGTAACAGTTCCCGGACTACTCGGCAAAGCACCAAAGATGCTTTTAAGCCCCTCTCAGCCGCTGTTCCTGAAATGGGGGTACTTACCAAAGCTGTTGCCATGGCTCAGACAATACTTAAGCCACGCAAATGCCGCAGACGTGGAACGGATCGCTGCGGCCCTGACGCCCATCGTGGGCGACAGCCTGAACGACCACAAGGCGCTGGCCGCCGGAACTGGCGCTGAGAAATGGATCGTTCCAAGCGACTATCTGTTCCTCTATGAAAACCGCGCCCATTTCGAAAGTGATGCCTTTGGTTGGGGCATTCGGCGTAAGCATGGCTTTGCGTGGGAAGAGTTGGAAGGCAAGGCATTCCACGATTACGATCCAGTATTCAGTCAGGATATCGGGCTCGCGGCCAAGCTGTCAGATCATGGTCACATCACCGATCCGGGGCGATATGTCAAAGACCTAGCTGCACATGTTGAGGCGCAAGGAGGTCGGATCATCCAAGCCACCGTCGAAGACGTCACGCGCGAAGGCGGAAGCGTCACAGGCGTTCGCACAGGTGGCGAAACCATTGCGTGCGACACAGCCATCGTGACGGCAGGCGTCTGGTCAGGACCTCTAGCGAAGCGATTGGGTGTTTCTGTCCCACTTGAAAGCGAACGCGGGTATCATCTTGAATTGGTGGAACCTTCTGACATGCCGCGCAGCCCGGTCATGGTCGCATCAGGTAAGTTTGTTGCAACACCCATGGATGGGCGCTTACGCTTGGCAGGCATTGTAGAGTTCGGAGGGCTGGATGCACCGCCCTCTCGCGCGCCGTTTGAATTGATGCGCAAGAATGCCCGGGCGGCTTTCCCGGGCATAACATGGAAGGAGGAAGTGGAATGGATGGGGCACAGGCCCGCCCCGGCTGACTCGATCCCGATCATTGGCGACGTACCCGGCATCAAGGGGGCCTATATGGGCTTTGGGCACCATCACATCGGCCTGACAGGCGGGCCAAAAACCGGACGCCTTCTGGCCCAAATGATCGCGGGCAGAACCCCAAACGCGGATGTCAGCGTCTACGCGCCGTCACGCTACTCAACATAAGAACAAGCTGATGAGAAACATCGGCGTTTCAAAATCCAATAGGGAGAAAACGATGAAAAAACTGACAAACCTTCTGGCAGCGACAGCTCTGACTGCAGCTGCAGCCGCACCGGCCATGGCCGAAAAATGGGACATGCCGATGGCTTATTCGGCGTCGAACTTCCACTCGGCCACAGGCGCGGAATTCGCCAAATGCGTGACCACCGGTACAGGTGGTGAGATCGAGATTGTGACGCACCCGTCCGGCTCGCTTTTCAAAGGTGCCGACATCAAACGCGCGATCCAGACCGGGCAGGCCCCGATTGGTGAGCGTCTATTGTCTGGCCACCAGAATGAAAATGCCCTGTTCGGGTTTGACTCAATCCCATTCCTCGCGACCTCTTTCGACGACAGCGCCAAGCTTTGGGAGGCCGCCAAGCCATCTATTGAAAAAGTATTGGCTGAACAGAACCTAACACTGCTTTACGCTGTGCCGTGGCCGCCTCAGGGCTTGTATTTCAAGAACGAGGTAAACTCGGTCGCTGACATGAAAGGCATAAAGTTCCGCTCGTACAACAATGCAACCTCGCGGTTGGCTGAACTGACGGGGATGCTGCCGGTGACAATTGAAGCCGCGGAAATCAGTCAGGCCTTTGCGACGGGTGTGGCGGATTCGATGGTGTCATCGGGATCGACCGGATATGACCGCAAGGTTTGGGAAAGCCTGAACTATTTCTACGAAGTCGATGCCTGGTTGCCGCGCAACTATGTGATGGTCAATTCTGATGTCTGGTCTGGTGTATCTGATGTCAACAAGAACATCATCAAGGGCTGCGCTGAACTGGCAGAATACGCGGGCAATTGGCGCGCCAAGGAATACACCGGATTCACCCTGCAGGGTTTGCGGGATGGCGGGATGACCGTTGGCCCGGCTTCTGAACAGATGACGAATGAGCTGAAAGAGATCGGCGTGACCATGACCAATGAATGGCTGGAAGCTGCCGGTGACGAAGGCAAAGCCATCGTCGACGCGTTCAACGCGTCACAGTAACCTTTTTGATTTGGGCGGCGGGTCATCCAGCCGCCCTTTTCGCATCCAATCAAAACACAGCGGGGACAGCATGGCGGTTTTGCGAGGGCTTCGGTCCGTACTGGACTTTATATATCTTGCGGCAGGGGTGCTTGCGGCTCTCAGCCTCATTGCGATCCTGCTTTTGATCGTCGTGCAGATGCTGGCCCGCTGGACCGGCGAGGTCTTTCCCGGAGCGCCCGACTATGCTGGCTATGCCATGGCCGCCGCTTCCTTTCTTGCCTTTGCCAATGCGCTGAACAGGGGCAGCCACATTCGCGTGTCAATCCTGTTGAACGCTGTGCCTGATGGTGTCCGCCGCATATTGGAAGTCTGGTGTTTTGCAATCGCCACTGCCGTCATGTGGTATTTCTGCTGGTACGCTTATCGCTTTGTCTACTGGAGCTGGAAATTCAACGATGTCAGTCAGGGGCAGGACCGAACCGCCCTTTGGATCCCACAATCCGCGATGCTGCTAGGCGCGGTCATTCTGGCCATTGCTCTGACTGATCATTTGATCCACGTGCTTTTCAAGGGCGAACACCGCATCGTCCGCGATCTGGCCGATCAGAGTCACGGAGAGTAAATCATGGAAAACCTCTCTGTCATCATTCTCTTTCTTTTTGTTCTCTTCACCTTGCTGGGCACCGGCGTTTGGGTCGGCTTGGCTTTGATGGGCGTTGCCTGGGTCGGAATGGAGCTCTTCACCACCCGCCCCGTCGGGGATGTGATGATCACCACCATCTGGTCGGCGTCGTCTTCGTGGACCCTGACCGCACTGCCCATGTTCATCTGGATGGGTGAAATCCTGTACCGAACGCGATTATCGGAAGACATGTTCAAGGGTCTGTCCCCGTGGATGGCCCCTTTGCCGGGCGGATTGGTGCACACCAATATCGTGGGTTGTACGGTTTTTGCAGCTGTCTCGGGCTCTTCAGCAGCCACGCTGACAACTGTTGGAAAGATGTCGATCCCCGAACTGCGCAAGCGCAACTATCCCGAGCGGATGATCATCGGGACATTGACCGGGGCCGCCACACTTGGGCTGATGATCCCGCCCTCGCTGACCTTGATCGTCTACGGTGTGACGATCAATGAATCCATCACCAAGCTGTTCTTTGCAGGGATTCTTCCCGGTCTGGTACTGGCCGGGATGTTCATGGGCTACGTGGCGATCTATTCCAAACTCGGCAAAGACTGGAGCCCCAATTCCGAAGCCAAACTGAGTTTCTCAGAAAAGATCAAGAACTCTCGTTTCCTGCTGCCTGTAATCCTTTTGATCATGGTCGTGATTGGGTCGATGTATCTTGGATATGCCACCGCAACCGAGGCCGCGGCCTTTGGGGTCATCGGCGGGCTGCTGTTGGCGGCGGGACAAGGGTCGCTAACCTGGAAGACCTTTACCGAAAGCCTGATGGGCGCCACGCGCACCAGCGCGATGATTGCCCTCATTCTTGCGGGCGCTGCGTTCCTATCGCTGTCCATGGGCTTTACCGGCCTGCCGCGCGGTTTGGCCGATCTGATCGCCGGTTGGGAACTGACCCGGTTCGAGCTGCTTATGGTGTTGTTGGTTTTCTACATCATTCTGGGCTGTTTTCTGGATGGTATCTCTTCGGTCGTGCTGACCATGGCCGTGGTCGAACCCATGATCCGCGACGCCGGGATCGATCTGATCTGGTTCGGTATCTTCATCGTTGTTGTTGTCGAGATGGCGCAGATCACGCCCCCGATCGGGTTCAACCTGTTCGTCATGCAGGGCATGACCAACCACGAGATGAGCTATATTGCGCGGGCCGCCATTCCGATGTTCCTGATCATGGTTCTGATGGTCTTCATCCTGATCTGGTTCCCCGACCTTGCAACTTGGTTGCCCGAAAACCTGCGACAAAGTCCGGGCGGATAAGGCGGTTTTGAACCCGCTTCATCTGGCCGGGCGTCATGGCCCTTATGTTCTGATCTGCGGCTTGGCGGCAGGTCTACTTTTACCAGCTCTGGCGGAGCCAATGCGGGATTTGCTTCCGCCTTTGGTGGTGCTTTTACTGTTCGTGACTGTGCTGAGGATGGACCCCAGGACCATTCTGGGATCACTGAGTGACTTGCACAAAGTTGCGTTTACGGTTGTTGGATTTCAGCTGGTGACGCCGATGATCATCGTTGCGCTCGGATACGTGTGCGGATGGATCGGGACTCCCGTGCTTTTGTCCCTTCTTATCATGGCGGCAGCGCCGTCCATCTCGGGCAGTCCGAATATGTGCCTGATGATGGGCCACGCGCCAGAACATGCGATGCGACTGATGGTTGTCGGTACGGCCCTGTTACCTTTGACCGCCTTACCCATCTTTCTCGTAATGCCGCAGTTGGGCGACGTACAATCTGTCTTATGGGCTGGCGTGCGACTGTTGCTCACGATCTTATGCGCAACTGGCGCAGCCATATTTGTAAGGCGCACGGTTTTGCGCAACCCTTCACAATCCATGCTGATGAACCTTGAGGGGATGGGAACACTCACACTGGCCGTATTTGTCATCGGCCTGATGCCGTCGGTCAGCGCAACGGCGCTGGAGGACCCAGCTTTGGCTGCATTCTGGATCGCCTTTGCCTGTCTGGCCAACTTTGGCGCACAGATTGTCATGTTTCGCTTTACACAGGGCAAGCTACCTGCTGCGCAGGCAACTGCGGTGTCATTGATTGCTGGCAACCGCAACATCGCGATCTTTTTTGTGGCTCTTCCAACAGAGGTCACTGCCCCGATAATGGCCTTCATCGGAGCCTATCAAATTCCGATGTACCTGACCCCAATGATAATGCGCCGCCTCTACCAAAAGAACGCGCCATCGTGATCATTGATTGTGTGTGCCTCTGTTTCGTACTGTGCTCTGCCAATCCCGTTTTTGTAAATCGGAACATTCAGGTGATGATCACGGCTGATGGGACTTTTAACAAAAAGTACTTTGATGGGGCGGCAAAACGAAGTGGCGCGAACCGCCAGAGTTGTAAGTCAGGTACAGGATACCTCCCCTCTCAGAGCAGCTACCGCGCGTGCCAATCATCGCATGCATGTGCCAGGATCAGTTGTTTCGCGGTGATTTGAACAAATCTTTTCGCAGTGTCATCAACGCACCGGGGTCGATTTTGGCTTGAATAACCGTTGTTTCATTTGATGCGATTGCTTGTTCCAGCGCAGGACCAACCCCGCCTGGCCCATCGACCCATATACCTTTCCCACCACACAACTCGGCAAACTTGTCGAAACGGGGCGAGCGAATTTCGGCTCCAAGCAGACGGCCTCCGTAAAATTCCTGCTGATAGGCTTTTTCAGCCCCCCAAGCTTCGTTATCCAGAACGATGATTGTGATCGGCAGATAGTGTTGAATGGCGGTCTGTATCTCGATCATCGTATAGCCGACAGCCCCATCGCCCATAATCGCCACGACAGGGCGATCCGGTGCGGCTGCCTTGGCTCCAATTGCAGCGGCAAGGCCAAACCCGACAAGGCCGAAATCCAATGGCGTGATCAAAGACACCGGCGCGTAATGCGCCAACCGGTCTGCCGCCTGAAGACATGTGTTACCGGTGTCCAATGTCACAATAGCATCTTCCGGCAGCGTCGCGCGGATTTCGGCCAGCGCACGGCGTGGGTGCATGGGCAAGCTCTCAAGCTCTGCCTCTGCTGCGCGCTCGGCTGCCAGGGTGGCCATATCGGACCGAAACGCTTCGCGCCACGGGTCGCAATTAGGACGCATTGTGGCATCGATCAGGGCCTCGGCAGTCAGGCGGGCATCGCCTTGCGCTGCGATCTCGGCCGGGAAGTACCGCCCAACCGCCGCGCCTTCGATGTCCACATGGGCGATACGGGTATCAGCACCCACATATTCATTGGAATGAAAGGTCGAGTTGAACCCAAGCCGAGCACCCAATACCACCATGACATCCGCTTCACGGGTTAGCCCGCTGGCGACCACATTGCCCCGTGGGCCGGCCTGCCCGGCAAACCAACGATGCCCATGAGGCATGACGTCGGCATGGCCGGTAGAGGCGACGACCGGTATTTCAAGCTTTTCGACCAGTACCGTCAACGCATCGCGCCCTGCCCCCCATTTGAATCCCCCTCCGGCAAAAATCACCGGTCTTTCGGCCTCTGACAACAGCTTGGCAATGGCGGCAATATCGGCGGGTGCGGCAGGACCGGGGCGCGCGATATTCACCGGTGCAGGCTCAATCGCCGGAATATCGGCGGCAAGCAGATCACGCGGAACATGCAGAACCACCGGCCCCCGTCGGCCTGTGTTGGCCAACCGGATGGCGTCTTCTAGCATCGGCGCCAACCGCGCTGGGTCTGTCACCATCACCGAGCGTTTGGAAATGGGCGCAAACAGCGCCACCTGATCGATTTCCTGAAACGTGTCTTTGCATTGATCGGCGCGAGTGATGGCACCGGCGATCACTACGAGCGGAGAATAGGCCAATTGCGCTTCGGCTACTGCTGTTACGATGTTGACCACGCCGGGGCCGGCCTGCGCACCCAGAACCACACCCGGCTTGCCCGTCATCCGCGCCCAGGCATCAGCCATGTGGCCCGCGGCACGTTCGTCGCGCGCCCCGACATAAGCGATCTGACCGCCCTGATACATGGCGTCATAAAGTTCGAGCATCGAACCGCCCAACAGGCCAAAAACGGTGTCGATGCCGTTGGCTTTCAGAACGCGATAGACGGCTTCTCCGCCAGTGATGGTGGTCATGTTCAGTCTCCGGAAATTTGACGTTCAATCTGCCGGGCAAAGCGCAGCAGCCGGGCGTCCGATCCTTTCGGACCGGTGATGTGAAGGCCCACGGGCATACCGTCCGAAGAACGGCCCAGTGGAATGGAAATCGATGGAAGCTCCATCGTCGGTGTCAGAGTCACTGTACGCCAATCTTCGGTGATTTCTCCATCACGCAGGTCGGCGCTGAACGGCAGGCCGGTGGCGGTGGGCCAGAGGGCAAAATCGTAGTGATTGAAGAATGTAGCGACAGAGTCCCAGACATGACGGCGGATCGTCTGATAGGCGATCAGATCGGCAAGGCTTTGCTCTTCGCCCTGTGCGCAGGCCGTGCGATAGCTTTCGGTGGCCTGTGTCATGTCGGGATTGAGCGCCGCGCGAATTTGCAGAGCGCATTGACCCCGAATGATATCGCCATATGCAAGCAGCGGAACAAGGTCCGGGGCCGTGTCTTCATCGACATGCCATCCCAAATCTCGGCAAAGATCAGCGATCGGTGCCAAGGCAGCCTGAACCGATGGGTCAACACTTGCACCGAGAGGCGAAAGGCTCAATGCCACGCGTCCGGCAGTCAGCGGAGCATCAAGCTCGACCGGGTCCGGGTAAGCGCCGATGAATGCCAAAGGTTGGTTGGGCGTCGGTCCTTGCATCACACTCAGCATCAAAGCGAGGTCCGAAACCGTACGCGCCATCGGGCATGGCACGGACAAACCGTCGAACGGGGCCGGGTTTGGATCCATGGGCACCAATCCCGATGTTGGCCGCATACCGACAACGCCACACCATGCAGCAGGTGTGCGGGCACTGCCACCAAGATCCGAGCCATCAGCAAGGGCAACCATGTTGGTCGCCAGCGCGGCTGCAGCGCCACCAGAACTGCCCGCAACCGTCTTTTCGGGGTTCAATGGATTGCGCGTCGTCCCCGATACAAAGTTCGTGGTCTGGCCAGAAAACGTGAACTCGGGCGTGTTTGTCTTACCAATTATAATAGCGCCGGCCGCCCTCAGACGCGCAACGTGGAGCGCGTCACTGGATGGGACATGATCAGAAAAGCTTTTTGACCCGTGTGTGGTGCGCAGACCGGCGGTATCAAAGCAATCCTTGATTGCGATGGGCAGCCCGTGCAGTGGCCCGGCAATCTGCCCGCACGCGGCCATCTTGTCCAATTCTTCGGCGCGGGCAGTGGCGGCGTCCCAATCCAGCGTGACAAACGCATTCACCCCAACTTTGTCGTCTTCGATGCGGGCGCGGTGCGCGCCCAGAACTTCGGCACTGCTAAGGGTTCGGGCGCGTAGATCAATCGCAAGTTCGGTCGCCGTTTTCTGAATGATATTGTTTTGTTGCGGCAAGTGTCACTCCTCGGATCGCGGTCGCAAATTCTGCGGATCGAAGAGCGCATCTTGATGTACCGTAACCGGGATGTCACGATTCAGAATCCGAACGCTGAGGCCTGTTTGCAGGGTGCCCTTGCGAACGAACAACCACCCCAGGGACTTGCCGATCGTATAGCCATACCCACCCGATGTGGTTAGGCCCACAGGCTCACCTTTCAGCAACACCGGCTCGCCACCATGAATGTCGATGTTTTCTGAATGCAGTTCCGCATAGAATAGCTGCCATGCCGGATCTCGGCTGAGCAGCGCATCGCGGCCCAGAAAATCGCGTCCTTCGCTCACGACAAAGCGTTCGAGGCCGACGTCAAGCGGGCCGACATCCGTGGTCAGTTCCCCGCTGGCGCGATAGGCCTTTTCCATACGCATCCCGTTGAACGCGTAAGAACCCAGATCGGTCAGACCATGTTTGGACCCGGCTTCGAAAAGCGCGTCGTAGATTGCGCCAATCTGATCCAGCGGCGCGTGCAATTCCCAGCCCAATTCACCGACAAACGAAACGCGCAGGGCATAGCAAAGAATGCCTGCCACGCGGATTTCCTGCCCCGACAACCAAGGGAAAGCGCGATTGGACAGATCAACGTCTGTCAGTTCGGACAGGATACGGCGGGTCGCGGGGCCTGACAGCGCCAGCATCCCCCAATCTGCCGAGCGGTTGATCATCGTCACATCCTCGCCGGGTCGGATATGGGACTTGATCCAATCGAAATCCGGTGTGGCGCGGGCAATGGGGGAACCTGTGAAAAACCGGTCTTCGGCCATGCGCCAGATCGTGATTTCTGTCTCGAACCTGCCCTGCGCCGTCAGCAAATGGTTCAGGCTCATCCGCCCGTCTTTCGAAGGTATTCGGTTGGCCGACAGCCGGTCCAGCAAAGCGCCCGCATCCTTGCCCGAGATCTCGAACTGGGCAAAAGCGCAGAGATCTATGACACCCGCGGCATCGCGCGTCGCTTTAGCCTCGGCCGTCGCGTTTGCGTGCCAAGGCTGATGTCCCCAGCCGATCTGTTCAGCCTCGCCTGCTTCTCCGAAATAGCGTGGGCGCTCCCAACCGGCGACTTCTCCGAAAACTGCACCCTTGGCGGCAAGGCGGTCATACAGCGGGTGCTTTTTCAGCGGTCGAAGGCTTTGGAACTGCTTACCCGGGCAAGGCGTATCATGACGGCGCATGAACTCGTCTTTGGTGCGCTCAACTATGAAATTGTCCGACGCAAAGTCCCCATAGCGGCGGGGGTCGAAACCACGCGTATTGATCTCGGCCTCTCCGTGCACCATCCAATCGGCCAATACCTTGCCCGCGCCGCCGCCCCAGGCCAACCCAATAGACGAGCCGCAGGACAGCCAGACATTCGGCGCGCCCGATGGCCCGACCAGCATTCCGCCATCAGGTGTGTGCGTGATGGCCCCGCGCACGACCCGCTTGATACCAAGCTCGGCCAGGATCGGCATCTTGTCGAAAGCAACCATCAGGAAATCGCCAATCGAGTCGTAGTCGGCCTGAAATAGCTCATTCTCCGCTGCCCAAGGCGCACCTTCGGGCATTTCCCAGACCGTCGGACAGACATGGCCTTCGTAAATACCGATCAAGCCGGATTTCTGCTCCTGCCGGATGTACCCGCCATAAGCATTGTCTCGCATCACTGGCAACTCGGGCCTGTCGGCGAACTGAGGGACGGTATCGGTCACAAGGTAATGATGCAAACAGGACACCGAAGGGATTTTCAACCCGAACCACTCTCCCACCTGATTGGCGTAGGACCCAGCGGCAATCACCACATGTTCGGCCAGCACATCGCCTTTTTCGGTGCGCAACAGCCACATATCGCCTTTGCGGGACGCCCCCAGTACCCGGTTGTGCCGTTCAACCCGGGCGCCGCGCGACCGGGATGCAGCAGCCAGCGCCATGGTCACGCTTGAGGGGTCAATGTGACCATCCTCGTAGGTGCGCACCGCAGCTCTAACGTCGTCGACCTTGTAGAAGGGATTAACCTGCGCCACCTCTTCCGGGCCTATCAGATCCATCGGCAGATCCAACAGCTTGCCCACGCCCATGATAGACTTCATCCAATCGACTTCATCGTCGGTGGTCGCAATCCGGATGCCACCGACTTCGTGCCAGCCGATGCTTTGCCCGGTTTCGGCCTCGACCCGTTTATAGGTTTCGATCGAGGTTTTGTTGATCCATCCCATAAGGCGGCTGCCCACCGCATGGGCGATCTGACCGGCCGCGTGCCATGTGGACCCGCTGGTCAATTCGGCCTTCTCGAACAGGATCGTGTCAGTCCAGCCGTTTTCCGCCAGCTGAAACTGCGCGGCCACGCCCATGATGCCGCCCCCAATGATCGCCACACGTGTCGTTTGGATCGTATCGCTCATGCAAAAGCTACCTTTGCGGGTTTGAGAGAAGCTTTGGCCGTGTAACGGGCGCACGCGATTTCGACTTCGAACCCGTCCAAAACGTCTTGCGTTTCAAGCAGGTCCAAAGGCGCTTTGATCAAGCCAAGCGCCACGGAACGACCAAACCGGTAGCTCCATCCGGCTGAGGTGATCTGCCCCACGACCTTGCCGTCAAAGTAAATGGGTTCATCGTGCAGCGGGATCGCTGCGGGATCGTCGAACAGAATCGAAACGATGCGCCGTTCAGGCTTGTGGTCCCGCAAGGCGTCTGCGCCCACAAAACCCGTGCCCATAGCGCAAAACGCACCTAATCCGGCTTCAAGCGGCGTGGTGCCCGGTGTGAGTTCGTGCCCGAACGCCCGAAAACCGCTTTCGATGCGCAACGATCCACTTGCGTAAAGACCTGCATGGCTTGCACCTGCCGCGACCAGCGCCTCATAGGCGGCCATGGCCATATCGGCAGGGATGTAAAGCTCAAAGCCTTCTTCTCCGGTAAAGCTCAGCCGACCTGCCCAACCTCGGGCCAAACCAATCTCGACGGGTGCAAAACAGAACCGCTTGAGGTCCGGGACAGCTGCGTTTGTCGTGGCCTGAAGCACGTCTCGAGCCCGCGCACCAGCAAGGCCCAGAATGGCATACCCGCTGGTAACATCCGTGAACTCAGCGTGGAAGCTGCCCTTCATGCCTCGCATTCGCTGCATCACACGGACGGTCTCATTGGCACCGACAACCAACAGGTAAGCTTCGGACCCATGCCGCTGAACGGTCAAATCGCTTTCTACACCACCGCGCGCATTCAGAATCTGAGTGTAGGCGATACGGCCCTCGGGCACATCCATCTGCGCGGCGCAAAGCCGGTTTAGAAAAGCGCAGGCATCCGGCCCCTGCACCATGATCTTGCCGAAGGCGCTTTGATCCAGAATGGCCGCACCGGTGCGACAAGCTTCAACCTCATGCCCGACCTGTTCGCGCCACGAGGGAACGCCAAAGGTCAGCGGCAGATGGGCGGCCTCACCGCCAAAGTGCACGGCGCGCTCCCAACCTCCGCGGGCTTCGAATTGCGCGCCGGCGGCCACCAACCCAGCATGAATGGGCGAGCGGCGTTGACATCGCGCTGACTGCATCGAGCGTCCGGGAAAAGGGTTGTCATAGTGCCGACCCAGCACTTCAGGTATGCGGGCTTCCAATGCCCCCAAAACGTTCAGTTCGGGGCTGAACCGCCGAATGTCGGCCTCGTTCAACTCCATCGTGGGTTCTCCAGCGATGATCCATTCCGCCATAGCCTTGCCCGCGCCACCTGCCAAAGCGATGCCGGTTGAATTCATCCCACCCATCAGGAACAACCCCGGCACTTCTGGGCTTTCGCCCAGCATGAATTGACTGTCGAGCGTGAAGCTTTCCGGGCCGTTCAGCAACATCCGAACCTCGGCCTGCTCCAATGCAGGAATGCGGCGTAGGGCGTTTTCCATCATCGGCATGAAATGGTCCCAGTCCTCGTCCAACAGATCGAACGAGAATTCGGCCGGCAACCGATCTAGCGGCAAGCCTTTGGCATGGGGTTCGAACGAGCCAACCAACAGCCCTTCGACATCGTCCCGGGCATAAAGGAACGCATCCTGATCGTTCAGCGTTGGCAAGTGCGCGCCCTTGCCCAGGGCCTGAACCTCGGGCAAAGGCTTGGTCAGAATGTAGAAATGTTCACAGGCATAAAGCGGCATATGCGCCCCGGCCATGGCCGCCACCTCGCGCGACCAAAGCCCACACGCAATCACAACCTCGTCGGCTTCAATAACGTGATCGCTGACCTCAACGCCCGATATCCGTCCACCTTTCTTTTGCAGGCCAGTCACGCGCGTGTCTTCAAAGATCTGAACCCCACGCGCCCGCGCGCCCTTTGACAACGCCAGGGCCACATCGGAGGGGTTGACCCGTCCATCCGACGGCGACCAGACCGCGCCGATCACATCATTAACGTTGATCAGCGGCCAAAGTTCCTTAGCGCGGGCCGCATCCACAACCTCGGCCTCAAGCCCAAAGGCACGGCCAAGCGAGACCTGGCGCTTGATATTGGTCAGCCGGTCCTGGTTGGTGGCCAGCGTCAGCGAGCCGGTTTGGGCCCAACCCGTGGCTTGCCCGGTTTCACGCTCCAGTTCGCCATAAAGGTCAATGGAATAGTTGATCAGCTTGGTAAGGGTAGCCGACGGGCGCAAGCGCCGCACCAAGCCAGCCGCGTGCCATGTGGTGCCGCTGGTCAGTTTCGAGCGTTCCAGAACAACGATGTCCTTCCGCCCTTCGCGGGCCAGGTGGTATGCTATCGAGCAGCCGATGACGCCGCCGCCAATGATGACGGTGCGGGCATGGGTGGGCAATGTCATGACAGTACTCCGTCGCGGACCAATTCTGAAACAGTGTCGCTGAAAAGTGCGACCGCCTCGTCGATCAGATCAGGCGTATGCGGCAGGCCAGTGACGCAGGAAGTGAAGGACATGAAATCCACGCCTCTCTCCAGCAACCCGTCACGCAAGCCCTTGACGACGGCAGGCGGCGTTTTTCGAATTGCCGCGGCATCGAGCCCTTCAATGGATCGTCCACCAAAATAGAGGTGACAGGTCGAGCTGTCGCCATAGGCCAGTGCCTGCACGTCAAGCGCCCGGAAGGCTGCGTTGAAGCCATCCCGCAGACGCACGGCCATTGCGTCGGCATGGGCCTGCACGTCACCGGTCGACAAGATCTCCATAGCCTTGACCGCCCCCGCAGCCACCAAGGGGGCCGCGTTGAAAGTTCCCTTGTGGCTGACAGGAGGTGAAAGCCCGTCTCGGGTTTTTCCGGGGCTGAGCAGATCCATGACGTCAGCCCGACCAACAACGGCCCCGCCCGGCAAACCGCCAGTGACGATCTTGGCCAATGTTGTCAGATCCGGCGTCACCCCATCACGCGCCTGACGGCCACCCGGCGACCAGCGCAGACCCGTGATCACCTCATCAAAAACAAGCACATGACCTGTTCTTTCGGTCAGGGCCCGCACCCCCTGCAAAAACCCGTCCGGCAGCGGGACCGAGCCGTAATTTGCGCCGGATGCCTCGACAAAAACCGTTCCGATCTGGAGGTCGCTGTCCAGCAGTTCGGCGACAGTATCCAGATTTGGGGGGGATATCACTGTTAGGTCGGTGACGGCGTGGGATATGCCCAAACTCGGCACTGTGTTGGTGCCTGGTTTGGCCCCCTTGATCAGCATGTCATGCCAGCCGTGGAAATGGCCGTCGATGCGTAGCACTTTGTCCCGACCCGAATGCGCACGGCCCAGCCGCAGGGCCAGCATCGTCGACTCTGTACCGGACCCAGTGAAACGTACCCGCTCAGCTGACGGAAACAAACGATTCAGCCATTCGGCCCATTCGACCTCAAGCGGATGGCAGTCGGCGGTATAGGGCATCCGCGCCATTTGTTGGGCGACAACTTGCGCGATTTCGGGATGGGCGTGACCTAGTATCTGACTGGCCGCGCCCAGTTTGAAATCGATATAGCGCTTGCCGTCCACATCCCATTTCTCGGCCCCTTCGGCCCGTTCGAAATAGATCGGATGCGGAGTTTTATAGCGCAACTCGTGGCTGACACCGCCGGGCATCACGGCTTGCGCGCGAGCGCTGAGGTTTTGACTTTTCATGAGAACCTGCCGGTTTGCTTTCGAGTCAAACGGATATCGAAGCGCGCGCGCAACGCCCGGTCAACGTCATCAGGAATGTGCTGTGGGAACTGGCTGGACAAAATCTCGCGCGCTTTGTCCCGCGCGATGTCGCCCACTGGTCGACTGCCGTCTTCGTGCCATTCCCGCGGAGTTCTGCGATCTCCGATTTCAGGGTAAAAGTAATCGGATTTCATCCGGTTGAATGTATGCTGTTCGCCCAGATAATGCCCTTCGCCCCGACAAACCTCGGCGATCAGATCTGCGGCGATATTCTCTGGCGTGGCCTCGACCCCGCGCAGGGTCCGCAGGATGTTACCCAGCATGTCATTGTCGCTGACATAGGCCGCGTGGCTAACGCCCAATAAACTGGCCTGCATTCCCGCAGCTTGTGTGACGATGTTCGAGCCCGCATGGGCGGCCATGGTCACAGCCAGCGATTTCTCGGCCCCATATTGCGCATCCAGACACTTGGCATCGGTAATGCCCGCGATGGAAGAGGTCGGCAGGTCAAAGTGCCGCCCCATCTGTGCCGCACCGGCCATCAGGATCGCCTGCTCCCCTCCGCCGCCGCACATCGATCCGGTGCGCAGATCTGCCACCAGCGGTTTTGGGGCAAAGATTGCCTTGACCTCTGGATCGACGAGGCGGGCGAACACAAGCCCAGCCAGCGTTTCGGCCACAGCTTGCACCAACGATCCGGCAATGGTGGCAGGACTGGTTGCCCCGGCTTGTCCAGCGCTTATCAATTGAACCGGGAAGCCTGCCAAAATTGCGGCCTCGAGCACTTCACACGCCTCTTCGGCAAAGCGCATGGGTGGAACGACATGGCACACCATCACGGTCAGGAAAGGTCGGGCGCGAAAGGCCTCTTCACTTCCGGCGACGGCATAACACAGCTGGGCAATTGCGGGCACATTTTCAGGCTCGCTGATCGAGATCGACACATGTTTGGACGTGCCCGCCAGACAGGCATAAGCGGTGTTGAGATCCATCACCGCATTGTCTT
Source organism: Ruegeria sp. HKCCE4148 (assembly GCF_017872495.1). Classification (NCBI taxonomy): domain Bacteria; kingdom Pseudomonadati; phylum Pseudomonadota; class Alphaproteobacteria; order Rhodobacterales; family Roseobacteraceae; genus Ruegeria; species Ruegeria sp. HKCCE4148. The sequence goes on from NZ_JAEDOS010000002.1 coordinate 761,071, forward strand.
CGATATCCCGGGCGACAACCGAACGGCTGAAATGGTGGATGTTGTCCATCTGGTCGACAATGCGGGCTGCATCGTACAGGTCGGCCAGGGTTGAATCCCGGTAGTTGCCCGTTTCCAGATCAAACACGCCGGGGGCCGCACCGCCACTGGACATGTGCACGCGGGCTTGGCTGATGTCCAAGTCATGTTCAGGGGTTTGACCGCAAAGGGAAAAGTTTCGCTTTGCTTCAGTGATGGATTGTTGCACCAGCGCGCGGGGGAACAGCAAACGATTGTCGCTGGACAACGAGCCGCCCGCTACAAGTACCTTGTCGATCATCGACGGAATAGCCTGGCTCAGACCAAGCGTTTCCAGCAGCGTCAGCGCCGTTTCTTCAACCAGCGCCACCTCCTCGGGCGAAAGCGGCTTGAAACGCCCACCGTAGACACCCGGCCAAACGGGCGGGTTCGATACGGGTTCGGTTGTTTGGCTCAGACGCTGCTTGCGGCCGCGCCTGCGGGCGGTAGAGGTCATTTTCCATGAGTCCAGATTAACTACCTACAATGATTGCAGCCATAGTGGCCTATTTACAAATGGTCTTTCCTCAGCAACTAGTGAGTTGAACTCATCATTGAGGCTTCCATGCTTCCATCTCTATCCGCGCTGCGCGCATTCGATGCTGCGGCCAAGACTGGCAGTTTTCGTGCTGCGGCCGAGCGCCTTTCTGTGACACCAACAGCCATCAGCCACCACATCCGAGGATTGGAAGAACAACTGGGCACGTTGCTGTTTGAACGCGTAGGGCGCGAAGTCAAACTGACCGAAGACGGAAAGCGTCTAGCCGAGACAACAGCGCGCGCCTTTGGAATGCTGGAGGACACGGTCGGGCGCTTGCGCAGAACGTCACGCAAGGTTGTCCGTTTAGCAGCCGGACCCATTTTGACGGCCCGATGGTTAATGCCGCGCATCAGCGATCTTTGGCAGAGTTTCCCCGGGATCGAACTTGAGGTTGTTCCCTCATACCGCCCGCGCATGGGGGATCAAACGCATGCCGATATCGTCCTGAGCTGGCATCGCCTAGCGGACATGCCACGAGGAGCGCTCAAGTTGCTGGAGCTGCGACCTGTCGCCATCGCCAGCGCGCAATATTTGGACCAATATGGACCAATTAACACTCCCGCAGATCTGCTGGACAAGCCTATTCTGCACCAGCGCAATCACTGGGGTTGGCTGGACTGGTTCGCCGCGATGAACGTGCAGCCCGCATCGCCCCTGATAGGCGTTGTGTTTGAAGATGCAAATATTCTGTTGCGAGGTGCGGCCGAGGGACAAGGCGCGGTGGTGGGCTGGCTGCCGTTGATTGATCAGGACTTAAGAGAGGGGCGTGTGCTGCGCCTGTTCGACCAAGACATCAAACCAACGCATGGCTATTTTGTCGAGGCGCAGGACGGAAGCCGCGACAGACGAGAAGTCCAGAACGTCATCGATTGGTTGGTGTCTCAGAGTTGAAGCTCTGATCAGATGTGCTTCGCAATTCGGTTTGAATGCGCGCTGCCTTTCGCAGTGCGCTGTTTTTGAGTTCAAATATTGACATGCCTCGGGGGTTAGGCGGGCCCATTAGGACTGTGCCTGCGCCAGGACTAGTTGCGAAGCCTGCCACCATTGGGATCGAACGGGGCTTCGGCCAGTACCCGCCCGGTATGCGGTTTACCAATGACCTGAATGATCACCTCATCCCCGGGTTTCGTCACCTCGGGGTTGCGGAACCCAATAGCCAATGATTTCCCGACTGAATAGCCAAACGCCCCAGACGTGACCCGGCCCACTGGCCTACCGTCAGGTGTAAAGATCGGCTCACTACCGGTCGCGTCCGCGTCCTCGGCCACGTCCAGTTCGAAGACGGACAAAACCTCGCGCGGGGCATTGTCCTTGATCGCCAAATAGGCATCCTTGTGCAGGAAGTCCTTGTCCAGTTTGATCAACCCCGCCAATCCAACTTCTTGCGGCCAATATTCCTGAGAATACTCCCGCCCCCAGGACCCATAGCCCTTTTCGATACGCAATGATCCCAGAGCACGCCCACCGACCGGGCCACCACCGCAGTCATTGGCAGCTTCCAGCAACGCGGTGTAAAGTGCGACCTGATCAGCCTCGGCGCAGTGCAGTTCCCAGCCCAGATCGCCGGTAAAACTAACACGGATGGCCAGGCAATCTATTCCTGCAACCGTGATTTTCTGGGATCGCATGAAACGGAATGCTTCATTGGACAAGTCCGCATTGGTCAGACGCGCCAGTGTCTCGCGTGATTTCGGGCCTGCTATGTTGAACCCGGCGATACGATCAGTCGCGACCTCCAGTGTAGTTCCCTCGGGCATTTCGACCATTTGAAAGAAGCGTTGATGGTAACGTTCGGCCATTCCTGACCCGATCATCATGTATTCGTCTTCAGCTAGCTTGGTGATGGTAAAATCACCTGCCACGCCACCGCGAACCGAGATCAGAGGCGTCAGGCAACTGCGCCCAACTTCGGTTGGCACACGGTTGGCCACCAGACGGTCCAGCCAGTCATAAGCACCTGGCCCCTTGATCACGTAATTTGCAAAGTTCGAGATATCGATGATACCCACGCTGTTGCGCAGCATCTTTACCTCGCGCCCAACCGGATCGAACCAGTTTTGGCGGGTAAAGCCGATAGTCTCTTCAGTGTCGGGTTCGTCGGCAAACCATAGCGGGTGTTCCCAGCCGCAGTTCAGACCAAAGACGCAACCCATCTGCTTCTGCATCTCGTATGCGGGGCGCACGCGGGCCGGACGGCCGGCGCTGCGCTCTTCGTTGGGAAAGTGAATCTTGAAGCGATGGATGTAGGAATCCTGCACGCGCGCTTTGGTGAACTTCTTATCGGCCCAGTCGCCAAAACGGGCTAAATCCCAAGCAAACATGTCATATTGCGGCTCGCCCTCGATCATCCATTGCGCCGCCAAAAGGCCCAAACCGCCGGACTGCGAAAAACCGGGGATCAGACCGCCAATCAGGAAATAGTTCTTCAGCTCGGGCACCGGCCCCCACAACATGTTCGAGTCAGGCGACCAGATCATCGGCCCGTTGATGACTCGTTTTACACCGGCGGTTGCTGCGACCGGCACACGCTCTGTCGCGCGGATGACGTTTTCCATGATCCGGTCCAGATCGTCGGGAAACAGGTCATGCGCAAAGTCCAGAGGCGTGCCGTCTTCGGCCCAGAACTTCATGTCTCTTTCATAAGCACCAATCAGCAGCCCGTTGCCCTCCTGTCGGAAGTAATATTCGCCATCCCGGTCCGCGATCGAAGGCAAACGGCGGCCCAGATTGGCAACCTCATCAATGGCTTCGGTCACGAAATACTGGTGCTCGGTGGGTTGTAGCGGCAGGGTTAACCCCGCCAGTGCTGCCACTTCACGACCCCAAAGGCCCGCCGCGTTGACCACCCATTGCGTGTGAATGTCGCCTTTGGGCGTGTGCACGATCCAGCTGCCGTCCGCTTGTTGTTCGGTCCCCGTCACAGGGCAAAACCGTTCAATGGTAGCCCCCATGGCACGCGCTCCGGCGGCATAGGCATGGGGTACACCAGAAGGATCCACGTTGCCGCCATCGGGTTCATACATGATGCAGCGGATGTCATCGAACTGCGCCAGCGGATGCAGCTCTTTTGCTTTTTCACGGCTGACTTCGTGGAAGTTCAAACCGTAAAACCGCGCTTTCGCCTCTTGAAGGCGCAACTGCTGCTCGCGTTCTTCAGTTTGGGCCAGATATAGTGACCCGGGCTGGAACACACCGCAACTTTGACCGGTTTCCTTTTCCAGCTCTTTGTACAGGTTCATCGTGTAATGCTGGATACGGGTGATGTTGTTGTTGTCGTGCAGACCGTGAATGTTGGCCGCCGCATGCCAGGTTGAACCACTGGTCAATTCGTCCCGTTCCAGCAGGATGACATCGGTCCAACCAAGCTTGGCGAGGTGGTACAGAATCGAGGTGCCGGCAAGACCACCACCAATGATTACAGCTTGTGCGTGGGTTTTCATGAAAGGGTTTCCCTGGATGCGGCGCGGCTCAGGCGGCGAATTCTTTCCTGGCGGCGAGGAATTTGGCAACCTCGACTGTTGAGTTGTGTCGGCACATCGAAACCCGCACGCAGGAGACGTAGCCCGACGGAGTAAGAATATTTCCTGAAAAATGATCTTTCCTGCGCAAACGGATGCGGATTTGATCTGGCCGGTCTTCGGATATCTGGCTCATGACAGATGGTGCTTTGTGTTGACTGCGCAGGGTATCGCACAGACCCTAAGACGGTTGTCCCCTCAAGACATGCAAAAAAAACGGGCCCATTGTGGTCGAATTTTCTGCGCCAACCATAAGCCCCGGCTGGCATGGAAACGTGCAGGCGGCAAAGACAACACAGGCCCAAGAGTGAGCCAATCAATCCATCGGGCTCTCTGTTTCGGTTGCCACTTTCAATAACCAGTTCTGGAACAGTCGAACCGCAGGCGTGGCATTGACCTCTCGGAGATTGACATAATAAGCCCAAGGGCTTTCCAGATTCAGATCAAAGGGCTCAATCAGAAGCCCCCGCTCTACATAAGGTTGCGCCAACGACTTCGGGATCGCTACACACCCCAAGGATTTTGATGCAAGCTCAAGCGCTAGGTTCGAGACGTTGGTTCTTGGACCTTCATTCTGGCCAAGATTTTCAAGCCCGAACTCAGCGGCCACCTTGTCCCAATATGCCGAGCGACCCAGAATGTGGATCAGTTGCGCATCGTGTAATTGTTGGGGATCGTTCAATGGTTGATTGCCCACGGTATAGCCCGGAGAGCAGACCACCGTCAGCTTTTCCACCCATAATCGTTCCAGACCTTCAGACGCGTCATCTATGTGATTGATCGTAATCGAGATATCCGAAACATTTGGGTCCACATCCGTCCAGATGGTACCGTGTACAGTCACGGAAATATCCGGATGGCTTTCTGAAAATCCCTGAATGACGTTGGGCAGCCAATTTCCCGCCAGGCTAACAGGGCACGAGACGACCACGGTTTTGGTATGGGGCCGCAGCACAAGCGACTGGGTGGCAACGTCAATTTCCTGCAACGCGTGGCGCACTGAGGGCAAGTACGCTTTGCCAACATCCGTAAGGGACAGAGACCGGGGGTGGCGCACAAAGAGCGGGCGCTTCAGAAATTCTTCAAGCGACCGGACATGATTGCTGACGGCTGATTGCGTGCAGTTCAACTCTTCCGCAGCACTTGTAAAACTAAGATGGCGGGCAGCGGCCTCGAAAGAACGCAGAAACGACAGGTGCGGTAGATTCATCATATGCAAATGTCCCGGGCGATCCACCTGTCGAGTATGGCGTAACTGACCCGGCCTCTTGTTCTTTTGCGACACAAAGACTGTTACGTAAGCGACATGTTTGACTTTGGACCCACAAAAATTCCTGTACCATTGCCCAAAGATTGTTTTCGTGCCGCACAAGTGAATTGCGCCTACCATTCCCACTAAGACCGGTAACAGACTTCAATTGCAAGCAGGCGAACCGTGGCGGACCGATTTCAGAAAATTGCTCACTTTACCCTTGAAACACGCGCCGAGGATATACCGGATAGCACACTAAGGGCCGCGGCCCGGATGACGCTGGACACATTGGGTATCACAATCGGTTCCGGGCCCATGTCAGCCGGAGTAATTGCGCGCGAAACTGCGATGGCATTGTACGGTGCGGGTGACACGGCGTACAGCGCGCGCATGATGTTTGATGGTCGTCGGGTCAGCGCTGCAGGTGCGGCTTATGCCGCTGCAACTCAGACAGACAATTTGGACGGCCATGACGGGTACAACCCAACAAAGGGCCATATTGGTGTCGTGGTCATTCCCGCACTGGCCGCAGTGGCGGAAACGATAGGAGATTTTACGGGACCCGAGGCGCTGGCAGCTATTACCGTCGGCTATGAGATCGCCGGACGGGCCGGGGTTTCGCTGCACAACACCGTCAGCGACTACCATACCTCGGGCGCGTGGAACGCCTTGGGCGTTGTGGCCGTCGCTGCACGTTTGCGTGGGCTGAGTGAGGACCAGATGCGGCAAGCCATGGGGATCGCAGAATATCACGGCCCCCGCAGCCAGATGATGCGCGAAATCGCCAATCCTACTATGTTGCATGACGGTTCTGGCTGGGGGGCATTGGTCGGGATCTCTTCGGCGGTATTAGCCGAAAAAGGCTTTACCGGCGCACCCGCCATCACCATCGAAGCGGACGATGTCGAGCCATATTGGACGGATCTGGGCCAGTTCTGGCAGATGGAGCATCAATATGTGAAGCCCTATCCGATCTGCCGATGGGCGCACGCCCCCATCGACGCCACCCGCGCCTTGATGCGGGATCATAGTCTGTCGCACAATGATATTGCGTCGATCCGGGTCAATACCTTCCATGAAAGCGCCTGCTTGTTTCAGGGGATGCCAGACGACACATCAAAAGCGCAGTATTCTCTGCCTTTTGCCGTCGCCACCATTGCCGCCTATGGGCGGATAGGCGTCGAACACATCACCGGGGCCGGGTTGTCGGACCCTCTCGTCGCGTCGATTGTGGATCGTATTTCCGTTTGTGAAACCGAACGACACTCCAACCGTTTCCCGAAAAACCGAATGGCAGATGTATCCATCACACTAAAAGACGGGCGGATTCTTGAATCGGGCGATGTTCACGCCCGAGGGGGGCCTGAGTCGCCCATGGAGGATGCTGAAGTGGACGAAAAGTTCATGGACTTTGCTGCCCCCTCGCTGGGCAGCGCCCGCGCATCGACCATCCGCGATGCCGTGTGGGGGCTGTGCCAGCCGGGGTCCAAGTTCTCGCACCTTGCCGAGCTGCTCTATGATGCACCGAAAACATAGTCGAGGCTTTTGTATGCTGTTGATGGTGGAATGCGCACGACGTTTGGATGTTGATTTGTTGAACTTCGCCTTTGCGGTTTCGAGATTTAGCATCGCCGAACCGAAAGCCCGTCAAGTGGTCTAGGAATTGAAGAAAGAGACTGCACTGTGAAATCTCCCATTTCCGTTTTGCATGCCGACAATCCCGTTGCTTCGAAGGCCCTGCTGGCTGCCCGTCACCCCGAACGAGGATCCTGACATGGCACGAGAAAGACGCAGCGCGCGGGGAGGCGGTCGACGCGGCAAAAGTGATCGCAGCAGCGCGGCAATTCAGCAGCTGCCCTGGCAGGCTGTAGTCAACACCTCGCCCAAGATGGAATTGCTGAGCGAAGATCAACTGGATCAGCTGCACGCCACTTCGATGCGTATCCTCTCTGAAGCAGGCATTCGTGTCATGGGTGAAAACGTCTTGGCCCTTTTTGAACAGGCAGGAGCGTTGGTAGACCGAGACACCAAAACCATTCGGATTGACGAAAGCATCGTTAACGAGGCGCTGAAAACCGTCCCGAAGACTTTTACCCTAACCGGACGCAACCCGGACAAGCGGATCACTTTGGGTGGGAACAACGTCAATTTTGGCCTCGTCGCCGGTCCGCCGAACGTACACGATTGCATCAACGGGCGACGTCCGGGCAACTATGAAGACTATTGCAACTTCATCAAGTTGGCCCATCACTTCAACGCAATACACCTGATCGGCAATCAAGTTACGGCTCCGCAGGAAATGCCGGCCAATAATCGACATCTGGACACCTACAACGCAAACCTCAGCTATTGCGACCTCAGTTTTCACGCCACAGCGATTGGCCGAGGGCGGGCGATAGATGGCATCAACATGATGGCCATCGCTCGGGGTATCTCTTTGGATCAGATGCGCGCCGACCCGGGACTGATCACCATCATTTCCGTGAACTCGCCCCGCCTGTTTGACGACGCGATGGGCGACGGCCTGATCGCAATGGCCGAGCACGGCCAGCCGGTGACGATCACACCCTTCACTTTGATGGGCGCGATGACCCCCGTCACCCTTCCCGCCGCTTTGGCCCAGCAGAATGCCGAGGCCCTGTTCGGGGTGACGCTAACCCAACTGGTCAATCCGGGAACCCCGGTGATGTATGGTGCGTTCACGTCGAACGTCGACATGCGCTCGGGTGCGCCTGCCTTTGGAACACCAGAAAACACCAAGGCCAATATGATCAGCGGTCAGCTGACCCGCCGTTATGGCATTCCCTATCGAACTTCGAACGCCAACGCCTCGAACGTGGTCGATTTGCAGGCGGTCTATGAGACGATGATGGCCACCTGGGGCGCGGTGTTAGGTGGGGCCAATCTGGTCTATCACGCAGCCGGTTGGCTCGAAGGTGGGCTGACGGCATCTTATGAGAAGCTCGTCATGGATGTGGAAATCCTGCAAAACATGATGGAGTATCTGAAGCCTCTGAAATTTGACGAAGGCGAACTCGCGCTGGACGCGATCAAAGATGTGCCCACTGGTGGCCATTTCTTTGGCACTGAGCACACGATGGAACGCTATGAAACAGCGTTTTATTCCCCCATGCTGTCAGACTGGCAAAATCATGGCGCGTGGGAAGCAGCGGGGTCCAAGACCGCGCTGACCCGGGCGACCGAAATCTGGCAGCAGACTTTGCGCGAATACGAAGAACCGGTAATGGACCCGGCGATCCGCGAGGAGTTGGACGCTTATATTGCCAAGCGCAAAGAAGAAATCGGTTCCGACGAGCCTTAAAGAAAAGGCAGGGTTATCAGGCCCGACCTTTGTTTACAACAGATCGAACAAGCGTCCCGGCACACTGCCTTGTCGGGGCAAGCACAAAGCCCGCATTAGCGCAAACATCATGGCCTGATTGGACGTCACCACAGGTTTGCCCAGCGTGGCTTCGATCCGGTCAACGGCCTCGACCGCGCGCATGTCGGTACAGCTGAGCACGATGGCTTCGGCTTCTGGATGATCGGCCTGACAGGCCAGATCGAACACTTCATCCGGGGTTAGTTCACCCTGCCCGTAATTCCCAAGTTCACGACCAATATCAGCGCATTTGACTGTTGTGATCTGGTTTTTCGCCAGAAAATCAACTGCCTGCGAGTTAATCTCGCCCAGATAGGGTGACGAGAACCCCACTTTGGTTACGCCCAAAGCCTTGATTGCATGGATCAATGATCCGGCGGCGGTAAAAGACAGTGCGCCTGACCCTGCCTTAATGTCCTGTGCCAATTGCTCATCAAATGACGGGCCGTGTGTCAGAGTGGCAGACGTGCAGCCATAGAGCACCACATCAGGCCGCACACCTGCTATCATCTTCAGATCATGGCTGATGTCCGAAGCCCCAAGACCCGCCATTTGATCCGAGCCCGGAATTTCATCGACGTCATACCCGCCCATGCGCTGGAAATGCACGGTCGTGTCCGGGCAACGCATCAGCATCATGTCTGCCTCAAGGTTGGTGTTGGTGAACGGCACCAGCACACCGATCTTGGCCCGTGTTCGGGTCTCATGGGTCATGACGTCACCTCTTTCAAAACGGTCAGGCACCGATCCATTACGGGTTCTTCACAAATGGTGGCGCGCAGACAATCGCCCAGACCATAGCCCCCCATGCCGCGCATCAGTAACCCTTGGGCACGCAGGGCAGCATCTGCCTTTTGCGCCATCTCCACGTCGGCAAAACGGATCAACACGAAATTCGTATGGCTCAGCGCAACCGCCAGCCCCAGAGCGCAGCACCCATTGGCAAACTGATCCCGAATGGCAGCGGTTTTGGAAACCGTATCCAGCATATGATCCTGATCCCGCATCGCTGCGGTCGCCATGGCCTGCGAAGGGATCGAGACATTGTTCGGGTTCAACAGCTTCCGCACCTCACCGGCGATAGAGTCGGGGAACAGACCCCAACCCACGCGCGCGCCCGCCAATCCGTAGGCCTTGGAAAAGGTTCGCATGACCACAGTGTCGCCGCGATCTACCAGCGCGAAGACTTCGTCCGGGTTTTGATCCTGATCGGCGAACTCGGCATAGGCCTGGTCGACCACCAACAACACGTCCGCCGGCAACGCGTTGCGCAGGCGCAGAATTTCGGCATTCGGGATCAGAGTCCCGGTGGGGTTGCCCGGGTTACAGACAAAAGCAATCCGCGTTTGAGGCGTGACAGCGGCCAATATGTCATCAACCGAAACGGTCAAATCCACCTCGCGCGCTTTCACGTAATCGGCCTGCACTTGCGCCGTTGCAGAAGCAACGTAAGCATAGCCATAATCCGTGCCCAGCACCCGATCGCCCGGCCCGGCGAATGCCCGGATCAGGCATCCGATCAACTCCATCGATCCCGCGCCGCACAGGATGTTCCCGGCCTCAACACCATGGGTTTCAGAAATTGCACTGCGCAGCTCTGGCCAGTCTGGGTCGGGGTAAAGTGGCATTTGATCCAACGCCGCCTGCCCTGCCGCAACAGCCGCGGGACTGGCGGGAAAGGCACTTTCGTTTTGGGCCAGAGACACGGTCTCGGGCCCACCCAAATCCGCCAGCGCGTAAGCTGCCATCTGGCGGACATGCTCGACTGCGCGGATCATGATGACGTGTCTCCATAGGCTTTCGCGCCTGCTTCGGTCACAAGGCCGCGTTTGAGATCCAGCGCCAAGGCCTTTGGATCCCGTTCTGACGGATCGCCAAAGCCTCCACCGCCCGGCGTGTCGAAGATCAGGTAATCATCGCCCTCCACCCGCAGTTCTCCTTTGCCGGGTATATCGTCGTTGCCATCGCGGAACCGGATGCGCCCCGGGGCACCGGGCTGGCCGCCCATTCGGCCCAAGGCTGGGAACTTCAGACGCTCGACCGAGAGGAAAACGATGAAAGGCGCGTTATTGGACGAGGTCATCTCAATCCTTTGTCCGAGACCTCCGCGATATTTACCCGCTCCACCTGAATCCGGCAGCAGTTCCCGCCGCCACATCACGACTGGTGCGACGCTTTCAGTGATCTCGACTTGCGAACCGAACACACCAGAAGGATATGCAGTTGCAGACAATCCGTCTGCGTGGGGTCGCGCGCCGGTGCCACCATTGTGGACTGGTTCGATCGCAAATTCCCGCCCTCCATTGGCCGCCACTTCGGGCGCATGACGCATGGGCAGATCGAACATGCACGATGCACCCTCGGCGGGAACCTGATCCGGCAGTGCCTGGTGCAAGCACCCCAGGACCAAATCCGGTGTCACCTGTCCCAGCGTATGGCGCATCGCAACCGGCACCGGGCGTTGCGCATTCAGGATGCAGCCCTTTGGTCCATCGACTGTGAAGGGCTCCAGCGAGCCAGCATTGTTCGGAGTGTCCGGGCCAACGATGCAGCGCAAGGCAAACACCGTGTAAGCCGTTGCATAGTTCAAAGGAACGTTGATACCTTTTTTCGAACAGCCCGATGTGCCGGTGAAATCCACGTGCATCCCGTCCTTGGTAACGGTCAGCGTGGCGTGCAACTCCAACTCATTCTCGTAGCCATCCATCCGCAGAACGTTCTTATAGACGCCTTCGGGCACCTCGGCGATGGCCTCCAGCGCGCCTTTACGCGAAGTGTCGATGATATAGCAGCCCAAAGTGTCCAGATCGTCGATCACGAACTCGTCCATCATTGCAACCAACCGGTTCACCCCGGCCTCACAACAAGCGATCAGGGCATAAATGTCGCCCTCGTTGGCAATGGGTTCGCGCGAGTTGGCACGGATGATGTCCATCAACAGCGCGTTGGGCGTGCCTTCTTCAACCAGTTTGCAGGGCGGGATCAACAGGCCCTCGTCATAGATGTCCGACCCCTCGGGGCCCATACCCAAACCGCCCAGATCCACCAGATGCGAGGTGCAGGAGGTAAAACCAACAACCTTGCCATCCTTGAACGCTGGCATCATCAGCAGGAAGTCGTTCAGGTGCCCCGAAGCCAGCCAGGGGTCATTGGTCATATAGATGTCGCCGGGTTTCATGTCCTGCACCGCAAATCGCTCGCGCAGGTGAAGAACGGCTTCGGCCATAGTGTTGATATGGCCAGGCGTACCGGTCACGGCCTGCGCCAGCATACGGCCATTGACGTCAAAGATACCGGCGGAAATGTCGCCACATTCGCGTACAATGGGCGAGAAGGCGGCACGGATCAGAGTCTGACCCTGTTCCTCGACCACCGCAAGCAGGCGGTTCCACATCACTTGCAAGCGGGCAGGAGAGAGTTTTGGGGAAAGCTCAGCGCTCATTTTGCGCCTCCTTTCTGATCCTGAATCAAGACAAGATTACCAATGGCGTCCAAATGGGCCGAGAAATCGGCAGAGACCAGCGTCGTCGTTTGCGGTTCATGAATCAGCGCTGGTCCCCGAACGCGGTCACCGGGTTTCAAATCAGCGCGGGCGACAAAAGCTGCGTCCTTCGCAGTTCCATCTACGTCGCACGTGACGGGTCGCGTTTCAGAGACTTTAAACACAGAAGGTTCAGGCGTTTCCGGAACTGGTGGAACGGAACGTTCCGGGGTGGCGACACGAACAGCCCAATTGAGAATCTCGATCTGCATACCCGGGACGGGGCGCGAGAATTGCTTGCGGTATTCTTCCTCAAACGCGGCGGTCAAAGGCGCGATATCCTCGGGCGACAGCGCGCGATCCGGTAATGAGATTTCGATCTCGTGCCCTTGTCCGTTGTAACGCATAAAGGCAGTGCGTAGGACTTCGGTCGGCGCATCACCTGCGCCTTGGGCGACAACCTCTTTTGCCTCGGCAATCATTGTGTCGAACAGAGCATTCACATCGTCCATATCCAAGCTGTCCAGCAAAGAATAGCGAGAGCGGACGATCTCAAACGACACAGACGCAAACAGGAAACCAACTGCGGATCCGACCCCCGGATTGGGTGGGATCACGATACGCGACACACCGGCAGATCGCGCAACCCGGCTGGCGTGCAGCGGCCCATTGCCACCAAAGGCAATCATCGTGCGCGGACCCAGATCTTTGCCACTTTCTACGGCATGCATTCGCCCCGCGCTGGCCATGCTCTCATCCACGATCCGACTGACCCCATCTGCGGACCCAATCGCATCCAGGTTCAACCTCTCACCAATCACGCTTTTCAGAGCCGCCTTTGAGCCCTTGGGGTCGAGCTTGATATGTCCCTCGGCAAATGTGTCCGGGACAATGTAGCCGAGTGTGATGTCGCTGTCGGTGACTGTCGGTTCTGTGCCACCGCGCATGAAGGCAACCGGCCCGGGTTCCGATCCGGCCGACTTCGGGCCAACGGTCAGGCGCCCCAGCCGATCGACGCCTGCAATCGAACCGCCGCCCGCACCGATTTCAATCATCTCGATCACCGGAATACGCACAGGCATACCCGAACCTTTGATGAACCGCGCGGCGCGCGCGATTTCAAAGGATCTGGAGGTCTGAGGGCGCGCCTTGTCGATCAGACAAAGCTTGGCTGTGGTACCGCCTACGTCAAACGACAACACCTGGTCCAGCCCGGAGCGCGCCGCAATCCTAGCAGCCAGAATGGCTCCACCCGCCGGCCCGGATTCAACCAGCCGGATGGGGAAGCGTGCCGCAGTTTCCACTGTGCACATCCCTCCGCCCGCAGTCATCATCAGGATCGGGCAATTCACACCCTGAGCTGCAAACTGCTTAATAAACCGGCTCAGGTATGACTCCATCAGCGGCTGAATATACGCGTTCGCGACTGTGGTGCAGAGCCTGTCGAATTCTCGCGCTTCGGGGCTGACGTCGGACGAAATCGAGATTGTAAGATCAGGACGATGCTCGGCCAGAATATCGCGCAAGCGTTGTTCATGCGTGGGGTTGGCGTAAGAGTGTATAAGGCAGATCGCCACCGCCTCTGCCCCGCTGGCGTCAAGTTCAGCCAGCAAGCGTTTTACTTGTGTCTCATCCAAAGCGACCAGGACCTCTCCTTCAGCCGACATACGTTCGCGGATTACAAAAGACCGTTCCCGCGGGACCAGAAGATCAGGTTTCTCCAAATTGATGTCGTACTGGGAATAGCGTCGCTCGTACCCGATATCGAGGATATCTCGGAACCCTTCGGTGCAAATCGTGGCCACAACCGCCCCACGCCGTTCAATCAGCGCGTTGGTCGCAAGTGTGGTTCCGTGGATAAACCCGGTGACCTCCATCAGTGACCGACCCGCCTGCGCCATGACGCGTTCAGCGCCTTCCATGGCACCTTCGGCGGGATTTTGATGCGTGGTCAGGGTTTTCGTTGACGCAAGTACCGTCTCATCCCCAGAGACCAGAACTGTGTCAGTAAAAGTGCCACCAATATCGATGGCCAGGCGTAACGCGGTTGTCATTTAGTATTCCGTTGTCGTCTGAAATCATGCCGTCAGTACGCCCCACAGGGCGATTACTGGCGCGGCGTTACCAGATCACACCCGGTCGCACGGCGATCCAGTCGATTAGGAATACAAAACCGAGTCATAGTGTTTTTTCTCGCATCATCGAGGAACATGCTAGCAAGTTTGCGACATGCGCGACCGCCAGCGACACAAACGATTTTGAGCCAAAGGCGTCAGCTTACATCCATCTCGCGCGCTTGGTGAGTTGGAGTCGCAACCAGGTTGTCGGCAAGCAAGTCATCAACAAAAAGGCTCAAAAGTTGAAGGCGGCCTGATACTCCGGCCTTTCGATAAATTGATGCACATTGTGCCTTGATCGTACCTTGTTTCGTGTCCCGGATTTCGGCGATTTCCGCAATCGCAAATCCCTTGATTGCCAGAATAGCGACATCCCGCTCTGCCTGCGTCAATGACCATGACTGAAACCGCGCCTCAAGCACCTCACCGAACGCGCCCGAGGCGACTTTCATTTGATCCTCGAGCTTGGACTGACGGTTCAGCATGCTGCGCAGCTCGATAGTAGTGAAGGCCAAACCACCAATCAGTGCAACCGTGACCAAAAGTTCAACAAGATCACTTTCCGCCAGAAAGAACGAGGAATTGGGCCAGAAATCCAACACGATATCCAAAAGAAAATAAACGCTGCAAAGAGCTTGCACCGCGAATAAGGACCATAAGAGTGTGGCACGTGTCATAGTTTGGCTTTCGGATTATGCGGGGCGCGTCCAAAGCCGGACACGCCCGTTCATGTCAGCTGTCGTCTTCGTCGTCGGCTAGTTCGATTTCAATAACCGCACCGGTTTCGGGAGAAACTTCGATCTCGTATTTCTTGCCGTTAAGGAAGGCATAGATCTCGATCTCGTCCTGTTCGGTTTCCACCTCGGAAATGGTATATCCTTGGGCCTCCAACGCCGAACGAATGTCAGCTTCTGAGGACCCAAGCACATGGCCTATATTGATCTGCGCCATCGCCAAGCCAGGAGTTACACAAGCCGCCAACACTGCCAGTTTACCAAATTTATTCATTTGCATTCCTTTCATGGATATCAGCCACCGCGAGACTGCGGTTGCCCTGATCTGTGAGGCTTGCAGGAACAACAAAATTGGACTTTTGGCAGAATTCAACCGGCTTAGGCCAAAGGTTTATGCGAAAAATGCCCGGCCTAAGGTTACAAAAACCGTTGAGAAACTTCGAAAAAAAATAAAAAAGCTATGAATATCAAGAAAAAAAGCCCCCGTTTGAAACAGGGGCCGAATTCAGGTTCGTCAAGTCTTACGCTGGGGTGGACAGACCCAGTTGTTCAACGACCGCGCTTGCGGATTTGATCCAGCGCTCGCGTAGGGCACTGTTTTGGGTGTGGCGCAAACCGATCGATGTCAGAAACGCGAACCGTTTCGGATCATCGCCACCGAAAGACAGTGCAACACGCGGCCACCAATAATCCACAGCGCTTTGCATCTGCCTGGCCTCTCCGCCTTCTGCCAGCTTCATGGCACCTTCTAGCGCCAGGGTGCCGTGATGCGCTTCGACAGGGGCGATTTGACGAAAGACTTCTGCGAGAGGCTGATAAGAAACAGTCGAAAATTCGTCCAGCTGCTCGGCCACAGCGCGGCTCATCAAAAGGTTCATGATCACAGCGTCGGTCCAACCCGAGATCGGATAGTTGAACACAGCAAGCCGCATGTCATGCGCGCTGCGCGTTGCGCCGATATCGTCATCGCGATCCAGTCGCGCGGTCCATGGATGGTGCGTGGCGTATCGTTCGGTATCTGCGCCAAACTCGCCCATTATTTTAAGAACGCGATCTGCATGATCGGTTTTCTCAAGCACTATTTTTGCTGCCGCGATCCGTTCCTTGATGCCCGGCCCATGATTGATGATATCCGCAAAACCCGCGGCGCCTGCCAATTCGCTGTCCACAAAGGTAGCCATCAGCTTCATCAGTTCGGCGCGGTAGCGTGGCGGCACATTGGTCGGGTTGGTTAGTACCCCGCCTGCGGCCAGGTAGCTGTCGAGTGTCATGGCTTCGGTCATTGATCCTCTCCCTTTACTGGTCGTAGTCCACGGCCACACGGTCGGTCACCGGATAAGCCTGACAGCTCAGCACATAGCCCTTTTCGACCTCGTAGTCTTCGAGCGCATGATTGGCGAGCATCTCGACCTCCCCCTCGATCACGCGGCAACGGCAGGTAGAACAAACCCCGGCCTTACACGCGTATGGCGCGTCCATGGCGTTTTCCAAGGCTGCGTCCAAAATGGATTGATCCTTGGGCAGGGTCACGGTTTGGGTAGAGCCGTCAAGCGTGATCGAAGCGCTGGTCTGGTTCGCCTGCGTGCCCGTCTCTGCCATGTTTGCCGTGCGCTTTGCCCGGCCAGGTTGGGCGCTGGCAAAAAGCTCGAACTTGATCTGGCTGTCCTCAATCCCATGCTCGCGCAGCGCGGCGGCTATCCCCAGCATCATCGGCTCTGGTCCACAGATAAAAGCCGTATCCACGTTCTTGATGTCGATCCAGTGCTTAAACAGTTCGCCGCATTTTTCCTGCGTCACAAGCCCCGTGAACAAGTCGATCTCCTGCGCGTCGGTCTCAAGAATATGGATCACGTTCAGGCGACCCATATAGAGGTTTTTCAGGTCCTCCAGCTCCTCTCGGAACATGATCGAGTTGATGCCCTTGTTGGCGTAGATCAGCGTGAAGCGGGACTTGGGTTCGCGCGCCAGCGTTGTTTTCAGGATCGAAAGGACGGGTGTAATCCCCGATCCACCTGCAAAGCCGAGGTATTGTTTTTCCGCGCCCGCTTCGATTGGCACGTGAAAGCTGCCCATAGGCGGCATCGCTTGAACAACGTCACCAACGCTCAACTCTGCGTTGGCCCAGCTTGAGAAAGCACCACCTTCGACGCGTTTAATGCCAACTTGAAGAACGCCGTCATCCTTTCCCGCGCAGATCGAATACGAGCGGCGCAGTTCTTCGCCGTCAAAATCACGCCGGAAGGTCAGGTATTGACCCGCGGTGAAATCGAACTGTTCCGCTGCGCCATTCACAGGCTCAAGCGTCACAACAACCGCATCGCGGATGGTTTTGTGGATGTCGGTGACTTTCAGGTCATGAAAACGTGCCATCCGGTGCTCCTCCTCAGATGCACTTGAAATAGTCAAAAGGTTCCAGGCAGTCAGTGCAGCGCCAGTGAGCCTTGCATGGGGTCGAGCCGAACTGGCTGACTTTTTCAACAGCCTTGCTGCCGCAATGCGGACACCGTTCTGGCCCGCCCGCCGGTTGCGGTGGCGCAATGCCATAGTCTTCCAGCTTGGCGCGGCCTTTTTCACTTAGCCAATCGGTGGTCCAGGCGGGCGAAATGCTGGTTTCGATCCTCACTTCGCTGATCCCATGGTCTCGCAGCGCGGTTTCGATATCCATGCTGATGACGGAAGTCGCCGGACAGCCTGAGTACGTTGGTGTGACGGTCACAACCAACGTTCCGGCGTCCCAACGCACACCGCGAACGATTCCCAGATCCACGACCGAGATCACCGGTATCTCGGGATCGGGAACAGCATCCAACCAACTCCAGATCTGATCAGTCGAGGATTGCATCCGCTCTCACCACTTGGCTCCGGGATAGGCGCGTTGCAGCCATTGCATCTGCGTCAGCAGATGACCCAGATGCTCGGTATGCATGCGCCCGTCACGCCCGCCCTTATGGGCAAACTGGCTTTCTGGAATGCTCAGTGTTGCCTGGGTCAGTATCCTTCCGACCAAAGCGTCATATTCTTCTCGCAAGTCAGTCGGATTGGGTGCGATACCTGCGGCGACCATCTGGGCGTCGACTTCATCGCTTGCGAACATCTCACCGACATAGGGCCACAGATAATCGAGAGCTTCCTGCATACGGGCATGGCTTTCCTCTGTCCCGTCGCCCAGCCCCACTACGGTGTCGCCCGAGCGTTCGAGGTGATAGGCAACCTCTTTGCTGGCTTTGGCGGCAATGGCAGCGACACGATCATCCGCGGATGTCATCAAGCGCCCCAGCATAATCGAATGCCATGCGTCGAACAGAAACTGACGCATCAGTGTACGACCGAAATCGCCGTTGGGAACCTCGACAAGCAGTACATTGCGGAAATCCCAAGCGTCGCGCAGAAAGGCCAGATCGTCAGCGCTTTTGCCACCATCAATCTCGCCCGCAAGACCAAGCCACATCTGGGTCTGTCCGATCAGATCCAACGCAGTGTTGGCCAGCGCGATGTCTTCCTCCAGAACCGGCGCGTGCCCGCACCACTCGCTGACCCGGTGGCCAAGGATCAGCGTATTGTCCCCCATCCGCAGCAGGAATTGATGCAAAGCGTCGTTGGAAACAGAAACACTCATTACATCGCCCCCACTTCTTCGGGGATATCGAAGAAAGTTGGATGGCGGTACACTTTGCTTTCGCTGGGTTCGTACAGCGGGCCTTTATCACTGGGCGATGAGGCCGAGATGTTGTTTGCCTCGACAACCCAAATCGAAACACCTTCGTTGCGGCGTGTGTAAACATCGCGCGCGTTCTTGATTGCCATTTCGGCGTCCGGGGCGTGCAGCGATCCAACATGTCGGTGGCTCATACCGTGTTGGCCGCGGATAAAGATTTCCCACAGGGGCCATTCGTTGTTCATCGGGTTTCCTCCTTGGGTTTACTCTGCTGCCAGATTGCCGGATTGCTTCTTGCGGGCGTGCGCCAAAAGACCGTCACGCACCCATTTCCCGTCATCCCAGGCCTTGTTGCGGGCTGCCAGACGATCCACGTTGCACGGCCCGTTGCCTTTGATCACGTCGAAGAATTCCGACCAGTCAGGTTCTGAGAAATCGTAGTGCCCGCGTTCTTCGTTCCATTTCAGGTCTGAGTCGGGAATGGTCAGGCCCAGATACTCGGCCTGCGGCACGGTCTGGTCGACAAACTTTTGACGCAGCTCATCATTTGTATTGATCTTGATTTTCCACGCCATCGACTGGGCAGAATGAACCGAGTCCTTGTCGGACGGGCCGAACATCATCAGGGACGGATACCAGAAGCGGTTCATCGCATCCTGAGCCATCTTGCGCTGCTCGGGCGTACCTTCGGCCATTTTGCGGATCGCGTCGTAACCTTGCCGCTGATGGAAGCTCTCTTCCTTGCAGATACGGATCATGGCGCGCGAGTATGGTCCGAAAGATGTCCGCTGCAGCGGAACTTGGTTCATGATAGCCGCCCCATCCACCAGCCATCCAACAGCACCAATATCGGCCCAGTTCAACGTCGGATAGTTGAAGATCGACGAGTATTTCATACGCCCATCAAGCAGCATCTCGGTGATCTCGTCCCGGCTGACACCCAGCGTCTCAGCTGCACAGTAGAGGTAAAGTCCATGCCCGGCTTCATCCTGCACCTTGGCCAGCAGGATCGCCTTGCGCTCCAACGTCGGTGCGCGGGTGATCCAGTTGCCTTCGGGCAGTTGACCTACGATTTCAGAATGCGCGTGCTGACCGATCTGACGGATCAGGGTCTTGCGATAAGCCTGAGGCATCCAATCTTTTGGTTCGATCTTGATATCGGCATCAATCCGCGCCTGGAACTCTGCCAGTTTCTCCGGATCTTCGTTTGATGCTTCGGATTTAACCATCTGAGCATACATGTCCCGTCTCCTCCGTTACACGCGTTCAAGAATGAGGGCCGCGCCCTGCCCGACGCCCACACACATGGTGCAGAGCGCATAGCGACCCCCGGTTCGCTTCAATTGATAGGCCGCGGTCAGCACCAGACGCGCACCGCTCATGCCCAGTGGGTGGCCCAAAGCGATGGCCCCTCCATTGGGGTTCACGTGGGACGCATCGTCCGGCAGGCCCAACTCGCGCAGGGTGGCAAGGCCCTGAGAGGCAAACGCCTCATTCAACTCGATCACGTCCATCTGTTCGATGCTCAACCCTGCTCGGGCCAGAACCTTGCGGCTGGCGGGCACCGGGCCGATGCCCATGACACGCGGCGCAACACCCGCAACCGACATGCCCACCACACGGGCCATCGGGGTCAGACCATTCTTGACCGCCGCCGTCTCATTCGCCATCAGAATGGCTGCCGCGCCATCATTTACACCTGAAGCATTGCCCGCTGTGACGGTCTTTTCCGGTCCGTTCACCCCTTTGAGACCCGACAGCTTTTCTGCTGTGGTTCCCGGACGCGGGTGTTCATCCGTATCCACAATGATCGGGTCGCCTTTTCGCTGTGGCACCGAAACCGGAGTGATTTCATCGCCGAAAACACCCGCCGCATGAGCGGCCGCCCACCGGGCCTGGCTGCGTGCAGCAAAGGCATCCTGATCTTCACGACTGATGCCATAGTCCTCAGCCACGTTGTCGGCAGTCTGCGGCATGGAATCCACGCCGTAGTCCTGCTTCATCTTCGGGTTCACGAAACGCCATCCGATCGTGGTGTCGTGCACCGCGTTGTTGCGAGTGAACGCCGAAGTTGCCTTGGGCATCACAAACGGTGCGCGGGACATGCTTTCCACGCCCCCCGCAATGGCCAGATCGTAATCGCCTGCCTTGATGCCACGGGCTGCCATTCCAACGGCATCCATACCGCTGGCGCAAAGACGGTTTACCGTTGTTCCCGGAACGTCGATTGGCAACCCGGCCAACAAGGCCGCCATTCGCGCAACGTTCCTGTTGCTCTCTCCGGCCTGATTGGCATCACCATAGATCACATCGTCGACACTGGCCCAATCGACCTGAGGGTTGCGTTCTTTCAACGCCGCCAGTGGCAAAGCCGCAAGATCATCCGTGCGAACCGAAGACAGCGCTCCGCCATACCGCCCAATCGGTGTACGCGTCGCGTCGCAAATGAATGCGTCCATGTCCGAGGTCTCCTGTTCGCGTCAGTATTCATTAACCGTCTGGTCGGTTTTTATTAAAGTAACCGATTCGAGGCAAGCTTTATGTTACCTTTCTTTGACCACGTTCACCATTTTTGTAACATATAAAGTCAGAACTTTATCGTTGCGATATTCGGGGCCGCCTAAGGCGGTGATCCAAACAATACTTAGCTGACCGGGCGACGCTCACGTCCCGCTCGGAATCAATCGTCTAAAACGGCTTCCAGCGACGCAAGGTTCGGGCGAGGCAACCTGTCTAACAGCTGCACCACGGACTGTCGGCACTCCGCACCTTTCCAGTCTTCTGGCAGAAAGGCAGGTGGCAAAGGGGGATGGCGTAGGATAAGCCGCCGCCACCCATGAACGATCAGAACACGCAGAACGGCAGTTTGCAGGGGGTCTTCCATCCCCTTGGTGGGCAAATGATGCTCGACGAACTGAAGAGTGGTCCAGAACTGACTGTAAGCGTCTTTCAGAGGTTCAGGCCCACACAAATCTCGCATCCAATCGGGCACTGATATGGCACTGCTTTCAATCCCCAGCAGGTCTTCCAGCCCATCAGGGGCCGGGCCCGGTGCCATGGCCGTAGAGGCATTGACTGAGATATAGTCACCAATGAGCATCAGATCTGACAGTTCTTTGCGGGAACTTTCAGAACCGCTGGCGATCAGCACATGCCAGATGTCCGGCTTGTCGGTCTCACGGGAATAGATACGCGGCGCGGCGGCGGCACTTTGGCTGCGACCAAAATCCGTCAAGCGGTGCACGCTGGTGCGCCCCACCCGCGTACTTTCGATCCAACCTTCTTTCCGCAGCCGATGTAGTGCAACACGCGTCGCCTCAGACTTGATTCCGGCCAGACTGGTGAGCGCCGTGATCAAGCTGCCACTGACCCGGTCCGATCCGCTGGGCGCCAAATCTCCAAATATCGTAACCAGCACTGACCACACCCGCTGTGTGCCGGTGTTGGTCAGTTGACTGACACAGGTTTCGAACCAATCAGGGCTGATGTCTTTCATACACGAAGTATAATCGGGCCGAAGGGAATTACCATCCGGCCCATCGCAAGCATCCAAGTGGCTAGTAAGCAACCATCGTCAATAGCTCATATTCTGCGACCTGTTCGTCATCTTGCTGAGTCAGCGTGACGTGCCAACGAACTTCGCCATATTCGTCATTGCGCTTAGTTTTGGCCTTGACCGTCAGGCGCACTTTGATGCTGTCACCGGCTTCAACCGGCTTCATAAAACGCAACCCATCCAGACCGGTATTGGCCAGCACCGGCCCTTCATTTGGTTCGACAAACAATCCAGCGGCAAATGACAGCAACAAATAGCCATGGGCGACGCGACCCGGAAAGAACGGGTTCCGCTCCGCCGCCGCCTGATCCATATGGGCATAGAAGGTATCGCCTGTGAAAGTGGCGAAGTGTTCAATGTCTTCCATTGTTATGGTGCGCGGTTCCGTGTGGATGGTCTCGCCAATCGCAAGGTCATGAAACCTGCGCGTGAACGGATGGGCGGGGCCTTTGACCTCGGTCGCGCCGGGCACCCATCTGTTTCCAATCGCGGTCAACAGATCAGGTGAGCCCTGAATGGCGGTCCGTTGCATATAGTGTTTAACACCACGCACGCCGCCCATCTCTTCGCCGCCGCCAGCGCGTCCGGGGCCGCCATGCACCATATGAGGCAAAGGTGAACCGTGACCGGTGGATTCTTTCATCGAGTCACGGTTGTTGAAGTACAAACGCCCATGATACGCCCCTGCCCCAATGGCGACCTGACGCGCCACGTCAGGATCATGCGTGATGACCGACGCCACCAAAGATCCTTGCCCCCGGTTTGCCAGTTCAATCGCATGGTCGAGATCGCGATAGCCCATGACCGTGCTAACCGGCCCAAAAGCTTCGGTATCGTGTACACGCTGCGCCGCGTCAGGGTTGGCACAATGGTAAAGCATCGGCGGCAGGAAGGCCCCTTTTTCAGGATCTGCTCCATCGACCGCAAAATCATCCGGGTTGCCAAAGACACGCTCGGCCTCTTGGCCAATGATCGTCGCCTTTTCCAGAACGTCACGTTTCTGACCATTCGAGACCAATGCGCCCATGCGGGTGGTTTCAAGCCTTGGGTCGCCGATAACGGTTTTGGCCAGCCGCGCGGACAACGCCTCGATCACGGCTTGCACCTGCACCTCTGGCGCGATGATCCGACGGATTGCGGTACATTTCTGACCAGCCTTCGCCGTCATCTCGCGCTGGACCTCTTTGACGAAAAGGTCGAACTCAGGCGTACCCGGCTTGGCATCTGGACCAAGTATCGAGCAATTAAGGCTATCCTGTTCCGCCACAAACCGCACAGAGTTTTCAAGGATCACGGGGTTGGATCGCAATTTCAACGCCGTATCTGCCGAGCCGGTAAAGCTGACCACATCCTGCAGGGTCAAACGGTCCAGCATGTCGCCCAAACCGCCCGACACCAACTGAAGCGCCCCGGCGGGCAAAATACCGGAGTCCAACATCAACCGCACACACAGCTCGGTCACGTAGCAAGAATTCGTCGCCGGTTTAACGATGGCCGGAACACCGGCCAACAGAGTTGGCGCCAGTTTCTCCAACATACCCCAGACCGGAAAGTTAAACGCATTTATGTGAACCGCCACGCCGTGCAACGGGGTGCAGATGTGCTGGCCCAGAAACGTCCCGTTGCGCGATAGTTGCTCAACATCACCGTCCAGATAGACATGCCCGTCCGGCATTTCCCGGCGTCCCTTCGAGGCAAAGACAAACATCGTGCCAATGCCGCCATCGATGTCGATCATATGGTCCGACTGCGTCGCGCCTGTGTTGAAAGACAGATCATAGAGCGCCTGCTTGTGCTGGCCCAGATGCAGCGACACCGCCTTGAGCATCTTGGCCCGCTCATGAAAGGTCATCTTGCGCAGGGCCGGCCCACCGACGTCGCGCGCATAGTCCAGCATTCCTTGCACGTCCAGTTCCGCGTTGCCCGCAGTTGCAATCACCTCGCCCGTTACGGCGCTGGCAATATTGCGCGCCCCGGCACCAGGCGGCACCCATGCACCGGCGGCAAAGCTGGATATCTGTTGGATGGTCATGAGCGTCTCCTCATCAGTGTCTGGATCCTCACATCACCTAGCCGAACGTGTGAGGTCATATCTTTAACCGTACGGTCGGTCGTTATTTTTGCACAGCAACAACATAAACCGTACCCTTCAAAACTGCGCGGGAAGTCGCGCGAAACCCCGAAACCGGATACGGCCACCGCGTTCAGCACCATCGGTGATGCAATAATTCGGGAAGCGAGCCAGAAAACGCCCGACCGCCACGCGGCCCTCCATACGGGCCAAGGTCAGGCCAACGCAGGTGTGGGGTCCACCAGCAAAGGCGTGATGTTTATTGCGGCGTCGGTCCAACTTCATTTCATCGGGCCGCTCAAACTGTCGCGGGTCGCGGTTGGCGGCTCCGATGCAAAGATGGATATCTGTTCCGGCGGGAATGGTTTGGCCGTGGAAGATGACATCCTCGGTGGTCAAACGGTTGCCGAATTGGTTGGGGCTTTCCAACCTCAGAAACTCGTCCACGGCTGTGTTTATGAACTCTGGGTCGGCCAGCAACTCGGCCCGCTTGTCACGGTGCCGGTCCAGCAACTCCAGCGCGTTGCCGATCAGATTGGTCGTGGTCTCATGCCCAGCATTCAGGATGAAGATGCAGTTTTGGTACAACTCGACCTCGGTCAACCCGCCATCGGTGTCATCCTGCATCAATCGTGTCAGCACGTCCGTTGACGGGTCACCTGGATTGGCGCGACGATCATCTATGATGTGGCGCAGGAATGCTTTGAAGTCAGACACCGCACGGTTGCCCCAGTCTTCTTGGTCCGGAGTTAACTGAGGCTCCAGCGCGCCCAAAATGGCCAGAGACCAATCCCGCAGGGGCCCGCGCTCGGATCGGGGAATGCCTAGTAAGTTGCCGATAATCTCAATCGGGATGGCCCCGGCAAAATCCCCAATCAACTCAACGGTGCCCTTGGCCTGCATCTGGTCCAGCAAGCCGTCGACAAGCTGCACAAGGCCAGGCTCCATCTGCGCCAGTGCCCGCGGGTTCATCGCACCGACCATCACCTTACGAACACGGGTGTGCAAAGGCGGATCATTGAACACCAAACTGGTCGTGTGATGTTCGTATAAAGGGCTGTCGACCCCGTATTTCGGCCCGAAAACCGCCTTCTTGTCCGAAATGAACCGTGTCGTGTCCCGATACACCAGATCCAGATCGTCATAGCGCGAAAGGATGACAGACCCATCGGCTTGAAAGCAGACAGGCGTGTCTTCGCGCAGCGCGGCATAGGCCGGGTAAGGGTCCGCGTGAAAACCGGTTGGAAGTTCGGTCAGAGAGAACATCAGTGACCCATCGCTCCCATATGTTCCGGCAGAACCAGCACCAGCCATGGCACCAGAACGATCAGCGCCAGGCGGAAGATATCCGCCACCCAAAACGGCGTGACGCCCTTAAAGATGGTCCCGGTTGAGACATCCCCCACCACACCTTTCAGAATGAACACGTTCAAACCGACCGGGGGAGTGATCAAGCTGATCTCAGTCACGACAACGACAACGATGCCAAACCAGATCGGATCATAACCCAGCGATGTCACCAGCGGGAAAAAGATAGGCACTGTCAGCAGCAGCATCGACAGCGATTCAAAGACACAGCCCAGAATGATGTAGATCCCGAGGATCATCAGGATCACCATAAACGGCTCAACCTCATAGGCCGTCACCAAAGCGATCAGTGCCTCGGGAAGGCCAGCCAAGTTGATGAAATTCGAAAAGATCTGAGCTCCGATCAGAACCGAGAACAGCGCCGCAGCAGTGAAACTAGTCTCTTTCAACACTTCAAAGATGGAACCAAGGGTTAGCCCACCCCGAGACAGCGCAATCAGGAAGGCACCCATTGCGCCCATGCCAGCTGCCTCGGTCGGGCTGAAGGTCAGGTTCAGCGGATAGAAGTCAAACACCCCGTACAACCCGCCGATCACAAGGAAGAACAGCAGCAGCACGGCCCAGACCGAGCGCAGAGCCGAAAGGCGTTCGCCCCAGCCATGCCGCTCTCCTGCTGGTCCGGCGTCGGGTCTGCGCCAAACGGTCCAACGCACCGCCAGCAGATAGAACAGGATGCCCAACACGCCGGGAATTATTCCCGCAACGAAAAGCTTGCCAATCGAGGTTTCGGTCAAAAGGCCATAGATCACCAGTATAACCGATGGCGGGATCAGAATGCCCAGTGTTCCACCCGCAGCAATCGACGCCGTCGACAACTCATCCGAGTAACCGTAGCGGCGCATTTCCGGCATCGCGACTTTCGACATCGTTGCCGCTGTGGCCAGCGACGAGCCACAAATGGCAGAAAACCCACCACAGGCTGCAACCGTGGCCATGGCGATGCCGCCGCGGAAATGGCCCAGGAAGGCATTCGATACCGCATAAAGTTCACGCGCAAGGCCACCCTTGTTGACGAACAGGCCCATCAGGATGAACAGCGGCACAACAGACAGCCCGTAATCCTGCGCCGTATCGGTGATCTGGCGGCCTACCATGGACATCGCAGCCTTCAACCCACGTTCGGACAGGATGCTGCCGCCGCGTTCATATGCAAAGCCAAGCGTCCCAACTAGCCCCATCGCAAACACAATGGGCAGGCGCAGCAGCACAAGAACAAGGACAAGGGCGAAACCGATCAAAGCTGCAGTCATCAGGAGTGCTCCGACAAGGCTTGGGGGGCAAAAATGTGCAAAATCCCGGTGATGATCATCGCGATAGCAGTGATCGCGGTGAAGGCAGCGATGAACCAACCCACGTAGAAGACAGGAATCGACAGGTATTCGGTGACATCGCCGTAGTCCCGCGCCCGCTCTGCCAACACCCAGACACGCTGAATTGGCCAGATCAGCATGATGCCGGATACCAGATACACAATCGCGTCCCGCACCCGGCTCAGCCGCAGACGTGCGAAAATCCCGTCTGTCAGGTCCACGGCGATCTGTCCGCGTCCGGCCGATATTATGGGCAGGACCGAAAAGACAAGGATCGCCATCAGAATACGTGTCAGCTCAGTCGCAGCCTCGATTGGCGCGTTGAAGACAGAACGCAAGATAACGTCGAAAAAGGTCATCACCATCAGGATGAACAGCGCCACACAGGCCAGCTGCGTCGGAACGACACTGATGCGTCGCGCAAAGGTCACGAGTGAGTGCATGATTGGTCCCCGTCGGGTGAAAAGGGCTGGCGGGTCATGCCCGCCAGCCGGGCTGCATTACTGCGAAGCCATTTCATTTACGATCATGTCATAAGCGGCTTGAGCGTCGATGCCCGCGTCGTTGACTTCGTCAATGACCTTGGCGCGCACGTCGACGGCAATCGTGTTGAATTTCTCAAGATCTTCAGCAGATGCCGCGTTGATCGCGTTGCCCTCGGTGGTTTCGGTTGCTTCGCGACCGATGGCGTCGATCTCGTCCCAGATTTTGCCAATCTCGCGGCTCAGCGGTTCACCAAAGACGTTCTCTTCCAAAGCAGCCTGCAGATCTTCGGGCAGATCGGCAAAAGTGTCTTCGTTCATGATGAAGGCAAACGATCCGCGATAGAGACCACCTGGAACTTCGTAAACATTCTGTGCCACTTCCGTGAGCTTGAAGCCCTTGCGGGATTCAAAGGGCATCACAACCCCATCAGCAGCTTTCGAGGCCAGGGTTTCATAGACTTTCGGCGCAGGGACCTGAATGCCGGTCGCACCCAGAGCCGTGCCAACGTCCCCCCCAACGCCACCCGGGATACGCACCTTGAGGCCCGACACCTCATCCAGCGTGGTCACAGGGCTGCTGGAATGTAACTGGGCAGGGCCATGCGTGTGCAGAGCGATCACCTTCACACCGCGATGTTCGTCTGCCTCTTTGAGGAACTTGTCATATGTGCGCCAATAAGCGACCGAGGCGTCCTCGGCCGAACCCTCGTATCCGGGCAGTTCGATCATCTTGGTGGTGACAAAACGACCGGGTTGATAACCATGGAAGATGATCGACGCATCAGCTGCACCATCCATGATCAAGTCCATCTGCGCCGGTGGCGGCGCAATGCCCAGCTTGAGTTCTGCCGTAACCTTACCGTCTGTCGCCTCTTCAACCATCTCCACGAATTTCGGCCACATCTTGGCGTTGATGCCATGGGTCGGCGGCGCCCAGCTTGAAATGGTCAGCGTATAATCCGCAGCCAGTGCCACTGTGCCCGAAACGGCCAACGCGGCCGACGCCAATAATGTGCTTAGCTTGGTGAATTTCATGGTTCTGTCTCCTCCCTGTGAAACATGACTCGAGAATGCGTTAATGGTCGCTTTTGTAACCATCAACATATTAAAGATCCCCCGAATGGTCCGCGATCCTCCAAGAGCCGGGGTTTTCGTTCGCAACTGTCAACATCGTTGCACGCGAAATTGCGATGCCGATTTCCTTGCTGTAGTTCATTGGCCCGCCACGCCACCGCGGGAATCCATATCCATGGATTTGCACCATATCGACAGATTCCGCGTTTTCCGCGATGCGTTCCTGAACGATTAAAGCGCCCTCGTTGGCCAGAACCGCTAGAATACGCGAGGAAATGTCCTGCTCTGTAAAGCTTCGGCGGGTTATGCCCTGTTCGGCCGAGTAGGTTTCGATCAACGCCTCAACTTCCGGGTCGCGGACCGGTTTACGGTTGCCATCTTCGTACCGGTACCATCCTTTGCCCGTACGTTGGCCAAGCCGCCCCATCTCACACAATTGGTCGGCGATGGTGACATAGCGTTCATCAGGGTTTCGTGTTTCGGCGTTGCGCTTGCGGTTGGCCCAGGCGATCTGAAGACCGGTCAGATCCTGCAGCTCATAAGGTCCCATGGGCATCCCAAACGCGCGCATCGCTTGATCCACCTGATAAGGCAGCGCCCCATCGGCCAGAAGATAATCAGCCTCGCGCCGATACGCCGCCAGCATGCGGTTGCCTATGAATCCATCGCAGATACCCGAAAGAACCGACACTTTCCGCAGCTTTCTGCCCAAGGCGAAACCTGTGGCCAAAACTTCGGGCGACGTATCAGGCGTATGTACGATCTCAAGCAGCTTCATCACATGGGCCGGGCTGAAGAAATGCAGGCCAATGCAGCGAGCCTTGTTTTCTACGTCCTCAAAGATGTCTACCGGATCTAGGTAGGACGTATTCGTGGCCAGGATTGCATCCCGGTGCATATGGCTGGCAAGCTCCGCAAACACCGATTGCTTGACGGACAAATCCTCAAATACAGCCTCGATTGCCAACTCGGCATCTGCAGCAACGGCATAGCTCTCGGCAGCCTGAAAACTTGTCAGACGATTACGCAACTGCGCTTCAGAAATCTTGCCCCGTTTGACGGCCCCGTTCAGCAGAGATTCAACCCGCTGCTGAGCGGCCGATGCAGCCTCAGCGTTTTGCTCAATCAAAGTGACCGACAGCCCGCCATTCAGCGCGGCCGTCGCAATGCCTGCACCCATCAGCCCACCGCCGACAACAGCTATCCGAGTGATGTCACGGGCTGTAGAACCCTTGATCAAAGCAGGCTTGGATACGGTGCGTTCAGCAAAGAATGCGTGACGTAGCGCCCTGCTTTCAGCGCTTTGGCGCAAAGCCAAGTGGCGGGCGCGTTCTTTCGGTTGCCCCTCGGCGAATGGCTCAACGGACCAACCGAGAGCGCTCAGGTTTTCCAGCGGCGATGGCTGCCCTTTGGCGCGTTTCCGCAACGCCAGACGGCTTGTTTCAAACAGATCGGGCGCAAAGTCCGGTACAGTGCGCTGACTGACAGGCAGTGGACGTTCAGGCAAGTCGGCAACAAATCCCGAAACTGCATCCAATAGGTCGTCGGCGATCAAATCAATGCCCCCGATTTCCGCCAGCGCTTCAGCTTTCATGATCTTGCCGGAACACGCCATGTCAATTGCAGCTTGCATCCCCACAAGACGCGGCAAGCGTTGCGTGCCACCTGCCCCGGGGATCAGTCCCACATTGACCTCGGGCAAACCAAAACCGGTATCCCGCGCTGCGATCCGCCACGCACAGGCCATCGCTATCTCAAATCCGCCGCCCAGCACGTTGCCGTGCATACAGGCGACAAATGGCACTTTGCTGTCTTCGATCTTCTGAACAACATCCGGTAAATGCGGCTCAATCGGCGGCACATCAAACTCGGACATGTCACCACCAGCGATGAAGGTCCTGCCAGCGCAACACAACACCGCCACGCGCGCGCCCTGAACCGCATCAACAGCGTCGGACAGCCCCTGTCGAACACCGGTCGAGGTCGCGTTCACTGGCGGGTTGTTGACCGTGACCCAAGCCACGTCACCCTTTAATTCAACACTTACCAGCGACGACTGCAACATCGACAACCCTTTTGATCGATCCAGATTCGGTACTGGTTTATATATTGACCAACCGTTCGGTTAATGCAATGATTAAGTTGGAACGAGGCCGGAAGAGAACGTCATGAGCGATACAATACTTGTAGAAAACAACGGGAACTGGGTTGAAATTACCCTGAACCGCCCAGACAAGTTGAACGCGTTCAATGAAGACATGCACGCGGCCCTGCAAGACGCATTGAAGACCGCACGCGACAACGGGGCCCGCGCAATACTGCTGACCGGTGCCGGGCGCGGGTTCTGCGCAGGTCAAGACCTGGGCGATCGCGATCCATCCAAAATGGATGGCCCTCCGGATCTGAGCAAAACGGTACGAACGTTTTATGCGCCTCTGGTCCGGTTGATCCGGTCCTTGGAGTTCCCGGTCATCTGTGCCGTAAACGGAGTCGCCGCAGGCGCAGGTGCAAATCTTGCGTTGGCCTGTGACATGGTTGTGGCTGGGGAAAGTGCCAAATTCATTCAGAGCTTTTCCAAGGTCGGCCTGATACCGGATACGGGTGGCAGTTGGCATTTGCCGCGCCTGTTAGGTGAAGCACGCGCTAAGGGGTTGGCTCTGACCGCCCAACCCCTTTCAGCCAAACAGGCAGAGGATTGGGGACTGATCTGGAAAACACTGCCCGACGATCAACTGATGAGTGAGGCACGCACGCTTACCGCGCAGTTGGCGAACGGCCCAACACTTGGGCTGGGCCTGACAAAGCAATGCATTCAATCTGCGGCCACCACATCGCTTTCGGATCAGCTTGAGATTGAGGCGGACGCGATGAAAACCTGCGGGGAAAGCGTGGATTATGCCGAAGGCGTATCCAGTTTCCTTGAAAAACGCGCGCCAAACTTTCAGGGGCGGTGACGATGACACCAAAGGAACGCGCCGAAAAATCCGCCGCTGCAATGTGGGCAAATGACGAGGCAAGCAAATGGTTCGGCATGGAGCTTGTCGAGATTGACGAAGGCCACGCAGTTCTGGCACTGACCGTCGCCAGCCATCACTGCAATGGTCATGGCACATGCCATGGGGGCGTCACCCACGCTCTGGCCGACAGCGCCTTTGCCTTTGCCTGCAATAGCCGAAACAAGGCAACCGTCGCGCAACACACAATGATCAGCTTCCTCGCCCCCGGAAGCAAAGGCGACCGCCTGACAGCCACCGCGACAGAGGTCACTGTGTCCGGACGCAGCGGTATCTATGACGTTCGCGTCACAAACCAAGACAACACTCTGATCGCCGAGTTTCGCGGCATGTCCCGCGCAGTGGGCGGTCAGAATTTTCAAGAATAGCTTCGCGACTGGAGGAGTGACGCGATGGAAGACCTTTCCCCAAACAAAGCGGATCTTGACCCGATCGAGATCGCCTCGATCGACGAAATTCGCGCCACACAGCTTGAACGGCTCAAGTGGTCCGTACGCCACGCATACGAAAACGTTGCGATGTACAAACAGCGGTTTGACGAAGCCGGTGTGCATCCCGACGATCTGCAGCAACTGACCGACCTTTCGAAGTTTCCGTTCACATACAAAAACGATCTGCGCGACAATTACCCTTTTGGCTTGTTTGCAGTTCCGCGCAGCGAGATCATTCGTCTTCACGCGTCCTCGGGCACGACTGGTAAACCGACCGTGGTGGGTTACACCAGGAATGACATCGACAACTGGGCGGATTTGGGCGCGCGTTCTCTGCGTGCTTCGGGACTGCGCAAAGGCGACATGGTCCACAATGCCTATGGTTATGGGCTGTTCACCGGCGGGTTGGGCGCCCATTATGGGATTGAACGCCTTGGCGCGACCGTTGTTCCCATGTCCGGGGGGCAAACCGAGAAACAGGTTAACCTGATCAACGATTTCCAGCCTGACGGGATCATGGTGACGCCGTCCTATATGCTCAATATCCTAGAGCAGTTCCACAAGGCCGGTCTCGACCCCCGAGAAAGCTCTTTGAAAGTTGGTGTGTTTGGTGCTGAACCCTGGACTGATGCGATGCGGGCCGAGGTCGAAGCCGCGTTTGATATGCATGCGGTCGATATCTATGGCCTGTCCGAGATCATGGGTCCTGGGGTGGCCAATGAATGCGTTGAAACCAAAGACGGTCCGGTGATCTGGGAGGATCACTTCCTGCCGGAAATCATCGACCCCGTGTCCGGTGAGGTCCTGCCCGATGGCGAAACTGGTGAATTGGTGTTCACAACCCTGACCAAGGAAGGGCTGCCAATGATCCGTTATCGCACGCGCGACCTGACATGCCTGCTGCCGGGAACTGCACGTTCCATGCGCCGGATGGCAAAGATTACAGGTCGCAGCGACGACATGATGATCCTGCGTGGCGTAAACGTCTTCCCCAGCCAGATCGAAGAACAGGTCATGGCGACGGGCGGGCTTGCCCCGTATTATCAGATCGAATTGTATAAGTCGGGCCGCATGGATGCGATGCGTGTATTTGTTGAATCCTCAACCGATTCCACCGACGAACTCTCCAAAACTGCGGCGGCGCGAATGCTGACCAAGCGGATCAAGGACGTTGTTGGCGTTTCAACGGAAATTGTTGTAGGTGACCCCGGCGACGTCGAACGCTCTCAGGGCAAGGCGAAGCGCGTCGTCGACAATCGCGATAAGGAATAGACCGTGGCCCGAACAATCGCCAAAGACCACGACCAAAAGCGGGAGCAGATCCTGAAAATGGCGGCCAAAGTGTTTGCCGATCAGGGGTTTGATCGCGCATCGATGACATTGCTGGCCAAAGAATGCGGGATCTCGAAGGCCAACATCTATCACTACTACGACAGCAAGGATGCCATCCTGTATGACATCCTTGAAACATACCTGCGCGAGTTAAGGGATCGGATCTGTAACGTGGATCTTAGCGGTTTGAACCCCGAGCAGAAGCTGCGCACAGCGGTGCGCGAAATCCTGTTTGCTTATCAGGGCGCAGATGACGAGCACCGCGTACAGATCAGCGGCATGAGCGCGCTGACAGACGAGCAGCAGAAACTCCTGCGGGGCTATCAGCTTGATTTGGTGAATTTTGTGCGCGACATCCTCAAAGAGTTGTCTCCCGAAGCTTTCGACGATGCCAAAGACAAGTTGCGCGGTGCCACGATGTCGGTCTTCGGGATGCTGAACTGGTATTATATGTGGAATACCGGCGCGGGCCCCAAAGCCCGCGAAGACTATGCCGATCTGGTCAGCACGCTGACAGTGCATGGCGTGCAAAAGCTTTAGGCGCACAACGCTGCACACAAAACGTTATGTCGCGGCTTTAGACCTATCCAGATAGGCTTGCTTTGCGATCATGACATCCTCGTCCGTCATGTCTGATCGGTTCAGTTCTAAGAAATGTTCTGAGGCCCCAACCGGTTGAACATTCAGGTTGCGGACGGGTGTCAGATCATCCGACCGTACATTCAAAATCGAAAGCACCTTGGTGACGGGAAACAAACGATCGCTCAGACCCGAGGTGTTCAGAGAGATAACGTCAGCTCGTGAAGACATATGCTCGGCGACCCGAGCCACCACGCCATCAAGGTCCGCGCCCGGGTTCAGCAGTTCAGTGTATTCGCACAGGTCTTCTTGTATTCTGTTTCCGCGAATGTTCTGCCAATACACGCTTTTGATCCAATCAGTAGTATCTCTGGTCGTGTAAAAGAATGTGATCCGCGCCTTGTTGTCTGTGAGTCTGTTGATTTCCTCACAGATAACTTCGGCAAGGATGTGCGTTTGGGCATAGGACCACACACCCTTGCGTCCCGGGATCATGCCTGCAAACTCTTCGCTGCTGATCAGCAACGGCAAGTCAGAGTGGCCATCCAACGACAGCAGAACCTGACGGAATTTCATGCGAAATTTTTCAAGCGTTCTTTCTTCCGATACCACTGAAAAACGGCGCGCGGCAACGCCAGCGTCTTTCAAATTCCGTGGCACTAAAGCATTGACTCGGGTCTTTAACCGGAAACGGTTCCTGTACAGCATCGTTTGCAGGGTTCTGGTTCCGGTTTTGTGAAACCCCTGATGGACAACAACCTTCAGCATCGAACCTACGACTCAATCAACGTGCAACTTCGGAAGTTAGAGCCACCGCATCGAAAACTTCAAGCGGTCCAATCGATGCTCAGTTCTTCTCGAAAGGCAAAGCGGGTCAAATGCGCCTCGATCACCTTTTGCCAACGACGCAAATCGCCACGCGGGCCGGTTGTGGCGGTCACCGTCAAAGTGGTTGCATCTGCTGTCAATGTCACCCGATCGCCGTCAGGGAAAGACGCGCTGCCCTGCGTTCCATCAAAGGAGACCTCGGCCTTGTGCGACCAATGTTTGCAGAGCTGCTGCAGGTATTTTGAGGCCGCGCTCGTTTGCGCAATGCCTGTTGCGGTCTGATCAGGCAACAGGCTCAGACCCGCGACAGCGGCAGACCGGATTGATTTGGCAAACAAGGTCACGTCAATGTTGGTGGCCACAAACGTCGCGCCGAGATCCAGACACTTACGTTGAAGGTCTGGATCCAGCGTCAAAATCCCGGCCGCTTTACCTGCTGCCACGATGCGGCGGATTGCATCCAGCACTGCGGCAACCACCTCAGGGTGGTTCGCATCCCCTAGATGGCCCATGTCAGCGGCGAGGTCGGCGGGACCGATAAACACACCGTCCACATCAGTCGCCAGAACATCGTCCAGCGCGTCCATGCCCTTGTTGCTCTCGACCTGCACAAGCAGGCAAATCTGTTCGTCGGCGGATTTCAAATAATCGGGTATCGCAGCGAAGCGTGACGCCCGCGCCAGCGATGATCCAACCCCACGAACGCCATGCGGCGGATATTGCACGGCCCGGACCAGTTCGCGCGCCTGATCGCCGCTTTCGACCATCGGCACCAGAATATTCTGCACTCCTGCGTCGAGATATTGCTTGATCATCCAGGTTTCGCCAATCGGCAGGCGTGCGACCGGCACACTGCCGGACCCCTCAATCACGCGCACCTGCTCCAGGATCGATTGCAGATCGTTAGGCGCGTGTTCGCCATCGACCAGCAACCAATCGAACTGCGCTGTGGCAGCGATCTCGGCCGCATAGGCATTGGCCAAACCAACCCAACATCCGATCTGCGGAGAGCCGGCCGTCAGCGCAGCCTTGAATGCATTTTGTGGCGCAGGCATTAGTTTTCCTTTCAGGCGAAATTGATATCGACTGAGCCAAACGGCCC
Source organism: Ruegeria sp. HKCCE4148 (assembly GCF_017872495.1). Taxonomy (NCBI): domain Bacteria; kingdom Pseudomonadati; phylum Pseudomonadota; class Alphaproteobacteria; order Rhodobacterales; family Roseobacteraceae; genus Ruegeria; species Ruegeria sp. HKCCE4148. The sequence continues at coordinate 796,958 of NZ_JAEDOS010000002.1, forward strand.
GAAATCCGCGTGAATTTTGGTGCCCGAGGGGCATTCGACGGGGCGGATGAAACTGCCGGACAAAATGATCTGCCCCGGCTCGATGCTCTGACCGTATTGCGCCATCCGACGTGCCAACCAAACCACACTTTCGACAGGGTCGTTCAACACACCAGCACCTAATCCGGTTTCCTCAATCTCGCTATTGCGGAAAGCAATCGCCCCAACCCAGCGCAGATCAAGAGCATCCATAGAATGACGCTCTGCACCCAAAACGATGCCTGCATTGGCGGCATTGTCGCTGATCGTGTCAAAGACCGTGCGCGCTTTGCCGGTTTCAGGGTCCACTCTTTGAATACGAGTATCCAGAATTTCCAGTGCAGGGGCGACATAGTCCGTAGCGGCGATAATATCGTCGCGAGATACGTTTTCGCCGCCAACGGCGGACTTCATAACAAAGGCGATCTCGGCCTCAATCCGGGGCTGAATGAAACGGCCTGCCGGAACGGTCGCGCCATTGTCGAACGCCATGTCGTCAAACAAAATTCCACTGTCGGGAATGTCGATGTTCAAGGCATATTGCATCGCCTTCGAAGTCAGCCCGATCTTCCACCCGATCACCTTGCGCCCTTCGGCCAGTTTCTGGCGATAGATGGCGTTCTGAATCTCATAGGCATCATCCATACCCATCTCGGGGTGGCACAGACTAAGCAGGCCGATCTGTTTGCGCCGGCGTTCGGCCTGCAGCAGTTCGGCGGCGGCTCGGGCGTGGTCTTCGGGCGTCATACCTGTTCGTCCTCCACCGTGTTGCGCAGGGTTCCGATACCTTCGACGGACACCTCGACAACATCTCCGGGCATCAGGTACTTCGGCGGGTCGAACCGTGCCCCTGCCCCGGTTGGTGTACCAGTGACAACAATGTCGCCCGGCTGAAGCGTCATAAAGGTCGAGATGTATTCAATCTCGCGCCGGATCGGGAACATCATGCGGTTCAGCGTGTCGTCCTGCCGAAGCTCACCGTTCACGCGAGTTTGGATGCGGGCATCATCCAGTTGGGCCGCGTCCGTAAACGGCACCAGCCATGGGCCAATGGCCCCCGACTTGTCCCAGTTCTTGCCTTGCGTGACATTGAACTTTGCGTGCCGCACCCAGTCGCGAATGGTGCCTTCATTGCACAAGGTCAGCGCGGCGATGTGATCATAAGCGTCCTCCTGCGAAATGCGGCGACCAGCCTTTCCTATCACGATGGCCACCTCGCCTTCGTAGTCCAACGTATGGTTTTCAGGCGGTCGGATCAGCGGGCGGTCATGGCCGGTGAACCCACTGGCAAAGCGCGGAAAAAGCGACATGTACTTGGGCTGTTCGCTGCCGTCCTTGTATTCTGCATTCCGGTCAGGGAAGTTCACGCCGACACACAGGATACGGCGCGCATCCGGCATTACCATGTCATAGGTGAACTCAGTGTGGGTGACAGGTTTGCCCTCGGCAGCTTTTGCCAGTCGATCGAACGCCCCGTCGGCGATCACCTCGTACAGGCTGTCATGGTCCGGGAACACTTGGTTCAGTGCTATTGCACCGTCGTCAGTGATTGCTCCGAAAAACCGTTCCTCACCCGCTAAGAAAGTTCCAAACTTCATTCAAGTGTCTCCCACACGTCACGAATCACGTCGGCTGCTAACATCACGTCGTCCCGAGAGGTATCGAACTGCCCAACCTGAAAGCGGATGATCTTGCGGCCTTTGAACATGCCTTGGGTGAGATAAATCCGCCCATCATCGTTCAACGCGTCGACTAAACGCTGCTGCATTGCATCGTCTCCCGGACACCGGAACGAAAACAGGCTTAAGATCGGGCCGGTCGTGATTTCGAACCCTTCCATCGCTCCGATCCGATCAGCGAGCTCCTGTGCCCAAGTCACATGATTGCGGATGCGTTCGCGCAGTCCTTCCAATCCGTATGAGCGCAACAGAAACCAGATCTTTAACGCCCGGAACCTGCGCCCCAGAGGGATCGTCCACTCCGAGTAATTCGTCACCTCTGCTCCGGTTGTCTTGAGGTATTCCGGCTCGATCTTCAGCGTGTTGAGCTGTGGTGCTGCATCCCGCAAGAACTGGATGGCGCAATCGAATTGCGCGCCCATCCATTTATGCGGGTTGAAGACAATGCTGTCATAGCGGTCAGCACCCCTCCAAAGGGCTTCGCGAAATTCGGGGCAGATCATGGCTGATCCGGCCCAAGCTGCGTCGAGATGGGTGTAAAGGTCGTGTTTTTGCGCGATATCCGCCACGGCCACCAAGTCATCACAGGCCCCAACACCGGTTCCACCTGTGATCGCAATAATACCGGCCGGAACATGACCGGCTGCGATATCGCTTTGAATGGCGGCTTCAAGTGCAGAGGCATCAATCGCAAAGTTGGAACCCAAGGTCGGCAGCTTGACCAGATTGTCCTGTCCAATCCCCGCGACCCAGCAGGCCCTGTCGATGGACGAATGCACTTGATCCGAGCAATAGATCCGCAGCGCGCCCTTGGTGTTCAAACCTTCGCGGTTGCCGGTAAAGCCCGTGGCCCGTTCCCGCATGGTCAGAACCGCCGATAACGTGGCGGATGAGGCGCTGTCCTGAATAACTCCGGTCATACCTTCGGGCAGTCCAAGTGACTGCCGCAACCAGTCAACCATGACGCCCTCGACTTCAGTCGCGGCGGGCGAGGTTTGCCACAACATGCATTGCGCCGCGATTGTTGTCACCAGCATCTCGGCCAGCATCGACGGAGGAGCAGCATTGGCTGGAAAATAGGCAAAGAAGCGTGGGTGTTGCCAATGGGTGATACCTGGCATCACGATCCGTTCAAAATCGGCCATGATGGCATCCATCGGTTCACCCGCCTCGGGTGGGGTTGCCACAAGCTGGGCTGCAATTTCCCCCGGTGCGGTCTGCGCGCGCACGGGGCGTTCCGCAAGTGTCTTATGGTAATCGGCCGCCCATTTTGAAATGTACTGACCCCAATGCGAAAACGTGTCCCAATCCATGCGTTAACCTTTTGTTGTCGCTGAAAGATCAGCCCGCCCGGTCCCCGCAAGATGCAGCACCACAACGAACGAATTTTCTATGTTATAAAACAGTTCCGATTGTCCGATGTCAGACCGAGAAACTGACATTCGCCTGACCGGTGCCGGAACTGCCGAAATATGGGGTATAGATGTCGATTTTGCCCTTGTAGCTACCCCAACCCAGCGCTCCGAACAGCAGGGCGGTGTCGTTCATGGCACATTCTCCGGTGCATTTCTTGGCGTAGTCAGGCAGCATTTCAAGGAACTCTTCAAAACGGCCCTGTTCCCATAATTCCAACACGCGCATGTCCATCTGGCGGTTGAACTCGCCATTCACCGCGTTCAGCCCCTCGACCGATCGTTCATTCGGGGTGAAATCATGGCTGAGAGACCCTGATGCCAGAACAGACACATTGCGGTCAGAACGCCGGATGCCTTCGGCAATGGCCTCACCCCAAACCCGGTTTTCCGCAATCGATGAGAATTGATTGACAGCCACAGGCAAGACCCGCGCATTCACCCCTTCGTTGATGAAATGCATGGGCAACAGGGTTCCGTATTCCATACCCATATCCGGGTGCGAATGACCCAGAGCACGCTCTCCACGCTCGCGCAGCACATCAAGGATCGTTTCCCCCAACTCATGATCGCCGCGATAGTCGAACTCCATATCAGCCAACATATGCGGCAGCTCGTGGCTGATGAAGCGACCTGTGTGATGCTCTTTTGTGTTCAGGTGAAAGCCCTGATTGGTGATCCAATGGGTATCGAACACAATGAAGGTCTCGACTTCGCGGTCTATCGCGTCCTGACGCAGGCGGGCATACCCATCAATGGCAGATTGCCGGATACCTTTGTATTTCGGCATCGTGTGGGACATCCAGATGCTGGGTACATGCGTTATTTTCGCGGCCTGTACGATCTTTCCCATGACGGTTCCTCCTAATGCGTTCTGGTGGTCCCAGTTCGGGGGAACCACCTGAGGCGATTATTTCCCCAATTGCATGATCTTGTGCTGACCGGTTGCGAAACCGATGTGCTTTTGTTCCATATAGAACTCAAAGCTCCAATCCCCGCCGTCGCGCCCGATTCCAGACGCTTTGACCCCGCCAAAGGGCGTAGGCAGGTGACGCACGTTTTCTGAATTCACCCAAATCATCCCAGCCTCCAGCTTGTCTGTAAAGCGCAAGGCACGGGTCAGGTCATTGGTCCAGACATAACCCGTCAAACCATAGGGCGTGTCGTTGGCAATCTGAAGCGCCTCGTCCTCGGTTGCGAAGGGGATCGAGGTCAGAACAGGGCCAAAGATCTCCTCGCGCGCGATGCGCATCTGGTTGGTGGCGTTGGTGAACAAGGTCGGACGGATAAAGTAGCCTTCATTGCCCACCTTGACCCCACCGGCAGCGACGGTTGCACCGTCCTTTTTGGCGATGTCGAAGTAGCTGGTGACTTTGTTGTAATGCTCCTCGGTCACCAATGGCCCAATCTCGGTCGCCGGGTCCAACGGGTGGCCCACCTTGATGTTGTTCACACGTTGGACCAGCTTTGCCTCGAACTCTTCTTTGATCGTATCCTGCACCAGCAACCGCGAAGATGAGGTGCAGCGCTCGCCATTGATCGAATAGATCATGAAGATCACCGCATCCAGCGCGCGATCCAGATCGGCGTCATCGAACACGATCACAGGGTTTTTTCCGCCCAACTCCAGATGGTTGCGCTTGTGCGTGTCCGCGCCTTGCTTGACGATCAGACTGCCGGTGCGGCTTTCGCCGACAAACGCAATCGCCTTGATCAGCTTATGTTCGCACAAAGCTTTGCCTGCATCAGGGCCAAACCCATTTACCGTGTTCAGCACGCCTTTGGGCAGCCCGGCCTCTTCGGCGATCTCCACCAGCAGGCGGGCCGTCAGCGGAGAGTCTTCAGCAGGCTTGTGAACCACCGTGCAGCCCGCAGCCAATGCTGGTGCGATTTTCCAGGTCGACAGCATGAACGGTGTGTTCCATGGGGTAATCACACCGACCGGGCCAATTGGAACGCGCGTGGTGACGTTCATCAGCGTCGGGGATTTCAGATGTTGCCCGTCGCGCGCCTGAACCACCTGATCTGCAAAATACCGAAAATTCTCTGCCCCGCGCAACGCGGCCTTGGACATGAAGCGAAGAGTCTGGCCCGTGTCCCAGCATTCACACAGCGCGATTTCCTCGGCCCGCGCTTCGATGGCATCAGCAACGCGCAACAAGATGCGGCGGCGTTCGGTGGCAGACATGTCGCGCCATTCAGCAAACGCGGCATGGGCGGCCTTGGCCGCCGCATCAATATCATCAGCCGTGCCATGTGCAACGTCGCAGATCACAGATTTGTCGACAGGCGAAGTGGATTGGAACACACCGCCAGACCCGTCCCGGTCTTCGCCAGCGATACGATTGAGAATGCCGGCTTCCTTGAACCGGGCCAGAAAGCTCGTCAGTTTTTCAATATTCGTATCCAGCGCACTCATATTTCAGGTCTCCTGCGAAGTCGCGGCCAGATGGTCGCGGATCGTGCCGGTCTTGGGCGAAAGCTTTGGGTCAATGTCGCGCATCTCAAGCGACAGAGCGATGGAATGCTGCGAAAGAGCCGGCGCCAGATAGGCTTTGACCGCGTCAAATATACGCCGCGTCGCGTCCTGCTTGACGTCTTCCGACCTCCCTGCACGCAGGCGGATCGAGATATCAACAAACCCATGGCCCGGATTTCCATCCGCAATGGCATAGTGGTCCACGCGCGTTGCGCGCACGCGAATGCCCGGCATCGGAAAGGTGTCGATCTCGGCAGCTGTTGCCCTTATGCATTCGCACAGGCCACCCATGTCGATCTTGCCTTCCAGGTTCCCGGAATATTCGACGTGGAAATGTGGCATGATTCCTCCTCTATTACTTAACATGTTTAGTTTTTTGCCAGCCTCACGTCAAGAGATTGCTTTGTTAATCTTTGCAATTTCCGAACCACCGCTCTAGAAGACCGCATGACCACTCAAAGCCATACCAAAAGCACCGCCCGATCCCTTCCTATCGCGCTGCTGCGTGCCCGTGAAACCGTCATGGCCCCGATCCGGGATATGCTGCAAGGCATCCAGATAACCGAACAGAAATGGCGCATCTTGCGCGTCCTGGATGAGCTGGGCGAAGTGGAGCAAAGCACTATTGCGCACGAGGCTTGTCTGCTGCTTCCAAGCGTGACCCGCATCTTGCGCACAATGGAGGCTGATGCCCAGATCACCCGCCGCCAGGACAGTGACGACAAGCGCCGTACCATGGTCACGATCACGGATGCAGGCCGGTCGATCCTTAGGGAAAACCTGGCCACGTCACTTGCGATTTCCAGCAATATCGAGGCTCAGATGGGTCGTGAAAAGCTGGACCAATTGCTGGACCTGCTAGAGGAATTGCAGGCGGTTAAAGTCTGACCCTGCCTTCAGTCGACAGGGCAGACCTAAAGCTCAAAGAGTCGACAGACCAGTATCCAACGCTGACAAAATCTTGGACACATCGTCTGAGGTGATAACCAGCGGGGGCGACAGAATGATGTTGTTTCCGGATACTCGTACCATCACGCCATCTTCGTAAGCCGCTTTTTGAACCTGCAACAGCAGGTGCTTAGCGATGGGAGCTTTGGTCGCCCGATCGGAAACCAGTTCCAACGCGCACATTAATCCCTCGCCACCGCGTACGTCGCCGATCGCGTCGTGTTTCTCGGCCAGCTTCCGCAACCCGGCGAATAATTCACCCCCTCGCGCTGCGGCGTTTTCCCAAACCCGCAGCCGGTTGATCTCGGACAGAGCAGCCAGTGCCGCCGCTGCCCCAACCGGATGACCGGAGTAGGTGTAGCCCTGATCGACCGATGCCAGCCCCGTAGTGTCCTTTTCGAAGACTTCAGCGACAGAGCCCGAAATCATTGCCGCGCCGAACGGAAAGTACCCGTTGGTGATCGCTTTTGCTGTTGTCATGATGTCCGGCTGAACGCCCCAATGTCGCGCGCCGCTTTCGCTGCCAGTTCGACCAAATGCGGTAATGATTTCGTCAGAGATCAAAAGAATACCGTGTTTGGCACACACCTCACGCACCATGGGCATGAAGCTTTTGTGCGGTGGGATCACACCCCCTGCCCCCAGAACCGGCTCCATGATAAACGCCGCAACCGTGTTCGCCCCTTGAAAGGCGATCTCGGCCTCCAACGCATTGACGCAAAGTTGCGCCAGACGCTCGGGGTCCGCCTCATCAAACGGGTTGCGATAGGTCCAGGGTGCGGGCACGTGGAAACAACCCGGCATCATCGGCTCATAGACCGCGCGAAACTTTTGATTGCCGTTGACGGATGCAGCCGCGAAATGTGTGCCGTGATAGCCCTGCTTAAGGCTGATGAACTTGGTGCGACCGGCATCGCCCCTCACCTTGTGATATTGCCGTGCAAGCTTCAGCGCAATTTCGACAGAGTCCGATCCACCCGACGTAAAGAACGCGCGGGTCAAACCGTCAGGTGCGAAAAACTGCGCCAGCTCATAAGACAGCTCAATGGCTTTGTCATTGCTGGTTCCGCGAAAGGTCGAGTAATAGGGCAACGCGTTCAATTGATCGGCAATGGCCTGTTTCACCGGTTCGCAGGAATAGCCCAAATTGACGTTCCACAGCCCCCCCACGGCATCCAGCGCTTTGTGACCATCAACATCGATAATGCTTACACCTTCACCGCCATTCAAAATGGTCGGCGGGTTCTTTTGACTGTCGGCAGGATGTGCCATCGGGTGCCAGAAATAACGGGCGTTGTTTTCCTTCAGAAAGTTCGAGTCTTTCATGGTGCGGGCCTCCGGAAGTATCGCTTACCCTGGGTCACGGGTGGAATTCGGTTGGAAAGGTGTCGGGCAACTGACCGCCAAAATCTGCGGTCAGGTCCGTCGAAAGATTGTGCAATGCAGACAGAATGGATGGCAGGCGGTCGTCGGTGGCGCGACCTTCAGGCACAGCAATTGCAATGGTCCCCAGAGCGACTTGATCAATGCCAAAAATCGGCGCGGCGTACCCAAAGACGCCCTCTTCATAGCTGCCGTTGCTGTTGGCCCAGCCTAAGGCGCTGATCCGCGCAACCCGTTCTTTGATGATTTCAGGATCAATGAGCGTGGCGTCCGTGAAGCGCGCCTGCTCTTTGTGATCCAAATCTTCCATCAGACTGGGTGGGCCAAAACTGAGCATACAAAGACCCGAGGCCGTTGCATTGATCGGCAGGATCTCACTGGGGTCAAGGCTGACGCGCACGCTGTGCCGCGTTGTTTCAACCACCAATGCGGTTTGCAGCCCGGTCTTTTCCAACAGTGACAGATGCAGACTTTCCCCAACGCGTTGCATCGCCATTTGCATTTTCTGGCGCGCACTTTCGATGCCTGGCCGCGCGATTTCACGCAGCGCTGCCAGGCGCAAGGCCGCCGGTCCGATAGCATAGGACTTGGTCATAGGATTCTGTTCGATCAGACCGTATTCCTCAAGCGCACGCAGGTGGCGCAGCGCGGTTGCCTTGTTCAATCCGGACAGTCGCGCAAAGTGACTCAGCCCGATTTCCGGTCGCGCGCTTGAAAAGTAATCCAGCATTTTTAAGGCATTAAGGGCTGTGCCCATTTGTTTCACTTCCTCTTACTCAGGGAATACTTGACAGAACTAACTTAACAAAGCAACATAATTATTGTTAACGCGGATCAAATAATGAACCATGTATGGGAGGAGTCAATGAAGAAATTTCTTACTGCTGCGGCTTTAGTGGCATCAGCTACCGCTGCACTGGCCGAGTACCCCGAAAAGCCGGTCAGCTTTGTGGTGCCGTGGCCTCCGGGCGATCTGGAAGATGTTCTGACGCGAATGATCGCCGATGAATTTCAAGCCATGTACGGCGTTCCAGCCGCTGTCGTGAACAAACCCGGTGGTGGCGGTGGTCCGTTCCCGGGTGCCGTCGAGGTGGCAACCGCCCCTGCGGACGGCTACACCATCGGGTCTTTTGTCATCGGCGTGCCGGTCATTGGTCCCGAAATCGGCATCCCCGAACTCAACCCCAACCCGTTTGATCCCATCGGGATCTTCCTGACCTATCCCTTCGTGATCGCAGCCAGCAAGGATGCGCCTTTCTCAAGCTGGGAGGAGTTGGCGGAACACGGCAAGGAAAACGACGTCGCACTTGGCCATTTCGGTTCCGTTTTACCACCGACCCAGGTGACCTTTGCCGCAGCCGTCAGCAGCGGGTTCGATTTTGCCAGCGAAGCGGCGTTTGATGCGCTGGACTGCAACACTTTGGCATCGGGCGACGTCGACGTGATCAACACCACCCTTCAGCTTATCCTGCCCTGTCTGGATCAGGTGAACGTCCTTGCCAGCATCGGCGGCGAGCGGATTTCGCTGGTGCCCGATACACCAACAGTCGTGGAACTAAACCCGGATCTGCCTTTGGCCCTGTGGAACGGATTGTTTGTCCACAAGGACACCCCAGCGGACGCCCGCGAAAAGATTTCGGCGGCGGCTCAAAAGGCGCTGAGTTCTGACAAGGCAAAACAATTGGCCGAGGAAACCGGTGCCCTGATTTATTGGCAGGATCCGGATGCCTCCAACGCTCAGATCGAGCAGGACAAAGCCTCGTTCGCCAAGATCGAAGAGATCCTGGGCGAATAAACCGGAACGGGCCCGGCACATTTAACACTGCCGGGCCTATTTCCATCCAACAGGAGGCCACGATGATTGCAAAGACCTTGCAAGACATGTTCCGGCGCTATCGACGCCCCGGGGACATCGTGTTTGCCACTATGTTCTTTGTGTTCTCGCTGTTCCTTCTCAGCCAGCTTGGAAGCGAAACTCAGGTCGTCAAACGGACAAAGTGGTTTGCGCAGCCTGCTTTGTGGCCAACTATCGCGATCTGGGGCATGGTTGTGTTCAGCGGTCTGCATTTGCTGAGCTCATTCCTGTCACCACGTATTCCAGGCCGTTTGCGAGAGATCACGTTTTGGCTGAAATCGCTCGAATATGTTGTCTATTTTCTGATTTACGTTGTTGCTGTTCCATGGCTTGGGTACCTGCCCTCCACCATGCTGTTCGCCGCCCTTTTGACGGTCCGCCTAGGGTTTCGCTTGCCCGGGGCCTTTTGCATTGCACTCATCTTCGGCGCGGTGGTCGCAATCGTCTTTCGGGCGCTGCTGCAGGTGAACATCCCCGCGGGTCGCGTTTATGAATACCTGCCCGACGGGCTGCGCGCCTTTGCGCTGACCTATCTATGAGGCCGCAATGGACGATCTGATTTCCGGCTTTGCAATTCTTGCCCAGTGGCAAGTCATGGTGGCGCTGATTATCGGCTCTGTCGGGGGCGTTATCATTGGCGCCTTGCCCGGCGTGGGCGCCGCCGTGGCCATCGCGATCCTTCTGCCTGCTACATTTGCTTTCGAACCCATCGTAGGTCTAACCCTTCTGCTGGGCATCTACGGGTCGTCCATGTATGGCGGCGCAATCCCGGCCATTCTGATCAACACCCCAGGCACGGCCGTGAACGCCCTGACCACCTATGACGGCTATCCCATGACCAAACGCGGCGAAGGCCATCGGGCCTTGTCGCTGGCCTATTCAGCGTCGTTCTTTGGTGGCATTTTCTCGATCCTTTGCCTGATCGTCCTTTCGCCCGTTCTGGCCTGGGTTGCCCCGCATTTCGGCAGTCGCGAGATTTTTCTGGCCGCTTTCATGGGTATTTTACTCGTGATCCTGGCCCATCGCGGGCAGACTTTTTCCGCCGCCATGCTGGCGTTTTTCGGAATTTTTCTGAACACGGTGGGGCTTGAGCCTGTCAAATACACGCGACGTTTCACCTTTGACCAAACCTGGTTATCGTCGGGCGTCGATCTGATCGTTGTTGTATTGGGCCTGTTTGCCATCAGCCAGGCGCTGCTTTTGCTGGTCGACAAGGAACACGCCCCCGGCGAAGCACATGTTCGCGGCAATATATTTACCGGCCTGAAAGAGCTTCTGGGCCTGAAGCGCATCGCCACCGTGTCGTCATCACTGGGCGTTCTCATGGGTATGGTGCCGGGCACCGGCGAATTCACGTCCCAGTTCCTGTCTTACACCTACGCTCAGAAGACTTCGAAAAATCCCGATGCGTTTGGCAAAGGATCACCCGAAGGCCTGGTGGCATCTGAGGCCGCCAACAACGCCGTTCCGGGGGCTGCAATGATCCCGCTTTTGGCTCTGGGTATTCCAGGTGAGGCACTGACGGCGATGATGCTATCGGTTTTCTACGTTCACAACGTGATCCCAGGCCCTCAACTGTTTGCAGAACAGATGGATTTTGTCATGGCGCTGTATATGGCGTTGATCCTTCTGAACGTGGTCGTTCTGATCTTTTTACTGTTTTCAACCAATCTGCTGCTGAAAATTATCCAGATCCCTACCCGATTTCTGGGCATTATGATCCTGACCCTTTCATTTGTGGGCGTGTACAGCCTGCGAAACTCGATCACGGACTGCGCGATTGCTGCCGGGTTCGGTGTTTTCGGCCTGATCCTGAAACGCCTGAACCTGCCGATCGTGCCCATCATTTTGGGTATGGTTCTGGGTGGGATCATGGAGGTCAAACTGCGCAGCGCCATGGCTCGGGTGAAATCACCGCTTGATTTCATCGACCGGCCCATAGCGGCAATCCTGTTTGTGATGATCCTGGGGATCATTCTTTTGCACATCCGCTCTCTGATCCAGGAACACAAAGACCGCGTCAAACCGCAACCGGTTCTCGACGAAGACACTACTCAGCAAGGATAACGCCTCATGGATCAGTTCTCGATTGACGCGCTGCGCACTCAGGAAATCACTCCGCGCGGACATTTCATAAACGGCCGCTTTCAGCAAAGCGAAACCAGCGCCCAGCATCAAGTTCATTCACCGATCAACGGTCAGCCACTGGCACTGATCGCCGAAGGCAGTGCCGCAGATGTCGACGCCGCCGTACGTGCGGCGCGGGTATCGTTTGAAGATGGGCGTTGGTCACGAATGGCCCCTGCGGGCCGTAAGAAAGTGCTGCTGAAGCTTGCTGATCTAATCGAATCCCAAGCGCTGGAGATTGCTGTTCTGGGTGTTCGCGACAACGGGACCGAGATCAACATGGCCTATAAGGCCGAGGCGCTCTTGGCTGCGGCAACGTTCCGGTATTATGCCGAAGCCATCGACAAACTGTACGGCCAGATCGCCCCCACGGGCGACGACGTTCTGGGTCTGATACATCACGCACCCGTCGGCGTTGTCGGCGCGATTGTGCCGTGGAATTTCCCTTTGATGATCGGTAGCTGGAAAATTGCCCCGGCGTTGGCGGCAGGCAACTCCGTGGTCTTGAAACCCGCAGAAAGCGCTTCGCTCAGCCTGTTGAAAATCGCCGAACTGGCAGCTGAGGCCGGGGTGCCAGACGGCGTGTTCAACGTGGTGACGGGGCGCGGGCCAATTGTGGGCGAAGCGTTGGCGCTGTCGATGGATATCGACATAATTGTCTTCACCGGGTCCGGCGCGACAGGAAGGCGGCTTTTGGAATATTCCGCACGCTCCAACCTAAAGCGTTGTTATTTGGAACTGGGGGGCAAATCGCCGAACATCGTCTTTGCCGATGCCCCGGACCTTGCCGAAGCGGCCAAGGTTTCAGCCGCTGGTATATTCCGCAATTCGGGCCAGGTCTGCGTCGCCGGATCGCGCCTGTTGGTCCAACAGGAAATTTACGAGGACTTCGTCTCCGAAATCACCCACCACGCCTCAGCCTTTCGCGTTGGCGATCCGTTGGACCTGAACAGCCAGATCGGCGCGGTTCACAGCCTGTCCGAGTTGCAGGCCAATCTGGATTTCGTGACCAAAGCCGAAGCGGAAGGCGCTGAGCGCCGCACAGGTGGCGCCCGTATTCTGACCGAGACTGGTGGTTATTACATGGCGCCGACCGTCATGGCCGGGGTGAAAGAAACTGACACGCTGTTCCAAAACGAAGTCTTTGGCCCTGTTCTGGCCGTCACGCCCTTCAAGGACGAAGAAGACGCGATCCGTCTGGCAAACGCGACCGTTTACGGGTTGGCTGGTGGGGTCTGGACCTCGAACTTGGGCCGCGCACATCGCATGGTCGCAGGCATTCGTGCCGGGGTTGTCCATGTGAACACCTATGGTAGCGCAGACCTGACTGTTCCCCTTGGTGGCGTGCGCCAATCCGGCAACGGACACGACAAGTCGCTGCACGCGATCGAAAAATACTTCGACCTGAAAACCGCCTGGATCAAACTCTGATCGCTGAGGGGTAAGGGAGGCACAAATGACAAATAAGACTATCCTGTTGATCGGCACCTATGACACCAAAGAACCCGAAATGCGGTTCATCGAAGAGGCAATTCAAACGCAGGGTGCCGATGTGTTGACGATGGATGTGTCCGTTCTGGGAGACCCCTCTGCGCCAGTTGACATCTCAAAACATGACGTGGCCGCGGCTGGTGGCATGACAATTGATGAGGTCATCGCCCAGGGAGACGAAAACAAAGCCTTCCGCATCATGTCTGCCGGGGCCGCTAAAGTGGTTGCGCGGGCCTATGCCGACGGACGGTTTGACGGGATGCTGGCCACCGGTGGCACAATGGGCACCGACCTTGCGCTGGATTGTGCGCAGGCGCTGCCGATGGGTATGCCGAAATACATCGTCTCAACCGTCAGCTTCTCACCGCTTATCCCACCACATCGGCTGGCACCCGATATTCAGATGATCCTTTGGGCGGGCGGCCTCTACGGCATGAATTCAATCTGTCAATCTTCGCTCAGTCAGGCGGCTGGAGCCGTGGTCGGCGCGGCAAAGGCTGCGATCGTACCGGACCGCAGCAAGCCGCTGGTTGGCATGACCAGCCTGGGATCATCCTGTCTTCGGTACATGAAGACCCTCAAACCAGCACTGGAAGAGCGCGGTTTTGAAGTGGCCGTGTTCCATTCCACAGGAATGGGCGGCATGGCCTTTGAAAAACTGGCCAGCGAAGGCGCGTTCGCCTGTGTGATGGATTTCTGCATGCAGGAATTCGGAAACCTGATGGCGGGTTCTGTCGTGTCCAGCGGTGAGGACCGGGTTACCAATGCCGGGCGCATGGGTATCCCGCAGATGGTCGCCCCCGGCGCGTTGGACTTGCTGGATTTTGCGGGCTGGCAGGACATCCCCGAACACTATGCCGATCGCCCTTTTCATGAACACAACCGGTTGATCAAAAGCTCGGTCTTCAACGGGGCCGAACGGCGTGCCTGGATTCGGGAACTTGCCAATCGATTGGGCGCGGCCAAGGGGCCTGTGCATTTCTTTTTGCCGCTGCAAGGCATCGAGGCCTGGGACAAGAAAGGCGAAGAGGCGCATGACCCACAGGCCCTGGCGGAAATGATCGACGAAGCTCGCCAAGTGATGCCGGATCAGGTGCCAATGACTGAACTGGAAGCCCATATCAACGATACGGCGTTCTGCGACGCCGTTTTGGCGCTTTTCGATGAGTGGGTCGAACGTGGCATCGTGACATCCTCGCCTTAGCCTTCACGACCAACGCAAGTGCCTAGACCACTGGTTTGATGCAGTTTCGCTGGCGATCAGGCCCTTAAAGCACACGCCCACTTTGCATGAAATTCATTCACAAAAATCGGCTAATAATGGAATTGAGCTAAAACTTGACCCTTTCTAAGATGCGCGGGAAAACACCTTATCTAGGACGCGCTTATGCGGCGAACACGATCAAGAAGGGCCCCCGGTTCCGAAACTCCAAAGCTGACAACGCCGCCCGTCGGAGGGCGGTTCATGCCACTGGACAACAGCAAACTGGCCCATATCACCGATACGGCGTTTGATATTCTGGAACGGATTGGTGTGTCCGGTGCGCCGGAGGACATTCGCGTATTGGCGTTGGAGCATGGCGCAACGGAACGGGACGACGGGCGCATCACCTTTTCGCGCTCTTTGGTTGAAGACATAATCGCGGGGGCGTGTAAACGCGTAGAACTGCCCGGATTCATTCGGGATCGCGGGATCGAGATTGGAGGCGGCCGCGTCCATATCGGTACCGGCGGTGCAGCGGTGCAGGTGCTGGACGCCGCTACAAATTCGTTTCGCGACAGCACGTTACAAGACTTGTACAGCCTGATGCGCATCGTTGATGCCTGCAACAACATCCATTATTCCCTGCGTCCCGTTGTGGCGCGGGATCTGGAAGACCCGCTGACGCTGGATATCAACACGGCATTTACCGCGATGAAGGCGACTTCGAAACCTATTGGCACAAGTTTTTTCGAGCCCGCCAACGTGCCCTCCGTGGTTGAAATGTTCGACGCGGCTTTGGGCGGCGACGGAGCCTTCAAGGCGCAACCCTTCTGCTTTGCGTCCGTCTGCCACGTGGTGCCACCGCTGACGCTGGCCGAGGAAGCCTGCGGGGTGATGCGTGAATGCGTGCGACTTGGAATGCCGCTACAAATCTGTTCCGCAGCGCAAGCTGGGGCCACAAGCCCGGCCGCGCTGGCTGGCGCCTTGGCGCAGGGTTTGGCGGAATCCTTGGCCGGTCTGGTGCTAGTCAACATGATGCAACCGGGCTTTCCCTGCATTCTGGCCTTCCTGCCCTTTATCTCTGATCTGCGCACCGGCGCCATGACCGGCGGTTCGGGCGAGGCTGCGGTCGCCAACGCTGCTGCGGCGCAGTTGCTATTGAACCTTGGCCTGCCTTCGACCGTGTCAGCAGGTATGACAGATGCCAAGACAGCCGATGCACAATCGGGCTATGAAAAGGGATACACTATCGCGCTCGCGGCACAGAGCGGAGCCGATATGATCAACCTGTCTGTTGGTATGCTGGGCTCGATCATGGCCGCCAGCAATGAAGCACTGGTCATAGACAACGACATGTGCGGGGCCATCCTGCGATCGGTGCGCGGCGTGGAAATGTTCGAAGGCTCGATTGATCTGGACATGATCGAACAGGTCGTGACCGGCGAGGGGCACTTCCTCGGCACTGCTCAGACCCTGGATCTGATGACCAAGGAATACGTCTATCCGTCTTTGGGCGACCGCCAGAGCGTCAATGACTGGCTTGAAAGTGGTGCGCAAACTGTCTGGGACAAGGCCATAGCCCGCGTTGCCGAGATCGAAGCACAGCCCGCACCGTCCCATCTGCCCGCCGACATCGAGGCCGCCCTGCGCGCCCGCATGCCTATCCACTTGAAAGACTAAGCACATGAAAAGCCAAGCCAAAGTTGTGATCATCGGGGGCGGCGCGGTTGGTGTCTCGACCCTTTATCATCTTGCCAAAGCCGGGGTGACCGACACACTGCTGATCGAAAAGAACGAATTGACCAGCGGGTCGACCTGGCACGCAGCGGGCAACATCCCCACCTATGCCAACAGCTGGGGCGGGATGCGCGCGGGCAATTATGCTTGGCGGCTGTATAAGGATCTGGCGGAAGAGGTCGATTATCCGATCACCTACCGCCACACCGGCGCGTTCTGGCCCGCCCACACGCCCGAACGCATGGACCTGTTCCGCCATCTTGTCGGGGTTTCCAAGGGTCTGTGCTATGACATGGCGATGCTCACCCCGTCCGAAATGGATGACATGCACCCTTATTTCAGTTCAGGCGACAGCATCATCGGCGGCATCCTTGACCCCTATGAGGGCGATGTGGACCCTTCGCAACTGACCCAGGCCCTGGCCAAAGGCGCTCGGGATAAGGGCGCGGCGATTGCGCGGTTCACCACAGTCACCGGCATCTCACGCCGCGCTTCGGGCGAGTGGGAGGTTCAGACGGACAAGGGCAATGTTGTCTGTGACATCGTGATCAACGCCGGGGGCTATTACGGTCGCCAGGTGGGTGAGATGGTCGGCCAGAAACTGCCCGTCGTAACGCTGGAACACCAATATTTGGTCACCGAAAGCCTGCCGGAACTGGAAGCGAACCCGGAAAACTTCCCCCTCGTCCGCGACCCGGACATCATGTATTACCTTCGGCGCGAGCGGAACGGGTTGCTGCTGGGCTCTTACGGACACGAAGGGCGGCCCGCGTGGCTGGACGGGATGCCCGATTGCTTTGCCAACCAGCTTTATCCCGACAGCGTCGACGACATCGCCGAAATCCTCGAAGCCGCGCTGGAACATGTGCCGTTATTGGGCGAGGCCGGGGTCAGCCGCTTCGTGAACGGCCCGATACCTTACAGCCCCGATGGCGCGCCGCTCTGTGGTCCGGCCTTTGGTCTGCCGAATTTCTACCACGCTTGCTGTTTCCCGGTGGGTATCACCCACTCAGCAGCAGCGGCGAAAACCCTGACCGAGTGGATTACCGAGGGCGAAACCGAATGGGACATGTCCTTCTGGGATCCCCGCCGCTTTGGCAAGGAATGGGCGACCTTCGATTACACCGTCAAACGCTCGAGCGAGTTGTACGAACATCAATACGCGATCCCCTACCCACATCGTATGTGGAAATCGGGTCGTCCGGTGCAGACCACGCCGCTTTACGATACGCTCAAAGACAAAGGCGCTGTGTTTGGGCAGATTGCCGGATGGGAACGCGCTTTCTGGTTCCAGACAGATCAAATCAAGAATGACGGGCAGCTGGGTTTCCATCACGAGGTCTGGCACGATGCGGTCAAAGCTGAATGCGAAGGCGTGCGGGACCGGGTTGGTGTGATGGATCATGGCGGCTTCACTCGGTATGAAGTCGAAGGACCAAAAGCCACCGAGTTCCTGAACTACGTCTTCTGTGGTGCAATGCCTGGCGTGGGCCGGGTCAAGCTGTCCTATATGCTGACGCCCAAAGGCAAGATTTGGTCCGAAGCCACCATCGCGCGGCTGGATGAAAACAAATACCTGCTCTGCGGCCCGACTCTGGCCGATCAGCGCGATCACGACTGGATGTCGAAATTCCTGCCGGGCGTGGGCGTGACCCTGACCCGAGGTTCGGATTTTGACGCTGCCCTAATGGTCATGGGGCCAAAATCCCGCGACGTCCTGCAACCCCTGACCCAGGATGATCTATCAAAAGAAAACGCGCCTTGGATGTCAGTTCGCGAAATCACTGTTGCGGGTGCTTCGGTCATTGCCCTGCGCGTGTCTTATGTCGGAGAGCTGGGTTGGGAGCTGCACATGCGCAACGCCGATCTGGTCCGCGTCTACACCGCCATAATGGATCAGGGCACTGAACACGGTATTGTCGAGTTCGGCTCTTACGGGCTGAACGCCATGCGGCTTGAGAAAGGCTATCACGGCTGGCGCGCGGATTTCGGTATCGAATACACCGCCTTTGATGCAGGGCTGGATCGTTTTGTCAGTAAAAAGAAAAACAGCTTTGTTGGACGCGACGCGTTTCTGGCGCAGGCTGAGCAGCCGAAGGATTACCATTTCACCGCCTTCGTACTCGACGGCCACGGCGCCGACGCGCTGTCTTCCGACCCCATCTGCCGCGACGGCAAGCCCGTAGGCTATGTCAGCTCGGGCGGCACCGGGTTCCGCATCGGCAAGCGGGTCGCTCTGGGCTATTTGACCGAGGCGGCGCAGCCCAGTGATTTATACCAGATCGAAGTGCTTGGCGTTCCGGTCAATGCGACTGTGGCGACCGTGCCGTTCTACGATCCTGAAAACGACCGGTTGCGGGGATAAAACCCATGGCGAAATCTCTTCCGACGGACGTTCAGGTCGCCATCATTGGCGGCGGCATTGTCGGCTGCGCGACCGCTTATCACCTTGCCAAGGCAGGCTGGTCCGCCGCCTTGTTCGAGCGTAAGAAACTGACCAGCGGAACGACATGGCACGCCGCAGGTCTGGTCAGCGAAACGCAGGGGGTTCCGGTCACGTCGGCGCTGGCGAAGTATGGCCTCGACCTGATGGAAAGCCTTGAGGATGAGACCGGGCAGAAAACCGGTTTCAAGCGCAACGGCTCGATGACCGTGGCGCTGACCGAGGCGCGTATGGAGGAGTTGCGGCGCAAGGTCGACTATGCCCATGGATGCGGGTTGCGCGCAGAAGAGATCAGCCTGACCGAGGCGCAGGATCGCTGGCCTCTGCTGTCCGTCGACGGTGCAAAGGGCGCGTTCTGGTTTCCCGGCGACGGCTATACCAATCCCATCGACACGACGATGGCTCTGGCCAAGGGCGCGCGGGCCCACGGCGCGCAGGTTTTTGAAGATACCAAGGTCACCCGCGTTGTGATCGAAGGCGGTCGCGTTGTCGGCGTTGAAACCGCCGAAGGTCTGGTCAGCGCCGAGCATGTGGTCAACGCCACCGGCATGTGGGCGCGCGAGTTTGGCCTGACTCATGGGGTGCAGATTCCGCTGCATTACACCAACCATTACTACGTTGTGACCGACCCGATTGAGGGTGTGACCGGTGACTTGCCTGTCCTGCGGGTGATGGACGAATACGCCTATTACAAGGAAGAGGCGGGCAAGCTTCTGATCGGTTGTTCCGAGCCAAACGCAACACCGTGGCTGCCCAAGGACGGTTTGCCCGAGACGTTCGAATTCGACGAACTGCCCTGCGATGAGGAACACCTTTTTCCCATCCTTGAAGCCGCGATGGAGCGGGTTCCAGCCTTGGCTGAGTCCGGTATCCGCAAGTTTTTCAACGGGCCGGAGTGCTTTACCCCCGACGCCAAACACTATCTGGGCCCGGTTCCGGATGCGGCGGGCTATTGGGTCGCCGCGGGTTTCAACTCAACCGGAATCCAGAACGGCCCCGGCGCGGGCATGGCGCTGGCCGAATGGATCATGGCCGGTCACATGACCATGGACCTGACCGATGTGGACAGCCGCCGCATCGTGCCGGGCCTGAACGCGCGCAGCTATACCGCGACCAAGGCGGCCGAAACGCTCGGCCATGCTTATGAGATGCATTGGCCCTACTTGCGCAAAACACAGGCGCGCGGTCTACGCCGGACGCCTTACTACACCCACCTGCGCGACGCGGGCGCACAATTCGGCAGCGCCAATGGCTGGGAACGTCCGCTCTACTATGGGCGCGAGATGACGGATGGCTTCGGATGCGAGCCGTGGTTCGACGATTGGCAGGCCGAACATCAGGCTCTGCGCACTAATCTGGGCTGCATCGACCTGACCTTTGGGCGGTTCATCGTCGACGGGCAGGATGCCGAGGCACAGATGCAGCGGCTCTGCGGGGCTAATATGGCCGTGACACCAGGCGCGCTGGTCTACACCCATATGTTCAACCCGCAAGGCGGGATCGAGGCAGACGTAACCGTCGCACGCCTGAATGCAAACCGCTACATGGTCATGGCCTCGGCCGGGGCTGAGCCTCAGACGGACTACTGGCTGAAAAAGCAGCTGGCAGGTACGGATGTATCCGTGGTCAACGTGACCTCGTCCGAGGCAACACTGGCCCTGATGGGACCGCGCGCGCGGGACTTTTTAGCCAAGCTGACCGATGCCGATTTGTCGAACGACACGTTCCCCTTTGGAACATGGCAGGCATTGAATGTCGGTCATGCTCCGATCCGGGCACAGCGGATCACCTATGTAGGTGAGCTGGGATGGGAGCTGCATGTCCCTGCCGAGTTCGCCCAGCAGGTGTTCGAAACAATCATGGCTGCGCCCGATGCACCGCGCTTATGTGGCGGCATGTCAGTTGACTCATGCCGCATCGAAAAGGGCTTTCGCCACTGGGGCCACGACATCGGACCACATGACAGCCCGGTCGAAAGCGGCCTGACCTTTGCCTGTGACTTCGCCACCGAGTTCACCGGCAAAGCCGCCATCGAAGCCCGCAAATCTGCGGGGTCTGCAAGCCGGTTGCTGTCTTTCCGGTTGGAAATCCCAGAGGCGCTGGTCTTTGGCAAAGAGCCGATCCTGTGCGACGGCCAGATTGTCGGGCGTTTGACCTCGGCCAGCTATGGGTGGACCGTAGGCGGTGCGATTGGCATGGGCTATGTCACACGTCCCGACGGGATGGCCATGAAAGAGCTTGCCAAACGCAGCTATCAAATCATGGTTGCAGGAAAAACCATCGCCACAACGGCGAGCCTGCGCGCACTTTATGATCCCGGAAACGAAAAGATGCGCGGTTAAGGAACCGCGCATCTCCAATATCTAACGCTGTAAACCTGTGGTGTCAGCCGTCCTGACCCATCTCTTTTACGGCAGCCAGAAGGCGCGCGATCTCTTTTTCGGTGTTATAATGGCAGAACGAGATGCGGATACAATCCGGCAAACCCAGCGGATTCAGTACGTTGCCGGAATAATGATCGGCCTTGCGCACATGGGTTCTGATACCCTGCGCGTTCAGAGTGGCGACCACATCCTCGGATGAATGGCCATCAACAACGATCGACACCAGACCTTCGCGCGCGGGGTTGTCCGCTCCGGCCAGAATTGTGACGTGATCCATATCGCGCAGACCTGGCAGGTTGCCAGTGCCATTGATGGCAGTGTTGGTCAGATGCGTTTCGTAGGCATGGATGGCTCGACCCGCAGCTTCGATCCGTTGGCGGGGTTCGGTTTCATCCGAAACCTCTCCACCCAGCCAGTCGAAATACGACACGACATCAGAAACAGTAGCATAAGAGCCGGTGTCTCGTGTGCCGAACTCCCAACCGGTTGCAGGAGCGTCGATCAACATGTCGTGCGGAACAGCACTTAGCTTGTCGGAAATCCACGCAATGCCATATCCGTGGCGTGAGAAAACTTTGTACGGTGAAATCGCATAGCCATCGACATTGTAGGCATCCAGATCCAGCTGCCCATGAGCTGCGTGCTGAATGCCATCCACGATGATCAGGCAATCCGGCGCAACTGCGCGAATCGCGCTCGAGATTGCGGCAACATCCATACCCATACCGGTCACGGGCGACGCATGCAGGATCGTTGCAACCGCCACGTCCGGAGTCATGAGTGCAGCATAGTCCTCGGGCGTGACCAAACCGGTATCGTCGTCATGTGCAACATTGACATAGTCCAGCCCGGCGATCCCGGCCCACCGGCGCGCAGCACTGCGAGTGGCGGGGTGTTCGATGGACGACCCGATCACCTTTGCCCCCTTTGGAGCGGTCAAACAGGCGGTTCGGATCAAGCGGAACAAAAGTTCTGTCCCGCTTTCCCCTGCAAAGAACTGACCCGATGACGCGTTCATGAAGACGGTCAGGTCTTGCTTGGCCTTGTTGATCACGTTCTGGGTACCCTGCCCCGCCGGGTTGATGCGACCTGGGTTGTCGGGGATTGCGGCATAAAAGGCTGAGGTTTCAGCCACGGATTTCAATGTCAGCGCACCACCAGCGTTTTCGAAGAAAATGCGCTCGCCCTGAAACGGGCAGCTGTCGACATGAGCAAAACGGTCACGGATTGCGTCGATAAGGGCGGGATTGTCTTGGATCATAGTTTAGTCCTGTGAGTTGTCAGAGCGCGCGGCTCACGATCGTGCGGCAAAGCTCGGCCACCGCGACATGGCTTTGGCGGGGAAACCCATCGACGCTGTCGTCGACGATCCCGTGGGTTGAATTGATCAGGCCGTTGGAGACCATGGTGTCCAGCAGAAGGGTTTCTCGGTTTGGTGTGTGCAGAAGTTTGGCGTTGCCCGCACGCGCTGCCATGGCAGCAGCAATCGCGGTACAGCCCCAATTGGAACAGGCAGCCGTCACCAATACATCACAGCCTGTCACAGCGCCGATCCCACCACCGCAACCACATTGGCATGTGTCTCCGTAGGGGACATGTGCCTTCACATGGTCGGCGACCTTACCCATGCCGATTTCGTTGCCACCATCGCCAACCGCCACTACTGGAATGCCGCGCTCAAGTGCCAGATCGAACAGGAAATCGACACGCGCGCGACCCATGCCATAGTCGATACCGCGCATTGAGTGATAGACGCCAAATTCATTGCGCCCGACACGCTCGGTCGAGAACAACAGATCAGGGTTCAGCTTGGCCAGAAGGGTCTCGGCCTGCGCCTTCCCGTCCGCATCATCGGTGGCGTAGGGAAGCATAACAATCGTGGCAAGGCTTTTGTCTGCCTTCGCAATCGCCGCCTGTTCCACCGTGACGGGAAAAAGCCCGGCAGCCTGACAGGTGTTCTGGATCGCAGGCAGCAGAGTTTCCTCGCACAGCATGACGCAGGTCACATTGCGGGCCAGTACCAGCGCGCGCGCAATCGCTGCCGCACCCGAGGGGCCATCGTTTTCACCCAGATCAGGCGTGATCCAGGCCCGCGAGACCGATCCGGTAGTCAACACAACTGTTCCACCCTCTGGCACTGCCATCAGCGCATCCGCAGCCGCCCCAACCAGCGACCGGCCTTCCAGCGCACGGGCTGCCTCGAACAGGTGCTCAAGGCCGCGTTCGCCCATATCGATGTTCACAAGCTGTTCCAGTCGATTATCCAGCCGGGTGATCAAAGCCGTATCGGCCATTCACGTGTCTCCAAACAGTGTTGCCGCAAACCATTTCTTGTCGTGCAAATGCCGCGCAGTCTGGCGCATTGCCGACATCAAACAGTCAGCCACCGCCATTGCACCCCCAGCCCTCGCCACAGCACCCGATGTCGGTTTGAGCCGGATCGAGACACGCCCGCCGGGTTGCCCATGGGTGTTGACCGTGACAATCCCTTTGCTCTGCAGCATTAACATACCAATGGCCGCGGTCACCTCGGCTGGCACCAATTCTGACCTGTCGGCCCCGGCCATGCCCAGAACAATCTCCATCGCTTCCTGTTCATCGATCTTTGGACCAAGAGCCGACCGAGTGATGCGCCCTTGCCCCAGCACGCTGTCCAGCGCGTCGGCCAGGTCCTGACCATCCCGCGCCTCTTGCAGCAACAGATCGGGGGTAAATCCTTGCAGACTACGCATTGCACCCACGGCGACGGGGGCACGAGCCTCCATCCCAAGCTCACTCGCTTTCGCTTGCACAGGAACCAACGCCGCAGCCTCACCACACAGGACACCAGCGCGCGGGCCAGACAGGCCAGCCTTGTCTGCATTGGTGATAATCAAATCAGCCCCAAAGGACAGCGACGCTCCACCGCCGTACAGCACCGGGCGGAACCGCGCACCATAGGCGTCATCCAGGAACGTGACACAGCCCGCCTTGTTCCCAGCCGTAGCGGCGTCGCGGATCAGATCATCGCCAAGCATCGACAGTTCCGAGGTGACAGGCGTGATCACGAATAGCGCCGGGTTGTCTTCTGCCAGAGCCTTTTGCACTGCGTCCAGATCATGAACCTCTCGCACCGGCACGCCAGCCAGCCGTGCCCCGCGCAGAAGCGAGGCATGGCTGCGGTCGCCTGCGGCCACCAAAGAAAGCACCGGGTTGCCGCCTGAATGCGCCAACACAGTCGCCACGATCCCCGCGCTAGTGCGATTGACCACTGCCGCCGCCTCATGCCCCTGTCCACCCAGATGCGCGATAGCAGCCTTGCGCAGCTCTTCCCCGAACAGGCCAGGACCAATCCATTCCTCACACAGCAGGCTCAGATCGTCCGGTGTGGCGGGAAAAAACCGCAGGTTACCGGTACAGATAGCGATCTTGTCGATGCCTTCGCGGGCCACGAAATCTCTGGCCACGCGACCGGCCTGCGCCAACCTGCGCACCTCATCCCCCGAGCCCCGCAGCAGCGCCCCCCGAGCATATCCCACGCCCGGGTCAATTGCATTGCCGAACCGGTCCGTGCTCACGCGCCGCCCTCGATATTGATTGTGACGCATTTGCGGTATGTATATGCCTCTAGCGCTCCCTCAATCGAGTATTCGCTGCCCATACCCGACTGCTTGGTGCCCCCGTAAGACATCCCAGGGATTTGCCCGCCGCCCTGATTTACCTGAATCCAGCCTGCATCGATAGCGCGCGTCAGGCGCGTTATGCGGCTGACGTCATGGGTGAACAGGAAGGCTGCAAGACCATAGTGAGTGTCATTGGCCATAGCGATCACCTCCTCTTCGGTCTCGAAGGGGATCGCGACCATCACCGGGCCGAACACCTCTTCACGGGAGATGCGCCAATTGTTATCAACGCCGGTGATGATGGTGGGGTTCGGGCAGAAACCCGCCGGGTCTTCCGCTGGCGTTTCGCCGATCAGGAAGGTGGCCCCTTCTGCCTCAGCTTCGGCCACATAGGCGCGGATTTCACCATAGCGTTCCGCGTTAACCACCGCGCCCATATCCACGTCTGGATCCAGCGCATCACCCACTTTCAAAGCTGCCGATTTCTCGGCGACCTTCGGCATCAACTCATCCCAGATATCCTTGTGCACAAACAGGCGCGATCCGGCGGTACAACTTTGGCCCTGCCGCATGAACCGCATCGCGTTTGCCACCTGCTGCGCGGTGCTGTCCAGACGGCCATCGGCGATGGCGTCAGGGAAGACGATGGTCGGGGATTTCCCGCCCAGTTCCAGAGTAAGTTTTGCAATGCGATCAGCCGTGGCATGGCCAATTAACTTGCCCACATCGCTTGAACCGGTAAAGGACACCTTGTCGATACCCGGATGCGAAGCAAGCGCTGCACCAGCTTCCTCTCCCAACCCAGTGACCACATTAAAAACACCCGGTGGAAACAAGCCATCCGCAAGTTCAGCCAGTTTCAGGATTGCCAGGGGCGCATCTTCGGCAGGTTTCAACACCAGGCAGTTGCCGGTGGCAAGCGCCATCGAAATCTTCACCGCACCAAGCTGCAATGGAGAATTCCAGGGGATGATCGAGCCCACAACCCCATGTGGCTCGCGCGTCGAATAGCTCAGCAGTCCCGGGCCGAGCGGCAGGGTTTCGCCCTTTTGCTCAACCGCCACACCACCATAATACTTCAGAACGCCCGCCGCGCCCAATGCCTCTCCGCGTGACTGGGTTTTGATCGCATTCCCGCTTTCAGCAGCCAGCACGCGGGCGACTTCTTCGACATTTTCTTCCAGGCGACGGCCGAGTTCGGTCAACAGTTTGCCACGCTCGCTTGCCGCCAAAACGCGCCACGCTGGGAGCGCGGCACGGGCGGCTTCGACGGCCAAGTCGACCTCGGTTGACGTGCCGCGACCAACCTCGCAGATGGGTGCGCGACGCGAGGGATTTTCGACCACTAGTCGCCCTTCGGGCCAGTGCCATGCCCCGTTGATATAGCTTCCGGCCAAACCCGCTTCGGGCAGTTTCGGTTCCAGGTGTGTCGTCATCCCTGTTCTCCTTGGCAGGCTAGAGGTATTTCAGAATAAGTCGCGCCGCCTGGAGGGAGTTCAGCGGCGCAGCGACCGGGTGAGAGCTTGGATCTGACCCTAAAGCAAATCAGATCTTGGTGCGGACCACGGCCCACGCGTCGTCCAACGCGCCCTTGAACCGTTCAGTCGCAACATCAATCTCATCCTCATTGATGATCAGCGGCGGCATAAAGCTCATCCGGTCGCCAATCGCCCGCAAGTACAGACCCCGATCATGGGCAAAGTTCTGCACAAGTTCGCCCACTTTCCAAGAGGGATCGAAAGGTTCGCGGGTTTTGGCATCCTTCATCAGTTCGAAACCGCAGAACAGGCCAACACCCCGCACCTCGGCCACAAGCGGGTGATCCGCCATAGCGTGGCATTTTTCCAGGAACCGGGTCGAGACCCTGCGGACATGGCCGACCAGATCCATCTCGTCGTATATATCCAACGCCTCAAGCCCGACGGCAGCACCTACCGGGTGTCCGGCATATGTGTAGCCGTGACCGAACGTGCCAACCTCATCCGAGTTCTTCATCATGTCGGCGTAAATCTCATCCTTGAACATCAGCGCCGAGATCGGGAAAAACGCCGCCGACAGCGCTTTGGCACACGAGATCATGTCAGGCTCTAACCCCCAGGTCTGCGAGCCCCACATATTGCCGGTGCGACCAAAGCCGCAAACGACCTCGTCGGCCAGGAACTTGATGTCGTATTTACGTAGAACCGCCTGCATTTCTCGCCAATAGCCTTCGGGCGGCATCAGTGCACCACCGCCTGAGATGGCCGGTTCGGCAAAGAATGCCGCCACGGTTTCAGGGCCTTCCGCTAAAATCAGCTCTTGAAACTTGGCCGCCATTCTGGCCGAGAACTCTTCTTCGCTCTCACCGTCGATGTGGAAGCGGTAGTAGTTTGGCAATTCGGTGTGCTTGAATTCGGACAGCGGCAGGCCAAATTTGGCATGCATATGCGGTTGGCCCGACAAGGACACGGTGGCTATCGTGTTGCCATGGTAACCGCGTACGCGGCCAATGATCTTACGGCGATTGGGCTCGCCTTTGGCGGTGTTGGCGTACCACAGCAGCTTGATCGCAGTATCGTTCGCCTCGGACCCGGAACACTGGAACATTACCCGGTCCATGTCGACCGGAGCCATACCAATCAGGCGCTCACCCAATTCCGCAACACGTGGGTGCGAACGGTTGTAGAAGGTCGGTGCAAAAGGCAGAACATCCATCTGGCGTTTGGCCGCGTTGGATAGGCGCTCGTTATGGTAACCCAACGAGACGCAACCCAGCCCGGAAAACCCGTCGATGATCTCATGCCCTTCGCTGTCGTAGATGAAGACGCCCTTACCATGGGTGATCATGGTCGGGCCATTCTCGGCATGCTGACGCAAATTAGACTGCGGATGGACGTGATGCGCCTTGTCCTGTTCAATCGCGCGTCGGGCGTCAACGTTCATGGCGTATGCTCCAAAAGAAAACCTGCCGGGACTTCACCTTGTTATTGACTGAATTTCAATTTCGAAGTTTTTTGGTTTTTGTGAATATTTTTCAGGCTAAAAACACATGAAACCTCTCCTCGATCTGCGCCACCTGCAATTGATCCAAGCCATCAATGAAACTGGCCGGATCACTGATGCCGCCAAAAAGCTGGGCGTGACACCTTCGGCCCTGTCGCATCGTCTGCGAGAGGCCGAGCGCAGACTGGATGTGCCTCTGTTCACCCGAATGCACAAGAAACTGCGCCGGACGCCCGCTGCCGACTACATGGCAATCGTGGCCGAGCGCATCCTGACCGATCTGAGCCGCGCGGAAGAGGACGTGCGGCGCATGAATGCCAACGTACAACATGTCGTACGTCTGTCGGTTGAAGCCTACAGCAACTATCGCTGGCTGCCCTCGTTCATCAAGTTCATGAAGGCGCGCACCGACGGGATTGATATCCAAATCATGGCTGGCGCGCGCAGCGACCCGCTGAGCGGGCTACTAAACCGGCATCTGGACATCGCGATTACCTCTGGCACGGTCTCGCAAGCCGGGCTCAGCAGCATCAAACTGTTTGACGACCCTTTGCTTTACATCATGCCACCGTCACATCGTCTGGCGGATCACCCATATGTGGAAGGGTCTGATATCGTGGGTGAGCCATTTATCACCTATACCAAGATCCCAGAGCCTGACCGCGAATTCGCGCTGTTGTTCCGCCCGACGGACAGCTACCCGAAATGGGCTGCAACTGTCGAATTGCCCGAAGCGATTGTCGAGTTGGTTGCCTCGGATCTGGGTACCAGTGTGCTTTCGAACTGGGCGCTTCAGTCAGCGCTCAAAGAAGGCCGCATCGTTGGCGCTCAGGTTACTCGGGACGGTATTTCCGTGCCGTGGCACGCAGTATTAAGGTCAGAGGATATGGAAGATGGTGATCCGATTTTACAAATCGCCAAGTTGTTGTCGGAATGGTGCAGCCTGCCTGACTGTGGGTTTCACATAACCTGACCGCAATAGGTCTAAAGTGCGATGTCAGCTAATGACACAAGGGGTTTCTCGTTCTTGACATGACGGTCAATGAGTTTCCGTTGCTGTTTGCCCGTCGGGATGAACCCGGCAGGCTCTGGCAACACATCCGTTTGTTTCAGTTCTGGGAACAGCACGAAAATCTCTTCTCGCGCCTCAGCGCTAATCGCCTTGAGCGCTTCGGGCCCGGTAAACAGGCTCTCTGACGGCGCGCCTTCAGCAAAGATGATCTCGTGCCGGTCAAACAGCAGGTGGAAGTATTCGACTTCCTGGACAGTCTTGTCCACGTAAACCCCAGGAAGGCTTGTCAATTTGATAGCCGGGACAAGAACCTCTGGGACGCCAAACATGCGTTCGGCAATGGACGAGCGGACAAGCATTCGATGCTGCCGCGATATCAACAGATCCCTCTGCGGAAATCCGTTTCCCAGAGACCCGGCAAGAATTCGAACCGGGTATAGCTTTGGGTTGGCATGAAGCTCTGATTCAGCGACCCGCCGTCTGCCAATCCATCGCACAGGTTGAGGTCCATGTTGACGTGTAAGGACCAGATCCGACAGTGTAATCTGTTCGACCCGCTCTGGCCCGGTCGTCGTTGAAATCAATGTTGACCCGGTGAAACAAGGTACCAGACTGCTCTCATCGACAGGCGGCTGTCCCGAAGACCCTGGCCCTTCTGCGGATGAGATAACCTCAAGCGGCACTCCGCGCGGTGGGAAACTACCAACAAAGGCCACACCTTCGGTGGTGCCAAACGAAGGAGAGGAATTGTTAATGTTGACACCAAGAACCTGATAGGTTTGCCCGGTGCTGTTGTCACGCAGCGTGATGCTGTATTCAGCCTCGATACGCGTCCCATCGGCATAGGTCGTACCATCAAAGCTCTGAGCACCGTTTAAGCGCTGGTTCCCGTCATTGTCGTCAAAATCGGAGTCCGATCCGGCGTCTGACACGTTTAGATCCGTCAGCGGGCCATTGCCGATCGTTATAAATTGACCGACAAGGTTTGACCCATCACCCTGGGTGATACCGCTCAGGCTTTCACCTCCAGTGATCGAGACCTGGCTGGCAGCCAAAGCGTGTACGATATAGTCAGCCATGTCCCCTCAGCTCACTTGCGGAACGCTTTTTCAGGCTAAAGGATTGTCGGCTTCTTGCAAACAGGCACAACAGATAAACATTGACGGATTCGCTATTGACGGACATTTCGCCCAAAGCAGCGCTACGTGAAAAGAGTTACAATCCACGGTCTGGTATGCTGCGGGCAAGCACATTCTCCAGCGCCTCAGCGGCAGCCTCCAGATTAGTGCAGGCAATGACCCCGATCTCGGTCAGCTGATCGGTCACATCCACAGGCAGGCTTGTATTCGTGCCTTCTGGTATCTCGTTCAACCGACCGCCGATCAGAACCGGCACATCCAACCCGGCCTCTTCCAACTTTTGCAACAGTGTTTTTGAGTACCGCAACGCCACGCCATTATACGTGCTAAGTGCAATGGCATCGGCCGCGTTTTGTTTGACCAAGGCCACAATGTGATCCGGGTCGCTTGAAACGCCACCATCTATGACAACAAATCCTGCTTTGCCGAACACCAGATCCAAAAGCATCTTCCCATGCTCGTGCACATCTGTGGTTGCAGTCAGAATACGGGCAGAAGACTTGGCCAAATGGGCCACTGCCCGACCGGCTTCAGAGGACATGAAACGCGCGGCGGCTTCTTCTAGTTCGCGATATGTTGTAGCGCTTACAATGGGGGTTCTGCGACGCGGCGCATCTGGCCTTTCTTCACCTCCGCCAAAGGCTTGCTCCAAAGCGCGCCCACCGATGCGACGCAGGGCCAGCAGCATCTCAAAGGGATCGTCTGTATTGATGCCACCTTTTGACAATCCAGCAAGAACCCGATCTGCAAAACGCTGACCTTCGCGTAGCAGCATATCGCTGATCCGATCAATCTCAGTCATGTCAAACAGGGGCAGATACCCCTCTGCCAGCTCGGTCAACCTGCTCAAATGACATTGTGCGTCGCAAATCTCGGTCACGTCGGGGATGCGCTCATTCTCGCTTACTGGAACCGGGTTCAGCGCGTGCCCGCTTGGTCGCAACCGCTGCGCCACAATATCGGACAAAAGATACGAGGACAGCCCTGCATAGTTTTCGGCACGCGATCCTTTGTAAAGCACCGTTGCGCCATAGATCTGCGACCCCGGAACCCCATCGCTGATCTGCGCCAAGGCGCGTTGAAATGCCAGACGCGTCAGGGGTTCGGTAAAGTGATGGCCATAGCAAACAGCATAAGGCGCGCCGATCAGCCCGGTTACAATGTGCTTCTCAAGCAAAGCCTGACCCAAGACCGAGGTCAGGTCCTCGAATATTGCGGCGTATCCGTCATCCAGATTTGAGTGCACCAATACAGGAACAGGTTGCGCGGCAATCAGGCCAAGCGCCTTAACGGTAGCTTTTGTGGTCTCTATATCGTCTTGGTAGCCCGGCAGACGAAACGTGAAATACTGCCCCAGATTGCCGATCGTTGTGGCCCCAGCCGCAAGTGCAGCGCATGTGTTTTCCAGAGCTGCCGGAAACCCCAGCATGAAATCACCGAAATGCATCGCCGCGGGGCTGGCTTGTGTAAGACGCGCAAACGCGTCCGCGTCCTTTAGGATAACACCTGTTCCACGCACGTTTTCGGTTCTTTGATGTCTCGGAAACCCCATCGACCAATCCAGACACATACCAAAGCGATCAACCCGTGCACCGCGCTGGGCGCAGGTATCATACACCCTTCGGATGGCATCAATACTGTGGGACACGTCCCGAAATCCAAGATGCGCATGCTGCATAACCTGCCCGGACCGGATCATGGACTTCTTGTAGTCAATCTCGTTCTTGTACCCGGTCGCGACCTGGAAAGCACTGCTGCCGACACGCCAGTCCGACACCATTTTTTTACCACAGCTCAACAGCTCTGGGCCGCTGATCAGGTCCTGCTCTGGCAGAAGCGCCGCTCTGTCAATTCTGAGGTTTCGATCGTCCATTTCGCCACAATGGCCAATTCAGTGCAGCAGGCAAGTCTATTAACCCCAGCGATTTCCGGTGACGAAGGCACCTAGATACTCTCCCAAGGGAAACTGTCCAACCGTTCAATCCCTGTTTCGGTTACCAGCACCTGAGTTTCCAGTTTGACACTTTCCGAGCCCTCTTCCCCAACAAGACTTTCGACGCAGACGACCATTCCCGGCTCGATTACGCCCGACATGGCGGTCTCATCGAAATCGACATGCAACGGGATGACAGGCCATTCATCTGCCATGCCCACGCCATGGACCGCCAGCGAATATCGATAGTCAACATGCCGTTCAGGAATGCGCCAGCTTCTTTCGTTAAACTCGGCAAATGTCATCCCCGGCTTCAACACATCCAGGTTATGGTAGATCTGATCCACAGCCGTCGCATAGATCCGCCGCTGCGTATCCGTCATCGGGGTATAACCACAGGTCCAACTGCGGCTGAGGTCCGCGCAGTAACCGTACGGGCCAATCATATCTGTATCAAACGATATCATTTCACCCAATCGGCATACCCGGTCCGAACATTCTTTGTACCAAGGGTTTGTATTAGGACCGCAGGTCAAAAGCTTGGTTTCAAGCCAATCTCCGCCCGAACGTGCATTCTCAAAATGAAGATGGGCCCATAGCTCGCGTTCGGTTACGCCGGGAACTGAATGTTCGTAGATACGTGCCATCCCAGCTTCGCAGACGCGAATGGTCCAACGCATCAGTTCGATTTCGTCAGGGGACTTGATCGAGCGCGCGCGCTCCGTCAATTCACCCCCTTCCACGAAAGTTAGACCGCGCTTTTGAAGCGCGTGAAGTCCCGGGCCGTCCAGCCTGTCTGCAGCAAAGCGGCGATTGCCACCACCATGTTGGCGGATTACGTCAGCTATTTCATCAGCCCAACCTTCAACGCCAACAGGGGCTTTGTCGCCCTTTGTCATGAACATCCATGACACGGCGGTTCGAATTTCGTCGATACCGGGCAAACCATTGTTCAGGTGTTCACAGCCCTTGAACTCCCACAGGATTGCTGGGCCGCCCGCCAGGATCATCGCATAACGAACCGGATTGTGGCCCGTCCAAATCTGCATGTTCGAGCTGTCGACCGCATAGCGGATATTAATCGGATCATAGAGCAACAGACCTGCCACATCATGCTGTGCCATCTGCTGTCGCAATCGGGCCAATCGATAGGCACGGGCCGCATCCAGAGTGGCCTGTGGGACTGGGCTGATCAGCGGCTTATCCGCACCGTCGCGGTTCAGGTAGGTTAGCTTGCGCTCATCCTTGAAGGCAGGGCGCACCTGAGTCATGACACGGAACGCCCATAGAAACCAATTTGTTCTTCGGCGGAAAAATAAACGCCAGGGGTCTCATAAAACGAGAAAATCGCGATCACGCGTTCGGTGTCGCCTTGAACAGGTACAACACGGTGCGGTGTATTCACCCCACGGAACACATTAAGCGCGCCGGGCAACGGCATGATCCGTTTTACTTCCGGGTCCTTCCCGGCCAGAACAGCGACAACACCTTCATAGTTTTGGTCATCCGGCGTGCGCAGGTCTTTGCGATACTCAAGCTCACCGCCCACCTCAGGGGCCTGCAACAAGATCGTCGTCGTGAATTCCGAGCGGTCGAAATGCCAGTTCAACCCTTCGCCATCCCGTGTTGCCTGCACGTTCACACGCGCCATGGGGTCATCCATCTGATACAGCTTTTCTTTGCCCATTGTTGCAGCCAGAAAGTCGGCGAAGGGTTGCCATTCGTATACATCGATCACCGGGTTGCCCTCTAGCTGATCGGCGCACAGTGTATGGTTGACAGTCTGCGATTTGACCATCGCCGGATGCGCATCGTCGATGCCGGGCATATCATCTTTGAAGTAGACGTTGTGTTTACGCGCATGCCTGAATGAGACTGTGTCCAACGCGGGTTTCGCCGCATCTGCAGCTTGCTGTGCGATGCCAGGCTTAAAAAATCCTGGCAGGTTGAACATGCCGTCAGATGCCAGGTCTGCCCGACACTTTTTCACCAGTTTCTCGTATTCCCGGCTGTCAGGTCTGTGCAAAGGGTATTTTTCAAGATCCAGCAAGTGCTTCATCGCGCGTCCTCCTTTACTTCATTGAAGTTCAGTTTATGACAAAAGCAACCAGGAAAATTATTGGGTATCATAAGTTTTACTATGGGCTATGGGCACACTCTTCCGCCTCTGACCGCGTTGCGCGCCTTTGAAGCCGCAGCCCGATGTGGCAGTTTCGTATTGGCTGGGAAAGAACTGAGCGTCAGCTCGGCCGCGATCAGTTTACAGATCAAAACCCTTGAGGATCATCTCGGCAAAAAACTGTTCGTCCGCAAAGGCAACCGGATTTCGCTGACGGATGCGGGTGAAATGATGTACCCCAAGCTCGCTCGTGCCTTTGAGGAAATGTCTGAAGCCGCTCGGATCGTACGCAGCGATACGTCAACCCGGCAGTTGGTTGTCAGCGTGCTGCCGGCATTGGCTGAGTTGTGGTTTCTGCCCAAAGCCATCACGTTTACCGAAGAAACCGGAATATCGCTGGATGTTCGCGTTCAGGAAGACCCGATCGACTTTGAACGTGAAGCCATCGACATACGTCTGACCTATGGCTCGGCGCTTTATCCGGGTTACCGGGAAACTCGCCTGTTTTCAGATGTTGCGATACCGGTCTGCGCCCCCTGGTTCTGTGAAGCATATCCCAACATGGATGAAGCACTGACAAATGTCCCGGACAACAAATTCATCCACAACAAATGGGGCTCAAACTATGCAAGCGAGCCACTTTGGTCGGATTGGAGGCGCCAGGTCGAGTCTGATGCAACGCCGTTTTCTGATGCGGGTTTGACGATCAACGATTTGACCTTCGCCATCGCAACAGCCAAGCGGGGGGCCGGTATCGCGCTGGTGCCTTCCGTCCTGGCCAAAACGGACCTTGCATCGGGGCTACTCGTTATCCCGTCGAAACATGCCTTGAAAATGAAAAAGGACTATGTTTGCGTGATCCCGCATGCGCGTTTCGATACCTCTGCCGTCCGTCAGTTCAGCGCGCATCTGGCACTGAATTGGGCATGAGCGAGCACCGGCACACCGCTAGTTAATCAACGCTTGATCGCTTAGATGATGGTCTTTGCCCAGGGCAAGTCCCTGAGTATTTGTTTCGAATGTCACGTTCATAGCGCACAAAGGCAGAGGCTGCTCAGCGCGGCTGACCACCGATTGCCAATGTAATTTCGTGCGCCGCCTCAAGGACCATTTCGCCGAAGTAAGCAGCGTTCGCTTTGTTGATCCGCGCAGTGGGGCCAGAGACGGAAATACCCGCACATGCAACGCCAAATTGGTTTTGAATTGCCGCTCCGGTGCAGGACATTCCCTCGTAACGCTCCTCATCATCAAAGGACCAACCGCGTTGTCGGATCAGTGTAAGATCTTCAAACAGAGACGCCGTCGATCTATGCGTGCGATCTGTGTAAGGCTCAAACGTAAGGTCCGACGTCAGCCTGCCCAAGGCATCCTGGCTAAGCTCGGCCAGCAATGCCTTTCCGGTCCCCGACGCGTACATCGGCGTCCGCGCGCCGGGCGGGAAAAAGGCCCTGATCGGATTGCTGGTTTCGATCTGATTGACGAATACCACATGGCTTCCATCTGGCATTGCCATATTCGCCGTCTCACCCGAGTCGCGCATAAGCCTGCGCAGGATCGGTCGACCAATCTCAACCACGCTGTTGCGGTTCAGATAAGACGCACCAGTCCGATACGCCTCGATCCCGATCATCCATTCCTGGCGTTGCTCATCAAAACTGACATAGCCGCGGTTGGACAGCGTCGTCAGTATGCGATGCGTCGTAGCCGTTGGCACGCCCGTCTCGCGACTGAGGTCGCTCAGCGTGCAGCGTTCCAGCGTCGCCAGGGTCGTCAATGTCTCCAAAGCCCGGTCCAGGGATTGCAGTGTTCCGGCTGAACTTTCCTTGAACAGTGACTTGGGCCTGCCGCGCGGCTTTTTATGATTCTCCATGGGGATTTTCCTATGTGGTCCACAGCTCGCTTTTAGGCTTCGCTGCAGAATTTTTCAAATTTGAAAAATTTCCTCTCCAAAGTGAAAAACGATCTTACCCATGTGTTTCAATGCGCTAGGTAATTTTTTCGCTATGTGAAAAACATTTTCGAGAAAATTGCAAACCCCAAGCATTGGTAACATCATATTACCAAAGAGGAGGGGCAAGCCATGTCTCAACAAAACCCAGTTTTTATTCCGGGGCCCACAAATATCCCCGATCGTCTGCGTCTTGCGATGCAGGTTCAGACGCAAGACCATCGTGCGCCCGATTTTGTTGAAACGTTTGCCCCTGTGTTGGAAGACACCAAGCGGGTATTTGGGACAACCTCGGGCCAGGTCATTACCTTCCCGGCCAGCGGGACAGGCGGTTGGGAGGCCGCGATGACCAATACGCTCAGCCCTGGCGATGCCGTCCTCGTGGCGCGCTATGGCATGTTCAGCCATCGCTGGATCGACCTGTGTCAGCGTCACGGGCTGGATGTCCGGATCATCGAATGCCCATGGGGCAGCGGTGCTCCGGCGAACAAGTTCGCCGAGGCTCTGGCCGCCGACAAGGCCCATGAGATAAAGGCGGTTTTGGTCACCCATAATGAGACGGCGACTGGCGTACGTTCGGATATTGCAGCGGTACGTAGGGCAATGGATGCCAGCACTCATCCGGCGATGCTGTTTGTAGATTGCGTCAGCTCGCTGGCCTCGATGCCCTTCGCGTTTGACGACTGGGGCGTTGATATCGCGGTCTCGGGCTCGCAGAAGGGCTTCATGCTGGCCACCGGAATGGCGATCTTGTGTGTCAGCCCCAAGGCGCTGGCGGCGATGGAGACGGCACAACTGCCGCGCACCTTCTTTGACTTCCGCGACATGATGAATGCCAACGCGTCGGGCGGCTTTCCCTATACCCCGCCGCTGCAGCTGATCTATGGCATGCGCGAAAGCCTGAAAATGCTGTTCGAGGAAGGCTTGGACAATGTCTATGCCCGCCACTTCCGTCTCGCCGAAGGTGTGCGCAAGGCCACCTCGGCCTGGGGGTTGGAGCTGGTGGCGCAGTCGCCGGATCTCTACTCTGACACCGTCAGCGCGATCTATGTACCCGACGGCTTCGACAGCAATGCGCTGACGGATCATGCCTTCAACACATATGGTGTCAGCTTTGGCATCGGGTTGGGCGAGATGAACGGCAAGGCCTTCCGCATCGGCCATCTGGGCAGCCTGACGGACGTGATGGTTCTGTCCGGTCTGGCCACGATCGAAATGGCCATGGCCGATCTGGACTATCCGATCGAGCTGGGCCGCGGCGTGGCCGCAGCGCAGGAATACTTCCGCGCGGGCCGTGCCACACCCATGCAATCTGCAGCGTAAGGAGGCTCTGATGTTGGATGCAATGACCACAGCCGATTGCCTGACCATCGCCGATATGCGCGAGGCGCATGAGCGGATCAAACCCCATATCAACCGCACCCCGGTGTTGCGGTCGGAGTATCTGGACGATCTGACCGGCGCGCAGCTGTTCTTCAAATGCGAGAACTTCCAGGAGGCGGGCGCTTTCAAAGTGCGCGGGGCCTGCAATGCGGTCTTTGGCCTGAATGACGAGGCCGCCGAGCGCGGCGTCTGCACGCATTCTTCCGGCAACCATGCGCTCAGCCTGTCTTATGCGGCGGGCCGCCGGGGCATTCCCTGCAACGTGGTGATGCCGCGCACGGCACCGCAGGCCAAGAAGGACGCGGTGCGCCGCTATGGCGGGATCATCACCGAATGCGAGCCCTCGACCACCTCGCGCGAGGTGGTGTTTGCCGAGGTGCAGGCCCGCACAGGCGGCGAGTTCGTGCACCCGTATAACGACCCGCGCGTGATTGCGGGGCAGGCGACCTGTTCGGCGGAGCTGCTGGAACAGACCGACGGGCTGGACGCGGTGGTTGCGCCCATCGGCGGCGGTGGCATGATCTCGGGCACCTGCCTGACCCTGTCGAACCTGGCGCCCGAGGTGCAGATCTATGCCTCGGAACCGGAACAGGCCGATGACGCCTATCGCAGCTTCAAGGCTGGTCACATCATCGCCGACGACGCACCGATCACCATCGCCGACGGGCTGAAAGTGCCGCTGAAAGAAAACACCTGGCACTTTGTGTCGAACTTTGTGCGCGACATCCACACCGCCAGCGAAGACGAGATCATCGCCGCGATGAAGATCACCTGGAAATACCTGCGCATCGTGATGGAGCCCAGCTGCGCCGTTCCGCTGGCGACGATCCTGAAACACCCCGAGGTGTTCAAAGGCCAACGCGTCGGCGTGATCATCACGGGTGGCAACGTGGATCTGGACAAATTGCCCTGGACCCAGGGCTGAGGAGGAAGTGAGATGAATATGCCTGTGAATATCGACCAGCTTGAGGTTGGCTATGACATCCCCGCCGCCATCGGCATGGACGCATCCGAGATTCAAACCCCGGCTCTGGTGCTGGATCTGGACGCGCTGGAGCGCAACATCAAGAAGATGGGCGATTATGCCAAGGCCCACGGCATGCGTCACCGGGTGCATGGCAAGATGCACAAATCTGTCGACGTGGCGCAGCTGCAGGTCGAGCTGGGCGGGGCCTGTGGCATTTGCTGCCAAAAGGTCTCAGAGGCCGAGGTCTTTGCCCGTGGCGGCATCAAGGATGTGCTTGTGTCTAATCAGGTGCGCGACCCGGCCAAGATCGACCGTCTGGCGCGGATGCCCAAGCTGGGCGCGCGCACGATCTGCTGCGTTGACGATATCGACAATGTCGCCGATCTGTCCGAGGCCGCGCAGCACCACGGCACCCAGATCGAATGTCTGGTCGAGATCGACTGCGGCGCGGGTCGATGCGGCGTAACCACCACGCCAGAAGTGATCGCGATTGCCAAGGCCATCGACGCGGCCCCGGGGCTGAAGTTTGCGGGCATCCAGGCCTATCAGGGCGCGATGCAGCACATGGATCTGTATGAGGACCGCAAAGCCAAGATCGACATCGCCGTGGCGCAAGTCAAAGACGCCGTGGGCGGGCTGGCCGCCGAAGGGCTGGACTGTGACATCGTCGGCGGCGGCGGTACCGGGTCTTATTACTTCGAGAGCACTTCGGGCGTGTATAACGAACTGCAATGCGGCTCCTACGCCTTCATGGATGCCGATTATGGCCGCATCCTGGATGAAAACGGCAACCGCATCGACCGGGGAGAGTGGGAGAACGCCTTCTTCATCCTCACCAGCGTCATGAGCCATGCCAAGGCCGACAAGGCCATCGTGGATGCCGGTCTCAAGGCCCAATCCGTGGACAGCGGCCTGCCGGTGATCTTCGGGCGCACGGATGTGGAATATGTCAAATGCTCGGACGAGCACGGCGTGGTCGCCGACCCCGACGGTGTTCTCAAGGTCAATGACAAGCTTCATCTGGTGCCCGGTCACTGTGACCCGACCGCCAATGTGCATGATTGGTATGTGGGTGTTCGGAACGGCAAAGTTGAAGCGCTTTGGCCGGTCTCCGCGCGCGGCAAGGCTTACTAGCCGCCGCACATGCGTCCCGGGCGGCAGTTATCCCTTCCCCTGCCGCCCGGACCTGCACCCCAAAGCTCAAGGAAAAGGTCATGAAAGATATGACAGACAAACCCCTGCTGATCGTTGGAGAAGACCTCTGCCAGCAACTGGTCGGACGCCGCGAGGCCTTCGACGCGGTTCAGGACGTCTTTGCCGCCATGGCGCGTGGCGACGCCTATAACTTCCCCGTCATTCGTGAGGCAATCGGATATGCTGATGCGCTTTATGGCTTCAAATCCGGCTTTGACCGAGCCGGTCAAGTGCTGGGTGTCAAATCCGGCGGCTACTGGCCCGGCAACATGGACAAGGGCTTGACCAATCACCAGTCCACCGTCTTCCTGTTCGACCCCGATACCGGACGGCTCTCGGCACTGGTCGGCGGCAATTACCTGACCGCCGTGCGCACCGCTGCATCCTCGGCCGTGTCGATTGCCCATCTGGCGCGCAAGGATGCCAAGGTGCTGGGCATGGTCGGCGCAGGCCACCAGTCGACCTTCCAGCTGCGCGCCGCCGCCGAGCAGCGCGACTTTGAAAAAGTCGTCGCCTGGAACCCACACCCCGAGATGCTGCCCCGCCTGGGCGCGGTCGCAACCGAGCTGGGTCTGGAGTTCGAGGCCGTCAGCCCAGAGGACCTGGGTGCACAGGCGGATGTCATCATCACCATCACCTCGGCCTTCGAGCCACTGCTGATGAAAGACTGGATCAAACCCGGCACCCACCTAGCCTGCATGGGCACCGACACCAAAGGCAAACAAGAGGTCGACGCCGCGCTGGTCGCAGCCGCCACAGTCTTCACCGACGAGGTCGCACAGTCCATCACCATCGGCGAGGCCCAGCACGCTATTAAGGACGGCACTCTTGCCGAAGACCGGATCACCTCAATAGGTGCGGTCATCAACAATGATCATCCCGGAAGAACTTCCGAAAACGAAGTCACCCTTTTCGATGGCACTGGCGTCGGACTACAAGACCTCGCCGTCGCCAATGTCGCAGCTCGGATGGCGGAAGAGACAGGAAACGTAACACGCGTGGTACTTTGAAATAGGCCCGATTACGCCTCTTCAGCCGCGCGTTTCGAGGCGATCATGTCCAAAAGTTGTTCTTTGGTTCGCCGTATGTGGCGGACCAAAACATCGCAGGCTTCATCAGTTTTGCCTTCTTGCGCCAACTGCAGCAGGTCGCGGTGGTCCTTCTTTGCCGGTTCACGCTGTTTCATCACACTCAGATGCATACGAACATAACGGTCAGATTGAAGATTGATGCGGTCCAACAATTCATTGGTCAGTTTACGTTGCGAGGCGGCGTAAAGCGCCGAATGGTATTTGTAATTCAAAATGCCCCACTTACCCACGTCGTTTTCGTCATAAGACGCTTCCATCTGGGTCAAAATCTCATCGCACCGCGCGAAATCAGCGGATGTCATATTCGGAATGGCACGGCGAAACAGATCCACTTCGATCAGGATGCGCAAATCGA
This sequence comes from Ruegeria sp. HKCCE4148, assembly GCF_017872495.1. NCBI lineage: Bacteria > Pseudomonadati > Pseudomonadota > Alphaproteobacteria > Rhodobacterales > Roseobacteraceae > Ruegeria > Ruegeria sp. HKCCE4148. The sequence continues at coordinate 837,843 of NZ_JAEDOS010000002.1, forward strand.
AAATCTCGCCTATTTCACTGAGGGAATGCTTGGTGACTGAACCGCCTCGGTTGTTGGCCCATTGCACCAGACCTTCGGCATTCAGACGTTTAAGCGCTTCACGGATCGGCATCCGTGAAACATCATATTCTTCGGCCAGAGCTTCTTGCCGGATCGTTTCACCCTCGGAGAGATCACCGCTCAGGATGCGTTCACGCAGGTCATTTGCAATAACCTCCGGTAAGCTCTGCTTGGTGATTGCGCGTTTACCTGCCATTTCAGATTTTGCCCTGCAGTATTTCAGATAGGGGTACCCATTTTTTGCAGCCTCTCCAAGCCGAACCAAAGAACTGGCATCGGCGGGACGAATCCGCGTGAACGGATACGGGATCGGAGATTGCGCATTCAAACACCCCAGGTATCCGACAAACGATACCCGCCTGGCCACGGGTCGTCGGGATCAAGCATGTGCTGATGAATACCAGTGATCCAACCGCGCCCGCTGATCTCTGGTATGATCGCCGCGCGATCCCCAACCTGCGCCGTGCCGACGATCCGCCCGGTGAAGCGCGACCCGATGATCGAGACCGCTTCGAAACTCTGACCAGGCTTCATCAGCCCTTTCGCCGCCATCAGCGCCATCCGTGCCGACACCGCTGTTCCCGTGGGCGAGCGGTCAACCTTACCCGGCTGGATCGCCACCGCAGACTTTCCGGAGAGGCCCGTTTCGATTTCACTGAGCGGGCCGCAAAAGGCGCAGAACGAGATATGGTCCCAATCCGGGTTCTCGGGATGCGAAAACCCAAGCTGTTCATTTGCGGCATTGGTGATCTTTACGCCCAACCGGGCGATATCGCGGGCTTCGTGCTCAGCGATTTCAAATCCCAGCGCCTTTGCGTCGACAACTGCGAAACTGTCGCCGCCATAGGCTGTATCCACGATGATCGTGCCCATCCCCGGCACCTCAAGCGGGACCGACAGTTTGTCGGCGAAACTGGGCAGGTTCTGCACGAAAATGCGCTGCGCCTTGCCGTTGCTGCATTCCGCCCGCACCCGGACCAATCCACCCGGGGCCTCAAGCACCATGTGCGTTTCGGGTTCCTGCATCGGAATGATCCCGCCATCCAGCAACACAGTCGAAACGCAGATCGAGTTCGATCCGGACATGGGTGGCGTGTCTTCGGGTTCCATGATGATCCACGCAGCATCAGCTTCGGGGTGTTTCGGGGGCACCAGCAGATTGACATGGCGGAACACACCACCCCGCGGTTCGTTCAGCACAAAGTTGCGCAGGGTTTGGTCCTGCGCAATGAAACTGCGTTGCGCCCAAACCGTGTCGCCGGGTGGCGGGCTGACGCCCCCAACAATCACATCCCCCACTTCGCCTTCAGCATGAGCCGAGATCACATGTATCGTTTTGCTGCTACGCATTTGGTTCCTCAGTCATGGTATGCGACAGGCGTTCGGCGCCTCGAATTCGAATTGACGGCAATCGCCCATCTTCCGGGTCAAAACCGTGTGGATGCATAAGGCGTCACATCAAGCGACGGTTTCCCATCAATGGCCAGATCTACAATCAGCTCAGCCGTGCCTGCGGATTGAGTAAGCCCCAGATGGCCATGGCCGAAAGCATAAAGGACCTGCGGTGCCCGCGCCGCGCGGTCGATAACCGGCAGGCTGTCAGGCAGAGACGGACGAAAACCCATCCATTGCTTGCCCCCTTCCAAGTTGAGCTTGGGCAGGAACCGTCCGGCTTTGGCCAGCAACGTGTCGGCGCGTTTGTAATTCGGGGCGAGTTTCAACCCTCCGAGTTCGACCGCACCGCCGACACGCACACCGTCGTTTATCCGTGTCACAACAAATCCGTGCCCGCCAAACGTTAGATGCGTACGCAGGTCAAAGGCTCCTTTGGGCAGGGTGGTATTATACCCGCGCTCTGTCTCAAGAGGAATGTGATCCCCTAGCGTCTTGGCCAATTGATGTGACCACGCCCCTGCCGCCACGATCACCTGATTGGCTGAAACTTCACCGCTGGCAGTTGTCAGGCGAACCCCCGCTTCGGTTGGCGTCAGAGAAGTGACACCTGCAATCTCAACACGACCTCCTCTCGCGGTGAACTTCGCCGCCAGATGGCTGGTCCAAAGGGCCGGATCGACCGTATTCATCCAGGTGGGCGTAAAACCTGCATGGGTAAACCGATGATCAAGACCGGGCTGAATCTCGGCAATTGCATCCGGACTGTCCAACAGATCAAAGGGAATGCCATGGTCCCGGCGCAAGTCCCAAGTGGGCAAGCTGGCACGGAACTCGGCTTCGCCTTCGAACAGCTGCAACTGACCATCGCGCTGCATTAGCACCTCGCCATCCACGTCTTTGATCTGACGCTCCAGCGCCGCCCGGCAATGGTCCATCAGCGCAGCTTGCGCCGACAGCGACGCGTCGTAGTGGTCCCGACAACTGGCCCGCCAGAACCTCAGCATCCAGGGTGCGATATTCAATGCATAAGCGGGCGGCACCGACAGCGGACCCAAAGGATCGAGCAGCCATTTCGGCGCTTTGCGCATGATCCCGGGCGTGGCAAGCGGCACGATATCGGTAAAGGCAAACGCCCCGGCATTGCCTTTCGACGCCCCTGCCCCGATACCTTCGCGGTCCAGCATCAGAACCTGCTTGCCGCGCTTTTGCAGCTCCAGCGCAGCGCTGATTCCGACGATACCCGCGCCGATTACAACAATATCCGCTTTTATGTCTTGCTGCATGGCCAGATGTTCTCAAATCTTGCTTCATGTCCGGGGACCGAATTACACCGGTCCCCGGTTTTTATGTCACAGGTAGATCCCAGCGCAGAACGGATCGTTCTGAGCGAAGATCAATTTACCCTCAGCCATGACATGGGCCTGCCCCGTCAGGGTCGGGATGACTCCACCGTTAGGACCGGGTTGGTAGCTCAGCCGGTAGGGGCTGCCGATCACACTTTCCTGTATGATCTCCTCCCCCGGAGCCAGCACCCCATCAGCAGCCAAACAGGCCAGACGCGCCGAACTGCCCGTGCCGCATGGGGACCGGTCGTATTCATCGTCCGGGCACAGCACAAAGTTGCGGCTGTGAATACCTTGCGATGGGGATTTGCCCTGCAAGATCACGTGATCCACGTCTTCTCCGTTCTCGCCGGTCACACCCTGCGCGATACAGGCTTCGCGGATGGCAATGGTCAGATCCGTCAGAGCGCGGATGTTGCCGGTCTCAACCGCAATCGGGCTGGGGTCGACAATAAAGAACCAGTTTCCGCCATAAGCCAGATCACCCGTCACCTGACCGTGGCCTTCAACTTCAATCGAAACCGACGCCCGAACTCGGCGGCTTTCAATATTGGTGACCCGTACAGTATTGGCGTCCAGCAGTTCGACCGAGATCAGACCCGCCGGAGTTTCGATCCTGTGCGTGCCCGGCGTAATCCGACCCAGATGCGCCAGCGTCACCCCCAGCCCGATGGTGCCATGTCCGCACATGCCTAAAACCGCGTCGGCATCGAAATAGATCACACCGGTTTCACAGTTCGGGTCTTCGGGGGGCACCAGAAGCGCGCCCACCATTCCGGGTTGTCCACGTGGCTCCAGCAGAACCGATTTATAGAACGCCTCATGCTCGGTGGCCAACAGACGGGCACGCTCGGCCAGCGGCCCCGATCCCAGATCAGGGCCACCATCCAAAATCACCCGTGTGGGCATCCCACCGGTATGGCTGTCGATCACATGCATTCAGCAATCACCCCACCCTGGCTTGACCAGTCGGCAAACCAGGTGCGGAAAAGGTTGTATTGCTGTTCGCAATAATTGCGCTGCGCATCCGACAATTCATCGGTTTCAACAAAATGCAGGCGGTATTCCTCTTCCCCGTTCAGAACCAGCAGATGCTTGTAATACAGCACCAGATCAGTGCCCTCGTCAAAGCTGGCCAACACACCAAAGGCTTCTTCCAACTCGCGCGCACGCTGACGGGCGTCGGCATGACCGGCCGCTGCTTTCTGGCACAAGGCGGCCAATAGCAGCGCCTCTTTCGGCAGCGCCGTTCCAATCCCGGTGATCGAGCCGGTGGCCCCGCAATTTACAAAGCCATGATAGACTTCGGTGTCTACACCCACCATCAGCGTAACCTGATCGTCTTGCGAGGTGATATGCTCTGCCGCATAGCGCAGGTCATCCTTGCCACCGAATTCCTTGAACCCTACTAGGTTAGGATGTTCGGCCCGCAGGGCAAAGAACAGATCGGCCCTTGTGGCAAATCCATAGACCGGGCTGTTGTAAATGATGGCCGGAACGTCGGGTGCTGCGGACAGTATGGCCTTGAAATGATTGCGCTGTGCCGCGACAGAGGACCCACGTGACAGTACGCGGGGGATAACCATAAGCCCCGCCGCGCCCACCTTTTGCGCGTGCGCTGCCAGTGCCACGGCGGATTTCGAGTTGATCGCGCCTGTGCCGACAACCACCGGCAGACCGGCATCGACCAAACGTTCCACGCCTTCCATCCGTTCAGCATCAGACAGCAAGGGCCAGTCACCCATTGAGCCGCAATACACCACGGCAGACATGCCTGCCGCAATCATTTCCTTACCCTTTTTAACGAGGCTATCGAAATCCGGCGTTCGATCCGTTTTGCACGGGGTCATTAGGGCGGGCATGGTACCAGTGAAGATGTTTTGAGACATGAAGATAACGTTCCTCAAGGTTGTAGGGGTGTGAGCGCTTTGCGCGTGTATGCTTGGTGTTTACAGGTGGCTGAGACATTTCCCGTAGGTTTCATTGGCTCAAGCGAAATGTAAAATGCGACCCCTTTCGAACATGTCCGAAGGCTCGGAATTTGTGGCACAAGTCTTGGGTCACTATAGCCGCAGGGTTTCAAACGCAGTCCTCCTGAATCATCTGACAGTGATGCCGTATCGGATTTTGTATCCAAAATCCAGTTCTGTTTGACCGAAGGAAGCCACATCCTGGAATTCAGCACAGGTAAGCACGTTGCGTTTCGTGAACAGGCTTGGAGCAGTCATTGTAATTAAGCCCATGGCTGTCCATTAAGTTCTGCAACCAGCGCCCCGTGCACCCGAATAGTCAGTTCCGACGGACTGGAAAAAATGCCGCCCATCGGCAACAGGCTTTTTTTGTCGGTGAACTCCGTAACGCGACATGGACAGCATCAGGCAAATAATGAGACAACACCGCAAACCGGTACCTAAGACAATCCACCTGGCAAAAGCCTGTGTTCTTTCGGCTTTGTCGGATTGGTCCCAAAGATACCTTTTGTGGAGCGCGCCATCCAAAAACGCGGCTTCGGATGAATTGACATTGAAGGAGAGACCGATGGAAATCAGGCCTTTCGGCGTTGAGATGTGGATGAATGAGTTCGAAACCAAGTGCGATCTCAACCTGGCAGAAACCTGTGTGGAGTCCATCACACTGGGTGAGCTGTTTGAGATGGCTGGCCAGCATAATCATATTCTGAATGATCTGTCGGCCCTAAAGATGACATATGGCGCAATCGAAGGATCTCATCGTTTGCGTGACGCTATCTGCAGTCTGTATGAAAATCAGACCCGCGACAATATCCTGACGACCCATGGAACAATCGGGGCCAATTCACTGGTACATCAAACATTGGTTTCGCGCGGCGATCATGTGATTTCGGTGATCCCAACCTATCAGCAACATTACTCGATCCCCGAAAGCATCGGCGCTGATATCGAACTCTTGCACCTGACACCGGAAAACGCGTTTCTGCCCGATCTCGACAAGCTCCGCGCTATGGTTCGACATGACACGCGGTTGATTGCAATCAATAATCCGAACAACCCGACCGGCGCTTTGATAGACCGCACCATGCTGGAACAGATTGTCGAAATAGCGCGCAACGTCGATGCGTGGCTCTTATGTGACGAGGTGTATCGCGGCACCGATCAGAAGGGTGATGGATTTACGGCCGCCATAGCCGATCTTTATGAAAAAGGGATCAGCACGGCGGGTATGTCCAAGGCGTATTCGTTGGCAGGGTTGCGGGTCGGTTGGATCGCGGGACCGAAAGAGATGCTGCATGACGTGATGATCCATCGCGACTACAACACTATCTCGGTTGGGAAGGTTGACGAATTGCTCGCGGCCATGGCGCTTGAGAACCGTGACAAGATTCTGGCCCGTGCCCGACGGATCACCCGTGAGAACCTGCGTATCGTAGAAAATTGGATCGCAAACGAACCATTGCTGAGTTGGGTACCGCCAAAATCAGGTACCACCGCGCTACTCAAGTACGACCTGCCGATGTCTTCACGCGACTTGTGTGTTACGCTTTTAGAAGAAGAAGGCGTGATGCTGACACCTGGCAGCGCGATGGATATGGAGGGCTGGCTGCGGCTTGGCTACTCCAATCCGACGGCGGATCTTAAAGCAGGGCTGGAAAAGTTCTCAGGCTTTTTGGCGCGCCACAGCACGGCGAAAGATGCAGGGCACTGACGGCGCTTGGCATGGCTGGCTGTTCGGCGACCCCTGGATAGTACGCCCCGACGCATTCAGCTTTCGGACTTCCTGGCGCTTTTGCCGACGGAATTCCCCGGAGCGATAGAGAAAAGCTGGCGGCAACGTGGTCTTAGCGCAACTCGCTCATTAGCCGTTGTTGCATCGCCAAGCCGATCATTTTCGGCCCATTTCGCATTCCTGCTGGTGTCCAGGCGATGTAACTGTTTCGATCGCCTAGACACGTTACTCGGGTTGTAACGAGCCAAATGCTTAAGCAACAAGCCCATTTGCCCGGTTGCACAAAGCCCGCCCTCAAGCTCAGCGTTACCGTTTACCCGCAACAATGCGATCCAAGATCAGCGCACAGAACAAGATTGCAAGGCCAGCAAGAATACCCTGTCCCGCCGCCGCGTATTGCAAGGCTTCCAATACGTCTTCGCCCAAGCCCTTTGCCCCGATCAGGGAAGCAACGACAACCATGGCAAGTGACATCAGAATGGTTTGGTTAACACCAGCCATGATCGTTTTGTGGGCCAGCGGCAAATCCACACGCCAAAGCAGGTAGCGAGGCGTTGCGCCAAACGCCAGCGCTGCTTCTCGAACAGTTTCTGGGACCTGCTGAAGACCCAGCACTGTAAAGCGGATAACCGGTGGGCTACCGAAGATCATGGTTGCAACAACGCCCGCGGGCTTGCCCGATCCGATGAAGGCCACAACTGGGATCAGATAAACGAAGGATGGCATCGACTGCATGAAATCCAGAATGGGACGAACGATGGCAAAGGCACGTGGGCGACGAGCGCAATAAATGCCCAATGGAATTCCCAGGGTAATCGAGATCAGCGCCGCCGCGCCCAGCAGGGCAATCGTGGTCATCGCTTTTTCCCAAAAATCCAACAGACCCAGATAGGCAAGCGCAGCACCGGTAAAGATGGCGACCCGGGGACCGGCTGACAGGTACGCCAGCATGATGATCACCAGCGCGACCACCGGCCAGGGGGTATCAACCAGTACAACCTCGATCCAATCCAGAAGGGTGCGCATTCCATAGGTCAGTCCATCGAAAAAGCCGCGCCCGGCGGTTTTGGTCCATTCGAACACCGCCTGCACCCCGTCACCCACGTTCAAACGCCAGTCGCGATTGGTCGGGAAGGTCTTGAGCACAGCCAACGCGTCCGGCTGGGCAAATTTGATCATCGACAAAATCACAACCACAGCGGTCAGTGCCGTGGCAACAATCAAACGTGTACCAGACCAACCATGCGCCACGCTGGGATCAGAACGCCATCGTGCAAATTGCCCCTCCAATGTCCAGTTGGCTAACGACGCGGCAAGGAACTTGACGGCCAACAGAAGGACGACCCCGATAATCAAGTAAGTTATACCGGTCGAATCCGCCGTGCGTGCCGCCTCCTGCGCATTCGCAAGAGCCCCTTCAAGAGATTCCGATGCCCGTTTCAGGGAGTCCAGCGAGGCCGAGCCGGATTGTTCTGCCGCAGCAATTTGCTGGCGGCGCAGTTCCAGCGTCTGCTCGATCTGTTGCGCGCGCTCGCGGAAGTCCCGTCCGAGATCGCCAAAAAGTCCAAGCCCAATCTGGATAAATGCCAGCGTTTCCAGCACCAAGAACCCCAGAAACCACGACCAAAGGCCGCGTGCCCCGAACCAGATAGGACCCAGAATCGCTGCCGCTTTGTTCAGTGTGAAACGATAACCGGGGGCCTGCATCATATAGGCAAATGTCTTTTGGTAATAGGACTGCCCCTGCCCTACAAAATCGCCGATCAGAGCGTTCAGACGGTCGGCGGTTTCCGGTTGGATCTGTTGCACATCAACATGTTTCATATCGGTCCCCCTATGCCTGACTGTCCTGAATCGCGCGGATCAGACCCGCACGGTTGATTACGCCCACGGTCTTGCCATCCTGCGTTACAGCCACAACACCGTGGCCGTCGACACATAGGTTCATCAGATCGGAAAGGTCCATGTCTGGATGCGCTTCTTTGGCGTCGTTGGGAATTTCGCCGTGATGCGCCTCGAACTCGTCCACAGGTTTCATCACCGCATGGGCGAAGATCATGTTGAGCTTGGAAATCCCCGCCACAAAGTCCGCTACATAGTCGTCTGCTGGGTTTAAGATAATCTCTTCTGGCGTGCCGATCTGAACGATGCGCCCGTCCTTCATAATCGCGATGCGGTGTCCGATGCGGATCGCTTCGTCAAGGTCATGAGTGATGAACATCGTGGTCTTGTTGAGCTTATGGCTGAGCTCCATGAACTGATCCTGCAACTGCTTTCGGATCAGCGGATCAAGGGCCGAAAACGGTTCGTCCATCAACAGGATTTCCGGGTCTGCAGCGATGGCGCGGGCCAGACCCACGCGTTGCTGCATCCCGCCCGAAAGCTCGTGCGCGTACTTATCTTCCCAGCCGTTCAACTCGACCAGTTCGAGCACCCGGTCCGCCTCTTCCCAGCGACGGGCCTTGCCGGTGCCCCGGATTTCCAGCGGCATCGCCACATTGTCGCGGACAGTGCGGTGAGGCATTAGGCCAAAGTTCTGAAACACCATCGCAACGCGCCGGTTGCGCAGATCTCGCAGGCCCTCGTCATTCAAGCCCATCACGTCTTCACCATCCAGATAGATATGGCCGTCTGTGGGTTCCAGAAGGCGGTTCACATGGCGCACAAGGGTCGATTTGCCCGAGCCCGACAGGCCCATGACGCAGAACAGCTCACCCCGCTCGATCTCGAAGCTGGCATCGGCCACGCCGACAACGCAGTTGAAGCGCTCCAGTACCTCGGCCTTGCTCAGCCCTTCGCTGTGGATGGCGTTTAACGCCTCCTGCGAGCGTGCACCAAACACTTTCCACACGCCTTTTGCGTCGATTGCAATATCCGCTGTCATATTGGCCTCACCGCTGTAGATTGTGTTGAATGGCGCCCCTGCAAAACAGGGGCGCACAGGCTTCAGTTGGTGGCCAGTCCCAACCAGCTGTCGACAGTATCGCCGTTTGCCGCGATCCATTCTGCCACGACCTCATCTGTGTCGCGACCCTTGACCACGACCTCATAGGTCAGAGCGCTCAGTTGCCCTGCATCCATGTCGATATTGGCAAGGAAAGATGCCGCTGCTGGGTTGCGCTCTTCCAGTGATTTTGAATGCGCCACGGTCACGGTTTTGACCGGCTCGCCCGTGCTGACATGGGATTTGTTATACCAGTCGGCATCTTGATCGGGCTGCACCATTTTATAGGTGGCCGCGTCATGTTCTGGCTCTTCCAAGATGGTCACATCGTAGAGCGCATGGACGTAGTGCGGCGCATAACAATAAAAGGCTGCACCTTTCTTCTGGTCAATCTGATCCTTCAGTCGCGAATAGAACACAGTTTCGTCTTCGGTGGTCGGCGTTAGGAAAGTCTCAATCCCGTAATCCCGAACCCGCACTTTAAAGGTGTTGGTCGAGGCCCATCCCGAAGCACCAACCCAAACCTCGCCCAGGCCGTCGCCATCCGAGTCGAACAGTTCTTGCGCTGCGGGTGTGGCCAAATCGTAGATTGAGCGGATGTTGTGATCCTCAACCATGTAATTCGGCACGCAAATCCCGGCACGACCCTCATAGCTGCCCGAAGACAGTGCGACAGTGCCCTTTTGATCCACGTATTCGTCCGTGAATGAGGATTGGTTCGGCAGCCAGACATCCGGGTGAACGTCGATATCGCCACGTCCGCCATCCATGGCCGCAAAGATCACCGCGTTGGCACCGGGGGCATAACCAGCCTCTCCTCCCAGACGAGTTTCGATCACCTGCCCGATCACCCGGCTCATGATTTTGGCGCCAGGCCAACTGGGCTCACCCACCATGACCTTTTCCTGCGCCATCGCAGTTGTTGCACCCAGCGCCAGCGCCAAGGTTGCGGTAAATGTCAGTTTCTTCAAGTCTATTCTCCCTTTGCTGTGAGTTACTTACACCGTCAGGCGCGCGCCCGCTTTCGTTGCGGGTCTAAGAAAGGTGTGTCCGAGACAGTGGCGCGCAGTCGTTTCATCCGCCCGTCAAGCTGGCCAACATCCAATTGAGTGCCGTTGTCCGCGTGTTCAACGGAAAGCCGTGCCATCGCGATCGCGTGTTCCAACATCGGCGAACGTGTCGCTGAGGTGACCACGCCCACTTGTCGCTCGCCCGCATAGATGGGTGCACCGTGGGCGGGCACATCATCACAGCCGATCAACAGCCCCTTGAGCACTCGGCGTGGTTCGCGGGCATTGCGTTCCAGTGCGGCCTTGCCGGTGAATTCGGTTTTGGTCAGATCGACGGCAAAGCCCAAGCCTGCCTCGAACGCATCTACACCCGGTGCAAATTCTGCGTTGGCAGCAGCCAGCCCCGCCTCGATCCGAATGATATCCAACGCCGCAGAACCCATCGGGGTGATCCCGAATTCTTCGCCGGCGGCCATCACCGCATCCCAAATCGCGACCGCATCGGATTTGGTACAAAAAATCTCGTACCCCAATTCGCCGGTATAACCTGATCGCGACAGCATGAAAGGCGCGCCCTCACGGTCATTCAGACGCGCAATGGTGACACCAAACCATTTCAGATGATCCAGACTTGGCACATGCGGCTGTGTGAAGGCGATCTTGCGCAGCAGGTCGCGGGATTTCGGGCCTTGAATGGCGAGGTTCGGCATCGCACCACGCAGCGCATGAACCCGTACTTGCAATCCGCGTGAATCTGCCAGTTCCTGCAAAGCGCGCCCGCTTTCCTCCGATCCACAGCACCAGCGGAAAATTTCAGGCGCGAGGCGGAACAAGGTGCCATCTTCGATGACCGAACCGCTCTCGTCACACATCAGCGTGTAAGAGCCGCGCCAGACCGGCAGTTTCGCCACGTTGCGTGTCGTGGCCAATTGCATCAAAGCCTCGGCATCTGGGCCGACAATGTCGAATTTGCGCAAACCGCTCATGTCCTGCACAGTCACGGCCTCACGACAGGCCCAGTATTCACCCAAGCTGCCATAAGCGGGGTAACTGACGGGTGCCCACAGATCACGCGCCGGGGCGAAATGCTGTGTCAGCGGGGATAGCCGCTCGTGAAAGGCGGATTCCTGACTGATCGACATGGGGGCGTCTTCCTTTTCGCGATAAGCAACCGCTCGGCGGATCGGTGTTTCAGGGCGGTATATACGCACGTGCACGTCCGTTGGGTTCCAGCCATTGATCGGATCGATATCATCAGGGCAGGCCGTCGAAACACAGACCAAGTCCTCAAGCGCCCGCAATGCAACATAGTCACCTGAGCGCGAGTAAGATTCTTCGGTCAGAATGTGATGTGTGACCGGATCAATCCACGTGTTCCAAAAGAAATTGATCGCAGGCCAAGCCGCCCGTCGCGCCACCCCATATGGCGCCAGCGCATTTGTCATGTTGTCCGAGCAATTGAGATGGCCGGGGAAGCCTCGCTCTTCATAGCCGCGTGCGGTGCAAGCCAACCCGAAGGTATCGTGCCGCCCACATGTGTCTTGAAGCACATTAAGCAACGGACGCATTTCACGGTCAAAAAACTTGTCCAGCAATCCCGGCCCCGGATAAGACCGCCGCACCATCGATCGGGTCGCGGTCGAGTCGATCATCCACTCGTGTCCACATTCCAACCCATCAGCTCGCAGCGCCATAAAATCAGAGCATTGCTGACCTTCGACATCAATGATCTGAACAAACTCCCCGGCCTGAAGCTCATAAGCAATCGCGCTGCCGCTCGGCACAGTGAATTCATCCCGTGTGTCCCCCAACAAAGGCGGCAACTGCGGCGTTTGGACTTTCGCAACTTTATGTAGAACCGTAATGCTTCCGGTCGCCCTGCCCTGGATCAGTTCGTCGATGTCGGAGACGTGAATCACCCAAAGCGTAATCGCGTGATCCGCTCGTAGAATCAGGCAATCCGACGTCTTGTCCAACCGGCAACAAGGAACCCGCTCGTCTCCGCCTCGAGCAGCGATCCAGCCTGCAAGTTGAGCGCTGTCAAATGCACCCCAGTTGACCGCCCCGTTCTCTGTCAGGTTTAGCGCCGCCAACATCGGTTGCCCATCATCAGCGAGGGCCACCACGTCCAAAGGCTGTGACGGCCCAAGCCCTTCTATCGAAAGCAAATCTCCTGGCTTCACAATCAGGCGGACAGCCTCGCGCGGGGCAAGTGTATATGTGCAAGCACCAGAGGCTTTTGGAAAACCCGGAAACAGGCGACCCGGGCCGTCGAGCCCTGCGTTGTTGAACGTATGTAATACAGTTGATCCCTGCATTTCGCCGAAGGAGTCCCGAAATGTAACTAGTTACAGAGGTTGATGAAACTAGTTACATATGTCAACTCTTTCTTAAGGAACCTGAAAAATGGACCGAAAAAACAGAAATGCAAAAAGCCTCGGAGCCTAAGAAACGCGCAAACCTCAGAGATGTGGCAAAGGCTGCGGGCGTGTCTGTTGCCACTGTGTCTCGCGTCTTGAATGAACCAGGCTTGGTTAAAAAGGACACATTAGAGAAAGTTCAGGCTGCCATTGCCACGCTGAAATTCGTTCCCAGCGCCGCGGCCCGAGCAATCAATTCCGGCCGAACCCGATTTGTCGGCGCTCTGATCCCCACGTTGGACAATGCGATCTTTGCCCGGTTTCTTGCGGCGCTTGAACGAAAACTGTCGGAGCACCAATTATCGTTGGTCGTGGCAACAACAGATTCGAATCCCGACACCGAGGCAGAGAAAGCAAAAAGTCTGATCGATATCGGAGCGGAAGGCTTAATTGTCACCGGAGCTACGCATTGCGCAGCTATGCACGACTTGCTCGAGCGTACTATGATTCCGACCATCATCACGTCTTTCTATGAGTCAGATAACGCCCTGCCAACGATCGGATACGACAACGCGGCCGCAGCGCAACTTGCATTGCATCACCTGGCCGAACTTGGGCACAAAGACATCGCTGTAGTTCACGGGCCAGTTCGCGACAACGACCGAACAAGAGCGCGCCTTGATGGCCTTAAGACCTATGTGTTTGACGGCAAGCTAACAACGTTTGAAACTCAGATCAGCCATCAGGGCGGGGCGAACGTTGCCGATCACATTTGCAGCTTACCTCGTCTGCCGGACGCCATCTTATGCCTTTCCGATGTTGTGGCATTAGGGGTATTGCTCGGCCTGCAAGCCAGCAAGATTTCAGTTCCAGAGCAGGTTTCGATGATTGGCATCGACGACCTACCAACCTCGGCTGTCACGGTACCACCTTTGACCAGCGTGCACCTGCCCGTGTCCCAGATGGGTGAACGTGCTGCAGATGGATTGGCGCAATGGATCACAACGCAACAAGCGCCTCATTCCGAAAAACTGCATGCCCGCCTCATCGTCAGGAACTCCACCCGGTCCCTGCTCTGACTAGCTTCAATGCCACTGTGCCATTCGGTCAGATCTAGCAGCCCTAAAAGCGGCGTCTTTTTGTTCAAGTTCTGTTCAATTCGCGAATTAAACGCCTGCGCGCCGATAGTCTAAAGGCAGCACCTTGCGACGCAGTTGTTTGGATAGCTCAACCCGGTGTGGAGACGGTCTGAGAACCAGGGGTTACGGTTTATAGAGAAGTCACTTCTTCTCTAGCCGCGGCGCATTTCAGCGCCAGTTTTCACGCAGGGTCAATACAGCACAAACGCTCTGTGAGTGCGTTGAGGGTATCAGCGTGCACGGCTCAACGTTTGATAGTTCTTGTTTCGCGAACAACGTTAACCGAACATGAACAATGTATTCTCAGTGTGTTCAACCAAGATTAGGCATAGTGACCATGTTGGATCGAACGAAGTGTGTTTCGTTTGGTTGAAATAAGGGGAACAGCATGAATAAGCCTGCCTTTATGACTGAAGACTGTGGCGCAACAGCTGCGATGCAGACTTCTGGCAAATACGCTGAAGAACGTCTGCAAACCAAGATGAAACCGAGCAATGGTCGCTTCCCTCCTATTGAAAATGCACTAACAGAAATCATAAAAAACAAGCGGCTATCCGAGGCTCATAGCGCCGTCTGAAGGCAAGTCAGCTGGCGCCCCCGAACAATTCTCGATATTCGTCCTAAAGATCAGAATTGTAATCGAAATCCCGCCCCATTTTGGGGCGGGATTATTTTTTGAAAGCCGCAATGATCGAAACGGCAGATCAATTTAATTTGGGCCAGCCGCGTTCACGTCGGTGATACGGCTGGCCCAGCTTCAATACGTCCGCGAGTGATCGATAGCGCGTGAAGCCTAATATTAAAGTCCCAGAAGCGATTTTACTTTTTCTTCGACCTCGTCAGTGACAGGCTTGTTGGCTGCAGCTTCAAGCGCTTCTCGCTCAGCCAAATCTTGCTCTTCAACACGCTCCGCCAGTTCTCCCAGGTCTTCGACGGCCTCGTTGTAGTCGATAGCAGCCTGTTTTTCGTCATTCAGATCTTTAGCCGCATCAACTGAGGTATCCAGGTCCGCTTGCGCCTCTTCCAGGTCTGCTTCTATGTCTGGGTCCATGCCACCGGCATCTTCCAACGCCTGCTCAAGCTCTTGAACCCTATCGCGATTGTCCTGAACTTCACCCAAAGCGGCCTCCAAATCATTCTCGATTTCCGACAACGTTCGCTCTGGCGGATCCAAATCTTCAAGTTCCTCCAGTTGTTCGGCCAAATCCTCACGCAAGGCCTCTCCGGCAAGTACAGTGTCCCGATAGGCGGCAATTCTGCCGACTCGGGAATTCGGAGCGGCATTTTCCAGCGCAGTCGGGCTTGCATGGGCCGCATTCAGTGCACCCAGCTCAGAGGGATGAGCTTCAAGCTCTTCTTCGACATGGTAACGTTTGGGGCGGGTGACCGGGCGTTTGGACTCTTCCACACTCGTGGACCGATGAGCCGTCTTGGTGTTGTGCGTGCCGCTTGTTGTTACACGTTTTGGCGAAGACGCCGATTTGCGTTTGGTCCCTTTTCCAGTGAACAGGCCCTTCAGGGAAAACCCGCCACCCTTATTTTGTCCGGAGTGGGCAGATTGCGATTTTGATTTGCCACTACCAGATTTCCCGGCTCTGGTGCTGCCACGGTTTGAATCGGCTTTGTTCCCACGGCTGCTGTTTCCGGCCGCGCTGCGATCACCGCTATCTCCTTTCGCGCCGTTACCATTGCCGCCGCCGTTGCCACCACCATTCCCGTTGCCTTTTCCGCCACCGTTACCACCGCCATTTCCTTTGCCTTCCTTGGCATAGGCAAAATCAGGAGCTGCAACTGTGGCAACAACGGCCGTGGAGCCCAATAGGGCAATCGCAACTGTGGAAGCCTTAAGCAATCCGCGACTGGTGGTTTTCATGACAATCTCCTCAAGTCATGTGCGAACAGCTTACCAAGGCTGGCCGCCGCATTCTATTAGCTCGAACCGCAATCGAATCACTGATCGTTCTTGCCATTTGACTTGAATGCACTTGAACGCAGGGCTAACTGCTTGTTCATCATCGGTTCACGTCCACCCATGTAATCTGGTTCGAAACTGTTTGAGAGTCCGATGCAGACCAGAGCTATAATGTTGGTAGCGGCGTTACTAACCGCTTTATCCGCCGGGAAAGCGGCGGCTGACGCACGCGAACTCAAACAGACCGAGTTGCGCAAGGCGACGTTGTCAGGAAACGCGATCCGACTGAAGCGTGTCATCAAGGGTGTGGAAAGTGCATTCGGCGGAACGCCAGTTGACGCGCGAGCGTTCAAATCAGGCGACATATACTACCGCATTCTGGTGAAGAAACCGGGCGGAAAGATCGTAAGTGTAATCGTTAATGCCAGGACCGGCACGGTGGTCTCGAACCGCTCGAGTGTTGGCCAACAGATCTCCGAGGCCGCGCGCTCCAGTTCGACCAGAACAAAAAGCAGCCAGAGCGCTTCGACCACCCGTGGAAACAGCGAAAACCGTGGTAACGGTGGCGGCAATGGCGGCGGCAACGGTGGCGGCGGCAATGGCGGCGGCAATGGCGGCGGCAACGGTGGCGGCAATGGCGGCGGCAACGGTGGCGGCAATGGCGGCGGCAATGGCGGCGGCAATGGCGGCGGCAACGGTGGCGGCAATGGCGGCGGCAATGGCGGCGGCAACGGTGGCGGCAATGGCGGCGGCAACGGTGGCGGCAATGGCGGCGGCAGAAAATAGTGTGATTTCGATATCAGATTGGCTGTAGTCTCTGGTTATGCGAATCCTTCTTGCTGAAGATGAACCTCAGCTTTGCGAGCAAATCAAAAAGCTATTAGTGGCGGAAAGCCACGTTGTGGATGTAGCCCATAATGGCTCCGACGCCCTGCATCTGGGAGCGACTGAACCCTACGACATGATCATACTGGATATTGGCCTGCCAGAGCGTGACGGTATCTCGGTACTCCGCGAATGGCGCAGCGCAGGCGTTACGACTCCTGTATTGATCCTGACTGCCCGAGATGGCTGGAGCGAACGCGTCGACGGCTTGGACGCAGGCGCGGATGATTACATGACCAAGCCCTTTCACATGCCGGAATTGGCCGCACGGGTTCGAGCAATCCTGCGGCGGCAAAGTGGCCAGTTGAACCCGGTGATCGAAATGGGCGATGTGTCTCTGGATACGCGGAACGGCAGGGTCAGTATCGGGGGCATACCTGTCGATTTGACCGCGCAGGAAATCGCGGTTCTGACCTATCTGGCGCATAACATCGGTCGTATGGTGTCACGCACCGAATTGTCCGAACACATCTACGAATATGACGGGGACAGGGATTCCAACACAATCGCAGTGTTCGTCACCCGCCTACGCAAGAAACTGAGGCCAGATCTGATCACAACTGTCCGAGGGCGTGGCTACATGATTGATACGGCCTGATGCTATCGCTTCGTCAACGTGCGTTGCTAGGTGGCCTTGCATCCGGCGCGTTGTCCGTGGGTGTTGGTACCCTGGTTGTTTTCTCATACATCAACACGCGCGTTCTGGATCAGTTTGACGGTGCGTTGCGAGACCGGCATACCCAGCTTGTCGTTGGTCTCAGCGCCACTACGGATGACCCCGAATCTTTGCGCGAATTGATATTCGACCCGGCTTATAGCACCCCGTATTCTGGCAGATATTGGCAAGTGACAGACGGCGACGGAGCCGCTTTCACCTCAGCCTCGCTTTTCGACGAAACGATTGCAGAGCCTTCACAGACCAGCGACGAGGCAACAGTTTGGAATACCACGGGCCCGGACAATGAGGGCGTTCGCAGCGTCTATCAGAAGATCACATTCGAAGACGGAACAGAATGGGGCGTAACCGTCGCCGAAAGCAGGCAGGTACTCATCAATGAACGCAAAGATGCGCAAAGCAACTTGCTTCCGGTTTTTGGGTTGGTCGGCTTGATCGGAGTGGCCAGTTCCCTTTTGCTGATGTCGGCCATCGTCGGCCCCCTCAGAAAGCTGCGCGCGGATGTGGCCCATCGCTGGGACGAGGGCGACGACCTGACCCCCGAAGATTATCCGGAAGAGGTTTCGCCGCTGGTAGAAGACCTGAATCAATTGCTGCACAGAAACCGAGAGATTGTCTCCAGTTCCCGACGGCAGGCGGCGGATCTTGCGCATGCGCTCAAGACACCCACGGCCATTCTGCGCAACGAGCTGACGGACTTATCTCAAAGCGGTGCACAAACCGAACCCGCAGAAGAGGCACTCAGCAGAATTGACGCTCAGCTTAGCCGGTCGCTTGCACGCATGCGCGCAGCAAATACCGGAGAGTTGACGCATTCCCGAACAGATCTTTCAAACTCGGTCGAACGCTTGTGCAGGTTGTTTTCATCCATGGCAGAGCGGGAGGGAAAAACGCTCATTTCGGAGTGCGAGGCTGGACTTCGTGTACGAATGGATCCCCAGGACATTGAAGAAGTGATCGGAAATCTTCTCGACAATGCCCTCAAGTGGTGTCGCACAGCCTTTCAAATCTCTGCACAGCGGACCGAAAATGGCATCGAAATTCGCGTCGAGGACGATGGACCCGGAATTCCAGAAGACGCCCGACCAGAGGCCATTCGCTCCGGTAGCCGGCTGGATACTTCTGTGGGCGGAACCGGTTTGGGCCTGGCGATTTCCGTCGATTTGCTGAACGCTTATGATGGACATCTGGAATTGGGGGCTTCTGAAAGCCTTGGTGGTTTGTCCTGCAGAGTTCTGATCCGCGCTTAAAATGCCGTATGCCCAGGCCATGGGAGTACTGAACATTCACCATTCTCCGCGGCATGCGCCGGGTTTGTGAGTGTTGGAAACTGGTTTTGCTAATGGCTCTGCCACGAAGGAGAGCAGAACACGCATTATCAGATGACACTCTGGGAGTTGGAAATATTGGTTTTACAACCAGAACCTACCGGAAACCAACCATTGCCGAATACACAACACGACTTCGTTCAATAATATCAAACGAACCCTCAAATCGTTTGGAATCCAGTCAATTTTCACACCAAAGCGATTGACCCATGCGTTTCGGATAACGTCCGACCCCTGATTATTCCGCAAGGAAAATGACGTATTTGCGTTGACTAAAAGACCGCAACCGGACCCGTTGTTCCTCTGACGATGCGCTCTAATTCGCAGCAGATTCTAAAAGGCTCAGGATCATCTGAGGTAATGTAATCGGTAAACCTCTCACCAGCGAGTTTTCCAATGGTTTCTGCTGGGATGCGAATGGTGGTGAGCCCAGGTTCAACATCCGCAGATCCTTTGAAGTCTCCTATGCCGATGATGGATAGGTCGTCGGGAACCTTCAAGCCAAGACTTTGGGCTGCAAACAATCCACCCTGCGCAATAACGTCATTTCCGCAAAGCAGCGCCGTCGGGCGAGCATGTTCAGTTAAAAGAGACATGGCGGCCTGCTTAGCCTGAGAAACACTGTAGGGAGCTTCAGACTCATGTTCGCTGGGAACGGAAATACCTTTTTCGTTAAGCGCTTCGCGGACGGCAGAAAGCCGATTTTGAGCCCGATCGTTGCCTGTGGTTTTCGGAAAGATCAACCCAATGTGACGGTGGCCCAAGGCCAATAGGTGCTCGGCTGCAAGGTGCCCTGCCAATCGATTGTCAGCCCCAACACAGGGCAGCGGACAGTCCTCCGAGTAGTTCCATATGGCTAGCGCTGGTGTTTTCTGCTGCTCGATCAGCCGGGTCGTAGCGTCGGAATGCTCCAATCCTACCAGCGCTACTCCGTCCACGCGATGCTCTAAAAACTTGCGGACCATCGCGTATTCACGATCGAGGTCATAACTATGGGACGCCAATAGCAAGCTGAACCCGGCTCTATCGATGGTCTCCGAAAAGGCCTGAATGACTTCGGCAAAAATGGCGTGGTTAATCGTCGGGACAACAAGACCGATTGTACCGGATCGTTTGCCATGCATCGTCTGCGCCGCCCGGTTTCGAATATACCCCAGCTTCTGCACTGCTCGGTTGATCTTTTTCCGAGTCGCGGGACTGACCAAATTCGGGTGATTGAAGGTGCGTGACACCGTGGACGGTGACACTTTTGCAGCCTTTGCAACCGCCACTATATCCACCTTACCCTTCTGATAATTATCCATTATCTTCTTCCGATTGGTCGAATTTATGAAAACATTTGCAATACTATTTTCATCGCCTAACCTGATTTGTCAACAAAAGGTAAAGTTTGGCCCAACGGGTTGGGAGGCCCTGAATGGAGTTCATATATTATTTCGGAGAAGTGTTCACGCCGCTGTCGTTTTTGCTGCTTTTGGGCGGCACGATCGGAGGGCTGATCCTGGGCGCGACGCCCGGCTTGTCACCCACAATGGCGGTCGCATTGCTGATTCCGTTCACCTTCCAACTTGAAGCGGCGCAGGGGTTGATCCTCCTGGGTGCTGCCTACACCTCAACTGTAGCAGGTGGTGCGGTCAGTGCAATTTTGCTCAAGATCCCTGGTGCACCAGCCAATATTGCGACAACTTTGGACGGGCACACCATGGCCAAGCAAGGTCAGGGAGCACGGGCATTGCAGCTGTCATTCCTCGCCTCGGCCGTGGGCGGCGTCTTTGGTGTTCTGCTGTTGATCTTCTTGACCCCGGTTCTAGCAAAATGGGCCTTGGCCTTCGGCCCCTCGCACCTGTTCTGGCTGGCCATTTTGGGTGTGACAGTGATCGGGACGTTGGATTCCCCCTCGGTGGTCAAAGGTTTGCTGTCAGGCTGTATCGGGTTGTGGCTGGCTACCATTGGATTTGACGACATCATGGGAGCACAGCGCTTTATCTTTCACCCCGCTTTGGGCGGAGGCATCAATATCATTGCCGCGCTGATTGGCCTGTTTGCGATCCCTCAGGTATTGACGATGTTTGCGAAGGGTCGCCACAACAAGGGTGCCGAAGTCATCGAGGTTCAGCGCCATTCGATCCTGGCCGCGATTCGAGAACTGACCAGCCGAACCCGTGCACTTGGCATCGGCACATTGACCGGTTCGATCATCGGCCTGATACCCGGTGTTGGCGGACAAATCGCTGGGTTGGTCGCCTATGATCAAACAAAGAAGTTTTCAGCTGAAAAAGACAAGTTTGGCACAGGGCATTCCGAGGGTGTGATCGCTGCGGAATCCGCCAATAACGCGATGGTCGGCCCGTCTCTGGTGCCGCTGCTGACCTTGTCGATCCCGGGCAGTCCAACCGCCGCGGTTTTGCTGGGTGGGTTGCTGATCCACGGGATTTTTCCAGGCTCGGACCTGTTCGACAATCACCCGGACGTAGCGTGGACTTTCATCAACTCGATGCTGATCGGACAAGTCCTAATGTGCATTTTTGGTCTCTATGTTGCCGGTCTGGCCGCACGTGTCGCGCAGGTACCGCAGTCGGTCATGGCGGCCATCGTTCTGGCGCTATCGGTCTTCGGCGCCTATTCGGTTCAGGGCTCAATGGGTGATGTCTATGTCATGGCCTGTCTTGGCATTAGCATGTTTTTCTTGGAACGTTTTGGCTTTTCTGCCGCTCCTCTTGTTCTGGGTCTGATCCTGGGACCCATCGCCGAGGCCAACTTCATTCAAGGCGGGATGATCGCCGACGCGACGGTGGGCAAAGCTTCGTATTTCCTGACCGGTGGATTGAACCTGCTGCTGATCGCGGTGGTGCTGGCTTCAGTAGCTTACTCGGTTTGGATGGAACTGCTCCATCGTCGCTACACCACCAAAGAGGAGGCGCAGGCATGAACCGTTCGCAGCATGTAATTGGGTCTGGTGTGGTCTTTGCAGTAGGTCTTTGGGTGACCTGGGTCAGCTATACACAGCAACCCGCCGAAGCGTTCTTGTTTCCACGTCTTATCGCATCGGTCTTTGTGGTTCTGGCTGGCTGGACTTTTGGTAAGGCAGTCATGGGACTGTCCAAGGTCGGAAACGGCATGACACGGACGATGTTTATTAACATGATGCCGGGGCTGATCGTGACGCTGATCTACGTCTTTTGGGCGGCCAAGTCATTGGGCTTTTACACAGCGACCGCAATCACGTTTTTTGCTCTACTGTCGATCTACGATCCAGCCTCACATTCCGAAGCCAAAACCTGGGTCAAACGCGGCGCCATCACAGCGATCTTTGTGACCGTGATGTACGGCCTCTTTGCCATGCTTCTGAACGTCTACACACCAAGGGAAATTCTGTTCTGACCGCACGAGAGATGCGGGTGGACTAAAACAAGGAGGAAATGCAAATGAAACGAATGATTGCAGGGATAGCCTTGGCTCTTATGAGCCTGACGGGCCCGGTGGTGGCCGAGGAATTCCCCGAGCGACCGATCATGATGATGGTTAGCTATGGCGCAGGTGGCGCTACAGATTTTCAGGCGCGGATTGTCACAATGACGTCCGGAAACGAGGACGCGTTGGGGATGCCCATCGCCATCATCAACAAGCCCGGCGCAGGTGGACGCGTGGGCTGGAACTGGTTTGCGACGCAAGCTGAGGCTGATGGCTATACGTTGGCGGCCTATAACGTACCACATTTTATCGCACAGTCGATCAAGGGCGGTGTTGAGTACTCAACCGACAGCTTCGAACCCATCGCAAACTGGGGTGCCGACCCGGCAGTGTTTGTGGTTGGGGCAGACAGTCAATTCAATTCGATGGAAGATGTCGTCGCCTATGCCAAGGAAAACCCTGGCAAGTTGACTGTTTCCGGTGCAGGCCTTTTCGTGGGCCACCACATCGCAGCCTTGCAGATTGATAAGGCTGCGGGAACCAAGATGGCCTACATCCCAACCAAAGGCGGCGGGGCCGCAGCCATGAAAGCAGTGATTGCAGGTGAAGTCATGGGAGGCATCAACAACCTGTCGGATGCGTTCAGGGCACAAGAGGCGGGCAACGTCAAAATCCTTGGTGTCGCTGATCTTGAACGCAGTTCATTCCTGCCGGACGTTCCGACAATGATGGAGCAAGGGCTGGACGTCGACAATTCATCGGTCAACTTCCGGGGTGTGATGGTGCCCAAGGGGACACCGCAAGACGTAATCGACAAACTTGCAGCAACGGTCCCAGAAATGTTCGCCAACGACCGTGTGACCAAAAAGATGAAAGCCGGTGGATCACCGATGCACATCATGACGCGCGATGAAGTGAAAGAGATGTGGGCGCAACGCCAGCAAACTCTGAACGAATTGCTGGCTGGTCTGTGATCTGAACAACATTTGCGGGGCGGAACCGGTCCGCCCCGAATAAACAATTGAGGACCAAGATGAACGCTCGGGACGGGATTTACCCAGAAATCGCTGAAGTGGATCGTATCGTGACGCGCGCACGAACGGCTCAGGCAGTTTACGAAAAAAAAGGCTGTCAGGCTCTTTATGACAAAGCAGCGTTGGCGGCTGGTTGGGCAATTATGGAACCTACCCGCAATCGGGCGCTTGCTGAGATCGCGGTGGAAACAACCGGTCTGGGCAATGTGCCCGACAAGATCACAAAAAACCACCGCAAGACATTGGGCCTGCTGCGAGATATAGCCAAGGTGAAAACCTACGGTGTCATCAATAACGATCCGGCGACCGGTATGACCGAAATCGCTCGTCCCATCGGCGTAATAGGCGCAGTCGTGCCGTCGACCAACCCTGCTGCGACGCCCGCCAACAACATCATAAACGCACTTAAAGGCGGCAACTCCATCGTGGTGGCGCCATCGCCTAAAGGCGTGGCGTCTTGCGAGATGCTGATTGGTTACATCCACGCTGAATTCGACAAGCTGGGCTTGGATCGTAACTTGGTTCAAATGATTCCTGCTCCGGGTTCAAAGGCCAAAACCCAGCGACTGATGGAATCTGTTGATCGGGTGATATGCACCGGTAGTCAAAACAACGTTCATCGCGCGCAGTCCTGTGGCACGCCAGCTGTCGCAGTTGGTGCTGGCAATGTGACTGTGATTGTGGATGAAAGTGCAGACTTGCAAGCAGCTGCAGCCAAGATCACGGCCTCGAAATGTTTCGACAACGCGACGTCCTGCTCATCTGAAAATGCTCTGGTCTTGGTGGATGCGATCTATGACGCGTTCGTGGCCGCAATGGCCGCTGAAGGCGGTGCCTTAGTGCCTCATTCCGAAGCAAGTGGCATCATCGCCAGGCTTTGGCCCGATGGTCATCTCAACCGTTCAGCCATAGCGCAAGATGCGGATAAAATGCTCGAAGCTTTGGGAATGGCAGGAAAAGTGCCCGAAGGGACCAAGTTTTTGGCTGTAGAAACCGATGGCATAGGACCCGATCATCCATTGTCCGGCGAAAAACTCAGCCGAGTTTTGGCGCTGTACCGCGCGGCTGATTTTGAAGAGGCCAAGGTTATTGCCACACGTATTCTAGAACATCAGGGGGCCGGGCATTCCGTCGGCATTCACACCAAGCACGACATACGCGCCGTTGGATTGGGACGTGACTTGCCCACCTGTCGGGTCATTGTGAATCAGGCGCATACCTTCGCAACTGGAGGCAGTTTTTCAAATGGCTTGCCGTTTTCACTCTCAATGGGTTGCGGCAGCTGGGGCGGCAATGCCATCGACACCAACCTGCACTGGAGACATTTCGTCCAGACCACTAAGATCGTACGAGAAACACCCCCGCTTGAGCCCGGACTAGAGGAAATTTTCAGCGACTACTGGTCGGAGGTCGGCCAATGATGGAACCACCCAAGGGAACCGTCCGTGATTGGTTGGACCTAAGAGCAAGCCAGGGGGGAACTGGTTTTGTTTTCCCGGACGGGGCACCTGATCTTAGCTGGAGTGAACTGCGCGAAACGGCCCAACGTATTGCTGTCATGCTAACGGGAATGGGTGTGGCAAAAGGCGAGAGCATTGCGATCCTCTATCCCAATTGCCGCGAAGCGCTTGAGGTCTTGTTCGGTGTTCTCTACGGAGGATTCCGCGCAACGATGATTAACCTTGTCGCCGGTGACAGCGCCATCGCTTATGCACTGGAGCACAGTGGCTCACGCTATGGCTTTGTGCACTCCAGCCAAACGCAATTGTTCGAACGAACAGCCGATCCCAACAGAATTACCCGGTTGCAGGTTACAGATGCCGCCGATCCCAAAGTCGAGCTTCACAGCGTTTCGCCCGACAGCCATGCGCTGTTAATGTACACGTCAGGAACCACCGGGCGCCCCAAAGGTGTAGTTCACACACATTCCAGCCTACTGGCAGGCGGCTGGACGACGGCGGTCGCTCATGAGTTGTCCGAGGTCGATCGCGGATTTTGCGTATTGCCGATCTACCATATCAACGGGCTCTGTGTGACCGTCATGGGAACGCTTGTTTCAGGTGGTTCGTTGGCCATGTCCGAACGGTTTTCGGCCAGTCGGTTCTGGGACAGTCTGAGCAAGTCTCAAGCGACCTGGTTTTCAGTTGTACCTACCATCATTTCTCACTTGTTGCACTCAGACACTAAGCCGGATGCGTGCACTCGTCAGCGCGTGCGTTTTGGTCGTTCCGCATCTTCGGCTTTGGCACCAGATGTACAGCGGGCCTTTGAAGACCGTTTCGAAATCGCGATTGTGGAAACGATGGGATTGACTGAAACCGCTGCTCAAATTTTGTCCAACCCCTTGCCACCCGGTGTGCGTAAGATTGGTTCACCAGGTATCCCCTATGGAAACGAGGCCGCCATTTTTGATGCGAACATGCAGCCCGTTCCGCGTGGGATAGAGGGCGAACTGGTCATTCGCGGGCCAAATGTGATGCTGGAATACCTCAACGACTGCGACGCAACCGCAGGCACGTTCAGTTCTGACGGATGGTTAAGAACAGGTGATCTCGCACGGATGGATGACGACGGATATGTTTTTGTCACTGGTCGACTGAAAGAACTGATCATCAAAGGTGGTGAAAATATTGCGCCGCGTGAGATAGACGAAGCGCTCTATTCTCATCCCGATGTCGTCGAGGCCGCAGCGTTTGCCCGACCCTGTGACAGCTACGGGGAAACTGTCGAGGCAGCCGTGAAAATTCGCGAAGGTTCTCAGCTAACACCGCTGGGTTTGTTACAACTATGCGAAGTCCGATTGGGCCGATTCAAGTCACCCGACGCAGTTCACATCTTGTCTGACCTTCCAAAGGGGCCATCTGGGAAAATCCAGAGAAACCGAATCCTCGAAATCGTTGACGAGGAGGCATGACTTTGGGATGTGACTGCCCTTGCCTTCAGATCGATTGAATGCCCAACAGCCGTTTTTTTAAGGAACGCCACAGCAAAGCAAGCCTAGCTTGCGCGGCACGACAAAATTGAGAAACCTGACGCCGAAAGCACAAGATCCATTCGTCACATCAAACACCTATCAAAACACCGTACATGTCTAAGGGTCGAGTCAAACAGCAGTGATGTCACACGGACTTAAGTAGTAAGTGATAATATTGGGGCTGACCGCCTTGTCACGGTCAGTCTCTGCCGTCACGCTCCGCCCCTGAAGCATTGCTTCAATGTGTTTCTACCGGTTCCTCACGGATCACCGGACTTCCCCAAACTTCTCGCATTGTGAAGCATTGAAAAAGTGTGGCACCTCGTCTCGAATCATCCTGAAATGGCCTAACGTCAGACCATACGGACGACCCGTTCAACGAAGTGCCACCGGGGGAGAACACCCTATAGTTGGCTCGGCACCACAAGGACTGGAATCGTGGATCTGCGCAACACCCGTTTCACAACAGTGCCTAGGAATGTATGTGACGTGCCATGCTCGTGCGACCCCATCACGACCAAGTCGCAATTCAGGTCTCTGGCGCGTTTCAGAATCGATTCCGCAGGATGCCCATCGATCAATTCCACTGAAGTCACGGCAGAGTAGTTCTCTTGATCTTCAGGGGTCAGAGACTTCAGGAAATCATGCTGATTGTCCGTGAGCAGCGATTTAACCGCTGCATGCCGGTCCTTGATGGCCTGCTTGCGGGACTTATCGTCCTGGATGAACATCCTCATGGTGACGATGGCATCCTGCGACAACGGTTCTGTAACATGCAGCACATGGGCTTTGGCCCCATGTGCTATTGCAATGCTCAATGCGTGCCGAAGCGCGTTGTCTGCGTTTTCCGAAAGGTCCGTCGCGACCAGAATGTTCTGTATTTTGGGTAACATTGTCTTCTTCCTCCGTTTCGCGGATCAGTACCCAAAGAACCTTGGGAGCCACAACGCTATTTCAGGCACAAACGCGATGATGAAGATCGCCACAGTGTTGATGAAGGCAAACGGTAGAGCCGCCACTGAAATGCGTTCGATCGAGATATTGGAAATACCTGACGCGATAAACAGGTTCTCACCCAAAGGCGGCGTCTGGAAACCGATGCCCAGCGTACAGACCATGACTACACCAAAGTGAATCGGATCGATCCCCATACTGTAGGCCACTGGTAGCATCACCGGAACCAGGATCAGAATGGTTGCCAATGTCTCCATGAACATGCCGACGAACAGCAGGAACAGGATCACCAACGTCCAGATGATGTAGATGTTGTCGGTGATCGACAGCATCCCGTCTGCAATGATGGCAGGGATCTGATTTTCAACCAGCAAGCGGCCAAACACCGTCGCCGTGAACATGATCAGCAGCACGCGGCCGGTCAGCCAGGTTGTCGTCTCCAGCGAGGTGAAAAGCTTTTCCCAGGTCAGTTCACGATAAATGAACGCACCCACGATCAGCGTGTAGAAGATGGCTACGATCGCAGCTTCAGTCGGAGTGAAGAAACCCGAATAGATGCCGCCCAGAATGACCAGCGGAGCCATAAGCGCCCAGAAACCCCGATACAATTCGCACCAGATATGGCGGGCAGACCAACCTTCCGTGGTACCTTTGTAGCCGTGCTTTCGGGCCAAAATATAGTTCATGATCAGTAGGCTACCGGCAATCAGGAAAGCCGGGAGAAAGCCCGCGATAAACAGTTTCGGGATCGACACGGTTTGGAAAGTGCCATGTTCAGCCACCGCCTCGGGTGGGGGCGGCATGCCGAGGGCCGCGATGCCGAAGATGATCAGCGGAATCGATGGCGGGATCACGATGCCCAAACCACCGGATGAGGCCGTGATAGCCGACGCATAGTCTCGGCTGTAGTTACGCTGGATCATCGCAGGGATCATCAGCATGCCCACCGCCGCTGTTGTCGCAGGACCTGAGCCCGAGATTGCACCGAAGAACAGACAGGCAAAGACCGCTGCGGCAGACATGCCACCAGTGAACGGGCCAGCAAAACTTTCGGCTACGTTGATCAGCCTGCGGGACAGGCCCGACGCCTCCATCAATGCACCAGCCAGAATGAACGCGGGTAGCGCCATCAGCGGAAATGAGCCCACCGAAGTAAAGGCAATCTGCACGAACTTGATTGGGTTTTCATCCAGTACAAGGAAGGTAACCAGCGTAGAAACGCCCAACGCAACTGTAATCGGCGCGCCGATGAACAGCAGCAGAAGAAACCCGCCGAACAGGATATAGATGATTTCGGTGCCCATTACTTGCCCCCTTCTTCACCGAGCTCAGCGCGGACCTCGTCCAGATCAACCTTGTCCGGATCTTTTAGATCTTCGCCGAGAATGATTTTTTTGTAGTTCACCTGAATGATGCGAACGGTCATCAGGGCAAACGCGATGGGCAGAACGATGTAAACCCAACTAAGGTGAAACCCTAGCGTCTGTGACGACTGAAACTTGTTCATCCGGTTGAAGATGAAGTCCAGCGCCAGATAGACGAAATACAGGTTGAAGCAGATCCAGAACAGATCGGCGAACGCTTCGATATATTTGATCGCACGGTCCGGCAGGAATTTGAACTGAAACGTCACCCGGTTGTGGGCGCCCATCTTGGCCGCATAGCTCGCACCGAAAAACACGAACCAGACGAACATGTAGATAGACAGTTCTTCCACCCAGGAAAACGAGAAATTGAACACTGTTCGGACGACAACCTGTAGGAACAACAAGCAGACAAACGTCGCAAGCAGAAAGCGGCAAAGGTAGCTTTCTATGTTGTTGAGTATCCCTAAAAAGGTTTTCATATGCCCCTCCCTAGAAGTGAGAGAGCGCCACTCGGGCGCTCTCTTGTTTTTGTTTTATTTATTCGGAAACCGGGTCGCGACCGATTGCAGCCAGAACGGCGTTCAGCTTTTCAACGCCGCCGATGCTTTCATAGAACTTCGGCCAAACAGCTGTGGTTGCCAGCTCGATGAACTCGGCCTCGTCGTTTTCAGGGACGTGGATTTCCATGCCTTTTTCGACCAGCAGCTCTTTGATTTCAGCTTCCTTGTCGCGCAGGAACTGTGCGGAAGCCTGAGTCGCGGCTTTGCCTGCTTCCAGAACAATCTCTTGATCTTCGGCGGACAGACCTTGGAAGACCTGCTCGGACACGATCAGCGGCTCGATCGAGAAGATGTAACGGATTTCAGTTACATAGTCCTGAACTTCGTAGAACTTCATCGCGTTGATGGTGGTGTAGGGGTTGTCCTGACCGTCAACAACTTTGGTCTGCAGACCTGCGAAGGTTTCCGACCATGCCATCGGAGTCGGGCTGATGCCCCACGCCTTGTAGGTGTCGATCATGATCTCGTTCTTGGGAACGCGGATGACCAGACCTTCAAGGTCAGCAACCGACTTCACAGGTTTCTTCGAGTTCGTCAGAACGCGGAAGCCTGTGTAGGTCCATGCGATGATGCGAACGCCAGCGTCGTTGATGGTGTTCTCGGTCAGTTCCTGGCCAATCGGACCTTGGGTCAGCGTTTCCGCGTCTTCCAGGCTGAGAATCACGTAAGGCAGCGTGAATACGCCAACCGTCGGCGAGAACGGAGTGACGTTGTTGATCGCCAGCAGCGACATGTCCAACGTGCCGATTGCTGCTTCGTTGACGGTGTCCTGCTCTGAGCCGAGCTGACCATTCAGGAACAGTGTCGCGGTGTGCTTGCCGCCTGACAGTTCTTCAAGTTTCTCCTTGAATGCAAGGCCTGTTGCTTCCTGGCTGGAACCGCCGCTGTCACCGACAGCAATCTTAAAGTTCTTGGCGCTTGCCGGTGCGGCCAATGCCAATGCGCCGAGCGACGCAGCCGCCGCAAATGTTTTGATACTTTTGAGCAGAGTCATAAAACCTCCTCCTGTTCGTTGGTTTTGGAAAGTGTTCCGACATGAACAATTGCCCACCAGACCCACTTCGCACGAACACTAGGTTGTTTGGGTTGTGCAATTAATATAAAGTAGTCGAAGTAAAGGTGCAGAAAAATACACGTAAAAAATGCCACAGAAAAAAGCAATCACCAACATCTCTGACGTCGATATAAGGCTCCTTCAGGTATTCCGTACGGTCGTTTCGTGTGGTGGCTTTACAGCCGCAGAATTTGAACTCAACATCAGCCGATCAACAATCAGCAAGCATATTGCCGATCTTGAAACGCGGCTGGGCACAAAACTTTGCCACCGCGGCGCGGCAGGCTTTTCTCTGACATCGGACGGCAAACATGTGCTTGAAGCGTCGAACGAGTTGTTCTTGGCCATAGACAAATTTCAGAACGGATTAGGAGATGTTCGGTCGGAATTGACCGGTAAATTAAGGATAGCACTATTTGATCATTCCACTTCAAATGAGGAATCCAACCTCGATGAAGCGATCAAACGATTCATCGACAAAGCGCCCGGCGTGACACTGGACATATCCATGGAACCGCCGAACATTATCGAAGAAGGCGTGATTAATGGGCGCTTCAACCTCGGTATCGTACCCTTGCACCGACAGTCACCGATGCTGTCTTACTCAGAACTTTATGTCGAAAGAATGCGGTTGTTCTGCGGTCGGGACCACGATTTGTTTCAGTCTGCGTCTGACGACGTCCCTCTAAGTAAACTTCGGCGGTACAATTATGTCGGACTTAGCTTCAACTCACCCAACATGGCTGTTCACCAAAAGTTGATGCTCAGGAAATCCGCATTTGTACAAAACGAAGAGTCTTTGATGCTTTTGATTCTATCCGGCCGGTACTTGGGATTCGTGCCAACGCATAAAGCCCGCACTTTGGTTAAAGAGGGGCACCTCAAACAGATCAATTGCCCTGAAGCCGAGTTTTCTTCGACCATGGCTGCGATTGTACGGAAGAGCGCATCAAAAGGTCGTCGTTTGAACTTGTTTTTGGATGTTCTGCGTTCGTCTCACGGCTGACAGAAGTGTTTTGTCGACGCACTCAGGTTTGTTTTCAGCTCTGGAATATCGAAGCGTAGCGATCCCTTGATGCGCTTCTCGCTTTGTGAAGCAGGCAGTCGTATTCTGTTCTGTGTGAGACCGGGCAACGTAAGCCTTTGCGTATCGTTAAGATAATACCGCTGAACTGCTCTGCCAGAGAGCGAGATGCTTTCCGTCGGATTTCGAGAAGATGGCCACAGAAAGCTGGAAGAAATCACGCGGTTCAGTGCACATTTTTCAAAAGCACGGATCACGCCGCAACGCGGGCCTCAATGTCGCCTGACTGTCTTTGCTTCCTAGAGTTGGGCCACTATTTTTGCCGAGAAAAAACAATGACGAGCTAAACTTCAAAGAGTTTGCAGGGGAAGGCATGGGCTGGGTGACAGGCCAACTGCATCGGCGAGGGCAACGTTGGTTATATTGCCTTGCTCCTGCAGCGTAGACAGAATGTTTATATCGATCCGGTCAAGCTTTGCATTGTCTA
The DNA here is from genome assembly GCF_017872495.1 of Ruegeria sp. HKCCE4148. NCBI lineage: Bacteria > Pseudomonadati > Pseudomonadota > Alphaproteobacteria > Rhodobacterales > Roseobacteraceae > Ruegeria > Ruegeria sp. HKCCE4148. The sequence goes on from NZ_JAEDOS010000002.1 coordinate 869,462, forward strand.
TCATGATGTCGTCTCCTGAGCGTTCTACTCAGCCAATTCTGCTTGATGGGCCTTGGCCATGTCGATCATGCTGTTGAACTGGAAGTCGTACTTTGGCATTTCACCAGGGTGCATGGTTGCGCCAAAGCCTTTCTTGTCATGCCGACGATAGATCCAGCAATTCGCCAAGCCAAATTTGTTTGCTGGGGCGTGATCATGGAACATGCTTTCTGCGGTATGCAGAATTTCATGCTTTTGAATGCCCTGACGAGCCAGCATTTCGATCATGTAGTCAAAGTTCCGATCAAAAGGTTTGTAGCTCCCTACGTCCTCTGCTGTATAAACACCGTCAAAATGCACGCCAAGACGGGTGTTTGCTGCGGCAAAGGTCGTATTGTCCGTGTTGGTCAGAACAAACAGTTTGTAGTGCTTTTTGAGATACTGCAGCGCTTCGATAGTGTCGTCAAACGCTTTCCAGTGACGCGCATGTTCGCCATACGCAACGCACTGCTCCCAAGTTACCTCAACGCCCCACTCTTCGGCCAAACGGCGATAAACGGTTGGCAGCAATTCGTGATACTTCTTCGCGGGTGTATAGCGCTGCGAAGTGCTCTCGTAGAATGCATGAGCCTCAAGGATTTCGTCGCGCGTCAGGTTACGGCTCACAAGATCAGTAAGTGTTTTCAAACCGTCGATCATGCCGCCTTCCCAATCGAGAAGCGTTCCATACACATCGAATGTCAGGGCTTTGTAATCGCTAAGTTTCATCGGTTTATCCTTCCATATCCGATACTGCATCCAGAGTCGCGCGAAGCCGGTCAACCAAAGGTCTACTTCGCTCTCGGTTAGGGGGCAACACAAGCTACTGCGGAGGCGCGACGCCTAGTGCACAAGGCGATCAGTTGATCATCAGTATGCAAAGGATGAACGCAATTCGCGAGGTTGATGCCAATAACCTCTCGATGACAGTCGAAGCAGGATGTCTGCTTTCGGAAATACAATCGGCGGCGGCCTCTGAAAACTTATTCTTTCCGCTTTCACTCGGATCGCAAGAGTCCTGCCAAATCGGTGGAAATATCTCAACCAACGCTGGCGGTGTTTCAGCTGTACGCTATGGTATTACAAGAGATCTGGTCCTCGGGTTGGAAGCCGTTCTTCCTAATGGTGAGATCCTGAACAACCTGTCGCCACTACGCAAAGACAATCGTGGGTACGCGCTACATCACATGTTGATTGGGGCTGAGGGTTCACTGGGAATAATCACGGCGGCATCCCTGCGTTTGCTTCGTGCACCCTTGTCACAAGCGACCGCATTTTTGGCTGTACGCGACATCGGGGATCTGATGCCCTTGCTGGCGATGGCCCAAAGTGCCACAGGTGAGGCCGTCACGTCCTTCGAGTACATATCGAACTCGTCTCTACAACTTCTGCTGAACAAAGTGCCGGAACTACGGCGTCCGACAGAGGAGCCAGCGGAGCACTATGTACTGATCGAAGCTGCGACATCCTCAACTATTTTGTCCCTTGATCCCGCAATGGAAGCGTTTTTCGAAGCAGGGATGGAACAAGGTTTGATCCTTGACGGGGCAATTGCGTCCAGCGAACAGCAGCGCAAAGATTTTTGGAATCTCAGAGAACATATACCTGAGGGCGAGGTGCTCAATGGTAGCTCTGTCAAACACGATGTGTCTGTAAGAGTCTCGCATGTCGGGCGCTTCATTGAACTTGGGTCAGCATTGGTAAACCAGTATGGGCAAGGTGCTCGTCTCTCCATCTACGGACATGTTGGAGACGGAAACATACACTTTAATCTCTTGGCGCCAGAAGGTGCAGACAATGCAGCATTTCTTGAAATGCTCCAGACTGAGATATCTCCTCGGATTTATGACCTTGTCGCAAAAATGGATGGCTCATTTAGCGCAGAATACGGGTTGGGGCAGGACAAAATTCAACTCAACGAAGCTTTTGGGGACCCTGTTAAGCGTGCGCTCATGTCGACACTTAAAGAGGCGATTGACCCCAATAACATAATGAACCCAGGTAAAGTGGTTCGACCTGGCAAACTCGGTTCAGAGGCCGAGGCCTCAAGCGTGTAGAGGTCGAAAATAAGCTGCAAACAAAACCCTCGTGTTGAATCGTGAGCCGCACTCATAAATCAAGTTGGCCGAGAGAATCCTCGGCCGCTTGGTTGCGATGCGGAATTGTTGCTGATGCTGAAAAGCGTTGGTTGCCTGGCACCAGCCAAGTCGACAGGGTGGAAATACCTCAAGTTGTCGTTTTACAAAGCCACCGGTTCATCAAACGCCAGATTAGGCCGATCTTGGGTTTCAAGCCTTCTGATTCCGCGGCATCCGCTCTGGCCGGAATTGAACGGACTAATATGATCCGCTAGCATCAATTCAAGCAAGTGCTCGCGTCGTTTCAACAATTTGCGCAACGATTTATATCCGCAAACCGTTGAACCTATGTTCCAAGGATTCCTGCTGATTTCGCCCAATTGCGCGGATTATAGCATACCGCGTTCTTCCAGCACTTTACGTGCAACCCGAAAACATTCCAACGATTGCGGAACGCCGCAATATATGCCGATCACGTGAATGATCGAGCGGATTTCTTCTTTGGTTACGCCGTTGTTCAAAGCGCCATTGCAGTGAATTTCCCATTCATGCATTTTGCCCAGAGCGCCTATCATGGTGAGGTTCAGCATCGAACGAGTCTTGTGATCGATTGTGTCGTCACCCCAGCCAAAGCCCCAGCACCAAGCGGTCATGGCTTCCTGAAACGGGCGAGTAAAGTCGTCGGCGGCTGCCAGGTTCTTTTCGACATACTCGGCGCCCAGCGTCGATTTGCGCTGTTTCAAGCCGTGTTCGAATAGGTTGTCGTCCACGTTATTCTCCTTTGATGAAAAGGGCGGTCCTCCAGTTTGACCGACCCGATTGAGTTTTGTTGTTCCGACAGCGTCGTTGAGACATTGTTATCTTCGCAAATCGGAAAGTTCAGGTAACAAATGCGCCGACCAGCCGCTTGGTGGTATTAATTAGGTCCTTTGTGAAGCCACGACAGAACCCGACTTTTTTTGTGAGTTCGGTCACGCATGGCTTAATCGGCACTTGGTTTGCTCCTCATCGTCGATGGTTTTTTCCGCTGATCAACTCCGCAACCGGATGGCCACGTTTTTGGTCTGGACATAATTCCAAAGCGCTTCGCGTCCTTTTTCGCGCCCGTACCCGGATTTTCCATAGCCGCCGAATGGCGTTTCCACCCCGCCTGCATACCATTCGTTGACAAAGACCTGACCAGCACGGATCTGCCGTGCGGCCCGCGTTGCCCGGTCGATATCGCGTGTGAAAACACCGCCGACCAGCCCATAGGGTGTTCCGTTTGCAATCTCGATAGCCTGAGCATCATCACGGAATTTCAGAACCGAAAGGACCGGTGCAAAAGCTTCTTCATTCGCGATGTTCATCTCAGGTGTGACGTTGGTCAGAAGGGTTGGTTCCAGAAATGCGCCGGGGATATTCATTTTACGACCGCCGGTGGCTACCGTGGCCCCCGCCGCGATCGCATCAGACACCATACCAGCCGCACGATCACGCTGTGCCTCGCTGACCATCGGACCCATATTCGGGCCAAATTCACCACGTTCGATACCCGGACCGACGGAAAGGTTGCGTGCGACATTCGAAATGCGTTCGACCAGCTCGTCATGGCGACTTTCGTGTACGATCACGCGGCTCATGGCTGAACACACCTGACCCGCGTTGAAGTAGATCCCCCAGCGCACATCGCTTTCAAAGGCGTCCAGATCAGCGTCATCATGCACGATGGCTGCGGATTTTCCCCCAAGCTCCAATACACAGGGAACCACATTGCGCGCGGCTGCGCTGGCGATTGCGATACCGGTCGGTACAGAGCCTGTGAAGACGATTTGATTGACATGCGGATGCGCCGACAGCGCCGCACCAGCCTCGTGACCCAAACCGCACAGGATGTTTACGGCGCCTTTAGGCAAGCCAACAGCTTCGGCCGCGTGGGCGAACCAAGCATTGGTCAAAGGTGTCAATTCAGGCGTCTTGATCACTACGGTGTTGCCAGTCGCCAGCGCGGCCGAAAGGGAACGCGCGGTCATTTCAACCGGGTAGTTCCAAGGAATGATTTGAGCGGATACCCCAAATGGCTCATACGTGGTGAAATCGAAGTAGTTGGCGCCAAGCGGGATGGACCGCCCCTCGACCGTTTCAGCCTGATTTCCGTAATATTCGAAATACCGGGCCGCGCCTTCGATCTCAACGCGCGCTTCCCAGAGCGGCTTGCCCTGTTCAAAGGTCAGAACCGGGGCAATCTTGTTTATGTTATCCAGCAGGTACCGGCCCATAGCCTGTACCATGCGGCCACGTTCCACGGGGCGCAGTTCGCTGAGCGCACCTGAAAGATGCACGCGGCGGGCCGCCATTACAGCGCGATCCACATCCCCGGCATCAGCCAGCGCCTGTTCGGCCAGCTTTTTGCCTGTCCCGGGGTTGAAAACATCGATCCGACCTGCACCACCATCGATCCAGGTGCCGTCCACGTAATTCTGCCAATAGGGCTTCACGTCGTGCATTTCGCGCATCTCCAAAGCTTCGGAGGGCAAAACACCCTCCGAAAAAAGTTGTTTAACTGTGCTGGGCTTTATTCCACCGCCTCACGCATCCATTGCTGGAGCTTGGCGATGGAATGTTCACTCATGACGCCGCAGGCGGGGTCCAGAACCAGCGGGCCGGGAACGTAGCCTTTGGATTTCAGCCCGCGGTGAACGGATTCGACAAGGCGGATGTCTTCTTCGACCGTTGTTTGGCGGTCTTGTACCGCGAGCCCCCGGATAACATCGCTTTCATGACCGCCTTCGGTGTACCAGCCGCGCCATACGGTGCAGGTGTCCACAGTGTTGGCACGCCAGTGATAGGTGTTCAGCACGTTACCCGGATAGCACTGGAACGAGAACATCGGCCACAGGAACCACGACTGATAGTCGCCTGCATGCGGAACTGACATGTCGATCGGATAGGTCATCTTTTCCAACGCCTGACATTCAGTGGTGTGACGCAACACGTAACCGCCGCCCACGTCGGGTTGAATGTCGTAAGTTTCAGGCTTTACAACGCCTTCTGCAAAAGTGGGGTGGTTAGAGGGGCAGTGGTAGCATTCGGAGTAGTTTTCGATCGAAACTTTCCAGTTGCAGTTTTCCGGAATCTCGACCCATTCCAGCGGTGCCAGGTCGTTTATACCAGGCACGTATTCCGAAATCTCTTCCCTCACGCCGGGATACCATTCGTCCATGGGGGCGGCATCTTTGTCGAGGTTGACGAAGAGGAAGCCCAAAAAATCTTCGGTGCGAACCTCGGTCAGGCAGATTTTTTCGCGCTGAAAGCCGGGAACGTTCTTTACGTTAGGGCCTGCGCGCAATCCGCCGGTCAATTCATAAGACCACTGGTGGTAGGGGCACACCACTACGCGGGTATTGCCGGTGCCGGTAACCATTTCATGAGCCCGGTGCTGGCAGACATTATAGAATGTACGAATGACGTTGTCGCGCCCACGGATAGCAAACAGGTTCTGACCGGCAATCTCAAACGCGAAATAATCGCCGACATTGGGGATGTCGTTGGCGTGACCCGCAAATTGCCAGGTCCGCATCAGAAGACCATTCATCTCATTTTCAAAGACTTCCGGGGCGGTGTAGAATCTGGCGTCCAGCGAATGGGTCAGCGGGGCGTTCATGTGTGTTCCTCCTGGTAAAGGCCAAGCTGATGACGGCGTATGTGAAACTCTTCGACCCGCTCGACGATTTCATCACTCGACACAGCAACAACAAAGCTGAGCAGTGTTTCTAAAAGTGCAATGATAGACAGGGAAGAAGGATAGAATTGAGGGGTGTCTACCGAGACAATGAAACTATGCTGTGCCGACAAAATTATCGGGCTGGCGGGCGAGTCTGATATTCCAATGACAGTGACACCTTGCTTTCGCGCGATGTCCACTGCCTCGACGACTTCAGTACGATAGGGATGACACGTGATGGCAATCAGCACATCCTTCTCATCTGCCCAAGCCAGGTCATCAATAGCCGTTGATCCAGGCCGGGGGATCGCATGAAAGTCTGTCATCCCCGTGCGGGCCAGATATGTGAAGTTTGACGCACTCGAGTTGTTTATTCCAACGCCGAGGGTATAGACGGAACGTGCCGACCAAATAACTTCTGCTGCGGATTGGAGCTGTTCGGCATCAATTTCTGCAAAGGTTTCTTCTATGTTCCGAATGGCGGAATCCAACAGGTCGGCATAGAGTTCTCCAAGGTCACCAGTGCGCCTGATTCCCTGCAGCCAACGCGCCCGGTCCGGGAAAGAAACGTCACTTCGACGAATCTCATCACGAAATGGCTCGCGAAAGTCTCCATATCCTTCAAAACCGATTTGCCTGGCCATTCGCACAACCGTGTTTGGTTTTACTCTGGCAGCCTCGGCTATCTCACGCACGGTGGAAACACCAACTTCCCGTGGGTTTTCCAAAACATATCGCGCGGCTTTCTGAGCTTCGGGTGTCAAAAGCGTCAATTCCTCTGACAGGCGCCCCAGAACCCCAGTTGAAACATCTGTACCATTCATTGCGAGTCTCGGTATGTACATTTGTGCCGTTAGACATTGACACTGGTACATATGTGGCAATAGGAAGTCCATAGAAATCTGCGACTCTCGAACAGGAATTCTTGCGATGTCCACAAAAGAACTGCCCGAACGCGCCAAGGTCGTCATTGTTGGTGGCGGCGTTATGGGATGCGGCCTAGCGTACCACCTAGGTCATGAAGGCTGGGGGGCTGAGACCGTCCTGCTGGAAAAAGCAGAACTGACAAGCGGGTCGACTTGGCACGCCGCAGGTCAAATCACCCATTCCACCAGTTCTTATGGTTTGGGCCGCATGGTCGACTATAACATCGGCCTGTATTCAAAGACGCTTGAGGAAGAGACGGGGCAAGCCGTAACGTGGCACGGCTGCGGTTCCTTCCGTCTAGCCTACACCGAAGACGAAATGGATTGGCTGCGCCACACCCTGTCGGTGGGTCGTTCGCTCGGCTTCAACATTGAACTGGTGGGCCCGGACTTTATTGCCGCGAAGCACCCGTTCTATAACCTCGAAGGCGTTCTGGGCGCGCTTTACACTCCGGATGACGGCCACGTTGACCCGTCGAACGTGACCATGGCCATGGCCACAGGTGCCCGTCAGAAAGGCGTGAAAATCTTCCGTCACTGCCGCGCCACCAACATCACCCAAAACGATGCAGGTGATTGGGTGGTCGAGACCGAGAAGGGCACGATTATCTGCGAGCATGTGGTCAATGCTGGCGGCACTTACGCTCGTCAGATGGGCGAATGGTCGGGCCTGCAACTGCCGATGACCTCGATGACGCACCACTATTTCGTAACCGAGAACGTACCTGAGTTTCAGGATCTGGACACCGAACTGCCGGTGATCCGCGACGACAAACAGGTCTCAGGCTACATCCGGATGGAGCAGAAAAAGGGCCTGATCGGGATTTACGAAAAAGAAAACTCGAACTCGGTCTGGCATGACGAATGCCCATGGGAATACGAGAACTGGCTGTTCGAGGCCGATTATGACCGCGTGATGCCCTGGCTGGAAAACTCGCTGGAACGGATGCCGATCTTTGCTGAACTCGGCATCACCCGCGAAGTGCATGGCGCGATCAGCCATCCGCCGGATGGCAACCCGATGGTTGGCCCCGCTCCGGGCGTCAAGAATTACTGGTGCTGCTGTGGTACACAGATCGGTATCGGTTGGGGCCCTGGCCTGACCCGTGAACTGGCCAAGTGGATGGTTAATGGGGCCGCTGACATCTCGATGCGTGACTACGACCCGCGCCGCTTTGGCGCCTATGCAAAGAAAGACTGGCAGGTCATCAAAGCGCACGAAGATTACAAATTGCGCCATGAGATCCCCTTCCCGCACTTCAACCGTCTGGAAGGCCGCCCGATCAAGCCGTCGCCGCTATATGAACTCCTCAAGGACAAAGGCGCGGTCTACGAAGAAGTCTATGGTTTCGAACGTCCCCGTTGGTTTGCAACCGAAGGTGTCGAGCAGCACGATCACTACAGCTTCCGCCGCAACGTGGTGCATGATGTGGTCGGTGCCGAGGTCAAAGCCGTCCGCGAAAACGTCGGCATCATGGATGTGACCGCTTTCACCAAGGTCGAGGTTTCGGGACCGGACGCCTATGCGTTGTTGGACCGTCTGACCGCCAACAAGATGCCGCAGAAGACCGGCTCGATCACGCTGACCCATATGCTAAACCGCCGGGGCCGGATTGAGTTGGAAACCACTCTGGTGCGGATGGCGGATGACCGCTTCTATCTGGTCTGCGCGGCCTTCTTCGAGCAGCGCCTGCTGGACCACCTGAACCACAACCGTGCCGATGAGAATGTGACCATCACGCCACTGTCCGCTGGCTGGTCGGCCCTGTCGCTGAACGGTCCGAAATCGCGCGAAGTTCTGGCACAGTGCACCGATGCGGACCTGTCCAATGCCGGTTTCCGCTGGCTGTCGGCTCAGGAAATCACCGTGGCCGGTCACAAGGTCTGGGCGTTCCGCATGTCCTATGCCGGCGAGCTGGGTTGGGAATTCCACATGCCGGATGAGGCCTGTGTGGATGTCTATACGGCCCTGTGGGCTGCTGGCGAGCCGCATGGCATCGTCAACTATGGCTCTTTTGCCATGAACGTGATGCGGATGGAAAAAGCCTTCCCCGGCGCGGGCGAACTAACCAACGAGGTCACGCTGCCCGAGGCCAATGTGGGTCGCTTCTTCAAGCTGGACAAGGAGTATCTGGGTGTCGAAGCCACACGCGTAAGCGCCGAGCAGACCGAGAAAGGCGAAATGCCCTGGGTCTGCGCCTATCTGGAAATCGAACCAGACGGGATCGAAGACGGACATGGTGGCGAGGCGATCAAGTTAAACGGCGAGATTGTTGGCGCGACAGCATCTGTTGCTTACGGCCACACGGTCGGCAAGATTCTGGCCTTTGCCTATGTCAAGCCGCACGCCAACGTGCCGGGTCAGGAGATCGAAGTGATCGTCGCAGGTGAACCCCGTAAGGGTCGCATACTGGGCGAGCCTGCCTACGACCCACAGAGCAAGCTGCCTCGCACCGACGCACCCGTTGCGGTTCCAGCTTAAAACAAAACCGGCGGGCATAAGATCAGGTGCCCGCCACCCAATACCGACAACTCAGATCAGGACACTGACCGTTTGGCAACATCGTAGTAACGCCCTGAAGCATCCTGCGACCCCAATAGAAAGACCGAAAAACCTGCCATTTGCGCAACGGGTTAATGAAAGGAAACCTGACGTGAAGATCACCCGCATTGCTGCCTGGGAAGTCCCGCTGACCAGCCATGAAACATATTACATGGCAGATGGGAAAACCTGTGACACGACCATTTCGGTGGTTTTGCGTTTGGACACGGATACGGGCTTGTCCGGCTGGGGCGAAGTCTGCCCGATCCCGCATTACCTGCCCGCCTATGCCAAGGGCGTGATCCCGGCCATTGCCGAATTGGCTCCGGTGCTCATTGGTGCGGACCCGGTGGGGCCGGAAACCGTCATGGAGCAGGCCAACAGGTATCTTCACGGCCATGGTTACGCAAAATCCGCGCTCGATACGGCGCTGTGGGACCTGACCGGCCAAGCCGCCGATCTGCCGGTGCATCGCCTGCTGGGAGGTCGGCAGGTCAAGGACATGCCGCTTTATCACTCGATCACATGTGTGGCGCCGGACGAAATGGCGCGCATGGCACAAGATGCTTATGACAATGGGATGCGCCAGTTCCAGGTCAAGCTGGGCGCTGATGGCGACTGGCAAACGGATGTCGAGCGACTGGCCAAGGTGCGCGAAACCGTGGGTCCGGGCCCGCTGGTTTATGGCGATTGGAACTGCGGCACTGACGCGTTAACCGCGATCCGGGTTGGTCGTGCTGCGGCCCATCTGGATGTCATGCTGGAACAGCCCTGTGCCACGCTTGAGGAATGCGCCCACGTGCAGCGGACCACAGGCCTTCCGATGAAGATTGACGAGAACGCGCATGACATCGCCTCGATCTTCGCCGCGCATCAGGCCGGATGCATGCAGGCCGTGGCATTGAAACTATCCAAGATGAGCGGCCTGTCTGCCATGCGGCAAATCCGGGATTTGTGCCTGACGCTGGGCACCCAGATGTGTATCGAAGATACCTGGGGCAGCGACATCACCACCGCCGCGTTGCTGCATCTGGCCGCGTCCACACCTGCGCGTGGTATCATGAACACGTGCGACCTCAGCCACTATGTCGGCCCGCGTCTGGCCCCCGATGGCCCTGTACGCGAGAACGGCCGCATCACACCACCAGAAGGGCCGGGTCTGGGCGTCACACCTGATGCCGACGCTTTGGGCCAGCCCGTCACCATTATCGATTGATCCAAACCTCATCCCGCCGAGAGACCTGTTATGGAAGATTTCAGCAACGCCTTCCCCTCACATGATCCTGAATGGGTCAAGGACATGCATGCAGATCACTATCTGCAAAGCTGGTCGAAGCAAGGCAGCCGCCCACGTGTCATCACCGGCGCGCAAGGCAGCTGGTTCTGGGACAGCAACGGCAAACGCTATCTGGACTTTCAAAGTCAATTGGTGAACGCCAATATGGGTCACCAGCACCCCAAGATCGTACAGGCGATCAAGGATCAGGCGGACAAGCTGTGTTATATCGGCCCGGCGATGGGTTCGGATGTGCGCTCGGAAATGGCGGCGATCATGAACGAGATCACGCCTGAAAACATAACCTCGACCTTTTTCACTACCGGAGGTTCGGCGGCGAACGAGACTGCGATCCGTCTGGCGCGGCACTATACAGGCCGGACCAAGATCATCGCGCGCTATCGCTCGTATCATGGGGCAACCGGGGGCACACTGTCCCTGACAGGCGACCCACGCCACCACCTGACCCGCGCCGATATGCCGGGCGTGGTGAGGATGCTGGACCCTTACGTGTATCGCCTGCCGACAGGCCACACCGATCCGGCGAAATGCCCGGTGGCCCAGGGCGGTCCGCATCTGGAAGAGATCCTGATGTACGAAAATCCCAACACGGTGGCGGCCGTCATTCTGGAACCGATCGTGGGCACCAACGGCATCATCGTTCCCCCGGATGGTTATCTGCAATCGATCAAGGAAACATGTGAAAAATACGGCATCCTGCTGATCGCAGATGAGGTCATGGCCGGGTTCGGTCGTACCGGAAAATGGTTCGCCGTCGATCACTGGGGTGTACAGCCGGACATCATCACCAGCGCCAAGGGCATCAACTCGGGCTATGTACCACTTGGTACCATGTCGGTCTCAACCAAACTGCATGACTGGCTGCGCGACTACCCGATGCCAGGAGGTCTGACCTACGCTGGGCATCCGCTGGCCTGCGCCTCAGGCATCGCTGCAATCCGCGCCATGCAGGACGAAGGCGCTCTGGAAAACGCAACCCTCATGGGTGAAAAGATGCGGGCCGAGCTGGCCAAAATGGCAGAAAAGCACCCCAGCATCGGGGATATTCGCGGTAAGGGCATGTTCAACGGCATCGAACTGGTCAAGAACCGCGACACGCGCGAACCATTGGTGCCGTTTGCAGCGAAGGGCCCGGATGCCAAGCCAATGTCGGATATGATGAGCTTTGCGATGAACGAAGGGCTGTACCTGTCCTTCTATTCCAATGTCGTCCGCCTGACCCCACCGCTGAACATCAGCGAAGAGGATCTGATGACGGGTCTGGAGATCCTGGATCGAGCCCTCGATATCGCGGACCGCGAATGTGTTTGAGCGTGACTTTGCGAGGTCAATGAAATGACCAACTATGGTGTCATCATTGTCGGGGCGGGGCAAGCGGGTTGCTCCGCCGCAGTCAAACTGCGCAATCTTGGCTATGACAAGCCAATCGCCCTGATCGGAGAGGAGGCGCACCCACCCTATCAGCGCCCGCCCCTATCCAAAGCGTATCTGTTGGGCAAGCTGCCTCGGGACCGCTTGTTCTTGAGGCCCGAGAGTTTCTTTGATGAGCATCAGGTTGACTTGCACCTGAATCAGCGGGTGACGGACATTTCTGTGGACGATCAGACACTTGTCTGTGACGATCAAACACTGGCCTTTGAACACCTAGTCCTCGCGACAGGCTCAACCCCCAATCGTTTGCCCGAGAGCATAGGTGGAAGCCTGACTGGCACCTATACGATCCGAGGGATTGCCGATATCGATGCAATCGCACCGGAATTCAAGCAAGGTCGAAAGGTTGCCATCATAGGCGGAGGCTACATTGGCCTCGAAGTCGCTGCCGTTGCGGCAAAGCTGGATCTGGATGTGACTCTGATCGAAGCTGCACCGCGCATTTTGCAGCGTGTCGCGTCACCGGAAACCGCCAAGTATTTCCGCGAGCTGCACGATGCCAACAACGTCCGAATTCTTGAAGGTACCAAGATCGCACGCGTCACGGGAGAGGGCCGCGCAGACGGTGTCGAACTCGCCAACGGGGACGTTGTCCCTGCCGATTTTGTTGTTTTAGGGATTGGCATTACCCCGAACACGGCACTTGCCGAGACAGCCGGAGTTACCGTCGAAAACGGCATCAAAACCGATGCGTTGGGCCGCACCTCGCATCCTTGTATCTGGGCTGCGGGGGATTGTGCGACGTTTCCCCATGGGAACGCCCAGATCCGATTGGAGAGCGTTGGCAATGCCATTGATCAGGCCGAAACGGTAGCCGAAAACATCATGGGTGCCACCAAACCCTATAAGGCGAAGCCCTGGTTCTGGTCGGATCAGTATCACGTCAAGCTTCAAATCGCCGGATTGAATGCCGGCTATGATCAGGTCGTCTCACGCGAAGGTGACGATGGGTCGTACTCGGTATGGAACTATTGTGAAGGGAAACTCATTGCGACCGACGCAATGAACGACCCGCGCGCCTACATGGTTGCAAAACGGCTGATCGAATCCGGCAAGTCCCCGCATCCCGAGATGGTTGCAGACAGGGGTACTGATCTCAAATCCATTCTAAAGGTCTGAGGAAAGGCAAGGCAGCGTATGTATATTGAGTCCAAACCCATCACCCGTTGCCGGGGGGGTGAAAACCCAAGCGCTGTCGGGCATTCAGAAATCATTGCCCAAAAGCGCCACTTTTACTTTCTGCTGCTTCCAGGCACCAACATGTTGGATTTCGCGGCGGCAATCGAACCTCTGCGGGCGGCCAATTTAGTGACAGGTGAAACAGAATACACCTGGTCGGTCATGACCGAAACAGGCAGCAACGTAATGTGCTCGAACGGGATCGAAATCCCGACAGAGACCGGCCTTTCTATGACGCGGCATGCAGACTACGTGATCGTGTGCTCGGGGTACTCCGGCTATCTCGACGCTCTCCCTGAAACTCTGCAATGGTTGCGCAGACATTCCAGATTTGGCGGTCGGGTCGCGGCGATCGGAACCGGTGCATTTACCTTGGCGCGCGCCGGGTTGGCAACCGAAGCGCAACTGACGCTCCACTGGTCTCTGGCGCCGGTTTTTGAAGAGATGTTTCCAAAACTTGACTGCTTGTTGGTGCGTGTTGTGGCTGATGACAGTTTGGCGTCAAGCGCCGGGGGCACTGCCAGCCTGGACTTGACGCTTTCCATCATTGAATCGGACTTCGACAGTGGCACTGCCCAGAAAGTGGCGGACCATTGCCTCCATAACTTTGACAATCACAGCAACCGATCGCAACGCCAGACAATGTCAAAAATGGCTGGATCCCGAAACCCCGCTTTTCTGAGCATTCTCAAGAAAATGGAAGACTCACTTCAGGATCCGATCCCGGTTGATGAATTGATTCGAGAAGAAAAAATCTCGAGGAGGCAGATCGAACGGTTGTTCAACAAACACTTGAAGACCAGCCCGTCACGACACTATCGCAATCTGCGTCTGGACCGTGCGCGCGTGTTGCTGCATGGAACGGATTTGTCCATCATTGATGTTGCCGTCGCAACTGGGTTTGCCAGTATCGTCAATTTCTCAAAAGCCTACAAAGCGCGCTTTGGTGAGCGCCCAACCGCCGACCGGTCGATAGCACTGGCGTACAGCTGACCTGAGATGACAGCTCAAGGAAGCGAAACCAACGCGAAACCCGATATGCTGATCCGTTGGCTGGACGTTAAAGAGGGCAAGCGTTGTCATCCGCCCCCTCAATCGATCAGTATGGCGCGGCGTTGCACCCTGCATTCGCGTGACCAACGAAGAAGGATCCGTATTGATGCCGCACGACGTCGACTCTTGGATCGGACGCTCAGAAACGCGTACGGACACTTTGCGCACCGAACCTGCCCGGTTTATGCAGGCCACAATTGGCCGCGAACCGACATTGCAATGCGGCGACGCACTTCCACCTTTGTGGCATTGGCTTTACTTTCTCGAAGCAAAACCGCTGGGCGAACTGGGTCGTGATGGTCACCCAAAGAAAGGTGGTTTTCTGCCTCCGGTCGCTCTACCTCGCCGAATGTGGGCTGGCGGACGGTTCAAGTTCAAGGCAGCTGTCCCACTGGGCTCCCAGGCTAAGAAACGCTCTACGATAAAAAAGATAACCGAAAAGATCGGTCGCAGCGGGCAACTGTGTTTTGTGACGGTTCTACACGAGCTTTTTTTGAACGACGGAACGCTGGCCATAACTGAAGAACACGACATCGTTTATCGGGAAGACCCGCATCCCAATGCTCAAAAATCCTTGCCTATTCCTGCTCCGATCAATGCCGAAGTCTCTGAAATAATATCGCCGTCGCAAGTTATGCTTTTTCGCTATTCGGCCCTGACCTTCAACGGGCACCGGGTCCATTATGACGTAGACTATGCGCGCTCAGTCGAGGGGTATGACGGGTTGGTCTTTCATGGGCCGCTTACGGCAACGCTACTGGTTGATCTTGCGCAACGTACCATGGGAGCGACACCAAGAATCTTTGAATTCCGTGGAACTGCTCCTCTGGCGGGGATGACTCCGTTCCATATCGAAGGAACGCGTGAAGACAACACGATGCAGCTATGGGCTCGCCGCTTCGACGGGGCCAAAGCCATGCAGGCAAAAGCTACTTTCTAAGTTCCAGGACACTTGGCCAACAAACAATGTGGGCTGCGATAGCGCCTGCAGACTGGAACACCTTCGGGCAACTGTCATACTTTGGCTGTCGCAGATGGCGTGCAGTTTCCTGTTCCTTGATCATTTGGGTGATCTTTTTCTGGGTGCATCTGGTCTTTATTTGCCCATCCCTCAGTTGAGCGGACTAAACACTAATTTGGAGGAGATTCTGGGGCTCAGGCCAGGTGACTTGAACACACAACTTTGACGACAAAATATTGCCTGATGGCTCGATACGATTTGTAGCATGACCGAGTCTGAATTCTGAGCCTCAATGATCCGAACATAAGTTTACCCATGGTGGCGTACCGCCACAGTCACCAACTAGGCTTACTCAATCTGCTAACTGTGATCCCTTCAAAAGCAAAAGACACTTTTGCGCCATTGGGTTCCTTTGCCCAAATCGCGTTAACCGAGCATATACCTTGGTGGATGTTGAATGCCAGTCAACTGGCATCTCAACCAGATCACCACGCGCTAGGTAAGGGTCAATGAAACTAAGCCAACCCAAACCCAAACCCTGACCGGATGCCGCCGCTTCTAACAGATAGACATAGCTATCGAATTCTCCACAGATCGGCCAATCCGCATACTCGGGGTGCGCATCCCACCAGTCAATCCAATCCAACCAACCATAGTTCTCTTTCTGCAATCTCAGTAGCGGCGGTGCTTCGCATTCTCCCGACAGGGCGCTGACAGCGCGCCTAACCATTTCGGGCGTCCCAACCGGTTTGACCTTCTCTTCACATACCACAACATGTTCTGTGTCAGGCGCTGTTGCAGAGTATTCAAAAACAATATCACCGCCCGAATCGACTGCAGCTTGAACCAAATTATATTCAGCAGTCATGACACGCAGTTCGGCCTCATTTCCCAAAGCGTTCCGAAGGTATCCAAATCGCGGCATCAGCAACAAGTGCGAAACTGAATGAGAACATACCAGGGTGACCCTGTTATCGACTTGCTTCAAATCCTGAACCGCATTTTGCAATGCATCGAAACCTTGAACCACGCCGGCGTAAAACTGACTGCCTTTGGATGTAAGCGCTATCGGGTTTTTGTCGCGATCAAAGAACTCAACACCATATCGGATCTCCAAGTTTCGAATGTGGCGACTGATAGCGGGCTGTGACGTGTTCAGCTCTTCGGCGGCACGTGCGAACCCCTGCAGTCGCGCCACCGCCTCAAAGGCAACCAGCGAGCTTAGAGAAGGGATGTTGTATCTGCGATTAGCCATATCAATTCAGTTATGGCCGTGAGCACTTCAAAGCAATGCAAAACACAAGCGCCCGCAATCAATCCGGTCAACCGAGTTCGAAACCGGATTCAGTTGGGCAGACAATGAAAGGCTGTATAAAGCCTCTGTAATGCACAAACCCTAAGTTTCAGATTGTCCGGGTTTGCTTCACTTGTCCTTCGCATGAATTTGGCGCGGGGCTTGCTTGCTGGCACCCGTCAAAACACTGACCGTTCCGACTGGAATGCGCCTCACTCCTCACCCCGCTCAGACCTTTCGCGGGCGTTGCATAAACGCTGCATTACGCTGTCCAGCCCTGTCTTTACGGCCTCTGTACCTCCTGCTTCAACAAAGACCTGAAACAATTGTGCGTTCAGCCCAGCCGGGGTCGAATGCTCGATCCGCTGCGCGTCATAGGATTTTTCACAATCCTTCATCGCGGTCTGCGCCAGCGCTGCAAAAACGCCATTCAGGTAGCGTTGCGAATCCACCTGCTTAATTCCGTTTGATTGCATCCAGGCCGAAGCGATATCCAAAATACCAAAGTACGTTCCCATCAGCGCACTTGCGGCGGCAAAGGCATCGAATTCTTCCACTGTCTGGGCACTGACCACAGTTCCCAAGGGGTTAAAAAGCGCCTCGCCTATCGGGTCATGTGGAAACAGGACAGTCACTCCGCGGTGCTGTGCGACTGCGGGCAATGGGATTGCTCGGAACAGTCGTACAGGTGCGCCAATCCAGTCTTGCAAAGCATCATGCGTCAACGTGGCGATCAGGCTGCAGACGTGCTGACCCTCGGAAAACGTGAGCGGGCGCAACACCGCTTGGGCATCCTGCGGGCGGACAGCCAAAAACACCAGATCCGAATTATCAACAACCGATTGCGCGGAATCGCAGATCTGCACAAGATCGCTAGTTGCAGCCAGCCGCGCGGACGCTCGGCGATTGCGTTTGGTCACATGAACCTCAGCAATCTCCAGGTCGGTCGCCAAAAGGCCGCTTACCACCGCCTCGGTGATCACGCCCGTTCCGATAAATCCTAGTCGCATATGCGTTGCCCTATTTCTTTTAGATCGCCACGAGGGGGCTGGATCTTTCAAATAATGTGAACAGATTGACCCCAAGCCACCTGTTCAAGCCACAAACTCTCAAAATCTCGCCGGATATCACCTTCAAACCCACCAGAAGAAGGGCGGCAGCTAGCCTCCCCAAGTGTCCGATAGTGTGAACCCATTCTGAAACGGGTCGGTAGGATCAAGACCAATTTGGCTCAGGCCATAAATCCAACATTGACCGGAAACGCGGTTTTGCGTTGCAGGGTAGCTTCCAATGACTGCATCGGAGATAAATTCCGTGGTGAATTCCCCGCCAATTATGGAGCGCGAAACCAGTTTGTCGCCCGGTTCCACAAATCCGCCGGCATGTCGGGCAGCCATGTTTGCATTTGACCCGGTGCCACAAGGAGACCGATCCACACGCCCGGGACGCATCGTCGTGCAGGTTCGAATGGCCCCGTCATCGTCTTCGCCACGGAACATGACATAAGCCAGCCCATCCAGAGCTGGCGTCGTTGGGTGTTTCACCTCGATGCTGGACGCGATCCGTTCCCTCAAAGATACGCCGTTCATGGCTAATGCGCGTGCATTCTCAGGTGATATGGTAAGCCCCATTTGTTCCACATCTACCAACGCATAAAACACGCCGCCAAAGCAGATATCATACGTGATCTGCCCCCGATCGGGTGTGTCGATGACAGCAGCTTTGGTCAAAACGAAGGAAGGCGGCATGTCCAGCGCCACGTTGATGACCTTGCCATTCTCGCATCGGGCGATGGCACGCACTAACCCGGCTGCGGTATCCAGCACGACCTCGGTCTCAGGGTCAACCATCTGTTTCATGCCGGTTTCCAGAATGGCCGTCACGGCGCACATTGCATTGGAACCTGACATCGCGTGTGCCTGATCGGGCTGCAAGACGATAAAGCCTGTATCGGCCTCCGGTTTAGTGGCTGGAAGCAACAGAACCACAGAGCGCGCAGGGCCTGAACGCGGCTCAGAACACAACAGTCGGCGCAAGTCGTCATCCACCTTGTTGATATAGTCAAGCTTGTCAGCCATCGTCGCGCCGGGGATGTCCAGCATGCCTCCTGTTACCACACGGCCAATCTCACCGGCGCAGTGCACGTCGACCAATTGCAATGTTCGTGTCCAACGCATCGGGTCCTCCTTTCAAGCTACGGCCTGAGCGCCCGGAATCTCGAAAACGGATCCGCACAAATACCCTGCCCCTTCGGACCACACAGATCAGAAAACTGCGCAGCAGTACACATGCGCCTGTGCCCACCAGTTCGTGGGTGGTTGCCGATCCAACGAACTCTATTGTCGCCGACAAACGCAAGGCTCGAGCGCGTCTGAATGCCATGCCTCGACCTTTCAGATAACGGCGCGATGGTTTGGAACGACCATATGTCGTGACCTGCTCTGTCTCGAGGCAATTATTTAACCGCCACTCTTCCAACAATCCGTCAACACCAGACTGCTTGTATCTGCCTCAGGGTGCCTGGGTGAAGGTTGGTCGCGAGGCTCCTTAAGAAAAGAAGCGGTCACGCAGTACTGGTTGCCAGTTCCATTTCAAGCACAAGGCTTCGTTCAGCGAAACACCCGGCAGACTAACTTGGTGCCTGGAAAACCGGGTCAAAAAGCGTAGCGTGTGCCGGTTTCCGTATAATTCTGGTTTAAGTTTAGGTCTGCTTTCCTGCTGTTGCGAATAACAAGCTGGGCATTGGGCAGATCGTTAGATTTAGCACGTCGAAGCGCGGATTTTGGGTCAAATCCATGCTTTATCCATCGCTGTTGCAGCCTGCTTTCGAGTTCTTCCAAAGTTGGGCTTATGAAAACCGTTGCAGCATACGCATCCGCCACTGTCCTCCACGGGTCGCTGTCCATCAGAAGGTAGTTTCCTTCTACAACAACAACTGGCGTTTCAGGGTGAACAGCAATCGCGTTTGCGATGGCAATATCCATATGGCGGTCGAATTTTGGGTAAAAGAGCTCATGCCGTGCAGACTGAAGCCGTCTGATTGCATCGCAAAACCCAATACCGTCGAAGGTTTCTGGCGCGCCTTTTCTCGGCAGCAGACCGCGCGGTTCGAGTACACCGTTGTCCAAATGGTAGCCGTCCATCGGGATCAGAGTCGCAAACGGAACCACCGAGTTTTGCTGAGTGTTCAGCGATTTTACAACGGTTTCTGCCAAGGTCGATTTACCGGACGCAGGAGGGCCGGCAATTGCAACAATCGTCCGGACCTCAACCTGCCTCCGGGAGGAAATCAAATCGCAAACGCGCTCTACGTCCTGCTTGATCACGCGGCGTCCTCTTTCGGGGGCTCTTTGGCGCCGGTCATGAAGGCGACGGCGTCGGACATCGTATAGTCCTTGGGATCGATCGTGCAGAGCCGTTTGCCTAGTCGGTGCACATGGATGCGATCTGCAACTTCAAAGACATGCGGCATGTTGTGGCTGATTAGGATGATCGGAATGCCACGCGCGCGTACATCCTGAATAAGTTCAAGCACCTTGCGGCTTTCCTTGACCCCCAAAGCAGCCGTCGGTTCGTCCATGATAATGAACTTGGTCGCGAAGGCGGCTGCGCGGGCAACGGCAACACCCTGGCGCTGTCCACCCGAAAGCGTCTCAACCGCTTGGTTGATGGATTGAACGGTCATCAGCCCAAGCTCGGTCAGTTTCTCACGAGCGAACTTTTCCATTGCAGGTCGGTCAAGCTGACGCAGGTATTTGCCCATGAAGCCCTGTTTGCGGATCTCGCGACCCATGAACATGTTGTCCGCAATGGATAACGCCGGGGACATCGCAAGCTGCTGATAGACGATCTCAATCCCCATGTTGCGAGCGTCGATCGGTGAGGTGAAGTTGACTCTCTTCCCTTCGATCAAGATCTCACCCTCATCCGGGATCGTAGCGCCGCAAATCGCCTTGACGATAGACGACTTGCCCGCACCGTTGTCTCCGATGACCGCAAGGATTTCACCTTGGCGCAGCTCAAAGTCGGAATGGTCGATGGCGGTGACGTGGCCATAGCGCTTCACGATCCCGCGCCCTTGGACGACTGGAGTTGTGTCTGACATCAGCCCGATACCTTTCTGATCCACTGGTCGACTGCGACTGCTGCGATGATGAGAAGCCCGATAAGCAAGAAGGTCCACTGCGCATCTGCGCCAAGCAACCTCAGCCCGAGGGTGAAGACACCCACGATCAGCGCCCCGAACAGGGACCCCAGAATGGAGCCACGGCCGCCGAACAAAGAAATACCTCCGATCACGACAGCGGTGATGCTTTCAATGTTGGCCAATTGGCCGGAGGTTGGTGAGACCGATCCGATGCGCCCGATCAAAGCCCAGCCCGCAAAAGCGCAGATCAGACCGGACAGCATGTAGACGGACATTAGGGTTCTGTGGACGTTGACACCGGACAGCTCGGCGGCCTCGGGGTCATCCCCTACGGCATATACGTGTCGGCCCCACGCTGTGTGTTTGAGCGCATAAGCCAGCACAAAGATAAGCGTGAGCATGAATATGACGCCAACGGTAAAAGTCGCCCCGCCAATGCTGAACTTTGTTCCGAAGAACTGAAGGAAGGGGGCGTTGGCTTCGATATCCTGACTGCGAATGGTTTCGTTCGCAGAGTACAAAAAGTTGGTCGCAAGAACGATCTGCCACATCCCGAGTGTGACAATGAAGGGGGGCAGCTTGACGCGACTGACAAGCCAACCGTTCAAAGCTCCGATCATCGTGCCAACGGCCAGACCGCACATGACGGCAATTGGTACCGGAATACCGTAGCGGAAGGTGAATTGCCCCATAATGACAGAAGAAAACACCATGATCGCCCCGACGCTTAGGTCAATGCCGGCGGTCAGAATGACCAAACTTTGCGCTGCGGCGACGATACCTACAATCTGAACCTGTTGCAGGATCAGGGTCATTGCGAAGGGCGAGAAGAATTTTGAACCCAATAGCAAGCCAAAGATCAATATTGCTCCGACCAATACGATCAAAGGCACAAAAGATGGGTTGACGTGGAGAAGGTGCTGTAACTTCCCCAACATGCCGCGCCGGTGGCTCTCAAATTCAGCCACGGTCTCTTTCGGACTGGCAGCAGTCTCAAACTCCTGGGCGCCTCGTTTTGCTTCAGACATCTCTCCCCCTTCCCTAGCGCGCATCGCAGCCACGAGATCAGTTTAAAGGAAGTTTCGGTTTTTCGGTGAACAGAAAGGATGAGGCGCTGCGACGCGCCTCATCCAATTGGTGCTTGCTTAGCCCCAGCAGAGATCCAGGCCTTCGGCGACCGAAATAGACTCGACGCCGTCAACTGGTTGGTCGGTAATCAGTGCAACGCCGGTATCGTAGAAGTCTTTCCCGGGCGTATTTTCGGGCTTCACACCTTCGTCCGCCCATTTCTTGATGGCTTCGACACCCAGCGAGGCCATTAACAGCGGGTACTGCTGACTGGTGGCACCAATGACACCTGCCTCTACGTTTTGGACACCGGGGCAGCCGCCATCAACCGAGACGATCAGCACGTCGTTCTCACGTCCGATAGACTTCAGAGCTTCGTAAGCACCTGCCGCTGCTGGTTCATTGATCGTGTGAACGACATTGATTGTTGGATCTTTTGCCAGAAGGTTTTCCATTGCACGTCGGCCACCTTCCTCGTTGCCGTCGGTTACATCGCTGCCAACCAGGCGCGCATCGGTTTCGTCACCGATCACGTTGGGGTCGGCCAAGTCTACACCGAAGCCATCCAGGAAACCTTGGTTGCGAAGAACATCCACTGTTGGCTGGCTGACGTTCAGATCAAGTGTCGCAATTTTGGCGTCGGCAGCTGCATCACCCATTTTGGCCTTTGCCCATTGTCCGATCAGTAAACCAGCTTTGTAGTTGTCCGTGGCAAATGTAGCATCCGCCGAGTCAATTGGGCTCAGCGGTGTGTCCAGCGCAATCACCAGAAGTCCAGCGTCGCGCGCCTGCTGAACAGCCGGTACAATCGAGCTTGTGTCAGACGCCGTGAGCAGAATTCCCTTTGCGCCATCAAGAATGCAGGTTTCGATCGCCTGAACCTGAGTTTCGTGGTCGCCGTCGACCTTACCTGCAAAAGCCTTAAGCGTCATGCCAAGCTCTTCGGCTTTGGCTGTGGCACCTTCCTTCATCTTTACAAAAAATGGATTGGTATCCGTCTTGGTAATCAGGCAAACGGTTTCACCAGCCGCTTGGGCGGATGCTGCGGCCATCGTAAGCGCAGTCGCTGATGCGGCAATCTTGAATAGATTTCTCATGTTGTCCTCCCAGAAAATTGTTGTTGCCTCGCACGGCATGCCAGCAAGACCCGACCTCATCCTCCAATGAAGGTCTCAATCAGAGAACAGTGATTCTGGCCTCTCTGTCAATAAATAAATAAAGTTTATTTATTAATTTGCGCGGATGTCTTTTCATAAGAAAATAAGGCGTTTATGTTCAAACTTATGGAGAAAGAGGCTCTTAAATCACTGACCGGCGGGGTAAGTCAAAGCGGGGTTCGCGATCACAACGAACGTCTGATTTTGACGGTTTTACAGCGACATGGGCCCACCGCTGGCGCGGACGTTGCGCGGTTAACAGGCCTGTCTCCGCAAACTGTATCAATAATTTTGCGCAAACTTGAAAAGGACGGGATTCTCAAACGTGGAACCCCGTTGCGCGGCAAAGTGGGGAAGCCCTCAATCCCCATGGAATTGAACCCGGAAGGCATCTTGTCGGTGGGGATGAAGATTGGACGGCGTAGTGCCGATCTGCTGTTGATCGACTTTTTGGGCACGCCGCGCCGCCAACTCTCCACCACGTATGACTATCCGCTACCAGAGGTCATTTTCGGCTTTCTGGAGTCTGGGCTGGAGACGCTCCTCTCACACGAACCTCGGACTCTTCGGGACCGAGTGTGCGGTATCGGAATCGGTACTCCGTTCGAACTTTGGAAGTGGCATGACCTGTCAGGGCTTGCAGCCAAGAAATTCAGGTCGTGGAAAAACGTGAATTTCTTTTCCGAAGTTGCCAAATTCAGCGATCTTCCGGTCTTTGTCGTTAACGACGCTACTGCCGCGTGTCACGCAGAGCATCTCTATGGTCGCGGGGCCGAGTATCGCGACTATTTCTATTTCTTCATCGGCTCGATGATCGGCGGTGGCGTCGCGTTGAACGGCACGGTGTTCGAGGGCAACCAAGGCAATGCAGGTGCCTTAGGCGCGATGCGCACAACAGGCCCATTGGGTGAAAGCCAGCAACTGATCGACACTGCATCACTGTTTCTGCTCGAGGACAGGCTGATCGAAGCAGGTGTCGACCCTGGGGTTCTTTGGAGAAAGCCGCAGGATTGGAGCAGCATTTCCCGATATGTGGATCCATGGATCGGCACCACTGCGCAGGAATTGGCAAAAGCGGCATTGTCCATCTGCGCTGTCATCGACTTCGAAGCAATATTCATCGATGGCGCATTCCCACCCGAAGTGCGGGATGAACTGGTCGCCCGGGTTCGCCGGTATCTGGTCAATCAGGATAAACGGGGGTTGATCCCTCCGGTCGTCGAAGCTGCGGCGGTCGGAGAGAACGCGCGCGGAATTGGCGCGGCAAGCAGCCCGATTTTCCGCCAATTTCTTTTGAACACCAATGCTGGGCTTTCAAGGATGTAGCGAGCTCATCTCGCGATCATGCTTCGTGGCCCTTCAAGATACCCGGAAGCTGTCAAAGGCGATTTGGAGTTCCTTATTGCTACCGACAATTAACGCGTGTCCGACGGCAGGTTCTTATCTGGTACGCCGGGAGACACGCTCGCATTCAAGGCCCTGGACACCAGCCGCGACGAGATCGTGCGCTATATCGTCGAGCAAGGCATAACCAACCCCAAAGCACTCGCAAACTGGTCCTTTGCGCCGCTCGGCAACACGACAGTGTTGTTTGAAATCGGACCAAAGGCACAAGATTATCAAAACGATGTCACAGGGGGCACGATCGAGGATGCCGGAGACGGCACGGAAGGAAATTTGCATCCTAACTGTCATCTTAGGTACTGATCATTCCGCTAACATCGCCGAAAGCTCTTTCGCCCCTTTTTGCAGCGTGCCCAGAAACGACATCAGGCTTTTGACATCGTGACGTTGTGTCGGGGCATGAACCGAAAGCGTTCCAGCCAACCTGCCCTGCCCATCTTGAATCGGCACAGCAAGAGCTGTCATTCCGGCCATGAACTCCTCGTCATCTGTGGAAAAATTGTTTTCGGATATACGCCGGATTTCCGCTTGCAAAGCTTTGGGATCCGTCAACGAGTGTTCGGTCTGCGGCCGTAAGTTTCCTGCTGAAAGAAACCCATCCAGCGTTTTCTGCCGCAGTGTGGACAGATACATCTTGCCGCTTGCGGTGCAATGGAAGGGTACTTGCGTACCGACAGGCAACTGAATGCGCAAAGGCCACTTCGTTTCGACCCGGTCAAGATATATCATTCCCTCGCGGTCCGGGATAGCCAGATTGCAGGTCTCGCCCACTTCTTCCGCGACACTGCGCAAGATTGCCAAACGTGCTGTTCGCAGATGCTCTGACGACATCGTATTGACCGAAAGCAACCGTAACCGGCGACCTGGCCCATAAGAGCGACCGTCCAGATCGCGTTGCAGGAAACCTTCGGCTTCTGCTGTTTGCAACAAACGATGAATGGTTGGCTTGGCCAGCCCAAGTGTTTCGATCAAGTCCGATGGTTTGACGGCCACACCGCGCCGCGCCACCTCCTCAAGTATGAGAAGAAGGCGCAAGTTGGTCGGGATCTGAGTTTCTTTCTCTTGTGTTTCCGTTTCAGCCATCCCGTAACAGTCTAGCTATTTGGAAGTAGGATCAAGGCCAGATCGGGCACAAGCGACACCAAAATCCAAACCGACAGCAACGCCACCAGATACGGCACCGTGTATCGCAACAACCGGAAATAGGGTACGCCTGTCACGCCCGAAGCTACATAGAGATTTAGACCGTAAGGTGGTGTGATGAACCCGATAGATGCCCCAACCAGGAAGATCACCGAAAAATGAACCGGATCGATTCCAACCGAAGCTGCAATCGGGGCAAGGATCGGGGCAAGGATGATTGTGACTGGCAAACTCTCCAGCACCATGCCCGAAAAGAAGACGATGACCATCGAAGTGAACAGAACCGCATAATAGCCACCCATTGAAGTCACGAAATCGCCAATGGTTTGCTGCGCCCCTAGCAAGGACAGGATCTGTTGCATCACCACAGAAACAGCGATCAGCGGCGCAAGAATGCCGGTGATCTGCGCCGAACGGATCACGATCGACGGGATCTCGGGGATTGTGAAACCTTCAACCACGAACATTTCGGCAAAGCTTTTCTCGGTTGGTGGAATGTCATTCCGTGCGCCCATGATCCGATTGATCGGATAGCTGACCAGACCGGCAATGACGCAGAAGCCAACAGTTACACCTGCGGCCTCGGTCGGGGAAAACTTGCCTGTGTAAATGCCCCATAGCACCAAACCAATGGCGAAGAAACCAAGCCAAGCGCCAAACGCCGTTTTCAGGACACGGTTCAGCTGCAACGGGATCAGGTAGCCCCACCCGTTCATGCGGCAGATAATCCAGCAAGCAAATTGCATCCCGATAACCATCAGTGCGCCGGGTAGAATCCCTGCCACAAAAAGTTCGGAAATTGGCAGATTCATCAAAAACCCATAGACGATGAAGATGATTGATGGGGGAATGATGATCCCCACCGTGCCACCCGCTGCCGCAGTGGCCGCACTGAAACGTTCATCATAGCCGCCCTTGACCATCTCTGGATGCAGCATCGAGCCGATTGTCGCCGTCGTCGCCGAGTTCGACCCCGAGATCGCCGCAAACAACCCGCATGCCCCAAGCGAAGCCATTGCCAACCCGCCGCGTATCCAGCCCAGACAGGCGTAGGCAAAGTCACTGAGCCTTCGGGCAATGCCGGATTTGTTGATGAGGTCACCGGTCAGAATGAACAGGGGCATCGCCAAAAGAGCAAAGCCCTTGTTGAAGACATTGAGAAGCTCGGCACCCATGTTGTCCAGGGTGAGACCCAGCACAAAGGAGCAACCGATCACCCAATATCCAATGACCAGAAAAACGGGCACGCCCAGCATGAACAGAAAGGTCACGCCCAGCGAGATTAATGTCACCAAAGTTCCGTCAGCCATCAGTCTGCCCCAATCACGGCCTGCTTGATAAGCGGCTCACCCGTTTTCCAATTGTGAAGATCATCTGCCAGGTTCTGAAAGACCCGCCCAACCATCAGAAAGAAAGACAGCGGCGCAGCCAGAAGGAACCACCACTGCATGATGTTGTCCGTGCCCAGAACGATCTGGAAATTTGACGCCGACAACGCCACCAGACGCGTGGTGGTCACGATCACGATTACCGCAAAGCCAAACCACAAAATCGCATCAAGGATCAGACAGGTCAGCTGTCCGCCACGGGGCATAGCGGTTCGAAATTCGCTAAAGCTCAGATGAGTGCGCAGACGGACATTATAGGACGCGCCAAACCACGCCATGACCATGAACAAGAGCGGCGGGATGGTCGTCGACCACGGCTCCTGATCGTTAAAGACGAACCGATCAATAACACCCCAGAAGATGATCAGCGCGATAGCGAGATAGGAATACACCATCACCGACCGCTCCAGATGGCGTTCGACAAAGGGCACTGCCCGATAAATCAGCATGATCGCGACCCCGCCCAGGGCCGCGACGACCGCGCCCAATACCCAGGTCGCGTTCGATTCCAGCGCAGATTGAATCTCGAAGGAATCCTGGCTGAGAAAGGCGCTGAATATCGCGCCTGTTTCTGCCCAAAACGACATGTACCCCGTCCTCCCAGTCGGTTTTGCATCGAACCGGCCCGCTATGGGCCGGTTCGCAGAAGCTTATCAGGCCTGGCCCATCCACCAACGGCGTGGCTCGACATTCTCCGGCAGCATGTCTGCTGGAATCTCACGCGCGATGTCGTAGATTTCCTGATAGGTGTCGATGCCACCGGCCCATTTGTTCAGACGCTCACGCCACTGCGCCCAAGGTTCAGGGTTATAGTTGGGGGCACACATCTCTTCGGCCAGTTTGATCTGATCGTCGGGCAGGAAGGCCGGACGCACACCGTTCTCAGCAAAGATCGTGTTGGGCAATTGCGGCTCTGAGAACCCAACTGTGTTCAGCAGCGCGGCCTCGTTCGCACCCTGAATCAAAGCCTGAGTGAAGTAAGAGGACTCCATCACTGCATCCTGCAACTCGCCGCCCAAACCGTCAAAGACCTTGGCCGACATCGATGTATGCTCGGTTCCGCAGAAGAACTTCAGGTTGACCGACTGAGATACGACCGGCGCCATATTGGCGTAGGCTACAGCCGAGGCCCAAGTTTCGGCGCCGTCGATCAGACCGGTTTTCAAAGCGTCCAGCGTTTCTTCCCATGCCACCGGCACCGGATTCAGATTCAAGAGCTGCATGGCGATGCGGCCAAGCTGCGTGCCCGTCACGCGGTTCTTTGTGCCAAACAGCTCTTCCAGCTTGGTCACGGTCGGCTTGTCCGCAAAGGTCGAACCCATTTGCAGACCGCGTAGTTCGCAATGGGTGAACAGGAACTTTAACCCGTGCCGTTTTTCCAGGGGATCCCGCAGGATGCGCTGGCTCGCGGGGCTGTAGAAAAAGTGATACTGCGCCGCGCGGCTCGGGAACATGTAAGCATAATCCAACACGTTCAGGTAAGGTGCGCCACCGGCCGAGTTCTGGGTCGAGGCCGCGTAAATGTCGACGATCCCCTGCTGGGTCTTCTCGACACAGCTCAGCTGTCCGCAGATCTGATTGTCGCCGATGAACTCAATCCGGATCTCTCCGTCAGTGCGTTCCTCAAGATCACGCGCGAACTCGATCGCACCGGCGCGTTCGATCAGCAGGTTGCGAGTGTTGAATCCAGAAGCACCAAACTTCAGCGTGTGTTTCGGCTCTTTAGAAAAGCGCTTTTCATAGGTTGATTCGGCGGCCTGAGCCAGATTCGCCAAACTCATCGCTCCACCGAACCCGCCTGCTGCCAACAGTGTCGAGCTCATGCCGTAACGGCCCGCCACACGGAAGAAATCCCGCCGCGAAATACCACTCAGTTTCTTACCGATCTCCATTGCTTACCTCCCTGATTGCAATTATTGAGACGTTTTGTATCAAAAAAGGCTAGTATAATTCCTCTATCTTGCATAGAGTTTTTTTCAGCGGCATTGGGAGGAGGCGATAATGGAAGTGGATTATGCGATTGTCGGGGCCGGTTCCGCAGGCTGCGTGATTGCCAATCGGCTCAGCGCCGACCCCAACACGAGTGTTGCATTGCTTGAGGCTGGTGGCCGCGACAGCAACCCGTGGATTCACATCCCCGTTGGCTATTTCAAAACCATGCATAACCCCACGGTCGACTGGTGTTATCGCACCGAACCTGATCCGGGGTTGAACGGGCGCTCGATCGACTGGCCACGCGGCAAAGTGTTGGGCGGCTCATCCTCGTTGAACGGGTTGCTATACGTACGCGGTCAAAAGGAAGACTATGACCGCTGGCGGCAAATGGGCAATGAAGGATGGGGCTGGGATGACGTCCTGCCTCTGTTCAAACGCTGTGAAGATCAAGAGCGGGGCGCAGACGAATATCACGGTGTTGGCGGGCCTTTGTCCGTGTCCAACATGCGTATCCAACGTCCTATCTGCGACGCGTGGGTCGCCGCTGCACAAGCGGCAGGCTACCCGTTTAACCCCGATTACAACGGTGCCAAACAAGAGGGTGTTGGGTATTTTCAGCTGACTACGCGCAACGGCCGCCGATGCAGTGCCGCCGTGGCCTATCTAAAGCCCATAAAAGGCCGCCAAAACTTGAACATCATCACAAACGCGTTGGTGTCACGCGTGGTCATAGACAAGAAAAAGGCGACCGGTCTGGTATATCGGGATCGCTCTGGGGTCGAGCAAACGCTGAAAGTCCGTCGCGAAATCATTCTGTCAGGCGGCGCGATAAACTCACCACAGATTCTAATGCTTTCAGGGATCGGAGACCCGGACCACCTGAAAGAAAACGGTATTGAACCGCTGCACGCCTTGCCGGGTGTCGGCAAGGGCCTGCAGGATCACTTGCAGGCACGGCTGGTATTCAAATGCAATGAACCGACATTGAATGACGAAGTCCGCAGCCTCATCAATCAGGCGCGCATTGCCCTGAAATACGCGTTGTTCCGCGCAGGGCCAATGACCATGGCCGCAAGCCTCGCAACCGGATTCATGAAGACCCGCCCGGATGTTGAGACCCCCGATATTCAATTCCACGTTCAGCCCTGGTCCGCCGACAGCCCCGGCGAGGGCGTGCATCCGTTTTCCGCCTTTACAATGTCGGTTTGTCAATTACGCCCGGAAAGTCGGGGGGAATTGCGCCTTAACGGCCCGGATCCGTCTAAACATGTCAAAATAATTCCAAACTACCTGTCTACAGAAACGGATTGCCGCACAATTGTGGATGGTGTGAACATCGCGCGTAGGATCGCTAAACAGAACCCTCTGGCGTCAAAAATTTCAGAGGAGTTTCGACCAACGGCAGAGTTAAGCCACGATGACTATGAAGGCACGCTGGATTGGGCCAGATCGAACACTGCATCAATCTATCACCCAACCGGCACCTGCGCGATGGGCAGCACCAAGACATCGGTTGTTGATGCAAAGCTAAAGGTGCACGGGATACAAAACCTGCGGGTGGCCGATTGCTCGATCATGCCGGAAATCGTCAGTGGCAACACAAATGCACCAGCGATCATGATCGGAGAAAAGGCCAGTGATTTGATAAAGGCGGATGCATAACAACTGATCCTCCAGCCCCATAGTTCGGCTTGGCAACGGTGTGGGACAACAACGTTGTATTAAGTTGAGAGGCAGGAGTTGGGGATTTGAATTATCCTCCGAGTATTCGAACCCCTGATCGCAGCTTTGTATAGTTTACATCTTTGAGTTCACAGGGAAACTGCCCCGGCGCGGCGCATAACAGGACGTCTTGCGCGATGGGTTCAAAATCAGCTCGGAAGTGGGCTGTGCTTTTGACGCAAATAATCCGTGCCTGTTCAGGTTCGAGATTGAACAGCCGAATTTGCGCCAGATCCAGACATTGATTTCGAATGCTGGTTACTATGACATGAATTTGCGTTCCAATCAGCTGCAATGCCGTCGAGGGGCCCAGCGTTGCAATCCCGCCGCCATACATTTCGCCCGTGTAACGACATTGGCCATCGCTCAGATGATGCACACGCACATTTGCTAAATATGGCGTGTCACCGGGGCCGCGACCGCCAATTTCTGCCTCAAATTCTGCACCTGGACCCCTGGCATGGGCTTTTGCTGCCAATTGCGGATCATGCAACAGCCCAAGAATGGAAAGTGGGGTATTCTGAATAACAAGTTCACGCAGCAGCCCAGTGGTGTCCGCCGACGCACCGGCACCTGGATTGTCCTGTACATCCGCAATCACAACAGGCCCAGCGCCAGTTGCCTTTTGGGCGGTTTCGACTGCGTCCTCTGGCGTTAGCAAAGCTGTTTCAAACTGTGTTTCAGCAGCCTGCAACTTTGCAAAAACATGCCCGGCCATTGCCTCGGCGTCGGGCTGAGAGGAACTATACGCCAGCACGGATGGACCACAATCAGCTGTGTCCGCTGCGGTAAATCCCATGGCAAGTTCAACCAGTCGCGTGCCGGGTCCGTCGAACGCCTTCAGAGTTCCATACAGCGTTTGGGCTGGCGCCACTTCTGTATACTGGATGTGCAGCGGGATCAGATACTCCCCTTGTCTCCACGATTTCGCGGGTCGGCCATTTGCATGGATTTCGCGTATCATCCGATACGCCCGTGCGCCTGTGGCAGCCATATCAAGATGCGGGTAGGTGCGGAAAATGGTCATTGCATCCGAGTAATTCACCATTTGTTGCGAGATATTGGCATGCATATCAAGGCTTGCAACAAGCGGAAGATCCGGCCCAATGATCTGTCTGATCCGCGCCAAAAGCTCACCCTCGCCATCATCCCATGACTCTGTCACCATGGCACCATGCAGGTCCAGGTAAACACCGTCGAGCGGTGTCATTCCCTGAAGTTTGTCAGTTATGAGCCTCGCGATGGTGTCAAAGGCGCGGTCTGTTACCTTGCCGCCCGGTTCTGCTGCGCACCACAGAATGGGTAGTAATTCCACGCCTTCCGCCAACGCCGCCTTTGCGAATCCGGCGATGGGCAGATTCATACCATCGGTCACGCCCAAAACGTCCCGCCCCCGCAACAATTCTGGCCAGCTATCTGCCCGTTCAAAATCACTCAGTCGCGTTGGGCTTTCCACGAAGGTGTTGGTTTCGTGCTGAAATCCTGCAATTGCAATTCTCATCTAACTGGTCAGCCGTTTACTGCTGCACCAATTCGGCGCTTAAAATCTCGCGTAGTTTTTTCGCTACGACGTCAGGTTTGTGGCGTGTCATGGAAACATGTCCCAGCCCTGGGATCTCGTGGAATGTTCCGTTCTGCGCCAGGTCCGAAACAACCTTGCACATGACTGGAGCGGTCTGAACATCCTCAGAGAAAGCGACTACATGCATAGGGACCGGGCAGGTTTTCAGATCTTCGCGGCAATCGAAGTTCAGGCACGCTTCCCATTGATCGATTGTGGCTTGCGGATCGCGGTCGCGGAAGCGTTCGGTGTAAGATGCCTTGAGCTGTTCCCACAGTTCTGGTTCGTGCAGCGCTTTGGCTGGAAAGGCATAGACCGCATAGTGGGGGGCAAGAAAGTAGTCGGGTAGGGTTATGCCATCTTTTCGAAGGTCAATCTCGGCTTGCATCCAGTCGCGCGTGAACCCATCGATATAGGCGGAAGTTCCCATGGGAATGGCAAGTTGAACCTTGTCAGGAAAGTCGATCGCAGTTTGCTGTGTAACGAGGCCACCCAACGACAAGCCACATACAGTTGCGCGGCCACCCGCAAACGCATCGATCACCGCCGCACAGTCGGCAGCATAGTCGTTCATCGCCCAGGGAGGCGGGGGTGATTGGGTCTCGCCCGCACCGCGAGGATCATAGGTGATGCAACGAAAGCTGTCGGATAAGCGCGAGAACTGTTCTGAATAGGCTTCAGCAGTTTGGTCCCCACCAGGAACAAATACGATAGCAGGCCCCTCACCTTCGGTAACAACGCGCATGGTCACACCCCCGACCGATAGTTGATGAGTCTCGGCCCGCGGTCCAAACTGCAAGAATACCGACATCCTTCGTCTCCTGTTATTATACTGCTGACAGCAGCCTGTTTGGCCCGATACTTGGTTGGGTTTTAGTGGCTACATCCCGTTACGAGGGATGACGTGCACATTCTCTTCCTCATAGACAAGTTCGGTTCCGGCCCAAGCCTTGAGGCGTGAAGTTAAATGAAACTCCGTCGGTGTCGCTGTCTGTTCCGAATAGGTCCAAATCTTGGCCGACCAGCCTTCGCGGTCGAAACCGGCCGTCTGCTCCATCGTTGCGGTGGCCGAAAGTGGATCGCTGGGATGGATTGTGTAACGCCGATCTGAAACGTCGCTTAACACCGTTCCAATATCGTCGAGGCGGAAATCGCCCACTGGCCCGAAAACGCCACCATCAAGGAAAAACCTGTGAATGGTTTCTCCGTTGGTCAGATCAGTGCGGATAGAGCGTTCCATTGAACCTGACCGCACTTTCGTTTTTCGGGGCGCCGTTTGAGGCTTGCTTGGCTCGGGCAGCGCGCGTGGTTCCGATGCTTGCCCCTTTTGCGTGCGAACAGGCAGATGCAAACACGATGACCCTGAGCGGATCGTCAGCGTTACGGGTGCAGGTGCGGGCCAAAGCACGGGCCAATAAGCCGAGGCGATCTGCACTACGATGCGATGACCGGGCATGACACGGTAACCGCTGCCGTAAAGCGGTATGGTCACGGTCATGTCCTCGCCCGGCACAATTGCGGTCGGGTTGGTGTCACCAATCCGATGATTCAGATTGCAGAACCCCCGAGAAATCAGGGTTTGCGCACCGTTGGGGGCTTCGTCGACCAACAAAGCAGCAACGAAACCTTGCTCCTGATCCGCAGAAACTGTGATTTCGACAGAGGGCTGGCCCAGAACGTCAACCGCTGCTTCCAGAGGATCACCTTTGAATTGCAGTGCCCCTGCCGCATCGATCCGGCAATCTTCAGCCATGTCGCCGGGTATGGCAAACGAACACATATCGCCTGCAGCGGCCCCAAAGTTCTGTGGCGAGCAAATGGACATTGTAGAGCCAGTACGCGGCTTAATGTCCAGAGTACCGTCGTTTAACCACATCGAATAATCTTTGACGTTTGGCGAGGGCCAGCTTGGTTCTTCGACCCAGCGTCCTTCACGTTGCAGATGAGTTCCACTTGGTGCCGCGCTTTCCTGCATGAAGAACCGCAAGAGTGGTTCATCCATTAATCCGGTGTCGATACCCTTTAACCAATGGTCCCAGAACCTAAGGACTTCCCCTACAAAATCGGCCTTGGGGCCCGGCACCCCTTCATGTGGATACAGGTGGGCCCAGGGCCCCATCAGGATTTTCACAGGACCGCTGAGATGTTGAGCGATACGGAACGGGGTGTCGCGATAAAGGTCCATCCACCCGCCGAAAAAGTAAACCGGAACCTCGACGTCGGCGTAGTTTTCGCAAATCGAGCCGCGTCGCCACATCTCATCATGGGTTTGGTGTTCCAGCCACACGGCAGGCCAGAAACTGGCCCCCTCCATACGTTCGCGCCACATGTCGATCCAGCGGTCTTCACCTACGATCTCGGGATCGGGCGGCATCGCATTGTAGAGCTGCATGATGGAGCCCCACCAGAAATTATCGTTGGCCAGACAACCGCCGTAGAAATGGATATCCTCGCGCCATCGATCATCCGTTCCCATCACCGGCGCGATAGCCTTCAAGGCCGGGGGTCGTGTTGCCGCGACTTGGAACGCATTATATGCCCCCCAACTTTTTCCGAACATTCCCACATTTCCATCACACCAGTCCTGATCTGCGATCCACTGGATGACGTCGTGTCCGTCTTGGGTTTCCTGATGTGAATACTCGTCTTCAGCAATGCCGTCGCTATCCCCATAGCCCCGAATATCCACCCGAATCGAAGCATACCCAGCGGCTGCAAAATGCGGGTGCATACTTTCGTCGCGCATTCGCGTGCGGTCTCGACGACGGTAGGGTATGTATTCAAGGATGCAGGGCAGCGGAGTGGTTTTCGCCGCTTCGGGCAACCACAGTCTTGCTGCCAACTGCGTTCCGTCAGGCATTGGTATCCAGACGGTTTCGATGACCTCAACATTACTCATGACAAGACGCTTTCTTTTTGCTCAGGCGGGCGGGCCCCAGGTGCCAGCGGGAAGTGGCATGCGATTACCCGCTCATCCGTAACATGTCTTTCAGGAGCATCAAAACTGCACTGCGATTGAGCCCAGGGACAACGGGTGTGGAACTCACAACCCGACGGTCGAGCCAACAGCGAAGGGACTTCAGCCGGCAAGGTGATCCGGTCGTGGGTCTTGTCCGGATCAGGCTCGGGGTTGGCCGAGAGCAGTGCTGCGGTATAGGGATGCTGCGGCGCGCTGAATACCTCTTCGGTTTCACCAGCTTCTACAAATCGACCCAGATACATTACGGCAGTTCGATCCGCCACATGATGCACCACGTGCAGATTGTGCGTGATAATCACCATTGCCAGCCCAAGACGTTCCCGCAAATCGTTCAGCAGGTTCAGCACCTCACCCTGAACCGAAACATCCAGTCCCGCAGTCGGTTCGTCTGCGATAATCAACGCCGGGTCCAATGCGATGGCTCGTGCCACTCCAACCCGCCGAGCCTGCCCCCCTGACAACTGATGCGGGAAGCGCGAGTCAAAGCTTGTGGGCAAACCGACCAGCGTCAGCAGACGCTCGGCTTCATCCCGCAGATTACGCCCTTCGATGCCGTGAATGCGGAATGGTTCCGTCACCAGATCACCCACGGTCATACGAGGTGAAAGGGATCCTACTGGGTCTTGAAACATCATCGACATGCGTTTGCGGACAGGCTTCATCGCCCTTGGGTCTAACTCGTCGATACGTTGATCTTCGAACGTTATGGATCCTGCGCTAATTTCCTGCAGACCATTCACAGCCCGCGCGAGGGTCGTTTTACCCGACCCGCTTTCTCCAACGAGTGCAAAGGTTTCGCCTCGGTTAACTTCAAAACTCACCCCGGCCACGCCCAGGATCGAGTTTCGACGCCCGAACCCACCGACTGGGAAAGAAACCTGGACGTCTTCAACCTTGAGAATGGGATCGCTACTCATGCAGTCACTCCGGTTTCCTCGGGACAATCTGCAATAATGCAGCGCGCGACATGACCGTCTCCGATGTCTTTGTCGGGCGGAGGGGCCGAGCAGGCGTCGCTCACGAGATCGCACCGATTGGCAAAGATACAGCCTGCGGGCCGCGCGCGCAGATCAGGGATTTCTCCGGGGATTGTCGGCAGATGCCGGGTGCGTTCGCTTTGCCGCGCCGGGTCGCATTCAAGCAATCGCGCTGTGTAAGGGTGGCGAGGGTCTTGGAATATCTGGCGGACGGTGCCGCGCTCCACCACTTCACCCGCATACATGACCACAACGTCATCACACAGTTCGGCGATGACACCCAGATGGTGCGAAATGAACATGACCGAACAGCCGATTTTCTGCTGCAAATCCTTGAGCAACTCGATCGTGGTCACCTCAAGTGTCGCATCCAACGCCGTTGTGGGTTCATCCGCGATTAGAAGGGCGGGTTCCATCATCAGCGCCATGGCGATGGCAATCCGCTGTTTCATCCCGCCCGAGAACTGATGCGGATACCGCGCCAGCGCCGCGCGGGCATCAGGAATGCGGACCAGTTCCAGCATCTCGACAGCGCGGTTCATCTTTTCGTCTTTCGACAAAGTCGAGCGATACTGGATATTCAGCATCTGCTTTCCGACCGAGATGACCGGGTTCAACGCGCCCATCGGGTCCTGAAACACGGTGGCTATGCGCGGGCCGCGCAGGTCGCGCATCCGCGACGAGGGCAGGCTTGTCAGTTCATCCTGCCCTTCGAACAGGATCGAGCCACCGTCGATGCTACCATTGTCTGCCAGCAGGCCCAAAATGGCGTTGATCAACGTGGATTTCCCGCAGCCGGATTCGCCCACGATGCCGACGATCCGGTTTTCCGGTACATCGAAGCTGACGTTTTTCAACGCATGCAGCGGCCCGGCTTCGGTCGAGAAGCTGACGTTCAGGTTGTCTATGCGCAGCGTGGTCATCAGCGTCCTTTCAGCCGGGGATCAAACACGTCCCGCAGCGTCTCACCCAGGAAGGTAAAGCCCAGCGTTGTGATGATGATCGGCACACCGCCGGCAATCGCGATCCAGGCGGTGTCGCGGATATTGGTGAACCCGTCATTCAGGATCGAGCCCCAGCTTGGGGTTGGCGGGCGAACACCAAGGCCCAGAAAGCTCATGCCCGCCTCAATCCCGATGACGACCGGAATGTCCATCGACGCGAGGATAACCAGCGGCCCGATCACGTTGGGCAGAATATGTACCCGCAGGATACGCGCCGATGACGCGCCCATACT
The DNA here is from genome assembly GCF_017872495.1 of Ruegeria sp. HKCCE4148. Lineage (NCBI taxonomy): Bacteria > Pseudomonadati > Pseudomonadota > Alphaproteobacteria > Rhodobacterales > Roseobacteraceae > Ruegeria > Ruegeria sp. HKCCE4148. The sequence goes on from NZ_JAEDOS010000002.1 coordinate 906,663, forward strand.
TTGCGCTGCCGTGACGTATTCCGAGGTTTTCAATGCAATGGTCTGGGTTCGGATGATCCGCGCATATCCAGGCACGGTGACCAGAACGACAACAACCATCACGGCGGTCAGTGACGGCCCCATCAGCGTCACCAGCGCAAGGGCCAGCATGACGGTTGGAAAGCTCTTCATTGCGTCGAACAGCAGGATCATCAGGTTATCCAGCCAACGCGGCCCGTAACCTGCGATCAGACCGAGAACGATGCCGATCACCAGCGAAACCGCCGTCGAGACCAGCGCGACAAACAAGGCAATCCGTCCGCCGTGTAGCACGCGTGCAAACAGGTCCCGGCCCAACTGATCCGTACCCATCAGGTGATTTGCGCTTGGTCCCTGAAATCGGTCCCGCGGATTAATCTTGGTCGGGTCCCAACTGGTTAACAGATCGGCGAAAACGGCGCCGAAGATGACAAACAGGACAAGGAACAATCCCAGCGCGCCCAAAGGTTCTCGCAGGATTTTGCGGATCGGGCGCCACAGTTCGGCCATGCGCCCGGGGGCGGGATTAGAAACTGCTTCTGACACGGGGATCCAAAGCTCCGATAATGAGATCTGCCAACAGGTTGAGCAGAACGAAAAGGACGGTGGTGATCAGCACAGTGCCTGTCACGATGGGGAAGTTGCGCGTCAGGATGGCGTCATAGACCAGCTTGCCGACGCCGGGGCGGGCAAAGACGATCTCGGCAAAGACGGCCGAGGACAGCATCTGGCCGATGCCCACGCCCAGCAAGGTGACCGTGGGCAGGATCGCAATCGACAGGGCATAGCGAAAGGTGATCGTCCTGTCTGGCAGGCCAAAGGCGCGCGCGGTACGGATATGACTGGCCTCTAGCACTTCGAGCATCGAGGCGCGGACCATGCGGGCGATATAGCCAACCCAGCCCAGACCAACCGCCAGCGAAGGCAGGATCAGGTGGGTCAATTGATCGCCCAGATCGCCGGGTTCGCCCGCGCCGATGGCAGGCAGCCAGCGCAATTCAACAGCAAAGATCAGCAGGGCATAGATCGCAATGACAAAGGATGGCACCGCGATTACCGCCACAGAGAGGATACCTACAACCCGGTCAGCCCAGCTGCCGCGGCTGACTGCTGCCCAGCAGCCCAGCGGGATACCAAGCGCCACCGACCACGTGATGCCGCCAACGATCAGGGCCAGAGTGTAGGGCAGTTGTTCGAAGACAACCGTGGTGACGGGGCGGCCTGATAGAACCTCATCCCCAAGATCACCGGTCCAGGCGCCGATGTAGAAATTCCAGAACTGAACCAGAACCGGCTGGTTCAGCCCCATCTTTTCGCGCAGGGCGGCGCGCATTTCCTCGGTTGCCCGAGGGCCCAGTGCTACCGAGGCCGGATCGCCTGGGATCAGGTAGATCATGCAAAACAGCAGGAACATGGCGACCGAGACAATCGCAGCAGCCAGTCCAAGCCGTTTGAAAAAATAGCTTAGCATACGTGCCCCCTATTGGCGGACGGGCGGCATTTGGATGCCGCCCGTTTGCGTGGATCAGGCGGGTTTGAACAGCGGCAACAACGGCTCGCCATTCGGCTTGAGGCCCGGATCGACCGTATCCTTGTGGATCAGGCCAACTACCTCATGCGTCAGGAAGACGTAGCAGCCGCTTTCATCCATGAGACCCTGCATCTTCTTGTAGATCTCATCACGCTTGGCCGCATCGCTTTCGACCAGACCTTCTTCGTGCAGCGCTTTGTATTCCTCGTTGTTGAACCGTTCCCAGTTCCAGACGCCGACTTGTTCCGGCGTGAACCAGACGGTCGCCCAGCTTGGGTCAGGGTTCATCGAGAACCGGCTGAGCACCAGCTGCAGGTTCATGAAGTAATCGCCATCCTTGGACCCCAGCGTCCAGAACGTACCGCTGTCATTCTGTTTGATCTCGCAGGTGATCCCAACATCGGCCAGATTGGCCTGAATGACCTGCGCTGCCGTCAGACGTTCCGACTGGTTCAGGATGTCCAGGGTAACGGTCATGCCCTCGGCGCCTGCCTCGGCCAGCAACTCGCGCGCCTTGTTCGGGTCATAGTCATAGGTGACACTGTCGCGGCTGCCCGGCAAACCCGGTGCGATAATGCCGTTGCCCACGGCGGCAGCGCCGAAATAGGCCGCATCGACAACCGTTTGCCGGTCAATCGCGTGCTGGATAGCCCGGCGGATACGAACGTCTTTCAACGCTTCGTTGTCCTGATTCATGCCCAGCCAGACATAGGCCAACGATGGTTTTTCTTCGACGACCGACCCCGCAGGTGGGTTTTCCTTGAGCCGCGGCAGCGAGGAAACCGAAGTCCAAGTGTAATCCAGATCACCAGCTTCGAAACCCAGCTCGGCGGTCGAGGGGTCTTCGATCGGCAGGATGTGAATTTCCTCGTATCCGCCCGGCTCATACGCCCAGTCCGGGTTGCGTTTCAGAACGGTTTTCTGTTTGGGCACCCATTCGGTCAGAATATACTGGCCGGATTGCGCCACCGGCTCAGACCCGATCTTGCCGCCGATTTCCCCGACAGCCTTGCGCGACACGATGCAGGACGCAGGTGTTGGCAAGGTTGTCGTCCAAAGCGGAACGAATTTGTTTTTCAGATGGATCAGGCCTGAGAGGTTGTCCTTGACCTCAACCTCTTTCAGCGCGCTCCAGTCGCCAGCGTATGGACTTTCATTGGCTGGATCAGCAATCCGCTCGATCGAGAACTTCACGTCGTCAGCCGTCATTTGGCCAAAGCCGTCCGTAAAGCCGATATTGTCGCGCAGCTTGAAGGCGATGGTCAGGTCGTCCAGCTGTTCGATGCTTTCGACCGCAACGGGGCGCCAGTTCCAATCGTCGCCTTGCTGGTTCGACACCAGTGGGGCATAGATCGACCGCATGATATCGGCTTCGGGCAGCGCCAGCCAAAATGCGGGGTCCAACACTTGCAGGTCACTATAAGACCGGATGGTCAGAACCGTCCCATCGGCGCTGACGGCCATATGCGGAAAGGCAAGGCTGGCTGCGCCCAATGCGCCAGCTCCGGCCAAAACGGAGCGTCGGGAAACGTCCCCTTTGAAAATCGAACTCATTTGCTTACTCCCTGTTTGTCTTCGTATCCGGGCATCTGTCCGGCGTGGTTGCTTGCGGGCAGAGCCCGCGACTTCAGGTGCCAGCAGGCGTTATCCGTTCTTTTTCTTGTGTGACTGTGGCAGTTGCTCGTCAGCGCCAAGCGCTGAGAATCTTGGAATGATCACGGGTGAGTTCACCCAGATCATACGCGCAGGTTGGTCAGTTACGTTGCGCAGGACGTGCAGGATTTCACCGGGAAAGCTAAAGCTGTCACCCGTGCGCAAGGTGACGGTTTCATCTTCCATCACCAATTCCAATTCACCATCCAGAATGACCCCGTGCATCTCGCCATCGCGCGAGAAGTACTGGTCAACAACCTGCTCGGAATAGGGGCGATAGTCCGACACGCCCAGACAGAACCCGCCACCGATAGAGCTGGACAGCAACTGATCTGCATAGCCCGACTGCTCGATGGGCTCATCATACAGCAGGTTCAGATTGCGGCGGTTGGACTGCCGCACAACATAGGCGCGCTCTAACGGGCCGGATCCGGGGCGGTGATTGAAAAACCATTCCTCTGGCACGCCCAGAGCGTCCGCAATTCGCGAGATTTTGTTGAGCGAGGCGCTGACCGTTCCGCGCTCGATTGCGCTGAGATGGCTGATCGAAACACCGCTGCTGGTCGCAAGCTCGGCCAGTGTCATCTGACGTGCTTTGCGCAGCTGACGTACCTCGGCCCCAAAGGCCGCCAGGCCCTCTTCGCTCGCAGTACGGCTGTATTTTCTTGATGCGCCCTGGCTCACGAATCCTCCCTTCGGTTACTAGGTGCTTCAGGAATGCTACGACAACTTTTCTTTTTCGCAAGAATTTTTGCTAATTTTTCCTTTATTGCTTTTCAAACTCGTCTACAAAACTTGGTTTTGCACGCATGTCACCACCGAATTCCAATCCGCAGCGCGTCATAGATTGCAGCGTGAATGTTGCGTGCCGATACGGCGTCTCCGATACGATAGAGGTCAAATTCCGCCTCGGGGTTTGACTGTGGAAACAATTGGCCTGCGCCCGAGACAAGTGCGCCTTGATCTACGGCACCCCTATTGCGCGAAAGCGGTTTGAGATCAAAGTAAAGGTCGCCCAGCGGTAGGGTGCCCTGATTGACAACTATCTGATCGTAATACTGTTTCTCTCTCAGGTCCGAGTAATCGGTACCGACATGGGCCAATAGCTGATTGCCGGATTTCTCGATCGCGTTCAGTGTACGTGTCACCGTGAAAACGGCGCCGGTCTTTTGCAGCGCACGCATATACGGCACCAGGTTCATCGCCATCACTTCCGGCGCGAAACTGCGATCACGTGTCATGATTTCGACACGCGCGCCGGTGGCGGCGATAACTTCGGCCGCCATCAGCGCAGGATGGTCCCCCGCATCATCATAGATCAGCACGTTTTCACCCGGCTGCACATCGCCAGACAGAATGTCCCAAGCAGAAATCGCCAGTTCATTGCCCGAATCGAGGATCGTCGTCTCGGGCAAACCACCCGTTGCGATCACAACCATGTCCGGCGACAGCGCGGTTACGTCCGCGACATCGGCGAAGGTGTTAAAATGAAATTTCACGTCCCGCGCCGCACATTGGGCCATGCGCCAGTCGATGATCCCGATCATTTCGGCCCGGCGTTTGGATTGCGCGGTCAGGCGCACCTGTCCGCCGGGTTCAGGTGCGGCCTCTAGAACGGTGACTTCATGCCCGCGCTCTGCTGCAACGCGCGCTGCTTCAAGCCCACCCGGACCTGCGCCCACAATGACCGCGCGACGACGTGTTTCAGCCACCGGTATGATATGTGGCATGGTCAATTCGCGCCCGGTTGCCGGGTTGTGAATACATAATGCTTCACCAGCCTGATAGATGCGATCCAAGCAATAGGTCGCCCCTACGCAAGGTCGGATGTCATCCTCCTGCCCGGCTTGTATCTTGGACACAATCAACGGATCTGCCATGTGGGCACGGGTCATCCCGACCATATCCAATAGGCCCGAGGCCACGGCATGGCGCGCCGTCGCCACATCTGGGATGCGCGAAGCATGAAAAGTTGGCATTCCAATCTCGGCCCGCACGCGCCCGGCAAAATCCAGATGTGGCGCACTTTTCATGCCCTGCACGGGGATCACATCCGTCATGGCGGGGTCGGTATGAATGCGCCCGCGAATAACGTTCAGAAAGTCAACCTGACCGCTATCGCGCAGCCTGCGCGCGATTTCCAACCCCTCCTCCTGAGTAATGCCGCCCTTTTGGACCTCGTCGGCGGTGTAGCGCACCCCTACGATAAACTCTGGACCCACACGGTCGCGAATTGCATCCAAAACCATGAAACCAAAGCGCAATCGATTGTCGAGATTGCCCCCAAACGGCGCCTCCATCGTGTTGGTCAGCGGCGACCAGAACTGATCCAGCAGGTGCCCGTAGGCCTGCAACTCGATCCCGTCCAACCCAGCAGCCTGCATCCGTTCGGCGGCGTCGGCATAATCGGTCACAATCCGCTCAATGTCGAAGTCTTCCATCTTTTTCGGAAAGGCCCGATGCGCAGGTTCACGATAATGCGACGGCGACAGAGACGGCAGCCAATCGCCCTTGTTCCAACCGGTGCGCCGCCCCAGATGGGTCAGCTGGATCATCACGGCACAGCCATGGACATGGCAGGCGTCGGTCAGTTCACCCATCCAGCGCACGACCTCGTCCTTGTAGGCAAGGATGTTGTTGAAGACTGGCGGGCTGTCCCGGCTGACAGTGGCAGAACCTGCGGTCATCGTCATGGCAACACCCGCTTTCGCACGCATTTCGTGATAGGCGCGGTAACGTTCCTTGGGCATTCCATCTTCGGGATATGCTGGCTCATGACTGGTAGTCATGATCCTGTTTTTCAAGGTCAGGTGCTTCAATTGGTAGGGCTGTAACAGAACATCGCGGGTCATTGCCGCGTCTCCTGTTCCGCAGCATTGGTCACCGCGACATCCTTTGGAATGACCACTGGTGAGACTGCCCAGATCAGGCGGCAGACCCGGTCTGTTCGATTGCGGGCATGGTGCGGAATACGTGCGTCAAAACTGTAGCTGTCCCCGGCGCGCAGAGTAATGAATTCATCACCGATCCGCATTTCCAACTCGCCCTCAAGAACCAACCCGTGTTCTTCACCTTCGTGTTCCTGCAAAGGATCCTCGGGGCGTTCTGAATGCGGCGCATAGACCGCCATACCCATGTAAAACTGCCCACCAATCGAGCTGGACAACAATTGGTCGGTATAGCCAAGCTCTGCCGCATCCTGACCGTAAAGTGTATTAAGGGCACGGCGGTTCTGAGCACGCACAACAAACGCTTGCTCCATCGGTCCAGCACCGGCGCGTCGGGCAAAAAACCAGTCAGGCGTGACGCCTAAGGCGCTCGCAATGTCTTGCAGGACGTCAACCGAAGGTTTGGATACACCGCGTTCAATCGCCGACACATGGCTGAGCGAAATACCCGCCTCTTCGCTCAACTGTTTGAGAGTGAGTTGGCGAGCCTTGCGCAACTGTCGAACCTCACTGCCCAGCGAAGAAATTGCAGATGGCAAAGCGACGACATTGTCAGATGGCATTTGGCTCTCCGGATTTAGGTCAAGCGATCTATTTTCTCCAAAATTGAAATCAGACTGGAATTTTAAAGTCAAATTCTATTTTCAAATGAATGAATGTACTGTATTGCAAATATTCTTGGGATTTGCAGAACTGGCTCGAACACAAAACGCATGTGGCGGATCACTATGGCGGACCAAACCGAACATCCTTTTGACGTTACAGAGATGGACCATCTGTGGATCAGAATGCCGGATGGAGTGCGACTGGCCGCCCGGTTGTGGCGCCCTGTGACGCAAAGGCCTGTCCCCGCCATCTTAGAATACATCCCCTATCGCAAGACAGACATGGTGCGCGCGCGCGATGAACGGAACCACCCTTTTTTTGCTGCCCATGGGTATGCATGCATTCGGGTGGACATGCGTGGGTCTGGCGACAGCGAAGGACATATGTCGGATATGTACGCGCCAGAAGAACTGGATGACGCGCGACAGGTCATCGATTGGCTGGCCGCGCAGCCCTGGTGCAACGGCCGCGTCGGGATGTTTGGTACGTCGTGGGGCGGCACGGCCTCGCTGCAGGCCAGCGCAAATGCGCCAGACGCTTTGAAGGCGACAATCGCTGTTTGCGCCACACATGACCGGTTCGAGGACGACATCCACTATATGGGTGGATGCGTTTTAACGGATACGTTCGAATGGGGTGCAACCTTGCCATCCATTCTGGCCTCACCTCCGACACAAAACGTTGGGGCAGGCTGGAAAACCTTGTGGCAAGAGCGCATTGAAAACCTCTCCTTTCCTTTGGAAAACTGGCTACGCGAGGACGCACGCGGTGCATACTGGCGACATGGGTCTGTAATTCACGAGACAGATGCGTTTTCCGTACCGATCCTGTCCGTAGGGGGTTGGAGCGATCGGTATTCAAACTCTGTCATGACAATGGTCGATGCGCGCCCTGACCTGGTGTGGGGGGTGGTGGGCCCTTGGGGGCACCACTATCCCGATCACGGCGCACCGGGACCGGCGATTGGGTTTCAGCGTTTGGCACTGGATTGGTGGGATCATTGGCTGAAACCAGACACTCCGAAAACACCGGATTGGCCGCGGTTGCGAGTCTGGCTGCGCGAATTCGATACGCCGGGCGATACGCTGGTTGAACGGCAAGGCAACTGGATCGAAAGCGGCCCGACGATCGAGCATGTTGACCCTCAGACAGTCTCTTTGACCAGCCTCGAGTCGTCTGCAGGTCACGAGCCTTGGGTGCTACCAAACTCGCGAAACGTTGGGCAGATGTCCGGGGACACGGGCTATTTCGGACGCGCAGGTGGTTTGCCTCTGGACCAGTCCGACGACGACGCACGGTCTTTGGTTTTTGAAACAGCCCCGCTGTCCGAAGATCTTGTGCTGTGCGGCGCAGTGGACTTGACCCTTTCAGTTGACGTAAAGGGCTATCCTGCGGTTGTCGCAGCCCGGCTAAGCGACGTCAACGCAAGCGATGAGGTGGCACGGATCAGTTATGGCGTGCGCAATCTGGCCCTTGATGAAAACCTGGACAGTCGATCGCATCCCGATCAAACGGGCCGGGTGGATTTTTCGATGCGCCTGCACACGACAGCTTATCGCGTTCGAAAAGGGCACCGTCTGCGGCTTGCCTTATCTTCGGGCCTGTGGCCGCATTTACATTTGCACGCACCACCGCAAGATATTGTAATACAAGATGGTGCGCTGAAATTGCCTGTTTTTAATGGTGCCACCATGGACTTGTCAGCGCAATTGCCGCCGCCTGAACCGCTGCCAAAAAAGCCTTCGCACAAGGTTGTTACGTCAAACAATCTGGTGCGTTGGAATAAACAAATAGCCGGCAGTCACGAGATTGGATGGCATCAGCCGATGATGCTGGTTTTCTATCCAGACATCGGGACAACATTTGGGTATGAGACGCGCATGTCCCACACAACGTCGCTGGATTCGCACGAACACCAGCGAACCCAAGTCGATCATCGGATGGTGTTTGAGCGCACGGACGGAACTGCCGATGTTCGCGTGTCCCTTCTTGCAAGCGCATCACGTGGCGTTACTACTGTTCATGCCAACCTTACGGCAACTTGGAATGGCGCTCCATTCGCGGCACGGACCTGGACTATTCGCCACCCTGCCAAGGGGGGCATTCCAGAACGAGACGATGACAGTTGAGCAAACACTTTTGTCCGCGTGAAGCACGGATCAAGCACTAGCGGTCACCATCATTCAAACACCAAGGTACTTGGTGAGGATCGTTCCATCCTGAGCGACATTCGCAGGTGCAACGGTTTCGCGATCCTGACCGTTTTCAATGAACGTGATACGGTCTGCTATCGACAAAACCGCATCAATCCGCTGCTCTACCAGAATGATGGCATAGCCTTGCGCCTTCATTTTGACGACCACTTGTCGGATCTGTTCGATTATCGAAGGTTGCAGACCTTCGGTCGGTTCATCCAGTAGCAGGACTTTAGGGCGCAGGCACAGCGCGCGGGCTGTTGCCAGCATTTGCTGTTCGCCCCCCGAAAGCGTGGTAGCGACTTGGTCCAGGCGCTCTTTCAGCCGAGGGAAAAGTTCCAGAACCCAGTCTCGAGTGTTCGCGCCTTCGCCGCGTGCCATCAGACCCATTTCGATGTTCTCTGAAACAGTCAGCTCAGGGAAAAGCCGCCGACCCTGCGGGATGTAGCCTATGCCGCGTTTGGGCACGAGGTGCGCCGGCAAGCCACTGAGACGTTCCCCATCCAGCGTGACTTCACCTTGGTTCAAGGGTAGTTGGCCCATAATGGCCTTGAGCAGAGTCGTTTTCCCGGCCCCGTTGCGGCCCATGAGACAGTGTATTTCCCCGGCCTTGACCGACAAAGACACACCGAAAAGAACTTTTACCTGACCATAGCCGGTGTGAATATCAGTGACCTCAAGCATTGGCAGTTGTCCCGAGATATGCGGCTTGCACCGCCGCATTCGCGTGGATTTCGTCAACAGTTCCCGAGGCTAAAAGGCGACCTTGATCCAGCACAGCTACATGGTCGGCGGTCTCGGTGACTACACGCATATTGTGTTCGATCAGTAGGATTGTTGTCTCTTTGGCCATTGTCCGCATCAGCGTCACAAATGCATCCACTTCGCCTTCGGCCAAACCCTGTGTCGGTTCGTCAAGGATGAACAGCTTTGGGTCTTGCGCCAGACCCATAGCAATTTCCAGCACCCGTTGATGGCCATAGCTGAGATCCGAGGCAACCTGATCAGCCCGGTCCCCCAATCCAATCTTGTCCAGAACGGCGGCGGTCTTTTGAGCATGGGCCGTCTTGTCGTGCGCCAGCTTCCGGCCTGCCGCTAGGGCGACGTTGTCTTCGACCGTCAGCCCGGGAAAGATCGATGTAATCTGAAACGTGTAAGCCATGCCCAGTTGTATACGTTTATGTGCAGGCAAACGGCTGATGTCCTGGCCCTCAAAATAAACGCTGCCACTTGTCGGTTTCGTGCGCCCGCTGACCATACCAACGAAGGTCGATTTGCCAGCCCCGTTGGGACCGATCAACGCAGTTATCGCATTCCGCCGCAGGGAAAAATCTATGTCGGTGTTGGCCTGAAGCCCGCCATAAATCTTTGTCAGGCCTTTGGTTTCGAGGATACTTACGGCAGCCATGACACAGCTCTCTTGCGCAATGTGCCCGCAATGCCTTGCGGGGCGAACAGGGTAAGAAGAACCAAAGCAATGCCGGCAACCAGCATATAGGCATTGGTAAAGCTGCTAGAGACATCGATCAGGTAGAACATGAAGATCACCCCGATAAGAGGGCCGACCGTAGTTCCAGCGCCACCAAGCAGGACCCAAAGCAGCGGAAAGATCGAGTAATGGACCGCTGCAAAGCTGGCCCCGACATAGCCGAACAGCATCGCATAGGCAGCGCCTGCCACGCCCGAGAACAATCCCGATACAACCAGCGCGGCAAGCTTCAGCCGCCCCACGTCATAGCCCAGCATCCGGGCACGTTCCTCATTTTCCCGAATGGCGACGAGGCGCTTGCCAAAAGGGCTTTGCACCAAACGCGCCATGGCGAGAAAACAGATCGCGAACAGGATAAATGCCGTGAAATAGCGCGCCGTTTCCGTGGTCAGGTCAATTCCAGCGATGCTGCGTTGCGCCTGTTGGATGATAAAGCCCTCGTCGCCGCGAGTATATTCTCCAAAATAAAGGATCACGAGATAGAAGGTTTGAGCAAACATCAGCGTCACGATCATGAACGCCACACCAATGGTGCGCAACGCCAAAAAGCCAACAGCGACGGACAACAGCCCTGCGGCGGTAACTCCGACAGCAAAGGCGGGCAGAACAGTCAAACCGCCAAAATTCATGCTCAGCCCAAAGCCGTACATTCCGGCGGCAAAAAACATGGCGTGGCCAAGGCTCAGCAGGCCGGTATAGCCAAAAAGCAGGTTGTATCCGATGGCATAAATCGCCAGCACCATGATCCGCGAGAATGCACCCACGTGATAGGCGGGAAGCACGAAGAAAAGCGCCACAAGCGCAAGCAAAACGCAAGAATGCAAAGCGGCTGATCTGAACACCACCATCAGGCCGCCACCCGCCCCATCAGGCCCTGCGGCCTGAATACAAGCACCATTGCCACAAGGAAAGTTGCGATGATTTTAGCCAGGGTCGGCGAGAAAAAGACCGAGATGATGCCGTCACTCATTCCGATCAGAACAGCTGCAATCACCGTGCCGGGCAAACTGCCAAGACCGCCGATGATCACCACGATAAACGCCAACAACAACGGATCTCCGCCCATTAAATAGTGGGCCTGTTGGATTGGAACGACCAGCACCGCGCCCAGCGCGGCAAGCCCTGCTCCCAATCCAAAGACCCAGGAGTAAACGCGATTGACAGGCACTCCAAAGGCCTGCGCCATTCCGCGGTCCTGCTGGGTTGCGCGCATGATCAATCCGATCTTGGTGCGCGTCAGTACGAACCAAAGCACCCCCAGCACCGAAATTGCGGCAAATATCACGAACAACTTGTATGTCGTAACGCTCAGCCCCCAGGGCCAGATCATCTGGAACCCGTCCGCGCCAAACTCGAACCACGGAAGAGCCAGGCGGGTATTGAAGGGCGGCTCAACCGGCCGCGCCTCTGGACCGTACAGCATCAGCGTCGATTGTTGCACGATGTACAAAATGCCGATCGTGGCCACGATGGTCCGATCCACGTCATAGTCGATCCGTTTGAGGATCAACTGATCCACCCCCGATGCAATACATCCGACCAGTACCGGCACGATAAGCAAAGCAGCCACGAAGCCAAAAGCCGCATGTCCACCGATCATCGTGCTGACTGCCCAGGCGAAAACCGCACCCAACATGAAGAATTCGCCATGGGCGACGTTTACAACGCGCATGACGCCAAACACGATGCTGAGCCCCATCGCCGTCAGCACAAGAATAGCCGAGATGACCGCCCCCTCGATGGAGGCGAGCATCAGGTGAGGGCCGAAGTCCATACCCTGCCTCGCTTTTGCCTGTTGATGGGATCAGAAGGATCGCGTGGTGTAATCCACCTCATCCTCATACAACCCGTCCTCGATCGACGCCGTATGCACCACATCCAGCCGGCCGTCACCGACCTTTGAGATAAACTGTTTGCCAAAGGCCTGATGTGTCTTGCCGTTGAAGACTTTATCGCCCTGCGGGTGTTCGATGGATTCAGGCATGTCGCTCATTGCCTCGACCGCTTCGATCAGTTTGGCGCGATCTGCAGGGCCCTGATAATCCGCCGCTTCCATACCGGCTTTGATGACATGCAGCGTTTCCCAACACCCGAACATATGGGCGTAAGTGGCGACGTTAGAAGGGTCATCTATTGCTGCACCACTGTCATTGACACCAACGGCGGCACGATAAGCCGAGGCCGCCTCGGATTCGTTGGCCTGCTTGTAACGAGGCATACCTTCCCAGAAATATGTACCTTCAAGGAACTCCAAACCCGGGCTTTGGATATCAACCGCTTCAAGACTGTCGATAAACCCAAAAATCTCGGGTCGGCTGGGCCCAAAGAACTCGCCCATTTCCTTGACGAAGGTCAGCACGGCCGGTCCTACCATCACGTGATAAATCACCTCGGTCTCGCGAGGGATGTTTGGAAAGTAACGCGTGAAGGTCGTCTCGGTGGGTGGGATCGCAATCTTCGCAACAACCTCACCACCCTGCGCTTCGATCGCTTCCGAGAAAAAGTCGCGGTGATCGTGGCCAAAAGCAAAGTCAGGATAAATCATCGTGACCTTCTTGCCCAGATTGTCAGCCACAAAAGGCGCCATCGAAATGACCTGGCTTTTTACATCTGTAATACCGGGTTGCAGCGTATACCGGTTTAGCATGCCGCTGGCCACGTGGTGACCTTCGGAGACAACAAAATAGGGCAGTTTCAACTCGCCCGCGCGGGGTGCAGACCCGATCACGACGTGGCTGAACAGAGTGCCGAAGGCAACGTCAACTTCGTGCTGGTTGGCGAATTTTTCTAACACTTCGGCACCGCGACCGGGGTCGGTCGCGTCGTCTTCGGTGATGATCTCGACAGGACGCCCATTGATACCACCCATCTCGTTGATGCGCGCAGCAGCGGCGGTCGTCGCAACGTCATACCATCGTCCATATGCCGCACCGATGCCGGTCGCGTGCTTCTGGAACCCAATCTTGATCGGAGCCGAGCTTTGCGCTTGCGCAAAACCAAGCGAACCGGGCAGCACACCGCCTGCCGCCAAAGCTCCTGCACCGGCCCCCAGACCCAGCAATGTCTTGCGGCGACTGATATTTGAAGTCTTTGTCATGACGTTCATCTCCTCTGTTGTTTATAGGGCGGTGCTTCGCCTCTTTTGTGATCAGTTTGTATGTATGCTAACGAGTTGTCTACTTTTTTAAGCGCCGCGTGGACTTGCTAGTAGCCACAACCCGAAAATCGTATAGCAAATCATCAGGATAGACAGGCCCAATTGCAACACAAGTATGTCCCGGCGCGTGTGGCAAAAGGTTTCAGCCGTCCGGTGGCTGAGTATGACCGCCAGCACATGGGACATCACCACGACCCCGGCCTGAGTGAGCCAAATGGCCTTCACAGTGCCGGGGACCGTCAAAAACCCAACCATGACCCGACGGCTACCAAGCCCGAACAGGTTCCAGCCAAGCGCAAAAGGGTCCGCCAATGTTGCGATCACAACCTGTATTTGCACAAGGAACGTCACGAAGTAGTGGGCAAAATGATAACCAATCGCAATCGGCAGCAAAGTGATGGAAAAGTGAATGAACGCGTTTTTGAAGGGTATTTTCTCGCGCACCAGTACGGTTCCTGAAAACACGGCAAATCCAAACACGCAACTCAGCAGCAGGACGCTGCCATAAAGGCCCACCGTTGTCGGCCAGATCAATGCCGTCCGGCCCGGGTACTCCAACGGGTTGACCCCAATCTGCGCCAACCACCAAAAGGTCTCGTACAGGCCGTCAAAGCTGCCTGCTGCCAAGGTTACCAGAACCAAAGCTGCATGGCTCAGATCGAACCTACTGCCTTGAAACACCTGCCACCCCGGCAGACCAAACGCTCCGGCGCGCGCGATCCTCATAGTGCCGATCAAGTTGAACAAAACCGAAAAGCACTCGACTTGCTCCAGCCAAGGTCTGCGCCCAAACAGGGTCATTCCCGCCAAGGTGAACATCCAATACCCGAACGCGAAACGCGCAAGTCGACCGGGGTCATTTGGTGCCGCATCGGCCAGAACAAATCCTTGAAACGCCGCCATCAGAATAACCGCCGGCCAGATCGAAACCTCTTTGGGCAGCCTAAAAAGCGCTTTGTGATCCGGGGCCAGAAGGCGATGCAAACCCGGCCAGGGATTGACCCATTTCCAGACATCAAAAACCAGCGCCTGCACAACAAACAACAGCATCCACCATACTGTCCACAAAACCAAAGGCATCAGGTTCGCTTGTGGATCCGTCGGCCCTCGCAAGCCAATCAGGATCAACCCCGCCAGGCACAGGGACGCGGCAATCTGACCCCAATGGTGCCATGTGCTGTCTCCTCGCCCACGGTTCAGAACAATAGGCCTGAGCACAGTTGCAAGCTGGCCGGGCCTGAGGCAAACAAGAAGCAGGATCGTGATTGTTACGGTCAATGCTCCGCCGGTAATGTAGGCGGTAGTAGGCAACAAAAGAACAAAGCCCTGATCCGCCGCATGGGCAAAAGCCGGTTCCACGCTCGATACTGCAATGAGAAACGCGGCGAGAAGGGGCTTCAAAATCGGCGCCATTTTGTTAGCATACACACAACTTCGTTCAAGGAGGCAGATTAAATGAGAAAACGCTGGTTCGCCGTGGCAGGCATCGCGGCTGCGTTGGGTCTCGTTTACATGTTCACTGGTACGCCGCAAACCACAATGAAGGTCAGCGACGGACGGGCCATCCCGATGGGAGCCTCGGGATCGATGTTCATGGTTACGCTGAACCTGCAAAACGATGGTGAACCTCGCACTCTTCTAGCTGTCACGTCGCCTTCCGGAGGCCAAACATCCATAATGAATCCCGGACGTGACGGACCACTTGTAGTGCCCGGAAGTGATACGGCGCAACTGGCAATGGATGGCGCTCATGTCATGTTGCAAGTCCCGGAGGGCGCGTTCCCCGAAGGTACGTACCATGCGCTTGCGCTGGAATTTGATGACGGCACCGAAGTTGTCACCCGCATCTTGCACCCCGAAGCGACCGGTGGCGCGAGAGGAATGGATCACAGTATGTCCAACGGGATCGCTGTTTCACCCAGTCCAACCATCGAGCTGGCGCAAGATCCAGATGTCAGCACAGACGGGTTCGCCATTGAAATCAGTGTTGAGAATTTCGAGTTTGTCCTCATTGAGGATAGCGCACCACATGTCGATGGTCAGGGGCACGCGCATATCTATCTGAACGGTTTTAAGTTGGGCCGCCTTTATGAAGAGCGCTTTGAGATCGGCGCTCTTGCGCCCGGCGACTATATTCTTACCGTCGCACTGAACTCCAACGACCACCGCCCTTATGTTTTCGAAGCAGCACCTGTTGCTCTGACCTACAGCTTCGGCCTTTAAGAACTTGGTATGAGATAGGGGCTGTCCCTGATCGACACACAGCGCTCCGTTTTTTTCAGATGCACTTCAGACTGGTCGGCTTATTATTCGCATACTAATGACTGAGTTTCGATACACCGCTCTGCCAATTGCTTTGCGATGTTTAAGGCTCGTTCCAGAATTTTCTTGACGCGCGCTTACATCCTATATTCGTATACTAATGAATATCGGGAGGATCTTATGGAAAAACTGGTCATCAAGAACATCGGTATGATCCTGTCCGGCAAGATGGAAGACCCAATCTTTGACGGCGATTGTTTGATTGCGATCGACGGCAAGATCGATGCGTGGGGTTATGAAAAGGACCTTGATACAGACGACCCGACCTCTGTTGTTGACGCGCATGGAGTGACGCTGGCCCCCGGTTTGATCGACAGTCATGTGCATCCGGTTGTCGGCGATTACACCCCGCGACAACAGCAACTCCACTGGATTGACTCCACCCTGAATGGAGGCGTGACCACGATGATCTCGGCCGGGGAGGTCCACATGCCCGGCCGACCCAAAGATGTGATCGGCCTCAAAGCGATGTCGATTGCAGCACAGCGTTGGTACGAGAATTTTCGCCCCTCAGGCGTCAAGGTTCACGCAGGTGCCCCAGTGATCGAACATGGTATGGTCGAAGAGGATTTTGCAGAGCTGGCGAATGCTGGCGTGAAATACCTGGGCGAAGTTGGCCTGGGGTCGGTCAAAGATGGCAAAACCGCGAACCAGATGGTCGAATGGGCCCGCAAATACGGCATTCAGTCAACAATCCATACCGGGGGGCCGTCCATCCCCGGGTCTGGTCTCATTGACGCAGATATGGTGATCGAAACGGGTACGGATGTGATCGGCCACATCAACGGCGGTCACTCGGCGCTGCCAGATGACCAGATCATCTGCCTGTGTGAAACCTGCACCAAGCAAGCCTTTGAAATCGTGCATAACGGTAATGAACGCGCTGCTGTGCTGACCGTGAACACAGCGCGTGAACTTGGCAAGCTGGATCAGGTGATCCTGGGCACTGACGGGCCAGCAGGGTCAGGTGTACAGCCCCTTGGCATCCTGCGCATGATCGCGATGCTGTCAGCCTTTGGAAATGTCCCGGCCGAGATCGCCTTTTGCTTTGGCAACGGCAATACCGCACGACAGCGGGATCTGAATGTGGGCCTGATCGAAAAAGGCCTGTGCGCCGATTTTGTTCTTATGGACCAGGCCCAGCACGCACCGGGGAAAACCATGCTGGAAAGCGTTGCGCAAGGGAACCTGCCCGGTGTCGGCATGACGATCATCGACGGTGTGATCCGCTCGGAACGTTCACGCAACACACCTCCAGCGCAACGCCTGCCGGAACGCATCCTCTAAGCACGACGGAAGGTCAGGTGATCTTTCTGAGCAATGTCAAAAGCGTTTTTTGTTCAGATTTCTTGAGCGGCGCCAGAGTTTCCTGTGAGATCCCTAACCCATCTGCATAAAGCTGGTCTATCAATTGCGCACCCGCATCGGTCAATGAAATGATCGAGCGTCTTTTGTCTCCGGGATCGGCAGTCGCTTGCAACAGACCCTTGGCCTTCAGCCGGTCGACCACCCCTTTGATCGTCGCGATATCCATTGCCGCAAGTCGGCCCAGCTGATTTTGCGAAACCTCTTTCTTCTCGGCCACGCGGATCAGCGTGGAAAACTGAGTGGGCGTCAAATCTCTGGAGATACGGTTCTGAAAGATGATCGAATGGCGTTGGCTGGCCAACCGCAAAAGATATCCGACCTGATCTTCTAGACGGTAGGGATCGACGCTGTCTGACATAAGTGCTCCTAACGAAGCCCGTCTTTGCCTTCTGCGTCGTCATGGGTCAAGCCACCAACTCGCGGTAGCGGCCGCCCGCTGTCAGTCACTGCCACAGCTACCATAATCTCGTTTGCGCGCGGCGCATCATTCAGGCGCACTTCAATCCCGTCGAAATGGCTGCGCACATAGGCCGCATCCTTGTGTCCAAGAGGCACATCCAGCACCTGACCCGGAGATCCCATCTTTTTCGAGGACGGCACCAAGGCCGCTCCTTTCTCTACTTCTTTCCGCAGTGGTGCGCCGAGTTTAGGATGCAGAATTGCAGCGGCGTGTTCCAACTCGCCATTCTCTCCCACCATGGCCGACTTACCATAGCTTTCAGCTTGTTCGGGCGCGATACCAAGGGCTTCGACGCATTTGCGACCCAACAACGCACCCAATTCCGCGCCTATCTCCATCAGCGCACTCAGGTCTTCCTGATAAGCACCTGCAAACGGGTTCTCGATCACGGCCACTGCAACTGCTTTGCGCGTGGCCGGGTCGATCTTGCGCCCGATTTCGGTATGGGTTTCTTCGATGTTCACGGCAATTTTGCGGATCTTGGCATTCATCTCAGCCCATCCTCTCCTTTGATGTCTTTTGCAGCCAGGCCACCAGCCCGGTCGTGGATGCGGGGCCCAGTGCTCATGACAAGAATAACGGCCATCTCGCCCGCCTTGGGTGCGTCATTCAAGCCAACTTCCATGCTGTCAAAATGGCTGCGCACGTATGAAGCATTGATATGGGTGATCGGCACATCCAGCCGCCCACCCACACCGGCGACCTTTTTGGATGAGGGCACAATCGCATTCGAGTTGTCCAGAAGCTCGCGCATCGCGTATCCGCCGGGCGCGTGCCACAGTGCACCATGCTCCAACTCACCGGCCTCTCCAATCATTGCGCCTTTGCCATACCCTTCGATTTTGTCAGCGCCTCCCAGCATCTCGACCAGACGCTTTGCCATTTTCAATCCCAGCGGCTTGAGGTCCTCCATGAACCACTGAATGTCGGGCTCGTACCGCCCTGCAAACGGGTTCTCGATGATCGCGATCGCCGCCGCCCGGCGCAAGGGTGTTGCAGGGACAGGGCCACCTTCGTGGAAAATCTCCTCAACGGAATAGGCGGTCTTTCGGACGTTAAGTTGGGACATTTTGGATCTCGTGTTGAATGGGTAAAATATGTGCGCCGGTCGTGACGGCGTGGCCTTGAAGGAACAGTGCCGCAGTTCTAAGGCAACCGTGGGTCTTTAACGATGTTGCGCGACGGACGCCGAAGGCCAATGCTTGCTGGCACTCGCTGGCCGATAAAGCGCCACAACCGACAACCACAGGCAAGCCCCCAAGATCGCTGTTCTCGTCAACCCCGCTGGCTGCGCGACGGCTGACCGAAGGGTGCCCTGGCACATCCACTGCATTGGCAACAAGTGTTGCTGCGGCATCAGCCTCGGCGGCAGAGTTAGCAAGAACTGTCACGCTGTCTGCTATACCCAACGACAGGCTACGCCCGTGGCGGCCCGACGTCGCGATACCGCCAATTCGATCCGCACCTGTGACCTCGATCCGGCCCAAATCGCTACCGTCATGGGCCTTGATCGCTGTTTTGAACGAGGTCCCCGGCGTCAGATGTAAGGCAATGTCGCCACCGTTATTGACATAAGCGCGGGTGATATCCGCGTTTTTGGTCATGGCCGCAAGAACCTCGTCTGCTATGCTTCCCGCCACGGCGGCCATCCGGGTTAGATAGCCTACATTCATCAAAGGCAGACACGCATCATGCATTCGGCGTGCCACCGCGCCCATGGGGCGGTTGGTAAATGGTGACAACATCGCACGAAGGTCAGGCAGCTCCTCGACCACCTCGGCAATAATGGTTTCGAACCGACGCATTGCGGCCCGATACGCGTGATCCCGCGCGCCATCCGCCCATACGATCAGATCGCTGGGGCCATGCTGCAAATGCAAGCGCTGGCCATCGGGCAACAGGCGCGCGTGCGGTTTCATTCCGCGTCTGCCTTCCAGCGGTAGTTGCCAAGGTCCATTGGATTCCCCGCTTTGGGATTTTGCCGCACATGACGGGCCTGATCAGAGTTTATGTCACTCACCTGCCGCATATGGTCGACGTGCCCGCCCAACGCGGCATAGTCGCTCACGCGCAGGGTGAACTCGATAGGCGCGACCAGAGCAGGCGTTGGAACGTAGCCAAAAGAACTGGTTGGCATGTCCAGAACGTCCACCATCACAGTGATACCGCCGCCGGGCCAAACATAAGCATCCGCCCCACCGCAGGACACATGCGTCAGCGCCTCCTTAACCGATTTGGTCAGACGCACTGGGTTTTCTGTGACACCCGCCCGCAGCGATCCCCCTGCCCCGCCCATGAACAGGACCGAGCAAACCGATGGTTCGCAGTTCTCCGCGATCAACGCCGCCGAGGACGCAAGTTTCGCGGGCACCTCTCGCTGTTGCGGAACAAGATCAGCATCAAGCTCGTAATATGAGAATTGCTCACCGGTGGTCGACACCATGAACAACCGCAACCCTTCCCAGGCTGTTTTGGGATTGAACGGGCCGAGGATCGCCAGAGGATCTTCAATATCCGTGCCGCCCCACCCTGTTCCGGGTTCTGCCACCTGAAAATACCGCCCCGGCGTCGAGCGGCGCCCCTTGATCTTGATCCCCGTCGCCGGCACGTCTAGCTGCTTGCCTGTTTCGTGCTCACTGAGAACACCGGTTATGTGATCGTCCACCACCACAACGTCGTCCACATGGCCGATCCACTGTTTCGGAAACATGCCAATGGTGGCCGAGCCGCAGCCCACGCGCATTAGGCTTTCGGTAACGCCATTTATGATCGGGGGTTGACCTGCCTGCACCACAACTTCTGTCGCGTGATCCTCTTCGCCGATTATCATGGTCACTGGTTCTCGGTTGCACAGCCGCAGCAGCGCGTCACAAGTCACACGGCCTTCTTTCTTACTGCCACCCGTCAGGTGCTCGACACCGCCCAAAGACAACATCTTTGACCCGTATTCCGATGTCATTACATGGCCGATCGGCTCGCCATCCACGCGCACAACATCGCGTTCGTGGCCAATATGGCGGTCGGTGTCGATTTTTACCTTCACACCGCAATAGCTAAAGATCCCCTCGGTCACGACCGTGACCATATCGACACCTTCAACCTTCTGACTGGCGATGAAGGGGGCGGGCTTGTAATCGGGATAGGTTGTTCCTGCGCCAACGGCAGTAACAAACTGACGCTCTCCTTTGAAGATGTCACCATCCCAATCCGCGGACGCGCCCTCTCCCATAAACGGTACAAGATCCGGCCCGCTTTGGATGATGGTCAGCGGATCCAACCGTACCAGTTCACCACCATGGTTTGCATAGCGGTCACAAGCGCCGGACTTGCCGTCGGCGATGTAACACATCACCGGGCAGGCATCGCAGCGGATCTTTTCGGGCTTCGAAGCATTGGTCATTGCATCACGCTCTTCTTCAGGGCCTCATGAACGACGCTGGGGGTCGCAGGGCCTTTGTACAACCGCACCCCGGTTGCGTGTTTGATCGCGTTCAAAAGCGCAGGCGCGGTGGGGATCAAGACGTGCTCTCCCAGACCCTTGGCCCCGAAAGGCCCATGCGCATCAGCCTCTTCGATGATGATCGCTTCAATCGGAGGGATATCCCCAATGGTCGGGATCAGATAGTCATGCAGGTTCTCAGTCCGGCCAGGGATGTATTCTTCCATCAGCGCCATGCCAAGTCCCTGAGCAATCCCACCGTGAATCTGCCCTTCCACAAGCATCGGATTGATAGCCTGGCCGACGTCATGAGCCGCGACAAATTTCACAGGTCGGACAATGCCCAGCGCGGTATCTACCTCGACCACGGCCAAATGCGCGGCATAACCGAATTGGGCGTAAGGATGCCCTTGCCCGTTGTCGTCCAGGGGTTTTGTCGGAGGATCATAGCTTTCTTCCGCACGCAGAACAAAACCGTCTTCATCGGCTGCAAGCGCAGACAGGGTCAAAACATGAGATCCTGCGGCATCGGTTGCATGGATTTCTCGGTCTCTGAAGCCCAGAACTGCATCCTCTGCCACATTCAAACGCTCCAGGATCGCAGCCCGCAACGCTTTGCCCGAAAGCCGCGCCGCATTACCCGAGACAAAAGTCTGGCGCGAGGCCGAGGTTTTGCCCGCGTCAGGTGTTACATCCGTATCCACGCCAACGCGCGTGATCTGACCTGCTTCGACCCCAAGCGCGGTTGCAAATATCTGCGTGATGACGGTGTTGGCCCCCTGACCAATATCCATCGCACCTTGATGCAGCACCACCGAGCCATCTGCGCGAATACCACATTTGATGGTTGACGGGTTGGGCAAAGATGTGTTGCCGCACCCGTACCAGCCACTTGCGATGCCGACGCCGCGTTTCAGCTTTTCGTTGCGGGCGTTGAACCCCTCGGCCTCTGCACGTTCTAAATCCCAGGCAGGCCGCAACGCCTCAAGACAAGACTTGATCCCGACGCCCTGATCAAAAACCTGCCCGCACACGGTCGGCACATCATTGTCCAATGCGTTCGCTATGCGGAATTCCAGCGCGTCCATTCCCAATTTCTCGGCCAGTTCGTCAAAAAGACTTTCTTGCGCGATGGCCGATTGCGGCACGCCAAAACCACGAAACGCACCGGATGGCGGGTTGTTGGTGTGAACGCCCTTGGCCTGCGCTACATAGTCCGCAACGCGATATGGACCCGAGGCATGGACCGGAACCCGGTTCGCCACCGTTGGCCCCCAACTGGCATAAGCACCAGTGTCGAAGCTGCCGCGAAAGTCAAAGCCGCACAGCTTGCCATCTTCATCAGCTCCGATCCTGAGTGTGATGTCGCACGGGTGCCGCTTGGTCGAGCTTTGCATGGATTCCGTGCGTGAATAACAAAGCCGTACCGGCTTGCCTGTTTTAATCGCCGCAAGCGCCAGATAAGGCTGAACGCTCATATCCAACTTGGCACCAAATCCGCCGCCAACAGCAGTAGGAACCACCCGGATTTTGGCGCGATCCAACCCCAGAACAAGCGAAAGCCCGTCAAGATCCATCACCGGGGCCTGCGTGCAGGCATGCACCTCAAGACGACCGTCTACGAGTTCTGCAAACCCCGCTTCTGGCTCTATATAGGCATGTTCCACAAAGCCGCTTTGAAATCGGCCTTCCACAGTCACATGGGCACGCTCCAGCGCCGCCTCAGGGTCGCCGCAGGTCACAAACCCGGTGCACATCACGTTGTTATTCCGCCCCTTATGCAACTGTGCCGCAGAGACACTCTGAGCTGCGCCCATGTCCTGAGCTGCAGGCAACTCAGTCCAAACGATCGGCAATACGTCAGGATCAATCGCGCGCAGAGCATCCCGCGCGCCGACCAGGGCAGCGACCGCCTCACCCCGGAACCGAGTTTCTCTCTCGGCGAAAACGGGCTGATCCTCAAACCCCGGAATGACACCAAAGCAATTCTGGCCCGGAACATCCGCCACCGTCAGGACCGCGTCCAGCCCAGCCGCCTGCGCAAACCCCTCAAGATCACCGATTTCGAAGGTTGCCCGCGCAAAGGGCGAGCGGATTACCATAACCTCAAGGCACCCGGCCGGCGCCACGTCGTCCCCATATTTCACGACAGCTGAGACCTTTTCGATCCCATCCAAGTGTTGGATCGCGTCACCCACCTGGCCTGCTGTTTCGGTTGCCATGGCAGGCGCGCCCATGACAGCGTCGATGATTTTGCGGTAGCCCGTGCAGCGACACAGCACGCCACCCAAAGCGTCTTGCACCTGCGTCTCGGTGGGCGCAGGCACATCTCGCAAAAGCGCGACAGCGGACACGATCATACCCGGCGTACAGATGCCGCACTGCGCCGCCCCATGATCCAGAAAACTCTGCTTTAACCTCGTGGCAACGGGGTCTTGGGCGTTCAACCCCTGCACAGTCTCGACCTTGCGCCCTGCAACCTGATGCGCCGGGGTCAGGCAGGCGCAAACTGGGTCACCATCGATCAGTACGGTACACGCCCCGCAATCCCCTGCGTCGCAGCCGATCTTGACATCACGCTGACTCAGACTTTCACGCAAAACCTCGGACAATCGTTGGCCAGGTGCGACGAGTGGGGCCGCCTCTCGACCGTTCAGTTGGAATGGAACCGGGGTATCTGACAACGCTTTGTTCATGACGTAACCGCCTTGTGAATTGCGCGCTGAACTTGATGACGCACCGCGTCGAACCGGTACGATGCCGCCCCCCGGACGTCATCAATGGGCGTCAGACTCGCGATGTCGTCCTGCGAAATCCTTAGTTTATAGGGATCCTGCCCGATCAAACGCGCTTCCAGCGCTGTCAGCCGCTGCGCCACAGCGGAACAGGACCCTACGGCGACGCGGGCATCTGCGATTTTGCCCTGTGCATCCAGCAGGATGTTAACCGCCGTCATGGCAATCGAGATGACCAAATAGCGGCGGCTGCCTAGCTTCTCAAAGCCGGATGTCATGCGGACATGTTGTTTTGGCACAATGATGGCTGTCACCAGCTCATCTTCTCTAAGCACCGTTTGCCGCACGCCCGTAATAAATTCGCCCAACGGCAGAATGCGTGTCCCTCGCGCTGCGCTGGCAAGCTCAACCTCAGCGTTCAAGGCCAGCAGAGGCGGAACACCATCTGCCGCCGGTGACGCGTTGCAAATGTTCCCGGCAATCGTGCCCGCGTTCTGGATTTGCAGGCTTCCGACCTCACGCGCTGCCTGTTTCAAGGCGTCAAACGCTGCGGGCAAATCCGCTCTAACAACATTCGACCAAGTAGCAGCCGCACCAAACCTTGTGGCGTCTTCCGTTTGCTTGATGTCAGACAGGCCACCGACTCTGGTTATGTCTAACACATTCTCCGTCTGCTCACCCGGTCGTAGTGCCGGATAAAAATCTGTGCCACCCGCGATTACACGAACCCCAGCCTGCTTACGAAGACACAGCGCATCCGACAGCAAGCTTGGTTGTGAGTAGGCCATGCACAAATCCATTTTCGTTAGCGTACTAATGATAAGAGGGAGTTTCCACTAAAGTCAACATGACTGGCCAGGGAACGAAGAAGAACGGGATGCGTTCCGGGCAGTCTGTTGGTGTCGCATTCACTGGAACCCCGAACTGCACACGTCTGTGTTGACAGAATTCCGAAGCTGGCTAGGGAACATGACGCAACAAGTGCTGAACAGATCGGCGCTCCGAAATCGGTGCGGGTCGCCCTCACGCTAGAGGAGGGGATCCGATCCGGCAGGCTGGACAAGGGTGCGCCGCAGGCCAGTGAGAACACGCTGAACAAGCGGTTCTAGGTCAGTCGCAACATGGTACGAAAAAGCCTGGAGATCCTCAGCCGCAAGGGCCTGATCACAACGAGGCGCGGGGTTGGATCATTTGTCACTTTCGGCGGCAAAACCGTCGACGATCACACGGGATGGAGCGTGACATTGTCCTCAGGTGAAACCGAACTCGCCACGCGCGTCTTTCGTTTAGCGCGTGGAGAAATGGATCTGGTAGGTGCACCTGATACGGCTGGCACCGATGTCCTGATGGTCGACCGCCTGCGATTTCGGGCAACCACTGGCCAAAGCGTCTCACTGGAACGCAGCCGCCTTCCTTGGCGTGCAGGATTCTCCGAGATTCTTGAAAGCGGGCTGAAAAAGTCGATCAATGAAAATCGGCGCACCATCTGATGTTGTACTTCAGACTTGCCTTCGAATATGACCCCCTTAACCTGCCTCGCTTTGTTGCTACCATGGAAGCTTTGGCAGTTTGCATGGAAACTTTATTCAACGAAAATGATTGAATTTGCGTCGCGTGGAAATCCTCTAACAATTGTCCGCGAAGTTCAAAATCGAGCAATAGTAACAAACCTAAACAAGCAAAAAAATGATTGATTCCTGTTTGGTTGTCCGCCCATCAAGTGTCTCGCCACGATATTTAGACCGGCTCTTGTTTTTCAAGCCCGACAACGGCGATGGAATTCGCCTGGCTGGTTATATTCACGTTCCGAAACTAAATAGGGTCGGTCGGTATCTCACCCGCCGTCCCTTTTTCCATTTTGTGGGCGATCTCAGCGTCCAGCGAGTAAAACAACCCTCACCGTGCAGCCAAGATCCTAAAGCTGAACCCGCTTTGAATCCGCTGTTGGTCCAGCAAATTGGTGTATTCAGCTATAAGCAACCGTGTTTTGTTGCTGTATGCCGAGGCCTTCGATGGAAAGTCGAATTTGTTGACCTTCTCTCAGAAATACCGGTTCAGGCTTTTGCCCCATACCGACGCCCGGAGGCGTGCCGGTGGAAATGATATCGCCAGGCTCCAGAGTCATAAACCGGCTGCAATAGGAGATGAGTTCTGCCACTCCAAAGATCATTGTTGAGGTCGAACCATTCTGATATCGAACGCCGTCCACTTCTAACCACATGGCAAGTGCCTGCGGATCCGGAACTTCATCCCGAGTCACCAGCCATGGGCCAATCGGGCCAAATGTGTCACAGGATTTTCCTTTAACCCACTGACCGCCCCGCTCGATTTGAAACTCGCGTTCAGAAAGGTCATTTACAACGCAATATCCCGCGACGTACGAAAGGGCATCCGCCTCGGAGACATGACGAGCAGTTTTTCCAATCACGACCCCGAGTTCAACTTCCCAGTCAGACTTTTGAGAGCCTTTTGGGATAATGACATCATCAAAAGCGCCGACGATGGAACTGGTCGCTTTCATAAACAGGATCGGCTCACTAGGGATCGGCATATTCGCTTCCTTGGCATGATCGCTGTAGTTCAGCCCAATGCACAAGAACTTCCCGATACCGGATACACAGGCCCCCAGACGAGCCCCTTCTTCTGCTAGCGGAAGACTGGAGACGTCCGCGGACCGAAGAACTTCAAGCGCGGAATCGGTAAGCACGTCACTGTTGATATCAGCGACAACTGTCGACAAGTCGCGGATCCTTCCTTCTTCGTCTACAATTCCCGGTTTTTCCTGGCCCGGTGAACCAAATCGCACAAGTTTCATTTCATCTCCGATTTTATGCTAGAGCAGTTGGGCTATAGCCCTAAGCCTAGATTTCGATGCGATGGTGTGGTCAATTTCATCGTTATGAACATAAACCAGCTCAAAACGCTACTCGCGGTCATTGAACAGAAATCTTTTGCTGCTGCAGGGGAAGTCATCGGGCTGTCGCCTTCGGCTGTAAGCCTTCAGATAAAGGCCATGGAAGATGAGTTGGGCGTACAGTTGTTTGACCGTATCAAGCGACCCCCTGTACCGACGGCGCGGGGACGCGCTCTGGCAGAGCACGCGCAACAGACTCTGACCCTCTTCGAAGCGTCGGCGCGTGTAGCACGGGGTGAGATCGTCAGATCAAGATTGGCGATTGGGGCTGTCCCCACGGCCTTGGCAAGCTTCCTTACGGTTGGCCTGAAGGCGCTGCAGACGACCTATCCCGCCTTGCAGGTCGAGGTAAAAAACGGAAGTTCATCTGCATTGGCCCAGAAGCTCACGGATGGGCATGTAGACGTTGCGATATGCACCAAACCTGTGAACCCGATCCCCGGTCTGGATTGGCACAGTGTCGCGATTGAACCTTTCGTTGTTGTAGCTCCAGCGCATGCCAAGGGCGACAAATGGCAGGACTTGCTGCGCACGCAACCGTTTATCTGGTTCAACCGTAAGACTTGGGCAGGCCAGAGCATTGAAGAAGAACTGCGTGCTCAGAACATTGACGTGAAAAGTGCGATGGAGATCGACTCACTGGATGCAATTTCCAATCTTGTCAGTGAGGGGCTCGGGGTTTCGATTGTTCCGCTCTGCAAAGGTCGTCGGCCATTTTCGAACCGCCTGCGCACGCTTCCTTTTGGGGATCCGCCGTTTTCCCGAGAGATCGGAGCTTTCACAAACTCCGACGGCCGGGCAGATCTTGTAATCGATACTTTCATAGGGGCGCTGCAGTCTTCATGAGGAAACCTCATGCAAGAAACAAGAAATTGAAACTAACATAAATTTTTTTGGCGATGCTATGCTGACTTTATCAACAAGGCGAGCGCACCATGCTTCAAGACGCTAACTATTCAGCAACCCCGTCATTCGAGCTATCCGTCAGACAACGCGAAATTCAAAACAAGGCTCGGCACATCGCCGAAACCGTCTCCGGCCCGCTTGCTGCAGAAACTGATCGTTCCGAGAGGTATCCGGTCCGCGTTGTCGAAGCGATGACCAAATCGGGGCTAATGGGCATGAGCGTTCCCAAATCGCTTGGCGGTCCTGGTCACAGCTATTTTGACGTCGCACTTGTTGTTGAAGAGTTGGCTGCAAAATGTGGAGTATCGGGTCGGATCGCTGTTGAAGGAAATATGGGAGCCGTCGGCGCGATTATCACCTACGGATCACACGACCAAAAGAAAAGTGCGGCAGCGCATGTGTTGGCCGGTGACAAACCGGCAATCTGTATCACAGAGCCTGATGCAGGAAGCGCCGCGACCGAAATGACCACTACAGCGGTGCGCGAAGGCAATGCATGGGTTTTGAAGGGAAAGAAACACTGGATCACGGGAGGTGGCGTCTCGCAGCTCTATTTGATCTTTGCCAGAGTTATTGAAGAGGGCGAATTCAAAGGGATCGGTGGCTTTATAGGCTATCTGGGCGAAGACGGGCTGATGATCGGCGCGCGTGAGCCGACGCTGGGCCTTCGTGGCATCCCGGAAACCGAGGTCATTCTGGATAATCTGCGCCTGCCCCTGGACCGGTTGATTTCACCGCCCGACGGGCTGAAGCATGGCTTTTCCGCATTGATGAACGCCTACAATGCGCAACGCGTCGGGGCGGCGGCGGTCGCGCTTGGGATCGCACGCGGAGCGTATGAGGCAACGTTGGCGTTTGTAAAAACGCGCGAGCAGTTCGGTCGCCCGATTGCCGAATTCCAGGGTCTGCAGTGGATTATTGCCGATATGTCGATGCAGATTGATGCCGCTCGGATGATGATCTGGCGCGCAGCGGCCAGTGCAGACCGACAGCACTTAGGTTTTCCTGATCCCATGTTGGCGGCGCAAGCCAAGGTCTTCGCCTCGGAAATGGCGGTGAAAGTGACCAACGACGCGTTGCAGTTACACGGCGCACGCGGGTATTCGCGCAACACTCCCATCGAGCGCATGATGCGTGATGCACGAATGTTCACAATAGGCGGCGGCACGGCGCAAATGCTGCGCAACCTCGTGGCTGGACAGGTTTTGAAAATGAAAACCCCGCAAACACGGGGTGGATATCTTCCGAAAAACGAAAACGCTTGAAGAAACAATCAGAGACCAAGACGTATTGGACAAAGCGCATCCCCTGGCTTTGAAGCGGCGCGGAAGGCGTGACGTTTCCCGGAGAATGCACAACCGACGGCGTGAGCAACTTAGACTTGCAATTGGCTTAGCTTTCCAGCGGAATACCTTCACCTTAATTTCAGCTTTTGTTGGAAGGAGTGCGCATGACGGCCGTATCTGAAGTCTCACACAAACGGGCAACTTTCACCGATTGTCGGGGCGTGCCAATCTCGTATAAAGACTCCAAGGCCATTGACGGATTGGAACGCGCGATTGAGATGTCGTTGTCTTTTCGGGGCGACGCGATTGCGGAAATCGACGCGGTTCTGGCCGAGCATCCTGAATTTATCATGGGTTGGCTTTTTAAGGCCGGTTGGCTGACCCAATCCATGGAAACTCGCATCTACAGCGAGATGGTCGCGGCTTTGGACGAGGCGGGCAAGCGCCTCAAATCCGCCAATGATCGCGAGATTGGCCATTACGAGGCGGTCAAAGCCTGGGTAAATGGTGATTTCTACGGTGCGGTGCAGAAATGGGAGGCCGTGCTGGTAAAATACCCCATGGACCTCTTGGCAATGGAGTTGGTTCACTACACCGACGTTCTTCTAGGAGACGTCGCTGGGCAGCGCGACGTGGTCGCCCGCGCCTCCACGCTCTGGGAAGAAAGTATACCCGGATACGAATTCGTGCTGGGTTTCTATGCTTTTGGCCTCGAAGAGAACCGTGACTTTTCCCACGCCGAACAATTGGCGCGTCAGGCTTTGGCCATTCGCCCTGATCACCCCTACGCCGTGCATGCTGTCGCCCACGTTATGGAAATGCGTGGCCGCCAGATGGGCGGCGTGCGGTTCATGCAAGAACGCGCAGGTGAATGGGGCACGTCCAATTTCGCCAATCACCTTTGGTGGCACACCGCACTCTACCACCTTGATATCGAGCAATACGACAAGGTGTACGAAATTTTCGATGCGCATTTGGACTCGCGCCAGAAGGACGGCAATAAATATGAGGAACTGGACGCTTCAGCCTTGCTGTGGCGCATCAACCTTGTTGGCCAAGAGTCTGGCGACCGATGGAAACACCTCGCGGACAAGTGGGAGCCCGCCGCGCAGGACACGCTTTATGCGTTTAACGATGTCCACGCGATGATGACCTTTGTGTCAGATAACAGGGTCGAGGCACAAGACAAGCTATTGACGGCCAATGAGCGATATCTAGAAAACGCGTCTGATGCCAACGTCGCCATGAGCCGTGAGATTGGTATGCCTTTCTGCCTGGCCATGCGCGATTTCAAGAATGAGAAATATGGTGATTGC
The DNA here is from genome assembly GCF_017872495.1 of Ruegeria sp. HKCCE4148. Classification (NCBI taxonomy): domain Bacteria; kingdom Pseudomonadati; phylum Pseudomonadota; class Alphaproteobacteria; order Rhodobacterales; family Roseobacteraceae; genus Ruegeria; species Ruegeria sp. HKCCE4148. Next base: position 937,006 of record NZ_JAEDOS010000002.1, read on the forward strand.
GTGGATCGGCTTTTGCCCGTCCGCTACCTGACCCACCGGCTTGGCGGATCCTTTGCTCAGCGTGACATCATCGGTTGGACATTGTTGGAGGCCGCCTTACGTGCGCGTCGGTTTGATCTTGCACTGGCCTTGGCCAACGAGCGCACCGCACTCAAACCAACCTCGGCGCAGAACTGGCGGGCCGTAGCGCGGGCGTTCAAAGGGTTGGGCGACACTTCCAATGCTGATCGGGCGATAGCCAAGGCGCAATCCCTAATCCTTGCGTGATCGGGCCAGACCCTTTCGGTTTACATATGAAAAGGCCTTTAAGCGCCCCGACCGGTGACGCTGTGCCGCCATTGTGAAGTGAACTTACTTACCTATTGGGTGGTCAGGTTCGTACTTGAAAAACTGAGAGCCAACATTAAAAGCGAAACGGCACCCAACCACGCTGCAATTACACGGAAAGAAATTCCAACCCACGGCCGTGTAAAGTGCTTCCCGACCAAAAAGCAAATACCCACAAGATACAGCAAACCTAAGTTGGCACCGATCATCGAACCGGACATCGTGAACACCCTGTCTTGGGATGGGCCATCGTCCGGCACCGAAGCATCACCGATCAAAAATGCACCCAGCCCGATCACTAAGGTTGCAAGAAGCGTAGGTTTTCCGGGAAAAAGTGCAGCCGTTGAACAAGCCAAAAAGGCCATTGCAAACATCATTGAATCGATTTCAGCAAAGCCAATCGCGAAAATGAGGCCAGCTAGGCTGGTGACAAAAAAGCTTACAAGAAGAAATCTCGCATGTGCTGGTTTGAACCCGCCAGCAAGCAAACGCAGGCCAATCATCAGCAGGGCTTGCGGTGGCGTTGAAAAGGGGTGGATTATTCCAACGTAAAACCCCTCGATACCCGGCAGGGAACTATGTGCCGACGCCGGATCGGCCACCAACACCAATGGGACAGATGCAAGGGGTTTGGGTTCGTTCATCCTCAGGCGACACCCGTGAGAAACGCAATCCCGGCAAAAGCAATCAGACCACCCGCGCCGCAAAACCACCACCATACCCATCGCCGGAGTGGGCGTACGCGGCAAATGTAGTAAGAAAGTATACCAAAGAAATAGCAAGAAGGCTGTGCACGATACGAGTAGGGAAAACAATTACCCCTTTGAAAAGGGGCCCTTCATTATTGGTAAGCTACGTATTCGAATGATTAAACGTGAGATGATCCAAGCGTTGTCTAAGCGTATGCCGCCCCGCGCAGTTAGGCACTACTATGCCTCCCCCTCTGTTCTGACAATACTGGTGCTGGGATTGGCAGACACATCCTCAAGCATCGCAAGGACTTCAGATTTCCAGCCCGCTTTGATGTTCAGGGCCAACTGTGAAGGAGGGCGGTGTACTGGCTCTAATATCGCGTATTCATACCTAAGTGGGCTTTCGATGGGCAGAAACACGACCTTTCCGCCAGACAGCTGCAATTCCCGTTCGGTTGCAACGGTCAGAGGATCCACGATTGTGCAACACTGCCCCGAACTTACGAAGGGGATCAGGGGTAAAAAGTACTGACAGGTCACCGTCGAGTTATACTGAGCAGAGGCCCCTTGGAACTGTGCCCTTATTTTGCGCTGAAACGGGTGCGTCTCATGAAGACCACCCATTGGAACCCCGTCGAGATCGGAGACCGAGATGCGATCACGTACGGCAAGCGGGTTTTCTCGGTCAATGGCACAGAAACAATCCGCCATAATCAATTCGACGGAATACTGCGGCCCTTTACCGTTGGAATGTTCGAAATCCGCAAAGCCAAAATCGATATTCTGTGTTCCCGCAAGCTCGATAATTTGCGGTGAGCTGCGCGTTGACAAAGTGATTTTAATGTCAGGGTTTTCACCAACTGACTGGCTAATAAACCGCGGAAACAAAAAGGCAGAAGGACCGGGCATGGTTGCAATATTCAGGCTGCCTGAATGCCCTTTAATAAGCCCCTCCATTGTGTTGGAGATCGCAGCTAGACGGTCCAAGATACCAGTCGTCTCAGCAAGCAAATAATGCGCTTCGGGGACCGGCACCAACCGCCGCCCTTTACGCTCAAACAATGTCAAACCCAGAGTTTTTTCCAGGTTCTTCAGTGCCAAGCTGATCGCTGGTTGGGTGCGGTTCAGCTTTCTGGCCGTCTGAGCGATGGAGCCTGTTTCCATAACTTCGCGAAAGACTGTGAGCTGTGTCAGGTTCATAACTCATATATAAGCTAAACTTTAGTTTTGTGAAATATAACAAATTTGTATTAATGAAATTTGTCTTTACGCTCTCAGGATCGAGGTTCGGGAAAACCGAATCCCACGATCCAACAACGGAGACGACTATGAAACTAGTGAAATGTCTGACGGGTCTGGCTTTGGCTGGTGCGCTGGCCGCACCGGCGCTGGCGCAGGATCCGACCTTTTTCCGCATCGGCACCGGTGGAGCTGGTGGAACCTATTTCCCCATCGGTGGCACCATTGCGAACGGTATCTCGGCCCCTCCGGGCTCGCGTCCTTGCGAAGAGGGTGGCCAATGCGGCGTACCAGGACTCATCGCGATTGCACAATCGACAACTGCGTCTGTCTTTAACAATGCTGCCGTACAGAATGGCGAGCTTGAGGCCGGTCTTGCCGCAGCCGACGTGACCCGCTCGATGTATCTTGGCGAAGGCAAATTTGAAGGCAAACCCCACCCCAACCTGCGCATCGTCGCAAACCTGTTCCCCGAAGACCTGCATCTGGTGCTTCCAGCCGGTGAGACGATCAACGATCTGAGCGATCTGGAAGGAAAACGCGTTGGTATTGCGCAGGCCGGTTCTGGTACGCAGGTTGCAGTTTTGCAGATGTTGGACGCCTGGGGCGTCAACCGCGACAACATGGAAGAAGCCGAGCTGAACAACAGCCAAAGCGCCGAGCGTCTGGCAGATGGTCAGTTGGACGCCTATTTCTACGCTGCAGGTTGGCCTGTTGCCGCGATGGTGCAGTTGTCTTCGACCAAAGGCATGAACCTGTATTCCTTCAGCGACGAAGATCTGGCGAAGATCAACGAGATCATCCCAGCCTATATCCCGTCCGCCATCCCTGGCGGCGTTTATGAAGGAATCGACGCAGAAACCAAGACCCCTGCGGTCAGCGCGATGCTTGTGGTGTCCTCTGAGTTGTCGGAAGACCTAGTTTATCAGTTGACCAAAGCTTTGTGGAACGACAACACCCGCAAACTGCTGGACAATGGCCATGCAAAAGGCAAGCAGATCACGCCTGACACGGCGCTGGACGGTGTCGAAGCCTTGGGTGTTCCGCTGCATCCGGGTGCCGAGAAATTCTATAAAGAAGCCGGTCTGCTTCAGTAAACGAACCCAATTGAAACCTGTCGCTGGTGCCCCTTATGCGGGGCACCGCACTCTGGAAATTTGCGAAATCGGGGGGCCATCATGTCCGAGACCCAGAAACTTGATGACCACGAACTGACGGCCGAGGAACTGGCGGCCATCGAAGAACAGTTCGATGAAGGTGCTGCCGTCCGGCAAGTCACGCCCACCACAGGCAAGGTGCTGCGCGTTGTCGCCCTGATCTTTGCGTTTTATGAATTTTTTACTGCCGGATTTGGCCTGCCCGCCGACCATTGGCATATGGGTATCTATTTGGCGCTGCTGTTCATTCTTGTCTACGCCACGATCCCGATTGTCGGGGCCAAGAGCCTATATGCCCTTAAGGTCAGCCGGTTCCGCATTGGGAATATCCCCCTCTATGACCTGGTTTTCATGGCGCTTGGCATCACGGCCGCGTTGTATGTTGGTCTTGCCTGGCGCGGCATCCCGTTTCTGGGAATCGAGGAACAGACCTTCCGAATGGGCAATCCCAACGGATATGATGTGTTTCTTGGCGTCATCATCATCCTGCTGGTGCTGGATATAGCCCGCCGCACGTTAGGGTGGGTGCTTCCGCTGATCATCTGTGTCTTTATCTCATACGCCCTGCTGGGGCCGTACTTCCCCGGGTTGTTGCAACATCCCGGCGTGAACTTCAAAACCTTCGTTTCGTCGATGTACTTCCCGCAAGAGGGTATCTACGGGGTCACTCTGTGGGTTGTTTCAACCATCGTCTTTCATTTTGTCCTGTTTGGCGTCATCGCCCAGCGCACCGGATTGGGACAATTGTTCATCGACAACGCTACAATTTTGGCGGGCCGCTATACAGGCGGTCCGGCAAAAGTGTCGGTGGTGTCCTCGGCCTTCTTCGGCACGATCTCGGGGTCTTCGGTGGCCAACACCGTATCAACCGGCGCGCTGACAATTCCCAACATGAAGCGCCTAGGATACCCCGGCCACTTTGCCGGGGGTGTCGAGGCCGCGTCTTCGGCTGGTGGACAAATCACCCCACCGATCATGGGGGCCGCCGCCTTCATCATGGCCGAATTTCTTGAAGTTCCTTATACCACAATCGTCATCGCGGCGATCTTCCCGGCCATCCTCCACTACGTAGGCGTCTTTGCCGTGGTGCATCTGATGGCACGCAAACTGAACCTACAGGGCCTTGCCAAGGAACAACTGCCGCAACTCAAAGCCGTCTGGGCCGAAGGTTGGGCCAATATCGTGCCTCTGATTGGACTGCTTGTCGTATTGTTCACTGGCTACACGCCGTTCATGTCAGCTTTCTGCGGAATCTCACTTGCGGTCATCGCAGGCATGTCGCGGCTCAGGCAACCTCCAACCTTGATTTACGCGGCAGCCTTTTTGGCCTTTGTGCTTTGGAAATTCTCGGACGGCGGATTCGACCTGAACATGACCCTGATCTTATGTGGGCTTTCAGCAGTCGCAACGTTGAACCCCCAGAAACGCATCGAAGTACCTGAAATGCTGCAAGCGGTCGAACTGGGCGTAAAATACTCACTGGCCGTGGGTGCTGCGGCGGCCGCGGTTGGCATTGTTGTCGGTGTGATCAACACCACCGGCATCGGCTTCCGCATCGGATTCATGGTGACGCAGGGCGCGGGGAATCTGGCGGCTGATCTTTACAACATGATCTCGTTCGGCAGCTTCCAGTTGTTTGCCATGGAAGACCTTCAGCTGTTTATCTCGCTTGTTTTCATAGCCGTGGTGTGCATCCTGATGGGTGCAGGCATTCCCACCACTGCACTATACATCATGCTGGTCTCTGTAGCACAGCCAGCACTGGCGCAGTTGGGCGTTCCACCCATCGCAAGTCATCTGTTCGTGTTGTACTATGGTGTTGTGTCCGAGATCACACCTCCGGTCTGCACCTCAGCCTACGCGGCAGCGGCCATTGCGAACTCCAACCCATTCCGAACCGGTTTGTCCGCCTTTACCCTTGGGCTGGGCAAGGTGATCGCGCCAATGGCTTTTGTCTACGCTCCGGTGCTGTTGTTTGTATCCTCAACCGGTTTTGATCTGTGGGAGTTCACGTACACTGCGGCCAGCTGTATCGCCGGTGTCATCGCCCTGTCCGCAGCTGTGGTCGGTTACTGGCTGAAGTCATTGAACATAGCGTCGCGTATTTTGATGGCGATCGCGGGGGTGATCTTCGTCGCGCCAAGCCTGACAGCGGACCTGATCGCGTTGGCAGTGGCCTCGCCAGTCATCATCACCCAATTGATCGCGCGCAATCGCACCCATTCTCCGGCCTGACAGGATGACACAACAAGTTACCATCATAGGCGCTGGCATCGTCGGAATTTGTTGCGCGCTGTCGTTGCAAGAGCGGGGCATACCGGTCCGTCTTGTAGACCGGGGTGAGCCAGGCCAGGAAACATCATTTGGCAATGCAGGCGTGGTGTCACCCTGGTCGATAATTCCTCAGGCAGTTCCTGGAATTTGGAAGAAACTGCCACAAATGCTGTTGGATCCGAAAAGTGCGCTGTCGGTACGGGCGTCATTCTGGCCGAAGATGATACCTTGGGGGATGCGCTTTCTGGGAAAATCCGGCGAAAAAACCGTTCGTGAAGTCTCGGATGCGATGGAGCTTTTGTGCCGTCCATCCATCGATTTGTACCGTCGGCATCTGCACGGCACCGGGCATGAAGATTTAATTGCCGACAGTTATTACATCCACGCTTTCCGCAATTCTGATCAGGCCAGCCTGGACGAGCTTGGTTATCGGATCCGCCGAGAAAAAGGCGGGGAATTGGAGCGTGTCGACAGCGCCGAGTTGCGGCGCCTGGAACCTGCGCTTTCAAAAGCGTTCAAGGCCGCAATTGTGATCAAAGGCCAGGCGCGCGCGATCTCTCCGGGACGCTTGGGCACTGTGCTTGCAGAAAAAGCGCGCGCGCAAGGGGCCGAATTCGTGCGAACCGAAGTCGCCAAGCTGACACAAGCCGAAGGAGGCAATTGGCAGCTTGATACTTCGCAAGGCAAAATACATGCACATCATGTCGTTCTTGCCGCCGGGGTATGGTCTGCCGACCTGCTGAAGCCATTAGGACTTCCCGTACCACTTGTGGCTGAACGGGGTTACCATGTTGAATTCCCTAACCCCTCTGCGGTGCTGAACAATTCGGTCATGGACGTGGATGCAAAGATCGTCGCAAGCTCGATGCAAGGTGGATTGAGAGTTGCTGGTACAGCCGAGTTCGCAAGCGTCGATGCTCCAGCCAATCCACGAAAAGAAAAGATTCTGACCGAGCAAGCCAAAGCATTGGTGCCGGAGCTTAATACAGGCGAACCGCAGTTTTGGATGGGCCGTCGCCCCTCTTTTCCCGACAGCCTGCCTGCGATTGGGCCGCTGAAGGGCAAAGACGGTTTATTTGCCGCGTTTGGACACTCTCACTACGGCCTGATGATGGCGCCGAAGACTGGGGAACTTGTGGCAGACCTTGTGTCTGATCGCAGCCCAAATATCGATTTGGCCCCATTTTCGCTGGACCGTTTCTAAATCTCCAATTCGAAAGGACCTGAGCACATGCCAATCTACAATGGCGGTCAAAACATTTGCGGGGCTTCGATCGGGGTTTTGTGCCTTGAAAGTTATTTCCCCAAACCCCCAGGACACATCAAGAATCCGTCCAGCCTTCCGTTTCCGGTGCTCTACGAAATGATAAGCGGGATCACCGTCCCTACCCTTCTAAACAACCCAACGCCTGAGTTGCTGGCTCCATTTATTGAGGGCGCAAAACGCCTTGAAGCCGAAGGTGTTCGGGCCATCACCGGAAGCTGCGGTTTTCTGGCGTTGTTCCAAAAAGAACTGGCCGCGGCTGTTTCTGTACCTGTCTTTGCATCCAGTCTTATTCAGGTGCCTCTGGCCTTTCATATGACCGGAGCAAGTGCTCCAGTGGGCGTGCTGACTGCAGACGCTTCAGCGCTGACAGCGAAGCACTTCGAAGGTGTCGGAGCAGCTACCATCCCCGTTGCAGTGCAAGGTTTAGAAGACACCAATGAATTCGCAGAGGTGATCTTACGGAACACGCGGACACGCATGGACACCGACCTGATCGAGGCCGAAGTTCTGGAAGCTGCGCGAAAGCTCATACAACGTGCACCTGATATTCGGTCGCTGGTTTTGGAATGTACCGATTTGCCGCCATATGCCGCGCTCCTTCAGGAAGAGCTGCGTCTTCCAGTCTTCGATTTGACGACATTGGCACAGATGGCGCATACCGTTGCCACGCGCAAAACTTATGGAGGCCTCATGCCTTGGGCGTAAAAGCGCCTGCAGTATCATGAGGGACAACGGGGAAATCAGTGTCCGTTGACTATTCTATCTTGATGGTCGCCATAGGCCTTGGTGCTATGATGCAGGTCGGTGTCGGCATCGGATTTAGCATCATTGCCGGGCCACCGATGATGATCCTTCTTGGAACGGCAACAGCAGTTCCGATACTGCTACTTTTGAACACTGTCGTTTCAGCGGTCGCAACAGACCAACGGGTGCTGAAGAGCGACAAACAGACAATTCGCACGGCAATCATTGGTTGCCTCGTCGGAGTGGTGTCAGGCCTCTCGATCTACCCCTGGCTAAGCGAAGCGTTTGTCCTTGTTCTGACGGCCAGCCTTTTGCTGATTGGGCTTCTTACGACTTTGCTGCCCGTTCGTTGCTCAATTGGTACAGCAGGATTTTCAACCGTTTCCGGTTTGTCAGGGGTGGCAACCGTTTGGGCGGCGACGCCCGGCCCGCTAATGGTTTTCGGATTGATTGCGAAAGGCCATTCCGCCAAAGAGGTTGCAAAACTGGTGCAACCCATTGCGCTGGTGGCGTACGGTATCGCTTTTGTTTTACACTGCCTGACAGAGACTCAGATGCTCAGTTTTGGCCCGCAACTTTGGGGTTTTATCGCGCTCACACTGACAGGCAGCCTGCTTGGTCGCACTGTAGGCCCCCACTTACCGCAGACACTGGTCACGACTGCCATCCGCGTGATTTCCTTTATCGCCTGCGGTGTTCTTTTTCATCGCGCATTGACGATCGCGTAACTTCGAAGGTCAAACCATGATGCAAAAAAACATTCTGGACAGGTTCCCTAGAGCCCAACTCATGTCTGGCCCTACACCCTTGGAGCGGTTGGACAGGCTGTCTTTAGAACTGGGTATAGACCTATGGTTGAAACGTGATGATCTGACAGGTCTTGGATTTGGCGGAAATAAAACGCGGCAACTTGAATTCTACTTTGGCGATGCTGTTCGACAAGGCGCCGACACTATTCTGATCACTGGCGCTGTTCAGTCTAACTTTGTTCGATCTGCGGCAGCTGCGGCTGCCAAATTGGGCATGCAATCCGTGCTGCAGCTGGAAGAGCGTGTACCAGATATGGGTAAGGAGTATTACAGGTCCGGGAATGTGTTGCTTGCAAAGATTTTAGGTGCGGAACACTTGAGCTTTCCCGAGGGCGAAAACGAAGTTGGTGCCGACGCTGCGTTACACGCGCGGGCCGAAGAACTGAGAGTGCAAGGACGCAAACCCTATGTCATTCATCTGGGTTTACAACATCCACCTTTAGGTGCCTTGGGCTACGTCGCTGCCGGACAAGAATTGTGCCAGCAGATGTCGAATGTTGACGCGGTCGTCGTCCCTTCAGGTAGCGGCGCAACACACGCTGGTATATTGGCAGGCCTCGCGCTGGAAAAGAATGCCTGTTCTGTGTTTGGGGTTTGCGTTCGCCGAAATCAACACAAGCAAAAAACCCGAATGAACACTGTCCTGCAGAAACTAGCGGATTTGCTGGAAATCGACGCTGGGCCCTTGCAAGACAAGGTCACCGTTCTGGACGAGGTGTTATCCCCTGGCTACGGCAGACTAAGCGAAGTGACCCGTGCAGCCTTGGAAAAGATGGCGCGCACCGAAGGAATATTCCTTGACCCCGTTTATTCCGCAAAAACATTTGCGGGGTTATTGCACCTGCTGAGTAAAGGAGACATTCAGCCCAGGCAAACGGTTGTTTTGCTGCATACAGGGGGGCTACCTGCGCTCTTCGGATACCAAAACGAACTGGCAGACAACATGGAATCAAGCCAACCAAATTAGTCTCAATAGCCTGCCGACTTGCGCGGCAGATTTATTGTTGCTGAACGCGATTGACCTCAACGGCCATCTGCTGTTTGGCGTCGACAAGCACTCAACTCAAGCTTCCTCAACTGGAAAGACATAAGAAATGACCATTACTCGGATCGAAACCGCCCAGCGCATGAGCCGGATCGTTAAACACAACGGCGTCGCCTATCTTTGCGGGCAAACCTCGGACGCAGCTACTGTCGCTGAACAAACACGCGACATCTTGGCCAAGATTGAAGACCTGTTGACCAAAGCAGGCAGCGACAAGAGTCGTATTTTGAGATGCGAGATTTGGCTGGCCGACATGGCAGACTTTGCTGAGATGAATGCTGTTTGGGACGCTTGGGTGCCCGAAGGTCACGCTCCTGCCCGCGCCTGCGGAGAGTCCAAACTCGCCCGCAGCGTCTTGAAGGTGGAAATGATTGTGACCGCAGCCTACGACTGAACCGAAACCCAGGGGTGTAGACGAGATCAGCTATACGTTTTGACGGCATGGCAGCATACGTCCCTGGCTATCCAACAAACGTCAAAGCAGCCGCACAGTTTGGCCAATCCAAGAACCGCGGGTCAGTCCGAGTGTGATCTCCAATCCAAACCTTTAGGATGAATGTATTGACGTAAACTCCGGCATGCCCGCCGGTCAGATGGGTTGCCGGTTTTTCAGCACCCAGTCACGAACGGTTTCCGCTTTGGGCGTCAACGACCCGATCTTGGACCAAACCAGATAAAACCCGTTTCCAGTTTTCCAGGCCCATTCGGGACGCCCCGCCAACAAGCCCTTTCTCACGAAAGGATCGACAAGGTGGTGCCGACCGAAGGCAAACCCCTCGCCCGCAATGGCGGCCTGCAACACAAGAGCGTAATCATTCAGTCTCAGCCCGCCACTTGGCGGCATGTCCTTAACACCAAATTCGTGAAACCACTGCTGCCAGGATGGTCGTTCGCGGATCGGTTCCTCCAAGTGAATCAAACGTTGGCTCAGTAACCCCGGTACGTTTTTCAGGTTTACGGCCGCAGCCATCACGCGGGGCGCGGCGACCGGGTATATCACTTCTTCGGCAATTAAAGCGCATTCGCATTCCGGCCAAGATCCATTGCCACGACGGATGGCCAAACTAATCGTCTCAACACTAAGATCGGATTCCCGATCACTCGATTGCAGACGCAAGTCGATTTCAGGGTGATTTTGCTGGAACGAACCAAGGCGCGGCAAAAGCCAGTAATTGTTGAAGGCAGACGATGCGCTGAGGGTGACATGGTCGCTGCTTGCGAATTGTCGGATCGATGCTGCGGATTGTTCCAATTGGGTAAACGCCCGGGTCACATCTGAAAACAAACGGCTTCCAGCATTGGTGAGAGTGATCTTTCGGTGGCTACGCTCAAAGAGCACAACACCCAATGACACCTCCAATTGTTTGATTGTCATGCTCACTGCAGGTTGCTGAACATTTAGTTCCTGCGCGGCATTCGTGAAGGATTCCGTTCTGGCCGCCGCTTCGAAATATACCAGATGACGCGGTGAAGAAAAATGAGACCAGAGGTTTTGCATAAGCTCCACTTATCCAAATCATATATTATTTCAAGCGTCACAAAGGCGGATTCGAAAGCTATTTTCTACGTACTTGCTTAAAGAGGGGTCCAATGGCTCGTAGGTCACGCACATCAAGGGCACGAAACGCCGTGCAAACCGGCGCTGCTCCGTCTCCCTTCATTCGCCGAACACTGCCTCATTACGACGTGTTGGACGAGGATCAGATCGCCCGGCTAGAGGAGCAGGTGGATTGGATATTGCAAGATGTCGGCATCGCCTTTCGCGACGACCCAGAGGCGCTGGAACTTTGGAAGCGCGAAGGTGCAACCGTCAACAAAGACATCGTGCGCGCGCCGTCCGATTGGATACGCAATCTCTGTGCCAAGGCTCCACGCGAATTCACCCAACTGGCGCGAAATCCTGAACGGTCCGTTCAGATTGGCGGGATGAGCCAGGTTTTTGCTCCGATTTACGGCGCGCCCTTTGTACGCGACGTTGAGGGCGGGCGCCGGTATGGCGATCTTGAGTCATTCGAAAAGCTGGTCAAGCTGACCTATATGCATCCAAACCTGCATCATGGCGGTTTTGTCACCTGCGAACCCTGTGACGTTCCGGTCAGCAAACGGCACCTCGATATGCTGTTCGCGCACATGACCCTCAGCGACAAGCCGCATCTTGGCGCCATTACCGAGATGAGCCGCGCACAGGATAGCGTCGAGATGGCCGAGATCGTTTTTGGGGCCGACGTGATGGCAGAAAACTGCGTCATAATGGGTAACGTGAACACGAACTCACCGCTCTTGGTGGACCGGGTGGTAACAGAGTCGGCCCGCGTCTATTCGACCCGCGGTCAGGGTTTGATTGTAGTGCCCTTCATCCTGTCCGGTGCCATGGGGCCGGTCTCGACGGCCGCATCCGTGGCCCAGGCCATGGCCGAGGCGATGATGGTCTGTGCCTACGTGCAATTGCTGCGCCCGGGTGCGCCTTTCGTACTAGGAAATTTCCTTTCATCAATGTCGCTGAAATCCGGTGCACCGACCTTTGGCATGCCCGAACCGGTGATTTCCAACTATGCGATCGGCCAGTTGGCGCGCCGTGCCGGACTACCACTGCGTTGCGGCGGATCGCTGACCGCCTCGAAGATCGAAGATGCGCAGGCCGCCTACGAATCCGCAGATTCTATGCATTCCACAATGCTGGCCGGAGCGAACTTTGTACTGCACTCCGCGGGCTGGCTTGAGGGCGGGCTGTGCACCGGCTTTGAAAAGTTGATCATGGATGCCGATCGACTGGGATCTTACCAGAAGGTGCTGGGTCAGGGTCTGAACACCAGTGACGAAGCCTTGGCCCGCGACGCCTATGACGAGGTTGAAGCCGGAGGTCACTTCCTGGGCTGTGCCCACACCATGCGTAACTATCAAACGGCATTTTATGAGCCGAAACTCAGCGACAGTGAGAATGTCGAAAGCTGGGAAGAAGGTGGCTCGAAAGACATGCGTCATCGCGCTTATGAGCGCTGGAACCAGATGCTAAACGAATACGAACCGCCCGCGATGGATGAGGCCAAAAAAGAAGAGTTGGCCGCCTATGTTGCGCGCCGTAAAGAGGAAATCCCAGATGCATGGTATTAGGCTCAGGACCCGTTGATTTCCGTTTGGCTGCGTGATTCATCGCGTTCAAAACAAGCGGTGAACATATCTGATCTTTTCTGGTTGAGCGACGAGCAAATGGCGCGTCTGGCGCCGTTCTACCCAGAGTCTCATGACAAACCTCGCGTTGATGACAGGCGTGCCTTGAGTGGGATTATCCTCGTCAACCGCAGCGGGTTACGTTCGCGCAATGAACCCAGGAAATATGGACCACACAGTTGAAGGGGACCGCGGCCCCAAGGGGGCCGCGAAAGCCCTGGAAACGCTCTACAATCGTTGGAAGCGGTGGAGTGACAAAGGTATCTTTGCCCGGATTTTGGTTGGCTTGGCTGCCAACCACGGCGAAGAAAAGACGGTCATGATCGATGCTAAACACCTGAAAGTCCATCGCACAGCTTCCAGTCTTGCCGTGAAAAAGAGGCCCTGGACTTCTGATCGGGCGCACCAAGAGCGGCATGAACATAAAGTTGGATGCAGTTTGTGATAGTCAGGGACGCCTTTTGAACCTGTTCTTCACTGCTGGTCAGGTCAGCGACTACATTTGTGCTAGGGCATTTGTCAGCAGTCTGCCAAATGTCGAATAGTTGCAGGTTGATCGCGGCTATGATGCCGATTGGTTCAGAGAAGGGCTAAAAATCCAAGGGATACGCGTGTGTATCCCAGGACGCAAACAGCGCAAAACAACCGTCCGATACGACATGCGCCGCTACAAACGCGCAATCGGATTGAGATCATGTTTGGCAGATTGAATTGAAGGACTGGGGGCGTGTCGCGACGCGGTACGACAGGTGTCTCACAGTCTTCCTCTCAGCCATCACTCTCGCCGGTATGGTCATCTATTGGCTATGAGTTCTGCCCCTAAGTCCGAGAGGCTTCGAACGCCGTCCATGCTTTTTCAAAAGTGTCGAAATCGAACCCTGTTGCGCGGGCGGGTTCAAGGATCAGTTTTTCGGTTTCAAGCAGCTTGATGATCGCCTGCTCTAGATCGTCCACCACTTCGGGTGGGACAACAAGGGCACCATGCCGGTCGGCATGCACAAGGTCTCCATCTTTGATCACAAGGCCGTAGATTGTCACCGGTGTGCCAACTTCTTTCACGTGCACGAATCCGTGGCTTGGCCCGACAGACCCGGCAACTACCGGAAATCCATCCGGCAGGTCGCCGAGGTCTCGCATCACGCCGTTGGTCAGGGCGCCGCTGATGCCGAAACCCTTGTGTACGGTCGTATTGATCTCACCCCAATAAGCGCCGATGCAGTTGGGGTAGTCCGTGTCTTCCACAACGGTCACAGATGGGCCACTGCCCGAGGCCATGTGCCGGTAATAGTCCATTCGGCGCGCGCGGATCACGTCGGGGGCCTCGGTCGGCGGATTCACGGCGGCAATCTTAGCGGTGCGGGCATATCCCACCATCGCGCCTGCATCGGGATCAGAGCACAGCATTGTGCCCCGGGTAAAATCATTGAATCCGCGCTTGCCCTGGGCCACTTCGATGGCGTTGCAAACAGTCGGCGTGTCGACCTTTTTCAGCAGGTCCAGCAGGGATTGTTTCATATCAGCTCCAGCCAGCGGGTCAGAGCCGCCGTGGTTTGTTGCGGTTGTTCCAGTGTAGGCAGATGGCCGGCGTTTTCGATAATCTCCAACCGGCTCTGCGGCATCAGATCGTGCATCAACTCATGCCTTGAGACGGGACACAGGGCATCGTCGCGCCCGCACAGAACCAGTGCTGCGCCGGTAAAGTCCCGCAGGGTATTGCTCTGATCGGGGCGATCACGCAGAGCATTGGATTGATTAATGAAAACGCCCGGCCCAAGTCCCATGGCCATATCCATGCACAAATCCAGAATGGCGGCGCGGCGTGGGCCGTCAGTCAGGTAGTTCGGCTTCATCTCTTCGGCCATCACCTTGTGCAGGTTGCCGCGTTCGACGGCATCGATCTGAGGACTGCGCCTCGCCCTGACCTCGTCCATCTCTGCCATCGGGTTGGTGTCCATCAACGCTATACCAGTCACACGATCCGGTGCTTGACGTAGGATTTCCATCGCCACGATGCCGCCCATAGAGAGCCCGGCCATAGCAAATCGTTCAGGCGCATAGGCCAGTACATCGGCGGCCAGCGCTTGTATCGTGTCCTGTCCGCCAATGGGTGCAGACAGGATCGGGTATTTGCCTGACAGCGCGTCAATCTGCGGGGTGAACAACCGCGCATCGCACATCATGCCGGGCAGAAGGATAAGAGGCGTCATTTAACCAATGCAGCCCCTTCAGCAAGCGCACGCAGCTTGGCATAGGCGATATCCGGGTCGACCGCGCCAAAGCCAGCAAAAGTGCCAAAGCCACAATCCGATCCGGCAATCACCCGCTCAGACCCAACAATGTTAGCAAACCGCTCAACACGCTGCGCGATCAGTTCCGGGTGTTCGATAAAGTTGGTCGTGGTGTCGACAACACCGGGCACCAGAACTTTGTCATCGGGAATCTCATCCTTGCTGTCGCGGAACACCGTCCATTCATGCGCATGTCGCGGGTTCGAAGTTTCAAACAGAACATAGCGGGACTTGGTGGACATCAGCGTTGGAAACACCTTGTCCATGCCGATGTCACAGCAATGCGGCCCCTCGTAATTGCCCCAGCAAATATGGACACGCACTTTGTCAGAAGGGACGTTTTGCAGCGCGTGATTCAACGCCTCAACATGCATGTCGGCGATTTTCACGAATTCATTGTCAGAAAGATCATTGAACAGCATATGACGAGACAGCGCGAGGTCAGGACAATCGAGTTGCAAATCCAAACCCGCACCAACGATGGTCTCATATTCTTCCTTCATCGCGTCGGCCAGCGCGACCAGATAAGTCTCACGCGTTGGGTAGTAATCATTCTGCAAAAACAGGGAAATCACCCCAGGGCTGGCGGCATTCATAAAACCGCGCTCAACCCCGTGTTCCGCCATCGCGGCCTTGAGATTATCTATGTCCTTCTGCAATTCGCCCTGCCCCTTCGAGCGCACCTCACCTACGCACATGGGCCGCGCATATTGCGGCGTTCCGCCGTCATCTGCCAAACGCTGCAGAAAACCCGGAAACATCTTGAGGTCCGCCGGCGCGTTGCGTGGGCTGTCACCGGAAAAGCCGGTATAGCGGTCCTTTACATAAGTGGCATATGAGATTTTTGAGGTCTCGCCGTCTGAAACGATATCAATTCCGGCATCGGCCTGTTTGCGCACCGTCTCAGACACTGCGGCGGTCATACAGGCATCGAATGCGGCTTGATCGAACGGTTCCTCTCGCTCGCGTGCGAAGATGAAGTCAACAACCTCCTGACTGCGCGGCAGGCTTCCCACATGGGTGGTTGAAATGCGGGTCATGTATTCATCTCCCTTCAAATCTTGTTCCTGCGCCGGGCCGGAAACCGGGCGCAGGATGTGCTGAGCATGTCCCGATTGATTTCGGGAGACGCAATTTTGGCGTTATGCCCCTGTCCAGGTTGCGCCAGCCGGATCGTCGGTGGCAGTGATACGGTACAGACCCGCTTCGCCGGTCATCGACGGCTCGGCGCTGTAGCTTTCACCGGGCAGAACCAGCGCGGTATCACCGTTGGACAGGGTGGTTTCGACCTCATTGATTTTGATGCGCCAATGACCGCTGGCCGGCATCAGAACCACAGGTTTTTTCGCTATGACCTGTTTACAAACGGCGGAACCGCGTGTCAGGAAATCCACCTCAAAGCCGGGCTTGTCCTTGATCAGACCATTTTCGCCAATCACGACCGCCGGCTTGTCCGCCGCCAACGCCATCAGGTCCCAGTACCGGGCGACATATTTGCCGATCACCGCATCAACGGGAACCTCGGGGTACGCTTTCATCTCTTCCTCGGTTAACAAGGGCATGGGCTGCACGTTGTGCGGCAATTCCTCGCCCTTTTTGCTGTCATAGAGCACCCCGTTATTGCCTAGAACCAAGCCATGGGCCTGCGCGTCCTGAATAACTTGCGGAGCCCAGGTCACACCGCCACCTGCGTCATCGCCGCCCAGCATCGACATGATCATGCCATAGTCCTGGCCGACATTCTCGAACCCACGGAAGATGCCTGTCGGGATGTTGAAGATATCGCCTTCCTCGGCGATAAACTCTCCTGCGGTCCCGTATCGACCCCAGAAGAACCGCCAGCGGCCTTTCGCAACAAAGAAGACCTCGGCTGTGGTGTGGCTGTGCAGCGAGTTGCGGCATTTCGGAGGTTGTCCCGCTGCTCCGATGTTGAACCCGATCTTGTCGGTGATGTGGACGTGCTGATCGGGGCTTTCGCTGACGCCGCCGCCGATGATGGTAAAATTCTCTTTCTGGTCCGAGCCTGGCGTGTGCGCATCGATGAACGCGGTCTTACAAGGTTTCAGCTCGCCATAACGGACGATGCGGCTTTGAATTGTACTCATATCTTTTTTCCTTTTGATTTGCGTTTGATCGGATCAAACCAAACCTCCCGGCGGGCGATTGTTCAGCCGCCGGGCGCGCAGGCTGGCGCGATGGGCGTGGAACCGCCGTAACGCCTGCCCGGTATCCAGATTTGAGATACGGTGCGGCATTCTAGAGATCGCCGGTTTTCAGCAGAATCTGTTTCCAGATCGAGGTTTCGTCAAACAGGGTGTATTCCTTGCGCAAACCCCAGGGACCGAATTCGGCCTGGCTGATACCCAGCACAAAAACCTCGGCCCCTGTCGGCACACCAAAGACGCCCCAACCGTCATGCTTGCCGTGCAGCGTCCAACGGATCGCGGCACGCGGGGGCATCATCGGATCGTCGCGGCCAATCTGGTGCTGAACTTTGAATTCTGCGTTCGGGAAAGAGGCGCGCAGGCCCATCCAGAACCGATCCACTGGCCCCCAACTATGCCCCGTGGTACCGCCGGGATATTCCGAAAGGACCGCGCGATCATACTCTGCCTGGATTACACCCATATCGGCATTCATGATCCGGGTCAGGATCTCAGAGTATTTCTGGCCCCACTCATTATCGTTGCCATGGCCTTTATAAGGACCGGGCTGATCGTTTGCGGGCGTGTAGGGCTGAACACAGGCGTCGGGTCCGCCTTCGCGTGCGATCAGGTCGCGGGCATATTCCTTGGGATCCCAACCCATCTGCTGGACGATCGCGCTCTGGTCGCGGATCAGCCATTCGTCGTTGATCTGGTTGTTGATAGCGTGGCAGTCGGCGAGAATGCGATAAACCAGCTTTTTAGCGGTTGCATTGCCATAAACGCCGTCGCCCAAATGTGTTGCCGTGGACAGCAGCCGGTGCGACGACAGCATGCCCTCTTCCGGTGTGCCCGACCAGATCACATCCTCGCCGAGCAATGTACGATCCGGAAACTCGGCAAGAGTCGCCATCGTGGCGGCGATAACCCCTTGATTGCCAACCACAACCGAAGCGGGCGAACGCACCACAATGTCCGGCGCATAATAGTGGTGCAAAGTGGCAATGCCGCGATCTTCCCAAATCTCTTTGGTGATGCCGATGATATAGTCGGGAAAATCTTTGAATTTGGGATCAAATCCCTTCATGTCTTCCATCCTTCAGGTATGCGGGCAGAGCCGCGAACAATTAGCGGTCCGTCAATCTCTAACCGGCGCGGACCGACGTCCGGGCCTTCGATTTTGCTCAGTAAAATGTCCACGGTTTCGGCAACCATACGGTTGGCGGGTTGCCTCACAGTGGTCAGGTCATAGGTGGGCCATGCAGCCACGGCCACGTCATCATATCCAACGACAGAAACATCATTGGGCACGTGCAGCCCCAACTCAAACCTCAGAGTATCCATTACCGCAATCGCCATATGATCATTGGCGACAAACACGGCGTCAGGCGGATCAGAGGTAAACATCTCGAGGGTCGCCTCGCGCGACTTTTCGCTGGAAAAGTCACCAACCCCGCGCGCGTGCAACGCGACGCCCGCTTTGTTCAACGCAGCTAAAAATCCTGCTTCGCGGTCCCGTTGGGTCGAGGCCCCTTCCCAGCCCGCAATGTACCCGATTTTCTTATGACCGCCTGCCAGAAGAAAATCAGCCACCTTACGGCCTCCGGCAATATTGTCAGACGAAACCGCTGACATCCCCGGATCGTCCTGAGCCCGGTTGAACAGCACCACCGGAATACCGGCTGCCTGACACCGATCAGACAGATCAGACGACAATGCAACCGACGCGGCAATGATCCCATCCACTTGGAAATCAAGGATTTCCTCGACCACCTTGTCGATGTTCTGCGCCGAGTTCGATGCCATAAAGACCAGCACGTGATAGCCACGTTCCTGCAGCGCGTTCGTCAGCTTTTCCAGGGCTTCGGGGTAGAACTGGTTGTTCAGATACGCCACGACCAAACCAATGATCCGGCTTTTTCCAGAAACAACTGCGCGGGCCAGTACGTTGGGTCGGTACCCCAGCTCGTCCGCCGCCTTGCGCACTTTCTCAGCTGTTTTCTTCGACGCGGATGCGCCGGGCGTAAACACCCGGCTGACCGCAGATTGACTGACCCCAGCCAAACGGGCAACGTCCAAGGATGTGATCTTTTGCCCAGGCATCAGTCTGCTGTCCACCCACCGTCAATCATCATCGCAGTCCCGGTCACAAGCGCTGAGGCGTCTGAAGCGAGATAGACCACAGCCCCCATGATGTCTTCGATTTCACCGGGGCGACCCAGTTTGATCTTGTCCAAAATCCAGGCGCGTTTGTCCGGGTCATCGAAGGTCGCGCGCGTCAGGTCCGTCAGGATAAAAGTTGGGCAGATCGTGTTGACCCGGATTTTCGCGGGCCCGAACTCTAACGCCATCGCCTTGGAGAACCCTTCAACGGCGAATTTCGACGCGCAGTAAACGGCGCGTTCGCGGCCGCCGACATGGCCCATCTGACTGGAGATATTGATCAACGAACCGGAGCGGCCAGCATCGAGCAGGCCCTTGGCGACGGCCTGGGTCAGGAAATAGGCACCTTTGACATTGACGCCCATCACGGCATCAAAATCTTCCGGCTGCGTGTCCACGGCCTTGCTATGGCGGGCAAGCCCGGCCGAGTTCAGCAGAATATCAAAGGGCCCGCTCTGCGCCACGGCTTCAGAAGTTGCTGCCACGTCCGACACATCCAGTTCCAGAACCTCTGCCAACCACCCCCGAGCCGACATGTCCTTTGCAATTTGCTGCAGCGCGCCAGTACGGCGCGCCGCCAGAGTGACCTCAGCACCATGTTCCGCCAGCGCCACAGCGCAGGCCATGCCGATGCCGGACGAGGCTCCGGCAACCAGCGCGCGCTTGCCGCGTAGTTTGAAACTGGGTGTGCTGGGGAATTGGGGCATATCAGACCTCGCCGACCGGGAACGCAATTGTGCCCGGAACGCGTGCCTTGTTGAACTCACGCAGGCGGGCAAAGACATCTACGCCCAGTTGGCGGTATGCGTCCAGCAGATCGACCATGACCCAGTTCTCGCGGATCAAACCACCTTCGAGCCGCCAGAAATCAAGGCTACGCATGGTGATCCGCTTGCCAGAGGGTGCAATGCCCATCCAGCCATCGTGGGTGACAGTCTGGATCATGTCGGGCCAGCCGGTCACAGCTGCATAGTCGCCATCGCCAAAGAAGTGATAGGTGATTTCATCAACGAATTTACCGCGGTCGGGCATGCCGTTCAGAAAGGGTATCTGGTGCCAGTTGCGGAAGCCCGAGATGCCGCGCCCGGTTCCGATCCCGGCAGGGCCATACCAGTTCATGCGCGGGTGCCAGAACTTTTCCATCTCCATTACTTCGGGCCCACCCTGACTGGGGTGTTTCTTCAGGTGGTTCAGCATGTCGACGATATGGTTGCACGAGGCCTGTGATGTCGCCTCATCCCACGGTCCGGGCACGATCCCGTCCAGTGTCACCGGGCCGGGAATGCAGAACTCCAATCCCAGTGATGGGGCCATCGGCCAGGCCTTCGCCTGCATCATCACTTCGGGAATGTCCCAGAGCGTCTGGATCTCGACAACCTTGCCATTTTCGAAGCGGTAGAATTCGTGGAACCGCATATGGGTCAGGTGCCCGGTCGGCGGGATGTCCAGCCAGGGGGCAACGAAAGTACCAACGTAGTGGCCACCACAGCCGATCCAATCATTGCCATGTTCCGTGGGTCCACCCATCACGATCCAGTCGCGACGTTCCAGATCTGGCATGGATGTCAGCAGCGGCGCATAGCAGGTATCGTAGAGCTCCTGCGGGCCGGTCAGGTCACCGAACGGATGCGGCATGTGGATGACGGCGTCAGGCGCAACCACAGCGCCCAAAGCGGCCCGAACGCCGGTTTCGTCAAAGTTGTACATGGCTTCGCGCAAGGGCGCGATCAGAGCCTTGTGAGTAGAATGTGTGTCCATTGCGACATCTCGCATTGTGTTATCTGCTTCTCTTTCAAAATCCGTAACACCTGGTCGATCCCGGGCGCATGTTCTGTGGCGGTTACCTGGCGGTCACGAAGACGCCTCGGCGGCCTCGCGATAAGCCGCGCCTTCACCGTAGGGCACGTTAATGCCCCCATAACGGCGAACTCGGATGTTGCATTGCTCGGCATGGCCAACAAAGCCCTCCAGCATACACAGGCGCGAGCCGTATTCGCCGATCATCGCCGCAGCCTCGTCAGTGATGACTTTCTGATAGCTGTGCGTTTTCATGAACTTGCCGACCCAGAGCCCACCTGTATAGCGACCGGCTTTTTTGGTTGGCAGGGTGTGGTTGGTGCCGATCACCTTGTCGCCGTTGGCCACGTTGGTGCGTGGCCCAAGGAACAACGCGCCGTAGCAGGTCATGTTTTCCAGGAACCAATCGTCGCGGTCTGTCATCACCTGAACGTGCTCGGACGCGATGTCATCCGCCAATTGCAGCATTTCCTCATAGGTATCGCAGACGATGATCTCGCCATATTCCTCCCAACTGACTTTGGCTGTGCTGGCGGTGGGTAGGATACCGAGGATACGGTCGATTTCGACGAGTGTTTCCTCAGCCAGCTTGCGCGAGTTGGTGATCAGGACACATGGGCTGTTATAACCATGTTCGGCCTGTCCAAGCAGATCAGTCGCGCAGAGCTCGGCATCGGCTGCGGTTTCATCGGCGATGACCATTGTCTCTGTCGGACCCGCGAAAAGGTCAATGCCGACGCGGCCAAACAACTGGCGCTTGGCTTCGGCCACAAAGGCATTGCCTGGTCCCACCAGCATGTGAACAGGGTCGATGGTCTGGGTCCCTATCGCCATTGCGCCAATCGCCTGAATACCGCCCATGACATAGATTTCATGCGCGCCGCCCAGATACATGGCCGCGATCACCGCCGCGTTTGGTTTACCCTGAAAAGGTGGTGTGCATGCGATAATCCTGGGAACGCCCGCAACTTTCGCCGTTGCCACTGACATATGCGCCGAGGCAACCATCGGGAACTTGCCGCCTGGCACGTAGCAGCCCACGGACTGCACCGGGATATTCTTGTGACCCAGGATCACACCGGGCAGAGTTTCAAGCTCGATATCCAACATCGAGTCGCGTTGCGCCTGAGCGAAGTTAATCACCTGCTTCTGAGCGAACTTGATGTCGGCCAGCTCGCGTTCAGTCAACGACGCGATCAGGTCGTCGATCTGCCGTTGGCTCAGGCGGAAACTCTCAGGCGAGTAGTTGTCGAATTTCTCCGACAACTCGCGCACTGCGATGTCACCGCGGATTTCGATATCTTTCAGCGTCGCCTCGACGACGGTACGGGTCTTGGCATCGTCTTCGGCCCGGTCGGCCTCGGGTTTGCCGCGTTTCAGATATTCGATTGCCATTGTCCTAATCCTCAATTGTCGGGGCGGGGCGGAGTTTTCTCTCCCCGGTCAAATGTTTCCCAGCCTTCACCATTGAACAGATCAACGCCAAGCTGTGCGGCGACATGGGCAAAATCGACGTTCACCCAGTTGTCGACGATTTTGCCGTCAACGACTTTCCAGAAATCCATGTATCGGATTTCGACCCGCTTGCCGGTCGGGGCGATGCCCAGAAATTCGCCCGAATGCGTCGCCTCCTGTCGGCCGAAGGCCGCAGCCCATTCGCCCATGTAAAGCCGGGCCTCGTCGATGCAGGTCTTGTCTGAGAACGCCGCCTGAAACGGGCGTTGCCAGTTTTCCTGAAACTCTTTCAACCCGGTTTTGGTGCCGCAGCCCTGGTTGCCCAGCCAGCGGAACCCTTCCGAAAAGAACTCGCCTATATCGTCGATGCGGTGGTCGTTCAAACCATCGACCATCCCCTCGATCACGGCGCGGGTCTCGTCGGTTTTGCTCATGTCCGTGTCTTTGGTCAGCACGGCCTGTTCGGGGCGGGAGCCCTTCATGTGTCTCTTCCTTTTTAGGTGCGTGAGGAATCTTCTGATGTGAACCGCGCGGTTAGCGCGCCGACAAAAAATCCCTCGGCATCCGGTTGAGCGCTGGGTGACGCGCAACAAAACTATTTCTTGCAGCCGAGCTCATGCCGCTTCCTTCATATCGCTTAGGGCGGCCATACGGGCGAACACGTCCACACCCAGCTGTCGGTAAAGATCAATCATATCGACCATGACCCAACATTCTTGAACCAGATCATTCTCGATGCGCCAGAAATCTAGACTGCATCGCGTGACCCGACGACCCGTCGGGGCAAGCCCGAGGAACCCGTCTCCGGAGTGAGTGGCGGTGCCAGATGGCCAACCGGTGAAGGCCACCAGATTGCGGTCACCGAAAAACACCCCATCTTCTAAATGGCGCGTATTGTCTGACAGTCCCTGCCGAAAGCCTCTAAAGATTCTGTTCCGAATTCCTGCGTGACCGCGTGCTGTGCCCAACCCGGTTGGGCCAAACCAATAGGCATTGTCGCTCCAATACCCACCAAGACCACGACCCGGGGACGTCGCATCGCCTTGCTTCAGGTCATGCAGCATGTCCCAAACGAGGTGTACTGACGCATCAGTCATCGCCTTGTCATTTGGCGCAGTCACCACGCCCTGCCCATCCGCCGGTCCGGGGCACATCCATTCGACACCCAACTGTGGAGCCATGGGCCAAACGCCAGCCTGAAGCATAACTTGAGGAATGTCCCATAGACCTTCCATCTCGACGACTTGCCCGTCTTCGACGCGCAGATATTCGTGGTAGCGCATGAAAACAGGCTGGCCAGTCGCTGGGATACCCAGCCATTTCGCGTGCAACGTGCCAACAAAGTTACCGCCCAAGCCGACCCAGCTACCACCGGCGGAGCCACCCCAACGCGGGCCTGCCATGACAATGAAATCTCGGCGTTCCAGATCGGGCATAGCAACCAGAAGCGGGCGATAAACACGGCTCCACAGTTCCTGAGGGCCTGTTATTTCGTCGAACGGGTAGCCAAGTCGGATCCTCGCGTTAGGCGCGAAAATCCGCAGGATTTCCTGCTGCATCCTTTGCGGATCGCCGGCCCTAAACGCAGCCCGCAATGGCTGTAAGAGGACCTTGTTCTGATCGTGAATCGTCTCCATGATCAGCCCTTTACGGCTCCGGCGGTCAAACCGCTGACGATCTGGCGCTGGAAGAACAGGATCAGGACGAACAGCGGGGCAGTCGCCGAAACCACGGCGGCGACCGCATACATGACCTTGCCTTCAACCTGAGTGGTGCCCATGAAACTGTTGATCGCAGGTATGATGGTTTCATTCTCTTCGCTCAGCAGCATCACCGCGACGGTAAAGTCGTTATAGGCCAGCAGGAAACTGAACAGGCCAGTGGTGATCACGCCGGGCCACATGACCGGGACGATCACGTGCCGGAAGGCCTGGAACCGGGTGCAGCCATCGACCATGGCACTTTCGTCCATGTCTTTCGGGATGTTCTTGAAGAATGAATGCAGCATCCACAGCGTGAAAGGCTGATTGATTGCCACAAGCACAATGATGGTCGTTGGCAGAATGCCCCAGACGTTCCACTCGAAGAACCACAGCAGGTAACCAGAGACCAGCGTGATGTGCGGCATAGCGCGGAACACCAGCGCGGCCATAAGGATCCAGAATGCATAGCGAAAGCCGGAACGGGCCAACGCGTAACCGCCCAATGTTCCGAAGGTTAGCGAGATGACTACTGTGAAAAACACCACGATGCCGGTGTTCTTGAAGTTGAACCAGAAGTCTTCTTCAATCCACGCGCCATAGTAACCCGCACCGGTAAATGCGCTGCCGGTTTGCTCGATCGTGTTAGTGCCGCGCAGTGCATTCATCCAATCGGCCTTGGACAGGAAGTCAGCTTGCACCTTGAAGCTGCCCCAAAAGGTCCAGAAAAAGGGAAACGCAGCAATGATCAGCCAAAGGGCCACAAAGCCAAAAGAGAACAGCTTTAGCGGGGTCATGCGGGATTGTGCTTTGGTCGCCATGTCGTGTCCTCAGTGAGATTTACGGGTGAAGTCGCGCCAAGTGCGCACCAGTACCGGCATCATCAGAATGACAACGATGATGATGGTGATCAGCGAGGTCGCTCCAGCCGAGGCATAAAGCGGATTGCCACTTTCGCGCAGGTCGTTGAAGATAATCCAGCTCAGCGAGCGCGCATGGGCCTCGGCTTTGAAGCTGACGATGGGTTCAAAGACACGCAAGTTGTCCATGATCATCATAAGGGTCACAAACGAAACCAACGGCATCAGATGCGGCACGACCACATGGATCATGCTTTGCCATTTGCTGGCACCGTCGATCTGCGCGGCTTCCATCGTGTCTTCGGGCACGGTCTGAAGCCCGGCATAGAATGTAATGAAGCTGAACGGCAGGGTGTGCCAGACACCGTAAACCATCAACATGATCCACATCAGCGGCGTGGACGCCTTCAGGCTTAGGGTTGGATCATTGAAAAGCCGTTGAATTGTTGCTCCGATCACCCCGTCACCGTCGACCATCCAGAACAGGATCAAGGAACCAACCAGTGGGGTTACGAGGAATGGCAAAAGGGAAATGAAGATCGCAAGGCCCTTCAACGCGCGTGGCAGGTTGTTGACCCCAACCGCAATCGCCAGACCCAACACCAAGACCAGAGGCGTCACAATGAAGGTATAGGCCAGCGTGAAGGTCAGAGCGTTGTAAAATGGCAGGTTGTAAACCTTCGACCAGAACTCACCCAGGCTTTCTGAAGTTGCCCATGCCTCCCCAATGTCGGCGAGGGCCAGGTGTGACCTGTCGAAATACGTGCCCAGACCGTTGAAACGGCCCAGCGGTTGTTCTTCCCGCAGCTTCTCGGTCGCTTCGATATCGACTGTCGTTGTCGGGTTGCAACCAAACGGACCGCAACTTTCCGAGACGACCAGAACCTGTTCGTGTTCGACAAAAAGCGACTGGATAAACACCGACACGATCGGCAGCGCGATGAACAAAATCATCGCTGACAATGTCGGCAGAACAAACCAGAAGAAGGTGCGGTGTTTCATGACATGCGTCCCGATTCAAATTCGAGAAAGAGAGGGGGCCGCGACAGCCCCCTCAAGTCGGGGAGATTTACTGGAGGAAGCCAGCCTCTTTGGCGGACGTCCGGTAAGACGCCTCAACATCAGCGAGCGCCTGTTCAGCGGACTCGTCGCCCTTCAGGAAGTCAGACAATTCCTTGCCAAGCGCGGCATGCAGAATGCCGATCTGCGGGATCATCGGATACGGTTTGGCACCGCCCTGCGCCGTCGCCGAAACACCAGCAGCGGCTGGGCCAGGCTGATAGCCATTCAGCAGCCAGACGGCATCATCGTTGTTTGCCGCCACCATCTCCGGTGTCAGGGCGCTGACCAATGCCGCAAAGGTGGCTTCAGCTTCTTCGTCTGATACGTTGGACGCGATCGAGATTCCGTCCCACCACAGCGTTGCAGCCGGGATCGAACCACCGCCAACGGTCGGCGCCGCGGACAGAACCGTGTTCGACGTCACTTCTTCCGAGGAACCCTCGTCATCCAGGATCGGCGCACCGCGCGAGCCCCACATGACACCAAGTGCGGCCTGACCAGCTTCCCACAGGCCTTGGGTTTCGTTCGAGGCATGGGTCAGGTGGTCGGGATGCGCATATCCAGCAAGCGCCTTCATAACTTCAAGCGTAGCCAGACCTTTTTCGTTGTTGATCGCAGGCTCGGCAGTGCCCGGTTCAAAGAACTCTCCACCATGGCCAAGGTAGATCATGTTGAACACCTCGGCGAGGTTCCAGCCACCGTCACCGGCGCTCAGGTTCATCACGATCGGATGTTCCATGATACCGGCGGCACGGATCATCTCGGCGGCCTCAAGGACTTCCTCATAAGTCGCTGGAATACCCTCAAAGCCGGCCTGCTCGAGAATGTCGGTCCGCGAGAACAGATGCTGCGAGTTGGCCATAAAGGCCACAGCCATGACATTGCCATCGATGGTGATCAGCAAGTTCGGCGAGATGTTTTCGCCGTGTTTTTCAACCAGATCATTCAGCGGACGCACAAGGCCGTCATTCATCAGCTGAGTCAGCGTCGAGTTGGCCAGAATAACCGATGTGTATTCAGACGGGTTCGGCGTCAGGGCCGCGTTCATGATCTGGCGCGCCTCGGTTGTGTGGTTTGTCGAAAACTCAGACGCGCCACCTGCGCAATTTTCCTCGGCGGTGCCTGCAACGGCGTGGATGGCCGGGAAGTCACTGGCCAGAATTCGGATGGATTGACCTTCGGGACCGCAGTTCGCCGCATACGCAGCCGAACCCATCAATCCGACGAAAGTGGTTACGGTAGCTAGCTTTCTCAGAAACATCTCATCTCCCTGTTTCTCTGAAGTGTCGTGCGCGCCCCTGTCGCGCACAAAGTTCGGGCCCCGGGGCTGATCCCCGGTGATTTGCGGGGCTACTTTCAGATCCGTTCGCCGGTTTGGCCGTCAAACAGATGACAGATTTCGACCGGCACCGAGATCGACACCATGTCGTCAATTTCAGCCCGGAAATTCTTGTCGGCCTTCACGGACACCAGCGCTCCACCAACGCGGACCGAGATCATCGTCGCGTCGCCCAGCAACTCCTGGGTATAGATCGGAGCATTGATTTGCCCCCGCCCGTCTTCGGCAAGCGTGGCGTCTTCCGCACGGAAGCCGAGCGTAAGAGGACCGTCAGGTGCGTTGATATTCGCGATTTCCACGTGGTCGGCTAGAAACGTGCCGTTGCGGACTTGGCCTTCCATCAGGTTCATGGCCGGGTTGCCGATAAAACTGGCCACAAAGGTATTGGCCGGGGTGTCGTAAATTTCGGTCGGGCTACCCACTTGCTGCACGACGCCTTGTTTCATGACAACCACGCGATCGGCAAGCGTCATCGCTTCGATCTGGTCGTGGGTGACGTAAATTGTGGTCACCGCCAATTCGTGGCTTAGGTTTTTGATCTGTGCCCGAGTGGACACGCGTAGCTTGGCATCAAGGTTGGACAGCGGTTCGTCCATTAGGAACACATTGGGTTCGCGAACAATGGCACGGGCAAGCGCAACACGCTGGCGCTGACCTCCCGACAATTCTGCTGGCTTGCGATG
Organism: Ruegeria sp. HKCCE4148; assembly: GCF_017872495.1. NCBI lineage: Bacteria > Pseudomonadati > Pseudomonadota > Alphaproteobacteria > Rhodobacterales > Roseobacteraceae > Ruegeria > Ruegeria sp. HKCCE4148. Next base: position 965,219 of record NZ_JAEDOS010000002.1, read on the forward strand.
CAGGAAGTCGTCCAGTTCGACCATGGCGGATGCGCGACGCACTTTTTCGTCATGCGTAGACGGGTCGATGCCGCGGACTTTCAGCGGGAACCGGATATTTTCGTAGACGTTCATGTTCGGATACAGAGCGTACGACTGGAACACCATCGCGACGTCACGATCCTTGGGCTCCATATCATTGACCCGGGTACCGTCAATCAGAATGTCACCTTCACTGGCGTCCTCTAGGCCGGCGATCATGCGCATGGTCGTCGTTTTGCCACAGCCTGATGGGCCGAGAAGAACCAGAAACTCTTTGTCGGAAATCGTTAGATCGAAATTGTCGACCCCGACAAACGAACCCCAACGCTTGCCAACGTTGCGAAGTTGAATCTCGGCCATTGAGTCCCTCCCTGCGGGTCGTCATGCATACGTTTGCAAAAAGCATAGACAACAAAAGAAACATCTGGCAAGCTTTTTTTGCATGCGCATGCAAAAGCGGATTTGCCCCTCATAAACTGCTCTGATGCAACAGTTAAAGCACTGAAAGAAATTGATAATGTCTTACGATGCCGAAAAAACGATCGTTCTTGAGTACTACGAGGCGCTAGGCAACGCAGATGAATCGGATGTCACTGACACGATGTCTAACTACTGCGCGGAAGACTACCTGTGGCGCGGATTCCATCCGTTTGATGAACTGCACGGCTCTGAAGATGTGGCCCAGAAATTCTGGCACCCTCTGAAGCACAGCCTAAAGCACCTGCAACGTCGGATGGACGTGTTCATGGCCGGTAAAAACGAGATCGACGGGTTCAGCTCGATCTGGGTCGTGTCGATGGGTCACCTCATGGGCCTTTTTGACAATGAGTGGCTGGGTATCGCCCCAACAGGCAAGATGGCGTTTCTGCGCTACTGCGAATTCAACAAGGTAGATAATGGCAAAATCAGCGAGACGGCGATGTATTTCGACATCCCTCACCTCATGATGCAGGCCGGGCTTCAGCCCTTCCCGCCACAGACCGCAGCCCATCTTGTTCAACCCGGACCGATGACGCATGACGGGCTGATGTTTGGCCCGCAGCCCGCCGAAGAGGGCAAGAAAACGCTCGGCACGATTAATGCCATGATTTCCGATCTGGGCCAATGGAACAGCGGCCTGAGCCTTGTGGACGAATTGCACCAGACATGGTGCGAAGACATGATCTGGTGGGGTCCTGCCGGGATCGGTGCGACTTATACGATCGAGCGCTATGCAAAGCAGCACTCGGGCCCGTTCCGCGCATCCTTCACGGACCGCTCAAAGACCAAACATATCTGCCGCATGGCTGAGGGTCAATATGGTGGTTTTTTCGGCTGGCCGAATTTCACGGCGCGACCCACCGGCGGGTTCATGGGCATGCCCGCCACCGACAAGGCCGGTGAATTCCGAGTTATCGACATATATCGACGCGACGGTGACAAACTGGCCGAGAATTGGATTTTCATCGACCTGCTGCATTTCTGGAAACAACAGGGGGTCGATATTCTGGCCCGTATGGCGAAGGTACCACGGACATGATTGGCTGTGTCGACGCGCATCACCACCTATGGGACCTTGAGACAGTGCACTACCCTTGGCTGATGGCGCGCGGTGTGGATAGGTTCTTTGGCGACCCGACGCCAATCCAGCGGGACTACCTGCTAGATGAATTCCGGTCCGAGGCCGCACCCAGCAGTGTACGCGCTTCGGTCCATATTCAAGTTGGGGCCGAAAACGGTCTGGACGAAGCTCGGTGGGTCCAATCCGTTGCCGATGCCAATCCAGATTGGCCGATGGCGCAGGTTGTGTTTTGTGACCTGACCTCAACCGACCTGCCCGCCCAACTCGACAGGTTTCAGACCCTCCCGACTGTTCGCGGCGTGCGCCAGATCGTTGGCCGCGCACCCGGAGAGGACGCGCAGACAGGCACCAATACCCTACTCGACGACCCACGTTTTCTGATCGGCTTGCAGGAAGCAGGGCGGCGGGGTCTCAGCTTTGATCTGCAACTCATCCCTGAACTGATCGAAAAAACCGCTCGAATTCTAGCACGGGCGCCGAACACGCGGATCGCGCTGTGTCACGCAGGCTCACCGCATGATCGCAGCGCGGCAGGCCTGAACGACTGGGCTCAGAGACTGCATGCGCTGTCTGATCTGCCGCATGTCTCATGTAAATTGTCTGGCCTGGGCATGTTCGACCACAAATGGACCGCGGAAAGCGTACGCCCAATTGTGGATGAGTGCCTCGCCCAGTTCGGAGCGAATCGAGTCATGTTCGGTTCAAACTTCCCGGTCGACAAGCTCTACGGTGACTACGCCTCTCTGATGCAGGCTTACCACGATCTGGTGCCCGCTGAGGTGCACTCGGCAGTGTTCAGTCAGACCGCTGCGCGTTTCTATGATCTTGAGCTGCCAGAAATCTCTGAGCTTGCGACGGTAACTTGAACCGTCCCACGATCTTCTGTCGTTTTCGGCCCGTTAGATGCGTTTGTTCTGCACGGTTGCTCAACACTTTGTGGGATCGGTATTTGGCTGACGGCGCAAGACTCTTTACCGGCTCGAAATAGCCGCGCAACTTGTCCGATATGACAACAAGCGGGTCTTCATATGCACTTTTGAAACGCTGTAGAAATCGCCTGGCTGCCTTTGCATTGCGCTGCTTCTGGACCAGAAGATCAAGCGTGTTGCCATATCCAGATGCCACTTGTCACTATGCCCGGGACGGTCACGTTTGATGCAACTCGCAAAAGGGCGGCCAAACCGGTTCACCCAAAGCCGAACGGTTTCCCGACTGGCAGCCACACGGCGTTCGGCATACAGGTCTTCAACATCAGCCGTACTAAAAGAAAACCGATGATACGCCCAGATCACATACGCGATCAATGCGCGTGGAAAGCGGAAGCCTTTGAGGTCGGGCATATCTGTTGGTATCTTCATCCAAATGCTCCAACCAACCCACCCTAGAAATTCAATTTGGTAATGCCACGCCCACCTCTGCGAGCGCGCATTCCCACTCCTGCGCCGACGTCGCAATAGCTATCGGGATATGGCAGATGCCCAGCCCCTGCTTTCAATGGCGCAGCATGCTTGTAGTGTTCGGGACGACCCTCATTCGCGTAGTTGCGCGCTTGTGTTTGAAGCCACGGCTGCCCAAGTTCAGCGTCAGGGTCAGTCAACAGGCAATCAATCATCATCCGCGAACTGAGTGCCGTCGCAACGCTGGTTCCGTTCATCGCCAGCGCCGCGCCGTCCCGAGGCCCGGCCCCCAGGATGCCTGATTTTGTGTCACTGTCGTCGCACGGGAAAATAACATCAACATCCGATTGACTATTGAACGCAGGCGGGGCGTGATACCCGGTGGCAGAGTATGTCGCCGGACGACCGTCAGAGTTGCGATACCCTCCAATCATAGAAACATAGGGGGTTGAAGCGAGCGCGTTATGGGTTCCCACCCGGCTGATTGGCCCGTTATCAAGGGGTTTGTCAGGTTCGCAATACGAATAGCTGTCACGCACATGTCCGCTTTCCAGGTAGTCGCGGTAAAGCCTGTGGTCGAAATACGCGCGCCTTGCGTTTTGCGGCAACGGACCGCCAAACAGATCAGCCTGAATGTATGCGTCAAATCGCAGAGTGTTTTTTATCCCTTTGAAAGTAAATTTCCAACGACCAGCGGGGGCAAGCTTTACCGTTGTGTTCCGGCGTTGGTTTTTCATCGGGAAAAAAACCAAAGTCGGCGCAAGGGCAACAACAACACGCAATCTAACTTGATCCTTGGCGCGCAAAGGCGACTGGTTCAGATTATAGTAGACCCGCCCGATCTGAGCTGAATTGTCCGGCGAACTTATTTGCCGCACTTCCGGAGCTCCGCGCCCTGGGTTTTTTAGACCGATTGGAATTTTTCGGCCGTCGGGAAGATCGATTTGAAGTTCAAGCCGCTCCAAGTAACCAGAACTCTTGTTGAAAGGTTCTGACCAGAACTCGACATAGGTTGAGGAATGATCGCTGGGCTGCACAATAACTTCGAAAGGCTCATGACCGTCCGGTTTGACCAGATCACGCCCCGAAACACGCATCAGGTTAGAGTTCCCTGCCGGCATGTTGACGAAGGTCTTCACCTTCCGTGGCCTACATTTCCGTTTGCGGTTCTTCAACGGCGCGTCATCGTCAAAATCACAGGCCCTATTGCGAATTTCGTTGCGGATCACCTGTTCCATCTCCAATGAACCATCTTTCGGCCCGGCTTCAAAACCGAATGAAAAGTTCACAACAACAGGAAACTGGTGATCTGCGTCAAAACCAGGACACTTAGCTTTGTGTTTGGCCGCGGAAATTGCATCAGCGAGGCGAATAATTCGGATCAAACCCAGAACTGCATGATATTGTAGAAAGTTCCCCGCGTGACCGTGAAGGAAAAGTGGTGGCAAGGATATAGCCACCAAATGGCAACGTGGGCGCCCATCGTCCAAACTCGCGCCCAGCGCGCCTGGGTTTATTCCACCCGCCACATCAAGAATATGCGTACCATGAGAGGCAGAAAGTTGAAGTTCTTTGGCGCCTTCCCAACTTGGCTTATCCGCGTCTACAGCCCCAGTCGCACGGTTAAAGCTTTCCTGATTCAAAGGGTTCTTCAAGTCTCCGCCGCTGTGTTTGCGAAGTTCTGCTTCGATCTGAACCGTTGAAAATTCGCGCCCGAACGGAAGATGCCGCGCACCTTTTTTGCGGGCATCTGCGCCTTGCAGCCAGGCCGCCAACAACCGCGACTGTCCGTTCTCAAACCGAAGCCGTTTCTGGCCCAGTGCAAAACTTGTATCAATCACTCCCAGAATAACGTCATCGGTGCGTATATGGGGGTAATCTTCCGCGTTGGCTTCCCAGGACTCCCAAGCATTGGGACTGAAATCCGTGTTGGTCGCGCCTTCGGGTAAAGGAACTTCAATTTCGCGCTTTTTCTTATCGTGCAAGCCAAAGATGTTCCGCTCTAACGGCTGAATGTCGATCCGGGTGCAGTCGTCGGAGCGTTGTGTCCTGCTGCCTTCTGCCAAGGCCCACCAATCCACGTAGGGGTCGGAATAGTCAGGCTGCAACAAGCTGGAAGGTGATGAAGTGGGTTTTCCCATATCACCACTCCTGATTTGCTTCATTCCAAAGGTGACGCGCTATGGATAGCGGAGCGAAGCCGCCTTTTAGTTCGGTCACATCTTTTTCTTGGGACAGTTCTAAAAACTCACTCGGAAGAAAATCCGGCGTGCTGTCTGAATAGCCCCAATACCTTCTGGGATTTGATTTCTGAACTCTGAGTTTCCGCGGCGCTTCGGCTTTTGGGTCGTTCGCGTCTTCACAAGCACTTGCCCCCAGATTGTAGATCAACTCTCCTAGAATGACGCCGATATAAGCGCCTGCTCGGCAATCAATTGGGAAATGCACCCCAGAAACAACTCGGTTTACTCCGATCCGATGGGCCAACAGGAAAGGTAATGGGGCTTCCTCTGTCCCGAATTTTACTTTCCCGATGTCGCCAGCAAGTGAGCGCTTCATGAAACGATGTAAAACCGTGGCCACCGCAAATGCTTCGATCGAATGACCGGCCGGAAAAGTCGAATGATCAGGGGTTTGAATAATTGGCTGAACTTCAGCAGCATAGTCTATTGGGCGTTTTTGGCGAAGGTTGTACTTCATCAATGCAGCCACATGGATTGCGACTGAAAGTGTAACGGACAAATACAAAAGCGTTTTACTGCGGCGCCCGTTGTCCAGATATGCATGTGCACCAAAGAAAGACAGCATATCGCTCAATTGAACCTGAATTTCTGGTATCCGGTCGGCCCTCAGGTCGGCATATGCACGGACCCAACGCAACTGATCTTCAAAATACTCTTCTCTAGGTCGTTTGATATTGACCAACATCTGAGACTTTGGGGTCCCTTCAACGTCATGCAAATACACAAGTTTGGCTTTGCCATCGGTGAAGCCGCCACTTTCGTTGGTCGCCCCCAGAACAGCCAAGCGGCTGCGCAATTCGCTATCGAGGATCATCGCCTTGGTTGGGTTTCGGACGTGCTCCAAGTAAGTCGCGTCAGTCGGGAACGGAGTCACCGGACTGCCACGACCAGTCCAATAGTTAATCAAGCCGTCACGAGATGTATTTAGCGCGGCGCTCAGAAGCGGGGACGCAGGTGAGCCCGCGTGCCTGCTGATAAAAACCTCGCCTGCCAGACCAACGTCACCAGCACTACCTGCACCCGGTCCGGTTCCGGGGCCCGTGCCCGGTCCGGTTCCAGGCCCGGTACCCGGCCCTGTCATACGTGTCATAACAATCCCCCCTGAGCTGCTAAGCTTAACAACAGTCAGCGCAAAATTGAGTGAGTCAATGCTGCAGCTCTTGCGCGGTGGCATTTTTGACGCATTAATAACGGTAGCCGATCCTAAGCGCTGTGATTTCTGAGTGCTGCAATTTAGTTCGAGAGGCTGTGGCATTGTGAGTATTGTCGCCCATATAACGGGCCCATTTCGGTTAGAGACCGACCAAGGCATTGATCTTACGCCCAGATCGGCGAAGGTCTGTGGCCTTTTGCTGCTGCTGCTCACTTCTCCTAATGGAAGTCGCGAAAGGGTGTGGCTGCAAGACAAATTGTGGAGTGACCGGGGCAAAAATCAGGGCGCAGGTAGTCTTCGTCAGGCGGTATATCAGTGCAAAAAGTCGCTTGGCGCTCAAGCAGCGCTTGTGACTTCGACAAAGCTCAGAGTGTCTTTGAACCTTAACGAAATACGGATCGATGACAGCAATTTCGGAGAGTTCGCTGAAGGGATTGATATACGTGATCCCGAATTCGAAAACTGGCTTTCATTGGAACGGTCGAGCCGCTCAGTCGATCAAAATGTGGTTCCATTGCGGCCGGCGAGCGCTCCTGAACCATCGGTGAAGCCACCTACAATCACTTTAGCCATCGAAACACTGCCCGGCCCAAACCCGTTGGCCGATTGGTTCACCGAGGTGACGGCGGACCAATGCTCTACAATGCTACATCAAGTTATCGGTGCAAATGTCATTGGACCAGAAACCGAAACTCAGTATGAGCCGGAGTTTCAACTGACGTTGAGCGCTGTTCAGAGCGACAATGGCTGGGTTTTCATGCGCGCCAGGCTGCGCGAAGCACCGTTTGGGCTGCAAATCTGGTCGGGACATCGGATCATCAAGTCCCTTCTGGAAAATCCGTTACAAAACAAAGATATGTCGCAAATGGTTTTCGAAATCACAGAGACCATTCGACATCGATTTAGTCAGCGTCGCGACGACAATAATGCTGGATCTCCTTTGATGAGCTCAAAGGCGATTTCAAGTATGTTTGCAATGACCGAACAGGGCGCGGATTACGCTGACCGCCTGTTGGCCTCTGCGTATGACAATGATCCCCACGCCACGCACCTTGCCTGGCGAGCGCAGGTTCGTGTTATCCAGTTCTTCGAACGCTACAAAAACGGGAATGCAAATATTCTTGAAGAAAGCCGCGAACTCGCGTCCCAAGCGCTCGAGAAAGAGCCCAACAACTCAATGGTTCTTGCGTTAGTTTCGAACAGTTTAAACTACCTTGAAGGTCGATTTCACGATGCGTTGTCCCACGCCGCACGTGCCGTCGAATTGAACCCTGGAAACCCTTTCGCCTGGTGGACACTTGCTGCTGCACAACTAAACAATCACGAGTTGGAATTAGCTTATGAGTCCTCTCAAAGATCAAGAGAACTGTTACGCGGTTCAACACTCGAGTTTTTGCCCGAAGCGCTGTTAGGCGGGTCTGCTTTGGCGCTGGGTATGGAACAAGTTGCCCTTCGGCATTTTGAGCGTTCGCTGAGTTTCAGACCAACCTTCAAACCTTCTCTTCGATATGCAATTGGCCTTAACGCCAAACACGGAAACTTGGACCGGGCGCGAAAGCTCGTTATTTCGTTGAGCAATCAGGAAGAGGGGTTCAAACCTGACCAACTCGTGGAGGATGGAAAGTATCCCACTTCATTGCTCAGGCGGGATGAGAGCGTTGATTTTCAAGTTTTCCGAGACTTGTCCTGACTTTTCCTGCAAGGCCATTCGCAGGAGCCATGAGGCAGGGGACCCGACCCATCACAAATTGTATGTTCACAATGGCCCCCTGAAACACAGCACAAAACCTTAGAAATCAAGATTCATCAATTCCGCCATGTCCGGCGTCCATGTTCCGGTTGCAAAGCCAATGGTGTCATTTTGAGCACTGGCGAGCAGTTCTTTGGTTCGCGGGCCAAATTTGCCGTCGCTTAACGCATCGATTTGTTGCTGAAGCTTTGCCACCACCTCACCCTGCGAGCCATGTCGCAAGCAGGCCAAACGCGGCCAGTCAACCGGATTGGTGAGTGAATAGGCTGCTGCCTCGTGCCCGGTCAGCAACATCACATCATAACGTGACCCGTGTCGTTCCCCATCAAACCCGGCGGCCTTGCGGAACCGGCGCCATTCTCCTGTCCCGGTCGTATGGGATGAACCGCTGCCATGTTGGGTGCCCGGCAACGTGAGACATCCTTGCGACGAAAAGCTGACTGACAGGAATGCTGGATGGATATTGTCACCGGGTTTGGTCCGGTCCCAATAGTCTTGAGTTCCATAGGCCAAGTCATTGTGTGTGCGCAATGTCGTGACAGTGCTGGAATTGACTGGAAGCGGCCCGTTTCCCTGGCGCAAAACGAATTTTACCTCGCCATTCACCGTGGAAAAATGTGAGCCGACACAATATTCGTAACACCCGGTCGGCAGCATATTGCACAATACTTTCGATGTGCCGAAATTCACGCGGTTATAGTATTTGAGCATCTGCGTTCTGCGCGGCACGGTCGAGGCCGAGTACAGCGACAAAACACCCGTTACGACATCCGCGACGCCGATCACGCAGCGAAAGTTCTCATGATCAGGCGAGATCGGTTGAAGCTGTGCTTCGGTGACGCCTTCAAGGCGGGACCCACCATTACGAAGCTTGCATCCGCGCAACCCAAAAATCAGCTTATTATGACCATCTGTCACTGGCGCAAACCCGTTGATTTCGGCCAAGCCTTTCAGGGTCGCCAAGGTGAGCTCGAAGGGGTGATCCGCAAACTCTTCCGGAAGATGCCAGGTATCCGGAGCGTTTCGCGGCGACGAGGGCCAATAGGCGTCATGGGCCGACAATTTCGGTCGTGCCACTTGTGTCTCAAAGGCGCTGGGCAAAAGGATGGTCGTATCAATATTCTCCATCCATGCGTCTTCATCCATACGTTCCGCTGGCGTGAGGGGACCAATCGAAGCGGCCGAAACCGGAGCATTCAAAGGCAATGGATCTGATCCGTTCCTGGCTTGCAACAGCACTTGATCGACCTCAGCCGCCATGGCGCTGCCTACATTTCGTTTGTTCAGGATGTCTTTGAGAATTTCGCTGACACGTATACCCCGATTGGCCACGAACTGGCCTGGATTTGCCGGATCGGGCACCGCCATGTGATGCAGAGCAACTAACTGAAATTCTTCATTAAAGACTGGCGCTCCGGAAGATCCCGGTTCAGTGTCTGTGACATAATACAGAAACTGCCGCCGCCGCCCGAGAACCAGGTTTTCCCGCAGCGCAACTTTCTTCAGGTCCCCACGCGGATGTTGAATGATATTGACGTATTCGCGTTTCAAGGCCTTGCCGGACCGGGGCAACATTTCGATGTGGCCGAACTCTGAAAGGCTGCGGCCATTGCTGGATGTCGGCTCAACACTCACAATTGTATAATCGTGCGACACTGACGTCAGGAAGACTTCCTCTGTCATGCGAAACGTCGCCGGTTCGTTGAGCGTGCCATCTATGTCGAACTCATGCCCAAAGGTCACCTGAGAACTCCGCGCCAGACTTGGGTCGCCCAGTACATGGTTGTTTGTCAAAAGCAGATTGCCGCCAATCAAAAAGCCGGTTCCAAAGCTGGACCCGAACCCTGGCGAGCGTACAAATAGTCGTGCAACGGCGTTGCCCATCAGCGCACCGCGTGAAAGAACATAAAACTCGTCAAGGTTTCGGTCACCGATGACACGCTCATACGCGGAGGCTGCGTTTGGAAGGCGGTAATCCTGCCGTGCCCGTACGAGCTCCGGGTCGTCCGGCAGGTGTATTTCCTGCTCCAACTCCTTGAGATCAGCATGAGCAGCGGCCACGTTCTCAGAGCAAAGCGCAAATTCTGCGTCGGCATTTTTTGGATGTGGCACAGATTGTTGCTTGAGCCGATCATACAACGCGTTGCTAACTATGGCTTCCGGCTGTGGCGTGCCAAAACCAGGAATTGAGGCAGAATGACCTGCCAAACCTGAAATCGATAACCGCGTGCCAAGATTGCCAAGAACCAACAAGACTTTGTTTGCAACACGCTCGAATCCGGGGTTGCGCGGGTGAATCTCATCATACCAACTGGAAACGTTGCCTCCGACTGAGGTTCGCACATCGACATAACGCACGTTACCGGCAAAACCGGACGCAAACGCTGCCAGCGCGTCATTAAAACGCCCGACGATCAGCTCTACGATTTCACGTCCAATGCCGAGCGGGATACCTTTTTTATCCAATGGCTTGCCCAACCACTTACCGTTGTTCTGCGGCAAGGCGTTATCGTAACCGTGAACCAATACGACAAGCGAAGGCTTTGTGGCCAACGCGCTGTCGACCATGTCGCGGTAACTGTCCATTACTGTCTTCAGTGCCGAGTTGAATGCGTTTTCGTTCAACAGCGCTTTGGCGGTAGATCCGGGTTGATATGGTTTCAGAAGCTTTACAAATCGACCGTCGCCCAACAAATCATTCCCACCCATCGACAACATGAAAATGTCCGGATCCAGCTCGTGAATTTTATCTACGTGCTCGGATGCCAGCGCCATATTCGATGCAAGATCACTTGGCGCAGACAGCGAATAGGTCGGAAAAATCCGAGACACATTGTCGATCACGTCCCGAAGAAAGACAGGGTATTGGTGCCAGCTGTCCCCCTCTTCCAAGATGCGCAGCTTGTTCGGATGTTGCGCGATCATCCTTTTGTATTGTCCGTTTCGAATTCGACGCGCCCATTTCGTCACAACGCCAATCAGATCAACGCCTTCAAGCAGCTGATCTTCGAAATCTAACCCCTTCAATGTGACGGCGGCAGAGTAGGGCTGAATTTGATCTTCGGGTGCCAGCTCTTTGACATGTTCAGCCAGTAGCGCTTCGGCTTCTTCGAATTTTTCTGCATTAATAAGGTCTGACAGTTTCTTTTCGAACTCAGTGAGTTTCATAGGAATACCTTTTTTAACAGCATCAGTTCTGCGCAATTGGATCTTTTGAAAGCGCGAACGGCGTTCTGAATTGGTCACAAAAACCTCGACAGCCCAGCGAGGGACTGCGCCAGCTACCGTGTGTTTACCCTTGCCGATCGCGGAAAAAAAAATCAGTGGTTCTATTGGAAAGACGCATTAGACGCGAGATCCGCAGCATTGCGTATCGGGTCGATGAGAAAATCCACCAGCAATCGGGTTTTGACACGTTTCGCGCGCTTTTGTTGCAGGCGCAAACCCTCATCAAAACGCGTGTTGGGGACTCACTCGTATGCACAACTCCACTGGTCACCGTAATCTCCTATCCCACACAGATTTCGCAATGACCACGATTCTAGGGACAGGCCGTCAGCGCAGCGTCAAACTGGCGTTAAAACGCCATTCGCTGACCCAAAGGGTTGAATTTTTGTTCAGCTAGATGTGAAAAGCCCTTTGCCTATGCCGCACTTTTCGTTGGGCATTCAGATAAATGAGGCCGATCATCACGGCCTTCTCGTCGACGTACTCGGCTGTCACACCGACCGTCATCCACGCGGGGCTTACCCTGGGACTTGAAAAAAGATTGAGAGTCGCGTCATTTGCGCGTCTCTCAACCAGAAAAGATCATACATGTGCACCGCTTGTTTTAGACGCGAAGACTCATGTGGTACGGCGAAGAACAATGGGTCCTTAACCTAGTTCTCCGGAGTATACCAAATCGGGGAAGTATACGCTCGTTCCTGCGTAGACGTGGGAACGTCATTCGGAATCTCATCGCCAAACCGGACTGCCTCATAGACTGTCCATCTTGGCGTTGGGATTTCCAGAACCCGCGCGTAGTAGAAAGCCTTTTGTTCGGGATCAAATTCCGGGTCGGTCCAGACGATTATCAATTCCGGCGCTCCGATAGAGTTCGTGAACGTGCCTGTCTCAACGTCTACGGTGTTGCCAACAGATGGTAACTTACCAGCGTCGTCGATAACGCGGTCATCAGACCAAACGACGTTAAACACTTGCTCCTGCGTCTCGCCGTCAGCCGTTAGCCAGCCCTTGACGATCTGAATTCTATCAAGATTGCCAGAATATGGATCCTTGAGGGCAGCGACGAGAAAGGACGGCGCAGAGGCATCGTCTGGCGCTGCTTGCAGATCTCCTCCCATTGGCACGCCTTTTTCATAGCCAATTTTCGCGGGAAGCCGGGATTGAGCATCAGACGCGTCGAAGTCCCATCCGCCAAAGAAACGTACGGTAATACGGCTGCCGGTTGTGCCGTATACTTCCTTGCGCTCCATTGCGTCAAAAATAGAATCCCGCGTGTTCTCCTGGGCCCAAACAGCTGCATAACCCGACGCCGCCATCTGCCAGCCTAAAATTCGCGTCGCTTCAAATTCGCCGACCACATGTTGCCAGCGGCCCGGTTCCGGCTCTACCCCCGAGTGTTTGCCGAAAAAGTTGTCTTCCTGCGCCGTGGCCAATGCAGTGTGGCTATCAGTCGATCCAACGACACCAAATTTGTAAGGGTTTGTCCCAAGCTGCTGTTCCAGTTTCAAACCATTCTTGAACGCTTCGCGCGCATATTCATACTGCAACATCCAGTCTTCCTTTGGCACAGGGCCAAGGTTCGCGACGTCCCAGGTTTCGTAATCTGCAAACTCATCGTTGGGACTCAGAAACGGATGGGCTTCACCGTCACCCTTTATCTGTGTGATCTCATAGAGAGGCTCCCATTTGGCACGCCGTTCCGCATAATCTCCTGTCAGCGGTTCCCCGGTGTCTGGATTTGTCTCGACCGGAAACATCAGACCGTTCGAGACATTCCCATTGTGCGCCAGCGCCAATACACGGCCGCCGGTCTCTTCTTCGTACCGCTCCATCCAATCCCACAGGTCTTCCGGATTGAAGGTTTCTGCTGTGGTGAACGGCAGCATTTGGCGGGCTCGAATTGCATCGTCGCGATAGATGACATTGCGGTGGAGGTTGTTACCGCCCTCGGTCGACGTCCATTCATACCCGATAAAGGCTGTGAAAGAGCCGGGATCATCAAACGCGTCAGCGGTTTTGGTAAAGTCATCCCAAACCGATTGCACAAAACGGCGGTCCGCTATTGCTTCTGGCAATGCACCACCGGATATGCCCGCAAAAGTCTCGATAACTTCCATGGTTGCACCCAAAGCGACGTCGCCGCCCTGATTCAACCGGTCATTCCAATCACGCAAAGTCGGATCACGCATGAGTGTGGCGTTACCAGCCACGATTTCATTCATCGCACCCATGGCGTCGGAATGGTCAGAGACCACGAGCCAATCAAGCGGACGGGATAATTTCGCCTGCAACCCGTGCGATGTTGTCACTTCTTCGCCGCGGGCAAAACGAAACGCGTCGGCAGGCGACAACAACACCCCAAAGGCACGCGCATCCAGCGAAAGTGAGGTGTGCAGATGTGTGTCACCCCAAAGCGGTCGGGTCGGGAAATCCCGCCCGGCATAAGGTGAAAATGTATCCGCTGCCTGCGCGCGCATGTCGGATTTCGAAATCGTCATCTCACCAACTTGTCCACCTTCTACGGCGTCCTGCGCGAGAATGGATGTTGCGGACATGAAGAAGCTAAAAACTGTGGTCGTGCTATACAGGATTCTCATAACGATATTCCTATCTTTGCAAATGATACCTGATGCGACCATTTTGAAACCGCTGCTGTCAAGTTAGTATCGTGTGCGCAACTCGGGCGCACGCTATCAGTGTGTGCGATCCTACTCGCGGGGTCTTCCAAGCTCGCTATGGTGTTTCAAACCGTGATCTTAAGGAAATCATGGATGGTGTTATATTTTGACTGAATCGCTGGGTGACAAGATATTCAGGCACAATCGCTGAGGCAGGGCATGCCACCTTTGGCCCGCAGGCCCGGATAAATTGCAAGTCGCTACCGCGCCGAACGACTGAGATTGTCTCAGTCAGAAGACTGCCCATAGCTTTGACTGTTCATCTTCTCAATCACAGCCGCCATTTCCTTGTCTGACAGAACAGGCGGTTCCCCCAAAGCCAATGCGTTAATGTAGATTTGCGAAAGTGTCTCGACCTCTGTGGCAAGCCACAAAGCAGCGCTCAGGCTTTTGCCGATTGCGATTTGCCCGTGTTGCCCAAGCAGACAGGCACGACGCCCCTCTAACGCGGTCAGAGCTTTGTCCGATAACTCTTGCGTTCCGAAGGTGGCATAGCCCGCACATTTGATATCGGTGCCTCCGGCAACTGCAGTCATATAGTGAAAACTTGGAATACTTCTGTGATGGCAAGCCAGCGCCGTCGCGTGGACAGAGTGGCAATGCACCACGGCATTTGCATCGGTTCGTGCCTCAAGAATGTCCCGATGAAAGCGCCATTCAGACGACGGCCTGGGACCCTGATAAGATCCGTCAAAAGCCATGTCCACGATGTCTTCCGGTGTCATCGTGTCATAAGGCATACCCGAAGGTGTAATCAGAAAACCGTCCCCAGCGCGTACAGACACGTTGCCAGACGTGCCCTGATTTATTCCGCTCGCGTTCATGGCGCGGCAGGTTGCGATCAGAGCCGTGCGCAGTTCAAGGTTTTCCACGTAAAAACTCCCGATGAATTTACCCAGCCACGTTTCCAGAGCAAATCCAACATTTTTTGGTACAAGATGGCAATCGTCTTTCCTGTATGAGCTTATAGCTTGATGCCGGTCATTATCTGTCACCTGCACTTCGTCAAAGACTTAGCATCTGCAGGCCGTGCATTACGCAACATATCAAGGCTTCGCTGGATTTCAGGCCGGTTTAGGTTTCGGCCTATCAAAACGATGCGGGTACGCCGGTCTTTGCCGGTCCAATTCTTCAACGGGACCGGCGGGTCAAATACGTGCTGGACGCCATGGAAAGCAAACGGCGATTCAATTCCCTCGAGAAACAAAATACCTTTCACACGCAGGATATCCCGGCCCTTGTAGGCAATCAAAGTGTCGAACCACTTATCAAAGACTGCATCATGCAACGCCTCGTCCAGAACAATCGAAACAGACGAGATATCTGTATCATGGCGTCGAAACTCGGAAGTGGTCCCAGGTTTTGTGTTTGAGGTTGACATGAGCCCTGAAAGGTTGCCCAGAGGATCATTTGCAACCTTGGGCGTCGTCCAGGAAATAGCATCCTGTTGACGGGCGTTTTCGCGCATGCTCGTCAGGTTCCGCAAGCTTTTCGGGCCAAAATCATGATCAGATGGGCGAACAATGTCGGCTGTTGGATTGAGACCGCGCAGCCGTTCGGTCACAGCTTTATTAGATGCTTCAGATACTAGGTCCGTTTTGGTTAGGACGATCAGATCGGCCACCGCGACCTGCGAAACGGCCTCGAACTGGGCATCCAATGTTGCAGGCCCATTCACCGCGTCCACCACCGTCACGACGCCATCCATTCGCGTATTTCGCGCGAGAAAAGGATCGACAAGCAGCGTCTGAAGGATTGGCCCCGGATCTGCGAGACCAGTGGTCTCGATCACAATGCGGCCAAAGTTGAGCATGCCTTCGTCGCGCCGTGCGAGCAACTTGACAAAGGTGTCCGAAAGGTCTCCGCGGATTGAACAACACAAACAACCTGACGACATCAGCATCACATCGCCGTCCACCTTTTCAATCAGGTCATGGTCCAGACCCACTTCGCCGAACTCGTTCACAATGACGGCAGTTGGCTCAGAAGTTGGAACGGCCAGCAATTGGTTCAGCAAGGTGGTCTTACCCGCCCCCAGAAATCCGGTTAGCAGCGTTACAGGTATGCTCGGGTCATCAACCTTTTCTGACCGGTTTTTTGAGGCATGGGCCATGAACATCACAAGCTCAGTTTTGAAATAACATTACATCAGTATGGTGAATCAATTGGGCTGTCCAGTTAAGCTGCGCCGTTACATTCCTTCTGCCATATGTTCACCACCCGACCAGTTACAAAACAAGGGTTAACGCCCTGATGCAAATCTTCGACTGCGCGTTCCATTTTAACCAAGAAGTCCGACAGGGTTGGTATTCCCTGCGTACCGGCGTGCCGTTCCAAATCCTGACCTTGTTGTCACTGCGAAAGGCGAAATGTGCGGCAATCAGAACCCTAAAGAACTAACAAAAAACCTGTTTCTTAGAACCTAGGAAAGAATTTCAAAAATGAGGTTGCAAACCTACCTATTGATAGGTAGAGTTCGCATATTGCAATCCCAAACGGAGGCATTCCAATGAAGATTTATGATGTCGAGGGTTTCCCGAATCCCGCCCGCATTCGCATCGCGCTGGCCGAAAAAGGCGTTTCAGATAAAGTGGAATTCATACCGGTGGATGTGATGGGCGGCGAACATCGCACGCCCGAATTCAAGGCCAAGAACCCCGATGCGGCTGTGCCCTGCCTGGAACTGGAAGACGGATCACATATTGCTCAGTGCAACGCGATCACCGAATATATCGATGCAATGTTCGACGGCCCTTCGCTGACAGGTGTGACCGCACAGGAACGCGCACGCATCTCAATGATGAACCTGCGTGCGGAAAACGGTCTACTGAATGCGGTTGGAACCTATTTTCACCATGCCACACCTGGCTTGGGCCCGGATCTTGAAACCTATCAATGCGCCGAATGGGGCAATAAGCAGAAAGAGGTCGCCGAGAATACCATGGCGTATCTGGACTCTGTTCTGGCCGAAAACGACTACTTGGCCGGTGACACATTCTCGGTGGCTGACATAACAGCCTTTGCAGGATTGGCGTTCGCCGATTTTGCCAAGGTTGAAATTCCCGAAAGCCTGACCAAACTCAGGGCTTGGCGTGCGAAAATAGCGACCCGCCCGTCTATTGCAGCCTAAGCGAAACCTGACATTTAAGTCGAAAGGACCTTTCCCCATGGAACTCAACTCGGATTTCACGTCCCGTGTCGTTGTTCACTCCGACCAAATTGAGTGGCAGGCCTCGCCTATGAAGGGTGTGGACCGGCGCATGCTGGACAGGATCGGTGGCGAAGTCGCCCGCGCCACCACCATTGTGCGTTATGCACCGGGCAGCAAATTTTCGGCCCACACCCATACAGGCGGTGAGGAATTCATAGTCTTGGACGGCGTCTTTCAAGACGAACACGGCGACTATCCCGCCGGCACCTATGTGCGAAATCCTCCGACCACGGAACACACACCAGGCTCGGAACCCGGATGCACCATCTTCGTCAAACTCTGGCAGTTCAACATGGAAGATCGCACCCAATTCCGCAAAACCATGACTGAAGAGTTGGCTTCACCAGTGAACGGTGTCGCAAGCGCAACCCTGCACAGGGACGACCGCGAGATCGTAACGTACAGCCATCTTGACCCAGCTGCGACCTTGGCTTCGGACGCGACGGGAGGGATCGAGCTTTTGGTCATCGACGGCTCAATCACAACCGGGGGTGACGTTTTGGGGAAAAACGGTTGGTTGCGCCTACCCGAGGGTGAAGCTCTTTCCGCCGTAGCTGGACCAGAAGGCGCAAAGGTCTGGATGAAAACCGGGCACCTTCCCTTTGCCCAACCACCGGCGGTGTAGCATATGAAATCCGCTAATCCACTGGCGCTTGTCGCAGGTGCTGGGGCTGGCCTCGGCCAGTCTCTCCTTTCCCGATTTCAAGCTGGCGGCATGACCGCCGTTGGCCTCGGCCGAAGTCGACCGGAAAGCCCAGTCGGCACTTTTCATGAACTTGATCTGAGCGACCCTGAGGCTGTCGGCCCAACCATCGCGGATCTGATAGCGACCTATGGCCCGCCAAAAATCGTGGTCCACAATACTGCTGAACTGGTGATCGCACCCTTTCCCGAAACCACATTAAAGGATTATCAGCGGGCTTGGACATCAATGGTGCAATCGCTAGTGGTCCTTGGGCAATGCGTGCTGCAACCCATGGTGCGTGGCGGCGGTGGTACGCTGATCGTGTCTGGAGCGACTGCATCGCTGCGGGGTGGCCCGCGTTTTTCGGCTTTCGCGTCCGCCAAGTTCGCTTTGCGCGGGCTGACGCAATCACTCGCGCGAGAATATCAACCAGCCGGCGTGCATGTCGCTCATGTGATAGTGGACGGTATCATCGATACACCTCGTTCTCGTGATTTGCATAGTCTCGATCCGGCGAAAATGATCAAACCCGGCGAGATTGCCGAGGCGTACTGGCAACTTGCACATCAGCCGCAATCGACCTGGACACATGAGCTGGACCTACGACCTGCTTCGGAGGGGTTTTGACATATGCAAACTGAGACGTTGATCATTGGCGCTGGCCTGTCGGGCTTGTCGCTCGCGGTGCGGATGGCCGAAGAGGGTCGCGACTTTTTGCTTGTCGAGGCGCGGGACCGACCCGGCGGACGCATTCTAACCCAACGGGTCGGCAAAGGTTACTTCGATGTAGGACCCGCCTGGTTTTGGCCCGGCCAACCCCGGATTGCGGCGCTGATCAGCCAGTTGGGGTTGACGCTGTTCGAACAATACTCCATGGGCGCGCTCAGCTTTGAAGATGAAAATGGACGCGTCGAGCGCGGTCGAGGCTTTGCGTCTATGGAAGGGTCATATCGTCTCAAGGGCGGTTTGAGTGCACTGACCGACGCGTTGGCAGCCCAACTGCCCAAGGCCCGCGTGGTTTTGTCCTCACCCGTTGTGTCGCTGGCGCAGACCCACAAGGGAATAACGGCAAACACAGAGTCGGGGCAGGAATTCCAGGCCAAAAAGGTGGTATTGGCCCTGCCGCCCCGTGTGGCCAGCCAGATCACCTATTCCCCTTCTCTACCGCGGGAAACGCTTACCGCGATGAAGGACGTTCCCACGTGGATGGCAGGCCAGGCAAAGGCTATTGCCATCTATGACCGACCATTCTGGCGCGAAGCCGGCTTGTCCGGCGACACCATGAGCCGCCGTGGGCCAATGGTCGAGATACACGATGCTTCGCCTGACGAAAGCGGCCCGTATGCCCTGTTTGGTTTTATCGGAATACCACCTCACGCCCGCCGGGATCAGCGCCGCTTGCGACAAGCCGTGCAAGACCAATTGACCAACCTGTTCGGACCCAACGCCGCAAAACCGGAAACACTGCTGATCAAGGACTGGGCCTATGATCGCTTCACCTCTACCGAAGAGGATCAACTACCGCTATACGCACATCCGTCATATGGATTGCCACAGGCTTTGACGCAGATTTGGGGAAATCGCCTGATATTCGCCGGAACCGAGGTGGCGTCGCATTTCGGAGGCTATATCGAGGGTGCCCTGGAAGCAGCGGAAAACGCGTTTGCCCTGATCAACGCGTTTGCCCTGATCGCTGAAGAAAAGGTTTGAAAGCATGTCGGATACCAAAACTGCGTTACTGGATTTTGCTGAACATGCAGCACGCGCGCGAGGGTTTGACGGGTTTAGCTATGCTGACCTGGCAGAAGCAGTTGGTATTCGCAAAGCTTCGATTCACTATCACTTTCCTACTAAGGCCAATCTGTCCGCAGCGTTGATGGACCGCTATCACACTGTACTTGAACGCGAATGCCAGAAGATTGAGGATAAGTATGAAACTGGATCTGAACGCCTTCAGGCTCTTGTCCAGCTTTACCGGGATGCACTCAACGATGGTAAAACACTTTGCCTGTGTGTCTCGCTGATCAGTAGTCGCGAAAGCCTGTCTGATGAAGTTATCGAAAAAATCCGAGCTTTCAGGGCCATGATGGTCCAGCGGATTCAGTCGATCTTTGAACTTGGCCAGAAGGATAAAACGATCTCGGGCGTGACCAACCCGGCATCCGAGGCCCGCGCCGCTCTGGCATTGCTCGAGGGCGCGCATCTCACCGCCCGGGCGGAGGAAAACATCAAAACTTTTGATGAAGCCATAGGTATTTTGAAGTCCCGTTGTTGACCCAACGTTCCACCTGAGCGATCGCCAAGGCCGTCGGCGGAATGCTAGGTAATGAGTGTCTGCCGATACACCAGAAATCTATGAGTGGAAGACCACACCGGAAGAGTGACAGTGAGTCTGGCTTGGCCGCAATTTCTTCCTCTCTGTCTGAAGTGGGGTCCACATTTTGATGCCGTCATGAATTTCGGCCTTCAGCAATTCGAGAACCGCATCATGTTCAGCGGTAGATGGCAGGTGGGTCATTCGGGGCCGGGTTCCGGGCTCGCCGACAGTTCGTTCAGCAAAGCTTGGGCATGTGAAGCGAGAAAGGCATCTTCGCGCGCGCAAAGTGGCCGGCTTTGCCGCCGAGCATAGAGAAGAGAAAACAGTCATGATTGACGCGACATCAGTTCCTCCACTCTCACCCTTCTAAAGTTGGGCCGCAGTATGGGGTGTGGATCAGAACACCCATCACCACGCCTGAAAGGTTCTGAGCAATTGGATTTCCATGCCACCTTTTCTAAATTCGGAAACTGGAAAATCAAAACCCTGCGTTGGCAACCCAACTCTCAAGGTCAACCCCGGAGAACAGCCGAGTAGTGGTTTCGATGTTGTTGCCCCCTTCAGGTATCGAATTCTAGATGGAAATGGCCGGGGAACCCGGCGATACCTGGTTGGATCTGTCCGGCAGCGCCGGGCGCACGGCGCAGGTTTTTTTGGATCAGAAGCGGTTTCAAGATGGCAGGGATGACCGCCTGATTGATGGTATCACCAAAGCAGCGGTGCATGCCGTAACCCCAGATGATGTAATCCTTCCATGGGCGGTCAGTGCGGAACTCGTTGGGGGCTGGTATGTCAAGGCGGTCAAAACAGGCTGATGCGTTCGCGGCGAAAACGATCTGGCCTTTGCGGATTTTGGCGCGACGCAGGGTAGACGGTGCGATCTCGGTATCGTGCAAGGCTCGGCGGTAGATCACTGGGTTGAACGGATTGAAGCGTAGTGCCTCCCAAATGTGTTGGGCAAGAAGCGCGTCGTCGTCAGCGCGTGCGGCGCGTCGGGCTGAGACGAGCACTTCGGGTCGGTTAAGTAGCTCATCGAGTGCGAGACAGCTGGCCTTTGAGATGGTGGGAATGGCACCGATCAAAAGGCCGAGTAGGTTGTTGCGGATGCCCAGATCGCTCATCCCCGGCGTATCCGAGGATTGTAGCGCAAGGCAACGATTGAGGATGTCCGGAGTTTCGGTAGGGTTGGCCTTGCGTTCCGCGATATGTGCATCAAGGTAGGCACGCAGGAGATCGGCTTGTGCCAGCGCACGAGCTTCACCCGCAGCGTCAGCTCCAAGGTCCTGGAACAGGTACCAGAACAGGTTGGATGTCCATTCCTGCATTTGCGCGGGCTTTGCACCGCAGCCAAAATAGGTTTCAGTCATGTCCCAAGGCACTTCGAGCGTGAGGGATGGGACGATGTCGATCTTGCCCTTGCATTGTGCGATGATACGGTTGGCAAGATCTGCGGCGCGGGGTTGCACGATCTCAGCCACATCGCTCATCCGCGCGGCAAGGCGCATGGCGGACGTGTCGCGGGTATAGTCCCAGCCCGGCTGCATCCCGAGAAAGAAGTTTTCGCCTTCGGTCAGTTTACGCATGCGCGAACCGTAAACGACTTCAAAATCTTCGTTGCGGTTCAGCACATCAAGACAATCGGCGCGGCGGGTGACAATAGCAGTGCCGGTGTTTTCGTAGCATTTCATCAGCACGCGGTTGAACGTAAGATTAGGCCAGAAGGCGCGCAATACGGCAAAGACGCGGCGCTGGGACGCTGGCTTTTGTAGGTAAACGCCGATTCCGCCGGACATAAGCGATCCAAGGCAGCCCGGCAGTAGGCAGGCGAAGGAAAGAAGCCCCTCGCCCCACAAGACGAGGCGTTGAAGGATGCTGAGGAAGATGTTGGCAATGGCGGTAATCATGCACTGATGCTCCGATCAGGTGGGATCAACAATGCCCATGGCCATCATTCGCAGCGCGGTCATGGAAGGCACAAAGAAATAGTCACCTCCGCGGCATTCCACGAAGGTTTTGAGCTTACTCATAACATAAGGCGGTTTGTTGGAACTCGGGTCGGACGGAATCGTGTGGCGTGTGTGGTGGTCGTGATTTCCAAGAAGTGGACAAGTGTTGTTGCCCTGATGGAAATCGAGCCCGTATTGAATCCACTGTTGCTGTATGAACTCGAACTGCCGGAACAAGCTGGCCCCCATGATGATCATGATCACGCCTTGTTCGGTATCATCGTCCTTATGTTCAAAATTATGTGGCCCATAAGGCAGACCGCGCCGCAGAATGCGGCGGCGTTTGTTGAGAGCGCTGGTGGCTTCGGGGTTTTCGAAAGGTTTGCCCGTGGTTTCGTCAATGCCGCCCTTGTTCAGCGGGTCGAGATAGTCGCGGGTGTTCATGCGGCGCATATGGGCACCGCCTGGGCATTTGAAGCCCGTCATGTCATCGCCGTAGCGGAAATCCCGTGCCTCTGGAGACGCAATATAGGCGAGGTTTTTCTTGTAACCTTCGATCGGGTCGACACCCTCACCCCGGAAGCCCATCTTTTCGCCAAAGGCGACCCATTCGTCATAGGTGGGCACCTTCGAGAGCGGTACGCCATCGGACCACCGCCCGCACATTTTGGCGCGTAGGGTTTCCTTGGCTTCTTCGATGGGAACGTTCATCACCTTGGCATATTGTTCGGCCTCCTCGGCGACGACGGCATCGAAAGAACCGACATTTTCGTGCAATTTTCGAAAGGCGAAGAACGTGCCATTTCGCATGAATTCAGGAGGTGTGGCGGTGGGGGCAAGTTCCTGGCTTTCGTCTGGATGGCCAAGGATAAACTCTCCGGTGGCCAATGGTTCCCAGCCATTTCCCATCAACTTACCGCGCCCGATGACGGCAGATTTTTCGTCCTCGGCGCGCAGTTGGCCTTCGAAGACCGGATTGCCAATACCGTCGGTGAAACCAAAATGTTCCTTTGGGGTGGGAAGGATCGCGCCACCGATCTCTTCAAAGACGGCTGAGGCATCCTGATAAGGCTGGTCGCCCTCGGCACCGACACCGGTCAGGTGAGTTACGCCGCATTTTTTGGCGGCCTTGAGCAACCAATCTGTGCGCTCTTCCAGCTCAGGATGTGGGGTTGCAAGGTCGGTTTTGCTTTTGCTCTGCACATTCAGAGTGACCAGCACATGTACGTCGTCATCGCCAAAACCCAAAGTGCCAGGGGCGCGGCTTTTCTGCCAGATCGGGTCCCAGTGCTTTAACCAACTTTGGTCTTTGGCATCTTCGACCTTGGTCTGGTCGCGGTCACCAAGAATAAACGCCCGCTGGCGCATGCCCTCGATGAATTCGGCTGGCATTGCCTGCAGTGTGCGCACGGGCAATTGCAGGGCAAGCATTCCGGGAAAGGTAAGGGCGATATTTGTGGTGCAGGTCGGCTTTAGGTTTTTTTCATTCCAGCGGACAGCGGTTGTGACCTTTTGGCGAACTTCTTCAAGGAATGCGCGCCCGGCCGCGGGGTTGGGGAAATGAAAAAATACATAGCGGGCAAAGGGGAAGGAATGGCGGCCATAGGCGCGGATGACGTTCCCCTGAATGTCATTGAGATTAAGATTGCGTGTCATGTCGTGCTCATGTCTTTAAGAATTCACATTGCCGGGGTGGGTCGAGGAAATGACGCCTGGTTTTTGCGTTTTGACTCTGGTGTTCAGAGGTTCGTGCTCTGACATGAAGTCGCCAAAAGCCGCGTACAGATCTGTATCGGACTTGGCCTGGTTTTCGACAAAGAAGTCAGCGAATTTCTGTTGTAAATAGAGCGCCTTCAGAACTGAAGGTAGATCGTCATACTTGGCCGGGGCTAAGGGTTTTTCACCGTTTTGGATGGCGTAGCGAATGAAGATCACTGCAAGAACAAGTCCAAGCAGAATCGCGAAGAGACCAGTGGCAAGGCTGGAAAGACCCAAGAATGGCACGGTTGCGATACCGAAGAGCCAGAGCACTAGCGAGAACAGACCGATCGCCAGCGGGGCAACCGCGCCGATGATCAGTTGCGTAAGTGGCAGATTGTGGAATTCTGGCAGCTCCAGGTAGTAATCATGGAACGGCATCGTAGTTTCGACATGGCATTTGTCGAGGTAATCCCCGAACTGCTCTGCCGAATTGACGTGTTCGAAGCCGTAGCAGTTAGAGTACACCGCACGAAGCTCTTCTTCCATTGTTCTCCAGAGCTCGCCTGCATATGAAGCGCGCACTTCGCGTTGTTGTTCGGCGCTCAGAGTGGTGGGTAGCCGATCGCCATCTTTCAAAACCGCGTCCACATCCGCGCAGAATACCAAATAGGGCGTTTTCAGTTCATCCACATGCTGGGGAATGATCGGGGGAGGGCTACGCCTAAGGCGGGCGACCAACGTATTTTGCGTGTTGCGTCCGTTATAGACCACATCGCTAAGCACAAACATACGCGCCAAGTGGTTGCGGGTGTTACGGGCAAAGGGGCTGTTGAATTTGGTATGTTCGGTGGCCGGTGACTGATGAGCTGTGGGCAATTCGGCAAGCGCGATGCGAGCGCGTTGCTCGAAAGAGGTTTGAGGATCGTCCTTTGGGGCACCGGGTTTGATCGGGGCAAGCGTGGTCAGGAAAATATGGCCGGAATCGAGGTCGGGCATCAGCGATCTCCCTGTGGCTTTGGAGCGGCTTTGGCTGAAGCGCGTAGGGTGTCAAAGCCGGATTGTGCCTTGTTGACGAATTTCTCACGATTAACGTCCGCACGTTCGGTATCGAGGCTCGCGACGGGTCCGAAGCCAGGATCACCAAGGCCCTTTTGCATAACATAAGCGGCGTCGCGGTAGGCATCGGCGAATTCTTCGGGGGAAGATCTTCCATGTTTTTCAGTAAGGTCGCGCAGTTGGTCATAGATCAGCAGGCTGGTCTTGATGTCACGTTGGGCAGAGCCGGGCGTGGCGTTGTAGTAATAGTCGGTATCGATCTGGTTGTAGGTGATGTAGTTCTTGAACGGCGTAATCGGGATCGACTTGGGGTACTTGATCGAGGAAAACCAGAACAGGTCAAGACCTGACGGGATACCGTCGGAAAAGGCATCGATATACTGGTCCCATGTTCCGTTGAAGTTTGAGCAGAAAAGCACATAGTCGTCTTCTACCTGCTCTTTACCTTGGCCGAGATCGGGCCAGTCCTTGGGTTTGATGATTACCCAGCGGGCGAAGTGAATAAGTGACAGCCCTAGCAGTCCAAGCAAATTTGATGGAACTCCGCGTGCCGCCATGAACAGCAAGCGGTTGATCCAGGTTATTCTTGGATTGCTGGGCGTGACCACATTCATTGCATAGGCTTTACCGGCAATATTCGACATGGCGATCCCTTTCGTTAGCAAATTGATTTTAAAAATTGCGCATGCATAGCGATCCTAATTGAACGTTATCACTGCTGTAGAATGAGTCGAGGAATAATGGCGGTAGCTGAAGATGCTAGGTTCAGGACTCATAACGCGTAAATAACAACTGCTGCGTGGACGATTGCTTAAGGATGTGTCGCAAACTTTGGGCCTGGATTAACGAGCATATAGATTTCGATCTTTGGTGTCCGCGTATTGTTCTCCAACAGGTTTCAGCATGATTTCCTTGAAAGGCTGTCATTTTCCAAAGGATGCAGTTTTGTGCGCCGTTTACTTCTACCTGCGGCACACGGTTTCTTATCGTGACTTGAAAGAGATCATGGCGCATGGACGAAACCAATATTCGTGTGCGCGGGAAGTGGATGTATCTCTATCGAGCGGTCGACGAAGTGGAAAACACTCTTGATTTCACGCTGTCTGAGCGGCGAAATCGTCCAGAAGCCACCAGGTTCTTTGCCAAAGCACTGTCGTCAAACGGAATCCCAAACAAAATCGTTATAGACAAGAGTGGTGCAAATGCAGCCGGCAGTCGAGAAGTGAACAGAATCCTGAAGCGGTTCGGATGCTCTGCCAAAGTACAAGCGATCAGGTCCAAATATCTAAACAAAATGATCGAGTAGGATCACAGTTTCATCAAACGACACGTGCGGCACATGTGCGGGTTCAAGCCGTTCAGATCCGCCTCGGCTACTCTGGACGGCATTGAGGTCGCCAACACGATCCGCAAGCAGCAATTTCCCAGCACTACCACGTCGGGCTTTCTGCAATTTGTCGAGATCGCAGGATAGTCGTGTCCGGCAGGTCGCTGGCACGGGCCGTTCTAAAAGTTTGCGACACATCCATGCTCCTGACCCTAGATAGGATCTGTTGCAAACTTTTTGTCATTGACGCTCAAGAACACAGAGAGTGAATAGCGGCCGGTGTAATTCAGCCGAAAGCCAGCTCATGATCTCCTTTAAAGGCGCTCAATATCCCAAGGATGTGATCCTCTTTGCTGTGTTCTTCTACCTTCGATACGGCGTGTCATATCGGGATCTGGAAGAAATCATGTCCGAGCGCGGCGTTGCGGTAGATCACACGACGCTGAACCGTTGGGTGACGAAATACGCTAGTGCAATTGCCGATGTTGCGCGCAGACGAAAGGGACTGTGCGACCGTTCTTGGAGAATGGAGGAGACTTACATCAAGGTAATAGGCAACTGGGTCTATCTCTATCGAGCCGTCGACAAGCACGGCAAGACGCTTGATTTCATGCTTTCCCCGCGACGAAACAAACCGGCTGCGACAAAGTTCTTCTCCAGGATGCTGGAGATCAACGGGCTTCCGAGGAAGATTGTCATCGACAATAGCGGAGCTAGCACGGCCGGCATCAAAGCCATAAACAAGATGCTGAAAGGCTTTGGTTGTCCGATCCCAATCGAAATGGTCAGGCGGAAGTATCTGAATAACATCGTGGAACAGGACCATCGCTTCATCAAGAGACGCACTCGGCCGATGTTAGGGGTCAAAGCCTTCGCTTCAGCGGCGGCTACACTGGACGGGATCGAAGTGGCACACATGATCCGCAAAGGCCAAATCAAGCCCGGAATCTGCCCGTTTCGTCAATTTGCAGAACTGGCGGCATAAGCCGCGGGTTCGGTGTCAACTCTTCGGTCAGTAAGAAACTTTGCAACAGATCCGTAGCGGTTATTCGCTGCACTCGGCATAAACGACCGCTCTGCGGACAAAGCTGCCGATTAGTCAGTTTGCCGGGATGTGTGACAACGGCCCAGAGCCGACTTTGAGCACTTCGTTGGATTTCGCAGCCGCAGCCCGCATTCCGGCCATTCGCTGCACGCGCGAAATCTAAAAAGCCCGCCGACGGGGATCGCGTAAGAGATTAGACAAATGGCCCCTGGTTGTGAATGCCGATTGCATTTGTACATTCTAAATTGGTCGTCGAGTTTGACTATCCCGAGAAATATTAAAGTACTCACAGAAGAGCTCTTTCATTTAGTCAGAACGACGAAGGAGTGCAGGCGCTGATCACTTTACATGGCGTATCACCGGCATTCCGAAACCTGTGTGGCAGTATGCTTGAGAAATAGTACGCGTCCCCTGGACCTAATACCCTGGACTGCCCATCTACCGTCACTTCAAGACGGCCCTCTATCACAACCGCACATTCCTCTCCTTCGTGCGACAGTTCAGATCGACCCGAGTCGGCACCAACCTCGTACTCTTCTATGAGCATCTGGAGTTTTCTGTCTCGGCGCTCACCTGCGACAAGTAAATAGGAGACACCGGGCGATCCTAGGTCGCGCATTCTTTCGTGCGGGTAAAAAAACGACTCCTCGTTTTGCAACTCAAAACTGAAGAAGAAGCCCAAATTGACGTCTACCGAGGCAAGGATCTTCTTTAGCAACGCCACAGATGGTTGAGTCGAACCGCTTTCGATTTGAGAAATCGTCCCGCTACCCACTCCCGCGCGTTTGGCCATTTCACGTTGACTGAGGCCTTTGGTCGTCCGAATCAACTTTAGACGACGGGCTGTTTCGAGATCTGATGACAAAACCGTTACTCTAGTGCTTTCTTGCTTTGGATCGAAAGCATTCTAGGGGTGCAATGATTTTTTTCAATAACTTACAGATTAAAATAAAACTGGATGTGCTGAAGGTCTGAACTCTGCAAGGATTTGTCATCAAATGAAAATCTGTTTCACGAGGAATGAACGTGCTCGATCAACCCAACGCAATGTCATCGTTTTGGATGCCGTTTTCGGCCAATCGTGATTTCCTTCGCGAGCCCCGAATGATCCAAGCAGCCGAGGGGATGTACTACACCAGTTCTGATGGTCGGAAGGTCATGGATGGCACCGCCGGACTGTGGTGCGTCAATGCGGGTCACCGTGATCCGCTGATCGTTGAAGCCGTGCAAAAACAGGTGCACAAGCTGGATTACGCACCAAACTTCCAGTTCTCCCACCCTCAGGCATTTGAGTTGTCGGCCAAGCTGACCGCGATGATGCCTGAGGGAATGAACCACGCATTCTTCACTAACTCTGGCTCCGAGTCCGTCGATACGGCACTAAAGATCGCGCTTCACTACCATCGAATGCGCGGCGATGGGGCGCGTACGCGTTTGATCGGGCGCGAGCGTGGTTACCATGGCACAGGGTTTGGTGGCATCTCGGTTGGCGGTATCGTGAAGAACCGCATGCATTTCGGCACGCTTCTGACCGGCGTTGATCACCTGCGCCATACGCATGATCCAGAGAAAAATGCCTTTTCCCGCGGTTGCCCGGAACACGGCGCGGAACTGGCGGATGATCTGGAACGATTGGTCGCGCTTCATGATGCCTCGACCATTGCGGCTGTGATCGTTGAGCCGATGGCCGGGTCCACCGGTGTTCTCCTGCCGCCGAAAGGATACCTAAAACGACTGCGTGAGATCTGCGACCGCCATGGCATTCTGCTGATCTTCGACGAAGTTATCACTGCATTCGGTCGCTTGGGGGCAGCGACGGCGTCAGTGTATTTTGATGTAAAGCCAGACATCATCACAACCGCCAAAGGCCTGACCAACGGAGTCATCCCGATGGGTGCGGTCATTGTATCCGACAAGATCTATGACTCGGCGATGGAAAACGCCGATGCGCCGATTGAGCTGTTCCACGGTTATACCTATTCTGCCAATCCGGTGTCTTGTGCTGCCGCGCTGGCAACGCTGGAGAGTTACAGGGAGAACGATCTGTTCCGCCGCGCTGCATTGCTGTCGCAGCCCTGGGAGGATCAGCTTCACAGCCTCAAAGGTCTGCCGAACGTCATCGATATCCGCAGTCTGGGATTGGTAGGCGCGGTCGAGCTTGCACCACGAGATGGCGCGCCTGGGGCGCGGGGTTATGATGCAATGAAACGAGCCTGGGACGCCGGAATAATGATCCGTGTCACAGGTGACATCATCGCCTTGTCTCCACCTCTGATCATCTCGGAACCTGAAATAACGACACTTTGTCAAACACTTGGAGAGGTATTGGCGGATCTGCCATAACCCCTGACTTCTAAACCCAAAAAGGACTGACATCATGAAAGATGCATCCCCGATCGCGTTGATCGGCCACTACATTAATGGCCAAATCACTGTTCCTTCCGGCGAAAATACGCAGCCGGTTTTCAATCCCGCAACCGGTGCGCAAACCGGAGAGGTGTCACTGGCGAACGTCCAGACTGTCGACGACGCAGTGGCCGCTGCCAAAGCCGCGTTCCCGAAGTGGTCAAACACACCGCCAATCCGCCGCGCCCGCCTTATGAACAACTTTCTGGCCCTGGTACGCGAGCATAAGGACGATCTGGCGCGCGCCATCACGGTTGAGCATGGCAAGGTGTTCACCGACGCCCAAGGCGAAGTTGAGCGCGGTATTGATATTATCGAGTTTGCCTGCGGCATTCCACAACTCCTCAAGGGCGATTACACGGAGCAGGTCTCCACTGGCATGGACAACTGGACAACCCGTCAGGCTTTGGGCGTTGTCGCCGGGATCACTCCCTTCAACTTCCCGGTCATGGTGCCGATGTGGATGTTCCCGATCGCCATCGCCGCAGGCAATACCTTTATCCTGAAGCCGTCGCCGACCGACCCGTCCGCTGCGCTGCTGTACGCGGATCTGATGCAGAAGGCCGGTTTCCCCGATGGCGTATTCAACGTCGTACAAGGTGACAAGGTCGCCGTGGACGCGTTGTTGGAGAATGACGACGTAAAGGCTGTGTCCTTTGTCGGTTCGACCCCGATTGCGAATTACATCTACGAGGTTGGTGCGCGGCATGGCAAACGCGTTCAGGCTCTGGGTGGCGCGAAGAACCACATGCTGGTGATGCCCGATGCCGACATGAACAAGGCCGCGGACGCATTGATCGGCGCAGCCTTTGGCTCGGCAGGCGAACGCTGCATGGCAATCTCGGTTGCTCTGCTGGTTGGTGATGCTGCCGATAAACTCATGCCGGTCCTGAAAGAGCGCGCCGAAACTCTGAAGATCAAGAATGGCCTTGAACTGGACGCCGAGATGGGCCCGATTGTCACCGCCGCTGCGCGTGATCGGATTAAAGGCTACATCGACTCTGGCGTCGATGAAGGCGCTGACCTGTTGGTCGACGGTCGAGACTACACCGTCGCAGGGCACGAGGCAGGCTATTTCCTGGGCGGCACCCTGTTCGACAACGTCACCCCCGACATGAAGATCTACAAGGAAGAGATCTTTGGCCCGGTTTTGTCCTGCGTCCGCGTCTCGAACTTCGCCGAAGGTCTGCAACTGATCAACGACCACGAGTTTGGTAACGGCGTATCACTGTTCACCCGTGACGGCAACGTAGCTCGTGAATTTGGTAAACAGGTTCAGGTCGGCATGGTCGGCGTCAACGTTCCGATCCCGGTTCCAATGGCTTGGCACGGTTTTGGCGGCTGGAAGAAAAGCCTGTTCGGCGACATGCACGCCTATGGCGAAGAAGGCGTTCGTTTCTACACCAAGCAGAAATCCATCATGCAGCGCTGGCCCGAAAGCATCTCGGAAGGTGCCGAGTTTGTCATGCCAACGGCAAAATGATCATCCGATCCAAGGAGTGAAGAACATGTTCATTGGTGTTCCCAAGGAAATCAAGAACCATGAATATCGGGTCGGCCTGACCCCCGAGAGCGTCGCGGAACTGGTTTCTCATGGTCATAACGTCATCGTGGAAACCAATGCCGGCACTGGCATCGGGGCTGATGATGATGCCTATCGTGCCGCTGGCGCAGAGATTGCCGAAACCGCAGCCGATATCTTTGCCAATGCAGAGATGATCGTGAAGGTTAAGGAACCTCAGGCCGTGGAACGCGCCATGCTGCGCGAAGGTCAGATCCTTTACACGTATCTGCATCTGGCCCCCGACCCGGAACAGACTAAAGATTTGGTCGACTCGGGCGCTGTCTGCATCGCTTATGAGACCGTCACCGATGATAATGGCGGTCTTCCCTTGTTGAAACCGATGAGCCAGGTCGCCGGTCGCATGTCGATCCAGGCGGGTGCCAGCGCGTTGGAGAAAGCAAAGGGCGGTCTGGGCGTATTGCTGGGCGGTGTGCCCGGCGTGAAGCCCGGCAAGGTTGTGGTCATCGGTGGAGGCGTCGTTGGTTTCAACGCGGCTCAAATGGCTGTTGGATTGCACGCGGACGTGACCATTCTGGACCGCAATCCGGCAGTGCTTGAGAAGCTGGAGAACCATTTCGAAGCGTCCGCCAAGGTTGTCTATTCGACCAAAGCCGCGCTGGAGGAAGAAGTCACCAATGCCGATCTGGTTGTCGGTGCTGTTCTGATCCCAGGTGCTGCTGCGCCCAAGCTGGTCACACGCGAACTGATCTCAAAAATGAAACCCGGTGCGGTCGTCGTGGACGTGGCGATTGACCAGGGCGGTTGCTTTGAAACGTCCAAAGCCACCACTCACGCCGAGCCCACATATATTGTCGACGATGTTGTTCATTATTGCGTCGCCAATATGCCGGGCGCAGTCGCCCGAACGTCAACCTATGCACTGAACAACGTCACGCTGCCGCACGCTCTGGCTATAGCCAATAATGGATGGAAGCAGGCGCTCGCAGACAATCGTCACCTGATGAACGGCCTGAACGTGGCCGACGGGAAGGTGACGTACAAGGCTGTGGCCGATGACCTTGGAAACGAGTTCGTCGCCCCGGAACTTTGCTGATTTGAAGCAAAGAAATGTCCCGCCGCGCGTAATGCGGCGGGACACCCACCACTGAGGAGGAAACCTTAATGATTACGAAAATTAACCGCCGCGCCCTCGGCGCGATGGGTGGCGCTGTATTGCTTGCTGCAACCACACTCTCAACAGCAGCCGCAGCGGAAGACATGACACTGCGCTTTGCCGGCGTGTTCCCGATTGACCATCAGGGCACGAAAATGATGGAGCAGGTCGCAGCGGATGTCGCTGCAGCAGACGTCGGCCTGAAGATCGAAGTATTCCCGGCAAACCAACTGGGTTCTGGTGAAGCTCTGTTCGAAGATGTTGCACGCGGCAACATCGATCTGGCTTCAGCGTTTATCTATGCCGATACCGATCCACGCCTGGAATTCCTGTCAATGCCATTCCTGCTGGGCGGCTGGGATGACATGGAAAGCACGCTTCTCAACATGGATTCCGAGTTCAACACCATCCTACAGGAAATCACGGACGAATATGGTGTGCGCGTTATGGCGCAGAATCCGGAAGGGTTCATCGGCATCGTTTCGTCGCAAGAGCCCGAGAACTGGAATACCTTTGACGACAAGGGCATGAACATTCGCGTCTGGTCGTCCAGCGTCGTGAAATCAATGGTTGAAGAACTAGGGTATCAAGCGACTACCATGGCATGGGGCGACATCTTCCCCGCACTTCAGGCCGGCATTGTCGACGGAGCAATCTGCTGCACGAAGACCGCGACTTACTCGATCTTCGCCAAGTCGGATGTTGGCACCCACTTTGTCGAATACAATTCGATCTCAGAGCTGACAACTTTCTACGCGTCGCAGCGGACACTCGACAAGTTGACCGACGAACAGCGGGCCGCGCTGCAAGCCGCGATGACCAAGGCGTCCGAAGACTTCTTTGCCTACAACCGTGAGAATGACGAAGTATTCGGTCAGAAATTGCTCGACAAAGGCTACACCATCCTGCGCCTGAGCGACGAAGAACAAGCTGCGATGGCCGCTCATGTCCAGGAAACGGTCTGGCCCGCGATGGCACAAAACGTCGGTCAGGACATCATCGACCGCCTGCTGGCAGCCAAAGAACAGCAATAAACACTGAGAAAGGGCCAGCTAATCAGTTGGCCCTTTTTGCGTCTCTAGCTCAACAAAGGGAGGGAGAAAGATGTCTAGCACTGAAGCTGAGCGTCCGTTGGTCGTCGAAAGTGCAGAAAAGAAGAGCTCGCAAAAAATCACTGACGAGTTGCCAGTCATTATTGGGTATCCGCTGAAAGCAGTGGCTTTTGTCATGAGGCAGATCGTTATGTTTGCCGGTTTCCTTATGGCTTTCACATTTGGGGCAGTTGTTGTCATCCGGTATG
The DNA here is from genome assembly GCF_017872495.1 of Ruegeria sp. HKCCE4148. Classification (NCBI taxonomy): domain Bacteria; kingdom Pseudomonadati; phylum Pseudomonadota; class Alphaproteobacteria; order Rhodobacterales; family Roseobacteraceae; genus Ruegeria; species Ruegeria sp. HKCCE4148. Next base: position 998,922 of record NZ_JAEDOS010000002.1, read on the forward strand.
GATTTGGCGGTGATCTGTTTGCCTACGAAGAGTGGCTTTTGGGAATCAGCATCATCGGCTTTTTTGCAGGTGCTGTTCTGGCCTCTGCCCGCAACCTGCACATCAACGCGGATATTCTTGGCATCGTGATCCAAAATCCTCGGTTGGTTTGGTGGCGCGGCTTTGTCGTCCTGACCGTTGAGGTGCTGGTGATCCTATTCCTCATGTACGCCTGTTATGTCTCGCTGCTTGATGACTTCTCATTCCCCCGGCTGCGCGCAACCCCGGTGCTGCGCATTCCGTTTGTGACCTGGCGGATTGCGATCATGATTGCCTTTGGCCTCATGGCGACGTTCACGGCGGCATATCTGTACGTGCATATCCGCAAGGGGCTCGGGCTTCCCTTGAGATCAGAAATGCAAAAAGGAGAAACCCAATGATCATCGGAGGAAGTCTCCTAATCGTCTGCTTTATGCTGCTGTTGGGCGTCAGCGTTTATGTAGCATTCGGATCGGTTTTGATTTTCATCGCCCTTGTTGGAGATCAATCCATCACCGGCTACTTGCCCACCGGCTCTACAGGTATCCGCTCACTTGTACTTCTGGCGATCCCACTCTTCATGATCGCCGGAGGCATCATGGAGAAAGGTAAAATCGCGGCCCCTCTTGTCTCTCTGGCTGAAATGTTCATTGGCCATATCAAAGGAGGTTTGAGCGCGGCTGGAGTTCTGGCCTGCGGTGTGTTCGGCTCCATTTCCGGTAGCGCCAATGCAACGCTGACCTGTATCGGCGGCATCATGATGCCCCACCTTAAAAAGGCCAACTATCCGGGTGGGCAATCGGCGGCTTTGATCGTAGCGGCCAGCCCCTTAGGTCTGTTGATCCCACCGAGTTCGTCGCACATCCTTTATGGCTGGGTCGCACAGCAGCATGTACTAAAGTGCTTCTTGTCCACGGTCATTCCGGCGATCATCCTGATCACGCTATTGATAATCGTTAATCAGTTCATGCTGCGGAAGTATGACGACATCAACCTGACGGAACGTCCTAAGCCGTTCCTGCCGACATTCGGAGTTCAGGCGCGCCTGGCCGGACCTGCGCTTATGATGCCGTTGATCATCCTTGGCGGTATCTATGGCGGTATCATGACACCGACCGAAGCCGCCGGTATCGCAGTGGTCTACTCGATCCCAATCGCGATCTACTTCTATCGTGGCCTGACCTGGAAAACTCTGGCCCAGACGATCCAGAATTCCGGTGTTACGATTGGTGTGGTCATGGTCATGATCTTCATGGTTCTGATCGTGTCGGACAACCTGATCTCGCAGGGTGCACCTCAGTTGGCCAAAGATCTGGTCTATTCCGTTTCGGACAATCCGGTCGTCATCCTTCTGATGATCAACGTCGTGATGATCCTGATCGGGATGCTGATGGACGATATCTCGGGTTTGCTGCTGGCGACACCGATCTTGCTGCCCATCGCGCAGAGCACTGGAATGGATCCGATCCATTTCGCGGCCGTAATTGGTGTGAACCTGGGTATGGCGAACATCACTCCACCAACTGCGCCGCTACTTTATCTCGGTGCTCAGGTCTTTGATGAACCGGTTTCGCGCATGTTGTGGCCGACTTTGATCTTCATTGTCTTTGCATGGCTTCCGACGCTGATGCTGACGACTTTTGTCCCAGAGTTGGCCCTGTTCCTGCCTGATCTCCTGCTCAGCCGGTAGTGGCAAGAAAGCGCAAAAGCCCGAGACGAAATAGCACGCACCCCAACCTTACGGCTGGGGTGTCTCAGCGCCCTCCTAAAGATGAAGTGGGAGAGGCCAGTTCGCAGAAGAAAACTGAAAACCTAAATACGGAGGTTTAAAATGTACAAAAATATTCTAGTCGCGCTGTCTCTGGAGCATGGCATCAGTGAACACGCGCTTGCGGCGGCACATGCCCTTGTATCCGAAGGTGGAAAAATCACTGCCGCGCATATCCATGAGCCCCCAAATAGACAGATAATGTACTATATGGATGAAGGGATCGCAGAAAAATCTCTCCAAAAAGCAAAGGCGCGCTTGGCCGAGCGCCTAACAAGTGAGACCGACGTGTCGTCTATCTTGCTCGAGAGCCAATCGGCAGGTCGCGCAATCACCGAATACGCCAACAAACATGGCATCGACTGTATCGTCCTCGCTTCACATAAACCTGGGATGAAAGAGTTCTTTTTGGGTTCCACGGCTGCTCTCGTTGTTCGCCATGCTCAGTGTTCGGTGCATGTACTCCGTCTGTGACGCTGGTACCCGCAACATGTTAGCAACTTTGCCCTGTGAAATCTGGGGTGATAAGCACGTCTCATGGCAATCTAGGTCTAATTTTGGCGTACCAAAAGAGTTTCATTTTGCGGCATTTGGGAGGTAGGACTCGCAGCCGACCTCGGCGGCAACGCGCCATCCTGTGATACCCTCTTTCGTCAACGTCGGGTTGTCGTTGTGGGCGGGAATGGCGGAAAGGAGGATCAGTTATGGAAACACCAAATTTACCTGCCATTCGCGCGCTTCGCCCTGCTTGGAACAAGGGACGCATCGTCGGTCAAAAACGGCCGTTAAAACCCAAACACGTCTGGGCAATTCGAGTAAGATTGGAGCTCGCAGAGAACCATCGCGACCTCGCTCTCTTCAATATGGCCATCGACAGCAAGTTGCGCGGCTGCGACTTGGTTAAGATGAAAGTCGTTGACATCATGGCCTCTGGTCAGATCAAGGAGCGGGCTTCCGTGCTGCAAAGTAAAACTCAGAAACCCGTCCGCTTCGAAATTTCTGAAGGAACTCGGGCCTCTGTCGAGAAGTGGATGGAAGACGAGCTCATGGTTGGGTCCGAATACCTTTGGCCAGGGCGTTTCCATGAGCGTTTGCACATTTCAACGCGCCAGTATGCCCGGATCGTGCGTGATTGGGTCACGTCTATAGGTTTGGAAGCAAGCGCTTATGGCACACATTCAATGCGTCGAACCAAGGTCACCCAAATTTACAAGAAGACGGGCAATCTGCGCGCGGTGCAGCTCTTACTCGGACATACTAAGATGGACAGCACCGTTCGGTATCTCGGTGTTGAGCTTGAGGACGCACTTGCCATAGCGGAGGCCATTGAAATCTGAATACTACGGGCCGCTTTCGTTGGCGGCCCATATCAGTCGTTCAAGAACCCTGTGGCGAACGGCCGGTTTGGCCCGAAATATTCGATCTTGTATTCTTTCGGCATTGCCCGCAGTCACAGAAACCAACCCACAAAAAAGCTATCCACAACAGCAGTCCCCTAACTGGATAGGCGGACACGGAACGGTAGCGTAAGAGCAAAAGACACAGCAATCGCCTTCTAAAGGCTTCAAAACTGACTTGCATGATTTGCATTCATAAAACCACTGGCACGAGTCAGTTGGCATTTTCTCGGTTTCAACATGCCCACACCGAGGGCAGGTCAAAGTGCTATCCAGCACCACAGTTTGTTTTGTCATTGTCTCACATCTGCATGATTAGATAATCGTTGATTTGAGCCTCATTGAACACGATGACCCATGCCAGTGCGGTGATCGCCGTGCTTCCGACAAGCCACCATTTCAGGTTTGCCAACGTCCCGTCTCGATGCGCTACGAACCACGAAACCGCGATCAGCGCTGTTGAGATGGCGAGAACATAGTAGCTTGCTGCCGCTATTTTTCCGAATATCGCCAACCAACTGCCACCCAAGCCGAGCAACATCATGGCCATTGGAAGAACACAGCATGTCGCAACTCCCAGAGCGGAAACCGATCCCAGGTAGCTGAGGGTCAAGTACTTCTTCATCTTTCGCTCCCTGGGTACTCGATTTGAATGTGTTGAGGCACCGGCATTCAGAGCGTATAACTCCTGTAGTAACTACAGGATCAAGCGGAGGCACTTCACATGATTGCGATAGGTGAGGCTTCTCGGCAAAGCGGGGTTGGAATAGAAACTATCCGCTACTACGAACGCGAAGGTATCGTACCAAGACCCGCACGAGCTCTGAACAATCGTCGCCTCTATTCAGCAAACGATGTGGGTAGACTTCGGTTTTTGAAGAAATGCCGCGACCTGGGGTTTCCTCTATCTGACGCAAAGGCGCTTTTGGAGCTGTCAGAAGGGAGTACCGAAGACTGCCGATCAGTGAAAGAACTGGCCGAGGCACACATTGCCAGCGTTCGAAGCAAGATTGATGAGCTCAGACGTTTGGAGCGCGCCTTGAGTGAGCTTACGGCCAATTGTGATAGCGGAAACGTTCAATGCCCGATGCTGCAAAGACTTAGAACGATGGATGATATCTGACTCTGGCCGCTGGGCGGAATCAAAGAGTCTGAGATTTAGCCAGATCGCGTCAGACCAAGGTCTGTGGTGCGGTAACAGATTGTAGTTCATAGTCGATTTCACGATGAGAGTGAAAGTAGCTGACCTGACGATTGGCAATTGGTCGTTGTCGCGAGTGTTTCTTGCGGCCAGCATCGTTGTGATGGGCACTGCTACTGCAATCGTCGGGGTGTGGGTGTCAAATCGAATCCAGAACGCAGTCGTGCAAAACTCCGCTAACTCTGCGGCTCTATATATGGAAAGCGTAGTATCCCCGCTCAGCCAGGAATTGGCACATGGCGATCGCCTTTCAGAGCAAGCGAGCCTGGCGCTGGACGAGATTTTTATGACCCAACCAATGCGTGACCGCATCGTTTCCTACAAATTCTGGAAGCAAGGCGGTGTGATTGCGCATGCCTCGGATACAGACATCATTGGAAACAGTTTCAATCCAACAGATGACTTAAGGCGGGCGTGGAGCGGTGATATCTCCGGCTCTTTCGAAGAGCTTGATCATGCCGAAAGCGCCGCAGAGGCGGCATTGGGAATACCATTACTTGAAGTTTACAGCCCCATCCGCGAACTCTGGTCCGGCGAAATCATCGCAGTTGCTGAGTTCTACGAAAGAGCTGATCAGCTTGAGTTAGACTTAGCCCAGGCCAGGCGAACAAGTTGGTTGGTCGTCGGTTCCGCATTTCTGGCATGTACGATTGTTCTGTATTCCATCGTTGCAATTGGCGACAAAACAATTCGACGACAGGGGGCTCTTCTTAAACAGCGCCTGACAGAAAGTGAGAGGATGGCTGAGCAGAATGCGCTGCTGCGGTCGCGTGTGGTCGAGGCGTCAGAAAGATATGCCACGCAAACAGATCGGTTCCTCAAGAATCTTGGAGCTGAGCTACATGATGGCCCTGCGCAATACCTGTCGCTCGCCGCCCTTAGACTGGAGGCGGCGTTTTCCAAAGGGTCCGAAAGACCTAAAGAGGCAGAGGAAATTCAGCAATCCCTGCAAAAATCTCTTGCTGAAATTCGTGCAATATCGCGAGGGCTGTCCGCGCCAGATATCGACAGCCTGTCATTCGCCGATGTTGTGAAGAGAGCAGTGGAGGATCACGCCGAACACAGCCCGTTGCGACCGGAGATTTCGTTCTTGGGTAGCCAGGCCCCAGAGTTGTCATTGTCCGACAAGCTGTGCATTTTTCGGTTCCTTCAGGAAACGCTTTCCAATGCCGCGAGGTATGCCCCAGATTCCAACTGCACTGTTACTTCTGAGGTGCAAACCGACCGCATAATTATAAAGGTCAAAGACGACGGGCCTGGATTTAGAAAGTCAGAAGAATCCGCATTGCGTGACGATGGAGGCCAGGGGCTTATGGGCTTGCGAGATCGAGTCGAGAGCATTGGCGGCAAGTTTGAAGTCGTATCGAGACCGGGCGAAGGCACCACCATTGCTATGACACTCTTTCCCAGAAAGTTAGGCACATCATGACTACATCCGTCGTAATAGCTGATGATCACCCGATATTCAGGGATGGTTTGCGACGCACACTAGATGAAGCTGATGGTTTCAAAGTTTTGGCTGCCGGTTCCAATGCTGAAGAGGCAGTGTCGCTGGTCGGCACGCATCAGCCGGACATAGCTATTCTTGACCTCTCGATGCCCGGTGGCGGGATAAGCGCGACACGTAAAATTGCGGCAATGGAAAATCCACCCGTCATTGCAATCTTGACGGTCTCAGAGAACAGCAGCGATGTCGCGGACGCCTTGGAGGCGGGCGCTATTGGGTACATTGTGAAGGGAGTAACCGCGAGCGAACTAACCGCTTCCTTACGCAGCATCGCCGCAGGTGAAGGGTTCGTTTCTCCGGGCTTGGCCTCGCGGGTATTGCTGCAAATCAATGCTGACACCGGCATGTCTATTAACAGCAGCATTCTCGATGACCTTACGCATCGTGAGGAAGAAATACTTCGACGCGTGGCCAAAGGACTGAGCAATCGTGAAATCGCTGACGAGTTAGACCTTCAGGAAAAGACCGTGAAGCACTACATGACGGCAATCCTGTCCAAGCTTCATGCGCGAAATCGGGTAGAGGCTGCAATCATCGCCCATGATGTATGGAACAAAGCAGAATAACTTCTTTTTCTTTCAAGACGATGGCGGCCCTCACCAAGAGAAGCCGCCAACGAATCTTCGACTGGAGTTGCTGTTCAGTTAGCAACCGCCTGTAGCCTCCGGCGATCAGATGCCGTTGCGTTTCTCTCAACAACAGTCCGGTTGTACGGGTCTTTCAACTCGTAGCGCCCGAACTCGATCTCTTCCTTCCAACCATTGGCATAGTTAACTTCGATGTTGTTGCCTTGGATTTCCACTTTCGTGGGCCGACTTCCGGCAGTGCCGCCTTGCCCAGAGGAACGCACGCTGTCGATTGAGATACCATTCGCTAGAGACCGAAGCCTAGAGACGTCAGCGCCAGTCGCGGGGCGCTCCTCAACGGTTCGGTTCTGAGCATTCTTTCTCTCATACCGACCGTTTTCGATCTCTTCCTTGGTTCCGTCGGCGTAACGCACTTCAATGCCGTTAGCGCTTGTTTCGACCTTCGTTATCCCCGCCGAACCCGACGGTTTGCCCCCTGCTTGAGACCGATCCTTCTTTCCGCTAGCTTCATTGGAACGTTTGGAGTCATCATCGTCATCATCATCGTCATCATCATCGTCGTCGCGACCACTTTTTCCTGACCCCGAATTGTCATCACGGTCATCATCTCTGTCGTCGTCGCGATCATCATCTCTATCGTCATCACGATCATCATCCCGGTCATCGTCTCGGCCGCTGCTACCGGACCCTGAGTTGTCGTCTCGGTCATCATCTCTGTCGTCGCGACCATCCCCGTCGCTTCCCCTGCCGCTCTTGGCAAAGGCATATGACGGTTCAAAGTGTAGGCGACCATCGGCATCAAACGCTGGCACATAAGGCGTCGCCGCAATCAACGAAGCCAACGCCGCTGTACTAAGAAGTTGACCCAGCTTTCTTTGAATTTTCATTTTCGCCTCCAATTCTGAGCATCACGTTTCGTGACGTTGGAGACAGGTTACTTCTGGTTCGGCTGTCCCACATCGGGCTTAAGTCTGACGAATTTCAAGCCGAACGTCTTAATCAGATCAGTCAAGCCGATAGTGTTTTTGTAGAGCCAAATGACCAGTTTAGTGGGATCTAACTCCGTCACCCTTCAATTCGTCATCAGGTTCGAGATGAATGACAAAGACCGAACCCGGGTACAAACGCTCCAATTCTTCCTCGATGTCGTTGCATATATCGTGTGCCGCGCTGACTGGCATCGTGCCGTCCACAACAAGATGAAACTCCACGAAGATGACATTTGCGGACCTGCGCCCTTTGAGGTCGTGGTACTCTAAGGCTGCGCCGAGATTTGCTTCGATTGCATTAGAAACGGTCTGCAAGTCATGATCCGAAAGGGTCGCATCCATGAGGCCATCGACGGACGCCCGAATAACTTTCCAGCCCTCCCACAAGATGTTCAGCGCAACAAGAATTGCCAAGATTGGGTCGAGGATCAACCAGCCGGTGGCAAGCGCCAGTATCAGACCTGCGACGACACCAACTGAAGTCATGACATCTGTAAAAATGTGCCGGGAGCTTGCCTCCAATGCAGGCGAACCCTCGCGCCTGCCGATTTTGAGCAATAGGCAGGCCCATGCGCCATTCACGCCCGTTGCAACGACGTTGACGACGATTCCAAGAAGCGGCGCATCCTCAAGATGCGGGTTTGGGAGTGCCAATACAGCTTCTCTGATGATCAAGAACGCCGCCAGCACAATCAGTACGCCCTCGACGACAGCGGAAAGATACTCGGCCTTTTTGTGACCAAAGGGGTGGTTTTCATCAGGGGGTTTATTGGCAACCCGAACCGCAAAGTATGCCAGCAACGCCGCAACGACATTCACGGTAGATTCCATTGCGTCCGACAACAACGCGACCGAGCCTGTCAGCCACCAAGCGAGAAGTTTCAGAGCCAGTACGGCAATGGATATCGGAATGGACCAAAGAGCGATTTTTTGTGTCATTTGGCCACGACCCTCAGTCAATCATGAACAGAAACTCGGTTGTTTGGTGAGCTCCGACGTTCAAAACCTAAAACAGGTGTTTGATGAAAAGGGAATAGGCCTTACGGCTTCCTACCGGCGACAGCATCAGATCCCCGCGGCATGGCGCCAAACGACTGTTACTCAGATGGAAGCCGCGTCGACGAAACGGGAACAGCTTTGAGATACGCGGCAATCGCCAAACGATCCTCATCCGTGAGGCGTGATGTGTTCTCGATGACCTCCACCATCTCGCCACCTGCGCTGTCATAGTCCGGCGTGAAGCCGGATTTCAAGTACTCGGCGATGTCAGCCTCGGACCAATCAAGCTGGTCTGAGGTAAGGCCGGGGATGCGACCTTTCCCGTTTGGATTTGGTGCACCTGTCAGCCAAAGGTCTCGTTTCAGACCACCTAAGCCATTTCGCGGCGTGTGGCATTCGGCGCAGTGACCCAACGCCTCCACCAGATACCGGCCTTGCCTTTGTTGGTTGGTCAGATCACCTTGGACTACCCAACCTGGCGACATGAACAAAAGCTTCCATCCCCCCAGTCCGCGTCGAATGTTGAAGGGAAAGTGAACCTCATGCGGAACGCTTGCAGTTGTGGCTGGTGGCAGAGTGCTGAGGAATGCTTGAAGCGAAACGATGTCATCCGCTGACATGTTGGTGTAAGATGTGTAGGGAAACGCTGGAAAATAGTGCTGCCCTTCGGCTCCGGTCCCATGGATCAAGGCGTTGGCCAGATCAAGGGCAGACCAGAACCCAATACCAACTTCTGGGTGACTGGAAATGTTGGGGGCGATGAACGTGCCAAACTCCGTCTCAAACCGGCGACCACCAGAGAGCATGAGCTTTTCTTCACCAACCGCGTCCGGCGCTGAATGACAGGATGCGCATCCTGCGGCGTGGAAAACGATTTCACCTCTGGCGAGATCTGGGTTCAAACCGTCAAGTTGAGATCGATCCATTCTTTGTGGTCGGGTCAGCACCAAACCGGCCAACCCAACCAAAAGTGCAACGAAAGCAGTGAAAAGGAAAAACCGTTTCACAACTATCTGCCAATTAGTCTTTCGGTGCTCTGTACGCTTTGTGACATGCCGAACAGCTTCCGCCCAGATTGCCCATCGCAGCTTTCAGGGCATCAACATCTTGTCCGGCCGCAGCCTGCATCGCAACAGCTGCGTCTGCCATGGCTTGCCCTTTCGCACCAACGTCAGGGAAGTTTTCCCAGATTGCCGGCAGCGCTCGGGTGGACGGATCGGACACATTGTCAGATCCCTGGGGCCACATCGCGGATTGGTCGATCTGCGTTAGCACAACAAGGTTGTTTGCAGCCCGTGTTGCGGCCTTGGCGTCATAATCCACCTCGCCTTTGGCCATGCCGCCAAGCGTACCAAGATTGAAGGCATAGAGCTGCATGATTGAGGTTCGAGCTTTCACAGCCGGGTTTTCACTTTCGTGGGCGATGGCTGTGCCAATTGCGGTCAATGACAAAAGACCCGCTGCGAAGATTGAGAACTGCTTCATCATGATGTGTCTCCCTGTTCAATGCTCCGAATGTTAGCTTGAACGAATTTTCTTGTAATTGTTTGTTATTGGTCGTCTCTTGTTAATTTATGAACAACGAAAACTGGGACGACATTCGATACGCGCTGGCGGTAAGCAAATACGGCTCACTTAATGCAGCCGCAACGGTCATGGGCGTCACGCACGCCACAGTCTTGCGCAGAGTGGCCGCTTTCGAAGAGCGCAATGGCTGCCGGATTTTTCAAAAAAACCCGTCAGGATATTCCGTTCTGCCCGAAGCTAGTGCGATCTTTTCTGCAATGGAAAGCGTCGAAGACGCAGTGCTGTCGGTGGAGCGAGCGGTTGTCGGGGCAAACCGGTCTCCTATAGGTCACGTGCGAATTACGTCTACCGATAGTCTTTGTCAGATTGTTCTCCCTAGAATACTCAACGAAATCTCACGCCTTTACCCAGGTTTGAACCTGACTCTGCTAAGCCAGAACAGCCACCATGATCTTTCCCGACTGACAGCAGACATTGCTGTGCGCCCTTCGATAAAGCTCGGGGAAGGGCTGATCGGGGAGCGTGCAGGAACGCTGTCCTTCGGTGTCTTTGACGATGGTAGCCCCAATCGCAGGTGGATGAGGCTAGACGGGGCGTTGAGTCGTTCACTTCCTGCCAAATGGCTGGCGCAGAATGTAAGCGCCGACGAAATGACCAATGGAGCAGACAGTTTTCTGGTGCTACAGCAGATGGCGGCCTCGGGAGCTGGTAAAACCTTTCTGCCGTCATTTTTTGGCGACGTGGATACCCGCCTTAAACGGTCACAGGACGTGAATCCTAAGATCGAGGTTCCGCTGTGGGTCGCAACGTTAGAAGAAATCTCGAAAACTCCAAGGTTTGCTGTAGTTCAGAAGGCACTAGTCGAACGCATATCGGAAGCGCTAGCTAAGTGATTTTGGGCAACTGAGACTTTCGAGTTCCTAAATTTTTGACTTTCCAAGTTTGCAAAGCCCAGTCGGAAACGTTCGCATTAGGCTACTCCAATCAACTATGATTGCTACGGAGAACGGCAAAACTGAGCCCAAACTGCACACGAGAAGAATCTAAGGCGATCCGGCTTGAATTGATCGATTCACAAGTTTCTAATCTTCGGGAATTTGGGAGATTTGCGAGAATGAGTATCCTCCGCAGTTTTGCCGCGTCACGGGGCGCAACAGTCTTTCAACCAGGTCAAGCATGTCCAGGCTTCATCATTCTGTCAGAGGGATCAATTCGTGTAACGCTTACAGGCCCGAGCGGACGCGAAGTGGTCCTTTATCGTGTCACGCCGGGCGATGTATGCCTCCAGACTTTGTCATGCCTGATAAAGGACGAGGCCTACGGCGCCGAAGGTGTTGCAGAGACCGACCTGACCGGGCAACTCGTGCTAGCGCACGAGTTTCGAAAAAAGCTCGCCGAGGACGCTGAGTTCCGAGATATGATTATGTTGTCCGTTTCCTCGCGGTTTTCGGAGTACCAGCAGTTGATTGAAGATGTGGCGCTTACGAACTTCGATGCGCGGCTCGCCAAGGCGTTGATAAGGCTTGCCTCTTCAGACAGCAGGGTGAAGGCAACCCACTCCGAACTCGCAAGCGAAACAGCCTCAGGTCGCGCCTACGTTACTCGCAGATTGGCGGCGTTCGCAAAGAAAGGCTGGGTAAAGCAGCATGAGGACGGCATCGCCATACTTGATCGCAAGGAACTGGAACATGTTGCCGCAAGTTAACGGTGACTCTGTCACCGTCTGTCGACGACGCAAAAGGTTAGAATTGGGCATCAATCAACCAAGGAGGATTTAATGATGTCCAGAAATGAAGGAACACTTGATCGCTCACTGCGTATCATTCTCGGCCTTGTGCTGCTGTCTTTGATCTTTGTCGGTCCTCAGACGATGTGGGGGCTTATTGGCATCATCCCACTCATCACAGGTCTATTTGGCGTTTGCCCGATCTACTCCGCTCTAGGGATCAAAACGTGCAGCGTGAAAACGAACTAATGGAAGCTGCATATCTCGGTATTGGGGGCGATGTCACGCCCTCATAGATTCTCAAGTTGAAGCCCAGTTCACCTTGGCGTTGTCGATCCCAACTGGACTGAGGGCGATCTCAGAATCTTGCGAACCTCGTAAGTCCGCTTCGTCCCGCGAAGCCACATTCGCAGGGTCTTGTTTTGAATGTCCGCTTCGGGCTGCGAACAGTCATAGGCGCGGGAAGCAGCGAAGGTCGAATGCGAGCCCAAAGTGCCGGATGCTGCGGTTCGCACAAATGTCCGAAACGCGCTTTGAAGCGGCTATTAAACTTTGCTTTGTAGTCTTTCCAGTAATGGATGCTGACGATTGTGTCGTATTTTCACTTGATTACAGAGACGCGTGTGTAGCTTGTGTTCATTGATTGTTGTGCTGGTGCAAACTTCAGCTAGGCTGACCAGCGTCGCTCGTTGACGCTCATCCACTACCGCTCCTTAATCGTCGGCGTGGCCTGCGTCGCCATCAATTGCCATTGGGTGTCGGCGGCTGAGGCAAAGCTTGCTCGATCAATGCCGAAGTCCGGATCATCCTTGTTGCAAATAGTGGGCTGTTGTTCACCTAGGGCAGCGGTTCGTCGCGCAGCGCGAAATTCGGCACCAAGTCCGAGGCACACCCAGCGTTAACTGCAGTGTCAGGTTGATCGAAGAAAGCGCCAGCTACATCTCTTGCACATTGCGAGAACAAGGTTGCACCGTGTCCTGTATTCGGGAAGCGCACGAACTGTGATCCGACCAGATTGTCGGCGGCCTGTTCCGACCAGGACGTCGCGGTCTGGATGTCGTTCGTTCCGGTGAAAACCATGGCAGGAAGGGACCCATCGCCGGTGACCGGTGCATGGAAGTCCTCTCCAAGGGTGCCAGTCGGAAACCCGTCACAGGCACCGAGCTCGTAGGCCATCGTGCGCGCCTCCCGCACTGTCAGCCCCGGGATGCGATAGCTTTCGATGCGCTCGCGGACGCGTTCCGCGCTGTTGAAGGGGACAGAGTCATTGCAGGTGAACATGCGCAGTGCGAAGGCCAGTTCGTGGAGCTGCTCGCTGAAGCGGTCCAGATTCCGCAGTCGGCGAAAGATCTCGGAAATGTCGTCCGGCGTCATTTGCCCCACGAGCGATGTCAGGATCTCTGCATCGATCCCGGAGAAGTGTCGGCCCACGAACTGCCCGAGTTCGACGGGCGTTGCGGGGCGCAGGGGCAACGCGACGCGGTCTGCTGCATAGGTGTCATCGAGTGTTGTGCTGTACGGAACATCCTCGAGCTCGCTGAGTGTACGCAGGAACACCGCCGCCAGTGACTCGTCGGCCTCGCTTGCCATGTCCTGGGCCTGCCGGGCCAGAGTCTCGGCGCTTTGCCGGAGTGCATCGCTTTGAGATACAAGTGCGTTGGCCCGATTGAGCATCAGGCGCGCCGGAATACTTGACACGTCTAGTTGAAATGCTGGCGGGGAAGCAGTTTCCGCTTCTGCATAACGCATGAGGGAAAGGGCTTCGAAGAGCGCAGGGTCGCCTTGCGCTAGGTCGTGGATCATGCGCGGCAGGTACCGAACCCGCCACTCACCACCCGCTTGGTTGGCCGACGAAAGGATCAACTGTTCCAGGCTCGCTGCTGTGACCGGTAATCCGCTCTCGGTGGTCAATGGCTGTGCGGAAAGGGCCGTGAATACTCCGTTGAGCGTTTCAACGAGATCGGGATAAGCCTCGGCGCAGGTTGGATCGGAAAGACACATCCCGTAGATGCCGAGGAACGCTTCCTCATTGGTTTCGGGAAGTCGCTCGCGCCAGGCCACATCTGTCGGCAGCACAGAGTCGAGGAGGATCGCGCGCAGACCCGGCGGGTTCTGCCGCAGAACCTCCAGCCCAAGACGTGTGCCGTAGGAATGACCGTAGAGGTTGAAACTGTCGAACCCCAGCGCCTCGGCCACGTGGACGACATCGCGGGCATTGGTGACCGTGTTGTACTGCGACAGGTCCACGCCTTGTTCATTAAGGTGAGCCGCGCACAGGGGGATAAGGTACTCGCCAGCCGCGGCGCCCGGGTTCATCCCCGATGCTTCGGCAATTTCTCCGGCGGCGGCGAAGGCCGCATCGCTGTTGGCTGCGAAAACCTCGTTGCACTCGATCTCCCCCGGGGAGAAGCCCGATCCGCGCTGATCGAAGACAACGATATCGCGTCGGGCGCGCAAGGTTGCCAGTCGTTCCGCGAGCGTGTTCGTCAAACTGGCCAGTTCACCGCCGCCGGGTCCACCATGCAGGTAGATGATCGGATCGGCTGCGGGTGACAGGCTGGTCGACCGCAAAACTCCGTACATCAACTCGATCTGACTGCCGTCCGGGTTATCATAGTCGGCGGGCACGCGAACGATGCCGCAATCGAAGGTTTCGCCTTCAATCTCGGTCACAGTCTGGGTGATGACGTCCGGGCAGGGAACGGGCTCTGGGCGCACCGACGACGTTTGCGCGTTGGCCGCGCCATGGCAGCAGACCTCAGCCATCAGAGCGATAAGTGTAATCGTCGCCCCACGGCGAAACGAACCGCTACAAAGTACAACCAAACTATTGGTTGAATGACCACTCCATTTAAGGATGCCTTGCGAGATGTTTACAAGTTGAAACAAGTAACTCTTATTCCTGCGTTATACGCTAAGCGGTTGGTGGCTTTGCGCAGCCTAGACTGGTCACCTCATTGACTCCCCTAATTTGCAGTAAAGCAATTTCGCAGTTTTTTTTCGCTACTGTTCACTCCCAAGGAAGCTCTCGGGCAATGCCTTTTCGCAAATGAAGGAGCCGGATCCCCGTGCGCCCTCAACCTTTATGGGAGCTTCCCGAGCGTTCACCACCATGAAGACGCCCTCCATGCCATACACGGCCTGGCCACTGGTAAGGTCGGCTTGATAACGCAGCCGAAGCACATTTGTGGTGACGGCCGCGCGAACGGTCGCGTGAGCCATGCAGACACCGTCGACGCAAGCCCAGACATCTTCACTCGTGAAATCTTCCTCGCTCAGGAACAGGGCTACGTTTGCCGCGTCGTCAGCGTCCCGCACCGCGAGGCGCATGGGCTCGACACGAGTGGCGCTATTGTCATCCTCGGTCCATGCAATAGCACCGGTGCAGGTCGTGAAGGGGCCTCCGAGTGCGTCTTCTATCAACTCGTTGCCCGATGCAGTCGTCGCCAGAGTTGTCGCCGCGAAGAGTGCGCCGATACGCAGGGGGGAAAACAATGATTTCATTTCGTACTCACTCTCTCAGATTCTAAAGAACCTTGGCGCAATTATCTTCGCCGCCAACGACCTCGCCAGGTGCGTCAGTGTCAAAGATCGCTGCCGCATTCGCCGCAGTTTGCGTCAGGCTCTGATCGATTTCTTGGCGCGTCAGTGGCCCCTTGTCTTCGGTTGCCTGTACTGTCATGCAGATGCCCGCCGATGCCCCTGTCGCGATACCGATCCCGGCCGCCGTGCCGCCGATCAGCGATCCATCGAAAATCGCGCCACCGATAAAGCCGATGATCAAGCCAACAATTCCAATAATCACCTTACCCAAATCTTCTCTCCCTGCTAGAACGCGACGGCTTTCAGGGCCAAACCAAGTTAAGGATGAACACGGCCGCACCTATTCCGAAGAACAGCGGCCAACTCCATCTTGGGCCACCCTCCTTGTGCGGCACGTAGAGACCAGCTTTGTGCATGCCGATCATCACGACAAATATGAGAACTCCCGTTAAGAGCGCATGTGCAAGATCAAAGTGCATCTGACCCTCCCTTGTCTGGTTTTGTTTTTTGAGCTTTGTCGCTTCTAAAGTAGCGACAAAGCAATGTCAGGATAAGAATATTGAGCAGCGGCACAAAGGCCGCCAGCGACGGCAACAAAACGTCCGGAACGCCATCTGACCACAGGAGCCATGGCAAACCTAACGGCAACAAGAAGATGCCTGAAAGCGGATCCTGCTCCTGACCGAAGAGTCCGAAGGTTCCGATCAGAAGCAACGCCAAGGCCACGAGGTACAATACCCCGACGATCCGAATGACCCAATTGCATAGCCCGGCCATCTATTCGTCAGTTCGCAAACTGAGAGAACGCCGTGAAAATGCCGTTGTCTTCCTCCCGGCACCCCCAGCTTTCACCATCGACCATCATGCCGACGAAAACACGATTATCCGGTCCGGCTGTGATCACCTCACGGATTGAAATAGTTGCATATGGTCGTCCGACCCTGATCTGTCGAGTGCACTCTTCAACCATGCCCGATGGTGCCACGATATCTTCGTTGCTCTGCGATATCTCAACGCATCCTGTTATGGACATGGCTATCGCAGACGCAACGAAGGCTCGCTTCGTCAGTTGCACGCAGGATAGTTGGCGCGATCCGCTTCCGTCACATCTACCGGGCACTCAGTGTTCCGATTTGCTTCCGAGATATCTGCTTCGGTTGTGAAGGACTGCTCTTCGGCGCATCCCGCCAAGGCAATGAGGACGAGAGAAGTGGCTAGGATTTTGTTCATGGGTTTTCCTTTCAGGATTTTGGGAACGGTGTTTGCCGGCTGAGTGACTCAGCAATCTCCGGCTGGAAGCATGGTCACATCGGAGTAGCGACCATCGGATGTGGTGATGCGAGCACAAGCGCCTGTGCTGCGATTGAACCAAAAGGCCGTGAGGCCATCTGTTCTGATCAACTCATAACCGAGATTCTGAATGCCCATCTCAGCTTGACCGGCGCGCGCGCCTTCGAAGGCCGTCAGATCCGATGAGCTTCCGACGGACGGTTGCCCGGTGGCAGGGCTGGAGGTGTCCGCGCATCCTGACAACGCCACGAGAGCGGCAGCGCCAAGCAGCTGTTTTGAGTACGAAGTCATTCTATCCCCTTCTTTTGTATATCAGATTTGTCGGCTAAGTCTTTTGGCAGAGAACCCCAGGTTTCAGAGGCAAGGTGAAGCGTCCGTCCTAGCAGGAAGCAGACCCGGTTCGCGACCGCCTTTCCGCTTGCAATTCAACGAGCGATTCTTGAATAGAGCTTTCTGTTTTGGCTGCATCGCTTGCTGTTGCATTGGTAGCGTCGTTCCACGCTGCAAGTGCGGTATTGGCCTCTGCTGTCCGCTGAGCGTCCCGGAGGAAAACCACGCGCTGCAATTGCGAAACATTGGAAGCCAGACCTCCTGAGGCCTCCGCCTCTTCCAACGCTTGTAGCGCACCAGGGAGGTTACAGGAAATTGCAAGCTCATTTGCGCGCTTCACCGCATCGCTATTGCCCATGCTGAGTTGTAGGGCGTTGCCCGTCGTGCAAGCGGAAAGCGCGATGGCCGCGGCGGAAACAGAAAGCAATCTGAGCGACGGCCAAAGGCCAATGCCTTTCTTTCGCATGTTTTGGCTCATTCAATTCCAAAGATCACATTGAAGGACTGAGCGCCGTTCGATGTATTGTAAACTTGGACGACATGATCTCCCGATTGCCACAACTGGCCCCGGTACTCCTGATCGGCGCTCATCTCGTCTAGCAAGACGGAGCCATCAGGATTGTAGATGACGTAGGTCATTCCTGGCCCATTCGCTGCGAGCCGGAAATAGAAAAACTGACCGTCGCGCGCGCCTAGAACATAGCGTCGGCTTTCCTGCGGTAACAGTGAGCCTGTCAGTTCCGCTCCCGAGGTTCCTGAAGCGAATGAGACGCGTTCTGTACCAGAACCGGAGGCCCCGGCCATCGCGCCGCCTCCGTCATCAGCAGCCTGCGCAACGGTCAGTTCGGCCACGACCCCGTCGTTCGAGACCAGACAGCGCCAGACGGTATTGCCCGCATCTTGGAACATGATCAGCGAGTTTGCTTCGGAATACTCCGAGGAGATGACGGTTCCGCTCTGGCCATCGGGACCACCGACACTGCGTATCTGGTCGATACAGCCATCTATAGCCGCTTGGCCGACATTCGCGGATGCAGGCCCACCAAGGGACAGCGCCAGAACGGCAGAGAAAGTCGTGACCAAAAGGGGCTTGTTCATTTTGTCGTCTCCTTAAACGCTGTTTTCGATACCGTTTCGGGTGCGTTGGCTCGCTGTTGTGTTGCGCCGCGTGGGGTCTTGGCGGCCTTCAGAAATGCAATATGTGCCACCATTTGCGGGATGACGAATCTTCGAAAAGCTTGCACAAGAAAGGGGAGCAGGATATCCAAAATTCGCTATGATTATCCAAAATCCGCAGTGTGCTAGTAATTTGCACGGCCCGACCGGAGACGGCGCCAACGCATTGATCGGGCTCGCACCTTCTGTGCTACGCAAGGCAGCCGACAATGCATTGCCAACTGCGGTCGGGAGCTTCAAGCTGAGTTCCTTCTACAAGGGCGATCGTTCAAATTTGACAAGGCGGCAGTTCTCAGGATCTGCTCCACTCCAACTGCATGACCCAGTCGATGGAGAGGCGGCGGTCGCGATCAGCGACATCGGCCTGATGAGCTTAGCCTACATCAGATCGACTGGGCATAACGTGGTCGTGCCAGAATACCGACGGCCCAACCTTCTTGTGTCGGTCACCGGCACTTTGTCGAGTAGTAACGGTCATATGCAGTTCAAGCGAAATAGCGAACCCTGGATCCTGTTCGGCCGCGGGAAGCGCGAGACGACTGTCATTTCTGAGCGGAACGCACCATACCAAGCCCTTGTACTGTCCATGCCGTCCAACTTCCTGGGCGACCGCCTGGACCGCGTGGAGGCGCGGGGCGGAATGATATGGGGTGACGCAAATAGTTCAGATGACTTGCATCTGGCCAAACTCACGGTTGCACTTGCAACGCAGGTCTCCGTTTCCACGGATCGGGAAATGGAAATGCACTTGGCGGATGCTTGGAAGACAGTGGTTCTTGCTCAGTTGAACCGCTGCCTCGACATGTGCTTCGGTCCGCGCAGACGCACTCACTCTACCATCGCGCGAGACCTGTCCAGTAGGCATGTCAAAAAGGCAGAGAAACTGATCTACGAACAACCCGATAAAATTGACACCCTCCGGGACATTGCGCTTCATGTTGGCGTTTCTGAACGAACATTGCAGGCCGCATTTCGCAAAGTTCGCGGGGCCACGCCGATGCAAGTGCTGGCCCAAGCTCGACTTCATCACGCTAGGCGAGCCCTAATTGACCCCGAAGGACCTGTCACAGTATCGGCTGTCTGTGCGATGTGTGGCATTGAGCATCACGGAAGGTTCAGCAGGCTCTACAGGCAGACCTTTGGCGAACTTCCTCGCACCACACTCCGATTGCGACGGAACAAATGACCGCTAGATATCTGGCTGTTTAGCTCGGGCAGTTTTCAGGAAGCGTGTTGCACGAATGAAGAGCAGAAAAACTGTCGGTTTGGTCTCTTGGTCACTTCGGCAATCGAGGTTGGTGAACAGAGTTTGTGAACCGTTGAAATGACCCTCCTTTGAAGAGTCAGCCCTCTGGACGTCGGTTTGATCGCCCTTGAAGGATCGGACCGATTGGCAAACTTATCCAATGGATTGGAAGTTTTACATATACACTCTGTTTGCGCTTCGCCCAGCAAGTCCACAAAGCAAGGTGGAGCAGACCTTTGTCATCGCCGCCCGAACGGCTGAAATGTCCGCGACTCGGACATAGCCGCATTTTTCGTCACCGTCCGCTCCTGCGCGAAACGGCCGTTCATGGTCGGAAAATTCAAATCTCGCTTGAAATGTCTGCTAACCGCACCTTATCAGTCACCTGAGCAAAAGACTCGGATGACAGGGTCGAGCCCAAAGCGGAAGTTCAAAAGAGCTTCTTAATGACCCTCAGTAGTCGGTGGACGCAGATGCTGGTATTTAGAGAATTGGATAGTTCTATGAGGTCATAGATGCAGCGATCATTTGCCTTAGTCTCAACACTTCTTTTTTCAATTTCCACGACGGCAGCTAGTGCAACGGAAGACATCCGCCTCGTTGTGCAAATCACAATTGATGGACTGCGCGGAGACTTGATTTCTCGTTATGAGGCCGCCTTCGGCGAAGCCGGCTTCAAAAGGCTTATGGAAAGCGGCGTCTGGTACACTGACGCTCATCATCGTCACGCCAACACCGAAACCATCGTTGGTCACGCGACCCTCGCTACTGGCGCCCATCCTTCCGAACATGGAATGATTGGTAATGCCTGGTTCAACAGGGCTGAAGAGCGATTGGGTTACAATATTGAAGATCCGGACTACCCGATGTTGCCAGTCCCTGGCTTCGGTGGAAACGTTGAACAAGTCGACCCGACGCAAGCCGCCGCTGCGACGTCGGGACGTTCTCCCGTTAACTTGTTGGCGACGACTTTCGGAGATGAACTGGTAAAAGCCAATGTTGGGCGATCAAAAGTTTTTTCCGTATCTGGTAAAGACCGTTCAGCGGTTGCAATGGCGGGACACTCTGGAAAGGCTTTTTGGTTGTCGACGGCCACAGGAGCGTTTGAAACAAGTGAATTTTACTACGACGCGTATCCTGATTGGGTTCTCGATTGGAACTCTAAGCGCCCCGCAGATGCGAAGATCGAAAGTGAGTGGTGGCCGGAGTGTTCAGACGCACCTTACATAATGGAAAGAATTGAACGCTCCTTCGTAACGAACCTTGGCACGTTCGGTCGCACTTTCCCGCATTTCTATGGGAAGCCGGACGACGGTCTCTACTACACACAGGTCTTGTTGTCGCCACATGGGGACCGGATCACGGCCAATTTCGCGAAAACTGTGGTCAAAGAGGAAGGGCTCGGTAATGACGAATGGCCCGACTACCTAAGCGTCAGTTTTTCAGGTGTAGACGCAACCAACCATTTCTTCGGACCATCCAGCCTAGAAAATGAAGAAATGGTGCGTTGTTTGGATGAGACACTGGCAGATTTCTTTGAGTTCATGGATCAAGAGGTTGGGCGTGCGAATGTGCTGTACGTGCTTTCCGCCGACCATGGCATGCCGGAAGCGCCAGAGGAGATGGCCGAGGCCGGGCTTTCGACATTCCGAAACTCCACCGAAGCATTGATGATAGATTTGAATTCGGTCATCGCCGATGAGTTCGGAGTGGAATCCGCAATACAGTTCTTTTTTCGTCCTTACGTATATCTGGACAATGCCGCGATTGAAGCGTCAGGCGCCGACAGGCGTGTTATCGAGCGACGCATCGTCGAAAACTTGATGGCTGCACCGGGCATTGAGCTTGCGATGCCAACTGAACCGTTTGCTGAACAACGAGGGCATACCCTTGAGGAGCACATTCGGCGAAACTATCACCCAACACGTTCTGGCGACATTTATGTTGTTCAGACACCTTATTCATTTCTCTTCGAGGAAGGTCCAATTGCCGTAATGCACGGTTCGCCTTGGCGCTACGACACGCATGTTCCAATCATTTTCGCGGGTCCAGGTATCAAACCAACTCGCGTCAGCCGTCCCGTTTCCACGGTGGACGTGGCCGTCACTCTGAGCACTATTTTAGGTATCAGCCAGCCAAGCAGTGCTGCGGGTGAAGCATTGAGCGAGATTGGCGTTACAGATCCATAAGCGGTCTTGTTTTTTTCGGATACCGGTCTGTTAAGCGTGTCGCTATGGTTGACTGTGATCTTTGGCCTAGGCTCCCGAGTTTGGCGAGATTTGGAGAACGACCTCAGCGAACGTCAGGTTTGTCCGCTGAGCAGTCGTTCAGATCTACTGCAGCGAAGGTCCGCATCGAGCTCAAAGCGGACAAGCACCAAATCTCATAATTTTCTCGCACCGGCGATAGCTTCAAACGTCGGTTAATTTTACCATAGTAGCAGGCTTGTTTTTTGCGCCTCGAAACCTTTTGGCGTCGGAAAAAGCGAGCGCATCCTGGCAACAAGTTCGATCTCACCATCCAGCATCTTTCGGACGGTGTTTAACCAGTTATTGAAAGTTTCAGATTCCCAATGATCCTGGACCGCGGCTTCGTTCCTGAACACTTCGTAGAAATAGAAACGATTTGGGTTTGTTTCATCCACCATAATATGAAACTGAAAGACTTCAGGTTCTTCACTGACAACATTTTGCGCTTGGAAGATGCTGGCGTCCAAAAAGGGCTGCCGATACTCAGGTTTTACGTTGATCACGAAGAACCCACCAAACATTGCATCTTCCATATTTGTCTCCTTCATTGATCTAAAAGCGGCGAATGTCGCAAATCACACCTGTCCTGCTGGATGGTGTTAATCTACAGCACTGCGATACCCATGAACCTAAGCGGGTATCCTTTCTTTATCTGCTTCACCCCATCCTAGCGCGCGAGCAAGTTCGTGTGACATTGTGATAAGTGTATGGCCAATCTTTTCTCGCTCGGAAGGTGTAAACACCCGAAGAGACGCCGTAGCGCCGATTGAAAGCGTCGCACCAACACCTGTCTTGGTCAGCGTTGTAGCGACAGAACTGATTCCGCGCTCGAGCTCTTCAACACATTCGGCATACCCTTTGGCTCGAATGACATCGAGTTCCGCGGCCAGATCCTTGGGGTCTGCAATCGTGCGATCTGTGTACTGCTTAAGCTGCCCATCCAATCGGTCTTGAGACAGCAGTTCAGGCGAAACGGCGGCGATTGCCTTGGCGCAAGAGCACGCGTGCATTGGTCGTTTGCCCATACCTGGATGAAGAAAAGACACGCCCGTCTGCGGTGTCTCCACATGAATAATCTCGACCCAATGGCCCCGTAGCCGAGACAAGAAAAACGCAGCGCCATAGTCATTCGCGGCGCTAGATAGGACAGGCGCAATCACTTGCAAAAGAGCGGGATCAGAGTGATCGCTCAACGTGATACGCTTTAGCCTATTCCCAATCGCGAACTCTCCGCGGGTTGGTGATTCAAGGAGGCCGGACGAAACAAGGTCTTGAACCAGCCTGTAGGCCGTCGGTTTAGGTATATCGGACTGAGCACAGATATCCGCTACGGACGCACGTCCTTTTTGACCCACGATTTCCAAAACCAGCGCTAATCGTTCGAGATGCATTTTTCTCACTTTATGATAACTAAGTTTTCGATATACGATACAATTTGGGGAATCAAGGGAGGAGCATACGATGGATGGACAATGCTGTGGACCGGGCTTCAAGAGTCCGCAAGAAGCCATCAAAGCCCCCCGCGAAAAGCTACTCTACACGATCGCCATCTACACCGGGACAGGGATCCAGAAACCTGATTACCTTGCTACAGTGGATGTCGACCCTGACAGCCCGACCTATTCTCAGGTAATCCATAGGCTGGAAATGCCGGGGATTGGGGACGAGCTTCACCACATGGGGTGGAACGCCTGTTCGTCCTGTCACGACGACGGCTCGATGTCCCGCAAATACCTGATCCTGCCGGGTGTACGCTCTAACAACCTTCACATCGTTGATACAGCCACTGACCCGCGTGCGCCGCGGTTGCATAAGGTCATCGACGGGGCCGAAATCAAGGCCAAGGCAGATTTATCGGGCCCGCATACGGTGCATTGTTTGGGCTCGGAAATCATCATTTCCTTCCTTGGAAATGCCAAGGGTGAGGCTCCTGGAGGCTATCTGCATCTCGACAAAGAGTTCAACATCGTCGGTCGCTGGGAAACCTCGATGGGCGAAATCAAATTCGGCTATGACTTCTGGTACCAACCACGCCACAACGTGATGGTCAGTTCCGAATGGGCTGCGCCCAATACCTTCATGCCAGGCTTCGATCTGGAAGAAGTGGGCCATCTGAAATATGGGCGGGAGCTGCATTTTTGGGATTTTGAAAAGCGCGAACCGGTCGAAAGCTTCTATTTGGGTGAAGACGGGCTGTTGCCACTGGAAGTCAAGTTCCACCATGACCCCGACAGCACGCATGGGTTCTGTGGCGCAGCTCTTTCGACCAATGTGATCCATTGGTGGCAAGACGATGCTAAAAAGTGGCGGTGGGAAAAGATCATCGACGTGGAAAACGAGATGCACCCCGAATGGCCGATCCCGTTGCCGGGGGTTATGTCGGCGATCCTGGTCTCGATGGACGACAAATACTTGTACCTGAACAATTGGCTGCATGGAGATATGCGCCAGTATGACATCACCGACCCGCATAATCCCAAGCTGACAGGCCAAGTGTTTATGGGGGGCCTTTTGGGTAAAGCTCCGATCGTTAACGGGGTCGAGGTCGCGGGTGGCCCGCAAATGTTCCAGCTCTCTCTCGACGGACGAAGGCTTTATGTCACGACCTCGCTGTTCTCGACTTGGGATAACCAGTTCTATCCCGATATCCGCGAAAAAGGCGGGGTTATGGTGATGATCGATTGCGACCCTGAAAACGGTGGTATGAAGATCAACGAGGATTTCATTGTGGACTTTGGCAAAGAACCGAATGGTCCATCGCGCTGTCACGAGAGCCGGTATCCGGGCGGTGATTGCACAAGCGACATCTGGCTATGACTATGTATACCGTGACGATCGCGAACAGAGATGGCGCGCAATACTGTGTGGATGCGCGGCGGCCACTTCTGGAAACGCTGAGAGAACAGGGCGTCGACTTGCCTTTTGGGTGCAAGTATGGCGGCTGCATTACCTGCGCGGCAAAACTACAGACTGGCGCGATCGATCAACGCCGACAGGTTGCGCTGAATAATCGGCAAATCGCGAACGGCTATGTGATCCTTTGCGTGGCACGTCCGACATCCGACATCACGCTTGAGATCGGGGTCGAGAGCCATGACAAGCTGTACCGCAATCCGTTTCTCGACCCTCTCAAACCCCACGAACTCAAGGCTGACATTGCGACGCCGAAGGAAGGTTAACCGATGCCCGAAGCAGATATCGACCGCATCTACGATTACGACCCCAAATACCTCGCCGACATCCTGCAGTCGGTTAAAACCATTGCAATGGTGGGGGCTAGCGCGGACAAAACGAAATTCAGCTATGGCGTTCTGCGACAGCTGAGTGAAATCGGCTATGATATTCTACCGGTGAATCCTAACCCGAATGTTTCGGAAATTAGAGGGCTCAAGGTCTACCACTCGCTGGAAGAGATCGACAAACATGTTGATATGGTAGACGTTTTTCGCCCGAAGGAAGAGTTTTATGCCTTTGCCGAGAAGGCTATCGCAATCGGGGCAAAAGTTCTTTGGGGTCAAATCGGTGTGTACGACGACAAAGCAGCGCAACTCGCTGAAGCGGCGGGCCTTAAAGTCGTGATGAACCGATGCCCCAAGATTGAACTCTTCCGCCCGTTTTGGAAGCCGCGCCTGGACCTAAAGATATGATGGAAATTCGATTGGTAGCTGCCTCCTCAACATCCAATAAGGGTGCCAATTGAGATATTGTGCTTACGGAAGAGAAGACAAATAATCCTGCCCGCTTTACGAAATCCGCATACTCTAAACCCAAGAATGGCCGTTTTGTATATAGAACCAACGGCCACCTTGTCCACGAACCAGATATTCAGGTTACATCCCAGCGCCGCGCAGCGGCGAACGGCAGCTTTGTGCGCTCTTCGGACCTCCGTCCCTCTTCCAGCCTCACTCGTGCAACGAGTATCTCCTTTGACGGGCCGCACCGCGGCGACAGAGGTCAAGGTCAAACGGCCGCTTTTGGTCGTCCTCGAAGGGCAGGGCGCCTTGTGATCACACATGCTGCACGGGCTCCCGTGTCTGTTGGGAGCCCAAAGCGATCGCGCTTTCTTGATGGGACCACTTTGCTCTAAATACCGGGCTGACAGTGCTCTCTCTGCAGGCTAGCTTCCAACAAGCGGGGAGAGAAACATGGAAAAGAGGCTTGCGGCTGTGCTTGCGGCTGATGTCGCTGGATACTCGGCGTTGATGGATCAGGATAGGGACAGAACACTCAAAGCGCTTAAGGCTTTCCGTGAGGATCATCTAATGCCCGCTTTGGCTATTCATGAAGGGCGATTGATCAAAAGCATGGGTGACGGCTGGATTGCTGAGTTTCGCTCCGCATCGGCTGCGACAGAATGCGCGATTGCTGTTCAGACGGCTGACCGACCACAGGAGATTCAAGTCCGCATCGGCATACATACAGGGGAAGTAGTTTCGGAAGGCGATGACATATTCGGTGACGGTATCAACATAGCTGCACGTCTCGAGGCATTAGCGGAACCGGGGCAGATATTGCTTTCAGACACAGCACACAACAGCCTAGACCGGAAAGCCGCCGCCTCGTTCTCTGGCGGTCGGAAGACTGAGTTGAAGAACATTGCACGCCCAGTTGGCGTGTGGCGGTGGCCTGTCGGTTCGACGGCTACAAGTGCAACTGTCAAATCTGAGAAACCCGGTATTGCTGTGCTGCCGTTTGACAATATGTCAGGCGACCCGGAACAAGAGTTTTTCGCTGATGGAATTACCGAGGACATCATAACAGAGTTGTCTCGTTTTCGTTGGTTGATGGTCGTAGCGCGAAACTCATCTTTTACTTTTAAAGGTAAGAGCACCGACATTCGCGAAGTTGGGCAGGCGCTCGGCGTGAGGTATGTGCTTGAGGGTTCGGTAAGGCGCGCAGGCCAGCGTCTTCGGATAACAGGACAGCTAATTGATGCAGAGAATGGCAGTCATCTTTGGGCCGATCGTTTCGATGGGATGCTGGACGATGTTTTTGACCTTCAAGATCAGGTCACGCAGGAAGTTGTTACGGCGATCGAACCGTCCGTTCGCCGTGCCGAGACAGTTCGCGCTCGGGCGAAACCGACAGAAAATCTCGACGCTTATGAACTTTATCTTCGGGCCCAGTCACATTTTCACCTGCTGACGGACGAAGACAACCGTGAGGCCATTCGCCTTACGCGTCTGGCGTTGGAGCGCGATCCTGATTATTCGTCGGCAGCTGGATTACTTGCGTGGTTGCATATCCAAAGGATGGTGCAAGGACTGAAACCGATTGACGAAGGGCCGAAGGCAGCTGTTGCTGCAGCAGAACGTGTATTGTTGAGCGATCGCGCAGATGGAATTGCGTTGGCCTACGCCGCACACTCGATCTCTATGCTTGCACAAGACTTGCCGCGAGCTCGCGCAGTTTTCAAACAAGCATTGGCCGAAAATCCAAACGCTGCGACCGTTCACATGCTCGCTAGCATCAATCTGAGTTTTCTCGACAGACCCGAAGAAGCCCTGGAACACGCGACACACTCAATCAATCTCAGTCCGAAAGATCCGATGCGGCACGCAGCCTATGTCGGGCAGGCCTCCGCATTTTTCCAACTTGGCCGCTATGCTGAAGCCGTTGAGGCCAATCGAAACGCCTTGGCCATTAGGGCGAAATTCGTGATTACGCATCTCATGCTCATCGCATCCTTGGCTCAAAACGGAGACCTAGAGTCAGCGAGGGCTGCGGTATCTGAACTGAAGGAGCTTCGTCCGGATCTAGACATTAAAGAACAAACGAGACTCCCCATTTTCTGCGTTCCCGAATGCTCGGAGCAATGGAGGGATGGATGGCTAAGAGCAGGCCTTCCAATCTGAGAAAACAAAATCAAGCAGGCTATGCAGTCCGGCGGCTTCGTCCGCAGAGCGGTCATTGCTGTACCGCACGGCGAACGACTGCTTCGAGCCCTGAGCGGTCGTAGGCGTTTGGACTAGGCGTAGAAGCTTACGATGTTTAGAATGGAAAACTTTTTCGGTTTTGGATAAACGCGAGTAAGCAGCGACAACTTTCTAAGTTATTGCTAGGGTCTCTTTGCAACGAGTGCCGTGAGCGCGAGTTAAAGGTTTGAGAGGGGCGCCGATGGTAGATCTGACTGAGTTTCTCGAGAGCTTGGCCCTTGGGCAGCATCTGAGTGTTTTCAACGATAACGATGTGGATTTCGAGACACTGCACCATCTGACTGATGATGATCTGATCTCGTTGGGCCTTTCCCTTGGTCACCGGCGAAAATTGAGTGCCGCGCTCAATTTCTTGGAAACGAACGAAACCTCTGAAAAAAAACAGCCAAGAACTGAGCAGGAAGACGTGCTGGCCGAACGGCGGCAATTGACCGTTATGTTCTGCGATTTAGTGGGGTCGACCAAACTGTCTGCCCAACTCGACCCGGAAGATCTCCGTCGCCTCATGCAGCAGTATCATCACGCAGTTTCCCAAACGATAGTCGATCATGGTGGCCATGTGGCCAAGTTGCTGGGCGACGGGGTCCTCGCCTACTTCGGGTTTCCGGACGCGAAAGAAAATGACAGTGAAAACGCTGTTCGGGCGGCGCGACATGTCGTCTCGAGTGTAAGCCAAGTCTCACCCGTCGGACCTGGCGCCCCGGACAGTATGGAAGTCAGAATTGGGATTGCAACAGGCACGGTCGTGATCGGTGATATGACGGGTGCGTCAGTGACTGATTTTGACTCGGTCGTCGGTGAGACACCCAATTTGGCGGCCCGCCTCCAAACCCTGGCCGACCCCGGTTCAATCGTCATCTCGGCAGAAACTCACGCGTTGGTCGGAGATGTCTTCGATTACGAAGCGTTGGGCGCGCAACAAATCTCCGGTTTTTCCGATCCTCTGCCCGCATGGCGCGTTTTACACGAGAAGACAGGCACCAACCGGTTCGATGTGCTGCGCGGCGCCGACATTACGGACTTGGTGGGCAGATCAGAGGAAGCCGACCTGCTTCGGCGCCGATGGGCTTCGGTGGAGCAGGGAACCGGTTCCGTTGTTTTCATTTCGGGAGAAGCTGGAATTGGCAAATCAAGGCTTCTCAAAAGCCTGCGACGCGAATTGTAAATGACGACATCACCCGACTGCAATTCCAGTGTTCGAATTTTCACAGGGGAACAGCTTTTGCGCCAGTTATCGGGTATTTTGAGCACGTGGCAGGGTTTGCCCACGACGACAACCCTGAAAGACGCTTGTCCAAGTTCAGGTCCGCGCTTAGTGAAAATCCAAACGAGATAATCGCGTCTCTCCTCCGTCTGAAAAACGCTCGTACGATGTCGGACATCGAACCTGATCCGGAATTGCGCCGGGAACGTGTTCTGGTTGAGCTAATGGAAATGGTTGAGTTGCGCAGCGCGAAGGGGCCCATGCTCATCGTGTTCGAAGATCTGCATTGGAGCGATGATTCAACACTGGAATTCGTCAATCGAGTTGTCGACGCCGCGTCCAGACTGCCGATTTTACTGGTCGTCACAGCACGTCCAGGTGTCGAAGTGGCTTGGACCAACGACCCGCATGTTTCATTCATGATGCTAAAGCGACTGGACCGGAAGGCGGTGCGAGCTCTTATTCAAGCGGTTACGCAAGGTCGTTCGTTGCCCGCCGGCGAGCAAGACCAGATCGCGCAACGTACGGACGGTGTGCCTTTATTTATTGAGGAATTGACGCGCTCGATACTTCATTCGGACTATCTGCGAGAGGATGGGAACCGCCTTGTGGTCGCGGGTGCCATCCCTCAGCAAGCAATTCCCATGACGTTGCAAGAGACACTGATGGCGCGGCTGGACAGATTGTCGCCTGTCAAAGACGTTGCACAGCTTGGCGCAGTCATTGGTCGTCGTTTCACAGCCGATCTTATTCTGGTTGCTTCTCAAGCCGATCAAGAAACACTTTTTTCGTCGCTAAGAACACTTGAACTGGAAGGGCTTCTGTCACGGCGCGGTTCGGGGCCAGAAGCCGTCTACGAATTTCGGCACGCTTTGATCCAGGAAGCCGCCTATGGGTCGCTTCTCAAGTCGCGACGGTCCGAGTTGCACGAGCGTATCGGACGCCATCTCATGGAACATGCCGAAAACAGTGATCCTGCGATGATCGCCTATCATTTGACGGAGGCTGGTCTGCGCCCGGAGGCGATCGATTTTTGGATCGCGGCGGGTGATCGATCCAATGAAACTGCTGGATTTGCCGAAGCACTTGAGAACTATTCGCGTGCTTTGGAACACTTGCGGGAGATTTCGGCGAGTGAAGCGCGTCACGCAAAGGAAATCGACGTCCTGCTTTCAATTGGACCGTGCCAGGTACAGGTGCTCGGCCCCGCCAGTGATGAAGTGTATGAAACTTACTTTACCGCCCTGCAGCTTGGCGATGATCACGGGGCGCCGGAGCAACGGTTCAAAGCACTCTGGGGTCTTTGGTTCTACTATTTCATGCTCGGCGCAGTGCCAAAGATGCACGACCTCGCAAATCGACTTATTCCACTGGCAAAGGAAATCGGAGACGAAGCGCTCGAATTGGAAGGTCACCACTGCGAGTGGGCTGCTCTGTCCTTGCTGGGCGATTTTGCCGGTGCGCTGACGTCCACGGAAAAAGGCATTGAGGCTTATGAAGAGGAAAAACATCATTGGATGACATTTCACTACGGTGGTCACGATCCGGGGCTTTGTGCCCGCAGTCTGAAGGCAGTGAACTTGTGTGTTTTAGGGTATCCGGATCGCGCCAAGGAGATTGCGGATAAAGCGATCGGGCAGGCAATTCGCCTGAACCACGGCTATTCCCTTCTCGAAACGCTCTTCTGTTCGTTGATCGTCATGATGCTCAGATCGGAGTATGATGCGATCAATTCACAAGCTGGTCGCCTTATCGCGTTGACGGATGCCGGACGTTTACCGCCGGAGGCACGCGATCTGGCAAGTGGTTTTGTCGGCTGGGTGGAAACCGAAACTGGCTCAGAAACCGAGGGCCTGGCTCGTATGGAAAGGTCGATTTCCGGATGGCAGGGTTTCTGGGGAGCTTGGTGTTTTCCGTTGGACGCCGCCTTTGCGTTGGCGCTCGCCCAAAAGGGCAATGCAGAGGCTGCGCTGCAGATCGTTGAGACTGCGTCCGAGATGGGTGGAAATACGGGTGGTCATTGGTGGGATGCGGAATTTAACCGGATCCGCGGAAACATTCTTCTTTGCAAAGACGCGTCGGAGCATCACGCCGCGAAGGAGTGCTTCGAGAGAGCCAAGGCAGCAGCCCAAGCGCGGCAAGCGCGGCTTTTCGAGCTGCGGGCGGCGGTGGATCTCACGAAGTTGCGCCTGCAGTCCGGGGATCTGCAAGCAGCGCGCGACCATCTGGAGCCAATCCTGACAAAGTTCACGGAGGGAAGAGATTTGCCGGATTTTCTCAGAGCGAGAGAAATTCTGGATCGATGCAATTTGGAGTAAGGAAGTTGCAAACACATTTCGGCTCATTCACCTCCGAATGAGCGACCGGTTTGTCCGCACAGCGGTCATTCATGCATTACGCGGCGAAAGACTGCTTTGAGCCCAAACGGGGCGCTCAATTTAGCTCTCAAATTTAGCACTTGCTCGGATGGCGCGCAGTTTCCAATACAACTCTCAGTACGCGGGCAATTTCCTGTTCGGGCGCTGCATAGATGCCATGTGATTTCTTGTTTCGCCCAATGAACAAGGTAAGCCCCTCAATAGCCGCAGTAACGTGAAGTGCAAGTGCATCGCAGTCGTCTTGTGGCCAGTCGGGACGGGTGGCTCCTATCAGCCCTGCAATCACCTGTCGCTCCAGCTCGTGGATTTTGTCCATCAGCTCGGCCGCAGCATCGTCATGCAATGAACGCGCCCAGAGTTGCGGGAAGAATGCAATCTCTGGTTGGCGCAAGTCCTGAACAAGGAGCGTTACCACCCGTTCGAGCGCAGCTTGCGGTGTTGTTTCGCTCATCTGCAGACACGTCAGGATGTCGTCAGCATAGTTCGCAAGCTGATCGCGAACGAGGCTGTCGAGGAGTTCTGACTTGGTCTTATAGTGATACGTCAGGTTGCCGACGCGCATATCCAAGGCGTTCGCCAGATTCCGCATCGTGTAGTCTTCTGCTCGGGTGCCGATGAAAAGCGCAAAGGCCGCATCAAGTATCCGCCGCTTGGTGCTGTCACCACTGGAAAGCCCGCGGGGTTCCTTTGCAACCGGGCGCTGCACGACCAAATCCTGTAGCAGGTGCGTTACCCTTTCGGGAATGTAGCTTTCAATCTTCTTGTCCATCGATCCAGTTCACTTTGCGTTTTGCAGGTGAGGAACATCACCATGGGCCTGTTTCAATTCTGACAGTGGTCGTAACGCAACATTGACACAGATCACACTGCTCGCCAAGATTAGGACGATAGTCCTAATGACACATGCGTGAGTCGATGACCTATGGGAAAGGTCGTTTCACGAATACTCGGACCAAGACGGGAGCACCCAAATGAGAAGTCCACTCAAACCAATCCTTATGTCGGTGGCAGCTTGTGTCCTTTGGGGCGGCTCATCTGTGGCCCAGACCACTGAGCAACCCAATGTCGTATTGATGATGGTCGACAACCTCGGCTGGGGCGAGTTGGGCGTCTACGGCGGCGGAGAGCTAAGGGGGGCCGCGACCCCTCGGCTTGATGCGCTGGCCGCAGAGGGGATGCGACTGCTGAACTTCAATGTCGAGCCGCAATGCACACCCAGTCGCTCGGCCTTGATGACAGGTCGCCGTCCGATCCGCTCTGCGACCACGAGAGTGGTTTGGGGCGTGCCCTACGGCATGGTCGGATGGGAAGTGACCATGGCCGAGTTGTTCTCGGATGCTGGCTACGCCACGGGCATGTTCGGCAAATGGCACCTCGGTGATTTGCCCGGTCGTTTCCCGACCGATCAGGGGTTCGACGAATGGTATGGCGTTGCAAACACAACGGATGAATCTGAGTATTCGTCGCAGTTCCAGTTTGATGCCGCCGTCAGCGAGCAGCCGATGATCCAAGAGGCCAAGCGAGGTGAAATCCCTCGCGATGTCAAAGCCTACACAATTGAAACAAGACGTGAAATCGACAGTGAGTTGACGGAACGAGCCATCGATTTCATGGAGCGGTCTGTTTCCGCGGATGTACCGTTCTTCGCGTTCGTACCCTTTACACAACCGCACCTGCCTACATTGCCGAACCCTGACTTCGACGGGATCACAGGCAACGGCCATTATGCAGATGTGCTGGCCGAGATTGACTTCCGCACAGGGCAAGTCCTCGATGCAATCAGCGACCTTGGCGTTGAAGACAATACCATCGTCATCTGGCTGAGCGACAACGGGCCTGAGTACTTCCAACCTTGGCATGGTACGGCTGGACCATGGCGCGGCAACTATTTCACCGCATGGGAAGGGTCGCTGCGCGTTCCATTCCTCATGCGGTGGCCGGGTCGCATCGAAGCAGGTACTACAAGCAATGAAATTGTGCATCTGGTGGACATGCTGCCAACACTGGGCCGCGTCGCGGGCTACGATGTTCCGGATGATCGGATCATCGACGGTGTAGACCAGCTTGATTTCTTTCTGGGGGAGCAGGACACCTCGAACCGGGAAGGCTTCATAATCTACAACAACGACGACGTGTACGGCTACAAGTGGCGAAACTGGAAGCTTCATCTGATTGAGTTGGAGAACATGAACAGCGAGCCGCGTCCACTCAATGTGCCTCGAGTCTTCAACCTCATCACTGACCCGAAAGAGGAATACGAGATACAGTCCGAAGCCACATGGATTCTACCCGTAATCTTCGAGAAGATCGTGGAGTTCGAGAAGACCCTTATTGAGGAACCGCCGGTGCCGTTTGGGGTCCTAGAACCCTACGAGCCGCCGAACTGACCATAAGGGCCGTCCGTCAGTTTGTGTACTCACGCGACTGGCGGCAAAGTCCGCGAAGCAGACTTTCAAGAAGTAAACCGTGGCGACCAAACGCTTTGAGACCGGAGCCGGCTGACACAAGCCCAGCCGACGCGGGTATCAGGCGACTCAAGTGGCTTAAATGCCCTCTATCACGCGCATATCCCGCATGACACCCAGGCGCGGTAATATCGCTTGATATGTTGGGTCTTCGTAGGCACGAATTGCAGCGTCTGTGGAGTCGAACTCAATGATGATCGAACGTTCGTTCTGACCCGCCTCAAAGGTCTTAACCGGCATACCTCTTGCGATGAAACGCCCACCCAACGCTTCTATTGTTTGTTTTGCATTAGATGCATAGGCGGCCAAGTTTTCTTCGGTTGGCGGTGTCCTATAGCATACCACCAGATAACCTTTGCCCATAGTCTTTCCTCCAACTTGTATGCAAAATGAGCATTCTCAAAACGAAAAGTCAAAGGCAGCATCGTCCGCAAAGCAGAAGCAGTCCGCACGTAGGAGATTACAGACATGAAGAACCCAAAGCTCTACCTTGGTTCTCTATCTTCTCAAATTAGTTTTTTTCACCTTACCGGTGAGAATTTCGCCCTCATGTCAACTGGTAATCGGGCTAGAGTAGAGCGACGAAATAGCCTCGCATCAGGAGAGCAAAGCCGCGCGTCATGGCGAAGATACCGTCGTTGAAAAGCATTCAGGCCTTCGAAGCGGCCTGCCGGCATCTGAGTTTTAAGGATGCCGCCGATGAATTATGCGTCACGCCGACTGCCATTTCCCATCAGATCAAATCGCTGGAGGAGCAACTTGGGGTGCCCCTGTTCCACCGGCTGACTCGCGGCCTGAAACTGACCCAGGATGGGGCCAACTACGCGCCCCACATTATTGAAGCCTTCAAGAACATCGAAGTCGCCTCTCGCGCGCTGGAGGAAGACCACCTTGCGGGCACATTGACCATCTCAACAACCGGGTCCTTTGCCGCCAACTGGCTTAGCCCGCGGCTGCGAGGCTTTTATGAGAAACACCCGGAGATTTCGGTAAGGGTTCTGTCAAGCGATCAACTGGTGGAATTCAAATCCACCGATGTGGACGTGGCCATTCGGTACGGCTTTGGCGATTATCCTGACAGCAATGTGGCGTGGGTCTTGAATGATTGGGTAGCCCCTGTCTGCAGTGAGGAAAAGGCGAAGTCACTCCGCTCCCCAGAAGATCTTCTGAAGTCTCGTCTGATCGAATACCAATGGAGTGGGTTTTCCGATGCCGATCCGAGTTGGGAGCGTTGGATGGACGCGGCTGGCTTGCCGACTGGTGATGTCGAGCCCTATGTTACCTATTCCGAGGAACAAATCTGCTTGCTTACGGCAAGCGATGGTCATGGTGTGGCCCTGGTCAGCCTATTGGCCGCCGCGCGTTTTCTGGAACGCAATATGCTGGTCGCTCCCTTTGACACTGCATTGAAGAACAAGAGCTATTTTCTCGTTTGCCCGGAAACTTACGCCAATCGTGCACGCGTTCGTGTGTTCCGGGAATGGCTATTGGACCAAGCGGATGAGTTTCGCGACAGCGCTGTAGGTCAAAGGTTTTTTGAAGAATAGCGTGTTCGCGACGATCTAATCCGTCGCTTAGAATTTTGTCCTTTCTAAATTGCGGAGAAGCATGCGTTTCTGAACCCCTACACAGGAGTTCCTGGGCATGTAGAGCTTTATTCCTTCCCAACATGGACGCGGATGTACTTGCGACGGCGTCTCATAAGGAAAAGGAAATTTTTAGCGAGTAGAGATGGCTGAGGTCAGTTCACTCTATTCAGAATTCTCTTCATTTGTAACAGTGCGCCTCTGGCTTCACCTTTGAATGGTTCATTGCAAACTGACTAGGTGACGAGATGACCACGATCCTG
The DNA here is from genome assembly GCF_017872495.1 of Ruegeria sp. HKCCE4148. Taxonomy (NCBI): domain Bacteria; kingdom Pseudomonadati; phylum Pseudomonadota; class Alphaproteobacteria; order Rhodobacterales; family Roseobacteraceae; genus Ruegeria; species Ruegeria sp. HKCCE4148. The sequence continues at coordinate 1,034,307 of NZ_JAEDOS010000002.1, forward strand.
AGAATTGACGCTAGCGTGCGGCGCACCGACAACCCTGTTGCGGCCTATAATTCCATTTCCCGCGCTTTGGCGGACAGTTTCGTGGAAGAATGGAAAACCGTTGATCCGGACGTCGAAATTGTAGTGCGTGACGTCGGATTGACCCCGCCGGATTTCATTTCCAACGATTGGATTGCGTCCGTTTTCACTGCGGAAGAGGAACGCACTCCTGAACAGAACGCTTTGATTAGCTTGTCTGATACGCTAATTGACGAGCTCGACCGCTCCGACATCCTGCTGATTTCGACACCCATGTACAACTACGGAATGCCCGCAGCCCTGAAGGCTTGGTTTGATCAGATTATCCGGATCAATAAGACATTTACGTTTGATTTGGCGCGTGGCGACTTCCCTCTGGAACCGATCATGTCAGGCAAAACCCTGGTGCTACTCACATCGGCTGGCGAATTCGGTTTTGAGGCCGGTGGAATTCGCTATGGCTCGGGTCACCTTTCTGCGCACATCAGCACTTTGCGCCCGTACCTGGGAGCAGAACGCATGTTCGAAGCTGCGGCCGAGTACCAGGAATTCGCTGACGAGCGTCACGAAGCTTCGGTCGCCTCAGCTCAGGCCCAGGCACGTCATATAGCTCGTGAGCTAGCCTAGTCTCGGGCCAGTTTATGGAAAGTAGAACCTGAGGAAAAAACAGGTTTTACATTTCCAACTGATCGCAGCTCACGGTGTGTGAAGCAGGTGGTTAGCTGCAGGTCGGTTCCAAGCCTAAGCACTCGTAGCCCATTTAGGCCTCTATGCTTGGATTGGTTTGCTTGGCAACCCTATCACCTCTCGGATGTGGTCAGGCAGATGAAGATTTTGTGCGAGGATATCCGCCTTTTCTGACAGTGCTTCGGCACGTTCTGCAGCAGTTTCAGCTTTCGAGGGCATTCCCGACTTCCTGAGTATCCACGACTTCACTAACCAGAAGTGTCTGCAGTAGGGACGCATTTCAGTCGCGTCTGAAATAGCTTCGATAGCACGTTGCTTATCACCTGCCATCATGTGGGCAATCGAAAGGGGGTAAAGCCGGTACGGAAGAAAAGGATCTTCGCCGGAACGACCCACGGCCTTCGCTAAACTTTTCCGAGCAGCTTCCCAGTTGCCGGCAATGATTTCTGTGTAACCACTCGCCTCCATACCCAAAACGTAGCTGGGATTGAGTCGGAAAATCCTATCAATGTCCTTTCGGGCGCCATTCAGATCACCCGCGATGCGCGCGCGTACCTGTGCCCGCGTATACCAACAGTAGTCAGAGCGGGGCGCAGCTTGAACGGCCTTGTTCGAAGACTCTATGATCCGCACACGCAAATCAGGATCAGCCTCGCGATAGCATGCTTCTAGGGGGTAGAGTTTGGCTTCACACCACATTGCAAGCCCAGACCCATTCTCGGGATCAAGTCCAAGCGCTCGCTCCAGTAGTTTACCCGCATGATCATAGTCCTCGACGGTGGCACGGTAAAACAGCATAGCCGCTCGGGATCTCAACTCACTAGGGCTCAATTGATCGTCTGGGATGTCATTAAGTCGGTCACCATCAAACGCATTGATCTGCAGACGTAAATCGTCCGACAGCTGTTCTGCAGCCCGGTCGCTTAATTCAAACAAATCCTCAGAATCTCCGTTTAAGAAGCGCGACCAGGTTACCTGTCCATCTCCCAACCGGGTAAGGCTGGACGATATCCTTGCTTCGCTCTTCCGGCAGCGCAACCTGCACCTCAGGCTGTAAGTCGCTTTGGTCTCGGATGTTGAATCTGTTGCAATTACACGCACTCCAGTGCGGCGCGAAAGACTGTGAACCAGCTGCTCCTGCAGGTCAGCGCAAACCTCAAGCGTCTCTCTCGTTTCGGGAGCACTTTTCACCGGCTCGACTGCAATGGAAGGCAATTCGGTGAGTTCAATTTCACGCTGTGTGGCGGGCCGCCATTGAAACCCATTCACAGGATTGGCAAGGTTCTTTAAATCGAATCTACCCGCATCGCTGAAGCCCGCTGAAAGCTTTTCGTCCAACTGCCGCTTAAGGTCTTCGGAGATCATTACACCACCGGGTGGAGCCTCGGTTTGCAGGCGTGCGGTGATGTTTATACCGGCACCATATATGTCGGCCTCGTCTTGAACGATTTCCCCGAGATGCGCAGCCATCCTAAGCCTGATTTTCTCATGGTCGACCAAGGCCAACTGCACAAACTGAGCGGTTTCGATTGCCGCTGATACTGAAGGAAAGGCGATTATCCATCCATCACCCATACGCTTCAGTATTTCGCCGCTTCTTCGGATGGCCTCTGGTTCCAGCAATTTATCACGGAGGTCTCGGACCAGCTCGATTGTGAGCGACTGATCCGCCTCCATTGCGGACGTGTAGCCGACCAGGTCGGCCATCAAGATCACAGCAAGGCGCGCTTTCATAAAGCGAGGTTAAGACAACGTTCAAGCATTGTCATCTTTTGAAAGCGGACGGTTCGACTTCGATACATCATCACAGCGATGCAGCGAAGTACGGCTTTGTTCGCAACACGGAAGCCGTCAGGAAAATCGGCCGTTCGCGGGTTTCCAACAGAATCTCTGTGCGGAACCTGGAATTGCTTTAAGGTTGCGTAAACACCGTTGGTTCCTCACGTGAGACGAAGTCATCCAAAAAAAGACTGAAAGAGAATTGAATGATATGCCTGTTTCCATCTCTGTCTGAGAACGCGACGCTTGGAAGTGTCTATCAAGCCCTTCCAGACAAACTCTCTCCGCTTTATGCGTACGAAATCTTGGTGATGAGGGGAGAGAGACTGACCTGCTCCCCTTGGAGTCCGCGTTTCTTAGCTAGCTCTGTTCAGTGTTTGGTCCTCTCTTGACCGTTGGTGATACTCCCACGGTGTGAGCCCGTCGAGGCTCGAGTGTGGGCGGTGGTGATTGTAGTCGGCGCGCCATGCCGCAATTGTGCGGCAGGCATGGCGCAATGACGGGAACAGGTGTTCGTTGAGGCATTCCTCGCGCATCCGGCCGTTGAAGCTCTCGACCAGACCGTTTTGCATGGGTCTGCCTGGTGAGATGGTGCTCCTTCAGGATGCCAATGATCTGCTCTTCGCTAAAACGGCTTCTCTTCATCGTCTGTCTCCTCAGTTGGAGAACAGGCTAACCTTAAATCGAGGACTTTTCAGGGGAGCAGGTCAGAGAGGGTGGTTTCAATTTCGCCGACAGATTTCTCACCGCCGAGAAGCAGACACAAGATCTGCAAACGGCCGTCATGCGCCATGGCTTTCAAAAAGTCAGTCGCCTCAAGAGCGTTTTTGCTGAGATCGGGTTTCAAGTGGCGCTCGCAAAAAGAACAATAATTCTTGATATGACGATTTCTAAGAACTGTCTCGATATGGCGAAGAGTTTACCAATCACCACCTAACCGGTGAATAGGCTGCCATGAACCTATGCATTCAGAACATTTTTGTGAGCGTAGTAGCGGGTTGTTGGGTTTCAAAACAACTTGATAAGCGACCGGCTACGCGTCTGGATGTTTCTACAAGCTATGTCCGTCATCCTCACGACTATAAGCAATATGCTCACGCGCATGAAAAATCTCCTGCACGACCTCAGCGATCCTGCTCGACGCCACCTGATGCAGCGCACCGACAACGGCCTCCGCGCGTTGATAGCTTTCCCCCTGACGTCGGGGGGCGTTTGGCTTGTCCAAATCCCGCCTGACCAACAAATGAAGGCCAAAGGATCTTCGATCCTGCAGGAGCGCAAAAGGGATCGAAACCCGAATGAGCAGTTCACCAAGGCATGGAGCGACCATGACCCAAAGCCCCTGCCCCGGCTCGCAAGAGACGGTTCAGGGGCTATTGCGTCAGGGAGATCATGCAGGGGTGTTCTGGGTGAAAGCCGGTCTGCCGGCTGGAACCTAGAGCCCGGTCACGAGACGACAGGCTCGGGATTTGCTACGAAAACAGATTGCAACCTGAAGTCAATCACCGACCGGGACATACCCTCGACGGCGCTTTTGCTTTTCGAGTTTGTGGAGGGCATCAGCAGCCTGGGCTTCGTTGTCATATGTCACCCTCATAGCTTGTCCGTTTGTGCCAATACGTCCCCAGGTACGAAACACGGAAACTTCCCCGAACAGTGTCGGCTGCAACTCTATTCCATAGAACCGTGCCATGTTGACGTCTGGATCCACATGGATCAGGTGGACAGGTGTGGTCGCTGACAGCTCCATGACACGATTGTCGATCAATAAAGCTCGTCTGTCCAATAACTTCGCAAAACGAGGTGACCGAGATCTCACTCCCAGTCACCCAACTGACGTTACGTCGTCGGCTTCAGCGCTTTATCACACCGTGTTCCTTATAAGCGTTCAACAGCATTTCCACATACTCAGCGGTATTTGCCGTCATTCCGCCTAAATCAGGCCAGGCGAATGGTTCTGAGAATAGGGAAATCTCCTGTTCAACCTCGAGCCCGAGCTTCGTTGTGGGCAACCGTAGTCGCTCGCGCGTATCACTTCCCCAACTCTTTTAACTTCTTCATGTGATAATCTGACATGTGTCATCTCCTTTTGGATCTGACTAGGTGCCCGCTACTAATCATTCCGCGCAGTAGACGCGGAGGCGCAAATTTAATGCTGAAACGCTGCTTACCTATGCGGCGATGTTTGCTGGCACTTCGGTGTTCAATATCGTTTACGAACAGTTTGGCTTTTCTGTCATTGCACTACTATCTGCTGCTTGCATCGCGCCCGCTTTAATCGGCGCAGTTCGAAGACAAAACCGCGTCTCGAAAGCGGACGTTCATCGCAATGCAGAAAACGGCTAGTTTGGGCAAAATATTGCCGTTCTCTGCGGTTTGCATCGTTGGCGGGTCGCAGCCCAAAGCGGACCTTCGTAACAAGACGTTGCAATTTCCGAGACCGGATGTGGGTACGCTCATAACGCTGCGTTTCTGACATTGATTTCATAAAAGAAAAGCTTGGAAGTTTGCCAACAGGTTTGCATGCCACTGAGGAACCCGAACATACAGGCTCTCAGGCTTATCTGCGGTGCCCAATTACAGTTTACTCCCAATCACCAGCAGACGAGCGCCA